>NZ_QLZR01000009.1 GCF_003289955.1 Planococcus halotolerans | reverse complement strand
ATCGCAAAAGCCGTTCTCGCGCCGAGGCGCTCGTGACGTCTTTCGTTGACGTTTTGCTGTTCAGTTTTCAAGGTTCATGTTTGCCGTCTGTGTTGCTTGGCGACTTTTATTATATTAAAGCATCTTCAATTCACTGTCAACAGATTTAGAAAAGTTTTTTTAAAAATACTTTTTTCCTTCTGTAATTCCTTTCCCGCTCCAGGAACCGTCCATCAAAAACCCCCTTTAAAACTTCCCCCTTTCACTGAAGGTAACACCGATAAAAAAATGCCTGCTTCATCAGCAGGCATTTCACAATCTATGATTTTTTTACAGCCGGTTTAGCATTTGCTTTCCGGGCTGCACGACGCTCTTCAAGTTTTTCCCGATCTGCATCGGACTTGGCATTGTATTTCGGCAGCACCAACAATTGATATGCATTCACTGCCAGGAATGGAAACAGCAGCAACGTAACCCAGCTGTCAGCATTTCCTGCTTGCACCATCAACGCTGGAAGCCATTCGAGCGTAGTTACTGCGATCATAAAGAATAATGCAGAAATGAACGTGGATTTTGTCGTCCACTTTGCTTTGAAATAAGCTGTTACAACAGCTGTTACGATTAAAATCGCCAGAAGCCCTGCATACAGCCAGCCTTGAGCCGCCGTATCAGCATTCGGCATAAAACGGAAAACGATCAGATCAAAAATCACTACCGCGATGATTAATAGTTGCACCCAATTCCACAGTGTAAGGGTACGGAACATATTGATTCCGAACTGATGGATGGTTAAATACGCGAAAAAACCCATCTGCGCGATCAAACTCATCGTCATCCCCACAACTACCAGCCAGACAAAGCCGGCAATGAACTCTCCCCAGGCACCATTTGCGAACGGTGCGGCGAAAACATCATTCCATCTTATAAATAAACCGAGTACCCCGGTTATCGCTCCACCTATCAGCATTGCATTTATAAAGAATTTTACCCAATTTCGTATTGTCACTTTAAAGCCTCCGTTATTTGAAGTTCTTTTAAGATTGTACCAATCAGAAGTGTAAAAATCCATAAACGAAACTGAGGAGATGTGAACAAACCTTGAAGTCACAGTATCTATTCGCAGTTTCGGCACAATTAAGAACAGCGGATATTATCAAAAGGGGTTTCTTTCTATTACAGCCATAGAAAGAAATCCCTTGCCAAATAAAAAATCCGGAACCCCTTTAAAGGTTCCGGATCCATTATTATTGGCGTTTTGCCGCAAATTGCTTAAGAATGGTTTCTGCGATATCACCATATATTTTTCCTGTAGGATGATCTTCAAGATAAACAGAAGGCGCAAAATCCGCTTCATTCCAGTCAGGCTGGCCGAGAGGAATCTGTCCGAGCAACGGAACTTGCAATTCTTCTGCAAGCTTCGGTCCGCCGCCTTGTCCGAATAGATACTCTTTTTTGCCGCTTTCCTTGCTTTCAAACCAGGACATGTTTTCAATAACACCCAATACTTCGTGGTCTGTCTGCAAAGCCATCGCTCCGGCGCGCGCTGCTACAAAAGCAGCTGTCGGGTGAGGAGTTGTAACGACAATCTCTTTGGATGCCGGCAGCATCTGGTGGATATCAAGCGCGACATCCCCTGTTCCCGGTGGCAAGTCCAATAGAAGATAGTCAAGATCTCCCCACTCCACATCGCGGAAAAATTGATCAAGCACTTTACCGAGCATTGGCCCACGCCATACGACCGGCATATTCTCTTCAACGAAGAAGCCCATCGAAATGACTTTGATACCAAAACGTTCGACCGGAATGATGGTATCTCCGCGCACAACAGGTGTTTTCTCGATGCCCATCATATCAGGAACACTGAACCCGTAAATATCCGCATCGATCAATCCAACTTTTTTCCCTAGACGCGCAAGCGCAATCGCCAGGTTGACAGAAACAGTCGATTTCCCGACCCCGCCTTTACCGCTGGCAATCGAGATGAATTCAACTTTATTCATTGGAGACAATAAATCCTGTGCTTCAGATTCATTTGCCGTTCCACGGAATTTCGCCATTGCTTCCGGCGCCAACTCTTCAAAACGAATCCCGACTGAATCCGCTCCTGCACCTTTTAGAATTTCAACCACTTTCATCTGCAATTGCATCTGTTCAGGGGTATTCACTTTGGCGATCGCCAATTTTACACTTACATGGTTTTTTTCTTCTTTTATCTTCACAGAAGTAATACCATCTGTTTCTGCCAGCGATCTATGTAAAAACGGATCTTGAACTTCTCCGAGTAACTCGCGAACTTGTACTTCAGTCAACATATATATACACTCCTTATCACTTTTGCTCAACGTAAAGTATAACATAGCGACATTAGTTTTAAATCAATTCTGTCTTTTAAATAAAATCTGCACAAATCTGCGCTGCGCAAATAAATTCTTCCATATAATATAACTCTTACTGCTTAGCTCAAAATGATATGATGATATAAAATCCAGGTAAAAGGAGCAGTAATGAAAACTAGAGAAATGTTCTATAAAACAGCGGTTATCCTATGGTTCATCACAGCAGTATATCTTGTTTATAAATTCTCATTGCAAGCCGGCTACTGGAAGAACCCTCTATACGCCAATTTATTCTTTTACGGAATGATCCTGATAGCCAACAAGGGATTCAATAAGCTTACTTTATATATGATTTTATTCTACATTGGAATGGGCGTCTGGTTCATCTTCAGCCTGATGCTGTATATGGGGAAAATCCTTGGTGGCTAATAATTGAAATCCGAACACCGCATGCTTGCCTGATTAATAAATAAAAAAAGCCCTTTCTCTGTAAGAGAAAAGGGCTTTTTGATTGATAGATTAACGTTTTGAGAACTGTGGTGCACGACGAGCTGAACGCAAACCTGGTTTCTTACGTTCTTATATGCCCTCATAATATCGTCTAATACAGGTACATATTTCATCCAATATTATTTTTGTCTCATCAAGTACAAAATGAGTTTCTACTATATAATACTATTAACAAGTATTTTTATGGAGGTCAAAAGGTGGTCAAATCTTCTGACCACGAATTGCAGATGAAGTTTTTATGATTTTCTAGACTAGCGGATCTGTAATTTTACTTTTCTTTATCATTCAGAAGTTACGTTTAAGGGTTTTAAAAAAATGAGTTTTTTGATACCGTACTATACTTGATATTTTGTTCTTAAAACACCAATATAACCACTACATATAGATATGCCTTTTTTAGCGCTTTAATTAGGTGCCACTTTATAAACGATTTATAAACGATTTTTCGTTAAAAAAACCTTGTTAAATCTTATTTTATTGTTTACATTCTCCTTTCATAAACGATTCATAAACGATTCGTAAACGATTCCGCTTAAACTATCTACTATATATAGTGTCTATTTTTGAAAATCATAGTTTTTCCCTCTTATATCGAAGAATTAAATATACTTACAATCAACTAGTAATGGAGGTTTTAAAATGGTTTATCAACCAGAAAGTGTAAACATAGAATATAAAAAGTCTACAAATAGTTTATCAAAAGAATTTTGGCTAACCTATTCCGCCTTTGCCAATACGCTAGGAGGGCAAATAATATTAGGAGTAGAAGAGACTAAAGATAAGCAATTTATAGCATCTGGAGTTAATGATCCGGATAAAATAATCAAAACCCTTTTTGATACACTACAAAGTAATAAGGTAAGTATAAATTTAATCACTGAAAACGATGTGAAAATTGAAACTTTAAAAGATAATATAAAAATCATTATTGTTACTGTTCCCGAGGCCCCTTATGCAATAAAACCTGTATATTTGAATGGCGAGCTTACTCATTCATATATTCGCCGTGGTGAAGGTGATTATAAGTGTACAACGCAAGAATTAGCCGAACTGATACGAAATACAAGAGATATATTAGATGATGAAATTATAGAAGGTTTTACTATTGATGATATTGATCCAGAAACTCTCAAAGATTATAGGATTAGGATCAGCAATTTAGATACACAAGAATTCCATGCCCTTCAAAGTGACACCGAGTTTCTAATTTCAATTGGAGCTATGAGAAAGAATAGAAGCACCGGCAAAGAAGAATTAACGTTCGGAGGACTTTTGTTTTTCGGAAAGTATATTTCAATAAAAGAAGAACTTCCTCATTTCCATCTAGAATTTTTAAATTACATAGATGCTGACGAAAAAAGATGGAGTGACAGAATAGCAACAGGAGACATGAAATATCCAAATTTAAACTTGTATAAGTTTTTCATTGAAACCTTACAAAAATTAAAAGGAACTGTTAAAGATTCTTTTGAGTTAGATGAAGATTTAAGCAGAAAAAGTGATGTTGATATAGAAGTCGCGTTAAGAGAAGCATTAGCCAACTCTATAATACATGCTGACTATAGACATCAGAGTCCTATAAAAATTTCTGCATTCAAAGACTACTACGAATTTGAAAACCCAGGAAAAATGAGAGTTAGTATAGAAGAGTTTGCGATGGGTGGGAAATCTTTACCACGAAATCACGTAATAGAATTACTTTTTCGAAAGATTGGATTCTGTGAGAGAGCTGGTAGTGGTGGGCAGAAAATTTTTCAGACTGCAATAAAAAGAAACTATAAAACACCAGATATAGAACTATCCCCATCTTTAACACTACTACGTTTTTGGAATGTAGGATTAATAGAATCTTTTAACGGCTATGATGAAGATACTAAAGAGATACTTGCTATTATGAAAAAGGGCTTTACAAGTACTTCTAGAGCTATTGAAGAACAAACCAACCTTAAAAAAAATAGAATAATAAACATCTTAAATATGCTTATTGAAGATGGAGTTATATTCAAACAAGGCCAAGGTAGAGCAACAATATATATAATAAAGGAAACTCCTACCGAAAGTATCGCCAAGCTGGATCATTTAGTGAGGCAAATTCAAAAATCTATAAGCAACAAATAATATTTTTAAGCTATCAAGTATATTGATTTTATACAGATCCCCAACTATTTTTACGGTTGGGGTTTTCTTCTATCGTTACCTGATGGAAATATACACTAATCAATTCTTCTGTTCGATTCCGCAATTGATAGTGAAGATACTTCCGGTGATCTTCATAGCCGTTGTAGTAAAACACGTATTCAGTGAAAAGCTTATCTTTCGTCCCTTGCAGTATTTTATATTGTTGCCTCTTCATGTAAATCCTAGTATTCCTTAAATCACTTTCTGCACATTTAATCGCCTGGTCTACCAGCTGGAGATATGGACGCTTCAATTTAAAAGGCATATTGTCGATAGTTTCCCGGTCTTTATTCAAGATTGTGAGCAAAAATGGAAGATAGATCATATTTTCGAAATGTAATATTAGCTCTTTTGTCATCAGCGAAGACATGAAATACCCCTCCTTTTTAAGAACTCTTGTTCTTATATTACCCTTTCTAAGCTGCCTGTTCAAGGAGAATTCAAATAAAAAAGCCCCTCTTCTATTTCAGAAGAGGGGTCAAACAAAATAATACGGAGAAAATAAAACTCTTTAATATTATTACCAGAATAATATATTATTAAACATTTTCAGATAATAGACCCCCGGCCATATACGCGCGGGGGGCCTTTCTTACCTTCCAGGAGGCAGGCAAGATATATCTAGGCACCGGCACTAATGTCCGGAACCCTTATTATTTGGATACCATTTTTATATCGAATCAAACTTCTTTTTAATAATAATGATAAGAATAATTAAAAAGGCCTCCCTTCTATTTCAGAAGGGGGGAAAGTATAACTAAGGGAGAATACACTCGTGCAGTATTCATATTTCCCAAACAGAAAAATGTTAAACGTAAATTCTGAAAATTAAAAACCCTCAGTGTTTCCGCACCGAGAATCCCGTTTGCTCCAAGGAGACAAACTAGATACACCTATGCACCGTGCTATAGTCCAGCATAGTCCAGCACACACACTATTTTTATAGCCAGATTAATAAAAGGATAAACCTGAAAATAAAATCTTAGCAATTTCGGCAACCCAGACATGTGTCAATCGTGGATAATCTGCCAGGAGTGTATCTGGGTGCCGAAAAGCTAAGACTGTGAAGGGAAATCAGAAAATAGGGGTAGACCGATTTTTCCCTTCGATAATCATTATATCCTTATTTGATCGAAACGTAAAAAAGCCCCGCAGTTTCCGCTGCGAGGCTTTTTGCGTATTAATACTATGGTCTGCTCTTAGGTGACCATATTATTTTTTCGGTTTTTCAAATCGTGCTTTGCGTGCTTCTTCATCATTGATTAATTCTAACAGGTTCTTGCGCAGCCGGTTATTAGCAACAGCATATTCTTGGCGCGTCATGGCATCATGCGGACGTGTGCCATCCAGATAGCCATTTGCTTTCATTTCTTCCCAGTGTTCCTTTGCCAAGTCAGACGGTTCGTTGGGATCCGTTTTTTTAATTGGATTTACCACTACTTTCACCTCCTTCGGTTTTTCAGCGGGTTTCACAACCGGCTTGGTTGCTGGCTTCCCGACTACCAGAAAGCCCAGCAGTTTAATGTTTTGTTCTTCACTACCTACGTAGCCTTTGATTCCGTATGCTGCAGCCAGTTTGGCTCGAGCAGTGATACTTGAATCCTGCCCCTGGGCATTCAGGTAATCTACAATTGATTGTGGCTTAGATGGCTTTCCTGCAGCGCCGGATTTAAAGGCAGCTTCAATCTTATTCCGGAATGGTAAGAAAGAACCGTACTTATTCAAGATAAGCGCCGGACAATACTTTCCACTCCAATATTGATGCGGGCGGATCCAGTTGATTGGAAAGTCCATTTCCTTCATCAGGAACGCATACAAGGCAATCGCGTTCTCCTCGATTTTTGTTCGATTGGCACCTTCGTGCATGCACTTTTCGAAGCCGATTGTGTTCCGATTCCCTGAATTCAATCCCCACCCATCACCGCAGTGAAAACCAGGTTCGTCAAACGGCAAGTGCTGAATGATATAGTCCTCATCTATTGCTCCATGCCAGGATACATGTGTCGTATCTCTTACCGGCAACTTACCCCAGTTATGCAGCAGTTTGTTGTGTGCAATGGCATCTGCGCCTCTGCCTTTATTTCCAGTGTCGTGATCCGTAATCCCTCGAGCTTTCATCGGAATACCTGGGCGAATCTCCGGATTGCCTTTTGGTACGATATCAACGATAACAGTGGCATGACCAATTTTCATTCCATGTGGTAATAAGCGCATATTAATTTACCTCCTCTTTCTTCGCTTCTTGCAGTTCGTGCTCCACTTTGCTGCCGGTCAGTTCTTCCTTGAATTGGCTTCCCAGCGAAGCTGTTTCGCTCGGTTGCATGACTTTCAATTTATCGGCCAGCTCCTTAGGGACAAGTACGCCGACCTGCGCCAAGTTCTCTATAATCGATAACACTTCATTTGCGATATAGAAAATGACAGTTGCGTATGTGATCGCCCCGTTCAGCCCCAAAATCTGATCGATGATATTGGCGACAATGATCACACCAAAAATAAGAATCTTCCGGGCGTAGCCGAACAGACTCTTTCTCGACCACAGGTTTCCGTTTTTTATTGCCTTGAAAATTCCGGTCAGGATATCCAGCGCCATCAGCAGCATCAAGAAATCCAGGAACTTCACCGGTCCGAATAAATACATACGTGCAACTTCTAAGTGTTCCAAATCAGCACCTCCAACTGTTAGTAAAAATAAAATGTCCATCATGATCTTCCTCTCTTCGTTTTAGGATGGACCCCCTAATGCTTTCTTTTCTCTTATTTGATATATAAAAAGAGCTCCCTAAAGGAGTCCTTACGTTTTATTGCACAGAAAAAAGAGCGCCCAATTGGACACTCTTTAGAATTATTTATAATCTACTACTCTGATGTCTCGATCTAAAATATCGCGCCAACAGCAATTCTCTATAGAGAAATCAGACTGTTTGTCATGTCGCTCTAAAACTACACTTCTTGGATAGTCCGTATTCATATCCTCAAAAAAATTTTCAAAATTCGCCCAAGAAGATTGATACCCTATCCCTATAGCTCCGTAATTTTTATAGAGTGGATCTTTACTATCATCACAGCGTTTCTTCATGTATGACCATATCTTGTGCATTTTCATTCTATTCACTTTCATCTCTCCCTACTCCCATTATACGGCAAGGAGAACGGGAAATCCTGCAAAAAAAGAACGTCCGGGAGGACACTCTCAAATCTCTCTTTCTCTGACGCTACAAAACTTCTTCCATGCTTCCTGTCGTTTAGATATCAAAAATTTCTCTTCTTCTTCGTAAGATTCAAAGCCCATGAAATGTTTTAGTGTATCGTCTAATTCGTCCGGTTCTCCTTTAGCGAAATTAAAAACCAACCTAACCACTAATATTCCATTATAGCGATAATGAATAATCGCACTTCTTTTAGGCAGATCAATAAAGGTTAAACCTTCTTTGAAATTCGGATGAGGGTTCATGCACTATTCTCCTTTCTCCATTACTTTAATTATACAGGAGAGAAGAGAATACCTTTTACAAAAAAAGAGAGCCCGGATGGACACTCTTTACTTTTCGCCTTTTAGCTTTCCGATTTCTTCCTTGTATGCTTCGCATTCATGTGTTTTGGATTCCAGGTTTGCTTGAATGATTGCCTTTTCCAACTCCAATTGCCCGACTCGGGCTGCCAATTGATCAGCAACCATTTGTCCTTGTGACCGTGGATTCATATCTGCTCTCACCTACCTCTCCTCGAATGTGATTTCGGTTTTGAAATCTTTTATCACTCGCCGTTGCTGGCGTTCTTCTTCCGGCATTCCCATTTCTTCCATAAACGCTTCGCTCAATTCCGCTTCCGGTAAATTTAAGTTGATAACCGTACCCATTCCGCAATTCGTGCAAGGCTCTGCGGTGTGATTTTCGTATTCTCCGAATTCCCGGCTGTACTTTATCAGCTGGCCGCGAATGTATCGGGATTCATAAGAGAAACCACACCCGACGCAATCAATCTGGATAGCCGGTTTTCCTTTCAGCAATCCCTTGATCATCTTAATTCCTCCTTTATGCTGTGTATTTACCGCGGAAAAAGACTAGCGCGTTTGTTGTTCCGCTTCCATTCAAGGCAAACATAAAACCATCTGGGTTTATGTCGTAAAAAGAAGGATCGCGGTTCGACGAAATAGTCGTATAGCTTATAGACGCTGGCGTATAGGTTTTTCTTGTTCTGAAATTTGTCGCGCCGAACGTTGTGAAGCCCGTCGTCCCACCGCCCATCGAACCGATTGCCATGAATCCTGTTTCTTTTATATTCGTAGTCGGATCGCTGTTTTTATGGAAAACTAACTGCCCGCCTAGAATCGAATAGCCCCCGTTACTAAGGAAGTTATATTCTGATTCTCCTTGAATCCGCAGCCCTTTTTTGCTTACTAATTGTGCGAAGGCGGATTCGACAGAAAGCAAAGTTTCACCAAGACCAGTGTCGTCTAGAATTAAATGATTCACCGAATATTTCCCTTTATAACCAATGGATTCATAACCCAAGAATACACCGCCAGCCGTAAGGCGCGCAGAATAGTCGACAGTCGCTCCGTCTTTGGCTTGTATTGAAACACCATCGTCGTTTATTTTCGTGATGGTTTGTGTTCCAAGTGCTGTGTCTTCAATGAACGTCGCTGTCCCGCCCGATAGTTCGAATCGCTGCATCGTTCCGTAGCCTGATCTGTACGTCACGCTGTCAATGATGCCCGACGTTATTTTCGCAGCATCCAGATTCGCGATTTTTGCGCTGTCGATTGTCCCGTCTTTTATTTTTGCGTTCGTGATGGAAAGGTCAGAAATCGCGTTTTCTCCGAATCGCTCAAGTGTCCAAGCCCCGCTGACGAAGCGGTTCATTCGGTTTCCGTCGCCAGTATTAAACCATACATCATTTTCTTTTCTACCTACCGCAGAAGGCGCGGTCGACTGGTAGAATATAGTATTCTTGCCGTCTGCAGTCGCTTGCGAAACTTCGACGGATTTAAGAATATCCTTCCCGCTTATTTCAATTTGATTCGTCAAAGTAGGCAAGACCGAATTCGTGGACATTTTCCATCCACCGATCCAATCGTCCGGCGGCACTTGATAAGACGCTTGCATCGATTCGACTTTGATTGAAGGGTATGACCAGCTCGTATTTGTTTCCCCTAAAATCAATACGAATTTTCCAGTGGAATCTATGCCGATCCTCACCCTATTTATAGGGAAGTCGCCTTTGTTTATATAACTATAATTCAGCGCCCCGTTAGTGTAAGCGTAAAAGGAAATGGCTATATCGATAGATGCCTTATCTCTAAGATAATTGTATCCCGTAATTCTCATTGTAATCATTTTGCTAGGCATTATAGGCGTTTCTACAATAAGCGCACCCGTGACGGTTCCGCCTGCGTAATAACTAGCCCCGTTAGGATTGTGAAAGACTTTTCCGTTTGCAATCGGGACTATCGATTCGAAAAGCGGCGACCATGTATAATCAGCCGAAGTTAAGCTTTCGGTTGCTGACAGCTTGTTAAAAGCCATGCCGATATATTTTTTCCCAGTCGGCGAATCGCTCATACCACCGCCGCTTATATCGTCCGCATACTTAACCCAAGTGTATGTCGGTTGCCCTGGATCTCCTTTTGCGCCAGGATCACCCTTCTGTCCGTCTAGTGCATAGTAAGCGGTCGAATATGAAAGCGAAGTCGTGTTGTCTGAATAAGTGATGATCGTTCTTGTCCATAGATAACTTCCCGGAACTGGCGCGGGAACGGTTGCGGACCATGGCCCAGTAGGCGCAGTCGTGCCGCTTGATCCAATCTGATAAGCGACCGCTGTGCTGCTGATGCCTTTGCCTGTTTGTCCATCCGTCGCCAGATACGAAACGGAATAGGTCGTCACCGTCGAATTATCGGTATATGTCGAAATAGTCCGCGTCCATAAATACTGACCTTTAATCGGCGCAGGTATTGTCGAAGACCATGTCCCGCTCGGCGCAGACGTTCCATCCGTATCTAATTGATATGTGACGACTGCCGAAACAATCCCCTTCCCTGGATCACCTGTCTCGCCTTTATCGCCTTTAACTTTGTTCCAAGTATAAGCAGCGACATTTGTTGAATCCGCAACAGTGAAATCCACATAAGTTCCAATCCAGCTGCCCGCGTCTTCTCCGGTACTTGCCGTAAAGGTAACGCCGCCATCGTTCGAATACTTAATGTGTAAGTATGAAGTCTTTCCGTCGCTTCCCGGTTCACCAGGCAAGCCATCCGTCCCTTTGATCAGTGTCCAGCGGTAAGCACTCGGCGCGGTAGGTGCAACGCCTATCTGAGTAGTCGCCACACCGATATATTTGGCGTCGATCGGGTAATCGACCATGCCGCTGCCGTCCGCATTTTGCGAGTAGCGAATCCACAAGTACGACGATGTGCCGTCTGTGCCGTCCTGTCCAGGAGCCCCGTCGAAATAGTCGGTCCCTTTGACCGGCGTATATCCCGGAGCGCCCGGCGGCCCTGGTGGCCCTTGTACTGCATCCCAAGTAGAAGTCGTCGCATTCCACATCTTCAATTCCGCGATTTCACTTGAATTGTCCACCCACTTTTTATGAATGGCCGGGTCAGGTGGCGTTGGCTGTGTCGGGATTTCCGGTTCGGCGCCAATTTCAGCGGCAGTCGTTGGTGCCACTTTCACCCAGTCGTTCAGCTGCGTGCTCCAAACGTGCGGGACTTCCATTGCAGGCTTGCCATTAGCTGCCGGTGCAATCTGAACCCAGATTTTATTTGAGCTTCCTAGCGGCTTCTCAGTTGACCGGATAACACGCATATTATGCTGTTGCTGCAGTCTGCGGAAAGATTGGAGTATTTCATCTTCGTCATAAGTGACTATTTCACCAATGTCATACGTCTTTGCATCCGGATCCGTAAGAGAGCGTTCTATCCGAATAACCCGCGCATCTGCATAAAGTGGCGGAGAGAACTCTGGGTTCTTCAGCCGGACCCCGTCACCTAAACGCACTTTTTCGTGTGGGAACAATTCCTCGAGGGATGCAGCTGTCACAGTGTATTCATAGACGGAAGCGATCCGCTTGTTCAATTCGGTTCTACCGTACTGCTGCAATTGAGCAAGCGTCATGTCTTGCTCAGTGCTCTCAGGCTCGTAGATATCTACAATATGTTCTCCGTCTTCATTCCAGCGCTGAAATGCGTCGTCGTCAAAAATCGTGGTGGTTAACATTGTCCCGTCTTCCCTTTCGGGACCAATGCAAAAAAGACCGGTGACGATTCGGGTGGCATGTTCTTTCTTATTGATTGCCAACAAATCTTTACCCAGCTCGATTTCTTTACGCGTGTCGGCTCCAATTCTCTTGAAGAAGTCAGCAAAGCGGCCGGTTATACGGCTGCCTGCAGTAGTTAGTCGGAATTGCATTTCCAAATTGAATGCCGAAGAGATTTTCTCCAGGAAAGAATACGCTCCGACGTGCCGGTCGATGGTAATCGTCCGTTTATTAATGTCCTCGACTACCCCTACTTCAAACTTCACAAAGGGCAACACCAAATCCGCTAGCTCTTTGGCTGTTCCGATGTATTTCCCAGGAGGCAGAATATACTTCTTGTCCATTTCTTTGTAATAGGGTGTTCCATAAATCGTTTTTTCATCTTCCATCTGCGTGTCCGATTCAAAATGAATGAACTCTTCAAAACCGCCATCCTCCAGCGGTATCAGAAAGCGGGTACGCCCTTCTAAAAGTGCAGCTTCTTCCAAGTCGGCCGGCATGGTGAGTTGTTGGGAATGTTCTCCGTCCAACCCATGAACATGTTTGGCATCCCAGAAGAATTTATCACTTTCGCTGTCCAAGTGGCCGATAAGCTCGCCCGTCTGATGATTTAAGATATGAATGATTGTCATCTGAATGGCTCCTTATACCGTACTTTTCCGACGACTTTTTCAAATGGTTGAACCAGTACGGCCGTGCTGCCCGGAGGTAATTTGAAAAAAGATGCGCCGAATTCTTTCAGGTCTTTCCGCTCTTCTCCGTTTAAACGGATGGAGCTGTCGTTTGTATCAATGACGATTTTGTCTTCTGCAGAAGCGATAATCGGAACCCCCTCTTGCGGATCATTCAACCGCCAAACTTTCAAATCTCGAACCTTCATGACCGCTTCCGACGTACCCGGCCATTTCCGAATCGCCACTTTGATGCGACTGATGGGTGCCATGTACTCTCCAAGATCGTCAGTATATACATAATTTGACGAGACCCAGTCATACTTACCATCAGGCTGAACCAACGCAAAATAAGGACGGATACGATTTCCACTCCGAAATAAACGTAGAATTCCTTTATAATTGTTCCACGCAGGCTTATAGTCTGCGGTCCGGTAATTCTGTACTTTCCGGTTTTCAATATTACCCAACTGGAACTTTGCTTGCACTTCCGAAATTGATTGCATGATGTCCTCAATTCCGACTTTAATAACGGTATTTCCGTCGACATCCATACAGTAGATCTCAATCATCCCCGTCTGCTTGCCTACATTCAGCAGTTCTACAGTTGCCCTCATCTGGAAGTTTTGCACTGGGCCATCCGGGATGGTTCGCTCCTTTGCTGGCCCCTGCCAATTCCTCGGACTTTCTTCAACCCCAAAAGATGTTGGAGTGAAGCCGGTCTGAGTAGCCGTCATTGTACCCGTTACATAGCCATTATCTACATTGAGAACATCAGTCCAACCGGTCAGAGTTTTCATTGAGTCATTCAGCAATAAGGTTTGCTGTTGATAAATCGGGACGTCGATTGGTGTCTCCTCACCTGCACGGATGTAGGCAAAATCGGTATATACATCCAAATGTGTGAGATCTCCCAATACATCGAATTCATAAATCGGCTTCGCATTAGCGGAGCCTTCGTTATTTACGATAGCAGCCCCGTCGACAAAATCTACTGTCCGTTCCTCTCCGTATTTGAATGGATCCGAACAAACAATTGAGATAACACCTTTGCCGCGCATCCACATTTCTGAGAAGACCGGCGCACCCTCTATCTCAGCAAAGAAAGTGCGATTCGGATATTTGGAGAATACCAATGGCTTAGCTTTCTCATGAATAAGCCATTTTGCCATGTCTTCGACAAAAGCTTCTTTTTCAATGAGTGTTTTAGAATCGATGATAATCGGAATATCGAAACGGCGCATCCCTGTCTGCATGCGCTTCGGTATTCCGCCGGCTCGTTGAGGAACCGTTAAGTACTCCCGCTCGATTGGTGCCCAACCCGGGAGGGACCAGTCCCGAGCGATTTTCAGATAAGTTTTGCTAATTCCATTAAACGTCAGTCTGCTCAACTTACTCTCCCTCCTTTATTGGGTTTTTTCATTTTCTTGCGGCGTTGATCTTCAGCATTGAAGTCGTCGATATATTCTTCTGCCATGATTCTACCGTTCGGCAAAACAGTTTGAATGATGACTGGTTGCTTCGCCTGAGTACTGCTAGTTGCTGCGGGTTGGAACGCCTTCGTTATCTTGGAGCCTGCAGCAGACATGCTCTGCATTTGCTCCATGCCATTGCCTGCAAAATTCACGTTGAAGGCATCTGGGTTCATTAAGGCATCCATATTAAAGCCGAAATGCTCACCGACTTTACGCCACAGATCGAGTCCTTCAGCACGGTTTGTTTCCAGAGGGATGATGGCTTCCATCCCTTTTTCAGCAATCCAAGCCAGCTGCTTCATTTTGACGATGCCGCCTTTAAAGAAGCCTGCGGGATTTATAGCCCCTCCGTTTTTCAAGACCTCATAATGTAAATGAGGTCCAGTGGAAGCACCAGTAGACCCTACAGTTCCGACAGCTTGCCCTTTACGGACCGTATCGCCTACTCCTACCAAATTCCGGGCATTATGTTGATAGATCCGTTCCATGATTCCACTCTTAATCCGCACATAATTTCCGCGTAGAGCATGATAAGCCGCTTGGATAACCCGACCCGCTGCCTGGGCAGGAATTCTCGTTCCAGGAGCAGCTCCGTAATCATCTCCTCGGTGCAACTCCCGTTTTTTAGTGATAGGGTGTGTCCGCCATCCGTAACTTGAAGTCTTCCGGAATGCAGCACCAAATCCCAGACCTTTATTATCACCGAAGTCGGCGAGTTTACCTTTCACAAAATTTACTGCCCTGGACTTCACTTTGTTCCAGGTCCCTTTTGCCATATCAGATGTGAAACCTGTGCCTCCGGGTTTGCTGATGCCAAGAGTGCTTAGTGCCACATCGAGAAGCTTGGAAGGATTCTTAATGTAGTCAAAGATGTCGAAAGCCTTGTTGATTACTTTCTTTCCAGTATCTTTTGCTTTGTCCCAAAGATGCGTAGCCCCTTTTTTTGTCTTGTCCCATAAGTTCCCGATACCATTTGCGTATTTCGGTAAACTGGCTAAGAAATCTTTGGTCTTTAATGCAGACAACACTTTGGAGCCTTTTGGAAGGTTTACGACTGTGTCTTTATCCGGACTCAGTGATAACTTACCGTCCGGCGTTTGAATCAATTCACTACCGCTATTCCGGCCCTTACCGTCCCCAACAATAGCTAATCCACCTGGATGGTCTTTCGTACCTTGAGCGTACTGAGGAACCGACCATTTAGGTATATCTGTATCGACACCAATTTTTCCAAGTACCCAGTTGACCCCACCGATGACACCATTGACTCCTTTGCCAAGAGTAGAAGCCAATTTATTGATGACTTTCGTGACTCCCGAAGTGACTTTAGAAGCCATCGCACCAATGCCATCACCGATTCGTTTCGGCAAGCCTTTCGCCAGGTTCACTATGTCCGTGAACTTTGTTTTAATACCGTTGAAAATATCACGGAACGCTCCGGTTGTATTATTTTTTAAAGCCGACCAAGTATCGCGAATCTTATTAAATATTCCCGAGGCTGATCCAGATATGAAATTGCGGATTGTTGTAAAGATTGATTTGAAAAAGTTCCATACATTCGTGAAGACATTTTTTGTCACGTTGAAAATAGAACTCCAAGTCGTGAAAATTATTTTGAAATAAAGAGAAACTGCTCCGGTAATGACATTTTTAATAAACATGAAAATGTCACGGAAGAACTGCCATATACTATTGAACACTGATCGTGTCGATGCAGAAATAGCTGACCATGCACCTTTGATAATATTTAATGCATTTGTTGCGTTTCCTTTGAATAACTGGACTATCCCAGCCCACAAATTCACGAAGAATGTGCGGAATGTCAGAATGAATGCTTTTGCACCTCCAAGTATCTTGCCGTAGAATGTCAGCTGGATAAAATTCCAGATAAATTCGACTGCTCCCTTGAATACTTGAACCAAGCCTTCCCACATCTTTTTAAAATCGCCAGTAAATAAACCGGAGAATATTTTTACTATGCCCATAATGACATTTAAGGCTCCGGAAATGACGCCTTTTATATTGCCCCAAACTATTTTAATGATGCCGAGAACAAGCGGCATGATAAATTCTATAACTGCTAGAATTCCTTTGAATACATTCCCGATCGCTTGCATCAGTTGTTCGCCATCAGATTTCCAAAAATCAGAAATTTTCTTTGCTATTCCAGATACAAATACAAATACTGCCTCTAACGCTGGCTTGATGTAAGGCATTAATAACTTGAATACTGCCACTGCAGTGTCAATAATCAGCGTCCAATACTGCGCCATGTTTCCGCCATGCGTTTTCGCAAGATCGATTAGTTCAGACCATAAGTCCGAAAAGGATTGCTTAATGTCGTCAACTGCATCCATAATTTTTTGAATTTCTTCTGGATTTAAGCCCAGTGCATGAAAGATTGAAATTGCTGTTCCATCCATATTCAAGAATAAAGCGAAGACACCCTCAATTGCTTCTTTCGCTGGAGATAGCGCTGTCTTTATCCTTTCACCGAAGTCTTCGAAAACAGCTTGAACCTCATGAACCGCATCCATAATCGGCTGGATCTCTTCGGGTTTTAAACCCATTTGATGAAGGAGGCTTATAGCTGTTCCGTCTTCATTCTTGAACAATGCAAAGACTGCATCGACGTAAGTCTTCCCATCTTTGAATGAGTCCCAGACTTTTGATAAGGCTTCCTTCATGATGTTTGCCATTTGAATGGTGTCACTAAATTCTTCTGGATTCACACCAAAGCTAGATAATATACTTTCTGCAGATTCATCGCCCTTCAAGAAGTCGCGCAAAGCCCCAAAAGCATCCACGAATTCTCCAACCTTATCTTTGACAGTCCCGACGATTCCACCAACGAATTTAAAAGCTCCGCCAATGTTATCGCGTATCGCCTCAGTATCCAGCCCAGAAACAAGTGCTGTCATGTTCTTCAAACCTGTGACAGCAACGTCAAGAAATGGCTCTCCAATCACAGCTTTAAAATCTGTCCAGGCTTGTTTCATGTTCCCTGTTACGTTTTCCCATCCATCAGATTCACGAGCTGCCTGTCCGAATGCTCCAGAAACTTTGTTGGCATCTTCGACCATCTGCAGGAGTGTCAGCTGCTTCTGTGATTCCGATAAGTCCTTGAAAGACTTCCCGTATAAATCGTTTGCAGCTGCATTCCGGGTGGTTTCAGTAGCTGATAACCCGAGAGCTGCGTCGTTCTCGAAGTTTCCTTTCAAGAACGACTGCAAACTTTCAGTTGTGTCTTCCAGCGATTTATCATAGAAAGCTGCACTGTCTGCGATGGCTCGCATCGACCGATCAGCAAGATTCAATGAATCGGCTGTGTCCATACCGCCAGTTTTGGCGAATGCTGCGATTTTGGCGAAGCTTTCTTTCATACGGTTTTCTAGAATAGAAGCTTCTCCCGCTATTGCGCCTAAGCGCTCTGCAGCTTCACTTTCCATATCTCCGAAAACAGTTGAGAACTGAGCTTTCACTGCTTGCGCAGATCCAGCGGTGGCTGCCAAGTCCGTGGCGAAGTCTTTAATTTTATCGACGGCAAAAGCTGCAATCAAAACTCCACCAATTCTTTTGGCCGTTTCACCAAGTCTTCCGAAAGAACCCTCTGCCTCACGAGATTCACGAACTGACGCATCGCCGAAGTCCTCAACTTCCCGCCTTGCGTTATTCAAAGCAGCATCGACGTTACTTGTGCTGGCTTCCAAGTCATCCATATTGCGGTCAGCAGTGTCCAAGTCACGCGTTAAATCGTCTAGGTTATTCCCGTCTCCTAAGTTATCCAATCCGGAATCCAAGCGTCTTGCTGCATCACGTAGCTCATCCATTTCTCTCGATGTTCGGACGGCATCCCTCTGCAGATCATTGAATGGATCCAAACTGTTCAGGACCTGATTGAATCTTCTTCCGGAGTTTTCGATGTCCCGGAAGAAATCCCCCATCGTTTTCCGCGCTTTCCTGGTATCCGCTGTTACTTCGATATTGCTCTTCCCATTCGTCGCCATGTTCCCCCTCCTTTCCAGGACAAAATAAAAAAGCCGGAATAATTACTCCGACTTCCACCAAGTTCCGCCCACAAAATTATCTTTCTTAGCTTTCACTTCTTTTTTATTCAGTTCTTTAAACGTAGGAAGGATTTCATTAAACCCTTTCCCTTGATTGAACATGCTATCGACCAACAATCTCAGGCCGTTGAAACCTTCAACCGAGCGCTCCCGGCTGGCATTGTATTTTTCTTCAACTGCCTGCTCGTATTTGCGTCTGAGCCAGTCAGCGGTATGCCCGAGAACGTATTCTTCCTTGTAGCCAAAGTGGGACGATACTAAGCCAATCTGTTTGATGAGCTGATCGATGAACTCATCAAAGTCTAACCGACTTCCACCGTCACGGTTTCCGTTTCCGCTGCCGGGAACCGTTCCTGAATGATCGTCTGGAAGTCCGGAATCTCCACCTGGAACATCTTCTTCGCCAGGGTCCGGACTTGGGTAAAAGTTTTGTCTAAATTCGTGTTATCGGAAAGTACAATAAGCACATCCAATATTTCGTTTAAATCCAGTTTCAAGGCTTCTTTATCATCAATGTCCAATATAATTGCGACGACACGGATGAGCTGCTCTTCCTTCAATTCCTCAACGACTGCAATGATTCTCTCGAAGGAAGTGAGTTCGTCGTTTTGAAGGAGCTCGCGGAGGCGACTATAAATCCGGATACCGTCTGTCCCGATGAATTTCACAATCCGTATGATTTTAGAGATATCAAGACGAGGAACGTCAATTGACGTTTCCCTATCCGTTAAAGTGATGCTGCCGATTGTTTCGTTAATATCCAAAGATTTTAATTTATTTGCTGCCATAGAAAAGTTTCCTCCCGATTAGATAGATTCTTCGATTTCGTAATACACGTTCTCTTCGTCCGCAATGCCATCTTCAGGGAATGCAGTAAGTGAAAGCGGCAATACCCGTTTGGATTTATTGAAACTTTGCTCTTTGTCGTCCCCTGTGACCTGAGCTTTGCGGATAACGGCCATATAAAGAGAACCGTCTTTCTTCTGGCTAATCAGTGCATAACGCTGGAATGGCACATCGCGCTTCGTACCATAGCCAATGCGTTTTGTTGGCAAAGAAGTGATTGGAGAAACACTGTCGGTAGTCGCATACGCTTTCTCTACGCCCGATTCCAATACAACGCTAGTCCCATCGACCGATACAATTTTCTTCATTTCCCCACCAGTGAATTGCAACCACCCGCCTGCTTTAAAAGCGACATCCGCTGTTGTTAGCGTGACAATTCTTGCACCAACTGCCAAGGCACCTGCAAGTGCCTGAGCAGCTCCAAGTTCAGCTGGTGTTTCAATGATTTCGCCACCAACCAATGCGAGCTGGCGATTGATAAGCGTGTTCTCCGCCAAACTTGTTGAAAGTGAATGTGTATATCCGGTAACCTCTGTATCCGCTGGCCCCATCACTTGATCCACTTCGAAGTCTTCTGTAGAGAATCCACGTGAAATCGAGATTCCATCATTGGTTGCACCAAGATCCCGCCACCCGTTCTTTAAATTGTAAGGTGTCGTCGTATCCATTACGTCACTGATTTTTGTTGGAGCAGCTATTGCTAGGTCTGCAACCACAAGGCGACCTGGGCCGCCTACAAAGTTTTCTGAGTTTACATTGAAGATATCCGGTGTCATTACTTAACCTCCTCGAATTTCCATGATTTCATATCCAATAACCTTTTTGCTGTTTCTTCTGATACTTCGCGCCCAACGATTAGCGTCTGACCCTCGTAAATATCAAAGGGCTTCTTCTTCGTGCCTTCTTCAGGCAATCGGAGAATTGTAGCGCCGCTATTTTTATCAGCAGGCCCCTTGCAAACAATCTTGCGAGACTCTGTAGCTTTCTTTTCGAGCTTAGTATTATCTGCCATCTTTGTTTCCTCCTATGCTTCTAAGTGTTCCAATCTCATATAAACCCACGCTTCAAAAGCTCCTGTCTCTTCATCTTTCGACGGAACAGGATTCCCTTCACGTTCACACCAGCTGCCTCTCAATCCTGTAATGGCTGCGGCTTCCCGCTCCAGCATATTCATGCAGGAAATAAGCCCTGCCATGGCCGCCGCTTCATCTTTGGAGCGGAAGATCATCTGAATGCGGGTAAAGCCGACGCCGCCTGCAGAACGAACGAGCAGGCCATCCGTGATGTTCGACTGGAAGGTGTTTGCATCTACATGAAGATCGGTGCGTGCTTTAAAGAACCGAAAAACCGGAGGAATTGAATCTATATAATCAATCATTCAAATCCTCCTTAGATTTTCAGTATGGTTTTGATTTGATGGTCCGCTACACGGTTCATCCGTTCTTGCGCCCGGTCCAACCCTCGCGCCATCAAGTTATATCTCTTCTCAAGTACAGGCGCATAACTCACTGCAGAACCGATTTGAAGGGTTGTTTTGCCGCCTTCATCGGTGATTTCATGAACGACGTCGCCTTCAGTTGCCCGCGGACCTTCTGAATTGCCGGCGAAACCCGTCACATATCCGATGGAATTGATGAACAAAGACGTATTAATGTGATCGTCTTCCATGACGATCTCTTTTGTTTCATCTGCCCAAACCATTCCAGCGGCTTCAACAGCCTTTGTACGGGCCTTCTTCAAGTTCGATTCCGAGAACTGTTCCATCAGCTCCTCCGGCATTTTGAAGTTGAAACTCATTGCGCCATTAGCCACTTGAATCACTCTCCTTTTTCAAAGAGACTTCATGATGATGCAGTCGCTTACGTCCATAAGCGGGCTTGCTGTCGTCGATTGTATAGCTGCCTTCCAGAAGGATGTTCCCTTCCTTGTCCCGGATGTTTGAGAAGCGAGTTTGTTCAGTGAAGTCCTCATCCGGTTCCAGGAACAGCATATTTTTCGAAATGACATCTGTTCCGTACATATCCGTAGACTTGAACTGCTGAATCAGATCGGAGCGGCAAGGAACATTTTCTTTCGTTACAGTCCCATAGATGGGCTTGCCATATTCCGTTTCGCCTGTTTTCTGGCCGGGCGTTGTAGTCGTACAGGTATGGATCAATAAGCGGCGCAAGCTCATCGCGTTCCACCACCGGGTCCGAATGTCGAAAAGAACATCGGCTTCAAGTCAGCAGAAGGGCGTAATGAAAAAAGGATTTGATCCAATTCCACTACACCTGTCGCTTCACCCGGCTTCGCATTCTTAGTATAGGAATACGAACCGATTTTCTCGGTCTGAACGTTATCAAATGCCTCTTCCTTCATATCCGGCTGGTCCTGGAACCATAGATACTCAACAAGGAGAACAGTTGCGTGCCGTAAATCCGCCAATTTGTCCGGATCCCTCTCTTCTGAAAAGCTGCGGCCGGTGAATCGCTTGATCCACCGCTCCGCCCGCTCAATTAATACTGTCAGCTTGGCATCATCCATCGTATTGAGTTCTTCGAAAGACACTCGGTCCTTTACTTCAACCGTTGTTGCAAACCCCATATCATTTCACCTCGACAATAAAGCCAGAACGAATATAGCCCAGCAGGAATGAAGAAGGATTCTCTGGCAGCTCCTTTTCCTGATCATCCGCTAATGTGAAGCCGACTTCCTGGTAGGAAGTCTCGGGATCCTTCAGTTTGTATTTCTTTGCAGATTCTTTGGCTGGAGCTGCAGACGCTTCAGGTGCTGGAGTTTCAGAAGGCTCAGAGGTTTTATCCCCTGTTCCTTCCCGCTCCGCTCTCAGGTCTTGCTGAAGCTGATCCAGCTCTTCCTGCGTATTTTCTTCTTTTAGCTGCTCGGCATCGAAGCCTTTATTCGGAAATTCTTCAACGATTTCATTTGCTGTGTCTATCTTAGCCACTAGGCTCTCCCCCTTATCGTACAGAATCCAGTTTGATGATCATGCGGGCATTCTTATCGAATGGCACATAGTCAGAAGTGACAGTGGCGTATGAACCTTCCACCTGCGTCTTCGCGTTGCGTTCGTTTTCAACAGAGAATGGCTTGTATTGGTATTCTGCCAATGCAAAGCGTGTATCAACGACCATGATGCGGTTATCCGGAATAGATTCCGAAATAAATGGCGCCATACGCAGCATATCGGGCATATCGCCTTTTTTCAGCTCGTTCAAGAAGATCATTTGGCCGTTGTCCTCTTTCATCGTCGCCCATTTCTCTGCAGTCGCCAGGTTCATGACAGCGCGGTTATAAGTAAAGCCGTGTTCCTGGTTTCCGTGCTGTGCTGCGTACCAGATATCCGACATCTTCCAGTCATTGGCTGTCTTAACGCCAATTGTCGGAGCGGCATCGGTACCGTCTTTGAAGTAGCCGTTCAATAGGCGGGCAATTGCCAGCTTCTCGTCCGTGCGGCCCATCTGAAGGCCACGTTTGCGCAAGTGCAAAGCGAGCATATCGAAGCGCATTGACTTCGCTTCGTCCGTGATTTCAATACCGCCACCACGTTTGTAAACGAAGATGGTGTGGTTCGTATCCAGCTTGATTGTAACGACTGGAATTGGTGCACCCTGACCGACCAAGCTCAGGTCAAGATCGTCGTTTTCCTTGTTTTCAATTTCGTAGTACTGATAAGACATCTGATCCATTGAAATCGTTTGAGCAACCAGTTCGCTTGCACGGCCGGCAGCCAAATATCCTTCACGGAAGCCATCTTCCAGAACTGCGTTAAAGAGCGGCTTTGTGTTGTCGTTTTCATATAAAGCGCGTGCTTGCATCGGTCCAACATCAGCAAAACCAAGAGAACGAATTGCATCTTTAACCGTAATCGCCTGCTGATCCAGGTAAGCGCGGAATGTCGCTGAGCTGTTTTTGCTCATGAGGTCCTGCGCTTGACCGGCAATGCGGCCATCCGCTCCTGCTGCATCCTTAATGGCTGATTTAAGGTCCGAACCGTTCTTTAATTCAATTACTTCCCCGCGGCTGTTTTTAATCTTGTGTTTGAATTCCATTATTTCCCCTCCATTATGGCAACAGTACTTCTACTGTGCCTTTCGCTGTATTTACTAACGCCACAAATGTTCCATTGTCCACTGCTGCTCCTGCGCCATCGACTGCTGCTTTTACGCCGCCATTAGCGTCTGCCACAATTGAATTTCCAACTGCGACCGCTCCTGAATACTTAAATTCAGCATTGCGTGAGAATCCATAAGCATGTACGCCAAGCGGCGCATCCGGATCCGTTACTGTATGCTTCGCAACAAGCTCTACTGCATCACCATCAGCGCATTTCACCGCGTGATAAGCTCCAGTAGTAGCGAGCTTCAAAGGTGCACCGGCTTTTACCGGAGCAGCTGCTGTCGCATCTTGCGCGAATACTGTAAGTGACAAGCCAAAACTATCGGGTACAACCCCACCACGTTTGTTGATCATTATTGCCCAACTCCTTTATATGTTTCAGATACGATGACATCATCATCGCCGCCCTGCTGGCGGGCTTTAAGTATTTCTGCTTCCGTCTGGCGTCCTGGCGTGAACCGCTCCGCTGCCATCGCATCATAAGACTCAATCTCAGACTTGATGTATTCGATATCTGCAGAACGGGAGAGCATATTTTTGTAAGGCTCTGCTTTGAATCCTTCGCCTTGGGCACGCACACGCGCTTCCACTGCTCTGTCGACTAAATCAGCAAGGTATTGACGGCCCTGCTCCGCTTCTTCTTTCATTTTCTTCACGCCATCAACGCTGGCTGCATCACCAAGTTCATTGCGGATGGCAATATCATCCGGCTGACGGAATTTCTCGCCCTCCGTACCCAGCAACTCATAAACTGAGCGCTTTTCGATTTTGTTTTCTTTAATGGCCGTTCTCATTTGTTCTAATAAATCCATGTTTGACCCTGTTCCCTTCTTCTTTTCTGCAATATAAAAGGAGCGGCTTCCATCGTCCAAACGAACGTTGAATCGCTGCTCCAATTGATGCACTTTGTCTATTTCCATTTGACCTTGCTTCACATACTCCCGCGCTTTGTCGATATACGCTCCTGGCGTTGACCCTTTATAAACGGTCGAGACTTCCCGAAGTCGCGCATCCACGATCCAAGCAAAGGATATGCGGCCATTCTCATCTTCAAGCCCCGGAATATGCGGACAATCCGAATTCCATAAATCCTTTCCGCAGCTGCCGCATCGATATGATCCGCCTGAAAATCCAACTGACATGTCCCGGACAATTCCCGCTTTTATCTGTCTGATGGTATCGTCGGTTTTGTTCCCGTTTGCTGTGACCCCTCGCATGATGTACCAGCTGCCACGGACTGCGTTCGATAGGCCAGTCTCGTCACCTATCGTTTTGACCTCTCCATCATAGGAGCGGCCGTACGGATTCACGTAAACGTTATGCCCTTCCTGCAGGCTGACCCCGTTTTTCAGGTCATCCGCATAATTGCGAAGCGTTGTGAGTGGATCCATCCGCGTAAAGTGCGAATCCATTCGATCATTGGAACAATTCCCGCTGAATGTAAAAATTTCAGCTGCTTCAACCGGCTCCAAGGTATGCCGATTAATCTTTTCGAGATCCACATCCGTATTTGGTGCCTCTTCTGCTGACAGCGTAATGCGTGCCGGCAGATGCAATACTGTACTTTCCCCCAAATTCATTCACCTCCTCTCAAAGGAATTTTATGTTATTTGTGGAATATATTAAATTGAAAGCGAGGTGATATTTTATGACGGTTTATATAATTACGTATGATTTAAAATCTCCTGGGCAAGATTATTCAAAGCTCTACGAGAAAATAAAATCTTTAGGAGATACTAATCACCCTTTAGAGTCAGTCTGGTTCGTAGACACTCCAAAAAGAGCAAATGAAATTAGAGATATAGTCCGTTCTGCGATGGATGCGAATGATAGTGTATTTATAACAAGAGTAACTTCTAATTATGGTGGTTATGCGAACAAATCTCTCTGGACATGGTTAACAAGTAAAGGGTTATAGTCTAAAGAAAAACCGCTTTTTCACAGCGGTTTTTTACATTTCCTCGCCTGCCAAAATTCGTTTATACCAGCACCGGCATTGAATTACGTTAGAAGCGGATGCACCAAGTGAAGAATCTCCTGGATACATCATCTGCTCGATCTCACCTTTGTTATTCTCCACCAGGAAAGGCTCATCAAAGGCAACTGTTTGATCATGCGCTTTTCGATGCCCCGGTCTTGTACGGTCTTGCTTAGCAGAACGCCATATTTTACCGATGACCAGACCACTCTGCCTGTCGGAATCATTCTGGCCTGCTCTTGCCGCTCCAATCATTTCGGTGCGAGCAATGACACGTGCGCGGTTCTTGCTGAAGGCATGGTCCTCTTCCAAAACCTTTGTGGCTTTGGCAATATCATATTTCCCGTCAGCCACGACATCCCAAAGAGACATCAGCACACTTTCGTCTGTAACACCTTGAATGAATTCAGCGGACCTCCTGGAGCGGTCACTCAAAGCCCGCAAAAGAACTTCATCCTGCGAATTAAAGACGACATCCACATCAAACGTCAGGGCATTAACTTCTCCAGCAGTTACGGCGGCGACCGCTATCCAGTCCATGCCAAGTTCATTCCAAAGCGCGAGCTGCTCCGAGCTGTCAAAAAGGACATTCGTTTCCACCCAATCACGAAAACTCTCGATTGCCTCTTGCTCTGTGCTTAGCGGCGTGCCAGCCTTTCTCATCCGGGCAATGTATTCCTCTCGTTGGTATTTCATGAAACGCCCGAAAGCTTCTTCCGCTTGATCCGTCAGTTCTGCCACCTGTTCGGCCCATGGCTCCTCTGTTTCGCCGATGAATGCCGCTGCGCCTTCTTCTATTTCGTCTTCATCGGCTCGGTTCTTTCCCATCATTCGCGCCGAACTTGTCGGCGGACGGAAGGAATTGAGTATCGGATTACTAGGTGCTGGAGCGGGACCGACTGCATCATGGCCCGTAATATCATTTGCGGCTTCGTCGTTATCAATCCATCCTTGCTGCACCTGGATGATTTTCGTATTCGTGCGAGTTTGTTCTGCCTGAGCTTCCTGCATTTCATTTCGAACAGGAATTTCATTGAAGGTCACCTTCGCTCTTCCCTGGAATCCCTGAATCCGTAAGTAAACGTTAAAAGACCGCTCCATTAGGCGCTTAATCGTTCGCTGAATGCTCTTCACACCCGCAACGAATATTTGCCATTGGACGGTCCCGTGCGTTTCGGTCGTTCCTTCATTGCGGCCAAGTAGAATCGGCAGCATCTTCAGAGCGGAAACGATTTGCTCATTAATGACACCAATCACTCGAGTCGCATCCATCGATTTGCCACCCGCTCCACCTGCAGTTTGCACTTTAACGGAATCCGTATGGATGAAGTCGGTGTCCGGCTCCAATTCACTGAAATGCTTTTCAATATCTCCCACAAAAGCCTGGACAAACTCATTCACCTTGGCTGGTTCGTATTTAATTTCATCCGGCATGGCCTTCAGGATGGCCTCTTCTACTATCGAAATATCAAACCGCTCATATCCTTGGTGATGAATCACCCGCTGCAAGTCTTTAAGGACTTGCACCTGGAAGAAGACGATCTGCAGAATCGGGAGGAGCGGCGACCGGCCGTATGGATCACCGACATCCGGATCCAGTGGATAATAAAAAACAGTCTCCGGATTCAACACTTTGAGTGATCCGTCAGACTGCCGCTGTACCATATTCATTTTCTGTTCTTTGTCCCGCATGAAATCGATGGATGTGGCTTCAACGACATGGATGTCCACCACATCATTCAGTTGCTCATTCAATTCGACTTCTGCAGCAAAGCCGCCGCTTGTGTAGCCCGCCAATGTCCAAACGCCTACCAGCTGGTCCATGCCGCCTCCGTAAAGAGGGCCGACACGTTTAGCCAGGTCTTCCAACTTCTCCGTCATAGCGTCGTCGGTCGTTCCGTCTGGCCGCTGCGCGACAACCTCAAAGCCACTGTTCACTAAGCGCTGCAAATTCCAGATAGCCATACTCGCATCCGGATTTAAATCCCGAATTACTTTTAAGCTATCAATGACTTCTTTCGAGCTGTAGGATTTGCGGCTCAACACTTTTTCATAAAGCCCCCACTGCTGCTCCCATTTGAAAGCCGTTTGCTTTGTCTGCTGTCCACGCTTCGCTTTATTAGCAGCTGCTCGGACTTGTTGTCTTAATTGCTCTTCTTTGTTTGGTCTGAGCCAATTGAAGAATTTCAAGCACTCACCCCCTCTTTATTCCGCCAATCATCGGCGGCAATACGTATTTCGATTCTCCCTGCGGTTCATGCCAGCGTGATAATCCTTGTGTCATGCTATCGACATCGTCGTCATTCTTACCGAACGGAAACGTGCTGAATTCGCCTACATAATCGTGAATCCATGGAGCAATCGAGCCATCAGGCAAGTAAACGTTGCCTGCTTCGACTTCTGGAGCAACCGCCTGCGCCCGAACTACTTTGCCACCTTTCGGATTGACCGGAATAAGCCCGGGTATCTCCTTTGTCAGCATTTCGATGACTGCAGTTCCATTCGCTTTATCCTCAATCAGCTTTGCCCTGGCTTGCGGCCACTTGGCCGACATTGTTCGAATGGCCTGCATGGTTGCTTTGATACCCATCTTCTCCTTCACGCGATCCAGGAGATACTTATCCGCTCCAACGCGCCCCCAGACTTGTCCGGAAACAAAATCCGAAGTCTCAGCATCTTTGAAAGTACAGTCCCAGGACTGGATGATTTCATCGAAATGAGCGGGAGCCACTTTATAGAACTTCCACCATTCGCGTTTGAAGATGGTACCGCCTGCAGGAGCGGGACGCTGCTGGAAAAGCGCGTTCCAAGTCCGCGAACCTACTTCGGTCTTTTTATCTTCTGCCCATTTCTCATCAAAACCAAGTTCGGGACACAGCGGCTCTCCGACTTCCCTTCCAAGTAGGTCATCTTCATCTTCTGCGATGGCCGGCATGCGAATCCGCTCCCATGTATGAGGAGAACGCTCGAGTAAACGACCGATTAAATCGTCTTCATGCCAGCGCGTCATAATGACAATGACCGAAGCCCCCTTATGCAATCGGGTTGAAAGTGTCGACTCCCACTCATCCCAAACGCTGTCTCTAATGGTCTGTGAGTTTGCAGCCTGGGCATTCTTGAATGGGTCATCAATAATCAATAAATCCGCACCTTGACCTGTGATGGAGCCCCCGATACCTGTGGAGATCATCCCGCCACCAAAAGCACCTACATCCCAGTTACTTTGAGAGGCATTGGCTTGGGAGAGCGAAACATTAAAGAGAAATGGTCCATATTCTTCGAGCTTTGCCCGATTCAAGCGGCCGAACTTTTTAGCCAATGTATCCGAATAGGAAGCAGCAATAACCCGCTTCTGTGGATTCTTGGATAGGTAATAACTCGGGAAGCTTTCAGTAACCGTCATACTCTTCCCGTGCCGTGGAGGCATTTCAATGAACATGTACTTCTGCTGCCCTTGGGCAATCGGCTCCAACCGGTCAGCAATGTATTCGGTATGCCGGAAGTGTTTGTAATTACCACGATGGACATGGAGCACATAATCGCGATAGGAGCGGCGAGCCAGTTCACTCTGCGCTTCCCATGCCAGCTGCTTCCGTTGCTTATCCGTCAGTTTGAGCAAGCTTCCTCAACTCCTCGACAGAAAGCCCCGTAAGATCCAGCTTGTTGTCCAAGCCGCCACTGTGGTTGATTTCCTGTTTATCCCTCCACTGCTCCGGCTTACGGTTCTTCAGCCAGAAGATTTGAGCCAGTGTCTCTGGTGCCTTATGTTTCGTGACTCGTTTAATCACTACTTCTTTCGTTCTCGGAATGGATGCAATAAACCGAAGTCTTTCTTCAGATGTGGCCTTTGGATTCTGCTGCATGAACAAATCTGCCTCTGCATCAACACGTTCAGCAAATTCATCGCTGCTCATTTCTACAGTTCCATAAGTAACTTCTTCGTAATCATAGCCCATTGCATTTTTGATCATTGCATTCTCTACCTGACGATCAACAACTTCTTTGCCCCTTTTTAGGGTGTCCGAAATGTCCGGGTACTTCTTCTTCCATTCATTCAACGTCGACCGGCTGATGCCCATGTTATGAGCTATCTGTTCATCAGTTAGGCCGTCTCTAGCCCACCCACCCAGCAGCGCCACCCCTTCTTCGGTTATCCATTCAAGATACTTACCTTTTGCCATCCTTCTATCACCCACTCTCGCGCTATTCGCTTTTTTAGACATAATAAAAAGCATCTCTAAGGATGCTTAAACTAGTTCACCAATTCATCGTAGTATTTGAAATAGAAGTAATAGCGATGTAAACGATAATAACCATGCTTACGATTCCAAAGATTTGGCGTAAGACTCCCTTTGGTATTAGCTGCTTTATGATCAAAAGCACTACCGCTGCTATAATCACTGGAATAAGTGCTACTGCAAACGGGCCAAAAGCAATTTGAAAATCACTCCAAATTACATTCCAATCTAACAACTGCATTTCTGGCATCTTTTCACCCCTCCCAGTTATTTTTATCGGCAGGAGTGTCATTTAATTTATAGACATAATAAAAAACCACTCCAAAGAGTGGTTATACTTTCACTATTCTTCTGTAGCTAAAGATTCATAAAATTTGTCGATATAATCTTCGTATTTAATGATTCCTTTTTCATCTAACAATGAAGCTAGCGCAAGTGTCGCTTTTAAACCAAGAATTTCAGAACCCTCTTCTTCAATTTTTTTAGCAATTTTCTCTTCAAAATCTGGATATTTATCTGTTGGTTGCATTTAATCTCACCTCCCCAATTATTACTTCTAGGAAGATTATATAAAATCCTTTATATCCAATTAAAACCACTCGTTTAAACGGGGCTATGGGAGGGACTGTTCGCTCGAACGCATCCCCTCTTTTTCTCCCCTTCATATATAGGGACATCGTACGGCAAACGTACGGCAAGGAGGACTAGGAAACTCTCTTTTTTATCTTCCTTTTGGCTCGTTCAATATAGCTTTGAGCCGTTGACTTTCCTACTCCTAAACCTTTTGCAATCTTTGCTACACTAATCTGCCGGCCGACATGCAAAACGTAACAATGTCGCTCACGAAACGATAAAGAGGAAAATATATCAGCCATAATGATTTTTTCTTCAGCAGACATATAGAGGTGCTTAGGACCTTCCTCAATCTGTTCAGTAATATCAGGGATGAAGTCAATGCTCTGGAATGACTGATACTGATATACACCTTTTCTATCCGCTCCACGATAATTATTAGGATCTCGACCGGTTTCCAACCACTGCAGCACAAAATCCATTTCATCAATCATGCTGTTGTAATGAGTTAAATCGAGTTTGTCCTGCGGATCTTCTTTGTTCATCTTGTTCCTCTTTTTCACCAACTCGCTACGGTGCTTCTTGTACTGCAAAATCAGCTCATCAGCCCATATCTTCATCTTCACCCCTCCTATCTATTGCGGCGGATTGCTCCACCTCTAGCACGTTTGAATGTCTCGCGATTACTGCCCATTAATTCTTGCAGCTCTCTGTGGCTGAGCTGCTCTTTCGGCTTTTTGCTTCTCTTTGTATCAGCAACTTCTTCTTTAACACTCAGACGGACCACGATGCCTTTTGCTATAAGCTGCTCTCGCATTGTTCTCATTTCACCCATCTCCTTTAAAGTAAATAAAAAAGAGGACACCAAAACAGCGGTTAAGCTGTAATGATGTCCTCCAGTTTGCTGGTGCGGACTATCTAAATTCTTTATAACCCTTTGCTCGAATTGATTCTCTTTCCACTTTTTCAGATTCCGCAATTAATCCAGTGAAATACTCCTTGAATTCCATTTCATCATGTTGATCAGAATTCGTTATAGCTGCTAATCGAAATTTCTTTACTTCGGAATATAAACCATCTGGACGTTTAACTTGATAAAGTACTTCGATATTTTTCAAAACTCTTCCCCCCTTCCCCTTTCGAGCTATAAATGACTTATTAATAATATTCAATTCTCAATTGGAGGGAATTTTTATACTTTATGCAATATTTGTTTCTTCAACTGTTTGAATATTTCCGATATTTTCATTTGAATTTATATCATTTTCTAAGGCTACTTCACATATTGATAAATAAAATGTCGCTTGTTTTATTTTCTCTGAAACCATAACTGTAAAGAATACTAATACGAAAGCCACTATTCCTATTCCCCTAATTAAAGTGGACAGAAGAGTGTCAGATTCAGTTTGCTTTCCCAATTTTAAAACTTCTAAATTTAAAGTGTAATAGTAACCAAGAGCTACTGCAAATATTCCAAAAGTGATCGTTATAAATAGAGTTATGATACTATTTGTACTTGTTGCTATAAAACTCCACGTATTTGGAATACTTTTTAAATCTGCAATATAAAATTTCAATAAATCCTTACTATGTGTTTTAGATAAATGCTCAGTAAAAGCCAACCTATCCGAGTGAGAATTTATACCTCCTGTATTCTTGACTTCTTTCTTTAAGTGTTTTAAAGTACTTTCTTCTAGTCCCATCAAAAATCTTCCCCCTCGTTAACATTCACCCTTTTATAATTTCTCTATTGAGCTGTTATAATGTCCTCCAGTTTGCTGGTGCCGGCTAAAAATTTCTAAAGTCATTCATGATTTTTCCGTGTGATTCTTTTAATTTTTCATCAACAGTTTGAATGACTGATATTTTAAGTTCATCAAATTCCTTGTTTTCCATAATTCGCTTTAAGTTTCTACACTCATGCATAAAAGAGCGAATATTTTCCTCAAATTCCTTGAAATCTTTGTCTTTGACCGTCAAATCCATTGATATAATTTCTGTACAATCATCAATCATTCTGCCTCGGCTAAGGGCATTTAACTCTTTTTGACTTGGAATCCACTCTACAGGAAATTCATTTAATCCAGCTATGTTGCTTCCGGTAAATTTGTAAAGCTCAATGTCTCTTCCGATGCTGAAATATTTCGCTGAAATTAAATGAACTGCTTGCTCAATAGAATCTTTAGATTCGCTAGAATTAATTTTCTTTTTTTTCTTGTTTTCCAATACACTCTTAAGCCCAAAGCCAGCTGCTGGCCCCACTACTACCCAAATCGGATTAACTACATCCCAAACAGGCTTTACAGCTTCCCATACACTTCCAATTACATTCACTAAAAATCTTCCCCCTCATCGAAATTAACCCGCTTCACTTTCCCTTTATACGTAACAATGCTCGTTTCAGCATGAGCAGGAAGTGAGGCATATTTTGCTTTCCCCTGAGAAATTACAAGGATGCAACTTTCTGGTAATTCCATTATATCCAATTCCAGAATTCCTGTCTCCGAAATTTTAACTTCTTGCATGCGCAATAAAATGACCCCCGTTCTCTCTGTAATGGCCAAAAGGATAGCGGCTGCTATCCTTTTTTGTCTATGAAATTCTGTTACCTCTTCACTTTTTTCTGATATTCCAATTCCTCTTCCATCGTAATCTGAATCCGAAGAAACTCCGCGTCTGCTTCATCCTGTTTCTTTTTGCAAGTTGGACCATAACCGACGTCGATACTCTTGACGGTCTTCAACTGTCGGTTGCACCGTTTACAAGTTTCCATTGCCTCCACTCCTCATTTAAATAATGAATCCTGAAAGTACCCTGCCTTAGCAGCAACCTGGTTAATCCACAGCACTTCTTGCCGGCGAGCTCCTGCTTCAGCTGCTACATCGAGAGTTTGACGTTCCCAGTCGCTGAGCTTGCTGTCATAAATTTCGTGAGCATAGCCTGACAGTAGGACCGGTCCAGGATGTGCATCCAAAACTTCGAGCAATTCCATGTGGTCCTCAATCGTCATTTCATGCTTATAATGGCGCTTGGTTCTCGTCTCGATGATGTATGGCGGATCCGCGTAAATTAGCACGTTGCTCCGCTTGTAGCGTTCAATCAACTTCACAGCTGGTTGGTGCTCTATCTGCGCTTCCTTCAACCGGTCAGTGACAAGCATTATCTTTTCAGGCAACTTGCTCCATTCCTTCGCCACATCTGGACCATTCGAGGAAATTAAGCTTCGCCACCCTGTTCGGTCGCTTGTTTTTGCTCCGATAGCTTGCCAACAGCGGACCAGGAATCTTCTGGCGTCCTCGATGCTGTCCCCGGTCTCGAATTCGTACGAAGCATAGTAGTCTTCCCTGGAGAAAGGCGTCCATTCGATTTTTCTTGCCAGCTCCACCGGGTGGTCTCTGATGACTTTGAATAGATTCACGATGCTGCTGTCCATGTCATTGATTGTTTCAATTCCTGACTTCTCTTTTTTGAAAAAGACGGCACCGGACCCAAAGAATGGTTCTAAATACGTTTTGTGCTCCTGCATGTGGTGAATAATCCAGTCGCTCATGCTCCACTTGCTGCCGGGATAATGTAATATTCGTGGTACCGACATCCATCCTTCCCCCTAATCCCGTTTCATTTTTTCCCTGGCAATCAATCGACAGAGATCAGCATTATTCATACTGTGCAACGGCTCGTTACTTGGTCCTGAAGTAATACCGAGACTGTGCAAGTCACGAAGGTAAATCTGTTTCATACGCTCGTCCACGGACTGTGATTTATGCGCTGTTCTTCCCAATTTATTCCCTCCTTCAATTGTTTTCCAGTTGGCTATGATTGTGTTACCGAATTAAAAGAATATATTGACAACTTAATTTTAAAAAATTAGACCTTCAGCAATTCAGGGTTTTCGTAGATGTTGCCGATGACTTCAACTACGCTTAAGTGATTTCCAAGCAATTCTTCAGATGCCTCTGAGCCACCACTTAATTGCAGGTCGATTTCGTAAAGTCCAAACTCCTTATTCCATTTCACCGATGTTAATTGAGTGCCATAAAAAGCAGAAAGTATATGCCCCTCAAAAATCTCAACGCCGTTTTTGTCTTTTAATCCGGTATACTGCAAGAACCTTAAATGCTCATGGGTACAAAAGGCGGAAAAATTCAGGCCGACATTTGAATCATTCCAGTGCGTGTATTCTCTGGTACGCGTGTTGTAAAAATTGAATTTAATCTCCCTCATATCCTCGCCCCTTTTTAGCTGCCAGTTCGGCAAGTATCTTTTGCTTTTCTTCTTCAAATTGGCTATTCGACTGCGGCACCGTTTCCGGCACACGTTCCTCTTCGGGTTTCCCAAACCATTCCGGGAGCAATTCTTCCCGCATCGGCTTGTTGCCGTAATTTGAGCGCGGTTGATACCTGCCAGCGCTTTTCTGAGTAGCTTGCTTATTGAATTTGTTGCGTTCATGCGACTGGATCTGCTCGATGGTCTTCAGCTTGCTGTCCGCCCATTCCTTGAACAGGTATTCGACAAAGCCGAAATTTCTTTTATTGCGGTTAGCAGCAATCGATATAGCCTCGATGATGATTTCCGGTTGTTGATTGAAATCGTCAAACCATTTGCCGAACGATTCGATTTGCAAAGGTGACAGCCTGCAAATATTTTCTTCAAAGGTCTGCAGCATATTTCCGAAATCATCAGCCGGCTGGGTGGTAGTTGTAGCTGTAGTAGAATTAAGTTCTTTAGTTCTTAAGTTCTTTAGTTCTTGTTCTTGTTCGCTGTTAGTTCGCAGTTCGTTCGCACTTAGTTCGTAGTTAGTTCGCACTTCCTCTTTTTCACCGTTCGCACTTTCTTTTTTTATGTCTTCCGAATCCTGATACAGCGAGTAGTTAACGATGGTAAACAGTGTTCCTAGTTCCGTTTCTTCAACGTTCACCCTTTCGTCGTCAACAAGTTTGCTAACACATTTCTTAATTGTGCTAAGTGAAAGCGTTTTGAACCCCCTGCCTTCTTTATAAGAGAGGTCATCCGCAAGTTTTCGATAGGATCGAATGTACTGTCCGCGCTTCAATACTCGTCCTTTAATCTTTACGCCATCCTGGTGACTTGCCTTGGCAATCAGAAAAACAAATAAGCGGAAAGTGTTGGCGTCATGCCAAATATCTGAATCAAACATTTCTCGGTGTAATTTAAACCATCCTTGCACATCAGTACCTCCTTCCTATCGAAAATCTTTAGGGAATATAAATCATCTTGCCGGTGAGCTCCGCGACTTCCTGGCGGAACATTTCTTCATTGCTGTTGGAATCAGATAGATGTAGAAGCCAAATCTCCTGCAGCTGTGTCAGGTCATTCGCTTTTAGAAATTCCTTCATGTTCTCCAGTGAGAAATGCGACTGCATCAGCCGCTTTCTCAGGATCTTCGGCGTCCTTCCGGAAGCAATATTATCGTCCAATATCTTCTGCGAGTAATTGCATTCCACCATCAAATGGGTAAGACCTTTGAAGCGGTACCTGATGTAATAGGTGTCTGTCGCGAATAGCAGCTTTTCGCTTGCCGTATTCACCAACAGGAAACCAAACGGCTCGGAGACGTCATGCTGCACGTCAAACGGCAAGATGGTCCATGTCCCTATCTGGAACTGCTTTTTGTTTTCTATCGCTATCAAGCGGTGATGCTCGATGCCTATGGCCTGTTTTGTTCCCGGTGAAAGGTAACAGTCGATGCCGCCTTTCAGGACCTCAGACAAGCCTCCACAGTGGTCCTTATGCTCGTGAGTAATCAGGCAGCCTTTAATGTTCCGTGTTTGGAAGTTCAATTTGCGCTGAATGTCTTTGAACCGGATTCCTGCTTCCAAGAGAAGGGGCGTATGGCCATCCGTAATGTGGTAGCAGTTCCCCTTCGATCCGGTAGCAAGTGTTGTTATTTCAATCATCAGAAGCCAGGGCCTTCAGTTGTAGGCACAGTTTCTTTTACCGGCTGTTCATTTAAAATTTCGCCAGTAGTCTGATCTACATCAATCGTCTCGGTGTCGTCAAAATCAAAATCTTTCCCACCCGATTGCGGCGATTCGATGTCTAAGATTTCTTTATTTGCATTTTCATTGATTTCACGGCGTACTGCCGTTTCTTCTTCCTGGTTTTCAACATAAGCATAAGCAGTGGCATTTACTTTCTTCGGATCCACCTGCAACTTATCCGTCACTCGGTGGACGAGTGTTTTGTATCTCATTTCGACCGGGTGCTTGGACCAAAACGCATCACTTTGTGCCGCCTTTTTGGATTTTTCGAAGTCCTTTTCGCCGACCATAATGAGTGTGTTTTTCTTGGGATCTTCATAAACGATATATCCGAATCCGCCAACGATATCTCCACGATCAAAAGCGTTTTTGATATTGAATTCATAGGACTCGATTTCATTAGAAAATGATTTTTTCAATGGGATAAACTCGTCAGTGCTGTAAACCAGCTCGTAGATGATATCCACTGGTACATCCACAGCAACTTGCTGGCGGTAGTATGCTTTGCCGACATAACCAACTCGTAAATCCAAGTCGTATTTACCTTCTCGCTTGTTAAAATAAGGCACAGGATGAACGTGGTTAGGTACAAGGGCATCAAGCCCTAACTGAACGCGATGCACGGCATCCAGTGCTAATTTACGCATGTTCACGTTCTGCCAAGTGTACGGTTGACCGTATGGCTTTGGAGCAGCCAATCGCTTAGTCTCCAAATCCTTGAGGACATTATCTACTTTTAAGAACAAATGCTGCGCTAATGTTTTTTCATAATCCGAGAACGCCATCGGCGCCCCCGCTTCTGCAGCAAACTGGGTCTCAACATTTTTCAAAAACCGTTCAGACTGCGTAGCTTGTAAGCTTGTATCTTGCGTTTTCAGTTCATTTGGGTTTGTCATATTAAATTGCCTCCTCTAATTTGATGTTTTCGACACGCAATTTCTTATCCGTTTCCGATACGACCAGGCTAATTAACTGCGCTTCGGTATCGATCAATTTCGTCACAGCCTCAGCATTATCGACGAATATCGGTGCCTGGATGCCATGGAATTCGGACAGCGTGTTAATGATGTCCAAACCAACATTGATGCGAGCTGCGTTGTTCAGTCCGGCTGTGTAAGGAACGCCGTCATACAAGGCTTCACACATCTCCTCTAATCCGCCATTGATATTTGTTTTAAACAGTTTGAAACGGGCAAATTGGAATTTGGCGTTGATTCTTTCTTCCATGATTCTGACCTTCGCCCGAATGAATTCATCCGTCAGATAGAGGTTATGTTCGAGTTTTTCAAATTCAGCTGCCAGCTGCTCTTCCTCTTCTTTCAGTACCTGGATGCGCTCTTTCAGCCCTTTTACATTGGCATAGCGGGCAATTTTCGTATGAATGTTATCGCGTCTGATTTTCTTTTCGGCGATTTCCTCTTGCACAGAGCCGATTGCCTCCTCAGCTTTATTATTCAATTCCGCTATATCGGAACGAAGATGCGCAGCTTCCATTTGCAGATTGCTGTATTCTTGGTTGCCTTCGACATCCTGAATGCTGTTCTCAGCAGTATGCAGCTCTTCTTTGATTTTGTTGATGGCCTTTTCTTTGCCGGCAATCGGCTCAATCAAGGCATCGATTTCTTTCTGCAGGCGCTCAATTTCGTTCTGATACTTTTTCTTCTCGGTTTTGCCGCGCTCGCCTTCTTGCGTGATTTTCCGCAATTCGTCAGATTTCCGTGCATTAAACTGAGCCATAGCTTTTTCCTTGGCTGCATGGACTTTCTCTTCCGGCAGTTCTTGTCCGCAAGCCGGGCATTCACATTCCACTTCATGGGTGAATTGTTCGCCGTTCACGTTATGCCACTGATTCCGTAAATCCATTAGTCTAGTTTCAACACGTTGGACATTATCTTGGTTAAACTGCAATTGGCCTTCTGCAGAGCGCTTGCTTGACTGGAACGTCTGCAGATTAGATTGTTCTTCCTGAAGCTTCGCCCGTAAACGGTAAACTTCATCTTTCGATCCGCTTTCCAACTTGCGTTTCAGATTCTGGATTTCTATTTCTATTTTCTGCAGATCACCCTGCTTGGTAAGGACGGCATTGCCATTCTTGATGGCGCTGACCTGTCCTTGCAGGTCCTCGATTTCGTTGTCCAGTTGTGCGACTTCCTTACGCAGCTCCGGAACATTCCCGTCCCCTTCTGGAATGGATTTTTCAATCTCATTGATTCGGATCGGGATGCGGTCCAGTTCGTCATTAATTGCCTTTCTGCGGGCATTGACTGTCATCCGGAAGTCTTCCATCGACTTTCCTTTCAAAATTAGCTCCAAGCCCTTCAATTCGTTATTGGATTTGAAGATTTCCGTATTTGATACTTCCCCGACAATGCTGAGAAGGATCTTGCGGCGGTCTTGCCATTTCACCTGTTCATTAAAGTAGGATGGAGACGTCAACAGCTTGAAGATTTCTTCTTCGACGATGGTTTCAATCCGTTTATTGAATTCGCCTTTCTTCAACGGCGTACCATCCATGAAATAGTCCGTTTCATGACCAGAGAACTCTTTCGTAATGGATCCGCGCTTCTGCGTCCATTTTTCCCGGTACACTTTCTTAAGCGTGAGAGATACATTATCCACAGTTAATCCACATTCGACTTCGTGGTCGATCATGTTCTTTTCCTTGCCATTTTGCAGCGTCTTAATGCCAAAGTCTTTTTTATTCTGACTGTCCTTGTCGAACAGGAGCCAAAGGAATGCATCGAACAAAGTGGTCTTACCAGTGGCATTATCTCCGTAAACACGAACATCCTCTCCATTAACGACTAATTCGAAGTCCTTTATACCTTTGAAGTTTGTAAGCTTCAAGCGATTGATTTTTATTTCCTTCATGACTGTTCCTCCCAAGTTGTGCTATACTGAGCACATAATTTGTTTGTATAACTCATCCCACTCCACATGGGACGGTGAGCCGGTTGCTTATGCAGCCGGCTTATTCTATTGCCCGGCAAAACTCGACTCTTGCCACTTCAATCAGATAATCTTCAATGTTATTCTCCAACACTACGCGGCCTGCTCCATCCTGGAACCACTTATCGCCTGTGCGAATTTCCGAACCGAAATGGTCCTCAATCGGATGATCAACAACATGTTTCAGCGATTCATTCTCTATCAACTCCTGAGAAGAAATTTCGTCTTCCATCCAAGTGCGGGTTATCGGACCATGCCAGCAGATATGACTAATGACATTTGATAAAATGCGATCGTTTGCACGTTCAGAGAGGTTTTTCAAACGCACTTCAAAATCTCTAGTGTCGATGTATTCCTGCATACTTTCTACGTTTCTCATTCTCTGCACTCCCTTTCTTTTTTATTTGATCATTCCGGACAATAATGCCAACCGAGCTTGAATTTTGCTTTTGCCAGCTTCAGCAATCAGTTTCTTCCGGTGAACAGTGTAAAGGCGAAATAAATATTTCATACTTTCGCTCCTCTCAAATCCATCATTTCCTGTTCAAGCCACTCATTTGTAACCGGAGAAGATGAACAAGATTTTTTGATAATGCGCTGGATCAGCTTCACTTCCTCAACCCTCGTCAGGTTGCAAGCCATTGCTTCCAGTCGCTTAATGTCTCGGTGCTGAATGCTTTCTACGGTTTCCTGAGTCACTTCCTGTCCTCCTTACAATGTCACTAAGATACCTTGCTTATGCCATTTCACTTCATAGCCTTCATTCCGAAGGACGGTGGCAATGAATATTCCTTCTCGAATCGTTCCAAGCATTTCATTCACGACGAGAACCACATTAGCCCCAGTTTCCGATACTTCCTGAATGACGCTCCTGATGTCAGCCATCTTTTCCGACTTCTCTAATTCACCTAAAGTGATGGCTGCCTTTCCGTATGCCCGCATGTATTCACTTCCTTTCCGATGGTTGAATCCCATCAATAAACTCAGGAACGATTCATGGGGGAATTGCATTCCCGAGCTTATTGACGAGAGCCAAGGCTCTCGCTATACTGAAATAGCTAACATATTTAATTCGGCAGCTGATGTTCGAGCATCAGTTGCTATTTTTTTGTGCTTTTTTAAGAAAGTAAATGTGCAATACAATCATCAATAAAATCAATCCGATAAAATAAAATGAACCCCAAATGTGTAACGGTTCTCCGTATTCAATCACTGCAACCATCCTTTCGCTTTCCACCTTGGCTTAAGGGATTTGAGGCGATCTTTAATCGACACTTCGTATTCCACTTGTACGCGCATCAGGAAATTGTCGATGTGTACCTTTGATTCGATTAGTTCATCAATCATCGCTATGACTCCGTCCATTTCTAATGCCGTCATTTCGCTTGGCGGCTTTGCCAGAGACGTTACTTCTAACTTTTCAAGTCCTTCTGCGATTTCTTGTTTAGCATTAACCCAAAAAGCTAACCGGTGATCTTCGATATTTTTCCCTCTAAGTACAGGCGACGTATAACCCCCCGAAAATTCGTATAAGATATCCATTGAATACGCAGGGTTGTCGAAACAATTCAGTGATTCCCGAGCAATGTCTGCCTGCATGTTTCGCCTACTATTTTTTATGTTGCTGCCATGCTGAGGGGAGATATTCAGCTTTTCAGCAATCTCTTCCCCGCTCATTCCACTTGCAGCAATTAACCGCTCTAATGCGGGACCAGCTAGTGCAGATTTTTTTAACTCCATAGAATTCCTCTCCTTTTTGAATAATTGAGTATCTGTTTCTATTCAGTGATGTTTTGTAGAATTTAAGATAGGTACTGATTCACATATTCCGTATTGGATTCAATCCACTCAAAAACCTTGTCTCTCGGATATCTGCCTTTCACGGTACCTAATCTCGGAAACTCAGGATGAACAACAAGCTTGTCTACAGTCGGAGCTTTTACCTGAAGAATCTCAACTAAATGTTCCTTCTTCAAAACATGAGGGAAATGAAACTTTGTACGAGCGTCTCTGACTCCCTGCTCATAAGCTTGTTGGATTATCTTCTCCAACTTCAGTTGAAAGAGCTGATCTTCCAGGCTTTCAATCGTTACCACTTGTTTTGCCACGTTTCTTCCTCCTTCCTGGGGGCAATCCTGCCTCCTTCCTTTTCAGGAAACTTTTCTTGGCGCCCATCCTTCGATGTATCGAATCACTTCTTGCAGATCCTCGCGCTTAACTTCCTTATAAGTTGAAACTTCAAAACGGCTTTTTATTTCGCGGTACAGCTTCTTGAAAAGTTCTGGATGAACAGCAGGATTCGATTCCAGCTCGTAGACTTTACCGGCAATGGCTTTTTGTATTCTCCGTTGCTCACCAAGATGCAACGTTTCCTGTTCAACCCCCATTTAATCCCCTCCTTTATTAGACTGCTGCGTGTTTTTTCATTTTAATTTCCGTTTTAGCAACACCGGAGTTAAAAAAATCCGATATTTTGCATTCCAAGACTTTGGCTAACTGTGGCAACTGTTCTGCTTTGAATGCATAAGTACCGTTTTCATACTTCATGTAAGTAGAAGCATTCTTCATTTCCATACTGTCAGCCATATCTTGTAAGGTTTTAGCGAGTTGATTTCTTCTGTTTTTAATAAATGTTAAATCTAAAGATTCCATTTCACCCCTCCTTTAATTTCTGTTTTAGCAACCCCTTACACAAACAATATCATTGCTATTTTAGAAATGCAAGCTTTTTTATTGCTGTTTTAGAAATATATATTTTTCCATTTTAGAAACGTGATAAAATAAGGTTGCATAAGTAGAAAGTGGTGAAAAAATGGATTTAGGTAAACGCATAGTTAAACTAAGAGAATCTAAAAACTGGAATCAGCGTGAATTGGCTAGAAGAGTAAATTTAAATGTGAGCGTTATGAACAGAATAGAGTCCGGCGAACGCCCAGCAAGAGATCATGAATTAGTAGCTATAGCAAATGCCTTGGATGTAACCACTGATCAGCTTTTAGGACGAGAAGAAAAAAATAAAACTGTTACTGATATGGCTGAATTTGAAGAGTTTTTAAATGATCCAAAAATTTCAAAACTGTACAGTGAATACAAAGAAAGCTCTGAAGAACGACGAGAAGCACTTTTAGCTGCCTGGGAATATTTAAAATCTTTGGATAAAAAATAATCCAAGGTTTTACATATAGTACTTTTCAATCTAGTGCTACCATTATTACTAAATCTATCTAACAGAGGAGAGGTTATTTTGGGTTTCTTCAGAAAGAAAGAGATAAGCGCAGAAGAGCAAGAAAGACTTAATACTGAAAAGGCGGAGAAAGAACAAGTGCGTGCTGAAAAGGCGGAAGCTAAAGAAAAACAACGAGCTATAGATAGTGCTGCTCGTACTGAAAAGAAGGAAGCTAAGAAAGCCGCTGAACAAGCACATTTAGAACGATTCTTTGGAACCGATCCAAGTTTTGAAGATAAAATGAACGTAAGTATATATTCTTGGGCTATTGATCGAGTACGGGAAAATTTGCTGGAAGAAAATGAAGTTGTACTTTCTACAGTTCCCGCCGAATTTGACAAGTCCGAAAAGAAGGAAGTTAAAGGCGTATTAATAGCGACTAATCAAAAATTAATTTTTTCATCTAATGTAATAGGCAAAGAATATCTTGAAGTTATGGACTACAAGAGTATGACTGGTATTACTTTAGAGAGCGATGGATTCCGTAAAAAAGAACTTCATGTGATGTCTGGAAGAGAAAAAAGAATCTTTGACGACATTAAAGAAGATAAGCAGTTAGAAAAAATGTTAAGCGGTGTAAGAAAGCAGATATCACTTGCGAGATCAGGGGGAGGCACTACTCAAGCGCCCGTTGTCCCCCAGACTGACAAATACCAGCAGCTGGAGCAACTTGCTAAGCTGAAAGGACAAGGTATTTTAACCGAGGAAGAATTCCAAAGTGAAAAGTCAAAGGTCTTAGCTCAATAAAACATTAAAATTATTCCCTACTTTCCAAAAGTAGGGTTTTCTTTTACAATATAAATAGAACGTGTGTTCTTATCGAAAGGAGAGGCGCAGCATGAAAAGAACTTATAATCATCTGGAGGAATACATCCGCCGACTCTTACAAGGGATTGATATTTATCACCCTCACCAACTCAACATTGAAAATGTTTCAACAAGACTGGGATTATCCGTGCATTATCTTGGAATTGATTCTATGTTTCTAGCTGGGCATATCTTTCTCGATAGCAGAAAAGCAGAAAAATCCCAGTGGCAAGATTTCGGCCATGAATTATGTCACGCTCGTTGGCATGAAGGAGATCAAGCTCTTATTGGTGTGATGATGAGAGAGTATCAGGAATGGAAAGCAGATAATTTTGCTTTACATTTATGTATTCCAACTTTTATGTTGCAAAAACTGAATCTTCCTAGTGATGAAAGAAGAACCGTATGGATGATCCAAGAGACTTTCGGTGTGGAGAAAGAATTCGCCGAAAAACGCTTAATGCACTACTTAAAAAATTACATACATTGAAAAGGAGAAGAACTTAATGAGAACAGTCGAGTACATACATTTAAAAGAATTAGGAAATCACCAACGGAAGAACCCTGGAATTTATCCTGTGTTTAAACGTATCCATCAAATTGAGGGCGAGCTAGTTGGAGAAGTTGAGGGATATAGTGATGGTTTTGGCACAAGAATTGAAGTAGATACCCCTGAAATTCTTCTGAATTGAATAGACCGACATCTGGAACTATTCAAGCTAATCTTTAACGATGGAACAAAGGAGGGATAACAGTGGCTTCATTTGAGAAATACGAGACGAAGCAAGGTGAAAAGTGGCTGTTTAAAATGGATGTGGGAAAGGATCCGGCCACAGGGAAGCGCAAGACCACCACAAGGCGTGGTTTCAAGAGAAAGGCTGATGCACAGCGAGAAGCCGAAAGGATGCTTAGAGAGCTGCAGGCGGGATATTTTAAGCGGGATGACATTACCTTTGAAGAAGTTTTTGTAGAATGGTATGACAAACATAAGAAAACTATTAAGCCTTCTACCCGCTATACAAAGGAGTCAAAGTTCCGAAAACATATACTTCCCCATTTTGCCAAACTAAAAATAAAGAATATCACTTCAGTGTATTGCCAAAAATATGTGGACACGATGGCCGATACCATGGCTTCTTATAGAGACTACACAATTCAAGCCAGTTTGGTATTCAAATACGCTGTGAGGCAGGAGTACATCCCAAACAATCCAATGGATCGGGTTGAATATCCTCAAGAAGAAGAAAAGTTTCTGGCCGATAACGAAACCGTAATAAAATACTGGGAGAAAGAGGTGTTCCAGAAAGTGATCAGTAAAGGCGAACAAGAAATGCCGCTTCGAGACTATGCTATGATTCGCACATTTCTTGTCACCGGCCTGCGCAAAGGAGAGTTGTCAGGTCTGTTTGAAGATAACTTAATTGATCTAAGCAGAAGCATCCGCGTTTCCCGAACGGTTTTCTGGAGAAATAAAGAGTATATTCTTATGACGCCGAAAACAAAAAACTCTTATCGCGATGTGGAAGTGGATGAGCACACCTTTAAATTGCTGAAGCAGCTGGTCAAAATGAATAAAGAGCTGCGTCTGCAGAACGGGAATCCGGAAATTGAAAAGTTTTTATTTCCACGACAAGACCTCAAACCGATGCGATCCGCATACCCTAACGATGTCTTGTCCCGTTTATGCAAGAGAATCAGCGTCGAGGATATCGGAATACACGGCTTACGCCACACACATGCCTCTATGCTGTTTGCATCTGGTGCATCCATGAAAGATGTCCAGGAACGATTAGGACACGCACGCCTCGATACAACCATGAATTTATACACTCACATAACAAAGGAACGGAAACAGGAAACAACCAAGAATTTCGTCGATTATATGACCCTTTAGAAATATGGTGGTCAAATGGTGGTCACAAGCTATTTTAGAACATAAAAAAAGCCCTCTTCTCGGTTAGAGAAAAGGGCTTTAATCGTTGATAGATTAACGTTTCGAGAACTGTGGTGCACGACGAGCTGAACGCAAACCTGGTTTCTTACGTTCTTTCATACGTGGGTCACGAGTTAACAATCCAGCAGATTTAAGTGCTGGACGGAAAGCAGGGTCTACAGTAAGTAGAGCGCGTGCAATTCCGTGGCGTACTGCTCCAGCTTGACCTGTGAAGCCTCCGCCTCTTACGTTTACAAGAACATCATAGCTTCCAAGAGTTTCAGTAGCTACTAGTGGTTGTTTGATGATTTGCTCAAGAGTTTCGTATGGAACGTAATCCGATACGTCGCGGTTGTTGATTGTGATTGTGCCGTCTCCTGGTACTAACCGGACGCGGGCTGTTGAATTTTTACGGCGACCTGTGCCTAAATATTGAACTTGTGCCAAAGGTGTATCCTCCTCTTATTTACTGATTATTAGCCGCGAAGTTGGTAAACTTCCGGTTGTTGTGCTTGATGGTTGTGTTCCGGTCCTGCATATACGTGAAGTTTCTTGAAAGTCTGGCGTCCAAGAGAGTTCTTTGGAAGCATCCCTTTAATAGCCAATTCAAGCATTTTCGTTGGGTATTTCGTGCGCATTTCAAGAGCTGTGCGCTGTTTCAAACCACCGCTGAATTGTGTGTGGCGGTAGTAGATTTTGTCCGTAAGCTTTTTGCCTGTAAGGTGGATCTTGTCAGCGTTGATGATGATTACGTGATCACCAGTGTCAACGTTTGGTGTGAATGTTGGTTTGTATTTACCGCGTAGGATTGAAGCGACTTCAGAAGCTAAACGTCCAAGAGTTTGCCCTTCTGCATCGACAACCAACCATTTACGCTCTACTTCGTGACCTTTAGCCATGAATGTTGTACGCATGTATATTGTCCTCCTAATAAATCGTATCGTTTTTAATGTTAAAAATACAGTGTTCCGCTGTTCCGTTTTTTCGTTATCCCAAGCACTAATAACCTTCCGGGGCATATCGTGGGGGTAATGAAAATACCATACATCATCATATAACGCCAGCCCCAGAAAGTCAAGCGTTTTTCTAAAAACACCTGGAATGGTTGCTTCAGCTTTCGTACTCCACATTTTCAAGGTATAAACCGTGCGCAGCCGCTGTCTTTCCTGCCGCCGCACGATCAGCTGAACGAATGATTTCAGCCACCTCTTCCGGGTTCCGTTTTCCGATGCCCACTTCAAATAATGTGCCCGCGATGATGCGCACCATATTATAGAGAAATCCGGACCCTTCAATGACCATATGCAATTCTTCGCCATGTTCCTCGAAATCCAAACGCCGGATAGTCCTCACTTTATCAACTACCCCTGTATTCGCGGCACAAAAGCTGGAAAAGTCATGGGTGCCCAGGATTGCTTTAGCCGCCTTGCGCATGGCATCGACATCGGGCCTCTGTTTCAGATGCACCATATAATTCCGTGTAAATGGGCTGATGATTGTGCTGCGGTCCCATTTATAGCGGTATGTTTTACCGATGGTATGGTACCGCGCATGAAATTCAGGTGCCGCTTCTTCAATAGAGGAAACGCGGATATCTTCCGGCAACAGCACATTCAGCGCCTTTAACCATCCTTCGACCGGTATATTGAAATCCGTATCGAAATGAATCACCTGGCCAGTGGCATGTACTTTCGCATCCGTCCGCCCGCTTGCCACGACTTGCACATCACGGCCTTTATGGATGTTCTTCAGCACTTTCATCAATTCCCTTTGGATCGTCCGGGCCTCCGGCTGTATCTGGTAGCCCGCAAATCCCGAGCCATCATAAGCGATGACCGCTTTCATTCGTTTCATAGTTTCTCTCCTTACGCCCGGAAATACCATAACACCGCTGTCAGCCCTGCGAGCAGCACCAGGCTGAGCGTATCCGCCAACTGCCAGTTCAACTGGCGATAGCGTGTTCTGCCTTCCCCGCCGCGGTAGCCACGCACTTCCATGGCCGTCGCCAAATCTTCAGCTCGTTTAAAGGCACTGACAAACAAAGGAATGAGCAAAGGCACAACCGCTTTGACCCGTTCTTTCATCGGACCCGAGCCGATATCTGAACCCCGCGCCATTTGCGCTTTTAAAATTTTGCCGGTTTCATCCATCAATGTCGGGATAAAACGCAGAGAAATCGACATCATCAGCGCCAACTCATGCACCGGCAGCTTAATCTTCTTAAAAGGGCCAAGCAGGACTTCAATGCCGTCCGTTATCGAAATCGGCGAAGTCGTCAGCGTCAGGACACTGGTCATGAATACCAATACCAAGAATCTGATGGATATGAATATCCCTTGCCTTAAGCCTTCTTCGTATATTTCAATAAAGCCGAAACTGAATAAGAGATCCCCTTCCCTAGTGAAAAAGAGATGCAGGAAGAATGTAAATATCAATAGGATAAAGACCGGCTTCAATCCGTTTATCAAAAAATACAGGCGAATCTTTGAAAGAAAGACAACCAGCAGCGTGAATCCCAGCAATATAGCATAGCCCCAAGCATTATTGGCTACAAAAACAATGGCGATAAACAGGAAGACAAACAGAATTTTTGCCCGCGGATCCATCCGATGGACCACTGAATCGCCAGGAATAAACCTGCCGAAAATCATTTTCTCCATCATAGGGATCTGCTCCCTTCCGCCATGGCCAACGCAATATTTTTCGCCAATACTTCTTCAGTTAATGAAATCTCGCCCAATTTCAATCCGGTCCGTTCTTCAAAATCACGCTGCAGCCTGACACTGCGAGGCGGCTGAAGGCTGTAATCCTGCAATTGCTCTTCATTCGAAAAGATCGCTTTAGGCTCACCAGTCACCATGCAATGGCCTTTATGCATGATAGCGACGCGATCAGCGTATCTCGCCGCATCTTCCATACTGTGAGTCACCAATACCGTCGTCAGGTTCTTCGTAATATGCAGTTCATGGAATAAATCCATGATTTCTCTGCGCCCTCTCGGATCGAGACCTGCTGTCGGTTCATCCAGTACGAGAACTTCCGGTTCCATCGCCAATACACCGGCAATGGCCACACGGCGCATTTGACCGCCTGATAGATCGAAAGGTGATTTCTCCAATACACCATCCGGCAGCCCCAATTGCACTACAAGTTCCCGCGCCCGCCGTTCAGCTTCCTTTTCAGGAACACCGAAATTCAATGGACCGAACATGATATCCTTTAAAACAGTTTCATCAAAAAGCTGCTGCTCAGGAAACTGGAACACGATTCCCACCTGCCGCCTGACATTCCGCAGATCCTTGGCTTTTACGCCCGCTTCGATTTTGCGGTCTCCGATCATGACAACGCCTTCTGTAGGTTTCAACAACGCATTCAAGTGCTGCAGAACGGTCGACTTGCCGGAACCCGTATGACCGATGATTGCGGTATAGGAGCCTGACGGAATATGGAGATTGACGTCCGTCAATGCCCTTTTTTCAAATGGCGTATCCTCAGCGTAACTATAGCCTACGCCCTTGAGTAATATTTCCACAGTTCATCCACCAACTTATCTTCTGTCATATGTTCTTCCTGAAGTGCTACTCCAGCCTCCTGCAATAAATGCGTCATCCGCATTGCAAAAGGCAAATCCAAGCCCATTTCCGTCAACTCGCTGCCCTCATTGAAAACAGCTGCAGGTGTGCCTTCCACATGCTTCTGCCCACGATTCATGACGATGATACGTTCTGCCAGAGCCGCTTCTTCAAGGTCATGTGTAATGGAGATGACCGTCAATCCGGTCGACTCCCTCAAACGGCGTATCGTCTCAATGACTTCCATCCGCCCCTGGGGATCAAGCATGGAAGTTGCTTCATCCAAAATCAGCAGTTTCGGACGCATAGCAAGTGCCCCAGCTATCGCCACCCGCTGTTTTTGCCCCCCGGATAAATGGTGAGGCTCGTGGTCTTTATAATCTTCCATTTTAACCTGGCTCAATGCTACATGGACCCGTTCCACCATCTGTGCATGGGGAACGCCATTATTCTCTAAAGCAAAAGCCACATCGTCTTGGACCGTCGCCCCGACAAACTGATTGTCCGGATTCTGAAAAACCATTCCCATTTGAGATCTGATATCCCATAAGGTTTCTTCAGACATAGTGTGCCCAAAGACCTTCACTTTTCCTTCATTAGGAAACAACAGGCCGTTCATCAACTTCGCCATCGTGGATTTTCCTGAACCGTTATGGCCCACCAGTGCAATCCATTCCCCTGATTCTATGGAAAAGGTGACGTTCTCCACTGCAGGCCGCATTGTTTCATCTTCTGTATTATATGTGAATGTCACGTTTTCGAATGACAAAATTTCCGTATTCATCTAGGCTGACCTCCTCTTGCTCATCTCATCTCTACTCTACTCGGTAGAAGAAGCATATGTAAAATAAATAAAAAAAGCGCGCACCTCATTCAGAGAAATGCGCTTTTCTGTCTCTATGGCTCCCTGGTTGCTTAAGCCAGGGTTGAATGAGGTGCGTAGAGCTAGACAAGACGCCGCCTGTAAGGGCTCGCTCATCATAACACTCAGCTTTTCATATGTGTCGTATAAATCCTTATGCTAAAAGAAGAGGGTGTGAACCCTCTTCGGAAGAATCGATTATGCCGAGGCAAAATCGACCCAGAAGATAGAAATTAAACTAATTCGATGATAACGATTGGTGCGCCATCTCCGCGACGAGGCCCCATTTTCATGATGCGCGTGTAGCCGCCTTGACGGTCTGCGTAACGTGGTGCAACATCATCAAACAATTTTTGCAAAGCAAAGATTGTGTTTTCGTTGCCTTCTTCGTCAGCAGTTGTTACTAGTTCACGGCGGATGTATGCTGCAGCTTTACGGCGAGCATGAATATCCCCACGTTTACCAAGTGTAATCATTTTTTCTACAGTCGAGCGCACTTCTTTCGCACGAGCTTCAGTCGTTTGAATGCGTTCGTGTACGATTAAGTCTGTTGTAAGGTCACGTAATAGTGCTTTACGTTGAGAACTTGTACGTTGAAGCTTTCTCATTGAAGTTTCCCTCCTTTGTTAAATAGTTCGGATCCGATTTTGAACTCAGTCTTCTTTGCGAAGGCCCAATCCCAAATCTTCCAACTTCACTTTGACTTCTTCAAGTGATTTGCGGCCAAGGTTGCGTACTTTCATCATGTCGTCTTCCGACTTGCTCGCCAGTTCGTGTACCGTGTTGATACCCGCACGTTTCAAGCAGTTGTAAGAACGGACTGAAAGATCAAGCTCTTCGATAGTCATCTCCAAGACTTTCTCTTTTTGGTCTTCTTCTTTTTCAACCATGATTTCAGCAGTTTGTGCCTCATCCGTCAATCCTACGAAGATGTTCAAATGCTCAGTAAAGATTTTTGCTCCAAGCGCAATTGCCTCTTTAGGACCGATGCTTCCATCTGTCCAGACATCAAGTGAAAGTTTATCGAAATGCGCCAACTGGCCCACACGAGTATTTTCAACCTGGAAATTAACGCGAGAAACTGGAGTATAAATAGAGTCAATCGGGATAACGCCAATCGGAAGATCTTCACGTTTGTTCTGATCAGCACGAGCGTATCCACGGCCTCTGTTTGCATACATGCGCATACGTAAGTGACCGCCTTTAGCGATTGTTGCGATATATAGATCCGGATTCAGAATTTCTACATCACTGTCGTGAGTAATATCTGCAGCCGTAACCGTTCCATCACCTTTTACATCAATTTCAATGACTTTTTCTTCGTCAGAGTAAATTTTCAGAGCCAGTTTCTTAATATTCAAGATGATTGATGCAACATCTTCTTCTACACCTTCAACAGTGGAGAATTCATGCAATACACCATCAATTTGAATAGAAGTAACAGCAGCACCTGGTAAAGATGAAAGTAAGATTCGACGTAAGGAGTTTCCTAAAGTGGTTCCATATCCACGCTCAAGGGGTTCAATAACAAATTTGCCGAATTTGGCATTGCTATCGATCTCAACCGTTTCAATCTTTGGTTTTTCTATTTCGAGCATTCATTTTACCCTCCTTCAAAACGTCGGTGTTTTTCGTTAAACCAAGAATTCGATAGTCACAGACTTTCGCAACGATTCAGAACACATTCAGTAAGTCGTGATGTTCAAAAATCCTATTCAGATTAACGATTATACGCGACGGCGTTTTGGCGGACGGCAACCGTTATGAGGTACTGGAGTTACATCTTTGATAGCTGTAACTTCTAGTCCGGCAGCTTGTAGCGCACGGATAGCAGCCTCACGACCTGAACCAGGACCTTTAACTGTAACTTCTAAAGTTTTAAGACCGTGTTCAATCGATGTTTTAGCAGCGGTTTCTGCAGCCATTTGAGCAGCGAAAGGTGTAGATTTACGTGATCCTCTAAATCCTAGTGCACCTGCGCTAGACCAAGATACTGCATTTCCTTGCATATCTGTAATCGTAACAATTGTGTTGTTGAATGTTGAGCGGATGTGAGCAATACCTGATTCGATATTCTTTTTCACACGACGCTTACGAGTTTGTTGTTTACGTGCCATGTTAAGAAGAAACCTCCTTTACTGATTATTTTTTCTTGTTCGCAACAGTTTTACGAGGACCTTTACGCGTACGCGCATTGTTCTTCGTATTTTGACCGCGTACAGGTAGTCCACGGCGGTGGCGGATACCTCGGAAGCTTGCAATTTCCATCAAGCGTTTGATGTTCATTGATACTTCACGACGAAGGTCACCTTCAATTTTGTATTGATCCAATTGTTCACGGATATTGTTCAACTCATCTTCTGTAAGATCACGAACTCGTGTATCTTCAGAGATACCAGCAGCAGAAAGTACTTTCTGAGCAGTTGTTTTACCAACACCGAAAATGTAAGTTAATGAAATAACTACGCGTTTGTCGCGCGGAATGTCAACACCAGCAATACGTGCCATGTGTTCGATGCACCTCCTTCAATATTAGCCTTGTCTTTGTTTGTGTTTCGGATTTTCACAGATTACCATGACTTTTCCGTTTCTGCGAATAACTTTACATTTTTCGCAGATCGGTTTCACAGATGGTCTCACTTTCATCTAACCCAACCTCCTTAGTAGTCCGGAGTGCAAAAGATTATTTAAAACGGTATGTGATACGACCGCGTGTTAAATCGTAAGGAGATAGTTCAACTGTAACTTTGTCTCCCGGTAGAATGCGGATAAAGTGCATGCGGATTTTGCCGGATACATGCGCAAGAATCGTATGTCCATTTTCCAATTCCACTTTAAACATCGCGTTAGGCAAAGTCTCAACGACTGTTCCTTCGATTTCAATTACATCGTCTTTCGCCATCGACCCAGTCTCCCTTCTGTATACAAGTCAGCCCTCATCTTCGAACAGTAATTGCTGATTGAATAATTGTTTTCTATTCATTCACCAGGATTGCATGAGTGCCATATAAAAGACATCTTCCGGGTTCCGTTTCCCGCAATGAGCAGGTCGGGATAATCCGGTCAAGCTTTTCAGCCTCACGTATCCTCGAGCGCCCGGACTGCTTAGGATGAGTTCCAAACCCGTTACACAGATGCTTCCACGAAACCCATTATACTATTTCCAGTGCTGAATTGCACGGTTCAGACCAGGTCTGCATGCATCTCGCACCGGCTTTCATATAATAAGGCACCAAGCTTTTGCAGCTCTCGAAAATTCATATCTCCGGTGCTCCTTAAAGCCGCATGGAGGCAACTAACTGCGCCCGGCGCCGGGGATTATCCTCGGTCGCCCTTTAGAAGAGCATCAATGTCAGCAAATACTTTTTGAATGTCCTGCTGGCCATTTATATTTTTCAGCACGCCTTTGTCTCCGTAGAAATCAAGCAGCGGCTGAGTTTGTTGCATGTTTACTTCTAAACGCTTTGTGACGGTTTCAGGCTTGTCGTCTTCACGCTGATAGAGCTCTCCGCCATCTTTGTCGCATACACCTGGAACTTCAGGTGGATTAAACACAGTATGGTAAGCAGTTCCACAGATTTTGCAAATCCAACGGCCTGTCAAACGTGCAATCAATTCGTCTTTTTCAACTTGGATATTTACGACATGCTCGATTCTTTTGCCAAGATCAGCAAGAAGAGATTCTAGAGCTTCAGCTTGAGGAACTGTACGAGGAAAGCCATCCAAAAGGAAGCCTTCTGCACAATCCGGTTTGCTAAGACGCTCACGGACGATACCGATAGTCACTTCATCAGGTACCAAAGCACCTTGATCCATGAACGATTTTGCTTTCAAGCCTAGTTCCGTTTCGCCTTTGATAGCGGCACGAAACATATCACCTGTAGAAATATGAGGGATGTCGTACTTCTCAACAATTTTGTCTGCTTGTGTACCTTTACCGGCACCAGGCAGACCCATTAATACGATATTCATACGGAGTGCCCCCTCAGACAAGCGGATAAGGAACGTTCTCACGTTCCCACCACAAATATCTTATTTCATAAAGCCTTTATAATGACGTTTCACAAGCTGCGATTCCAATTGTTTCATTGTCTCAAGCGCTACCCCTACGACGATCAATAGGCTGGTACCACCGATTTGTGCTGATTGCGGCAAGCCCGCAACATTAATGAAGAAAATCGGCAGAACAGAAATGACTGCAAGGAAGATAGCTCCGACAAATGTCAGTCGGTAAAGCACACTTGTTAAATAATCCTGTGTATTTTTACCCGGCCGGATTCCCGGGATGTATGCACCCTGCTTTTTCAGGTTGTCCGCAACGTTTTCAGGGTTAACCTGAATGAATGCGTAGAAATACGTAAATGCAATAATCAGAGCGACATAAATGATCATGCCGACAGGCTGAGTATAATCAAACGTATTTTGTACAGCATCCGTAAATGCATTGGCACCAAAGAAAGAAGCAATGGTTTGAGGCGTGATGATAAACGCTACTGCAAAGATTACCGGGATAACTCCGGCCGCGTTCACTTTCAAAGGTAAATGCGTTTGCTGCCCACTTGTCGTCTGGCCACGGCCAGCAACGCGTTTAGCATACTGAATCGGAATTTTGCGCAGCGCTTGCTGAACATAAATTACCAAAACCGTAATGGCAACAACTGCTAATGCAAGCAACGCCATGATAGCGATATTGATCGGAAGCTGATCGCCAGCTCCTTGGATCTGCTGTGCATATAATTGGTTAATTGCACCTGGTACTGCAGCGACAATCCCTGCGAAGATGATAATCGAAATACCGTTCCCCACACCTTTTGCCGTAATCTGCTCACCAAGCCACAGTAGAAATGCCGTACCACCGGTTAAAACAATCGCAATAACAACGTAAGTTGAAATTGTATCGTTTTGAATCAATGTTCCTCCATACATTTGGTTAAAGCCATAAGACATACCAATTGCCTGGATGAAGGCAAGTACGATTGTGAAGTAGCGAGTGAATTGAGCAAGTTTCCGTCTTCCGACTTCTCCTTGTTTCGCCCACTCAGCAAATTTCGGTACAACATCCATCTGCAATAATTGCACGATGATAGATGCTGTAATGTAAGGCATGATTCCCATCGCTAAAATCGAGAAGTTAGCAAGGGCGCCTCCACCGAAAGTATTTAAGAATCCGATCAGACCCATCTGATCAGTAGCTTGCAAAACTGATGCATCAACATTCGGCACCGGAACAAAAGTTCCGATACGGAAGATGACGAGCATCAATAATGTAAAGATGATTTTATTTCGAATATCAGTCACGCGCATAAAATTAGAGATTGTCTGAAACATTAAAGCACCTCTGCTTGTCCACCGGCAGCTTCTATCGCTTCTTTAGCTGATCCAGAGAATTTGTGAGCTTTAACATTCAATTTCTTTTCTAAACTACCATTACCAAGGATCTTGATTCCAGATCTTTCGTTGCTGACAACACCAGATTCAACAAGCAATGCAGGTGTAATTTCTGTGCCTTCATCGAAACGGTTCAATACATCCAAGTTCACGATCGCGTAGTCTTTACGGTTGATGTTGGTAAATCCACGTTTTGGCAAACGACGGAAGATCGGGTTTTGGCCACCTTCGAATCCAGGACGGACACCGCCGCCTGAACGAGCGTTTTGACCTTTATGACCTTTACCTGCTGTTTTACCAGTACCTGAACCGATACCGCGTCCGATGCGCTTTCTTGAGCTGCGTGAACCTTCTGCTGGTTTTAATTCATGAAGTTTCATTTAGTTGGCACCTCCTTCTATAGAAATCAGGGATTAAACTTCTTTAATAGTTACTAAGTGAGCGACTTTATCAAGCATACCGCGGATAGCAGCATTGTCTTGGTGCTCGACTGTTTGATGCATTTTACGTAAACCCAGTGACTGTACAGTTTTGCGTTGTGTCGGTTTAGCGCCGATCACAGATTTTGTGAGGGTAACTTCTAGTTTAGTAGCCATGTATTTTCCCTCCTTAGCTAAATAGCTCTTCTGTAGTTTTACCGCGAAGTTTTGCAACTTCATCAGCACTTTTCAGTTGAGTCAAACCGTTGATAGTTGCACGCACCATGTTGATTGGTGTGTTTGAGCCAAGAGATTTAGACAAAATATCTTGTACTCCTGCAAGTTCAAGTACCGCACGGACAGGTCCGCCGGCAATTACACCAGTACCAGGTGAAGCAGGTTTGATAAGGATTTGGCCTGCACCAAAACGTCCTGTTACTAGATGTGGAGTTGTACCTTTAACCATAGGTACTTCGATCAGGTTTTTCTTCGCATCTTCAATAGCTTTACGGATTGCATCTGGAACTTCTTGTGCTTTACCAGTACCAAAACCGACTTTACCATTTTTGTCGCCTACAACAACTAATGCGGAGAAACGGAAACGACGTCCACCTTTTACAACTTTCGCTACGCGGTTAATCGTAACTACGCGTTCTTCAAGTTCAAGTTTGTTTGGATCAATACGACGCATGAAATGTGTCCCTCCTTCTTTTAAAATTCTAAACCGTTTTCACGTGCTGCTTCTGCTAGAGCTTTGACACGTCCATGATATAAATAACCACCGCGGTCGAAAACAACTGATTTCAAACCTTTTTCAGTAGCATTTTTTGCAATTGTTTCGCCGACTTTTGCTGCTGCATCAACGTTGCCAGTTACATCTCCTGAAAAATCTTTATCCATTGAAGATGCACTTGCAAGTGTTACACCATTTGTATCGTCGATCAATTGAGCGTAAATGTATTTATTCGAACGGAATACATTCAAACGCGGACGTTCTGCTGTACCCGTAATTTTTGAACGTACACGTGCATGACGTTTTTTACGAGATGCGTTTTTATCGAGTTTTGTAATCACTGAGGTCACTCCTTTCAGCCTGCCTAAGCAGCATTATTTACCTGTTTTACCTTCTTTGCGGCGAACGTTTTCTCCTTCGTAACGGATCCCTTTACCTTTATAAGGCTCTGGTGGACGCGTAGCGCGGATGTTAGAAGCAAGAGCTCCAACACGTTCTTTGTTGATACCTTTTACAACGACTTTAGTATTTCCTTGGACTTCAACCTCGACGCCCTCTTCCGGAGTGAATTCAACCGGGTGAGAGTAACCTACGTTAAGAACCAACTTGTTGCCTTGCAGCTGAGCACGGTACCCGACACCCACTAGTTCAAGCGCACGCTCGAATCCTTGTGAAACGCCAGTAACCATGTTCGCTAGCAACGCACGGCTTGTTCCGTGGTTTGTGCGGTGGTCTTTAGAGTCAGAAGGACGTGTCAAAGTCAACACGTTATCTTCTAGAGAAATAGTAATATCTTGGTTAAATGTGCGAGTCAACTCGCCTTTAGGACCTTTAACTGTTACTTCGTTCTTGTCGCCAAGAGTGATCGTAACGTCAGCAGGTACCTCGATTGGTTTTTTACCTACACGTGACATTTCTTTGCACCTCCATTCGTTTGTTGCTTATTACCAAACGTATGCTATGATTTCTCCGCCGATTTGTTTCGCGCGGGCTTCTTTATCAGTTACCAAACCTTGTGATGTAGATACTAAAGCGATTCCTAGACCGTTTAGTACACGTGGCACCTCGTCAGTTTTAGCGTAAACACGTAGTCCTGGTTTTGAAATACGTTTCAATCCAGTAATAACGCGTTCGTTGTTCGATCCGTATTTCAAGAAAATCCGGATCATGCCTTGCTTGTCATCTTCAACATATTCTACGTCACGAACGAAACCTTCACGCTTAAGAATCTCAGCGATGTCTTTTTTCACGTTAGAAGCCGGAAGCTCCAATTTCTCGTGACGAACCATATTAGCATTACGAATGCGTGTCAGCATATCTGCAATCGGATCAGTCATTGTCATTACATTTACCTCCTTCCCAAATTAGGGGATTACCAGCTGGCTTTTTTAACGCCAGGAATTTGTCCCACATATGCAAGTTCACGGAAACAAATACGGCAAAGTTTAAATTTGCGTATTACAGAATGCGGACGTCCGCATCGTTCACAGCGTGTGTACTCTTGTACCTTAAACTTTGGCGTGCGTTTTTGTTTTGCGATCATAGATTTTTTAGCCACGTTTACGCCTCCCTCACGTTTACTTTTGGAACGGCATTCCGAATTGTGTCAATAACTCACGAGCTTCTTCATCAGAGTTCGCAGTTGTTACAATTACGATGTCCATCCCGCGTACTTTCGAAACTTTATCATAATCGATTTCAGGGAAGATCAATTGTTCTTTCACGCCAAGTGTGTAGTTGCCGCGGCCGTCGAATGATTTATTCGAGACACCACGGAAGTCACGTACACGTGGAAGTGAGATAGCAATCAATTTATCCAGGAAGTCATACATACGCTCTCCGCGCAGTGTAACTTTACATCCGATTGGCATACCTTCACGAAGACGGAAGCCAGCGATAGATTTCTTAGCTTTAGTGATCACTGGTTTTTGACCAGCGATTGTCTGCAATTCTTCAACAGCTGAATCAAGTGATTTAGTGTTTTGGACTGCTTCGCCGACACCCATGTTGATAACGATTTTATCAACTTTTGGAGCCTGCATGACTGATTCATATTCAAACTTGCTAACTAGAGCAGGAGTGATTTCATTCACATATTTTTCTTTTAGGCGGTTCATGTGTGTACCTCCCTTCATTCAAGAGTTTTAGTTGTCTAATTTTTCACCGGTTTTTTTTGCAACACGAACTTTTTTACCATCTTCAACCTTATATCCAACACGAGTCGGCTCGCCTGATTTAGGGTCAAGCAACATGACGTTTGAAACGTGGATAGCTGCTTCCTGGCTGACAATTCCGCCTTGCGGGCTTGCCTGGTTCGGTTTAGTGTGTTTTTTGATGATATTGATACCTTCAACAATCACACGGTCTTTTTTAGGTAAAGCAGTCAAAACAACGCCTGTTTTGCCTTTGTCTTTGCCTGAGATTACCTTAACTTTATCACCTTTTTTAACATGCATTCTGTCGCACCTCCTTGGTATGGCACATTGATTTATTAAAGAACTTCAGGAGCAAGTGAAACGATTTTCATGAAGTTGTTGTCACGCAGTTCACGTGCAACAGGTCCGAAAATACGAGTTCCGCGTGGACCTTTATCGTCACGGATAATGACGCATGCATTTTCATCAAATTTGATGTAAGTACCGTCTTTACGACGAGCCCCGCTTTTCGTGCGAACGATAACAGCCTTAACGACTTCACCCTTCTTAACAACGCCACCTGGTGTTGCTTTTTTCACGGTACAAACGATTACGTCACCGATGCTTGCAGTCTTGCGACCAGAACCACCAAGTACTTTAATTGTTAGTACTTCACGAGCACCCGAGTTGTCTGCAACTTTTAAACGACTTTCCTGTTGGATCACTTAGGTAACCTCCCTCCGGAATTTCTTAAGTTCCGAAATTATTTAAATTAAATGATAACCGCTTTTTCTACCACTTCTAATAAGCGGAAGCGTTTTGTAGCTGATAGTGGGCGAGTTTCCATGATGCGAACAACATCGCCGATTTTAGCTTCATTTTGCTCATCATGAGCTTTATATTTCTTCGAGTATTTTACACGTTTGCCGTAAAATGCATGCTTCTTTTGAGTTTCAACCATTACTGTAACGGTTTTGTCCATTTTGTCAGACACAACACGGCCTGTGTATACTTTGCGTTGATTACGCTCAGTCATACTAGCAAACCTCCTCTCGATTTATCAGTTGTTTCCACTGAGTACTCTTTCGTGAATCACAGTTTTCATACGGGCAATCGCTTTACGTACTTCGCGGATGCGAGCAGTATTTTCTAATTGACCAGTAGCCAATTGGAAGCGAAGGTTGAAAAGCTCTTCTTTCAGTGATTTCACTTTTTGTTCGATTTCAGCAGTGGTTAGGTCACGGATTTCATTAGCTTTCATTCGATTCACCACCAATTTCTTCACGTTTTACGAACTTGGTTTTAATCGGAAGTTTGTGAGATGCAAGGCGCAATGCTTCGCGTGCCACTTCTTCAGATACTCCAGCAAGTTCAAACATTATTTTACCAGTTTTTACTACGGCTACCCAGCCTTCAGGTGAACCTTTACCAGAACCCATACGAACCTCAAGAGGCTTTTTCGTATATGGTTTATGCGGGAAAATTTTGATCCATACTTTACCGCCACGTTTCATGTAGCGAGTCATGGAAATACGTGCAGCTTCGATTTGGCGGTTAGTGATCCAAGATGATTCTAATGCTTGAAGACCGTATTCGCCGAATGCGATTTCTTTGCCGCCTTTAGCTTCACCGCGCATCTTGCCTCGGTGCTCACGACGATATTTAACGCGTTTAGGCAATAACATATTATTTGCCTCCTTCCTCAGATTTCTTCTTAGTTGGAAGGACTTCACCGCGGTAGATCCATACTTTTACGCCAAGTTTGCCGTAAGTTGTGTCAGCTTCAGCATGTGCATAATCGATATCGGCACGAAGCGTATGGAGCGGAACAGTACCTTCACTGTAGTGTTCAGCACGCGCAATGTCAGCGCCGCCTAGACGTCCAGATACTTGAGTTTTGATCCCTTTAGCGCCAGAACGCATAGTGCGCTGGATTGCTTGTTTTTGTGCACGACGGAAAGACACACGGTTTTCCAATTGACGTGCAACACTTTCAGCAACTAGTCTCGCATCAAGGTCAGCTCGTTTAATTTCAATGATGTTGATGTGTACACGCTTGCCAGTCATTGTATTAAGCTGTTTGCGAAGTACTTCTACTTCAGAACCACCTTTACCAATTACCATTCCTGGTTTCGCAGTGTGAATTGTAACATTAACACGGTTTGCAGCGCGTTCAATTTCGATTTTGGAAACTGAAGCTTCTTTCAAACGTGCTTCGATATATTCACGGATTTTAATATCTTCGTGAAGAAGTGTCGCATAGTCTTTCTCAGCGTACCATTTTGACTCCCAGTCACGAATGATTCCGATACGCATACCTATTGGATGTATTTTTTGTCCCACGAATTATCCCTCCTTCTTCTCAGATACCACTAATGTGATGTGGCTTGTACGTTTATTAATTGCGCTTGCGCGTCCCATTGCTCTTGGACGGAAACGTTTCAATGTTGGACCTTCGTCAACGAATACTTCACTGACAACCAGGTTGTTCAGATCCATTTCGTAGTTGTGTTCAGCGTTTGCAGCTGCAGATTTCAACAATTTCTCAATAACGATCGATGATGATTTTTGAGTGTGTTGTAAAATCGCAACAGCTTCGCCAATTTGCTTGCCTCGGATTAAATCTACTACTAAACGGACTTTACGAGGAGCAATACGGACTGTTCTAGCGACAGCTTTTGCTTGCATGGGGAAATCCTCCTCTCAATTAACGTCTTGTTTTCTTGTCGTCTGCACCATGACTAGCGTATTTGCGTGTTGGAGCAAATTCTCCTAGTTTATGGCCGACCATGTCTTCAGTCACGTATACGGGAATGTGTTTGTGACCATCGTATACTGCGATTGTTTGTCCGATGAATGTCGGGAAAATTGTAGAACGGCGAGACCAAGTTTTGATCACTTGTTTTTTCTCAGAGTCCTTTTGTGCATCAACTTTTTTCATAAGATGATCATCAGCAAAAGGTCCTTTTTTCAAGCTGCGGCCCATTTGGGATCCTCCCTTCGTGATTGCACCACGGTTCTTTCAGCGAACCGTAGCGTAATCAAATTATTTTTTGCGACGACGAACGATGAACTTATCGGATTGGTTCGTTTTCTTACGAGTTTTGTATCCAAGAGTCGGTTTGCCCCATGGAGACATTGGTGATTTACGTCCGATTGGCGAACGTCCTTCACCACCACCGTGTGGGTGATCGTTAGGGTTCATTACAGATCCGCGGACAGTTGGGCGATTGCCTTTCCAACGGTTACGTCCTGCTTTACCAATGTTAATCAATTCGTGCTGCTCATTTCCAACTGCACCAATTGTAGCGCGGCAAGTAGCAAGGATCATACGAACTTCGCCTGATTGCAAGCGAACTGTTACATATTTACCTTCTTTACCAAGGATTTGAGCTGAAGTACCAGCAGAACGAACTAGTTGTCCACCTGCACCTGGCTTCATTTCAATGTTGTGGATTGTAGAACCCATTGGGATGCCTGACAATGCCATAGCATTACCTGGTTTGAAATCCGCTTCAGGGCCTGACATGATTTGCGTTCCAACGCCGACTCCTTTAGGAGCAAGGATGTAACGTTTTTCTCCGTCAGCATAGTGAATCAATGCGATGTTCGCAGAACGGTTAGGATCGTACTCGATTGTAGCAACGCGTCCTGGAATGCCATCTTTGTTACGTTTGAAATCGATGACACGGTATTGACGTTTATGTCCACCACCGTGATGGCGTACAGTAATTTTACCTTGGTTGTTACGGCCGCCTTTACGCTTAACTGGTGCTAAAAGCGATTTCTCAGGTTTGTTCGTTGTGATTTCTTCGAAATCCGAACTCGTCATGTTACGACGACCGTTTGTGGTAGGTTTATATTTTCTAATCCCCACGTTGTTTCCCTCCTTCTTTAGTTAGTTCCTATCAGAACTTAGAGAATTAAATCTCGAACAATTCGATTTCTTTTGAGTCAGCAGTCAATTTTACAATCGCTTTGCGGCGCTTGTTAGTATAGCCTGCGTGTTTGCCCATGCGCTTGAATTTACCTTTGTAGTTCATGATGTTGACTTTCTCAACTTTCACGCCAAAGATTTCTTGAACCGCTTGTTTAACTTGTGTTTTGTTTGCGCGAGTGTCCACTTCAAAAGTGTACTTCTTATCTGCCATTACTTCAGAAGAACGCTCAGTAATGACCGGACGCTTTAGAATATCACGTGCTTCCATTAACTAAGCACCTCCTCAATTTTTTCGATTGCAGCTTTCGTCATTACAACTTTGTCATGTCCAAGAAGATCAAGAACATTGATGCCAGTTGCAGAGATTACTGTCATACCTTGAACGTTGCGAGCAGACAATGCTAAGTTTTCGTTAACATCCTCTGTTACGAACAATACTTTTTTGCCCAATGAAAGGTCATTCTGCAATTGCAAGAAAGACTTTGTTTTTGGAGCGTCAAAAGTTAACCCTTCAAGTACCATCAGGTTTTCGTTCACTACTGTCGTAGACAAAGCTGAACGCATTGCAAGACGGCGTACTTTCTTAGGCAATTTATAGCTGTAGCTGCGTGGTGTTGGTCCGAAGACAACTCCACCTCCACGCCATTGTGGTGAACGGATCGAACCTTGACGGGCACGTCCAGTCCCTTTTTGGCGCCATGGCTTTTTACCGCCACCGGCTACTTCAGAACGGTTTTTTACTTTATGGTTACCTTGACGAAGTGAAGCGCGTTGAGCGATTACAGCGTCAAATAGTACTGATTCATTTGGTTCGATACCGAATACGTAATCGTTCAACTCGATATCTCCAACTTGTGAACCTGTTTGATTTAATAAAGCTACTTTAGGCATTCCTGTTTCCTCCTTTCTTCAAAAAATAATTATTTAGCTTTGATTGCTGTTTTCACACGAATCAATGCTTTGCGAGATCCAGGAACATTACCTTTAATAAGAAGCAAGTTACGCTCAGTATCAACTTTCACGATGTGAAGGTTCTGAATCGTAATTGTGTTGCCACCCATTTGACCAGGTAATTTCTTCTGTTTGAATACACGGTTAGGAGCAACCGGACCCATTGAACCAGGACGACGGTGGTAGCGTGAACCGTGACTCATTGGTCCGCGTGATTGTCCGTGGCGTTTAATAACACCCTGGAAACCTTTACCTTTCGTTGTTCCTGTTACATCTACTACATCGCCTTCTGCGAATACATCAACTTTGACTTCCTGACCAATCTCGTAATCAGCTAAGTTTACATTGCGAAGTTCGCGAATGAAGCGCTTAGGAGCAGTGTTAGCTTTTGCGACGTGTCCTTTAGAAGGTTTGTTTGAAAGCTTTTCGCGCTTGTCTTCAAAACCTAGTTGGACTGCTTCATAGCCGTCAACCTCAACTGTTTTTTTCTGAAGCACTACGTTTGGAGCAGCTTCAATTACAGTTACAGGGATTAAATCACCGTTCTCAGCAAAAACTTGCGTCATACCGATTTTTCTACCTAAGATTCCTTTGGTCATTTGTCACACCTCCTGCAAATTTTTGTGTTTTATATTTCGTTTACCGATTAAAGTTTAATTTCAATGTCAACGCCAGATGGTAAATCCAATTTCATCAATGCATCTACAGTTTGTGGTGTAGGATTGACGATATCGATCAGACGTTTATGTGTGCGCATTTCAAACTGCTCACGAGCATCTTTGTAGATATGGACTGAACGCAGGATTGTGTATATAGACTTTTCAGTCGGCAACGGGATCGGCCCCGAAACACTAGCACCTGAACGTTTTGCAGTTTCCACAATTTTCTCAGCAGACTGATCAAGGATTCTGTGATCATATGCTTTTAAACGGATACGAATTTTCTGTTTTGCCATTATTTTCCCTCCTTTTCGCCTATTTTTGATAGACATTCTCCACGAAAATTTTCCAATCACTCGCCATGGCAAAGCGGCCGGGTGTATCGGTAACCTCTCGCTTCATCGCAGTCAAAGACCAACATTCACCATTATACAAAATAAAAAAGAACTTCGCAAGTGTTTCCACGAAATTCTTTTCAATTCGCTTTTATTAGTATAGCAGGATTTTCTTGAGATTCAACCTATACGCTAATAGTCCGAACATTTCATACTTAACCCAGCAACATTACAGCTATCCAGCCAAAAATTACGAGCGGGATATTGTAATGGATGAACGTCGGAACAACCGTATCCCATATGTGATTGTGCTGGCCGTCCACGTTCAGTCCGGCAGTCGGGCCAAGCGTTGAGTCGGAGGCTGGCGAGCCTGCATCACCGAGTGCACCGGCTGTACCGATCAATGCGATGATTGCAATTGTAGAAAATCCGAATTCCATACTCAGCGGAACGAAGATTGCTGCGATGATCGGTATTGTCGCGAACGACGAACCGATGCCCATCGTCACAAACAATCCGACGACCAGCATCATCAATGCAGCTAGGCCTCTGTTGCCGGCAAATAAGTCAGACACACTGCTCACCAGCGGCTCTACAGCCCCTGTCGCCGTGATGACTGAAGCAAAACCATTCGCCGTGATCATGACGAATCCGATGAATGCCATCATGCGCATCCCTTCGCTCAGTACATCGTCGGCTTCCTTCCATTTCATCGCGCCGAAAACATACAGCACAACAATCCCAGCGAGCGCTCCAACGATCATCGAATCTGTTTCAATCTGCGCATACAGTGCTGCACCTAAAGCGACGACCGTTACGATAATGTCTTTGACGGATGCCTTTTTAAATCGAGTTTCTTCTATAGAAGAAGTTTCATGATAGTCCCGCGGTTTCCGGTAAGAGATGAAGACAGCAATGACCAGACCAACAGCCAGGCCAGCCACCGGCAGCGCCATCGCTTTCGGAATATCCGCCATATCAATCGGCAATCCCGCAAGCGCCATTTGATTTGCCAGGATCTCATGGAAAATCAGTCCAAAGCCATACGGCAATAAAATATAGGGAGCAGTCAATCCAAATGTCAGCACCGCAGCTATCAACCGGCGGTCAATCCGCAATTCATTTAATATATGAAGAATCGGCGGAACCAATAACGGAATGAATGCGATATGAATCGGTATCAGGTTTTGCGAGAAAATGGCCATTGATAAAAGGGCCAATACGATCAGCGCTTTTGCCAAACCTTCTCTGGTAGCCTGTCCATCCTTATTTACAATCTTCAATACACCCTGTACAAGCAGTTCCGGTATGCCCGTACGGGAAATGGCCACCGCAAACCCTCCGAGCATTGCATAACTTAAAGCTATTTCCGCTCCTTCTCCGAGCCCTGAGGTAAAGGCGCCTATAGTTTCCATAAACGGAAGCCCACCGCTCAATCCTCCTGCAAGCGCACCAATAAGCAATGCAAAAACAACATTCACCCTTAATAGACTTAATATCAACATGACCAATACGGCCACAATAACTGCATTCATAATAAATTATCTCCTTTAGTTTGCTAAAGCGTTAAAGCACTTTTATAAAAATAACAAATCCTAAAATGGATGTCAACCACTTGAGCAGGTAACAACTAAAGAAAAAAGTCTGATAATCATAAACAAAATAAAACCCCTCCGCTTTCAGCGAAGGAGTTCTATATATTTAGTAGGAACTGACCACAGTCATACCAGCGGCAATCTTTCTGCATGCTTCGAGTTTTCCAATATCAAAATTGCCACCACTGACAATGATGCCCGTGTGAACAGATTTAACAGGCAAATGACGGTAAAGCACTGCGGCTATTGCCGCAGCCCCCGCTCCTTCAACAAGCATTTTTTCCCGCTCGAGCATAAACAGTATCGCCGAGGCGATTTCCTGCTCACTAACGGTGATTATATCATCAACATACTTTTGAATGATTTTTGTTGTCAGCTTGCCAGGCTCTTTTACATTAATGCCTTCCGCTATAGTTGTCAGAAATGGAACAACCTTACTATTGGTATCGTGAAATATGGAGGCTATAGCAGAAGCTGCTTTTGCCTGCACACCAATTACCCGCACGGAAGGACGAATCGCTTTGACAGCAAGGGCTGTGCCAGCCAGCAGTCCTCCTCCCCCGGCCGGCACAACGACGGTATCAAGGTTCGGACATTGTTGCAGCATTTCCATTACAACTGTTGCCTGACCTTCAATAATGGCCATATCGTCAAAAGGATGCACAAAAGCCGCCCCTGTCATCAGCTGCTCTTTTTTTGCTGCAGCATAAGCTTCATCGAAACTTTTCCCGACGAGCCGGACTTCCGCTCCATATTCCCTTGTAGCCATCACTTTTGATTCCGGCGTATTTTCTGGCATGAATACCGTCACCGGCACGTCTTTTTCCCTGCCAGCCATTGCTACGCCCTGTGCATGATTCCCGGCAGAGGCGCAGATGATGCCTCTTTCACACTCAGCATCTGTTAATTGGCTAACTTTATTGAAAGCGCCCCGTACTTTAAACGACCCGGTTTTCTGCAAGTTTTCTAATTTTAATGAAACTTCACTGCCTGTAAGACAATTCAGCGTATGCGATTGCTTGCAAGGTGTACGGTGAACAATCGGTGCCAATTTCTCGAATGCATTAAATAAGCCTACTGTATCATACGAATTCCCAACAAAACCATCTCCTATTATTAATAATGAGGTGTTACACAGACCGCTTTGCTTCGAAGGCTGCAATCTGAGATTCATACTGAGACGTCAGCGCAATCTCGTCCCACCCTTTTAAAAGCATCTCTTTCCAATAGGGATCGATCGTAAAAGTGTAGCGGCTTCCATCTTCACCAAGTACCGTCTGTTCTTCCAAGTTGACATCAAGTCGGTATGGGCTTTGCTGACCTTTATGAATTAGTTCGTCCACTTCCTGGTGTGCCAACCGGATCGGCAATATACCATTTTTAACACAGTTATTATAGAAGATATCTGCATAGCTTGGAGCAATTACAACTTTGAAGCCGTAATCCTGTATTGCCCAGGGAGCATGTTCACGCGAGGAGCCGCAGCCAAAGTTTTCCTGAGCCACTAAAATTTTCGATTCTGTGTAACGCGGATCATTTAGAACGAAATCCTCTTTTGGCGTGCCGTCGGCATTAAATCTCCAATGATGAAATAAGTATTTTCCGAAGCCGGTACGTTCAATACGTTTCAGAAATTCTTTTGAAATTATTTGATCGGTGTCTACGTTTTTCCGGTCCAAAGGAGTCAGGACACTGGTGACTTCATTGATCGGCTGCATTAATATACCTCCTCATTGATTAAAGTTATGCTGTAGGAACGGCTTCTTTCATAAATTTCCGGACATCCGTCAAATGCCCTTCAATCGCTGCTGCTGCCGCCATTACTGGACTGACAAGATGCGTCATCGAACCTGCTCCTTGGCGGCCTTCGAAATTCCGGTTTGAAGTCGAAGCACAGCGTTCCCCTGCTGGGACGGCATCTTCGTTCATCGCTAGACACATACTGCACCCTGTCTCCCGCCATTCGAACCCGGCTTCCAGGAATATTTTATCCAAGCCTTCCGCTTCCGCCGCACGTTTGACCGTCTCCGAGCCAGGAACGACAATCGCCGTTACCGAAGGATGAACTTTTTTACCTTCGACGATGGTACTTGCCGCCCGTAAATCACCAAGCCGCGCATTTGTGCAGGAGCCGATAAAGACATGTTGGATTTCAATAGCAGAAAGCGACAGCCCCTCCTCCAGCTCCATATAGTCAAGTGCCTGCTGGAGGGCATCACGGTCGGCCTGTTTTTCATAACTTGTTGCATAGGGCACATGATCTGCAATTCCGGAGCCCATTGACGGATTCGTTCCCCAAGTTACGAAAGGTGATATCTCATCTGCGTGAATTGATAAGGAAATATCATATTCTGCGCCTTCGTCTGATGCAAGTGCCAACCAACGTTTCGCTTCCTGTTCAAAAGCTTCTCCTTCCGGCACATGGCGGCGGCCTCTCAAATATTCAACAGTTGTTTTGTCCGGACTGATCAGACCTGCTCGCGCTCCCGCTTCGATCGACATATTGCAGATGGTCATTCGCTCTTCCATTGTCATCTTCCGGATTGCCTCTCCTGTATATTCGATAATATGGCCTGTTCCCATATCGACACCAAATTTCGAAATGATAGCCAGAATCACATCTTTCGAAGATACTCCGAAGCCCAGGTCACCGTCAATTCGTATTTCCATTGTTTTTGGTTTTGATTGCCATAGAGTCTGGGTCGATAATACGTGTTCCACTTCACTCGTACCAATGCCGAATGCCAAAGCACCGAATGCACCGTGAGTGGAGGTATGACTATCACCACAGACAATTGTTTTACCCGGTTGAGTTAATCCCAGTTCAGGACCGATGACGTGGACAATACCTTGGTCAGGATGATTGATTCCCGCCAAAGGCACTTCGAATTCATCACAATTTTCCTGAAGTGTCTTGATCTGTTTCCGCGAAATCGGATCCGTGATCACCGACCGGTTTTTTGTCGGAACATTGTGGTCCATGGTCGCAAAACATAAATCCGGCCGGCGCACTTTCCGGCCATTCAACCGCAGCCCTTCAAATGCCTGTGGGGAGGTCACCTCGTGCAATAAGTGAAGGTCGATATAAAGGAGATCCGGCTTTCCTTGCTCTTCGAAGACAATGTGCTGTTCCCAAACCTTTTCAATAATCGTTTTTGCCATGTCAGCTGCTCCTTTCACTCAGACGTAAGAGTACATAATATGTTCGGATACCAATTCACGTTCTAATTCTTCAATAACTTTCGTCACAAATCGGTCTGTCGATACAACTTTGTTGCCGGAAGCCGACAAATCACCTGTGCAATAGCCGTCATCCATAACGCTCATCACTGCAGCTTCAATGGCTCCAGCTTCCGCATGCATTCCAAACGACTGCTTCAGCATCATCGCCGCCGATAAAATTGCAGCTGATGGATTGGCTTTGTTCTGTCCTGCAATATCTGGTGCTGAGCCATGTACCGGTTCGTATAAGCCAAAGCCATCTGAACGGACACTTGCTGAAGGCAACATACCCAAAGATCCTGTAATTACCGAAGCTTCATCACTCAATATATCACCAAACATATTTTCAGTGACGATAACATCAAACGCACGGGGATCAGTAATTAATTTCATCGCTGCTGAATCGACCAGCATGTGTTCAACTTCCACATCTGGATATTCTTGTTTGCGCTCTTCTACCACTTGTCTCCAAAGCTTACTCGTCTCCAGTACATTTGCTTTATCAACAGAAGTGACTTTGCCTCTCCGGTTACGTGCCATTTCAAACGCTGTGTCGACAATACGCTCGATCTCTTTTCTTGTATAGACCAAAGTATCTACCGCCGCATCTTCCGAACGCTGTTTCGGTTCTCCAAAATACAAACCACTTGTTAATTCCCGGACAATTACCATATCCACTTGTTTCGCAATCTCTTCTTTCAATGGAGATGAACCAAGAAGCGCAGGTACTGCTTTTACAGGTCGGATATTGGCAAATAAGTCAAAATGTTTCCGGATATTCAACAGGCCTTTTTCCGGACGCATATGGGCAGCATTCTGATCCCACTTCGGGCCGCCGACCGCTCCAAGGAGGATAGCATCACTTGCTTCACAAGCATCAATCGTTTCTTGCGGCAAAGGAACCTCATATTTATCCACTGCTGCTCCTCCGATTTCTGCATGCTTCCAATGAAACGTATGGCCATATCGCATGGCAATTGAATTCAATACCTTTATCGCCGCTTTTGTAACTTCTGGTCCAATTCCGTCTCCTGGCAATACAGCTATTGTTTTTTCCATACTATGTTCCTCCTCGGTTAATTTAATTTCTTTATCCTATGACGACTTCCACCTTATGTCCCTTTTTAACGATTTGGCGATTTACTGCATTCAAATATGCTTTAGCTGTAGCTTCCAAAACGTCCTGCGCCACATCACGTCCTGTAACAGGCTCTCCCTCATAACTCATATTGATGACCGCTTCACCAAGTGCATCACGGCCTTTACCGATGGATGTTACCCGATAATCCAGAATATGCACTTTACCTTCGACGATACGTTCCAATGTATTGAAAATCGCTTCTACTGATCCAGCGCCAGTTGCGGCTTCACTGATCAGCTCACCATTCGGATGATACACCGATGCTGTAGCTGTCGGAATGTTGGCTGTACCGTATTGAACCTGTACGCTCGCCAATTCATAAACCGGTGTATCTTTTTCATTGATCTGCTGATCTGTCAGCAAGACGAACAAGTCATCTTCTACAATCTCTTTCTTGCTGTCTGCCAATTTTTTAAATTCTATAAAAGCTCTATTTAGTTTCTCTTCATCCAAGTCAAAGCCCATTTTAATTGCACGGTCTTTGAAAGCGTGTCTGCCTGAATGTTTGCCAAGCACTAACTCCGTCTTCGCGTCTCCAATCAATTCTGGTGTGATGATTTCATACGTCAACGGATTTTTTAACATGCCATCCTGATGGATTCCAGATTCGTGGGCAAAGGCATTTTTGCCGACTACCGCTTTATTCGGCTGAATAATACTGCCTGTCAATTGGCTGACCAATTGGCTTGTACGTTTAATCTCTTTCAAGTTAATGCCGGTTTCAATGCCGTATACTTGTTTGCGTATATGCAAGGCTACCGCGACCTCTTCCAGCGCCACGTTTCCTGCACGTTCACCGATTCCGTTAATTGTTCCTTCAATTTGAGTTGCTCCGTTTTCAATAGCAGCCAATGTATTCGCTGTAGCCATTCCAAGATCATTATGGCAATGGGCCGACAGCTTCACTTTTTCAATACCTGCAACGTTTTCTGAAATGTATTTAAACATTGTTCCATATTCATGCGGTGTAGCATAACCAACCGTATCCGGAAGATTGATTGTTGTAGCACCTGCTTCAATCACTTTACGGATAATATGAGCTAGAAATTCAGGATCCGACCGGGAAGCATCTTCTGCTGACCACTGGACCAGCGGGAAGAATTTTTTGGCGTACCGGACAGATTCAACAGCTATATCTACCACTTGATCGGGTGTTTTCATCAATTTATGTTCCATATGAATCGGTGAGGTCGCCAGGAAGATATGAATATGTGGCTGTTCTGCTCCTTTCAGAGCTTCCCATGTCCGGTCAATATCTCCTTTCACCGAGCGTGCCAGCCCGGTGACTATCGAGTTTTTCACCGTATTCCCAATGCGTTTTACTGCATCGAAGTCTCCTGGGGAAGCAGCAGGAAAACCGGCTTCAATGATTGTTGCTCCAAGTCGTTCAAGCTGTCTGGCGATTTCGATTTTCTCGGATGTATTCAAATTTATTCCCGCCGACTGTTCTCCATCCCGTAGCGTTGTATCAAAGATGTCAATTTGAACCACTGGCGACCACCTCTTTTTCTTTTGCTTTTTTCCCTTCGTTGACAAAGGGCATCATGGCACGAAGTTCACGGCCAACTTGTTCGATTTGATGAGATTCTTCCGCTTTTTCAATTGCTGTAAATTCCGGACGGTTTAACTGGTTCTCAAGCAACCATCCTTTTGCAAATTTACCTGTTTGAATATCTGTAAGAACATCTTTCATACGGGCTTTTGTGTCTGCATCGACAATACGTGGTCCTGAAACAAAATCTCCCCATTGAGCTGTATCGGAAATTGAATAGCGCATTCCTGACAAGCCACCTTCGTACATTAGGTCGACGATCAACTTTAATTCGTGCATGCATTCGAAATACGCAAGTTCCGGTTGGTATCCAGCTTCAACAAGTGTTTCGAATCCAGCTTTCACCAGTGAAGTTACACCCCCGCAAAGTACTGCTTGCTCTCCAAATAGATCCGTTTCCGTTTCTTCTTTGAATGTGGTTTCCAACACGCCTGCACGTGTAGCTCCAATTCCTTTTGCATAAGCAAGTGCCACTTCCTGTGCTTCTCCCGATACATTTTGATGAACTGCGAACAATCCAGGAACTCCGGCACCTGCTTCGTAAGTACGGCGTACTAGATGTCCGGGACCTTTCGGAGCTACCAAGAATACATCCACGTCTGCAGGTGGAACGATTTGGTTAAAGTGAACATTAAAGCCGTGTGCGAATACAAGTGACTTGCCGGCTGTTAATGATGGTTTAATTTCTTCGTTATAGATTTGCGTCTGCTTTTCATCGGGCACTAGAATCATGATCACGTCTGCCGCTTCTGCCGCTTCTTTTACTGTACCTACTTGCAAACCGTCATTTTTCGCCTGATCAAAAGATTTTCCTGGACGCACTCCAACTACCACGTTAAATCCTGATTCTTTAAGATTTTGAGCGTGTGCATGACCTTGAGAACCATAGCCGATTACCGCGATTGTCTTTCCTTTGAGTACCTGTTCGTTTACGTCTTGGTTATAATACATTTTAGCCATTTTCATTTCCTCCTCTAATTTGGGTTTTATAATATTGATACATGATTGGTCGGAACTTTCTGGTTTTCCCTAACAAACGCCGATACCCCGGTTCGCGTCAACTCTTTAATGCCGTAGGGTTTCATCAAGTCAATAAATGCTTCAATCTTTTCCGGGTCTCCTGTTACTTGGAATGTTGTCGCACTCTTGCTCATGTCTATGACTGTGGCACGGAAGGGTTCAACGATACTGTAAATTTCACTTCTAACGGCTGGTATTGTAGCAACTTTTACCAAAGCAAGTTCCCTCATGACCATCGCTTTGTCGGTAATGTCATTGACTTTGATGACATCTATTTGCTTTTGCAGTTGTTTTAGCAGCTGCTCAATTTTCCGCTCATCTTCTACATTGACCACAAAAGTCATTTTCGACATTCCAGGCTGTTCCGTATGGCCCACCGAGATACTTTCAATATTGAATTGGCGTTTCATCAACAGCCCCGTTACACGATTTAACACGCCGCTTTGATTAATCACGGTGGTAGTTATAATCCTTTTCATTCGCCTCTCACCCCGATCATTTCATTCAGGCCTTTTCCTGGCGCCACCATCGGGTAGACATTTTCCAACTGCACGACCCGGCAGTCAATCAGCGCTGGTTCATTAGTGCTGAACGCTTCCGCAAATACTTTTTCCGCCTCTTCCATGGTTTCCACTTTATAACCTTGGATTTCATAGGCTTGTGCCAACTTCACAAAATCCGGCTGAACATGTACTAACGATTGGGAATACCGTTCTTCATAAAACGTTTGCTGCCACTGCCTTACCATTCCGAGGCTTTGATTGTTAAGAATAACCACCTTCACCGGCAATCTGAATTCCTGCAATAAAGATAACTCTTGCAAAGTCATTTGGAACCCGGCGTCACCGACAACTGCCACCACTCTTTCATGCGGTTTTGCCAACTGGGCTCCAATTGCTGCAGGAAAGCCAAAGCCCATAGTGCCAAGACCTCCTGAAGTCACCCAATTGTGTGGGTTATTAAATCGGTAATACTGGGCTGTCCACATTTGATGCTGTCCGACATCAGTTGTCACCACTGCATCTCCGTTGGTCAAGCGATGAATCAACTCGACCGCTTGCTGAGGCAGTATCCCTTTTTCTTTATCTGCTTTATACCGCAGTGCATATTCTTTTTTATTTACATTAAGGCTTGTAAGCCAATCAACTGTATCCGGGCTGTCAAACGACTGATCCAGCAATTCCCTTAGCGCTTCTTTTGCATCTGCAACAATCGGTACCGCAGTCGGTACATTTTTGCCAATTTCAGCTGGATCGATATCGATATGCACCACCTTTGCATTCGGTGCAAAATGAGCAAGATTACCAGTTAGACGATCATCAAACCGGGCTCCGATATTAATCAGAACATCGCAATCACAAATAGCTGTATTGGCAGTGTATGTCCCATGCATTCCGGCCATTCCCAAAAATAAGGGATGGTCGCCATCTATGCCGCCTAAGCCGAGCAATGTGTTTGTTATCGGAATCTGATGCCGTTCAACAAATTCTTTTAATTCTCTTGTTGCTTTTGCAGTCAAGATACCGGCCCCACCAAGAATAAGGGGTTTTTTAGAATTGGAAATAACTTTTATCGCCTTTTGAATTTGAAGGTAATTCGGATTCTTTGTTGGCTGATAGCCCGGTAAATGAATACCTTCGTTTTCATCAGTAACGGATAGAAACATTTGTGTAGAAATGTCTTTTGGAATATCCACTAATACAGGTCCAGGCCGGCCAGTCGAAGCAATGTAGAATGCTTCTTTAACGATCCTTGGCAAGTCTTCCACATTCTTCACTTGATAATTATGTTTTGTTATAGGTTGAGTAATCCCTATGATATCCGCTTCCTGAAACGCATCAGTGCCGATTACGGAACTTGCAACTTGCCCCGTAAAGACAACTAGTGGAAGCGAATCGAGCATAGCGTCTGCTATACCTGTAACCAGGTTAGTTGCTCCTGGCCCTGAAGTAGCAATAACTACACCGGTTTTTCCAGATACTCTTGCATATCCTTCGGCAGCATGGATAGCGCCTTGTTCGTGCCGTGCCAACACGTGTCGAATGGGGTTTTTATACAGCGCATCGTAAATTGGTAATACAGCTCCCCCTGGATAGCCGAAAATTATATCAACACCTTGCTTTTTTAACGATTGAATCAGGACATCAGCACCGCTTCTAGTTTGCTCTTTATTCGTACTTTCTTTTGCTTTCACATTTACTTCCAAATATTTTCGCCTCCTTTTCTTAAGCTGTATTTCAAAATAAAAAAGCTTTTCATCCTACACACAGAAACATGTTCTTTGTGTAGGGATGAAAAGCTTCATGGTACCACCCTATTTTACTGCGCAACCGCAGCCTCACGAATAAGCTCAGCTTATTCTTTAATAACGATAACCGGATGTGCCGACTACCGGGAATGCCTAAACGGTAAAACCTTTCAGCATTCCACTCAGAGGGGATGTCGTAAATGGGTGTATTACCGGCTTCCAGCAGTACCGGCTCTCTGTAAATACAAATTCCATTTACTTTAACCTCGTCATTGATTTTTACTATTCAATTAGACTACACAACATTTAACTGTTCGCTGTAGACTTTCACACCATCTTCTTGTACAAGCTCCCGGAACGATGCGAGCAAGTCGTTCGTTACAGGGCCTGGTTTTCCTTCTCCAATTACTCTGCCGTCGACTTTAACCACTGCAATCACTTCTGCAGCCGTTCCTGTTAAGAACACTTCATCTGCTACATAAACATCGTGCCTTGTAAAAACTGCCTCTTGGATGTCATAGCCCTTCTGAGCTGCCACTTCCATAATTGCATTCCGTGTAATCCCTTCAAGTGCCCCGACATAGCCTGGTGGAGTCAGCAACTTATTTTTTCGAACGATGAAAATATTATCCGCCGAGCCTTCTGCAACGTAACCTTGGTCATTCAGCATAAGGGCTTCAGGAACACCAGCAAGATTCGCCTCGATTTTCACCAAAATATTGTTTAGATAATTCAGTGACTTCACTTTTGGGCTTAACACATCTGAGCGGCTTCGCCGGGTAGCTACCGAGACAATTTCAATCCCCGTTTCATATAACGCTTTCGGGAATAAAGATAATGATTCTGCAATGATGATGACGTTCGGTTGGGCACAGCTTAGAGGATCTAATCCTAAGTTTCCAACTCCCCGCGAAACTACCAGTCTAATATAAGCATCCTTTAAGTTATTTTTTTTAAGGGTTTCAACTACAAGATTAGTTAACTCTTCCGGAGTGTAAGGAATCTGCAACATTACCGACTTTGCAGAATCGTAAAGCCGTTCCAAATGTTCTTCCAAACGAAATACATTGCCGTTATATGAGCGTATCCCTTCAAAAACTCCATCGCCGTATAAAAATCCATGATCGTAAACAGAGATTTTCGCGTCTTCTTTTTTTACAAATTCATTGTTCATAAAAATTACTTGTTGGCTCATGAGGTTCACTTCTTTCTTGTAGTATTTAAAATATGCAATATATTGAATACCAATTGCGACTTGTAAATTGTTGCTATCATAACGCCTTTCTTCAAGGGAGTCAAACACTTTTTTAATGTTTAGAATATTCTATTATAATGTATCCGCTTACAATGTAAGCAGGAACAGGGTTGGTCCATTTTAAATTTTTTTTGCATTTTGTGATTCAAAAGAATTTATGGCTCATAAAAATCTAAGGGGATGTTTATATTCAGAGAGGTTATAGGAAGAGGCAGGAAGGGAATAAAAATCAAATGGGAATACCGGTAATACATTTGTAAAATTTTTAAACATAAAAAAAGCCTGTCTCATTCATACGAATGAGACAGGCTTTAATATTTAAGCTTAACAGCAATTATTACTTCTGGATAGTCGCTACAACGCCAGCGCCTACAGTACGTCCACCCTCACGGATAGAGAACTTAGTTCCTTCTTCAAGTGCGATTGGAGAGATTAGCTCAACATTCATTTCGATGTTGTCGCCAGGCATAACCATTTCTACACCTTCAGGAAGGTTACAAACACCAGTTACATCAGTTGTACGGAAGTAGAACTGTGGACGGTAGTTTGTGAAGAATGGAGTGTGACGTCCACCCTCTTCTTTTGAAAGAACATAAACTTCAGCTTTGAAAGTTGTATGTGGAGTGATTGTGCCTGGTTTAGCCAATACTTGTCCACGTTGTACGTCGTCACGAGAGATCCCGCGAAGAAGTGCACCAATGTTATCGCCAGCTTCAGCGTAGTCTAGCAATTTACGGAACATTTCTACACCAGTGATTGTTGTAGGTTTCGGCTCTTCAGTAAGACCGATGATGTCTACAGAGTCACCGACTTTGATTTGTCCACGCTCAACACGTCCTGTTGCAACAGTACCACGGCCAGTGATTGAGAAAACGTCCTCAACTGGCATCATGAATGGTTTGTCAGTGTCACGTGTTGGAGTTGGGATGTACTCATCAACTGCGTTCATCAATTCCATGATTTTTTCTTCATATTCTGCATCTCCTTCAAGAGCTTTAAGAGCAGAACCTTTGATGACAGGAATGTCATCGCCAGGGAAGTCATATTCAGATAGAAGATCGCGAACTTCCATTTCAACTAGTTCAAGAAGTTCTTCGTCATCCACCATGTCACATTTGTTCATGAATACTACAAGGTAAGGTACACCTACTTGACGTGAAAGAAGGATGTGCTCACGAGTTTGTGGCATTGGGCCGTCAGCAGCAGATACTACCAAGATCCCGCCGTCCATTTGTGCAGCACCAGTGATCATGTTTTTAACATAGTCAGCGTGTCCTGGGCAGTCAACGTGCGCGTAGTGGCGAGTAGCAGTTTCGTACTCAACGTGAGAAGTGTTGATTGTGATTCCGCGTTCTTTTTCTTCTGGTGCGTTATCGATTTGGTCGTAAGAACGAGCTTCCCCGCCTGACGCTTTTGCAAGTACTGTAGCGATCGCTGCAGTCAAAGTTGTTTTACCATGGTCAACGTGACCAATTGTACCAATATTAGCGTGTGTTTTAGAACGGTCAAATTTAGCTTTACCCATTAGAAAAGTCCTCCTCATAATTTAAGTTAATTTGTTAACTTGATGTGCCGAAATGATAGGGCCCTATCATTCCTGGCATACAAGATATTTATACTTCATTAAAGATCAAAATTCAATTATTGACCTTTATTTTTTTTGATGATGTCTTCAGAAAGTGATTTCGGAAGCTCTTCATAGTGATCGAAGTGCATTGAGAACACACCACGGCCTTGCGTGTTAGAACGCAATGAAGTTGCATATCCAAACATTTCAGCAAGTGGAACCATTGAACGGACAACTTGTGCATTACCACGAGCATCCATACCTTCTACGCGTCCGCGGCGTGACGTGATGTCACCCATGATATCTCCAAGGTACTCCTCAGGGATAACAACTTCAACGCGCATGATAGGCTCAAGGATTACCGGGTTAACTTTAGAGATAGCATTTTTAAGTGCCATTGAAGCTGCAACTTTAAATGCCATTTCATTCGAGTCAACATCATGGTAAGAACCATCATACAATTTAGCTTTAATATCAATCAAAGGATATCCAGCGATAACACCGTTGTCTAGAGAGTCGCGAAGACCCGCTTCGACTGCTGGGATGTATTCACGTGGAACAACACCACCAACGACAGCATTTTCAAACTCGAAACCTGCTCCTTCTTCGTTTGGTGAGAATTCGATCCAAACGTGTCCGAATTGTCCACGGCCACCAGATTGGCGTACGAACTTACCTTCAACTTTAGCAGACTGACGGAATGTCTCACGGTAAGATACCTGAGGCGCCCCTACATTAGCTTCGACGTTGAATTCGCGTCTCATACGGTCAACCAGGATGTCAAGGTGAAGTTCACCCATACCCGCGATGATTGTTTGGCCAGTTTCCTGGTCAGTGTGTGCACGGAAAGTTGGATCTTCTTCTTGCAATTTAGCAAGGGCTTGACCCATTTTGTCTTGGTCCGCTTTTGATTTTGGTTCCACAGAAAGTGAAATAACCGGTTCTGGGAATACCATACGCTCAAGAATTACTTGCTGCTTCTCGTCACTTAAAGTATCACCAGTAGATGTATCTTTAAGGCCGATAGCCGCTGCGATATCACCGCAGTATACTTCAGCTATTTCTTCACGGGAGTTAGCGTGCATTTGCAGGATACGTCCTACGCGTTCACGTTTGCCTTTAGAAGAGTTTTGTACGTAAGAACCAGATTTAAGAGTTCCAGAATACACACGGAAGAAAGTAAGCTTCCCTACATATGGATCTGTCATTACTTTAAACGCCAATGCCGAGAACGGCTCGTTTTCGTCTGGCTTACGCAATACTTCTTCATCAGAATCCGGAAGAACACCAGTCATTGGAGGTACATCAAGTGGTGATGGCAGGTAATCAATTACTGCATCAAGCATCAATTGAACACCTTTGTTTTTGAATGCAGTACCACAAACTACAGGATAGAACTCAACATCCAACGTTCCTTTACGGATCGCCTTTTTAAGTTCGTCTACTGTAAGTTCTTCACCGCCAAGGTATTTTTCCATCAAGTTTTCGTCAAGCTCAGCAACAGCTTCCACTAATTTAGTGTGCCATTCTTCAGCAAGTTCTTTATACTCTTCCGGAATGTCCCCTTCAGTGATTTCAGTTCCAAGGTCGTTAGCGTAGAAACGAGCGTTCATTTCAACAAGATCAATGATCCCTGAAAATTCGTCTTCTGCACCAATCGGCAATTGGATCGGATGTGCATTAGCCTGCAGACGCTCATGAAGAGTGTTTACAGAATAAAGGAAATCCGCACCGATTTTATCCATTTTGTTGACGAATACAACACGTGGTACACCATATGTTGTAGCTTGACGCCAAACAGTTTCAGTTTGAGGCTCAACACCAGATTGAGCATCAAGTACTGTAACAGCACCATCAAGTACGCGAAGTGAACGTTCAACTTCAACAGTGAAGTCTACGTGTCCAGGAGTATCAATGATGTTGACGCGGTGCTCTTTCCATGAAGCTGTTGTTGCAGCAGAAGTGATCGTGATTCCACGCTCTTGCTCTTGCTCCATCCAGTCCATTTGAGAAGCACCTTCATGCGTTTCGCCGATTTTATGGATTCGGCCAGTGTAATATAAAATACGCTCCGTAGTAGTCGTTTTACCGGCATCGATGTGTGCCATGATTCCGATATTACGTGTTTTGTCTAAGGAGAACTCTCTAGGCATGTTATTCTTCTCCTTCCATCTCGGATTAAGATTTTTAAATCTCTTAAGAAATTACCAGCGATAATGAGCGAATGCTTTGTTCGCTTCCGCCATTTTGTGGATATCTTCACGTTTCTTAACTGCTGATCCAGTGTTGTTGGCAGCATCCATGATTTCATTAGCCAAACGCTCTTCCATTGTTTTCTCTCCACGAAGACGTGAATAGTTAACAAGGTAGCGAAGGCCTAAAGTTGTACGGCGCTCAGGACGAACTTCAACCGGCACTTGATAGTTAGCTCCACCTACACGGCGTGCGCGAACTTCAAGAACTGGCATAACGTTAGTCAATGCTTGTTCGTATACTTCAATCGGATCTTTACCGCTGCGTTCTTTAACTAGTTCGAACGCTCCGTATAGGATCTTTTGTGAAGTACCTCTTTTTCCGTCAACCATCATTTTATTAATTAAGCGTGTCACCAATTTGGAATTATAAATTGGATCTGGCAACACGTCACGTTTAGCTACAGGACCTTTACGAGGCATGTATGTTCCTCCTTTCAACGAAGGTTATTCGTTAATTTAATTGATTATTTTTTTTCTTTAGGGCGTTTAGTTCCGTATTTAGAACGTCCTTGCATACGGCCGCTTACTCCAGCAGTATCAAGTGCTCCACGTACGATATGGTAACGCACACCAGGTAAATCTTTTACGCGTCCGCCGCGAAGAAGAACTACACTGTGCTCTTGAAGGTTGTGGCCTTCTCCAGGGATGTATGCATTGACCTCGATTTGGTTTGTTAACCGTACACGCGCATATTTACGTAATGCGGAGTTAGGTTTTTTCGGTGTCATTGTACCAACACGAGTACAAACTCCACGTTTCTGAGGTGAGCTTACGTCAGTCTGAGACTTTTTAAAGCTGTTATACCCTTTGTTCAACGCTGGTGAGTCTGATTTAGAGCTTTTTGGTTTACGAGGCTTGTTAACTAATTGGTTAATTGTAGGCATCGATTTTTTCCTCCTCTCAAAAGGTGTTCTAATACCACATATCCAGGTGGTTCATTTTTGGGTAAAAAACAAAGTCTTTGTGTTTTCTACACAAAAACTGGTATCCAGTAATTGCTTCAGCAGCTGCAGAGGATAACTTCCTGCTTAGCCAAGCTTTGATCTTGGGTGAATCCGTTTGACCTGACCTTATCATTGATGTCCGGACGATCTGATGGGTCATCCAATCGTTTCACTTATATATTCTTGGACAATGCCACTTTAAACGCTATTACTGTTGCTTAGTACCGAAGATAATTCGCGTTTTTTTTCACTTTTCAAGGTATTTTCATACCAATAAAATGAAAGATCGCTAACCATCAACCTTCAACATAATATCACCCTATGAATTTCATGTCAACTAAATTCATAAAAAATCCCGGGGAGTCATTTAAAACTCCCCGAAATCTGTTTGCTTCAATTACGATTCAGAACTGACGATTTCTTCCGCAGGCGCTTTTTCGCTTTGAGCAATTTTAATCTGGCGGTAACGCTGCATTCCAGTACCAGCCGGAACGAGTTTACCAATGATGACATTTTCTTTCAAGCCGAGTAATTCATCACGTTTCCCTTTAATTGCAGCATCTGTTAAGACGCGCGTTGTTTCCTGGAACGATGCAGCTGAAAGGAATGATTCTGTTTCAAGTGAAGCTTTAGTGATCCCGAGGATAACCGGGCGGCTTGTTGCCGGAAGGTTTCCTTCAAGAACAGCTTTCACATTCGCTTCTGTGAATTGGTGGATATCCAAAAGTGAACCTGGCAGCAATTCTGTATCACCGGCTTCAATGACACGGACTTTACGGAACATCTGGCGAACCATGACTTCCACGTGTTTGTCACCGATTTCTACACCCTGCATACGGTAAACTTTTTGAACTTCCTTCAATAGATACACTTGAACAGCTTGAACATCTTTAACTTGCAATAATTGTTTCGGATCAATCGAACCGTCAGTTAGTACCTGTCCGCGAACGATTACATCATCCGCCTGCACTTTAAGTCGCGCATTATAAGGAGCAAGGTATTTACGGGTTTCCACGTCACCTTGAATCGTGATTTCTTTTTGGCCTTCGCGGATTTCATCAACTTCAGTAACCGTACCTGTAATTTCAGAAATCACTGCCTGGCCTTTCGGATTTCTTGATTCGAAAATTTCCTGGATACGCGGAAGACCTTGTGTGATATCGTCTCCTGCTACACCGCCTGTGTGGAATGTACGCATCGTAAGCTGCGTTCCTGGTTCCCCGATTGACTGAGCGGCAATAATACCAACTGCTTCGCCCACTTCAACTTCGTCTCCAGTCGCAAGGTTCGTACCGTAACATTTTTTGCAGACGCCGTGTTTCGTGTTACAAGTAAATGCTGAACGGATTGTCACTTCTTTGATGCCAGCTTCAACAATCAGGCGAGTCAAGTCCTGTGTAATCAATTCATCTTTTGCAACAATTACTTCTTTTGTTTCAGGATGGCGAATTGTTTTCTTAGCGTGTCGTCCAACGATACGCTCATCCAACTCTTCGATTACTTCCGTACCTTCCATCAACGCTCCAACCAACAAGCCGCGGTCAGTTCCACAGTCATTTTCGCGGACAATTGCATCTTGTGCAACGTCTACGAGACGACGGGTCAAGTAACCTGAATCGGCAGTTTTAAGTGCTGTATCGGCAAGACCTTTACGCGCACCGTGAGTTGAGATGAAGTATTCCAATACCGTTAAACCTTCACGGAATGAAGATTTGATCGGTAGTTCAATGATGCGTCCTGCCGGGTTGGCCATGAGTCCGCGCATACCAGCTAATTGGGTAAAGTTGGATGCGTTACCACGGGCACCGGAGTCACTCATCATAAAGATCGGGTTCATATTATCGAGGGAAGCCATCAATTTTTCCTGGATAACATCTTTTGCGCTGCTCCAGAAAGAAATGACGCGTGCATAGCGTTCCTCTTCAGTAATCAAACCACGGCGGAATTGTTTCATGACTTTATCCACATTATCCTGGGCTTCTACAAGAATTTCACCTTTGTCCGGAAGAACGACGATATCGGAAATACCAACCGTAATACCAGCTTGAGTGGAATACTTGAATCCAAGGCTCTTCATGCGGTCAAGCATTCTTGAAGTTTCCGTGATATGGAAACGTTTGAACACTTCAGCAATGATTTCACCAAGAATTTTTTTCTTGAATGGTGTTACAAGTTCAGCCTCTTCGATGTGCTTACGAACATCTGTCGTTGTAGGGACAAAATATTTCGATGGCGTTTCAACTTGCAGATTATAATCTGTCGGTTCGTTAATATACGGGAACGATTTCGGCAGAATTTCATTGAAAATGATCTTACCGACAGTCGTCAGCAACAACATCTTGTTTTGTTCAGCCGTAAAAGTCGGGTTGTTTACAGAACCGGCCTGGATTGCGATACGAGTATGCAAATGAACATGCCCAGTCTGATAAGCAACTAACACTTCTTCAGGTCCAGAGAACGTAGCCCCTTCGCCAGTTGCGCCTTTGCGCTCCAACGTAAGGTAATAGTTACCCAAAACCATATCCTGTGAAGGAGTAACAACTGGTTTTCCGTCTTTCGGGTTCAAAATGTTCTGAGCGGCAAGCATCAATAATCTTGCTTCTGCCTGTGCTTCAGATGAAAGCGGAACGTGAACAGCCATTTGGTCACCATCAAAATCGGCGTTGTATGCTGTACATACCAATGGGTGAAGGCGAATTGCCTTACCTTCGACCAATGTCGGTTCGAAAGCCTGGATACCGAGTCTGTGAAGTGTCGGTGCTCGGTTCAAAAGAACCGGATGCTCCTTGATGACATCTTCCAGTACATCCCAAACTTCAGAATGAAGACGTTCGATTTTGCGTTTCGCGCTCTTAATATTATGGGCAAGTCCGCGTTCAACAAGCTCTTTCATAACGAAAGGCTTGAACAACTCGATCGCCATCCCTTTCGGTAAACCACATTGATACATTTTCAAGTTCGGTCCGACAACAATAACGGAACGGCCTGAATAATCGACACGTTTACCAAGAAGGTTTTGACGGAAGCGTCCTTGTTTCCCTTTAAGCATATGAGAAAGAGATTTCAATGGACGGTTACCCGGCCCTGTAACAGGACGGCCGCGTCGGCCATTATCAATCAGCGCATCTACAGCTTCCTGCAGCATGCGTTTCTCGTTTTGAACAATGATGCTTGGCGCGCCCAAATCCAACAGGCGTTTCAAACGGTTGTTCCGGTTGATTACACGACGGTAAAGATCGTTCAAATCAGAAGTAGCGAAACGGCCGCCGTCCAATTGAACCATCGGACGAAGCTCCGGTGGAATTACAGGCAGAACATCAAGAATCATCCAATCCGGGTTATTGCCCGAATTACGGAAGGATTCCACAACTTCGAGGCGCTTTATCGCACGTGTGCGGCGCTGTCCTTGAGCTGTTTTCAATTCTTCTTTCAATGAATCCGTTTCGCGCTCAAGATCGATTTCCTGAAGAAGTCGTTTGATCGCTTCGGCTCCCATTGCAGCCTGGAATTTCTTACCGAATTTGTCACGGTAAGCGCGGTATTCTTTTTCAGACAGTAATTGTTTCTTTTCAAGCGGTGTATCCGCAGGGTCGATAACAACATATGAAGCGAAGTAAATAACTTCTTCCAATGAACGCGGTGACATATCAAGGATAAGTCCCATGCGGCTTGGAATGCCTTTGAAATACCAAATATGTGAAACTGGCGCAGCTAATTCGATGTGCCCCATGCGTTCACGGCGAACTTTTGAACGTGTGACTTCTACGCCACAACGATCACAGACAACACCTTTATAACGAACGCGTTTGTATTTTCCGCAATGGCATTCCCAGTCTTTTGTAGGACCGAAAATACGTTCACAGAACAAACCGTCTTTTTCCGGTTTTAATGTACGGTAGTTAATTGTTTCTGGCTTTTTGACTTCTCCATAAGACCATGAGCGAATTTTATCGGGTGACGCCAATCCGATTTTCATATACTCAAAATTATTAACATCTATCAAGGAGCCTACCTCCCTTTTGTCTCGAGTTTCTACGCGGCTCTTCCTCGTTTATGACCAAGTGAATGGAAACTGGGCAGTTTGTGACTGCCCCTTTCCAATTAATTATCAATCAACTGTTCCAATCGGTGTTTCCTGATCTGCAATCGGCAGGATATTAAGTGAATCCGCTGGCTGAAGATCTTCTTCTTCATCCAAATCGCGCAATTCGATTTCCTCATCGTCGATTGTCAGCATTTTAACATCCATACCAAGACTTTGAAGTTCTTTTATCAAAACTTTGAATGATTCCGGCACGCTAGGCTCCGGAACACTTTCACCTTTAACAATTGCTTCATACGTTTTCACACGTCCGACTACATCATCCGACTTGACCGTCAGGATTTCCTGCAGTGTATGAGCGGCACCGTATGCTTCAAGTGCCCAAACTTCCATCTCACCGAAACGCTGCCCGCCGAATTGTGCTTTACCACCAAGCGGCTGCTGGGTAACGAGTGAATACGGTCCAGTAGAACGGGCGTGAAGTTTATCGTCAACCATGTGCGCCAGTTTGATCATGTACATGATTCCGACAGATACACGGTTATCGAAAGCTTCACCGGAACGGCCATCATAAAGGATGGTTTTTCCGTCACGCGGCATACCCGATTCTTCCATCGTTTCCAGAACATCTTCTTCATTCGCTCCATCAAATACAGATGAAGCCATATGAATTCCAAGTGAACGGGAAGCCATTCCCAAATGCAGTTCCAGAACTTGCCCGATATTCATACGGGAAGGAACGCCAAGCGGGTTTAACATGATATCGACAGGAGTCCCGTCCGGCATGAACGGCATATCTTCTTCCGGAAGAATCCGGGAGATAACACCTTTGTTACCGTGACGGCCGGCCATTTTATCACCGACAGAAATTTTACGTTTCTGTACGATGTAAGCACGAACCAATTGGTTAACGCCTGGCGGCAATTCATCGCCGTCTTCGCGGTTAAAGATCTTAACATCCAGTACAATACCGCCGGCGCCATGCGGCACCCGTAGTGATGTATCACGGACTTCACGTGCTTTTTCACCGAAAATGGCATGAAGCAAGCGCTCTTCCGCAGTCAATTCAGTTACACCTTTAGGTGTTACTTTACCGACAAGGATATCGCCATCTTTTACTTCTGCCCCTACCCGGATAATTCCGCGGTCATCAAGATTGCGAAGTGCATCTTCACCGACGTTTGGAATATCACGTGTAATTTCTTCCGGTCCTAATTTCGTATCTCGGGAATCTGATTCATATTCTTCAATATGAACAGAAGTATAAACATCATCTTTAACAAGGCGCTCACTCATGATGATCGCATCCTCGTAGTTAAAGCCGTCCCATGTCATAAATGCGACAAGGACGTTACGGCCCAATGCCATTTCCCCGCGTTCCATAGAAGGTCCATCAGCCAGGATATCACGTTTTGAAACGCGGTCTCCGACTTTGACGATCGGACGCTGGTTATAGCTTGTACCTTGGTTTGAACGGATAAATTTCTGCAAACGATAAGTGTCTACATCACCTTTGACTTCATTGCCGTCAACTTCTTCGATACGGCGCACGCGGATTTCTTTCGCTTCCACGTACTCGACGATTCCATCATTTTTGGAAATGACTGCTGCACCTGAATCTCTGGCTGCAAGGTGCTCCATCCCGGTACCTACGAAAGGCGCTTCCGGGTTTAACAACGGAACAGCCTGACGCTGCATGTTCGCACCCATAAGGGCACGGTTGGAGTCATCGTTTTCAAGGAACGGGATACAAGCTGTCGCTACTGAAACGACCTGTTTCGGCGAAACATCCATGTAATCGACGCTGTTGCGTTTATAAAGCGTGTTTTCACCGCGGAAACGGGCCACTACTTCTTCTTCAACAAATGAACCATCCGGATTCAAGACTGAATTCGCCTGAGCCACTACGTAATTATCTTCTTCATCAGCTGTCAGATAATCGATTTGACCTGTCACAAGACCTGTTTCAGGATCAACGCGGCGATAAGGTGTTTCAATAAATCCGAATTTATTCACTTTCGCGAATGTAGAAAGTGTATTGATCAAACCGATGTTCGGTCCCTCAGGAGTTTCAATCGGACACATGCGGCCATAATGCGAGTAATGAACGTCACGCACTTCAAAACCGGCACGTTCACGTGTTAAACCACCAGGCCCAAGCGCTGACAGACGGCGTTTGTGCGTCAATTCAGCAAGTGGATTCGTTTGGTCCATAAACTGTGATAATTGAGAACTGCCGAAGAACTCTTTGATTGATGCAATAACCGGACGGATATTGATCAATTGCTGAGGCACAATCGCCTGTGTGTCGTTGATGGACATACGCTCACGCACAACGCGTTCCATACGGGACAAACCGATGCGGAACTGGTTTTGCAAAAGCTCTCCAACTGAACGGAGACGGCGGTTACCAAGGTGATCGATATCATCTGTGTTTCCAACTCCGTATAAAAGGTTAAAGAAGTAACTGATGGAAGAAATGATATCTGCAGGAGTTACATGCTTAATCTTATCTTCTATATAAGCATTGCTTATCACAGTGATTTCTTTTTGCTCTTCATCATTCGGAGCGAAAATTTTAACAGCCTGCAATGTCACGTCGCCTTCTAAAACTCCACCTACTTGAGTGACAGTGTGGAAGCCCACACCACTTTCAAGATTCGGCATGATTTTATCAAGGACGCGGCGATCGATAACTGTACCGGCTTCCACCAGAATCTCACCTGTTTCAGGATCAACTAATGTTTCAGCAATAGTTTGATTGAAAAGGCGGTTTTTGATATGAAGCTTCTTATTCATTTTATAACGGCCTACATTGGCCAGATCATAGCGTTTTGGGTCAAAGAAGCGTGAATACAATAAGCTCTTTGCACTTTCGACTGTCGGCGGCTCACCCGGGCGCAGACGCTCGTAAATTTCCAGAAGCGCTTTTTCAGTGCTTTCTGTATTATCTTTTTCAAGCGTGTTGCGCAAGTATTCGTTATCACCTAACAAATCGATGATTTCCTGATCGGAACCGAATCCAAGGGCTCTCAAAAGGACGGTGACAGGAAGTTTGCGTGTGCGGTCGATTCTGACATACACAACATCTTTTGCATCTGTTTCATATTCAAGCCAAGCTCCGCGGTTAGGAATGACAGTTGCGCCAAATCCTTTTTTACCGTTTTTGTCTGTCTTGTCATGGAAATAAACACTTGGTGAACGTACAAGCTGGGAAACGATGACGCGTTCAGCGCCGTTGATTACGAAAGTGCCGGTTTCTGTCATCAATGGGAAATCTCCCATGAAAACGTCCTGCTCTTTCACTTCATCCGTTTCTTTGTTGTGCAGACGCACTTTAACGCGCAGTGGAGCTGCGTAAGTAACATCCCGTTCTTTTGACTCGTCTACTGGATACTTCGGTTCTGCAAGACTGTAATCAACAAACTCGAGCGACAGATTTCCTGTGAAATCCTCAATCGGCGAAATATCGCGGAACATTTCGCGCAGCCCTTCTTCAAGGAACCACTCATAAGATGATGATTGGATTTCAATCAGGTTCGGAAGATCCAGCACTTCACTGATTCTCGAAAAACTTCTGCGTTGACGATGTTGACCGTACTGAACTAGTTGACCTACCAACTTATTCACCCCTCAATAAAACGATTATAGGTCTTTGCGATTTCTACGAAATGGTGTATGATATCGAAAAGACAAAAAGAAAACGAGACCAATAAATCAGCTCATTTTCGGTTAACACGTGACTGGTACTGTCGCCATGCTCTGCCCGAAAAAGGGCAAACGACCTCAAAATAATAAATTTTGCATTTCATTATAATATCATAGGGATTTTGTCAAGTCAAACTTTTCTGGCCTCAAAAATGAAGTATCCCTTCTTCTTTTCCGCCACACGGCAATTGCCAAAAAGCTCTTCCAGTTTTTCCTGCGTCGAAGGAGCTCCCTGCTTTTTCTGGATTACAACCCACAGCGATCCGCCAGGCGCAATCTTCTTGCATGCTTCCTCGTAAAATCTGAAAACTGTTTCCTTTCCTGCACGTATCGGCGGATTGGTCAAAATTGCAGAAAACCCTTCCTCTTCAACAGCAGAAAGTCCATCACTCTCATAGACTTCAACATTTTCCACATTATTTTTCATCGAATTTTTTTTGGCAAGTTCAATGGCGCGTGTATTCACATCCACCATATGAACTTTTTTCCGGGGAAATGATTTTGCGATGGCAATTCCGATTGGCCCATAACCGCAGCCGACATCCAATACCGGACCTTCTACAGCAGAATCTTCAAAAGCTTCAATCAACACTCGGGAACCGAAGTCCACTTCATTCTTGCTGAAAACACCTGCATCCGTCTGGAAATGGAATTTTTCGCCTCGCAATGTAAAATCCCATTCTTGGGGTTTGCTTGTTGTTTGAGGATTTTTGGAATAATAATGTTGTGACATAAGAAGCCCTCCTTACATTAATCAACCAGCGGCGACGATATTAATTTTAAAATGAAGAAAAAGCTCGTCGGTATACACTGACGAGCTTTTTCTATATTGCTATTTAGGTTCAGAAATTAAATTATTTAACTTCTACTCCAGCGCCAACTTCTTCAAGTTTGCCTTTGATTTCTTCTGCATCTTCTTTAGAAACGCCTTCTTTAAGAGCTTTAGGAGCTTCGTCAACTAGTGCTTTAGCTTCTTTCAAGCCAAGGCCAGTTACTTCGCGTACTGCTTTGATAACTTTGATTTTTTGGTCTCCAGCAGAAGTAAGGATTACATCAAATTCAGTTTGCTCTTCAGCAGCAGCAGCGCCGCCGCCAGCTGCAGCAGCTACAGGAGCAGCAGCAGTTACGCCGAATTCGTCTTCGATTGCTTTTACTAGGTCGTTAAGTTGTAGAACTGTCATTTCTTTGATTGCGTCTAAGATTTGTTCTTGTGTCATTATTAGTTCCTCCTATGATAGGTAATTTTTTTGTATTGCTAGGCAACTAAGAGATTAAGCGCCTTGTTCTTGTTCTTCTTTTTGGTCTGCAACTGCTTTTGTTGTAGCAGCAAAGTTGCGGACTGGAGCTTGAAGTACGCTAAGTAGCATAGACAATAGACCATCGCGTGATGGAAGTTCTGCCAATGCTTTGATATCTTCCGCAGAAGATACAGCACCTTCGATAACGCCTGCTTTAATTTCAAGCGCTTCGTTCTTTTTCGCGAAATCGTTGATGATTCTCGCTGGCGCTACAACATCTTCGTTAGAGAATGCGATAGCGTTAGGACCTGTAAAGTGTTCGTTGATCGCTTCAAGACCATGCATTTCAGTAGCACGGCGAGTCATTGAGTTTTTGTAAACTTTAAACTCAACGCCTGCTTCACGAAGCTGTTTACGAAGTTCTGTTAATTGTGCAACGTTCAATCCGCGGTAATCAACAACTACTACAGAAGCTGCAGAGCCGAATTTATCAGCGATTGTTTGCACGACAACTTTTTTCGTTTCAACTGCTTTTGTCATTTTGGCACCTCCCATAGATTTTCCATTCATACCGTTTCCATAAGAAAAGCCTCTGGTCCATTACAGACACAGAGGCATAAAGTCAGCATCAAAAGATGTTTACTGAATTCATTGTCCTCGGCAGGGATAATTTAAGCGACTTGCGCCCCTGCTGTCTGCGGTACAAACGTATATTTCACAACTCCGCTATTATAGCCGAGATATTGTGTGATGTCAATAAATTATTTAACGACAACTTTCGTTGGGTCAACTTTTACAGCAGGTCCCATTGTAGTAGTAACGTTAAGTGATTTAATGTAAGTCCCTTTAGCAGTTGCCGGTTTAGCTTTGACAACTACATCGTAGATCGCTTCCAAGTTTTCAGCAAGTTTGCTGTCATCGAAAGAAACTTTTCCGATTGGCGCGTGGATGATACCTGTTTTGTCTGCACGGTATTCCACTTTACCAGCTTTGATTTCCTGAACAGCTTTAGCTACATCAAATGTAACAGTTCCTGTTTTCGGGTTCGGCATCAAGCCTTTTGGTCCTAATACGCGACCGATTTTACCAACTTCACCCATCATGTCAGGTGTTGCTACGATCACGTCGAAGTCAAACCATCCTTGTTGGATTTTTTGGATATAGTCAGCATCGCCTACGTAATCCGCTCCAGCTGCTTCTGCTTCTTTAATCTTATCGCCTTTAGCGAATACCAATACGCTTTGAGTTTTACCAGTACCGTTTGGAAGCACTACTGCTCCACGGATTTGCTGGTCGTTCTTACGCGTATCGATTCCAAGACGGAAAGCTACTTCTACTGTTGCATCGAAGTTGACTGTGCTTGCTTTTTTCGCAAGTTCAATCGCTTCTTTTGCATCATAAAGGTTAGTACGGTCGATTAATTTTGCTGCTTCGCGCAGCTTTTTGCCTGTTTTAGCCATTTTAAATGTCCTCCTTGTTGTGGTCGAGCGGTCTTGAACCTCCCACGATTAAAGGCTGCGCAGCCCTTTACGAACTTGCGCAACCCGTCCAAAAACAACTTCTAGATTAGTCTTCGATAGTAATGCCCATGCTGCGAGCAGTACCTTCAACCATCAACATTGCAGCTTCAACTGAAGCGGCATTTAGATCTGGCATTTTAGTTTCTGCGATTTCGCGAACTTGATCGCGTTTAACAGTCGCTACTTTGTTGCGGTTCGGTTCGCCTGAACCTGATTCAATACCAGCCGCTTTTTTCAAAAGAACAGCAGCGGGTGGAGTTTTCGTAATGAATGTAAATGAACGGTCTTCAAATACCGAAATCTCAACTGGAATGATCAGTCCTGCTTGTTCAGCAGTACGTGCGTTGAACTCTTTACAGAAGCCCATGATGTTAACACCTGCTTGACCTAGTGCAGGTCCAACCGGTGGAGCTGGGTTTGCTTTTGCTGCAGGAATCTGCAATTTTACAACTTTAATCACTTTTTTAGCCACGAAACACACCTCCTTAAGTCCGTGATGTGGTAATAGGGTTTCCCCTCCCACTCAATATCTGTCTGTCAACTATGTTGATAGAATTAGCTAAATTGTACAGATTGTCCTATGACAGTCTGACCTATGAAATAATACCACTTCCGCTCCGGAATAGCAAGCGGCTTTTATATTTTTTGAACTTGCTCGAAATCAAGCTCCATTTTCGTCTCACGGCCGAAGATATCAATGGAAACTTTTACTTTGCCTTTTGTCTCATCGATTTCTTCTACTTTGCCCTGGAAGTTCGCGAATGGCCCTTCCATGACTTCGACAATATCAGCAACCGCAAAGTTGATGTCCACACGGCGTTCTGTCATGCCCATCTGCTTCAGGATGAAATCAACTTCTTCATCAAGCAGCGGCGTAGGCTTGGCTCCGCCTCCTGAAGAACCGATAAATCCGGTTACTCCAGGCGTATTGCGGACAACATACCAGGATTCGTCTGTCATGATCAATTCGACCAGAACATAACCCGGGAAAGTCTTGCGCATTACTGTGCGTTTTTTGCCGTCTTTAAAATCAGTTTCCTGTTCTTCGGGAATAATGACGCGAAAAATCTTATCCTGCATGCCCATTGTTTCGACACGCTTTTCCAAATTGGCTTTGACTTTATTTTCATAACCGGAATATGTGTGAACTACGTACCAATTCTTTTCCATAATCGCACGGACTGAACGTCCATCCCTCCTTTTTTCCAAATGAAAAAACCCGTTCTCGTAGAATGACGGGCTATTTTTTATGCATTATTCTAGTTGCGCGCTTATCTGTTACAGCGCTAAGAACCAACGGAATAATTCCGAGATGCCTGTATCGATCAATGCGAAGAAAAGTGCCATGAAGATACACGTGGAAAGAACGACGATTGTATAGCGTGTCAGTTCCTTGCGTTTAGGCCAACTTACTTTTCTCATTTCCGAAACGACGTTTTTAAAGAAATCGCCAATGTTACCCATTGTTCAAAAACCTCCGAAGTTTAAAAATCACTCTATATCGTTCGGCATTCACTTAAATTCATAACGTTTGTTTATGCACGGTATGCCCATTGCAATGAGCACAGAATTTATTAAGTTCCAAACGTGTGCTAGATTCCGCTTTCGCAGGAACCGTATAATTGCGGGATGCACATTTCGAGCAGCTTAAAACGATTTTTTTAGCCATTTTCCTCACCCTATTCGAGTTTGCAGCTTTTTCAAGGTTATCACCTTAAAACTTCCATGTCAACAGCACATCAGGAGGTGCGGGTTTCATCTATTTGCAGATGCCGCTCCAACTTCCGCTTGACCCGCTGAAGCGCGTTGTCGATTGATTTGACGTGGCGCTCCAATTTTTCTGATATTTCCTGATAGGTCTGGCCGTCCAGATACAACGCCAGCACTTCGCGCTCCAGTTCACTGAGCACTTCACCCATTTTTTCTTCCATATACATGAATTCTTCATTATTGATCATCAGCTGCTGCGGATCGTCCACACCATTGTCGGTCAGGACATCCATCAGCGTACGGTCAGATTCTTCATCATAAATGGGCTTGTCCAGAGACACATAGGAATTCAACGGAATATGTTTCTGGCGCGTGGCAGTCTTGATGGCGGTGATGATTTGCCGGATGATGCACAATTCAGCGAACGCCCTGAAAGAAGACAGTTTATCGCTGCGGAAATCACGGATGGCTTTATACAGGCCAATCATGCCTTCCTGGATAATGTCTTCTTTGTCAGCACCGATCAGAAAATAAGAACGGGCTTTCATCCGTACGAAATGCCGAAATTTATTGATCAGAAAATCCAATGCTTCGGTATTTCCGTCGTGGACCAAACTGACAAGTTCCTCATCTGTCATTTCCATAAATCGCCGGGCTTGAACTTGTTCCTGATTTCCCACGGTTATCCCTCCGGTCGCGCGAACCTCGATATCATCAGTATACAGGAACTAAAAATTGAGCGTCAACCTATCATTTCATCCCACGGCGCCATTTTTCAAATATTTCTGCAATTTCAGTCGGCAAGGCAATCTTGGAAATTGCCTGCTGTCGTTGTATTTCCTTCACCTTCTCCGAAATCCTTTTTTGGATTTCTGCCACTTCAATTTCCAACTCCCTGGCGGAGATCCGAAGGGCGCCTTTGGCGAAGATCACCCATTGCTCGGTGGAATCCGAAGTTGCCACGTAAACCTGGTCGCGCCGATTATTCAGGCTGACCGCCAGTTTCTCTATTCGTTCATCTGCGGTCTCGCTCTCTTTTGTGAAAATGACTTCAACGTCCGAAGTCAGATTTCGCGCTTCTATCCCCGGCACCAGATGCGCATCGAATACAATTATGACTCGCCATCCTTTATAACCGCGGTACTCCGCCATCCTGTCAATCAGCCGATCTCTGGCGGAAGCCAGCTTATCTTTCTTTAATTCCCTTAGTTCCACCCAGTCTCCAATGATGTTATAGCCATCAACCAGCAGAATATTCATATCGCTTAACCTATCGGGTTGCGCTTCCGGTAGACTTCGTACATGAGCAGGCTCGCTGCCACGGAAGCATTCAGGGAAGTAACATGGCCGACCATCGGCAGCTGGTATAGGAAATCGCATTTCTCGCGCAGGATCCGGCTCATCCCTTTTCCTTCACTGCCGATAATGACCGCCAGCGGCAATGAAGCATCCATCTTCCGGTAATCCACCGATTCTTTTGCGTCAGTTCCGGCAATCCAGACGTTGCGCTTTTTCAACTCATCCACAATCTGCGAAAGATTATTAACTCTCACTACCGGAATATGTTCGATGGCACCGGTGGAAGCCTTGGCCACGACAGCCGTCAAACCGACTGCCCGGCGTTTAGGAATAATCAAACCATGTGCGCCTACTGCATCCGCCGTCCGCATGATTGATCCCAGATTATGCGGATCTTCCAACTCATCAAGTATCAGAAAGAACGGATCTTCCGAACGGGATTCCGCCACCTTAAATAAATCATCCAGTTCCGCGTAATTATAGGCAGCAACCGCCGCCGCTATTCCCTGATGGTTCGAATCCGTCAAACCGTCGATTTTTTTCTTAGGCACAAACTGGACGATAACTTTCTTTTCCTTCGCCAATTGCAGAAGTTCAGCAATCCCTTTTTTCTGGACGCCTTCAGCAATCCAGATTTTATTGATATCCCGGTCCGCCCGCAATGCTTCAAGCACCGGGTTTTTACCGCCAATGATTTCCGGTTCCAATTCCTCCGTCATTTGATCACTCCTCTCAGCTCTTCTATTATATTGATGGCATACGTAATGATTTCGGTTACCCGCTCTATATTGCCTTTTAGATAATTCCACCCCAGCACAGCTTCAAAAGCCGTACTGAAATTATAGGTCTGGACGTCGGTGTTTCTCGGTACTGAACCGGACTTGGCATTGCGGCCGCGGCGCATGACTGCCAGTTCCTGTTCTGACAAGAACTCTTCTTCCGTCAAGCGCTTCAGCACAATCGCCTGCGCTTTTGCAGAAACGAAAGTTGTCGACATCCGGTGCAACGTATTCGGTTTCACCCGACCTGAGCGCAGCAAATGCTCGCGTACAGCTTGCTCGTAGACCGCGTCTCCCATATAGGCAAGCGCAAGGGCATTCAATTGATCGACATCCTGATTGCGTAATCCTTCCAAGCCCTTACCCCCTCTTCCAACGTGTGCCTTGGGCCGTATCTTCCAGGATGATATTCTTTTCCTTGAATAAATCACGGATTTCATCGGCACGAGCAAAGTCACGGTTTTTACGTGCTTCGATTCGTTCCAAGAGTAAAGCCTCGACTTCTGCATCCAGTAATTCTTCCTCCTGTTTGAATGGCAACCCGAGTACATCCGCTAATTCATCAAATACTGACAGGAACGTTTCCATCACTTCGGAAGAAGTCTGTTTTTCCAATAGATACGTGTTTGCCAGACGGGACAGATCAAACAGCTTCGAAATGCCGTGCGCCGTGTTGAAATCATCATCCATCGTTTCAATGAATTCTTTTTTGATTTCTTCGATTTTTGCCAGCCAGATATCAGAATGGTCTCCGAGTTCAGCGGATACACTTAAGCGATGCTTCAGATTGGAATAAGAAGTCCGCAGACGTTCCAGTCCAGCCACTGCATCTTCTACCAATTGCTGCGAGTAATTGATCGGATGGCGGTAATGCACCGACAACATGAAGAAACGAAGTACCTGTGGATCCATTTCTTTCAGGATGTCATTCACCAACACGAAGTTATTCAATGACTTCGACATTTTTTCATTGTCAATATTGATATAACCATTATGCATCCAATAACGGGCAAACGGTTTGCCTGTGTAAGCTTCCGACTGCGCAATCTCATTTTCGTGGTGCGGGAATGTCAGATCCTGGCCGCCTGCGTGGATATCGATTGTATCCCCCAGATGTTCGCGCGCCATCACCGAGCACTCGATGTGCCAGCCCGGACGCCCTTCGCCCCATGGGCTGTCCCAGGAAATTTCATTCGGCTTCGCCGCTTTCCATAGCACAAAGTCCAACTCATCTTCTTTTTTGTCGCCGGTTTCGATGCGCGCCCCGACTTTCAATTCATCAACCGATTGATGCGACAATTTGCCATAGCCTTCGAATTTGCGGGTCCGATAATAAACATCCCCCTGTGACTCATAAGCAAAGCCCTTCTCAATCAGCGCTTCGATAAATTCAATGATCTGCTCCATATGCTCGGTAACACGCGGATGCGCGTCAGCCTTTGCACAGCCAAGTGCTTCCGTATTATCGAAATAGGCTTTGATAAACCGTTCAGCGATTTCCGGTACGGTCTCTCCGAGTTCATTGGCTGCCTTGATCAATTTATCATCGACATCCGTGAAGTTCGAGATATAGTGAACATTATATCCCCGGTACTCGAGGTAACGGCGAACCGTATCGTAAACGATGACGGGACGGGCATTGCCGATATGGATGTAATTATAGACAGTCGGACCACATACATACATTTTGACTTTGCCCTCTTCGAGCGGAACAAAAGGTTCTTTTGTTCGTGACAGTGAATTAAAAATCTGGATTGTCATTCGGCATTCCCTTCTTTCTTTCTGGCTTGTTTTAATAATTCCACTTCGCGACGGAGTTCGGCGATTTTCATTTCCATTGAGTTGCAGACATCTGCAACCGGGTCGGGCAAATCCTGGTGGTTGAAATCTTTCTTGATCCGCACCCCATCCTGGATGACCACTTTCCCCGGTATACCAACCACCGTCGAATTCGGCGGTACATTTCTCAAAACGACAGAACCGGCTCCGACTTTCGAACCCTCACCTATCGTTATAGATCCTAGAACTTTGGCGCCCGTAGCCACCAGAACGTTATCTTCGAGTGTCGGGTGACGTTTTCCACTCTCTTTTCCTGTCCCGCCGAGGGTCACTCCTTGGAAAAGCGTGACATTATCGCCGATGATACACGTTTCCCCGATGACGACGCCCATCCCGTGGTCAATAAAGAACCGGCGGCCGATCACCGCTCCCGGATGGATCTCGATACCCGTAAAAAAGCGACTGATCTGCGAAATGACACGTGCCAGGAAGAATAATTTATTCTTAAAGAAGAAATGCGCCAGCCGGTGTGCCCATATGGCATGCAAACCGGAATACGTGAGGATCACTTCTAGAAAGCTTCTGGCAGCCGGATCCTGCTCGAAAACCACATCCACATCTTCTTTCAACGCTTTGAACATCTCTTTCAACTCCTTTTACTGCAAAATAAAAAGCGCCCCTGTCAATAAATTGACAGAGACGCATGCTTGCGCGGTTCCACTCTGATTAAAAAGGGATCACCCTTTTTCTCTCGGCACCTTTAACGCAGGTGAAACGTCTGGTCTACTCGATTCGACTCAGCACTCGGAGAGGCATTTCCATGTGGCAGCGGCCCGGATCACTTTCAGCCGGCGGTGATCTTCTCTAGAGAGCATGCTACATGTACTTCTTCTCGTCAACGATTTTCTGATAGTAAATTCATTTTACACTTTTGTTGCCATAAGTCAATCTTATGCGCTTGCGTACTGGGCTACCCGAGCGATTGTCTTATCTTTACCAAGCAATGCAATCGCATCCGGCAATTCCGGACCATGCGTCTGCCCGGTCGTTACAACACGGATTGGCATGAAGAGGTTTTTCCCTTTATGTCCTGTCGCTTTCTGCACCGCTTTGATCGCTGCTTTAATTTCAGCAGGTTCAAATGCTTCCAGTGATTCCAGCTGTTCTTTGAAAGAAGCCATAACTTCCGGCACCTGTTCTCCAGCCAGCACTTCTTTCTCTTCTTCTCCGTAATGAAGTTCATCCGAGAAGAATTGTTCAGACAGCTCCGTGATTTCCGCTCCGAAACTCAATTGATCGTGGTACAGAGCAACAAGGCGCTGTGCCCAGTCCTGCTGTTCCGCATCCATGGTTTCCGGCAATTTGCCCGCTTTCTGCAAATGCGGCACTGCAAGCTTAACCACTTCTTCAAGCGGCATCTGTTTGATGTATTGGTTGTTCATCCACGTCAATTTTTGCTTATCGAACATTGAAGGTGATTTCGACAACCGGTTGGCATCAAAGATTTTGATCAACTCTTCTTTCGAGAAGATCTCTTCTTCTCCTTCAGGCGACCAGCCAAGCAACGCGAAGAAATTAAAGAGCGCTTCAGGAATATAACCCAACTCTCTGTATTGAGAGATGAATTGAATAATCGACTCATCACGCTTCGACAGTTTCTTGCGGTCTTCATTGATGATCAATGTCATGTGGCCGTAAGTCGGATGCTCCCAGCCAAATGCATCATAAATCATCTGCTGCCGCGGCGTGTTCGATAAATGCTCTTCTCCGCGGAATACATGCGTAATCTTCATCAAATGGTCATCGATGACAACAGCGAAATTATACGTAGGGATGCCATTTGTCTTCACCATCACCCAATCGCCGACATCTTTTGATTCGAATGAAATCGGTCCACGCACCAAGTCGTCAAACTTATACGTAACGTCAGCCGGCACTTTCGCGCGGATCGTATAGGATTTCCCTGCACCTTCTCGCTCTTTTACATCTTCAGCAGTCAAGTTGCGACATGTTCCGCTGTATTGTGGTGCAGCAATGCCTGCCGCTTTTTGCGACTCGCGCTCTGCTTCCAGCTCTTCCGCAGTACAGAAACATTTGAAAGCCAAGCCTTTTTCAAGCATCTCATCCGCATAGCCTTTGTAGATATCCAAGCGTTCCATTTGGCGGTAGGGACCGTAATCGCCTCCTACATCAACTGACTCATCATGCTCGATACCCAGCCATTTCAAATTATCCAGCTGCGATTCGATTCCCGTTTCGATATTGCGGGCCGTATCCGTATCTTCGATGCGGACGATGAATTTCCCATCATGATGGCGTGCATATAAATAATTGAAAAGCGCTGTCCGGGCTCCGCCGATATGTAAGTGTCCAGTCGGACTCGGAGCATAGCGTACGCGTACTGCTTGTGTCATTAGATTTCCTCCTAAGAAACTTTTATCTTTTGCTATTCTATCACTCTAAGGAAAGCGTTTAAAGCTTCCGTTCCACCAATAGGATCACAGCAAGCGCCGCAATTCCTTCTTCGCGCCCCAAATATCCGAGCTTTTCATTCGTCGTCGCCTTGACATTGACCTGCGAAACATCTGCTTCCAATAAACCGGCGATCGATTCTCTCAACTGCTCAATATAAGGCGCCAGTTTCGGCTTTTGCGCAATCACAGTGCAATCCACGTTGCCAAGTTCATACCCCTGCTCTTTCACATATTGCCAGATATGCGTCATAAGTTTACGGGAATCGGCATCCTTGAATTCGGGGTCCGTATCAGGAAAATGCTTGCCGATATCGCCACCGCCAATCGCTCCAAGTGCCGCATCCGTAATCGTATGCAGTAAAACATCCGCGTCCGAATGGCCGAGAAGGCCCTTGTGATGAGGAATTTCAATCCCCCCTAAAATCAACGGTCTGCCTTCAACCAATTGATGCACGTCATATCCTTGCCCAATCCGAATCATTGCTGTTCCTCCTGTCTGCGGCTTTCCAAGATAGCCTTGCCGTAAATCAAATCATCCGGCGTCGTCATTTTCACATTTTCATAATTGCTTTCAACAATCTTTACCGGATGGCCAAGCCTTTCCACAAGCATGGCTTCATCCGTCCCAAGAAATCCTGCTTCATAAGCTGCTGCCGCCGCTTCTTTTATCAATGAATACCGAAACGCTTGCGGCGTCTGGATTATCCATAGTTTTCCCCGCTCAACCGTTTCCGTAATAAAACCGGATTCCGCTTTTTTGATTGTATCCTTTACCCGAACGCCTGCAATTGCAGCACCAGAAGCCGCCGCTTCCTTTGCAAGATGCAAGATTACTTCGGCATCGATAAATGGACGCGCCGCATCATGCACGAGCAGCACGTCACATGCGGGAATCATCTTAAGGCAGGCCCGGACGCTATCCTGCCTCTCAGCACCGCCCACAGCAAAGCCTGCCACTTTCGTAATCCCGTATTCTTTCACAAAATCTTCCATCAGTGACCGTTCTTCCTCTTTTACCGCAAGCCAAATCCCCTCGCAGTTCGGATCCCGCTGAAAAACTTCAAGTGTATAGATGAATATCGGTTTATCGAATAACTCCAACAGCAATTTATTCTTATCCGCTTTCATCCGCTTGCCGCTCCCTGCGGCAGGCAAGACAACTGTATATTTCATGAGCTTACATCCTTTTATCCATCATTTAGCACCGCGCGGTTTAGCAAAAATCATACGTCCCGCAGAAGTTTGCAGCACACTTGTAACTGTTACATCGATTGCATTGCCGATGTATTTCTTGCCGTCTTCGATAACAATCATTGTACCGTCATCCAAATAAGCGACACCCTGATTCTGTTCTTTACCGTCTTTAATCACGACTACATGCATATCTTCACCCGGTATAACCACGGGTTTTACAGCATTGGCCAAGTCATTGATATTCAAGACAGGCACATTATGCAGTTCACAGACTTTATTCAGATTAAAATCATTTGTGACGACCTGCCCGCCCATTTTCTTGGCTGCACGCATCAATTTCAAATCCACTTCTGCCACTTCATCAAAACTTTCTTCTGTAATCATGATGGCACCTTCGCGTTCACTTTGCAGCCGCTTTAAGATGTCGAGCCCTCGGCGTCCTCTTGTACGCTTTAATGTATCTGATGAATCCGCAATATGCTGCAGTTCGGATAACACGAATTGCGGAACGACAAATGTTCCTTCCATGAAACCTGTAGCTGAAATATCCGCAATCCGCCCATCAATAATGACGCTTGTGTCCAATAACTTGTAATTTGTTTTATTCACTGGCAACGCTGTTAATTCCTGATCCTCATCGTTTTTCTTAGCAGTCAACGCCATTTTCGATGGCGTCAGCATGCTCAACATCTCGTCCCGCTTCTGGAATCCAACCTGGAATCCGAGATAACCAAGAACCACCGACAGGATAATCGGAGCGGCAGTCGCGACAAGCGGAATATCAATCGTACTTAAAGCAAAACCGATGAGAAATGCAACGATCAATCCGATAATCAGTCCCACTGTTCCAAACAGCAAATCCGGTGTAGGGGCACGAAGAAGCTTTTCTTCCATCCACTTCATGAATCGCACCAATGAATCGGCAAACAATAATGATAATAAGAAAAATAGAATAGCTCCTACAAGAGCAGAAACAATTGCGTTATTGATCCAAGGGTTGTCGACGATAGGTATGAGTTCAAAAACATAAGGTAAGAATATAACTCCGACAGTTGCACCGATCAATAAAAATAAAACCTGGATAATTCTTTTTAACATATTTCCACCTCCTTCATTCCAATTATACACATATCATTTATAAAACGCTGTTTAGACCTTGTACTGACAAAAAAATATAGGAGGCATGGCCTCCTATTGTGGAAAAATCTCTTTTAATGCATCATTTACTGTTTCTACTCCAACTACGCGGATACCTTCCGGGAAATCCCAGCCGCCAATATTGGATTTCGGAACAATTGCCCGTTTAAAACCAAGTTTAGCCGCTTCCTGGACTCTTTGTTCAATCCGGGAAACGCGCCGCACTTCGCCCGTCAATCCGACTTCACCAATAATACAATCAAAACCGTTCGGTGCAACGTCACGGTAACTGGATACTATACTTGCCAGCACAGCCAAATCGATGGCCGGCTCATCCAATTTAACGCCGCCCGCCACTTTGATATAAGCGTCCTGTGCCTGAAGCAGCATACCCATACGCTTTTCCAATACCGCCATCAATAGCGAAACCCTATTCTGATCCAGACCTGTCGCCATCCGTTTCGGATAATTAAAACTCGATGGTGTAACAAGTGCCTGAATTTCAACCAGAATCGGCCGTGTCCCTTCCATTGAAGCCACTACTGTCGAACCGGCCGCTCCGCTTGATCGTTCTTGGAGAAATAATTCGGACGGATTCAAAACTTCTTTTAACCCGCTTTGCAGCATTTCAAAAATCGCTATTTCATTCGTTGAACCAAAGCGGTTTTTGACACTGCGCAAAATCCGGTACGTATGATGGCGCTCCCCTTCAAAGTAAAGAACCGTGTCCACCATGTGTTCAAGAATTCTCGGTCCGGCTATCTGCCCTTCCTTCGTTACATGTCCCACAAGGAAAATGGCAATATTCTTCGTTTTGGCAATGCGCATCAATTCCGCTGTACTTTCACGGACTTGCGTAACACTGCCGGGAGCCGACGTAACTTCAGGATGATGAACCGTCTGAATCGAATCGACGATAACAAAATCCGGATTTACTTCTTCGATTGTATGGTTGATCAACTCGAGGTTAGTTTCAGCGTAAATATACAGATTGGAAGAAGATGCGTCGAGACGCTCTGCCCGCAGTTTAGTCTGACGGATGGATTCCTCACCGGAAATGTAGAGAACTTTACTGCCGCTATTAGCCAGCATCGCCGACACTTGCAGCAATAACGTCGATTTCCCGATACCTGGGTCTCCACCGATCAGTACGAGTGAGCCGGGTACAATTCCCCCACCGAGTACACGGTTCAGCTCACTGAGCTCAGTCGTAACGCGAGGTTCTTCTTTTGTTTCAATCGAATTGATGGGCGTCGCTTTCTGAGGTGCTGAAGCTGTATGCTGAAAAGTACTTCTCGTCCCTTTAGGAACAGCCATTTCAACTTCCTCGGTCATTTGGTTCCATACACCGCAATTCGGGCATTTCCCCATCCACTTTGCCGATTCATATCCACACGATTGGCATACGAATTTTGTTTTCTTCTTAGCCATGTGCTCCTCCTTCTAATGAAAAACCGCTCGCCGGAAAACTTCTCCGGCGAGCGGAATATCTTATTGCTTATTTCTTAACAGGTTCTTTTGTCCGAACCACAAATTCATCATTCTCCACATCAAAGATGATGCGTTGACCTGCTAATGCTGTGCCTTTCAGAAGTTCTTCAGACAAGCGGTCTTCAACATGTTTTTGCAGTGACCGACGAAGAGGACGAGCCCCGTACTCCGGATCGTATCCTTCTTTGGCAATTTTATCGAGAGCAACCTCTGTCAACTCCAGATTAATATCCTGCTCCTGCAAGCGATCAGCCAATTGTTTTGTCATTAATGTCACGATCTCACGCAAGTTCTCTTTTTCGAGAGAGTGGAATACGATCATGTCATCAATCCGGTTAAGGAACTCCGGACGGAATGCTTTTTTCAATTCTGCAAGCATTTTTGATTTCATATCTTTGTAATCCGTTTTGGCATCTTCTAAATTGAAACCAACATATTTATTGTATTTCAATTCTTCAGCCCCGACGTTCGAAGTCATAATGATGACTGTATTGCGGAAATCGACCCGACGGCCTTTCGAATCTGTTAAACGCCCATCTTCAAGTACTTGCAACAGTATATTGAATACATCTGGGTGGGCTTTTTCAATTTCATCTAAAAGCACGACGGAATACGGTTTTCTGCGCACTTTTTCAGTCAGCTGTCCGCCTTCGTCATAACCGACATAACCTGGAGGTGAACCGACCAGACGAGAAGTTGAATGTCTTTCCATATATTCGGACATATCAATGCGGATCATTGCATCTTCATCGCCGAACATCGATTCAGCCAAAGCACGTGCCAATTCCGTTTTACCTACCCCAGTTGGTCCAAGGAAGATAAATGAGCCAATTGGGCGTTTCGGATCTTTCAACCCTGCACGCGCACGTCTGATCGCTTTTGAAATGGAAGTGACTGCTTCATTTTGACCAATAACACGTCCATGAAGAATTTCTTCCAGATTCAATAATTTATCAGATTCAGTCTGAGCCAGTTTCGACACCGGAATGCCTGTCCACATAGAAACAACTTTCGCAATGTCTTCAACAGTCACTTCAGACTCTTCCTTGCCCTGCTTTTCTTTCCATTCTTTCTTGGTCTTCTCCAATTGATCTTTCAATTTCTGTTCTGCATCGCGTAGAGAAGCCGCTTTTTCAAATTCCTGGCTTTGTACCGCTTCATTTTTCTCGGAACGAGCAGCTTCAAGCTTCGCTTCCATCTCTTTAAGATCTGGTGGAGTCGTATATGAACGAAGTCTTACTTTCGAACCCGCCTCATCAATTAAATCAATAGCTTTGTCCGGCAGGAAACGGTCTGAAATGTAACGATCAGACATCTTAGCTGCTGCATCAATTGCCTCATCCGTAATTTTCACACGGTGATGAGCTTCATAACGATCACGCAGGCCTTTGATGATTTGAATGGACTCTTCCACAGTAGGCTCATCTACTTGAATTGGTTGGAAGCGTCGTTCAAGAGCTGCATCTTTTTCAATGTATTTACGGTACTCATCCAAAGTTGTAGCACCAATACATTGCAGTTCCCCTCTTGCTAATGCTGGCTTAAGGATATTCGAAGCATCAATCGCACCTTCTGCTCCGCCTGCACCGATCAACGTATGAAGTTCATCAATAAACAAGATAACATTGCCTGCTTGGCGAATCTCATCCATTACTTTTTTCAGACGATCTTCAAACTCACCACGATATTTTGTTCCAGCGACAACTGTACCCATATCAAGAACCATTACGCGTTTGTCACGTAAAGTTTCCGGGATTTCATTGTTCACAATTTGTTGGGCCAACCCTTCTGCGATGGCCGTTTTACCGACACCTGGCTCCCCGATCAGCACTGGGTTGTTCTTCGTACGGCGGCTCAATACTTCGATCACTCGCGTAATCTCGTCGCTTCTTCCGATTACTGGATCCAAGCTACCTTCGCGTGCAACTTGCGTCAAGTCACGGGCTAAACCGTCCAATGTCGGTGTATTGGCTGACGCGTTCGGGCTGCTTCCTGTAGAAGCCTGCTCATTGCTGCCAAGTAATTGCAACACCTGTTGGCGAGCTTTATTCAAGCTTACTCCTGCATTTCCAAGAACACGGGCAGCTACACCTTCGCCTTCACGAATAAGCGCCAACAGCAAATGCTCTGTACCTATATAAGAGTGGCCCAGTTTTCTGGATTCATCAACTGATAATTCGATAACTTTTTTCGCTCTTGGAGTATAATGCACAATCGGTCCGACGTCTTTTTCGCCAATGCCGACAAGTTCCGTAACCCCTTCTTCGATCAACTGCGTATTAACTTCTATCGCTTCCAAAGCTTTGGCAGCAATACCGCCGCCTTCACGAATTAAACCAAGTAAAATATGCTCTGTTCCAATAGATTCATGCTTCATCCGAATTGCTTCTTCTTGAGCTAGTTGAAGAACTTTCTGTGCTCTTTGTGTAAATCTGTTGAACATCATACAGAATCCTCTCCTTCTTTATCTCCGTTAATTTTGTATTCTTCTTTCAAACGTTCCCGGAAAAGTTTAGCCCGGGCGATATCACGTTCATTGGGTGACAATGGTTTCTCTGAATAATGCTGTAAAAAAGCGGGCTGCATAAAAACCATCAATTCATTCAGGATAGACATATCAATATTTTCTATTAACTCTAAATCTATTCCCAGACGAACATCTGAAAGGCATTTAGCCGCCTCTTCAGTGGTTAGTAGTCTTGAATAAGTCAGGATACCGAGTGATCGATAAATACGATCTTCAAGTTTAAGCGGTGAATTGCTTAGAATTGCTTGTCTCGCCCGTCGTTCCTGCTCAATAATTTGCTCAGTCATATTCTGCAAATCCTGAAGAATTTCATATTCGGATTTACCAAGCGTCAATTGATTGGAAATCTGATAAACATTTCCTAAAGCTTCGCTTCCTTCTCCATAGATACCCCTCACAACCATTCCTAAGCGTGAAATAGCAGGAATAATGCGAGTGATTTGCTGAGACATTGTTAAAGCTGGAAGATGTAGCATTACTGAAGCTCTCATGCCTGTTCCCGTATTTGTTGGGCAACTGGTCAAATATCCGAACTTCTCATGAAAAGCATATTGCAGATTTTCCTCTAACAAGGAATCTAACTGATTAGCGATTTGATAAGCTTCTTGCAAGTGAAATCCTGATTGTAAACTCTGTATTCGCAAATGATCCTCTTCATTTATCATGATGCTTAGTTCTTCGTTTTTAGAAAGCAGTACAGAACCGGAATGTACTCCTGCCGCTAAATGGGGACTGATTAAATGCTTTTCCACCAACAACTCCCTGTGCAACGAAGAAACCTCATGGATATCGATATGGGTAAATTCCTGATTCAAGTCTTTCCCCTTATCTAACAAAACAGAAGAAATTGCCTTATCGACTTTTAAAGCTTCATCTTCTGTAAAAGCATACGGAAATTTAAATTCATTAAGATTTCTTGCTAACCTTATTCTAGTGCTCATGGCTATATCGGTATTTTCTCCTTCATTAGCCATCCAACTGCTCGCTTTAGGTTCCAGAAAACGATCAATCGCCATGGTTAGCACTCCCTTCGAGCTCTTTGGTCAACTCTCTAACTTGATCACGCAAGCGTGCTGCTTCTTCAAATTCTTCTTCTTCTATAGAAACTTTTAATTGCTTTCTTAACTCTTCTATTTCTTTTTTTATTTTTAATGTGCTGCCATAAGAGGCTGGGATTTTCCCACTATGTTCTTTGTTCCCATTATGCAGGCGTTTGAAAATTTCCTCCAAGTTCGATTCAAACGTTTCATAACAAGTCGCACAACCGAATTTACCTAATTTCAAAAAATTATTAAATGTAAATCCACAGGAAGGACATACCGAAACTTCTTTTTGCACAGGATTAACCGATGGAGATTGTACTGGAAACCAATTTGAAAGTAATTGGTGAATAGCCAGTGGATCTTGTTCAAAAGCTAAGTTTAAGTTGTGGTTCTCCGCTGCGCAAACATGACATAAATGCCTTTCCGTAAGTTGTCCATTTCTCTTTTGTTTTACCAAGACAGATGCTGGACGTTCCCCGCATTGATTGCATATCATCGTACCACTCCTTACTAATTTGACTGGAACTGAACTGTAAATAACATAGCTATTAAAATGCGTGCTCTGATTTCATCCCTTAAAGGCAGACCCAACAGGAGTGTTGATCGATCGATAGCACTCAAAATCATCTTTGCTTCCCGCTTTGTTATAATCTCTTCATCTAATAGGCGAAAAACAATATCTTCAGCCATACTTTGAGTAGCACCATTCTCTAAATGTTTAATGACACCAGCTATTAAGTCGGATTTTTGGTGAAGGCGTATACGTTTTATTCGAATATAGCCACCGCCACCTCTTTTACTCTCAACCATGTAACCTCTCTCTGGAGTAAATCTTGTATTAATAACATAATTTATCTGGGAAGGGACACATTGAAACTTTTCAGCCACTTCGCTTCTTTTAATTTCAATATATTCTCTCTCGCTTAATTCGATAACTTGCTTCAAATACCCTTCAATTACATCAGAAATGTTCCGCATCGCATTCACCCCTTTATTCCATCTACTAAAGTTGACTTTGACTATATTTGACTTAATTATAACGCATGGTTTTTATAGATTTCAAATATGAAGTACTGAATATAAAATAAAAAATCCCGGAATATATTATTCCGGGTCTATCAGTTAATCCTCTTCAAGAATTCTTTTTTTAAAGTCTTTTAAATGACTTTTTGCTGACTTAGTCTCTTCTTCAAGATATTTAGTTCTCCACTTAATTCCTTCGAGCCAAATCTCTACAACATCTCCTGCAGTTACTTCATGAGTAAATTCACTCATCGGAAAAGTATATTGTTCACTTTCTTCATCCAATGATTTTAATAATACTGTTTTTTTATCTGTTACTTCTACTTTGTATATGCCTGATTTCATTCTTACCACCTCATTTTTAATTTTCCCACTCTAGTGGTTTTTAATCTTCTATAAATATAAATTTTCAAACAAAGTTCTTTCTATATCCAAATAAAAAAAGGCCGCTACCGCTTGCGCGGTAACGACCTTTTTCTGAATGCCCAGCGGCGTCCTACTCTCACAGGGGGAGACCCCCAACTACCATCGGCGCAAAAGAGCTTAACTGCCGTGTTCGGGATGGGAACGGGTGTGGCCTCTTTGCCATCGTCACTGGACTATGTTTGAGTGCTTGCGCCCTCAAAACTGGATACAACGGACATTGAAACGGTTGAATGCAAAGTGAATCATGAAAGTAATTGGTTAAGTCCTCGATCGATTAGTATTCGTCAGCTGCACGTGTCGCCACGCTTCCACCTCGAACCTATCTACCTC
>NZ_QLZR01000008.1 GCF_003289955.1 Planococcus halotolerans | reverse complement strand
TGGTATATGTCGATTATCCTTGATAAATGGGGAATTTTAAAACGGCGTTATTGGGTATTTTATCACCGGCAGTGACATGATAACTAGAATTGTTGCTATAAACTTGCTCAGAGCGTTCTTTTATCGTGAGTTTATCCTCATTTATAATATCTTGCGAAACTTCAATACCTATCAAATCTAAAAGAACAAAGGTATTTAAGCGATAAAATTCTTTTTCTACAAAGCGTGTGTCTTGATAATCCTTTCTCTTTTGCTTCTGCAATGTGAGGGAGATTAGACGATTAAAATATGCTTCTAACATTTCTGATCTGCTAACTTCTCTTGCAAGAGATTTATCAAGAATCTTAATACCAATTGTTTTGTAAAAATATTGTATTTTATGATTATCCGCTAAATACTTATTAACTACCTTTTGGCATTCAAAGTATTCTACATTTTTATACTGGGAATTTATTTTCTGAGAAATATAGCTATTGTAGTTTAATTCCATTTCTTCAACCAACTCTTTAACCTCACTTTTGACCTGTTCATAAAGTTCCTCGGACACATTAATAAAATCATTGTCCAACCCTTTAAAAACATAATGTATAGTTGATTGGATTTTATTATCTTTAGACAATCTATTAATAGCACTTTGAACAATGCTAGTATTTCTCTTGTCGATAGTATCAAAGAATTTATTAACCACATTTACAGCATTGAAAAAAGCAATTCCTTCTGAGTGAACGTTTTCAATTAGTGATTTCATTTCTTCTTTATCCACATTGTAGAGGTTATAAAGTTCAATCTCCTTTACCCAATTTCTTAAAGGACGATTTCCACCATTTAATTTAACTAACTTGCTAAAAATAAATTCATCTAAGATAAAATCATCAGCAGTAGGTTTTCTACTATTGCTCTCTCGTCCATCTTCCTTTTTAACTCTTTCGATTCTTAAATCACCAACTAAATGCCTTCTCTTCTTTCCTGAGAAAGGTTTATTTGTTTTGGGATTAGTGGCAAGTTCAACATCATGATGAATTGTCACTAAAAGTTTTTGCAATGCCTGAACAGATTTCATATTTGTGAACCGATCAGCAGATTTATAAGTTTCAAGCAATCCTTTAGCTTCTTCAATTCCCATATCAATACAATATTCTACTGCTTCTAAGTCGTTCATTCCGTCTACAAATTCCATTAAGATTCTCCTTTTACGTCTACAAGTTATTTTTTATTTGATTGCCATTCTGACAGCAAATTATCTAAAGATTCATTTCTAGTAAAGACCCATAGGGTACGATTGGTTTTATGATGAACCATTTCATGAATTGGTTCTATGCCATGCTGTGTTAAAAATTCTTTTTGCTTATAGCTAAAGCAATTGTAATTGCCGACTCTCATATTTATCTCTCCATATCTTTATAATATTCATTTTGCGAACTAATCAAAACTGTTATATAAAGAATATATATTTTATAACAGTTTTGAAGTGTTCGCAAATGGCATAAAAAATTTTATAGTTGGGGTGTGGGGCTACAAAAATAGATGTGCAACATCTATTGCCCCACCTTTAACATATAATCATCTAAAGCTTTTTGTAATTCAGCACATTTTACATATAGAGTAAACGTGTTTCCGTCTTTAATACTGTTTGCCTTAATGATATATGGAATACCTTTCTCTTTAAGAAACAATGACAGAGATTTCGTGTAGCAATAAAAGAAATCTGTACTGGTAACTTCATCTAATCGTTTCATATTGATTCTCCTTTCGTTCAGAAATCATAATCTTTCTCTTATTGATAAACGCATAACTGAAAGCTCTCTGCATTGTCTGAGCGTCTAGTTCATTCCATTCAATAGTTCTAGCAGCAAACTTTTCAAACCTCTCAAATGAAGCTTCTGGAAGCTCTACAGAGAATCCTAAATGCTGTTCATACCACTCTAGGTTTATCGTCTGTTCCCATCTAGCAGTTAAGTCAGGATTGTTACCAGAAGATTCAAAGCTCAGTTTGCCTTTCTTCTTGCCTGATTGGTTCAATCTAATACTAATATCCAATTCAGCACGTAGCATGAACCAATACATTTGATCTTGTGTAAACATATCCAATACTTCAACCAATTCCATCATGCCAAACTTCTCTAAATAAGATAAGAAAGTATCTCTGTAGCGTTCATCATAATAACCTTTGAAACCTACATCTGTGCAAAGAAGGATTAACTTGCCCTGAGTTGATTCAGGAAGTGGAACATTGTACATAGCATAGAGTTGAATTAGCGTACTCATAGCAAATTTATCTGTATAACGTCCTCTGTGAACGCCTGAGACGTTATTAATATTGGCTGACTGTACATTGATGTAACTCGATTCGTCTGAGCGTACCATGTGATTATCAAAACACTTGCCTTCTTTCAAAGCACAATCTACTCCGATAGCTTCACGCTGATCTGCTGCATTAATTTTATTGACGCTGTGGAAACTGTAGAACGTATTTACTTCTAATCCGAAATGGTGTTTCAGGAACATACAGGACAATAAGCTGTCCATATCGTTTGTCATAATTAAGTTCTGTTTCTCATTGTCTAATTCATTTGTCCATTGTGGGTAAAGCTCTCTGATTTTATTCTGCATGATGAATGATTCATCAAGTTAGTTTCCTGGGGTTATTGCTTCCTTTTCCTCACTGCATTTCTATAAATACAGAAACAGGCGACTGCCTACTTAGAGAAAAAGGAAAGCTAAGTTGATTCCGTCATTTATACAACTCCTTCTCATAGTGGATTCTCTTTTATGTGATTAGTATCTCTCGATAAACTCTTTGTACATAACCTGTTTATTGACATCTAGATTAGATTTATCATTTTCCCATAAGCTCAACATGGCAATGCTGCAATGTATATACTCAGCAATTTCACGTAGCTTGATTCCCTTTTTTCTTCTAAGTAGAAATAGTTCGATCTTCTCCATTTTGATTCCCTTCTTCCCATTTAAATTTTTGATTTTCATGTATTAAAAAAAGACACTCACCAATTAAGGTAAGTGCCAATAAGATTAAGCTACTGTCAATACTGCAACAGCTTTCTTGCTTCCAACTTTCAAAGTGCTTTCAGCTACAACTTGTCCTTTAACATTATCGCCAGTTTTAGCTAAAGGTTCGAAATGAGCGTCACGAAGGTTAGCAATATCTACATAACTGTCATTGAAGAATACAACTTTGTCAGCAGGAACGTGCTTAGACAATACGAAGTTTACTCGGCCATAGTTAGTATTGATTGATTCAACAAGCAAACCAAAGTCAGTAGTAACGTGCTGGTATCCGTATTTGTCAGCATAGATAGCGTCAACTTGTTCTTTCAGTGAAGCGTTAATCAGAGCGTATACAGTTCCTTCTGCAAGGTCTTGTGACCATAGGTTCTGCATTGCTTTCTTAACGTCTGCTTCTGTGATAGTAGCTGTAACTGCAACAGCGTTAGCAGCGTCAGCAAATTCAATAAGACCAGACATTTGACGTTTGAATGGCGTTGCAGAACCGTCAGCTTTAAGACCATTGATAAATTTCTTCTCCATATTGATTTTCAATTCAAGAAGTCGATCATTAATCTCTTCAGCGAATTGAACAGATTTCATAGCTTCTGCTGTGCCAGAAATAGAAGCACCTTTTTTGAAGATTTCTAGAACGTTGCTAAGTTCAGCGCGTGCTGTTTCGTAGAAAACAATATCGTCTCCACCTTCAAGAGCAGAAAGATCTTCTGCATGGTCAAGAGTTTTTTCTCTCCATGTATAAACTGTAGACAAAGCTTTCTCAACATTTCCTTTTGCCATTAGCAAAGAAGTGAAAGGAGTTGCCTGAACTCCGATAAGTGCGATTTCTTTAGATAGTGATACTTGTTCTGCTTGTGTGAAGTTGCTTGATTTAAACATAATGTATATTTCTCCATTCTAATTTTAAGTTTGTTGGTGGCAATTAGCCACCGCATTATTTGAAAAAGTTAGCTAGTTTGTTGCCAATCATTGATTTAGTATCTTTATTTTGTTCATGAATCGTATATGCGTCCTGCTTAGTGTTATCTGCCGGTTTATATGAGAGAGACACTTTAATGTCATTTACAATAGCTGTAAGTTTCTTAACCATGTCAGGAAGTTGTTTAGCGTCTGTAATATTGATTACATCAGCGAACATATCCAAACCTTTATCTTTAAGCTCTGCTTTAACTTCACGCTGTAGCAATTCTTGTTCACGTTTCTCAAGATTCTTTTCGACTTCATCTAGTGTGTCATTTGTTTTATCAAGAGTTTCTTCAAGTTTTTCTTCTGCGTTAGGTTTAACTTCTTCTTCAAGATTGGCTTGAATCTTCTTCTGGTCTGCAATAATCTTTTCTGCTGAATCAATTCCACCTTCAACATAATCAGTGATTGTCTTTTCTGTAGCTAATTGAGTAGTTTGTTCTGTTTTGTTTTCCATAATGATTCTCCTTTTGGTTAGTTAAATTTGACCTGTACTGCTTCTCTAGCAACAACGGGTTTGCCAAAATAAATACCGCTAAACTCATAGATAAAATCTGAGTCAGCGGTATAGTCATAAAAGTAATTTCCTTGCGATAAATCAATGACTCCTTCTGTGATTGTTTCCACAACAAGTTCTTGCTTATCATAAATAACTAGCTTTACACTTTTAGGATTAATAGCATTGCCATTGAAATCCCTAAACTGTACGTTTAATCTCACTGTGTCATTTCTTAACATTAAATCACGCTCGTTTCTGTTGCGTTTTCTCTTATATCTGTATCTGATTTATTTGTAATTGAATTAATATTTGATTGATTCTCCATGATGTAAACCATTGCATAGACAGGACGCTGAATATCTACTGGAACGATAACCTCAGTAATAATACTGAATGGCTGCAAGTCCGATTCTACTGATCTGATAGCTTTCACTTTTCGTTCAATAGTAGAACCAATTCCAGAAACATCAGAAGAAATAATGTGAGTTTTGATATTAGCATTAGCTAACACTTCAACGTTGCTCACAATATCGTCTATCATTGATTCTGCAATAGCTGTGGCTCTCTTAGAGACGTTTGAAGTGATTGGTTGAGTAGTTGTGACAACTGACTGCAACTGACGCTTTGAGCGATTGAGAAAGCTTAAAACGATACCTGAATGACTTGTTACGGTTACTGTAACTTTCTTAGCAGGAAGAGACGGAACACCAAAAGCTTTAAGGAATGGATAATCAGCGAAACCCCATATTGCTGAATCAAATCCAACTAAGTTAACTGAATTTGCAAATTGAGAAGTTGTTAATCCTGTTCCACCTGAGCTAGTTGGATATATGTCTGTATTGAAGTAAGAGTTAGTCGTGTTTGCTACTACTACTGTTGAGCCGACAACTCCACCTGCTAATTGAGGTGCTGTTATTGGACTATAAGAATAAGAAGTTGTGACAAAGCCACTTGTAGAAACTATATGTCCTACAATTCCTCCTACACGCCCCAAAGAATTAATAGAAGCGTTTGACCAACTATTAGAAATCGTTCCTCCTGAGTGCCAACCACATATTCCACCTTGACCATATTGCCCATTTAAAACGCCTGTGGAATAACATTGGTCAATAAAAGAAGCACCAATCATCTGACCAGTTATGATTCCTGAATAGTTAGAAGTTTGAGAGTTTACATTAGCGTCAACTACACCTAACTTCTTAATCGTTGCGTTTTCGATATAGCCAAATAGACCAGTATAAGTAGCGTTTCTATTAACCTTTAAACCTCTTACTTTAAAACCATTGCCATCTAAAGTTCCTTTAAAAGCTGTGGTTGATGTACCAATTGGAACAAAATTTGTGTAGCTAGTAAGAGAAATATCATTCATTAAGATGTAATAAGCTGTCAGGTTATTTCTAATAGAGTTAAATTCTACTGCTGTAGTAATTTGATAAGGACTAGCTTGTGTGCCTGAACCTAGCATATAACGTCACCTACAATACTTGCGGTACTTGTAGTTTGTGAATAATAGTTAATTCATCATCAGCAGATTCAAAAGTAAAACTTGTGAAGCTTTCTGTAGCAATTGCGTTAATTCCTGTAGCTGAATCAAATACTACTGATCTGCCAACTACTTGATTAGCGAATTTAGCGTCTGAGCCACTGATAACGACTTTGTATTCAATTGTCTGAGTTGTGCCTGTTCCTGTGATTACAAGACCGTCAGCAGTTCCAAAACGTTTTAAAACTGTACCTGTTGGTGTGCGTACTTCTAAGTAGTTCCAATTCGCTAAAATAAACTCACGAATTTTTTGATAACCGTATTGGTTAATCTCTGCCATAAAAAATGACCTCTTTTCATTTAAATGTTTTATTGAAATTTTTGATTAGTAAGCATAAGAAAAAGAACCTCTAATGGCTGTAAGAGGTTCTTTCATGGGGGAACTATAATAGTTAAAGCTGAACAGAGGTCTTGACTCCTCATTAGTGTTCATTATGTGTAGTAAAAATAAATTACGCATATAAATCTGGAGGAAAAATATACGTCAGTGAGAAGTAAAAGGTTTGACTCTTTTACCCCTACACTGTACCTAATTATAAACAATAAGTGTTACGTTCTAGTGTTACTAAATAGCCAGCTTTTCATCATCAGCTAGTTTTGATTTTGTCTGAATCCGTTTCAATCTATTTTTAAAAGTTGATTCTTTCATATCCATCTGAGAAGCAAAAAACCTCTTATTGAATCCAATGATATTTCCATCAATATCAAACGTGAATGGCTCAATATTAATAGCGTTGATTTCTTTCTGAATCATATCCTTCAAGCTAAAGTAAAAATTTAATTGATTAGATGTAAGCTTACTAACATTAATCTTTAAAACGTTATCTGCTTTTGTCTTAATAAATTTGTTCTTACGAATATCCTCTTTAGTTACATAATACTTTTCACCGTTAATATTATGAACTTTTGTTCCTAGCAGTTTTGTAAGCTTCCGATCAACTTTACGCTTTGTGCTAATTGCTATGAATCCAATAATTTCATCTTCTTCTCTACTCAAATCAACGCTAGGAAGAACCTCATTAAGCGACTCTAAGATTATAGGTGTATACTGGTCAACTAATTTGCTCTTTGCTCTATTAATTGCAGGGAGAATATTTCTAAATTCCATAAATTCCTGATAGACAGTTCCTTTGCCAATTTTATCCCAAACTTTAGCAGGTACTTTGTCAAAATCATCTTTGTGATAATGAAATCCATGTTCTACAAATGTGCTGTAAATGGTGTGCAAAGCGTCACCATCATAAATTTCATGTTGGCTGCCTTCAAATAAATATTTCTTTCTCATACCATTAGCTTTCTTAGTGTATCTAGCTATCCAGATTTTAATATTCCTTGCCATACGATATTCAGCAGTATTCTTTTTCACTGTATACTTTGGTCGCCAGCGATTGAATGTTAATGTGTAATGTCCATCTTCTTCATTGTAAAATTCCTGTTCAACTTGCGTACAGATCATTGTAGTTTTAACCATATCGGATAGAGCTAATTCTAATAGTTCTGTCGTAAAATCGTATTTCCCCTGTTGATGTGCTTCAATCTTCTCTTTAAAATTCATTTTGTTTCCTCTTCTCTTTTGAGTATATCCCCTAATAAAAGAGGACTACCAAAAAAGTCCATATACTTTTATTCTAGGTGTGCAACATAATTCTATCAAGGCGATTTAAAAATAAATTATAAATTCTATTGTCGTTCTTTCTGGTTTTCAATTTCTTCCCTATTTCTTAGATAGTAAATTGCCATTTCTGCTAATGTTTCTTTAATTGAATGAACATTTTCGGGATTTACTTTTTCAGGTACAGTGTATCCTTTTAGTTTTATCGTATTAGTTTTTCCCATAAAGATTCCCTCTTTTCTCATTTTCATTTTTATGTTCTTCATTCTCAACTTTATCTGCATAGATTTCTTGTATTCTATTACCTAATCTAGTTATCGTTTCTTCTGGAACTGCTTTAGAAACTACATCTTCAAACTGTTTCTTATATGCTTCACTCTTAATAATCACAGCCATTTTAAAACCCCTTTCACTAATAAATAAATTATAATATTTACCTTGTCATAAATTACATATATTACCATTTAACTTAACTTTTATACTACAGTGATATGTTTTTGTTGTCCAATAAAACTCATATTTTATTTAAATATTTAAATGGGAATCCATTCTTTCAATATCTTGTTTTGATCTGCCTGTTTTCTATTCTCCTGCCTAGTGATTATCTCTGCCTTTTTGTTTTTAATCTCTTGACTCTCACGCTTTTTCGACAGCAGAATTGGAGAAGAAATAGGAAGTATCGTGGAATTGTTACCTTTGCTCAGACATAGGAATAAATCTAATATCTGAGCAAAAGCAACAATTACGTTTTCAACAGCGTCATTGTGTCGAAATGAGGTTTTTAACGTCCTCGCTCAATTGGAAGCTTTCACTTCTCATATTCCCATACAATTATCGTCCTGTATGAATCCAGAATATGATTACCGCTACCTTAGTAGACCCGATAATCCAACCGTACAGTTAAAGGTCGCACTCACCTGTTCTTCCAACGAGCAAACGAGGAAACTCTTAATGTTGGATATATCCCCATTTTTGCTGTAGTTGGGATTCTTGACGTAGGATTTTTAATGAGGTTTGAACGGCAATCCCCTCATGACTACCCCCGAAAAAAGACAATACTTAACAACCCTTGCAAAATCGCATTTTTTGCGATAACATGAAGGTACAATTTTGAATACGGGAGTATTCTATATTTAGTTAAGGAGATTAGTGACTGCAATCACTGATCTTCTTTTTTTTATGCCTATAAATATTCTCTTAAATTGCTTGCCACTTCATTTATATCTAAATCTAAATACTGAGTAGTTACCGCTAAATTTGAATGTGACAAAGCTTTTGAAATCAAAGCAATATTTGCCCCTTTGTTAAGAAGCTCTTTAGCGTACCCTCTTCTAATTGCATGAGGATTAATATTCTCCAATCCAAACTCCCCACTATATTTATGCAATCTCTTAGAAATGATATTGTTAGTAGATTTTGTATTAACTCCTGTACCTTTACGACTGATAAAAAGATAATCATTATTTTGATTATATCTAGCTCTGATTTTTTCATTCTGCTGAATCAATACTTTAAACAGCTTTACCATTTGTTCATCAATTGGTAGCTGCAAGAGTTTATGATTTTTTAGAATTGAACCATCAAGGTTTAACATTAAATTTTCATAGTCAATGTGCTTCTCTTCTAACTGACCTAAAGTTTTAATCCTGACTCCTGTTTTAAAAAGCGTTATAACTGCTACAGCGTCTCTTAGACCAATAAAAGTGTTCAGATCAAGCAGAGATAGCAAAATGCTTATATCGTTGCTTGTAGACCCCTTTTTTACGCTTTTATCCACTTTAATATTAATTGGCTTCCAAAAGTTCTGTTCATACCAACCATTATCAAAGCACTTAGATAATATAGCTTTTAAGCATTTTAAACGTGTGAGCTTAGTTTGATTAGATACAGCCATTGAGCCGAGCCATTCATAAATAGTGTCAGATGTTATTTCATTCAGATATGTAACACCTGTAACCTTCATTAAATGCTTCATGTGCAATTGATAATCGCTGATTGTCCTCTTCCTAAATCCGCTAACTTCCATCTGCTTAACTAAAATTGATAAAGCTTGCTCAATAGATAAAGATTTTTTTACTTTTACATCTTTGTTTCTGACTAAATTTGATACATCTAGCGGTACATCAAACACACCACTTCTTTTAGACACAAAAAAACCTCCTAATCAATAAGATTAGAAGGTAGTTTCGGTTCAACGTCTAGATTAAGGATAAAAGGGGGTAAGTTCTAATCCAGACCTTTTACCTTAATGCTTATAAACGTTGATATACCAATGTTTCTGGTTTCCATAATTACGTCCCAGGAGCGATTCGAACGCCCGACCGACGCCTTAGAAGGGCGTTGCTCTATCCAGCTGAGCTACTGGGACATGGCTTTCTGCTCAATGCAAGATGAACTGTTGCCAGCCGGCTTTGCATTCTATTTCGAAAGACAATTTTAATTATAGAAATCTTTTAATGAAAAGTCAACGTTATTTTAAAAAAATATTAAAAAAGAAAAGAAATCAGTGTTGGCTCAGTTGTCTTAAAGCCCAGGCATTGCTTTCCCTAATTCCCGAATAGCATTTCCACGATGTGAAACCGCTGCTTTTTCTGAAGGTTTCATTTCAGCCATCGTTTTTTCGAGGGCTGGGACATAGAATATCGGATCATAACCAAAGCCATTATCGCCTTTTCTTTCATCGGTGATCAGGCCATCAACGGCGCCTTCAAAGATGATGGTTTCCTTACCCGGTGATGCCAGAGCCAGGACGCAGCGGAATCGAGCTGTTTTTTCATCATCCGGAACCTGGACCAATTTCTGCAGCACTTTGTCGATATTGGAATCATCATTTTTTTCTTCCCCTGAATAGCGGGCGGAATAGACGCCTGGCTCACCGTTTAGGGCATCGATTTCAAGGCCGCTGTCATCTGCAATTACGGTCGCCTGCAGTTCCTGCGCAATGGTCTCTGCTTTTAATACCGCATTCTCTTCGAAGGTCTCGCCTGTTTCTTCGACATCAAGATGCGGTGCCACATCGTGCAAAGTGAGTACTTTATAACCCATTGGTTCGAGCAGTTCTTCGAAATCTTTCGCTTTGCCTTTGTTTTTTGTCGCAATGATTATCTCTTTCATAATTCCGACCTCGTTTCTTCTCCGATCCGGAGTGCGGTATCACCAAGAATTTCTTTTTGCTTTTCAATCAATTGACGGATACCTGCTTCACCAAGATCCAGCATTTCATTCAATTGTGCACGTGTAAAGGTGGATTCTTCGCCAGTGCCCTGCAGTTCAACGAAATTGCCTTTCCCGGTCATCACCAGATTCATATCGACTTCAGCTGTTGAGTCCTCGCTGTAATCCAAATCAAGGATGGCGCCATTGTCATGCGTAATGCCGACACTTGTCGCTGCCAGAAAATCCGTTACCGGGAAAGCTGTCAGTTCGAGTTTGCTGATGGCCATAACCATCGCCACATAAGCCCCTGTAATTGAAGCAGTCCGAGTGCCGCCGTCCGCTTGGATAACGTCGCAATCAAGCCATAACGTCCGCTCACCCAGTTTTTCAAGATCGACAACAGCACGCAGCGCACGGCCGATCAATCGTTGGATTTCCATCGTACGGCCACCGATTTTGCCTGCTGATGCTTCACGGCGGTTACGGCTGCCTGTAGCACGCGGCAGCATGGAATATTCAGCTGTGATCCAGCCTTTCCCCTGTCCCCGCAGGAAACCTGGAACTTTCTCTTCGATTGTCGCGGTGCAGATCACTTTCGTCTGGCCTACCGTGATCAACACTGAACCTTCAGGGTGAATTAAATAATCTGCCTGCATATCAACTGGACGCAATTCGTCCGCTTTTCTTTCATCTGCTCTTGTCATGGATATCCTCCTTATATTTACTCGATTAGCGTACCATATTTTATAGGGAGCGACAAAAACCTGACAGCAGCGCCATCAGGTTTGAGGGAATTTTATCGAATGGATAATCGGTTTTTCGATCTCCAGCCATTTTTTGATGATCGTTTCAAAAATCGATGTGGAACCTGAAGTGTAAAATTGATGCACTGGCAGCCTTTTCGCTGGAGCCAGCATATTTTGAAAGCGCAAATGGTTTTCGACATCTTTTGCTGTTTCGGATGCTGATGACAATACAGCCACCGACGGACCGAACTTCTCCTGGATGAATTCCTGGAGCAGCGGATAATGGGTGCAGCCCAGTATCGCCGTATCAAAATGTTTTCGTTCCAATTGGCCCAGTGTTTCCCATACCATTTTTCTCGCAAACTCACCTTCATATTCGTCACTTTCGACAAGCGGCACAAATTTCGGGCACGCCAGCTGGACGATGTGGCAGGACGACATCAACGATTTCAAAGCATTTTCATAAGCACCGCTCTTCACAGTCCCGAGTGTGCCGAGTACCGCAATTTCCTTGGTAACGGAAACTTTCATCGCTGCGCGAGCTCCTGGAAAAATGACGCCAATCACAGGGATGGACAATTTTTTCTGCAGAGAATCAAGCGTTGCCGCAGTCGCCGTGTTACAGGCGATGACGAGCAGCTTGATATTCTTGTCCACCAGTGCACTCGCCATCTGCCAGGTGTACTTCCGGACTTCAGCCTGAGGACGTGGCCCATATGGACATCTGGCATTGTCTCCGATATACAGCACTTTTTCGTGTGGCAAAAGCCGCATAATCTCCTTTGCGACAGTCAACCCGCCTACTCCTGAATCAATTACTCCGATTGGCGCATTCGCTTGCATGTTTCCGCCCCTATTTCATGTTCGTGTGCAATTTCTCCAATAGGAATGAAAATTGCTCCACTTCTTCTTCGCTGAATTCGGTCAGGACGTTCTGTAAATAATCCTGTCTCTTTTCAATCACTTCTTCGATGATGCGTTCGCCTTCTTTCAAAAGCTTGATGCGCACAACCCGGCGATCCTGCTCTTCGCGGATCCTCACTACCAATTCATTCTTTTCCATACGATCCACCAGATCAGTCGTCGTGCTGAATGCCAGATACATTTTGTTCGACAGATCGCCGATCGTCATATCGCCATGTTCAAACAGCCATTGCAGCGCGATGAATTGAGGTGGTGTGATGGTGTAGGAATTAAGGATTTCACGGCCTTTTTGCTTAATGATCCCAGAGATATAGCGCAGCTCTTTTTCCATGAAGGCAACGCGCTCTTTATCATGGGGGATGTCATTTTTGTTTTCATTCATAATCCATGTCCACTCCTTGAATACAACTATTACTTTATATAGTGAAGGTTTTTTTCTGATTTAGCAAGAACTGACTTAATTTTCTGATGAAATAAACTGCTTATTTTCAAAAAGCGCTTTTTCTTCATCTGTCCACGGGTGTCCCTTGCCGGTGGCTTTGGAAATTTGAACCATGGCCCCTCTTCCGGTAAAGCAGGTTTCCCCTTTTGCGTTTACGACCCAGTAATGGACGTCGATCGAAGATCTGCCAATCGAAGCGATTTTAACATATACATCGAGTTTTTCATCGAAGTAAACCTGCTGCGTATAATCCACCTGCATGTCGGCGATAACAGGGAATAAATCGCCATCCCCTTTCAGCCAGCGCTGCATCAGCCCCAGTTCCTTCATGTATTCGATGCGTGCAAATTCAAAATAAGTGATCGGCACAGTGTTATTAACGTGGCCGAACATATCCGTTTCAGAGAACCGCACCTGTACCGGAGCAGAAAAACTGAATTCCTGTTTCCATTGTTCAAAATCTGTAATGTAATTAGCTTTCATTTAATTTCCTCCAATAAAATATCCCTTACTATTTTATCAGTATAACAAAAACCAGGGTGCGAGGCTCCATATTTCATTTCCGCAGGGTCGTTTTTAGTATCTTTTTGACCTGAAAACCCTAATAAAAAAACCTTCACCGAAGTGAAGGTTTCTGTATAAATCAGACTGCGTGATCGCTTCCGAAGAAGTTACGGAACATTTGAACTGTAGTTTCACGGTTCAACGCTGCGATTGAAGTTGTCAAAGGAATACCTTTAGGGCAAGATTCAACACAGTTTTGTGAGTTACCGCAGCTTGCAAGGCCGCCTTCACCCATGATTGCGTTCAAACGCTCATCACGGTTCATGGCACCAGTTGGATGCGCATTCATCAAGCGAACTTGAGAAAGTGGCGCAGCTCCGATGAAATCGGATTTATCGTTGACGTTCGGGCATGCTTCAAGGCATACACCGCAAGTCATACATTTTGAAAGTTCGTAAGCCCATTGGCGTTTACGTTCAGGCATACGTGGACCTTCGCCAAGATCATGCGTTCCATCGATTGGAACCCAGGCTTTGACTTTTTTCAATGAATCAAACATGCGGCTGCGGTCAACGACAAGGTCGCGGACAACAGGGAATGTTTTCATCGGCTGCAAACGGATCGGCTGTTCCAATTGATCGACCAGGGCTGTACACGACTGGCGTGCTTTGCCGTTGATAATCATTGAACATGCTCCACAAACTTCCTCAAGGCAGTTCATGTCCCAGTTTACAGGTGTTGTTTTCTTCCCTTCCATATTGACAGGGTTACGGCGGATTTCCATCAATGCCGAAATGACATTCATGTTCGCGCGGTATGGCAATTCGAATTTCTCGAAATAGGATTCTTTATCAGTTGAATCACGGCGTTCGATTTCAAAAATTACCGTTTTTGCTGCTTCACCCATAATAATTCTATCTCCCTTCTTTGACTCGTTAACTTATGCTTTGGCTGAATAATCACGCTTGCGCGGCGGAATTAGTGAAAAATCCACTTCTTCATAATGGAAAATCGGTGCGTCATAGCCATTGAATTTTGCCATAGTCGTTTTCAAGAATTCTTCATCGTTACGTTCCGGGAAATCAGGTTTGTAGTGAGCTCCGCGGCTCTCGTTGCGGTTCAACGCTCCAAGTGTGATCACTCGTGCTAAATGTAGCATATTTTTCAGCTGACGTGTGAACATTGCGCCTTGATTGCTCCAAAGTTGAGTGTCTGTGATGTTGATGTTATTGAAACGCTCAAGCAATTCCTGGATTTTCTCGTCCGTTTTCTGAAGACGGTCGTTATAACGAACAACTGTTACGTTATCCGTCATCCATTCGCCAAGCTCTTTGTGAAGAACATAGGCATTCTCAGTTCCGTTAAGTGCCAGGATTTCGTCCCATTTGCGCTGCTCTTCAGCAACTGCCTGATCGAAAATATCAGAAGGCATATCTTCGGCAAGAACCTCGAGGCCTTTGATATAATCAAGCGCGTTCGGTCCTGCCACCATTCCGCCGTAGATAGCTGAAAGAAGTGAGTTTGCGCCCAAACGGTTTGCACCGTGCTGGGAATAATCACATTCACCTGCAGCCAAAACACCTGGAATGCTTGTAAATTGGTGATCATCAACCCATAATCCGCCCATTGAATAATGGACTGCAGGGAAGATTTTCATCGGAACTTTGCGTGGGTCATCACCTGTGAATTTCTCATAGATCTCGATGATTCCGCCAAGTTTGATATCCAATTCCTTCGGATCTTTGTGTGAAAGATCCAGGTAAACCATGTTTTCGCCGTTAATGCCGAGCTTTTGGTTAACACAGACATCGAAGATTTCGCGTGTAGCGATATCACGAGGAACCAGGTTTCCGTAAGCAGGATATTTTTCTTCGAGGAAATACCAAGGTTTTCCGTCTTTATAAGTCCAGATACGGCCACCTTCACCACGTGCCGATTCAGACATCAAGCGAAGCTTGTCGTCTCCCGGAATCGCAGTTGGGTGAATCTGGATAAATTCGCCGTTTGCGTAATAAGCGCCTTGCTGATAAACGATGGAAGCCGCTGAACCTGTGTTGATAACAGAGTTCGTCGATTTTCCGAAGATGATTCCAGGTCCGCCGGTTGCCATGATTACAGCATCTCCGCGGAACGCTTGGATTTCCATAGTCGTCATGTTCTGTGCAGTGATTCCGCGGCTAACGCCGTTTTCATCAAGAATCAAACCAAGGAATTCCCATCCTTCGTATTTCTGTACAAGACCGCTTACTTCGTGGCGGCGCACTTGCTCATCAAGTGCATAAAGCAATTGCTGGCCAGTAGTCGCGCCGGCAAAAGCAGTTCTATGGTGCATCGTTCCACCGAAGCGGCGGAAGTCAAGCAAACCTTCAGGCGTACGGTTGAACATAACGCCCATACGGTCAAGCAAGCGGATAATCGCTGGCGCCGCATCTGTCATCGCTTTGACCGGACGCTGGTTCGCAAGGAAATCCCCGCCGTAAACCGTGTCGTCAAAGTGAATATCCGGTGAATCGCCTTCACCTTTGGTATTTACCGCTCCGTTGATACCGCCCTGTGCACACACAGAGTGAGATCGTTTAACCGGAACGATTGAAAATAAATCGATTGACGCGCCAGCCTCTGCGCCTTTTACAGCCGCCATTAAACCGGCAAGCCCGCCACCGACAATAATAAGTTTGCCTTTCGCCATTTTGGTATTCACTCCTCTTTTAATTCACCAATGATCGAATTCGTCTTAAACGAATGCCAATAAAGCGCGGATACCGATTACCGACAATACAATGAACACCACAAGTGTGAAGTATGTCGTGTATCGTTGAGCTTTCTCGGATTGAGTAATGCCCCAAGTTACAAGGAATGACCACAAGCCATTCGCCAAGTGGAACGTAGCTGTGAGAACGCCGGCAACATAAAATGCAAACATCCAAGGATTATCCAGAATATTAGCCATCATGTTGAAATCAGCCTCTGCTGCATTTCCGATAGCCACCTGGAAGCGTGTTTCAAATACGTGCCAAGCGATGAAGACTACGAGGAATACTCCTGTATAACGCTGAGCAGTAAATAAAATATTGCGCAAATAACTATAATGTCCTGGGTTGTGCTTGCTAGTGAAAGCTATGTATACACCGTAGAAAGCATGATACATAATCGGCAGATAAATAACGAAAATCTCCAGGAAAATGACGAACGGAAGGTTCGCTAAGAAGTGGGATGCGTTGTTAAATGCCTCGACACCTTGTGTTGCGAAATGGTTGACGATTAAATGCTGTGTAAGGAAAATCCCAAGTGGAATGATTCCAAGCAATGAATGCAACCTGCGCAATAAAAATTCACGATTATCCAAAACTTTTACCCTCCTCAAAACATTAATAAGGCAGTTAACGGAGCAATCGATATTTTACGAAAGCATCCATTGACTGCATGGAACATCATGATACAATAATATGACATATTTATTGTACTCCGCTCAATTATGAGCGTCAAGGCAACTTGTCTTAATTCAGAAGATTCCCTACGGGGTTTCTACATATTGAAAGTGGGTTTACGATGACTGCAAAAGAACCTGAAACCAACGAACATTTCGGTTATGAAATTATTCGCGACTATGTATTATCCGATATACTGGGCAAACACGAAAACGACGTCCTCTATTGGGCCGGCAAATCCCTTGCCCGGAAATTCCCCCTTTTCTCTTTGGACGAAGCCGGCGACTTTTTTGAGCAGGCCGGATTTGGCGAATTAGTGACAGAAAAAACTGGCAAAGACGAAACTGTCTTCGTTTTGCGCCCTTTCAAACTCGATAACCGCTGCTTCAAGCTCGAAGCCGGCTTCCTGGCCCAGCAACAGCAGAAAATCGGCGGCTTTTTGACAGAAGCCTACGACGAAGTGCTGCCGAAGAAGAAGTTGGTCCGAATTACGCTGAAAACGGATCTGCGAGAGCAAATTTGAGTGGAATATAATGTGGATTGACCGTATCCGGGGTGTGGGGGCGGTTTTTTTGTGGGGGAAATTTTGTCGGGGGTGGGGGTGTGGCGGCTGTTTGTGTGCGGTGAGCCGAATTTATGTGCGGTGAGAGGCATTTGTGTGCGCAGATCCGGATTTGTGTGCGGTGACGTCATTTTATGTGCGCAGATTCAGTTTTATGTGCGTAGCGATAACTTTTTGCTAATAAAAATAAAAAAACACCTACTTGAATAGGTGTTTTTCAAACAAAGAATTAGTTTTCATTGATATACTTGCGATTCCTTTTTGCTCCTTCAGTTACAAGTCCAGCATCAGAAAGCATTCTGAAAACAACATATCGTGATTCAATCCCACTAAACCGCCGAAATTCCTTATTATCAATCTCACGACTGACCAATGCAAAATACTCCTGTAAAGCCTGTTGATGGGCATTCGGATCCCGGTGGCCGCACTCTCTGCATTCCCAGACTTTAAACAACCGCTCCACCGCAATCTTCCCACACGCCACACACTTCACACCCGTCTTCAACTCTCGCGGATCAATCCGATAATACTCACACAACGGCGGTCGCTCGTATGAATAACTGTTCGATTCAATCAGCTTCCGCAATCTGCTCGGCTTAGGGGAGTCAGCCGAAATAACATGCGCTTCAAGAATTGTGTAAATCGTCTCAACCGCCTGATACGTCTTGCAGATATGCTTATCCGCTGGCTTCGAAATAAACTCACAATGCCTCGGCGTAAAGACGACCACTCCATCAATCGGCGGATGCGAAATTTTCCTCTGTTTCAGCCACAGCTTGAGAAAGCGGATGTGCTTGGCCAGCTGCACCTGCGGATCTTCCATTACCATTTTTTCGCCTTCATTATTAAACCGGTAAAACTCAGAAGTCACTGCATCGAAATGGATTTTTCCGCTGATATTCTTCGAACTGATAATGATGACACAGCGCTCCGTCACCAGCAAGCCATCCATTTGGGCTTTCCAGTTGCCCAGTTTTAAACCGACATCCCAAAGCAATTCATAAGGTTCACTCCAATGAAACTCACTCATTTTCGCAATCAAGCGCTGCTCACCTTTCCAGCCAGCTTCGTACCGATGTAACTCCTTTTTCAAATATGGCTGCTCCGGATGCCCAGCCGGCAACCGCTCCATTAGCAGCTTTACCCCTTCCCACATCAAAAAACTTTTCTCCCCTATCCTAACCGCCGCCTCCCCTTATAATTATCTGAATTATAACATTTCTCCAATCCTCAGTGCTGTACCGGAAAAACTAATTTTGAATCATCAATGCTGAACAGAAAAAACATATATTGAAAAAAATCTCCGCATACGCGAAGATTTCCTCCAGACATTGGATTTTTCCGCCACGGCGAAAAATCCGCTCTTGCCCTTATGCATCAAAACGGTTTTATCACTAAAAAAACAAAAAACCCGGCAACCGCCGGGTTCAGCATAAGCTATTTTTTCACTATTTTATCCCACAAAAATTTCTGAAGAGCTAACTCTGAGCAGGGAAAATCTCTTTTCCAATACTCAACCCAACCCATATGCCTCGTGCAGCGCATTCGCGGATTTCTCCATGTCTCCGCCAGGCACAACGACGGAAATCTTGATCTCTGAGGTGCTGACCATTTTGACCGGAATTTCCGACATGCGCAGGATATCGAACATGCGGGCAGCGACACCCGGATTGGATACCATGCCGGAACCGACGATTGAGACTTTTGCCAGGCCGACTTCGAATTCGGTCGACTTGAAGCCGATCGCTTCTTTATTGTCATCGAGCACACGACGCACTTCTTCAAGACTGTCCTCTTTTATTGAAAATGAAACGGAAGGCTGGAATTCTTCCGAAATGCTTTGCACGATGATGTCGACGTCGATATGGTTTTCTGCCAGCGTCATGAAGATATTCGCAAGTGAACCGTTGAAGGGTTTATTGTATGTAACGGTTACACGGGCAATGCCGGGCTCGAATGCTACGCCACGGACGATAAGATTTTTTTCCACAGTGACCACCTCTTGTATGATAGTTCCCGGTTCGTCGGAATAGCTTGCCCGAACGGTTAAAGGGACGTTATTGTTTTTCGCGAATTCTACAGCACGCGGATGAAGTACGCCTGCGCCTAGATTTGCGAGCTCAAGCATTTCATCGTAGGATATCTGCTCCAGCTTGCGCGCACCGTTCACAAAACGGGGATCCGACGTATAAACGCCGTCGACATCCGTGTAGATATCACATTTCTCCGCCTTCAACGCTGCTGCAAGCGCAACAGCAGTTGTGTCGGAACCCCCGCGGCCAAGCGTCGTGATGTTGCCGATGCGGTCGACGCCCTGAAAGCCGGCCACTACAGCGAAAAATCCGCTGTTCAGGACCGCTTCAAGCCGGTCGGTATGAATTTGCTCAATGCGCGCATTCCGCGGAACAGACTCAGTTTCGATGCCCGCTTGCCAGCCGGTGAACGATACCGCTTCGTGTCCCAGTTGCTTGAAAGCCATCGCAAGCAATGAAATCGTCACCTGCTCACCGGTCGCAAGAAGCATATCCATCTCGCGTTTCGGGGGCTCGGCAGAAATTTCTGCTGCGAGTCCGAGCAAGGTATCAGTGGTCTTTCCCATCGCCGAAACCACTATGACCACCCGCTTGCCCTGCTCTTTTTCCTTAATCGCCCTTTTAGCCACTCCGATAATCTTTTCAGGCGTCGCCACTGAAGTTCCGCCAAATTTCATAACAATCGTTTCCATTAATCATCCACTCCCACATTAGTATGTGGCCCCCAGCATGAAAAGCGCCGGCATCCATTTCCGCTTTCACAAAAAGAACACCAGTACCAGACACGAAAAAAGGCAGCTTGCCGTCGATCCGGCAAACTACCTCTTTAATCATGTACGAAAAAACGTCCATGTGAGATAGCCCTCCAGAGTTTGACTCTGACAGCCCTGCATCTCTTAAATGCAGAACCAGCATGTTCGGCTGCAGCCTTCACACACTTCGGCGGTCGTCCCTTTCCTCATCCTTCACAGATTCTGCAAATCTCCGGATGGCTACTTTTGACGCCCGCGCCTCTATCACCACTTTTACAAGTGATTCAATTTATGTTTATTACAATAACACGAACTTATTCAGATGACAATGTTTCTTCGGCAAAATACCTTTGAATCGATTCGGCCAGTTTTTCCGGCATGCCCGCTTCCATCAATTGCGAAGTGTCCGCTTCTTTAATTCGTTTGACGGATCCAAAGTGCTTGAGCAATTGCTGCCGGCGTTTCGGACCGACGCCTTCCAGTCCGTCGAGCGCCGACACGATTGAATTCTTGCCGCGCAATTGGCGGTGGAATGTGATAACGAACCGGTGAACTTCATCCTGTATGCGCTGCATCAGGTAAAACGCTTCGCTCGTCCGTTTCAGCGGCACCACTTCGACCGGGTCGCCGTATAACAATTGCGAAGTCTGGTGCTTGTCATCTTTCGCCAGACCGGCAATCGGGATCGACAGGCCAAGTTCATCTTCCAGAATCTCACGCGCCGATGACATCTGGCCTTTCCCGCCATCAATGACAATTAAATCCGGCAACGGCAATCCATCTTTCAGCACCCGTGAATAGCGGCGCCGTATGACTTCACGCATAGCCGCATAATCATCGGGCTTCGATCCTGTACGCGTTTTGTACTTGCGGTAATCTTTTTTGGAAGGCTTGCCGTCGATGAACGTAATCATCGCTGATACGGCATCGGCTCCTTGGATATGCGAGTTATCGAACGCTTCGATTCGCAGCGGCGTCTCAATATTCATCGCCTCGCCAAGTTCCTGGCAAGCTCCAATTGTGCGTTCTTCCTGTCGTTCAAGCAGCTGGAACTTCTCTTTGATCGAGATTTCAGCATTTTTCTTCGCCAGCAGCACAAGATCTTTCTTCTTACCGCGCTGCGGCACAAGCGTACGGACACCGAGCCAATCCTTGACCAACTCTGCATCTTCACCCTCCGGCAATAAAATCTCATTCGGTTTCACATGATTCGACTTCTCATAAAACTGGCCGAGATAAGTCATGAATTCTTCCTGCGGATCACGGTAAAGCGGAAACAGCGATACGTCCCGCTCGATCAATTTGCCCTGGCGCACGAAAAAGACCTGGACGCACATCCAGCCTTTGTCGACTGCATAGCCGAAAACGTCGCGGTTGGTGAAGTCGTTCATCGCCATTTTCTGTTTTTCCATGACGTTTTCAATGTGGCTGATCTGGTCACGGTACTCTTTGGCACGTTCAAACTCCAGATTCTCAGCTGCCTCAGACATTTTTTCGACCAGGCCCTGTTTGACTTCGCGGAAACCGCCATTCAGGAATTTCGAAATGGCATCGATCATTTCCGTATAAGTCTCTTTTTCAACTGGTTTTATGCACGGTGCAAGACACTGCCCCATATGATAATAAAGGCAAGCGCGGTCCGGCATCTGATGGCATTTCCGCAACGGATACAAGCGGTCGAGCAATTTTTTTGTTTCACTCGCCGAATAGGCATTCGGATAAGGGCCGAAATACTTCCCTTTATCTTTCTTCACCTGACGCGTAATGATCAGTTTCGGATGCCGCTCACCTGTTATTTTTAAATAAGGATAGGATTTATCATCTTTCAGCATGATATTGTATTTCGGATCGTATTTCTTGATGAGGTTCAATTCCAGAATCAACGCTTCTTTATCTGAAGACGTAACGATGTATTCGAAATCCTCGATTTCATTGACCAAGCGCTGCGTTTTTGCATCGTGGCTGCCTGTAAAATAAGAGCGCACACGATTTTTCAACACCTTCGCCTTACCTACATAAATGATTGTATCCTGCCGGTCCTTCATGAGGTAACAGCCAGGCTGGTCCGGCAGTACTGCTAATTTATGTTGAATCAATTCGTTTGCCATATTCTCACCCTATTAAAAAACCGGGCCACCATGGACCCGGTTAAGAATTATGCGTGTTGGTTAACCAAATCAGCCAATGCTTCTTTTGGTCGGAAGCCTACAACTTTATCCACTGTCTCTCCATCTTTCATCAATAGAAGAGTCGGAATTGACATGATGCCGTATTGTCCAGCTGTTTCCTGGTTTTCATCAACGTCCACTTTTACAATTTTCACTTTATCGCTCATTTCAGCGTCAAGCTCTTCCAATACAGGAGCAATCATTTTACAAGGTCCGCACCAAGTTGCCCAAAAATCAACTAGTACTAGTCCTTCTGATACTTCCTGTGAAAAGTTCTGATCTGTTCCGTGTACAATTGCCATGAATAATTCCTCCTTAGTTTTACCAAACTATATTCAAATTATAGCACGCGTTTTTTTCACTAGCTATTTTTTTGCCTACTCCTGGTTTACCCTGTTAGGCACTGAATAAACAGAAGAAAAAGGCCTGCAAATTGCAGGCCTTCCATAGATAAATTACATTACTTTCTTAAACTCTTCAGTCAGCATCGGAATAACTTCGAACAAGTCTCCCACGATACCGTAGTCAGCAACTTTGAAAATGTTCGCTTCTGGATCTTTGTTGATCGCCACGATCACTTTTGAGTTGGACATACCAGCCAAATGCTGGATAGCACCGGAAATGCCGGCTGCGATGTAAAGGTCAGGTGTTACGACTTTACCAGTCTGGCCGATTTGAAGTGAGTAATCGACGTAATCCGCGTCACATGCTCCACGGGATGCGCCAACTGCTCCGCCAAGAAGGTCAGCAAGTTCCTGCAATGGCTCAAAGCCTTCTGCACTCTTCACGCCGCGTCCGCCTGCAATGATGACTTTCGCTTCTGAAAGGTCAACACCTTCAGCAGATTTGCGGACAACGTTTTGGATGATTGTACGCAAGTTTGTGATGTCCACTGATAATGAGCTGACATCGCCAGAACGCTCTTCTCTTTCAAGAGGCGCAATGTTGTTTGGACGGATTGTGATAAAGTCGATTCCGCCTTTATTTTTCACTTTTTCAAATGCTTTACCTGAATAGATCGGACGGATGTATACTGCATCATCGCCTTCTCCTTCGATATCTGTAACATCAGAGATCAAACCAGTTTGCAATTTAGAAGCGATTTTTGGAGAAAGATCTTTACCGACTGCTGTATGGCCGAAGACCAATGCTTCCGGCTGCTCCTGGTCGATGACAGCCATCATAGCCTGGCTGTAGCCATCAGAAGTATATGATTTCAAGTGCGGGTGTTCGACAGTGATTACACGGTCAGCACCATAATTCACCAATTCAGCTCCGAATTCAGCAACTGAATCACCGATCAAAACACTTACTACTTCTCCGCCGCCGGAGACTTTTTTAGCTGCGGCAATTGCTTCAAATGAAACGTTACGCAAAGAACCTTCACGCGTTTCGCCCAATACTAATACTTTTTTCGACATAGTCCGTTTACCTCCTAAGTAGATGTAAAAACTCGAATCATTTTATCTGTTCAAAACGGGACGGCCAGTTTTGACATCGGCCGTTTCCGCATCTGTCATTTATATTACTTTCGCTTCATTCTTCAGTAAGCCGACAAGTTCAGTTACCTGGTTGGAAATGTCGCCTTCAAGAATACGGCCTGCAGCTTTAGCTGGTGGCAAGTAGATTTCGATTGTTTCTGTTTTAGCTTCAACGTCGTCTTCGTCGATATCAAGGTCATCCAGTTCAAGTTCTTCAAGCGGTTTTTTCTTCGCTTTCATGATTCCTGGAAGTGATGGATAGCGCGGCTCGTTCAATCCTTGCTGTGCAGTTACCAGCAATGGCAATGAAGTTTCAAGCTCTTCAGCGTCTCCTTCGATATCGCGGACGATCGTTACTTTTTCGCCTTCGATTTTAAGGCTGGTGATCGTTGTAACATAGTTGATATCCAACAGGTCTGCAACACGTGGTCCGACTTGTCCTGAACCGCCGTCGATTGCAACGTTACCCGCAAGGATAAGGTCAGCTTCTTTATCTTTCAAATATTCAGCCAATATGTAAGCTGAAGTGAATTGGTCCATTTCTTCTACATCGTCTTCAGTGTTGATAAGAACCGCTTTGTCTGCACCCATAGCAAGTGCTGTACGAAGCTGTTTCTCAGCGTCTTCTCCGCCCATCGTGATGACAGTGACTTCACCGCCGTGCTCATCGCGGACATTGATCGCTTCTTCGATTGCATATTCATCGTATGGATTGATGATGAATTCTGCTCCGTCTTCCTGAATCTTGCCGCCAGAAATGACTAATTTCTCTTCTGTGTCGAATGTACGTTTAACTAATACATAAATGTTCATTAACGTAGACCTCCCAAGTATTATTTCCCTTTAAAATGTGCTTCGCGTTTTTCCAGAAACGCCTGGATTCCTTCTTTTGCATCTTCTGACACAAAAACGGTGCCAAATGAATTCGCTTCCGCTTCCACACCTTCATGATAGCCCGCATGCTTGGCATACTGCAGCATATCAATCGCGGCTTTAACTGAAACCGGACTCTTTTTGGCAATCTTCTTGGCGATTGTAAGCGTTTGCGAAAGAAGTTCTTCTTCCGGATACGCTCTGTTCGCCAATCCCAATTGCGCAGCTTCCGTTCCGTTGATCGGGTCGGAAGTCAACAGCATTTCAGCTGCTTTCGCAACACCGACATATCTCGGCAATCTTTGTGTACCTGCAAAGCCAGGAATAAGGCCAAGCTGAAGTTCCGGCAATCCAAGCTTAGCATTTTCTGAAACAAAACGCATTTGACAACTCATTGCAAGCTCCAGTCCGCCTCCAAGAGCGGCTCCGTGAATTGCAGCGATAACAGGTTTATGGAATGTTTCCACCCGTTCAAAAACTTTCTGCCCGCTTGCCGCAAGTTTAGAGAATTCTTCACCGGAAGTGACTTGCGTAAATTCCTTGATGTCCGCTCCAGCCGAAAAGAATCTTCCTTCTCCGTGCAATACGATTGCGCGGACTGAATCATCGTTTTGGACTGCATTGAGCAATTCATCGACTTCCATGATTAAAGCGCGCGACAAGGCATTTGCCGGCGGACGGTTGATTGTTGCAACCGCAACACCGTCTTCTACACGATAACTGATAAATTCCATACAGGTAAACCCCTCTCTTAGGCACGCATGCCTTTCATCAATAAATGATGGACTTTCGGAGCCAATTCAACCAGATCATATTTATGCTCATTCATGACCCAGGTCGTTATGGTTTCATCCATCGTACCGAAGACCATCTGTCTGGCAAGGCGGATATCCATATCCTTATCGAACTCATTTGATTCCATGCCGCTGATCAGGATCTGGTCAAGCAACAAAAGATACTCCCGTAGGACGCTGTTGATCTTTAACCTGATCTCGGTATTTGACTGCCTGAGTTCGAGCTGGGTGACGATAGCCAAATGGATATCGCTCGCCAATAGATTAAAATGGCTCTCAATCATGTGCTTCAATTTTTCAGCAGCCGAATGATCTTTTTCAAGTATCTGTTCCAGTTTACTGACGAAAACCGCCATCTTCTCCTGGAAAACAGATATGAGAATGTCTTCCTTGTTTTTGAAATACAAATAAATTGTACCATCCGCGACCCCGGCTTGTTTAGCGATCTTAGATACCTGCGCCTGATGATAGCCATTTTCGGCAATCACGATGACCGCCGCATCGATTATTTGCTTGTATTTCGGTTTGTCTTTTTTAACCAAATCCTCACCACCCAAAAAAATATGAAAATATGAATGGCGATTCATTCATATTTTCATATTATAGTTTACTGCTTGTTGTGTCAAGCTTTATGAAGGGACAGCTTCACTGAGCTTCTGCTTTTCTTCATCAATGAGTGAGCGGCGGAGAATCTTGCCGACTGCTGTTTTCGGAAGTTCAGTCCGGAATTCATAGATGCGCGGTACTTTGAATGCTGCCAGATGTTCTCTGCAATAAGCATCCAGTTCTTCTTCTGTAATCGACTTGCCTTCTTTCAGGACGATATATGCTTTCACTGTCTCGCCGCGGTATGGATCCGGGATACCCGCTACAACACATTCCTGGATGGCTTCATTTTCATACAGAATTTCTTCGATCTCGCGTGGATAAATATTAAATCCACCGGCAATGATCATATCTTTCTTGCGGTCAACTACGAAGAAATGGCCGTCTTCATCCATATATCCGAGGTCGCCGGTCATCAGCCAGCCATCAACAATCGTTGCAGCAGTAGCTTCCGGGTTATTCCAGTAACCTTGCATGACCTGAGGCCCTTTGATGCCGATTTCGCCGATTTCACCGTGCGGCACTATTTCAGTCGTTCCAGGCTGGAACACTTTGCAGTCTGTGTCCGGATACGGCAATCCGATTGAGCCTTTAACTCGATCGCCCCATACAAGATTTGAGTGAGTGACAGGGGAAGTTTCAGTCAAGCCATAGCCTTCTACGAGACGGCCGCCTGTAATACTTTCAAATTTCTCCTGTACTTCGACCGGCAGTGGTGCTGAACCGCTCAAACATGCGCTGATTGATGATAGGTCGTATTTCTTGATGTCCGGATGGTTCATCAAACCGATATACAGCGTTGGTGCCCCCGGGAATAAAGTCGGTTTCTGTTTACTGATCGTTTTCAAAGCTGTTTCAGGATCGAATTTCGGCAGAAGCACCATTTTATTGCCCTGCATAACTGATAAGATCAGCACAGTCGTCAAGCCGTAGACATGGAACAACGGGATGATGCCGAGAACCGTTTCTTCACCGTGCTTAGTCTTGTACAGCCAGGAATCGCACATTGTCGCATTTGAAATCAAGTTCTTATGGGACAGCATGACGCCTTTTGGTGAACCTGTCGTTCCCCCGGTATATTGAAGGAGAGCCAGATCCTTTTCAAAATCAAATTCTGTTTTCGCAACATCTGTGGTTGCCGTTTTCATAATTTCAGAGAATAAATGATTGGTGCCCCGATGCTCCACTTTCACTGTAATCCCATATTGCTTTTTCTGTATGAAAGGATAAACCATGTTTTTCGGGAAAGGAAGATATTCCTTGATACCTGTAATGATAACATTTTCAAGATCGGTATCCTTAAATACTTTCGATATTCTTGGATAAAGGATATCCATTGCCAGAATCGCTTTTGCTCCAGAATTCTTCATCTGATAGGCAATTTCACGCTCTGTATACAACGGGTTGGTCATAACCACTACGCCGCCGGCATAAAGAATACCATAAAATCCGATAACGGCCTGTGGAGAGTTTGGCAGCATGATGGCCACCCGGTCACCTTTTTTGATGCCGAGACTTTGAAGATAACTGGCGAATTTCATCGCTGAGTCATACAATTCCTTGTATGTCACATCTTTGCCCATGAAATGGATGGCCGTTTTCTCCGGCGAGGTTTCATAGGTATGCGTCAAATAATCCTGTACCGGCTTGCTCTCATATTCCAGGGTCTGTGGAATTTCAGGCGGGTAATGCGCGAGCCATGGTTTTTCTGTCATTCTATTTCCTCCTTTTGTATTATAAGAATCGTGTGAATATTCCTATTTTTAATTATAGAGAAATATGTCAGCGCTTACAAACTTTATTTTTTAATAAGATCAAAATATGAAAAACCGCCAGCAATTTCTGCTGGCGGCCACTGCTTTTAAAACATGAAAAGATAAACAACCCCGACGAGCATAAACAAAATACAGCAAACGATCAGGATCTTAATAAGATTTTCCAAATGTCACAACTCCTATGAAATACTTGCACCGATTACAAACGAGAGCCCGACCGAAATCATCATGGAAATTAAACCGACGGAACGGTTGTCATTTTCAATTTCATCATCCACTTTGAATTTCGGCGTCAAAAACTCGAAAAGGATATAGGCGAAAATCAGCAGGCCAAATCCATAGACCCCCCAGCCAATCATTTCCGGCAGCGTATTGTGCTGTTCGATGGAATAACGGAAAATATTCGTTACGCCAAAGATCTTTCCGCCAGTTGCCATTGCCACTGACAGATTGCCTTTTTTGATTTCTTCCCAGTTTTTATACTTGGTGATGACTTCGAATATTACCATTGCCACGATCAAACACAATACTACTACACTGAAATAGCCTGCCGTTTCGACAAGCGGATGCGTCCAAAACCCAGTCTCTGACATTGCTCATTCTCCCCTATACCTCTACTTCAATTCTGCAACAGTTACTCCGGAACCGCCTTCGCCGGCTTCACCGAAGCGGTAGCTTTTTACGCGCGGATGTTTTTTCAAATACTGCTGGACACCCTGGCGAAGTGCACCTGTGCCTTTTCCGTGAATAATGGAAACTTGATGGTAATTCGATAATAACGCATCATCGATGTATTTTTCAACACGCGCCAACGCATCTTCATAGCGTTCGCCTCTGAGATCAAGCTCCAGCTTCACATAGCTGTCCCGGTCTTTGAGAGTCGCCATCGTACGCGCCTCTTTTTCCTTCTCCGGTTTTGTGTAAGAAAGATCCGATTCAGGCAGCTTCATTTTCAGGATGCCGATTTGAACAATCCATTCCTTGTCGGAAACTTTTTCGACAAGTGTACCTTTTTGTCCGAATGAAATCACTTTGACTTCATCATTCGGTTTCAATTTCACTTCGCGCTGTTTGTCTTTAGCCGCTTTTTTCAAAATACGGTTTTCAGGTGCAGCACCTTCCAGACGTTTTTTCGCTTCGATCAATTGATGTTCTTTGATGGAGCCTTGCTGATTCAGCTGCATCTTCCGCAAGTCGGAAATGACTTCTTCCGCTTCTGTACGGGCCTGGTCGACAATCTTGCGTGCTTTTTCCCGCGCTTTTTCTTCAAGCTGCTCTTTTTTCTGCTCGTACTGTTTTAATTGGGCAGCCAGCTCTTCTTTTAATTTCTCGGATTCCTTCAGCACTTCGCTCGATCGTTCTGCGTCCTGTTCGGATTCTCTGCGGCTTTTCTCAAGCGACGCAATCATTGAATCCACCTGGCGGCTGTCCGTGCCGGTAAAGCTTTGCGCATGCGTGATGATATGCTCCGGCAACCCAAGGCGCTTCGAAATTTCAAAAGCGTTGCTTCGTCCGGGTACACCGATCAGCAAACGATACGTCGGGCTCAACGTTTCCACATTAAACTCCACACTGGCATTCGCCACTCCCGGACGGTTATAACCATACGCCTTCAGTTCCGGGTAATGCGTCGTCGCAATGACGCGCGCTCCTCTGCCATGGACTTCGTCAAGCAATGAAATCGCCAGTGCGGCACCTTCCTGCGGATCTGTCCCTGCACCGAGTTCATCAAAGATGACAAGCGAGTTCTCATCGAATTTCGTCAAGATGTCGACAATATTCACCATATGGGATGAAAATGTACTCAGGCTTTGTTCGATGGACTGCTCATCTCCGATATCCGCAAAAATCTGGTCGAATACAGCCAATTCTGAACCGTCGAGCGCCGGAACCGGCAGACCCGCCTGTGCCATCAATGTACAAAGGCCGACCGTTTTCAACGTCACTGTTTTACCGCCGGTATTCGGACCGGTAATGACGATAGCGGTAATCTCGCGTCCGAATTCAATATCGTTTGCGACTACTTCATCTTTCGGAATCAAAGGATGGCGGGCTCGTTTCAAATTGATGTAACCCTCTGTGTTCATAGCAGGTTTCGAGCATTTATTGGCTGAGCCGTATTTCGCTTTGGCGAAAATCATATCGATTTCACCGAGCACTTCGACCATTACGAAGATGTCGTGTGCCACTTCCTGCACTTGGGCCGACAGCATCTGCAGAATACGGTCAATCTCTTCTTTCTCTTTCATTTTCAGACGGCGTACTTCATTATTTGCCTGCACCACTGCATCCGGTTCGATGAAAAGCGTCTGGCCGGAAGATGACTGGTCATGGATAATGCCGCCGTAATGGCTGCGGTATTCCTGTTTTACGGGAATTACGAAACGGTCGTTACGGATGGTGACAATCGTATCAGACAGCATTTTTGCTGCATTCTTGCCGCGCACCAAACTTTCAAGCCTTTCGCGTACACGGCTTTCCTGGGACCGCAGCTGCTGGCGTATGGACCGCAATGCTGAACTGGCTGAGTCCAGTACACCGCCGTTGTCATCGATGCATGCATTGATGTCATGCTCCAGCTGCGTCAGAATCGGCATCGATTCCTTTTTCTCCAGAAATAGGGGGACTTGGATATCCCCTTCTTCCCGGATTGCTTCGAAAAATTGGCGCAGGATTCGGCTGGCACGGATTGTCGATGATACTTCCATCAGCTCAACCGGGCTCAACGCTCCTCCGATTTGCGCTCGTCTTGCATGCATCCGGACGTCAAAAATCCCACCCATCGGCACGTTGTTCTTCACACGCAGCACTTGGGCCGCTTCATCCATTTCCGCAAGCAGCTGTTCCACTTCCCGGATTTCAACGGACGGCACCAGTTTATCTATATGGTTTTTACCGAGTGAAGAGGTACAGTATCGCGCCACTTCGTCACGGATTTTATAAAATTCGAGTGTCTTTAATGCGCGTTCCGCGATCATTCGCGACACCTCCTATTTTTTCAAAAATGCTTTTAATTTTTCAAGCGGCCACGTATTGACCACATTATCTCTTTTCAGCCAGGCTTTTTGTGCATGGCGCACGCCTATTGCCATCACTTCCAATTGGTCAATGGCGTGGGCATCTGTATTGATAGCCACCGGCACACCTTTTTCCTGTGCCATTTCAAGAAATTCAACAGCCAGATCAAGCCGGTAAGGGCTGGCGTTCAATTCCACGATCTTACCATACTCACTTGCCCAGTCCAGAAGCTGCTCCATATCCGGATCGTAGCCGCTGCGCTGGCCGACAATACGTCCTGTCGGATGGGCAATCATATGGACATATGGATTTTTCATCGCAGTATGAATGCGCTCCATGATCTGCTCCTGCGGCTGCTGGAAACTGGAATGGATGCTGGCGATGACGAAATCGAGCTGTTTCAATACTTCATCATCAAAATCGAGCGAAGCATCCGGCAAGATATCCATCTCTGTTCCGGACAGCACTTCGATATCGCTGTATTCTTTATTCAGTTCAAGGATTTGACCATTCTGCTCCAATAAACGCTCAGGTGTCAATCCGTTTGCCACTTTCAAGTACTGTGAATGGTCCGTGATGACCATATACTTGTAATTGCGGCCTCGGCAAGCATCAATCATCTCTTTCAATGAATGCGCACCGTCAGACCAGACCGTATGCATATGCAGGTCGCTTATGATATCTTCAACAGCGACAAGCTCCGGCAATTCTTCAATGCGATCCGTTTCACGTCCGTCTTCACGGACAGATGGCGGAATGAACGGCAATCCGAAATGGGAGAAAAAGTCTTCTTCAGATTTGAAGGTCTGGATAGAGCCATCTTCCTGCTCGACTCCGTATTCACTGATTTTCTTACCCTGTGATTTTGCCAGCTGGCGCATCTTTACATTATGGTCTTTCGATCCAGTGAAATGATGCAGCGCCGTCACAAATTCTTCCGGCGCAACCAGACGGAAATCAATATCAATCGGATCCTGGAACTCGACCGTCACGGATACTTTCGTATCACCGGAAGCGATTGTCGCCTGCACCGGCAGCGCTGCAAGCAATTGCTCTTTGACAACTGCAGGCTCGCCAGTCGCTACAATGAAATCCAGGTCCTTGCTCGTTTCCTTCGTCCGCCGGTAGCTTCCTGCGACTGAAAACTCGCTGACTTCTTTTATTCCCTCTAATATTTCATTGATGGTTGCAACCGCCTCAGCCGTTTTCCAGATTGGATGGCGGCCGGGTTTAGAGTCGAACTCCATCAATTCCTTCAAAATCTTATCTTCTGATTTCGGACCGAAGCCGGGCAGCTTCTGGATATTGTGATCGATGCATGCCTGTTTCAAAGCTTCAGCAGAATCAATGCCAAGTTCCTTATACAGTTTGGCGATTTTCTTGCCGCCGAGTCCCTGCAATTTCATAAGCGGAAGGAGCCCTTTCGGCACTTCTTCCTGCAACTCCTCAAGAACCGTTGATTTTCCGCTGTCCAACAGCTCAATGATGACGTCGCCTGTACCTTTGCCGATGCCTTTCAGCTTCGTGACATCTTCGATTTCAGACAGCGAGCGCTGATCGAGCTCAAGTGCCTGTGCCGCTTTACGGAAAGCGGACACTTTGAACGGGTTTTCCCCTTTCAGTTCCATATATAAAGCTATCTTTTCAAGTGTTCTGATGATGACTTTTTTGTTCATCGGGAGACCTCCTGTGAATGTGGCTCATCTGGTAATACTCTTTCTCTGGATATACTTTTTATCCCTAAACTCCAAAAAAACTTCTCCCGCAATGAGAGAAGTCAGTGCTTACATATAAATATACCACCATTCTTTCACTTTCTCAGAGAAATAAGGCGTGTGTTCCAGGATTGCCTGGGCAATTCCTGAGTTTTCGAGCTGGTTCTGGATGATATCCAACGGCAGCAAAGCGAAAACATAGATGAAGAAAAACAGCAGGATCAACATTTCGATAAATCCTAGGATTGCACCGAGGATTTTGCTGAGGAAACCAAGTACCGGCAAATATTTCAGGAAGTCGAACATGGAAGCAATCAGCTGCAATCCGAATTTGACGACAAAGAAAATAAGTGCGAAGGCAAATAATTGATAGAAGGTCTGGTCAAGATCCAATTGCTCGATCGCGAGCGTAAACCTGGATTCATCAGTTACTGCCGGATATGGAATCCACAGGACGAAGTATTCGGATAAAGGTTTATAATAGAGGTATGCCACGACTAGCGCGATGATGAACCCTACCATATGTATTAATTGGACCACAAGGCCCCGTTTGGCTCCGACAATGATGCCGGCAATTAGCAACAGAAATAAAATTATATCTAGCATCTACTTCAGCCCTTCGGTTTTTTCAATTCATTTTCCAATTGTTCAATGCGCTCTTTCAGTTTAAGATTATCATGTACCGCATTTACTGCAGTCAATACTGCAAGGCGCGAACTATCGAGAGATGGATTCATCGCATGAATCTCACGCATCTTCTCGTCCACTGTAGATGCCACTAAACGCATGTGGCCAGAGGTTTCAGTGCCTACCATCTTGTAAGTATGGCCGTAGATCTCAACTGATGTGCGAATTCTTTGCTGATCCGACAATGTTCCATCCCCCAATCAATTATGCCTCGGCATAACAGCATCGGCATGTTCCAGCCAATGCAATTTATTTCTATACATAATCATAACATGAACACAAGCAACTTGTGAATCATTAGAAAGGAGACTGTCCTATGTCCAATGTCGTATTAAAACTTCCAGAGGAAAGTCTCCTCCAAATCATCAAGCATTATGAAAATAAAAAGACGCCAGCCAAAGCGCAATACGTCCGCTTCACAGCCAAACTGACTGATACGGTAGTGACCGTCTACAATTCCGGAAAAGTCATGTTCCAGGGGGCTGGAGCTGAACGGGAAGCTGGTAAATGGGGAGAAGCAGACAACACTTCCACGAAAGTTTCCGGCGCTAAAGGTGACAAGCTTCCCGAAAATTTTGCGAAGCTTTCCGTATTGGGTTCGGATGAAACCGGCACCGGTGATTTCTTTGGACCGATTACGGTCGCCGCCTGTTTCGTGCCAGCAGACAAAGTGGCCCTCGCCCACGAACTTGGCGTCAAAGACTCGAAATTGCTCAATGATGATTATATGCGCAAAATCGCACCGGATCTTCGAGAAGCATTCGTCCACAAGGTCCTTACCTTAAAAAATGAAAAATATAATAAAGTTCAAGCACAAGGCTGGTCTCAAGGAAAAATAAAAGCCCTTCTCCACAACCAGGCGCTGAAACATGTGCTCGCAAAAATGGAACCGGTAAAACCGGACGCCATTCTCATAGACCAGTTTGCCGAACGCGGCATTTACTATAATCATATCAAGGGTGAAAAAGATATTATCCGCGAGAATGTTCTGTTCTCGACTAAAGCGGAAGGCCTTCATGTTTCAGTTGCCTGCGCTTCGATTATAGCGCGCGTCGCTTTCCTGGAAGAAATGGATCGCATGAGCGCGGAAGCTGGCGTCACTCTTCCGAAAGGCGCCGGCAAGATTGTGGATGAAGCGGCTGCAAAAATTATCCGGAAGCACGGCGAGGAGTATTTGAAGAGTTTGACGAAGTGGCATTTTGCGAATACTGGTAAGGCGAGGTTGTTGGCTGGGAAGAGACGGAGTTAGGGATATTCTTATTATGTAAACCGATGTAATAAAGTCATCCCTATATAGTATTTGGGATGACTTTATTATTTATTTGCTTAAAGCAAAAATTATTTTTTAATATCTTTTAATAAAAAATCAAAAGCAAATTCAATAAGAAAATTTAATTTACGAAATAATCAACGTCAATGTTTTCATCTATTTGCCAGCTACCAGACAACTTTCCAGGATTCCCGGAGCCTGGCAGAGGACAGGTTTTCTTATCATTCCCGCTATCTGAACCATTGTGATAATTATAGAGGTATCCTGAAGGGACCGGTTCAAAATCGTTGCGCACTTCTTTCCCGTTTTCGAAGACTTTTCCTGTTACAAAGAAATTATTATTACTTGATTTATAAGTATTAGATTTAAAATAAGCATCTCCATAAACGAATATATAAACTTTATTTGTAGAGGTTATATTACCTTTAACAATTAGATTCCCTCTCGTAACTATGCAAGCGTGATTTTGTATAGACATATTTTGGTCAATGAACAGATTTCTATTTATTAAAATATCATTTCCACCGTTGCTGTTTCCATGTTGTACTTTAAAATCCCCTTTTACATATAAACTATCCTCAGTAGGAGAATAAAAGCCGTTTTCAACTGTTAGTCCTCCTTCAACAACTTTTGTATCATCATTATAATCGGAAGGCCCTGGTAATTCTCCTTCTTCAAGATTTGTTCTGCTTGAATTTTTTATATTAAATTTAGCTTTAATCTTATCTTCCTTATCAATATATTTTCCTGTACTTTCAATAGAGATTTTTATAACATCTTCTGACAACTCGCATTCTATATCTTGTTTACTTACGTTGTATTCGGAATTATTATCATTTGATAAAACTGCTACTTCATTTAGAAACTTAGCACAAGGTACTACTTCATTATTTTTATTTTCTTCTACAATACTTATCAGTTGGGCTTGGTAATGTAAAACTCCCATTTCTGCCTGATGCCGAGCTTTTACTTGTTCTTCCTTGGTATTAAACTGCTTCGCAGAATTCATATTCGTCGCCATAAGTCCCATTCCCAGGACGGTAAACAGAAGGATCAGCATTAACACCATCAATAACGCATATCCCTTTTCATTTTTGAAAGTCTTCATGTGATCCCCCTAATTTAACTTGCTGAATGACGTGTTAATTTTATATTCCTGGTTCGGTGAGTTTCCATTAGTTTTACCGCGGATTAGCAGGTTAAATACTGATTTCTGTGTCCTATCAAGCACCACTTTTTTCTTGGTAGGAGATGTGTTATCTGCTGACGCCGGATCTAAATCGTATTTAAAACCTTCTGAGATAACCATATTTGTACCTGTATCATCCTTGAAAATCAATTTATCGTTTTCGACTACGATTTCAAATTTATCGGGAACTGTGTCTTCTTTTTGATTCAATAAATATTGTGCACGAATTTTTTCTACTATTATATTTCCTTCCTGTTGCAGCTGCTGATTCATGCTTGTCCTTTGAGAAGCGTTTGTGCCGCTGGATAAAACGCTGGCAATAAGCGCTACTGTGATTCCGGCTACTGCAAGTACGGCAATCAATTCCACTAAAGTGATTCCTTTTTCATTTTTCATGGCTGAACCTTCAAATACATTTCTGTCTTAAATTCCGGTTCGTTGATTCCAAAACCTGGTTTAGCTTTGACGGAGATGTTCGCTTTTTTTAGTGTAAGTGCAGTGGCCGGAGCATCTGGGCTAGTCACTTGCACTTCTTCTTCTGATATTTTAATGACAAAATGATCATATGTATTTTTATCTTCAATAAAATTGCCGACTTTTTTATAGTTACCAATATTATTCAAGGTTAAAATCGTCTCCAGATCCCTTACATCTGAAACTACCTGCTCAGCAATCTGAACAGCCGTCAATGTTTCCTGATTATGGGCAGAGAATTTCGCAGACTGCGTAAAGATCGACATAAAGGTAAATAAAACAATTCCCAAAAGGGCAATTGCAGCCAACAATTCTACTAGAGTCATGCCGCTTTCTTTAACTAAAATCTTTTTCATCGTTTACCTCCAGGGCTTTGTAACCATTCGTTAAATTTTTACATAATTTAACTTTTTTATATGTTAATCAAATTAATTTTACCATAGCTTTCTTTTTTTACTAGTCATTTCTATTCATTCTAAAACTTATTTTCTCAAGCTTAAAGAAAGAAATAACAAAAAACCGGAATCCAAGGATTCCGGTTGATTATCTTCTATTTTATCAGCTGCGCAGTTCCGCACCTGATTCTATCAATGCTGCAACCACCTTTTCATGCACGGCAGTTACTTCTTCATCTGTCAGAGTCTTCTCCGGATCGAAATACGTCAGCGAGAACGCCACCGATTTTTTGCCGGCTTCAAGATTATCACCTTCGTAAAGGTCGAATACGCGAACATCTTTCAATAGTTTACCGCCTGCAGAACGGATCAGTTTTTCAATCGTTCCGGCTTCGACTATTTTAGAGAGTACCAGCGCGACGTCGCGAGTAATTGACGGATAGCGTGGCACTTGTGTATATACCAAAGCTTCTGTCTGTTCTTTGAACAGTTCAGCCAGGCTTAATTCCATTACGATTGTCGTTTTCAGGTCACGCGCCTTCTGTTCGTTCGGATGCAATTGGCCGATGACGCCAATGCGGCGGCCATCAAGTGTGATAAACGCAGTTCTTCCAGGATGGAGGCCATCCAATTCACCGCGTTCAAACTCCAATTCCACATCCAGTTTGGCAGCTAAACCTTCAACAATACCTTTGACCACAAAGAAGTCGACGGCTTTCTTTTCTCCCTGCCAGCTGTTATCCAGCCATAAACCGGTCACGGCAATCGCCAAATGTTCTTCTTCATTGAGCAATTCATCCTGCCCTTTAAGGAATACTGAGCCGGTTTCATACAGAGCAACAGAATCGATGCGTCTTGCCGTGTTATAGGAAACGGATTCCAGCAAATGAGGCAGAAGGCTTTGGCGTAAAGTGCTTCGCTCTTCACTCATAGGCATCAATAACCGTGTCAATTCCGTGTGTTTCATTGCAAATTGAGTTGCTGATTTCTCAGAAGTCAGTGAATAAGTAGTCGCCTGGAGCAAACCTGCACCTTCCATATAATTACGGACAATGCGGCGTTTCTGCTGATACGGCGACAATCCTCCCGGAGACGTTGCAGTTTCCGGCAAGGTTGACGGAATTTCATCATAGCCGTAAAGACGGGCGATTTCTTCTACAATGTCTTCTTCAATTTGAATATCCTGTCTGCGTGTCGGAACAGAAATCATCAATTGATTGTTCATCGCTTCCGTCTTGAATTGCAGACGGTTCAATATGTCCAGCATGTCGTCCAGACGGATTTTCATGCCAAGTCGGCTGTTAATGAAATCCGGGGACACATTGACGATTTTCTCTTCGCGCTGCAGCTGATCGAATATTACCGAACCGGCAAGGACTTCTCCTCCTGCAAGTTCCGAAAGTAATTGTGCGGCACGTTCTGCAGCAGGAATTACGCGGTTTGGATCCACACCTTTTTCATAGCGGGAACTCGCATCACTGCGCAGGTTATGCTCTTTCGATGTCTGGCGGATAGAGCCGGATTCAAAATAAGCCGATTCAATAACGATTGTTGTTGTGTTCTTGCTGACTTCGGAATTCGCACCGCCCATGACTCCTGCAAGCGCCACTGGTTTTTCACCATTTGTAATCACCAGGTTGTTCAGTGAAAGCTTGCGTTCATTGCCATCAAGTGTCGTAATCAGTTCATCTGTCTTGGCATGGCGAACTGTGATGTTGCCGGTTTCCAGCAAATCATAGTCGAATGCGTGCAATGGCTGGCCGTATTCCATCAAGATATAATTCGTAACATCGACCACATTATTATGCGGGCGGACGCCTGCTGCCATCAATCGCTGCTGCAGCCACATCGGAGATTCCTTCACTTCGATATTGCGCACTACTTTTGCCACGTATAACGGATTGGCTTCCGGTGAATCGATGTTCAACGTCAGCATGGAAGACGCCTTGTCTTCCGCTTCTTTATACGTAATTTCCGGCAGTTTCACTTCTTCTTCCAGAATCGCCCCGACTTCGTATGCTACTCCGAGCATACTCATCGCATCCGCACGGTTTGGCGTAAGACCAAGTTCAAGGACCGTATCATCCAAATCAAAATTAGTGATGACATCCGAACCGACTTCCGCGTTTTCCGGCAATACATAAATGCCTTCCGCGTATGCTTTCGGAACCAGTTTGCCTTCAATGCCAAGTTCCTGCAGGGAACAAATCATACCGTTCGATTCTTCGCCGCGCAGTTTTGCTTTCTTGATTTTCATGCCACCCGGTAAACGTGCACCCGGACGGGCAACAATCACGTTCTGGCCAGCTGCGATATTTGGTGCGCCGCAGATGATCTGTGTAGTTTCTTCCCCGACATTCACCTGGCAGATATTCAATTTATCCGCTTCCGGATGTTTTACGCATGATTCCACATGACCGACGACGATATTCGAAAGGCCTTCCGAACGGTCGATTACTGCGTCCACTTCGATTCCGGCACGTGTGATTTTCTCGCCGAGTTCAGCTGGCGGCAATTCCTGTGTATTTACATAATCCTTCAACCATTTTATCGATACTAACATGTCATTTCCTCCTTAAACTTCCGTGCGTTGAAATTGGGATAAAAAGCGGACGTCATTTGTGTAGAAATGACGGATGTCTTCTATGCCGTATTTCAGCATCGCAATGCGTTCAGGTCCCATTCCGAAAGCGAATCCGGTCAGGCGCTTCGAATCATAGCCTGCCATTTCCAATACGTTCGGATGCACCATACCCGCTCCAAGAATTTCGATCCAGCCGGTTTTCTTGCAGACGTTACAGCCTTCTCCTCCACATTTGAAGCAGGAGATATCCATTTCAACAGATGGTTCCGTGAACGGGAAGAAACTTGGACGAAGACGGATTTCACGGTCTTCCCCGAACATTTTCTTGGCGAATACAGAAAGTGTCCCTTTCAGGTCGCTCATGCGGATATCTTCGCCGATAACTAACCCTTCAATTTGCGTGAACTGGTGTGAATGCGTTGCGTCATCGTTATCACGGCGATAAACTTTCCCCGGACAGATGATTTTGATCGGCTCTCCGCCTTTCGCTTCCATCGTACGTGCCTGCACAGGTGATGTATGCGTGCGCAAAAGAATATCTTCAGATATATAGAAGGAATCCTGCATATCACGCGCCGGATGCCCTTTCGGCAAATTCAACGCTTCGAAATTATAGTAATCTTTCTCCACTTCCGGGCCTTCTTCAATTTCATATCCCATGGAAATGAAAAGATCTTCGATTTCTTCAATGACACGCGTCAACGGATGGGCGTTGCCGGATTTCACCGGACGTCCTGGCAGCGTGATGTCGATTGTTTCACTTTGCAATTTTTCATTGATTGCCTGTTCCTCAAGAATCGCCATGCGCTCTTCTAAGCGCGCTGTCACTTCTTCTCTTACCACGTTGACTAGTGCACCCATCTTCGGGCGTTCTTCGGCAGGCAGTTTGCCCATGCCTTTAAGCAGATCCGTAATCGGACCTTTCTTACCAAGATATGCAACGCGGACAGCGTTCAGTTCTTTTACGTTTGATGCGGCAGCAATCTTATCCAGCGCTTGTGTTTTCAACTCATTCAATTGTGCTTCCATTTTTTCTCCTCCTCTAAACATAAAAAAGCCCCGTCCCTGAAAAGGGACGAGGCATTATTCGCGGTACCACCCTAGTTATCGCCCAGAGGCAATCACTCATTTACGTAACGGCTCTTCACCGGCCCACCTTTACAGCAACATGCTGGTCCCGGCGGCAGCTCGCGGGGTGAACTTCCGAAACGTTTGCATATCCGCGCTTTCAGTCAAGGCGCAAACTTCCTGTTGATGCAAATGGGCTCCGTACTTTTCCCGGTCAACGCTTTTGTGTTTTATTTACCTGTTAATTATACGAAAGTTCCACTGTATTATCAACCTTAGTTCTTCGGAACGAGGCTGTACAATAAAATCCCTGTCGCCACTGCAACATTCAACGACTCCGCGCTGCCGTATAACGGCACCATCAGATTCTGTTCCGTCTGTACGAGCAACTCGGGCGAAACTCCGCTTCCTTCGTTGCCGACAATCAGCGCGAACTTCTCTTTCGTTTCAGCTTCGTGTACCGGAATGGCTCCTTGCAATGCCGTGCCGAACACCGGTATGTCTGCATATTTTAGCTGCGGCACCCATTCTCCCAGCTCCCCGCGGACAACTGGAATCTGAAAATGTGAACCTTGTGCTGAACGAACCGTTTTCGGGTTGAAAGGATCTGCGCAGCCTTTGCCAAGAATGACAGCATCGATGCCGGCAGCGGATGCCGTCCGGATCATTGTGCCGATATTGCCCGGATCCTGCACCGCATCGATCAATAATAGACGCGTCCAGTTCTGTTGATCCTCTTCAGTGAACTCGGGTTGCGCGCAATGGGCAAAAATCCCCTGCGAATGTTCCGTCTCGGAAATTTCTTTCGCTACTGCGGCAGTCACCGAATACAACGTGACTCCTTCTATGTTCCAGCTGTCAGGAATATCGACGCCTTCACGGACGATCAATCCTTTAACAAGATCTTTCTTTTTAAGGGATTCTTCCGTTAAATGAAACCCTTCCACGAGGAATTCCGAAAATTTGTCGCGTTCCTTGCGAGTGGTTCCAAGCTTTTTCCAATGCTTTACTAATGAATTTTGAAGTGATTCGATTCGTTTCATAATTGATCACGCCTTTAAGTCAGAATAGCTTTAGTATAGCACACCACTGCTGCTTCTTTAGAGTTCCCGTGTGAAGAAATCAAAGCCAAGTGCTGTCAGGATGCCAAATGTTAATGTCCAGATGGCAATGCTTATTGTCAGCCAAATTGTTGTATTCTTTTTCGTCGCGCCAAGTGTCATTCCTATGAAGGCAGCGATATGCGTACCGATCAGGATTGGTCCAAGCAATGCCAGTCCCGGCAACCCGTATTTATTCCAGATCCGTTTGGCGCGTTCACTTTTTTTATTTTGCGTTTTGCCTTTCGCTTCCTGCCGTTTATTGTACCAATCCTTGAATCTGTCGAAGCCGATGATCAGCGCAAGCACTGTCACCATATTACCGACAAAAGCCAGCAGCATGACCCAAAACGGCGACAGCCCCCAAACGATGCCGAGCGGTATGACCAAAGCGATTTCAAACCACGGAATTGCGGCTCCGATAAATACCAGGGCGTATTCGTAAATCATTCGGTTTCCTCCTTAACGTGCTTGCGGATTTCGAAATAAAAAATAAGGTACTGTCCCAGTGCAACTGCTAAAATTCCATAAATAATGTAGAGCTTGGACAATGGCAGAATGATGGCGATTGTAGCCAGAATAGGCAATGCCCACGTGATATATGTGTAAACTTTTTGAACTGCTTTGCGGGTGATGTAGGTCATGCCTTCGTCCTGCTCCAGATATTCAGGGGGCCGAATGGAAATTGCTGAAATTTTTTGAGTAGGATTCTGCCGATTATACTTTTTCAATTGGAGTAAAAAGATGGCGAGCAAAGTAAAATACAAAACAAGTGAGACGAGCAGGACAATTCCCTTTGCAGGTTCAATAGTCATCTCCATACTAGTTTCATTACTATTATTGACGTATTCCACTACAGGCGAATCCAGTGAGTAGGCGATTATAGCCAATAGCACGATAAAAGCCATCATCCACAAAGGATATTTTAGGCGAAAATCATTTTTCATTATATTCATCCCCTTCCAGCCAAAATAATTCATTGACGTCCACTTGCAAAGCCTTCGCCAATTTCAGTGACAATGTAATTGACGGGGAAAATTCCCCTTTTTCAATAAATGCGATCGTCTGCCGTGTCACATCGACTTGCTTACCTAAGTCGCTCTGCGTCAAGCTGTGGCGGGCACGCATTTCCTTCACCCGATTTTTCAGCATCCTTTTCATCCTTCCCATGAAGATGTTCGGTATATATAACATAATGTACACTATACTTAACATTAAGTAAAGTTTTATTAACTTTTTATTGGAGCGCTGGAAGCGGTCCGGGCATTGTAAAAGGCATGCGCGGGAGTGCGCATGCCTTTGGGTTTGGTTTGGACGTTTTAGTCTCTTTTTTAAAGTATCGGATCCACATTCCGTTCCGATTCCGGCTGAAATACGTCATTTCGTAAGCTTCTCTCACTTCAAAACCACTGATTGGATGCTTTTCGCGGGCGAAAAGCGACAAGATCGGCTCGTTTTATTTTCTATGATCACTCTTTAAGATTCTATGATCACTCAGAGGATTCTATGATCACTCACAGGATTCTATGATCACTTTTTCGGGTTCTATGATCACTCAACAGATTCTATGATCCCTCAGCAAATTCTATGTCACTCCTGCAAAGTTTTTCCTTCATTCAATGAGTATTTGCTGTGTCTTCTGCTTCCTTCTTTCGTCAAAATTTCTTGTGACAACAGACGCTTCACAATATGTCGATCATCTACATTTAAAAAGGTCCGAAGTTTTTCATTGTTTGCCTGAAATCCAAATATTGCGAAGTAATCCAATACCGCTTCTTCACCTGCAGTTAAGGAAGTTATTCCGCATGCGTCACATTGCCAGCGTCGACGCTCTCGGGCAACGTTAAACGTTTTGCAGGCTTCACAATAAATTCCACGTTTAAATAGATGCGGATCCATGGAATACTGAACTGCTATCGGTTTTTGAATATATGGTGTAAGTTGATTTTCGATTATTTTTCTATATTTTTTAAGGGCATGACGGTTTTGCTGAGTGCTGGATGGATACTCTTCGATGGTTTTAAATAGAAGTTCAATCATGTGGTGGTGTCTGCAGGTGCGAGTATTTTGTGGAAGTGAACATAATTCAGCTTTTAAAGCAGTGAAAACGAGCATGCCGTCTACCGGAAGGGGGATTTTGTTTTCAGCAAACCACATTCTTATAAAACGCATATGTTTTTCAACTTGAACTGCCGGATTATCCATAATTGTTTTCACACCATTTACATCATTACGGAAGAACTCGCCAGTTCTAGTTTCAAAATGCAGCTCACCGCTGATGTTTTTCGACTCGAGAATAACCGCAACTTTTTGTGTTAGCAGCAATCCGTCGATCTGCACTGGCCAGTTGCCGAGAGTAAGGCTTGTATTCCAAAGAATTTCAAAAGGTTCAGATGAATAAAATTCCACAAACTTTTTTTGAAGCCGCTTCTCCCCACGGATTCCCGCTTCTGCAAGGAATAATTCCCTTTCCAACAATTCGCGTTCCGGTGTATTCTCCTTTAGTCGCCGAATGGCTCTTTTTAACATATCAACTTTAGATAGAATCTTGATTCTCTCCTTTCTGCTTACTCGGATTATAGCATTTGGCTGTTTGAATAGTTAATTTATTTTTCTTATTTCTTTTTTACAGGCATGCGCGATATTTCAGGGTTTGAAGTAGGGGCTATTTGGTGATTTGGGACGAGAATACTTTCTTTCTGTTACTTTTTTGCGGATTTCTTCATTGCGAATGCTTTTCCAAAGTTCAAAACCGTTAAATGGATGCTTTTCGCAGGCGAAAAGCGACAAGATCGGCTCGTTATATTTTCTATGATCACTTTTTGGGGTTCTATGATCACTCACAGGATTCTATGATCACTCAACAGATTCTATGAGCACTTTTGGGAGCTCTATGATCACTCACAAGGTTCTATGATCACTCACTTCCAAAATCCGCAAAAAAACAACAAAAAACCCCCTCGCCACAGCGAGAGGATCTCCATATTTTATTCAAATGTAATTTTCGCTACTGTGTCTTTGTCCAATTTCTTGATGACTTCGATGATTAGTTTCACTGCGTTTTCATAGTCGTCGCGGTGAAGGATACCGGCGTGTGAGTGGATGTAGCGCGTTGCCACGCCAATCGCCAATGCCGGAACACCGTTCGCCGTCAAGTGGATCGAGCCAGCGTCTGTTCCTCCGCCTGCAATCGTTTCGAATTGGTACGGGATGCCAGCTTCGTCTGCCGTATCAAGAACCAGTTCACGCAAACCGCGGTGCGAAACCATGGAAGCGTCAAATAGAAGAATTTGTGGTCCGTCACCCATTTTGCTGTTGGATTCCTGAGCTGTGATGCCAGGAGTGTCGCCGGCGATGCCCACGTCCACTGCAAATCCGATGTCCGGCTGGATTTTCGCAGTCGCTGTTTTCGCGCCGCGAAGTCCAACTTCTTCCTGCACTGTTCCTACGCCGTAAACGACATTTGGATGGTCCTGGCCTTTAAGACCTTTCAACACATCAATGGCAATTGCGCAGCCGATACGGTTGTCCCAGGCTTTTGCCAAAAGGAATTTTTCGTTCGTCATCACGTTGAATTCAAAATAAGGTGTCACCATATCGCCCGGTGTAATGCCCCATTCTTTTACTTCGTCGCGTGACGATGCGCCGATATCAATGAACATGTCTTTGATTTCAACAGGTTTTTTGCGTGCTTCCGGAGACAGGATATGCGGCGGTTTCGAGCCGATAACGCCGATATATTCCTTGCCGCTGCGTGTAGTGATGGTTACGCGCTGTGCCAGCATAACCTGGTTCCACCATCCGCCGACAGTCTGGAATTTCAGGAATCCTTTATCGTCAATCTGGGAAATCATGAAGCCTACTTCATCAAGGTGGCCTGCAACCATGATTTTCGGTCCGTCAGCTAGCCCTTCTTTTTTAGCGATCAGGCTTCCCAGCCCGTCCGTTTCAACTGAATCTGCAAAAGGCGCTATGTATTTCTTCATGACTTCGCGCGATTGGCGTTCATTGCCTGGAATACCGTTTGCATCAGTCAAATCTTTTAACATTTGGAGCGTTTCGTCTAATTTTACCATTTATTTCGACCTCCTAAATAGTCTCACTTCTCCATTATAAATGAACCTGCGTATATTTTCAAAAAATTCATCTAACAGAATTAATACCCATCCTTCTGGCGGTCGTAATTCTTCTGGTTTTTCGCGACATATGCTTCAAGTACTTCCTCGTAGGTGAATCCGAGAATATCAGCAATTGCACCGTAACAGCTCCACACTGTCTGGTAAGTTGACATCGAATGCTTCTCCATGAAATTCAGTATGCTTTTATTTGTCTTCAGAAAGATTGCGGTCAAATCCTGCTCACTTAATGGATCAGGCCATTCATTCAGCATATTCAAGTCCTTTTCGATTCCGAGGGACAATAAAAAATGGATGGAATCCACGTATTCTTCCAGAATCACTTCACGTTCCGATGGTCCTTTGGCGCTCCAGAATTTGAAAGCGCGGGTTTCATTCGCGAGTTCAGCAAGTTCCACGATGAGCGCAAGCCCTTTTTTTTCGAAAAGATCTTCATTTACTTCATTATTAGTCTGTATGTAGCTGTCCAATTCTTCCTGCATAGTGAATAATTTCTCTAAATTCATAAGAATTCTCCTTTTTTTCAATAAATCTTGAAACCATAATTCTTTATGTCCGTATTATATATGACAACCACTTTTGCAAGGGGGTATTTTGCATGGCCATCATCATCCGTTTCATTGTTATTGCATTAATTATATATCTATTCTATCGTTTGCTGCGCTATGTATTCGACCCGAAACGAAAATTCGATGCTGCGGTCGAAAGTAAATCCTATTATTTCTATGATGATGTCCAAAATGTACGCAAAAACTTCTTCATTACATTGCGCGGCGTCATCTTTGAAGGGGAAAAATACCTCGGCACGACCGACGACGCGTTTGAAGTGGTTTCAATCTTCGTTTGGGCAGAAGACCCTGCAATGCTGCAAGGTTTCACTAAAGAGGATTTCCACTTTCTCGAAAAGGAAATCCAAATGAATTACCCGAATGCCGCCATCAACTGGAAAAACCCGATCGAACAATTGATGAAGAGCGGAAATGACGCTTAACGAAGACCATATTCACTGTAAATCCAGACGAGCAGCGCTGCTTGAAGAACCGCCAGCATCAGGAATCCGATCCGGAAATTCGTGTGCTTGGTTTTGTGGCGGAATGCCATCAGGCCGATATAGGCGCCGATTCCCCCGCCGAACAATGCGACTCTCCACAGATTTTTTTCTGGAATTCGCTGGCCTCTCTTCTGCGCCTGACGTTTATCGGCTTTCATCATTATTAATGCCATCAGGGATAAAATAGCGATATAAGCGGAAATCACAATAAACATTTACTATTCCTCCATTAAAAAAGACTGGCGAATGATCGCCAGTCTTTTTTGTGCATTTATCTTATTTGTTCAATGCTTTTTTAGCTTGGTCAGCTAGTGCTGTGAATGCAGCTGCATCAGATACAGCGATTTCAGCTAGCATTTTGCGGTTGATGTCGATGCCGGCAACTTTCAAACCGTTCATTAGACGGCTGTAAGAGATGTCGTTCAAACGAGCTGCTGCGTTGATACGAGTGATCCACAATCTGCGGAAGTCACGTTTTTTGTTGCGACGGTCACGGTAAGCATAGTTACCTGACTTCATCACCTGTTGGTTTGCTACTTTGAAAAGGATGTGCTTCGCACCATAATAACCTTTTGCTAATTTAATGACCTTTTTACGACGCTGGCGCGTCACTGTTCCACCTTTTACGCGTGGCATAATACATTACCTCCTGCTTGAATATAAAGAATTCGATTTTTGGTTCGGTCTTGTCCAGACTCCAACGGGCCAGCTCCTCGGTCTTAAGCTGCCCTTCCTGTGCGGCAAAAAACGCCGCTTCGGAAGTTCATCTTAAGTCTGCCGGAGCTGAACGGCCGTTTTCGCTTTTCGTTATTACTTCATGTTGTAGATCAAAGATTTAATGCGTTTCAAATCGCCTGAAGATACAAGCTTTCCTTTACGGAGTTTACGCTTTTGCTTAGTCGATTTGTTTGCAAATAAGTGGCTTGTGTGTGAACGATTGCGTTTTACTTTACCAGTTCCAGTTTTCTTGAAACGTTTTGACGCACCGCTATGGCTTTTCATTTTCGGCATTTCGAGTTCCTCCTAAACAATTGTACTGTTATTCTTTTTCGTTGACTGGAGCCAGCATCAAGAACATGCTGCGTCCATCCATTTTAGGGCGCTGTTCAACCGTAGCAACTTCTTTGCACGCTTCTGCGAAGCGTTCAAGGACACGTTGTCCGATTTCTTTATGCGTAATCGCACGGCCTTTAAAACGGATTGAAGCTTTGACTTTGTCGCCTTTTTCAAGGAACTTGATTGCGTTCCGAAGCTTCGTGTTGAAGTCGTGGTCGTCGATTCCAGGGCTCAAACGAACCTCTTTCACTACGATGACTTTTTGATTCTTGCGAATCTCACGTTCCTTCTTCTGCTGCTCAAACTTGAACTTACCATGGTCCATGATGCGGGCAACCGGCGGCTTAGCTTGAGGAGCCACAAGAACCAGATCCAAGTTGACACGACCTGCAATTTCTAGGGCTTCGTTGCGCGTTTTAATGCCGAGCTGTTCACCATTTTGATCAATAACCCGTAATTCCCGTGCACGAATGCCTTCGTTTACATTACTGTCTTTGCTAATAATAATCCACCTCCGGATAGTGTTGCGAATAGCTTAAAATGCGTAACCGACCATGTCGGCTTACAGGTTCCGATCCAAAGAAAAAGCGGATGGACCTCGTTCGGCCCACCCGCAATTTATGACAGCACGCCTCAGCGTGAAATAGTCAAATCGTGTCTACCTGCCAACATTTGGTCGATCAGGTGAGAAGCGGGTGCTCCTGCTTGCACATATAAGTATTCTATAACCTTATTTATAATACCACGCACCTATAGGCGTGTCAACAGTTCATCTCAATAAACCTTACATAGACGATATTCCGCAAAACAGATAAGCTTGCCAAAACCTCGTGCTCCTGCATCGCTGCGCTAGCTTCGTCGCAAAGCGCCGGTCGAAAGACCTTCGACCGCGCTTCGCTGTTTTGCTCCATATCTCTAGAAGTCTCTCTCAGTGCCGGCGCGGTTCAGGAGCAGGCGAATGCCGACCGGGCAGAAGACGAGTGGTCTTCTCGGCTTATTGCGAGAGGCTTGTCCATAGCGCCGTAGCGGTATACCGAAGCGGTATATATGGTATTTCTCTAATCCAAACTTATCGAAGTTCTCCCTGAATCATCGACAGGAAGTCATCAAACGGCATGCTTTCCGACTTCTGCTCACCGTATTTACGGACATTTACAGAACCGTCTTCCATCTCTTTATCACCAAGAACGAGCATATAAGGAACTTTCTGCATCTGAGCTTCGCGGATCTTGTAGCCCAGTTTTTCATCGCGTCCGTCAATATCGGCACGCAGTTTGTGCGACTGCAGTTTTTCCTGCACTTCATTGGCATAGTCACTGTGGACATCGAGTGATACCGGGATGATTTCCACTTGGACTGGCGCTAGCCAAGTCGGGAAAGCACCTTTATATTCTTCGATCAGGAATGCGACAAAACGTTCCATTGTTGAAACGACACCACGGTGGATAACAACCGGACGGTGCTGTTTGCCGTCTTCTCCGATATAGGAAAGGTCGAAGCGTTCAGGCAACAGGAAATCAAGCTGTACTGTAGAAAGAGTCTCTTCTTTGCCGAGCGCAGTTTTCACCTGGACATCCAATTTCGGTCCGTAGAATGCCGCTTCTCCTTCTGCTTCCACATAATCCAAGCCCATTTCGTCCATTGCTTCTTTCAGCATGGATTGTGCACGTTCCCACATGGCATCGTCATCGAAGTATTTTTCTTTATCTTCCGGATCACGGTAAGATACGCGGAATGAATAATCTTTGATGTCGAAGTCTTTATAGACTTCCACCACCAGATTGACGACACGTTTGAATTCGTCCTTGATCTGGTCAGGTCTTACGAATAAATGCGCATCATTCAAAGTCATACCGCGAACGCGCTGCAATCCTGATAAGGCGCCGGACATTTCATAACGGTGCATTGTGCCAAGTTCCGCGATACGGACCGGCATCTGGCGGTATGAATGAATACCCTGTTTGAAAATCATCATGTGATGCGGACAGTTCATCGGGCGAAGCACCAAATCTTCGTTATCCATGCTCATGACCGGGAACATATCGTCCTGATAATGGTCCCAGTGGCCGCTTGTCTTATAAAGTTCGACGCTGCCAAGAACTGGAGTGTAGACGTGGTCGTAACCCAAACGTTCTTCTTTATCAACAATATAACGCTCGATGATGCGGCGGATTGTCGCGCCTTTCGGCAGCCACATTGGCAGCCCCTGGCCGACTTTCTGCGAATTCATGAACAGATTTAATTCCTTGCCGATTTTACGATGATCGCGTTCTTTTGCTTCTTCAAGCATTTCAAGATGCGCTTTCAAGTCTTCTTTTTTGAAGAACGCAGTGCCATAAATACGCTGCAGCATTTTATTGTCGCTGTCGCCTCTCCAATATGCACCGGCCACACTCAGTAATTTGAATTCTTTCAGCTTGCCTGTTGCCGGAACGTGGATGCCGCGGCAAAGATCGAAAAATTCACCTTGCTCATAGATTGTAACCTGCTCATCTTCCGGAATTGCTTCAAGAAGTTCAAGTTTGTACGGATCTTCAATTGCTGCAAAACGTTCCTGCGCTTCTGCGCGGGAAACACTATGACAGACGATTTCAAGATTTTCACCGATGATTTTCTTCATTTCCTTCTCGATTTTCGGAAGGTCTTCAGAAGTAATCGCTGATTCTGTATCGATATCGTAGTAGAAACCATTTTCAATCACTGGACCAACACCCAGCTTCGCATCCGGGTATAGACGTTTAACCGCCTGCGCCAATAAATGCGCTGTACTGTGGCGAAGGATTTCCAATGCTTCATCCGATTCCGCTGTGATGATTGCAATGTCTCCATCTTCGTTCAGTGGTGCTTTCAAATCAACAAGGCGGTCGCCGATTTTACCAGCCAAAGCTTTTTTACGAAGGCCAGGGCTGATTGATCCCGCCACATCTTCTGTTGTAGTGCCCCGTTCGAATTCCTTTACGGCTCCATCCGGAAATTTTAAATTGATCATGTCTGACATAGCAATCTCTCCTTTTGATTTTCATCTTTTTCCATGATCCAATTGCAGAAACATTTTGGAACACAAAAAAGCCCCATCCCAAAGGGACGAAGCTCAGTTCGTGGTTCCACCCTTCTTCTGCCCCAATCAGTAAACTGAATGGGACGAAGCTCTGCATCGGCTAACGGGCCGGTTGCCGGCAGCTGCTACTAAATAAAATGTTCACAGCTGCTGCTCGGAGGCGGTAAATGGATTGCCGTTTCTTAAGAAGCTTTCAGCCTGGGCTTCTCTCTCTGGAAGTCGTGCAATCCATTATTGTCCTCGTCGTCGCATTTAAAATCATATTTCGATTGTATTTACTATAAACCGAAAGCATTTAAAATGCAATCACTGTAAATAAAATGCATTTATAATGACTTCGCACCAAATTTAATTACGCCAGTTGCGGCCGTCCATTTTCACAGGACTCGTGAGTGCACGAATCCGTTCCATAACACGTGCCGCTTTTAAATCTTCTTTTTCACCACGTTGAGAATAAGTAAGGTGATGCTGAAGTTCAGAGTAGCTGAAATTCGAAGTCATGAAAGTCGGAAGCTTTTCTGCCATGCGGTAATGAAGAATGGTTCCCAGCACTTCATCACGCGTCCAGCTCGACATCGCTTCCGCTCCAATATCATCCAGCATCAGAACATCCGCCTTTTTGACGTAGTCCACTTTTTCCTGGAGCGTCTGGTCGCCGATTGCCTGCTTCATTTCACGCATGAATTCGGGTACGAATACCAAAACCGATTTGACGTTTATCTCCGCCAGCTCATTTGCCACCGCACTTAACAGATAGGATTTTCCCACCCCGAATTTGCCGTAGAAAAACAAACCTTTTTCCGGCAGGTTATCCGGTCCTGTTGCCTGATCAAGAAATGCGCCGACTGCCCGGAATGCTTCCATCCGGCTGTCGTCCGGTTCGAAATTGGACAGCGTCGCCTGCATAACTTCTTTCGGCATGTACATGCTGTGGATCAGGGAGCTTGCACGTCGTTTATTGTCATAAGCATTCTTAGATTTGCATGGCGTATATGCAATGCCGATCGTGTTGCGTTCAAGCACCAGATTGGGTTCGAAGCCCTTCAAATGATTGATGCATCCGTCTAAGCTCGGGCATTTATTGCAGTCATGTGATTGGTCGATGTACTCATATAATTTGTGCATGCCGCGGTCGACGATGCTTTTATCGATTTCAGAGGCATTTTCTTCAAGAAAACTCTGGACGCCTGGGTTCTCCAGCACTTCCTTGCGCATATCATTGTAACGCTCTGAAAAAGCCGGTGCATTGACAACCCGTTTTAAGGTTTCCCGTATCGGTTCCATTTAATCACCCTTCCCTTTTTTCAAAGCAAGTTTTGCCAGGAGTTTTTGCTTCTCGACTTCCAGGCTTTCATTTTTCTGTGGAGCTGTTGCCTGCGGCTCATCTTTCGTATAGAACCATTCCGGCAGTTTTTCCTCACGGACAGGCTTGCCGTTAGAACGTGACGAAGATTTCGAGGCGGCAACAGGCGAGCCTTCCGATTTCCATTTCATATATTGGGCATGTTCAGTGCGCGCGAGTTCCATCGCCTCTGCAGCAGTGGACACGTTTTTACGGATCCAGTGTGAAGCGATTTTTTCCACATAACCTTTAGTCAATTTCATATCGGTCCGCAGAAGAACATATTGCAGCAGCACGTTCACTACCGCCGGCTCCATGCCATGCTGCATGACCAGGTTGTTGGCAAGCTGCACATCTGCAGAAAGAGGCTCTTTACCGCCGGCAATATCCCGGAGCACATCAATCGGCGATGCAGATTCCAGGTACAGAATCAATTCATCCTGACGGTTCTTCGGCTCAGCTTCCGGTTCAGGTGCTTTCGCAAGAACCGGTTCCAGTTTTGGCGCAGTTGTAGATACCGTCATCTTATAATACTCAGATGCGGATTTTTTAATTCCTTCTATAGTAAGACGATAATCATCGTCAATGGCCAGTAGGATCACTTTCTGCATTTCAAGCGGTCCCCATCCGTACAGGAAAGCCAATTTGCAGATGGTGTCTTTAATCGATGCAGTCAACACCCGTTTGGGCACCAGCTGCTCAGAAAGCCCTTGGTGGAGAAGGTTGAAATCGAAATCATACTCCGCTTCATAACCTTTTCTGCTGCGCTGCTGCATTTTTTGTGAATCGTTCGGATAACCGGCTTTTGCATGGACCGGCTGAAAAATATCCGTGAAGGTCCGTGAAACTTCTTCAAAGGATTCCATGTCTTCCGCAGGCAGGATAAACCGGTCCCGTACCCGGCGGTAAGCGATATCCCCAATTTTGCTGAACAGGAACATCGACAGCAATGGGTCAGTGAAAAAATCTTTAGGATCAAGCGGTGGGCATAACTCATATAAAAAGGTACGGGATTCTGTCCCTTTTTTATAAGTCTTCAATAATCCGATAGCTTCCAGCTGGATACGCGATTCAAAAATCTTGGCAATCGGCATACCCAAAGTATTCATCAGCGTATAATGCGGTGTCTCCGTCCGTTCCGCTTCCCCTTCCGCCCAAAGCGTCAGGTAAAGGGATATGGCTTCTGCACCGACCATCGGCTGATAAAGAAGAGTCAGTAATTGGCGGTCGTAATTTGAAAATGGATAAGGCAGACGAATTTTAAAAGCATCAGCCGCCTGCAGCTCTTTATAGAATGCAGTCATAATTCACCGCCTTACTCGGATATCTTATCTTCCGGATTCTTATTCAATAAATCCTTCAGCTCGTCTATAAATACATTAATATCTTTGAACTGGCGATAGACAGAAGCAAAACGGACATAAGCCACTTCGTCAATTGCTGCCAGCCGGTCCATCACCATTTCTCCGACCTGTTCGGATTTCACTTCGGCGTTGCCAATTCTGCGAAGATCTTTTTCGATATTGAAAACCAGTTCCTCAAGTGTTTCCAGTGGCACCGGACGTTTCTCGCAAGCACGGATCAAGCCGCGCAATACTTTTTCGCGGCTGAACTCTTCGCGGGAACCGTCTTTTTTCACGACAATCAGCGGCATCTCTTCCACTTTCTCGAAAGTGGTGAATCGATAGCCGCATTCTTCGCATTCCCTTCTTCTTCTGATCGATTTCAATTCATCTACTGGCCGCGAATCCACGACGCGGGTACCGTTATGCTGACAAGCCGGACATTTCATTTTGACATCTCCCCAAATTCTCTTTCTGTTGCTCTAAGTATAACAAAATTTCCGGGTTTATAATATTTCATTTTGGAATCTAATAATATTAGAGAATTACTAATCTTTAACAATCGATATTCCGCAAAACAACTACGCTTGCCTGGGGGCTTGCGCTGAGCTAACTCGTTCTCGTTTCACTTCACCCGAGTGGATCTCAGCACTTCGCTTGGTCCCCTGGGCGTCTTCGCTGTTTTGCTTCATATCTCTAGAAACCTCTTTAAGAAACGAATCAGTCCATACAATGCAATTTAGTTAGTTCAACTTTTTAGAGAAAAACTAATAGATTGAGCTTAGCTAACTCGGGCCATCGCCCGAGTGCATAACAGCCCAACTCTTGTTATTAAGTCCACTTAATTTCATATCATGTCCAGAAGTGAATCCAGCGAAGGAGCGCGCCAGGACGGAGCGGAGCAATAAGACGAGTGCTCTTCTCGGCTTATTGTGAGAGCTTAGTCCAAAGCGACAAAGCGGCCTATATAAAATATATATTACTATGTACAAACAAATAGAAAAAGCAGGGGATCAGTTCCCCTGCTTTTATGTCTTAATTTAATGTCTTGGTTTAAATGGATTATGCAGTTACTGTAACTTTGGTTTTTCCAGCACCGACTGGACCCATTCCACGTTGCAATTCTTTAACTTCGCTCGATTGTGAGCCAAGTGCCTTAGCGATATAATCCGCTGCAATAGTCGGATCCATATCTCCGCAAGTATATACATCTACACTTGCATAGCCGTGTTCAGGAAAGCTGTGGATTGTCAAATGTGATTCAGAAATGATTACTACGCCGCTTACACCTTGTGGCGCAAATTTATGAAAAGCGACCTCGCGGACTTCTGCCCCTGATTTGAGTGCTGCATCAACAAAAGTTTTTTCGATAAAATCCATATCGTTTAATTTGTCAAAATCACACTGCCAAAGTTCTGCAATTACGTGACGTCCCATTGTTTCCATGGTTCGTTTCCCCCTTTGATATCATTTTGGTTTCGTGCTCAAAATATTCAAAGTTGACTACCACGGGGGAAAGTTAGTCCAAAGAGGTCCTAACCCTTTAAGCAGTCATGTGAATAAAAATGTTTCGTCCTGATTCCTCATTGAGCTTTGGAATCGACCGGAAGAAAGTAGCTTTTTTTGCTACGAATCATAGTATATGATGTATTCAGTTGAAATGCAACAAATAAATCTGATAAAGATTTATTTTTTTTCGTGGATTTTTCTTACAAATAAAAAACCACTTTTTCATACTAAACGAAAAAGTGGTTTGTGTCATTATATTACACTCATTGCAGAAGCGACCCGTTTTGTCAGATCGATTACCCGAGCTGAGTAGCCCCATTCATTGTCATACCATGCCAGGACTTTCACTTTGCGGCCTGCGATCACCATCGTAGTCAGACCATCGACAATGGCTGAATCCGTGGTTGTATTGAAATCTTTGGATACAAGCGGTTCCATTGTGAAATTCAAAATCCCTTTCATCGGACCGTTTGCGGCATCGATGAAGGCCTGGTTGACTTCCTCGACCGTAACGTCTTTATTCAAATCAACCACAAGGTCAACAAGGGACACGTTCGGTGTCGGTACACGCAGCGCCAATCCGTGCATTTTCCCTTCCAGATCAGGCAGGACTTGCGACAAAGCTTTTGCTGCTCCGGTTGAAGTCGGAATGATCGACTGGGCACAGGCGCGTGCACGGCGAAGATCCTTATGCGGGTTATCCAAGTTTTTTTGGTCATTCGTGTAAGCGTGTACAGTTGTCATCAAACCGTTGTCGATTCCAAACGAATCGTTGAGAACTTTGGCAACTGGTGCAAGGCAGTTCGTCGTGCAGCTGGCATTGGAAATGATATCGTGCTTATCAATATCCAATTTATCTTCATTGACACCCATTACGATCATAATATCTTCGTTTTTCCCAGGAGCAGTCAAGATGACTTTTTTCGCTCCAGCTTCAAGATGAAGAGCTGCCTTATCACGGGCATTGAACTTCCCGGTAGCTTCAATAACAATATCCACACCCATTGCTTTCCATGGCAGTTTCAATGGATCGCGTTCGCTGACCAATTCAACTCGTTTTCCATTAACAATTATAGCCCCTTCTTCGGCGCTTACTTCTCCGTCGAAGGTACCGTGATTTGTGTCATACTTTATCAAATGAGCCAACGTTTCAGCAGGATAGCTGGCATTTACTGCTGAAATAGTTATGTCATCCATTAAGATTGCCTGTCTGAACACCATACGGCCTATACGGCCAAATCCATTAATTGCAATAGAAACTGTCATTTATAGTCCTCCATTAATTAAGTTATACTTATTTTTTTATTTCGTTATATAGTATAACACATTATATCGATTCGAGAACCTCAAAAAGTGACGAATAATTCAGCTTTGTGAATTTTATTGCCACTGCTTCAAAATTCCAGTGAGTTGCTGCGCAGTTTCTTCAATGGTTCCATTGTTGTAAATGACGGCATCAGCTCCTTCTTCTTTTACAGACATTGGCAGCTGGGAGCCAATCCGTGCCCTTGCGTCTTTTTCATTTAAACCATTTCTCTCCATCAGCCTCGACAATTGGTTGTCTTCCGTCACGCTGACAACCAGTATCTTATCGACAAAATGCTGCAGTTTGCTTTCAAAAAGCAAAGGGATATCCATGACAATTGTTTGATGGCCTTCAGCCATAAAAGCACTTCTTTGGCGCAGCATTTCCGCCCGAATCGCCGGATGGATGATGTCGTTCATTTGTTTTCTTTTTACAGGATCAGAAAAAATTAATGCTCCAACCTTTTCCCGGTTCATCGTACCGTCATCCCGGATTACTTCCGAACCGAATAATGCCTCGATCTCTTTCAGTGTTTCTGAACCGGGTTCAACAACCTTCCGCGCCACCAAATCCGCGTCAATTATCGGATAACCTAAATCTTCAAGCATTTTTGACACGGTACTTTTGCCACTCGCTATGCTTCCTGTCAATCCAATGATCATCTTAAGCCCTCATTTTTGGCATGTTGGGCAGTAGACAGATGTGCGTCCTCCAATTTTCAAGGTTTTCGTCACACTGCCGCAAGTCATGCATTGTTTTTTCCCATACATTGCGAAGCGGTTTTGCATCCCTCCCGATTCTCCGTTGATGTTCCGGTAATCGGATATAGTGCTCCCTCCGGCTTCGATGCTTTCCAAAAGTATATCCACCACTGCTTTAAAAAGTTCAGTTCTGCGTTTTCTGCTGATTCGATGTGCAGCACGGTTCGGATGAATTTTCATGCTGAATAGAGCCTCCGTAGCGTATATATTGCCCGCTCCGGAAATAACCTGCCCATCCATAATCACTTCTTTGATCGGTTTGTTCCTGTATTTTGGACTTTCGGACATATCCAGAAAATGCTGAAGGGCATTTTCATCAAAGGGTTCAGGTGCCATCAGCAACAGCGGTGGATAATCCCCTTCATCATTTAACACCCGCATTTCCCCAAAACGGCGGATATCCGAATAAGCCAGTATATTGCCATCATTTAACGTCAAAACAACATGGACATGTTTCCGGAATTTCTCTTCCGGAATCGACATCAGGCTGCCCACATAAAACCAGGCGCCTGACATCCCAAGATGATTCACCAGAAGGAATTCACTGTCTTTTCTTAGACCGAAATAGATATACTTGCTGCGCCGTTCCACACTGGTTATTTGCGAACCCTTAACTTTATCAATAAAACTGTCAGCTTCTACTTTTTTAAGAATCGCTTCCCTGCCACCGGTTTTTGACAGCCGGATCGTATCGGAAATATAAACATCTTCTATCTTTTTGCCGATGGCAACGGGACGTATCTGCCGGACCACGCCCTCCACTTCAGGAAGTTCAGGCATATTATCGGCCTCCAATCATTTTGTTTCATACCATGTATCGCCGGATGCGATATCGACTTTCAATGGAACATTCAATGCCATTGCCGACTCCATCACTTTAGGAACCAGTTCCATCAAACGGGACAATTCGTCTTTTGGCGCTTCGAAAATCAGCTCATCATGCACTTGCAGCAGCATATTGGCTTTTAAGCCTTCACGTTCGAGTGCTTCATCCATATCAATCATCGCTTTTTTGATGATATCCGCTGCGCTTCCTTGAATCGGCGTATTCATCGCTGTCCGCTCCGCAAAACTGCGAAGGTTAAAGTTTGAACTCGTAATATCCGGCAGATAGCGTCTGCGGTTCATCAATGTCGTAACAAATCCGTCTTTCTTCGCCGATGAGACGATATTCGTCATATATTGCTGCACTCCCGGGAAACTCTTCAGATAGCGATCGATGAATTCTGCCGCTTCCTTCCGGGGGATATTCAAACTTTGGGATAACCCATAATCACTGATGCCATAGACAATGCCGAAATTGACCGCTTTGGCAGCACGGCGCATATCGCCCGTGACTTCTTCCAATGGAACATGGAATACGTCAGCCGCTGTAGCGGTGTGGATATCCTGATCATCTTTAAACGCCTGAACCAGCCGTTCATCTTCAGACATATGTGCAAGCACGCGCAATTCGATCTGTGAATAATCCGCGGCTACCATCACCCAATCCGGTTCAGAAGGGACAAACGCCTTTCTGATTTTACGCCCTTCTTCAAGCCGCACGGGTATATTCTGCAGATTCGGATTCGTCGAGCTTAAGCGGCCCGTTGTAGTCAGAGCCTGCTGGAAACGGGTATGGATTTTGCCGTCGTCATGGATTTCCTTCAATAAACCTTCTATATAAGTTGAAAGAAGTTTGCCGAGCTGTCTGTATAGCAGGATATGTGAAATGATTTCGTGCTGGCCTTCCAGTTTTTCCAGTACATCAGCGGCTGTCGAATAACCGGTTTTGGTTTTCTTTAAAGCCGGCAAGCCTAATTTTTCAAACAGGATGACGCCTAATTGCTTCGGTGAATTAATATTGAACTCCTGGCCAGCAAGACTGTAAATCTCTGATTCGATCGTTTTCAGTTTTGCAGCCAATTCTTCTCCCATATCGGACAATTGCGCCCGGTCCACTTTAACACCCAGTGATTCCATTTTCCCCAGCACTGTAGCAAGGGGGAGCTCCAATTTGTCATAGAGGTCAAATTGCTGATTTTCTTCGAGTTTTTTAATAATGATATCCCTTACTTTCCAGATTGCCCGCGCTTTTCTGGCAATATGTTCATTCAAGATGTCATCTTCCGGCACTTTTTTCTTAGCGCCTTTGCCGTAGACCTGTTCATTCGTGGATACGTCTGTATAGCCGTATTCCAAAACAATATTGGCCATATCGGTATAGGTCAGTGATGGGTTGACGATATAAGCACCGAGCATCAGATCGAAATCGACTCCATCGAGTTCAATCTCACTGCGCAGAAATGCAGCAGTGGATGCTTTCGAATCGGACATATATTTTTTCTTCGAAGGATCTGCCAGCCATGCTTTGAAAGTTTCCGATTCTTTAGCCACGTCCATCGGTATTACATAGGTGTCGGTCTCATCAGACAGTGCCACGCCAAGAAGGTCACAGGTGTGGTAATGTTCATCGTACATTTCCAGGTGCACAGCCATTTCGTCTTTAAGGATTGACGGCTGGACTTCCGTTGACACCGAAAATTTCAATTCTTCTTTGACCGTTTCCTCTGCCGTGTATTCCATTTTTTCAAGTAATGATTTAAAAGCCAGTTCGTTCCAGATCCTGATCAACTCGTCCTGGTCGGGACCTTCATAACCAAGTTCATCGATTTTCACTTCAACCGGTGCCTGGCGTTCAATCGTAGCAAGCTTTTTACTGATATATGCCAAGTCTTCATTGGCCACCAGCTTTTCTTTCATCTTGCCTTTTTGCTGTTCGATCGCCTCGTATACGCCTTCCACTGAGCCATGGGCTGCCAGCAGTTTCAGCGCGGTTTTTTCACCGACACCGGGAACACCCGGGATGTTGTCGGAAGAATCTCCCATAAGGCCTTTCATGTCAATGATCTGCAATGGTGTCAGACCATATTTTTCCTTGATATGGTCAACGGTATATTTTTCAATATCCGTAATCCCTTTACGGGTGATATATACCGTAGTTGAAGGGGAAGCCAATTGCGTCAGATCCTTGTCTCCCGAAATCACAATGACTTCGTCGCCCTGCTTTTCCGCTTCCAGGCTTAACGTACCGATGATGTCATCAGCTTCGTAGTTTGGCAGTTCATATTGCTTGATGCGATAAGCATCGATCAATTTCCGTAAATAAGGGAACTGCTCGGATAATTCGGGTGGCGTCTTTTGGCGCCCTCCCTTGTATTCACTAAACGTTTCGTGCCGGAAAGTTGTCTTCCCCGCATCAAAAGCAACCATCATATGAGTAGGTTTTTCCTCTTCAAGAATTCGTTGGAGCATCATCGTAAAACCGTATACAGCGTTTGTATGGATGCCGTTTTCATTTGTCAGCAGCGGCAGCGCGAAAAATGCGCGGTATGCCAAGCTATTGCCGTCCAGTAAAAGTATTTTCTTAGCCACAAAATTACCCCTTTCAATAAAAAACCGTCATTCCCTTTATTTTACCACGAGGGTAAAAAGAAGAGAAATGACGGCTGGTTTTATTCCATTATGCCGGATAAAACACTGGCATATGGGGAATCGGACGGCAGGATGATGACAGTATCCTCGCCGATGGTTTTCGTATAGGACTGGAGTGAACGGTACAATTGGTAGAACTCGGGATCTTTCGAGAACGATTCATTGTAGATTTTCGCCGCTTCAGATTCCCCTTCTGCCTGGATCAAAGCCGCTTCCTTGCGGGCAGTGGCAATCACTTCCTGTGCTTCCCGGTCGGCCTGCGCTTCAATTTCACGTTTTTTAGCGTCTCCCTGCGATAAATAATCCTGTGCTGTCGAATCCCGCTCGGAAATCATTCGGGTATAAACCGACTGCTCGTTTTCCGCTGGAAGATCCGTCCGTTTCATGCGTACATCCGTAACACGGATACCATATTGGTCTTTTTCCAGGAGCTCATTCACTTTTGCTGTGACATTGTCGTTCAAGCTGCCTCTTGAAGAATTTTCATCGTTAATTATTTCATCGTAATTCAATTGGCCAAGTTCTGAACGGATCACTGAATAGATAAACTCTTCCATCCGGGATTCGGCATTGACGATAGTCGCCGCATTGGTAATCAGTTCCCGCGGGTTGACTACCTGCCAAACTGCATAATTATCAATGATGATCCGTTTTTTATCCCGTGTATTGATTTCCGCTTCCGAGACATCATAAATCATCTGATACTTCGGAAGTGTTGTCAGGCTCTGGATGAATGGAATCTTCATGTGAAGACCTGGATCTTCTTTGATAGCCACCACTTCACCGAATTGGCGGACCACGCGATACTCGTTTTCCTTAACCACATAGACGTTGGCCAACAGGATAAGCAATACGATTAAAGCGAGGGACAGACCGAAAATCAGCTTCCAGTACTTTTTGAAGTTAATCGGATCTTTTGGCTGTTTTTTCGGCTTGGAAGGTTTATAGGCATCAAATTTACTTGGTTCATTTTGCGGTTTATTCGTTTCCATCGTTTTCGCCCCCTGTTTCAGATTCTGCAGCCGGAGGCAATAAAGTCTGGTTGTCGCCAAGCGGCAAATATTTCATCGTTCCGCCTTCGTCGTTCATGATGTAAAGTTTGGCGTTCGGCAATACGGTTTCCAGTGTTTCAAGAATCAATCGCTGTCTTGTAACTTCCGGATTCGCTTCATACTCAGTGAACAATTTATCAAATACCGCTACGTCGCCGCGTGCCTGTTCCACCCTTGCCACTTTCTGCCCTTCTGCACGGGAATTGATTGCTGCTTTCTCCCCGAGTGCTTCGTTTCGTTTCTGGTTTTCATATTTTCTGGCTTCATTGATTTTCGTGTTCATCGTTTCGCGTGCATCTGTTACATTGGTGAAAGCCGCCCGCACTTCTTCGTTCGGCAACTCGACGTCCTGCAGCTTGACCGCAAGGACCGAGATTCCAATATCATATTTTTCGATTAAAGATGCTAAAAGGTCACGCGTGTCTGCTTCGATTTCCGCTTTCCCTGAAGTCAGCGCATCATCAATCAATGAGCTGCCGATAATGGAACGGATAGATGCGGATGTTGCATCATGCAGAATCTCTTTTGGCTCTTCCGCATTGAAAAGGTACTTTTTCGGATCGGTGATTTTCCATTGTACGACCAGATCGGTCAGAACAATATATTCATCACCCGTAATCATTTTTGTTTCTTTGTCAAAGGACACTATCTCCCCGTCTGCATCCTGGCTATAGCCAAATTGAAGGCTGTATGTTTCCTTGGAAAGGATTTCCGCCCGCTGGATCGGCCAAGGCATTTTGAAATGAAGGCCGGGCTCCACAATGGTTTCATTGGCTACACCAAATGTAATGATCACTGCCTGTTCGGATTCATCAACCGTATACCAAGACGTAAAAACGGCCACCAGCAGCAGGATGCCGCCAATAGACAGCCCGATGATTGACAGAACTTTTTTTGCTGTCATAATTTCGTCCTCCTTATTTATGTATGATAAATATACGGAAAAGCACATAAATAGTTTCATAAAAAAAGAAAAAGGACCTCGTGGAAGGTCCTTTTTCTTCTTTGGGTGTTGAAAGGGGGTTCTATTAGAAGATACCACCCTTATGTGAAGCCAATATTAAAGCCATGTAAATCTTTGTATTTTTATTTGAAAGTTCATTCAGCAATCGGCAGATAAATGGAGAAAACGCTGCCTTTCCCTGGGGTGCTCTGTACTTCTATCTTGCCGTGGTGCGCTTCAATTAAGTGCTTGACGATGGACAACCCCAGCCCGGTTCCTCCGGAATTTCGGCTTCTCGCCTTATCTACCCGGTAGAAGCGTTCAAAAAGACGATTGATTTCGGAAGGTTCAATGCCAATTCCTTCATCTTCCACTTCAATCACTGCCTGGTTCCCTTTCTCGAATAATCTCACTGTTATTGTTTTTTCAGGAGGAGAATATGTAAGGGCATTGACCATCAGATTCATCATAATCTGCACCAGCCGATTGGCATCCCCGGCCACAGTTACTTGGTCAAGTGAAGTCTCGAACTTCATTTGCTTTTCTTCAAACCCTGGCTGGACCATTTCAAATGCATATTCAATCACAGCCTTCATATCAGTCGGCTGCGCGTCGACTTTGAAACCACTCTGTTCAACACGTGATAACTCCAGCAGTTCCTCGATCAATGTTTCCAAACGATTTGTCTCTGTTTGAATAATCTCCAAAAAAGATAATAATGATGACTCATCTTTATATGCCCCATCAATCAATGTTTCCGAGAATCCCTTAATGGATGTTACCGGTGTGCGCAACTCATGCGAAACATTGGCAACAAAATCTTTCCGGATCTGTTCAAGACGCTTTAATTCAGTTATGTCGTGGAGAACAATGACTATGCCGAGCCATTGTTCGTGATTGCCAATAACCGGGGCTCCGTATACCTCAAGAGCACGGGTATTGATGCCGGATTGATATTGCAATTGCTCCCTTGCTGGAGTCTCAGTCATAAAAACTTTTTCGATAAAGCCCGCAAGTGCTCCTGGAATTGGCAGCTCCCCATAAAATTTTCCGATAATATCATTGCTGCTCACTTCAAATTCATTCTGAAAATATTTATTGGAAAGCGAAATTTTCCCTTGCCGGTCAATCATGATCAATCCGCTGCCCATAGTTTCAATCAGTGTTTTCAGGCGTTCCTGTTCCATTTCACGAACAGCTGTAATTTCCTGTAGGTTTCTCGCCAGCACATTTATTGTAGAGCTTAACGGGGCTGAACCAATTGCGGCATCCTCATAGGCTCTCGCCCGGTAATTGCCTTTTACCAGTTCCATTGCCGTTTCTGTAATATTCTCGATCGGCGCAATATGAATTTTGATGATCCGGTATCCAATTACAGCTGAAATTGCAAACGCAGCAAGGAACACTACAGCCAGCAAAAACCAAAATTCAAAGCCATTGCCCATTTCCTGATAAAAGGGAAGGATTTGTATGACAACAATATAGAGCCCGGCAAGAAGTGTACCGAGCCAAAGCAGGAGAGTGCTCAGCAGCCGCCGCCGAAAAGGCTTCATACCGCTTTTGGCTCCTCAAATTTATAGCCCAATCCTCGGATGGTCTTGATAAATACGGGTTTGCGGCTGTTTTCCTCAATTTTCTCTCTCAGATGGCTGATATGCACATCGACAATCCGGGTATCTCCGGCAAAATCATATTTCCAAACGGCACTTAATAATTGATCGCGCGTCAGCACTCTGTTTTTGTTTTCCATCAAATAGACTAGCAGCTCAAACTCTTTCGGTGTGAATTCCAATTGCTCATCATTCAGAAAGGCTTCGTAACGTTCAGGATAAACTTTCAGTTCGCCTAATTTCATTTCGTTGGAAGAAGAATCTTCCCGCTGGACTTTAATGCCTTCCGATCTGCGCAGGACTGCTTTGATCCGGGCTACGACTTCACGCGGACTGAACGGTTTAGTCATGTAATCGTCTGCTCCCAGTTCAAGCCCGAGCACCTTATCGAACTCATCGTCTTTGGCAGTCAGCATGATAATAGGCGTACTTATCTTCTGAAGGCGCAGCTCCTTGCATATTTCCACACCGTCCATGGATGGAAGCATAAGATCCAGTACGATAAGGGAAGGTGCTTCGCTTATCGCCAATTCATATCCTTCTTTTCCGTCATTTGCGATAATCGTCTGATAACCGGCTTGCGTCAAATTATAGGACAGCAATGTAGCGATGGATTGTTCGTCTTCAATGATTAAAATTTTCTTCTGCATTTTTACAGCCTCCACATTCAGTTTGAAACCCCCATTCCAAACCAATTAGAAATTATCCATTGCTTCAGTGGTCAGCTGGCTCAGTACTTGCGGCGGATTTGCTACAAGCTTGCCTTCCAGTACCAATTCACCGTTTTCATCTGTTGCTTCGACTCTTACTGTGACTTCATTGGCTGCCACATTCACTTCTGTAACTTCCAGAAGAAAATCCACTGTAGCATAATGGTAGACAGGTTTTTTAAACTTCAAATGCTGCTCAGTGATATACGAACCGGGTCCCGGCAAGTATTTAGACACTGCTGATGTAATGATTCCCGTAAGCATCGCTGTCGGAACAACGGGTTTTTCGAATTTTGTCTGGGAGGCAAAATCATGCTGGATGTACAGCGGATTCCCATCATTTGTAAGGCCCAGATAGAGGAGAAGATCTTTGTCCTCGATATTTTCTGTCAGCTTGAGTTTCTCGCCAGTCGCCATATCTTCGATTTTACGGCCTAACTTCCGTTTCTTTCCCAGCAACATTAAAATCCCCCCTGTTGTCTTAATACTTTAATAATATCAATTAAGCACTGAAAAGCAAATCGCGTGTGGATATGCGCTGTATAAATAGCAGCTATAAGCCTTATAAAAAAACGGACAGGAAATCCCGTCCGCCTCTAACCGCTTATGCCAGAATCTTCATGACCGCTTTTACAGATTCGGCTGATTTATTCAATAAAGCTTTTTCTTCTTCATTTAAATCGATTTCAAATATCTTTTCGATTCCGCCTGCTCCGAGGATTGTCGGAACACCCAGATATATTCCGTCCATTCCGTACTCGCCTTCAAGATAGGCGATAGCCGGCAAAACGCGGCGCTGGTCTTTAATGATCGCTTCAGCCATTTCAACTAGTGACGCAGCAGGAGCATAATAAGCAGAACCGTTTCCGAGAAGATTTACAATTTCAGCTCCGCCTTTACGGGTGCGGTCCACAATCTCATCCAGACGTTCCTTGGAAATCAGTGTTTCAAGCGGAATGCCGCCTGCATAGGAATAGCGCACGAGCGGCACCATATCGTCCCCGTGTCCGCCGAGCACAAAGCCGCTGATGTCTCTTACAGAAAGGTTCAGTTCCTGTGCGATGAATGTTCTGAACCTCGCAGAATCCAGAACTCCTGACTGGCCGATAACGCGCTCTTTCGGAAATCCGGAAGCCTTATACACCGTGTAGGTCATAGCATCCACAGGATTTGTCAAAACCAGTATCGTCGAGTCCGGTGAATACTTAACTATTTCTGCAGTAACGGATTTCATGATTTTCTGGTTGGTCTGAACCAGATCATCCCGGCTCATCCCCGGTTTACGCGCAATACCGGCGGTGATAATGACGAGGTCAGAGTCTTTGGTATCGGTATAGTCAGCGGTCCCTGTAACTTTCGCATCGTAGCCGATGACTGGACCCGCTTCTGCCATATCCAGCGCCTTGCCTTTTGCCGGATCTTCCATCTGCGGTATATCAACCAGGACGACATCCCCAAGTTCTTTTTGCGCCAGCAGAAAAGCTGCTGTAGCTCCTGTAAATCCTGAGCCGATAACTGAAATCTTTTTATGTTTGAATGTCATAAGATTCTCTCCTTATTAATCAGATTTTCGAAATTAATAAAAGAAATCATTCTCCTTATTCAATATTGTTTCCTTTGTCGATGCTTCTGAAACAAAGTTGGCCGCGATATTGGCAATAAAAAAAAGAGAGGGGAAATCCCCTCTCTCTAAGAATTACATATTTTTGATAAGCTCATCAGCGAATGCTGAAGTTTTCACTTCTGTAGCGCCGTCCATCAGACGTGCAAAGTCATAAGTTACAACTTTAGAAGCGATTGTTTTTTCCATTGAGTTCGTGATCATTTTAGCCGCTTCGTTCCAGCCAAGGTGTTCAAGCATCAATACACCTGACAGGATAACAGAAGAAGGGTTCACTTTATCAAGGCCAGCATATTTAGGAGCTGTCCCGTGAGTAGCTTCGAAAATCGCATGCCCAGTATCGTAGTTGATGTTCGCTCCAGGAGCGATACCAATTCCGCCAACTTGTGCAGCAAGTGCATCTGAAATGTAATCGCCGTTCAAGTTCATTGTAGCAACTACATCGAACTCGCTTGGACGAGTAAGGATTTGCTGTAGGAAGATATCAGCAATCGAATCTTTGATAAGGATTTTTCCTGAAGCAAGAGCTTCTTCCTGTGCTTTGTTTGCTGCATCAGTTCCTTGCTCGTCTTTCACTTTGTCATACTCGTTCCAAGTGAAGACTTTATCGCCGAATTCTTGTTCAGCCACTTCATAGCCCCAGTTTTTGAAAGCTCCTTCAGTGAACTTCATGATGTTACCTTTGTGTACAAGAGTTACAGACTCGCGGCCTTCAGTCAAAGCATAGTTGATTGCTGCGCGCACAAGGCGTTTTGTTCCTTCTTCAGAAATCGGTTTGATGCCGATACCTGATGATTCTGGGAAACGGATGTTTTTAACGCCCATTTCGTCAGTTAGGAAAGAGATCAATTTTTTAACTTCGTCGCTGCCGTTAGCATATTCGATACCAGCATAGATATCTTCAGTGTTTTCACGGAAGATGACCATATCTGTGTCTTCAGGACGTTTAACCGGTGAAGGTACGCCTTCGAAATAACGAACAGGACGCAGGCAAGTGTAAAGGTCAAGCTCCTGGCGAAGTGCCACGTTCAATGAACGGATACCGCCGCCGATTGGTGTAGTAAGAGGCCCTTTGATAGCGATCAAATACTCACGGATCACTTCAAGAGTTTCTTCAGGAAGCCATTCGCCAGTTTCGTCGAATGCTTTTTGGCCAGCAAGAACTTCTTTCCATACGATTGATTTTTCACCGTTATAAGCTTTGTTTACCGCTTCTTCAAGAACGCGTGAAGCTGCATTCCAGATATCCGGTCCAGTACCGTCACCGATGATGTATGGAATTACTGCATTGTTAGGTACGTTCAATACACCGTTATCTGTTGTGATTTTTTCGCCGTTTGCCATTATAAAATTCCTCCTGTGTTCAAAGTCATAGGGCTGCACAATTTGCCAGCCCTATCGTCTTTATGTTTTTTTATTTCTATTTTAAATAATTTTCAGAGATCAGCGTTCTTCAACCGGAACATAAGACTGCATTCCAGGTCCGATGTATTCTGCGCGTGGACGGATCAGACGGTTGTTTGAATACTGCTCAAGAATATGAGCCAACCAGCCTGAAGTACGTGATACCGCGAAAATCGGCGTGAACAGGTCATGTTCGATGTTTAGGGAATGGTATACAGAAGCAGAATAGAAGTCCACGTTTGGTGGAAGGTCTTTCTGTCCAGTAACGATTTCATCGATTTTAATCGACATTTCGTACCATTTTTCTTCACCGCGGATTTTTGTCAACTTCTGTGACATATCACGCAAGTGTTTCGCACGCGGGTCACCTTTACGGTAAACACGGTGGCCGAAGCCCATGATTTTCTCTTTGTTTTCAAGTTTTTCATTGATCACTTTTTCAACGTTGTCCACTGAACCGATTTCTGTCAGCATTTTCATGACTTGTTCATTGGCTCCACCGTGTAATGGACCTTTAAGGGCGCCGATTGCAGCAGTAATACCTGAATAAACATCAGAAAGAGTAGCGACAGCAACACGTGCAGTGAATGTTGAAGCGTTCAATTCGTGGTCAGCGTGAAGCACCAATGCTTTGTTGAATGCTTCTTCTTCGATATCAGCAGGCATTTCACCTGACAGCATATAAAGGAAGTTAGCAGCAAAGCTAAGGTCTTTCTTAGGTTCTACTGGTTCCTGGCCATTACGGACACGTCCGAATGCTGTAACCAAAGTAGCCATTTTCGCCTGAATGCGGATTGCTTTTCGATAGTTCGCTTCAGGGTTCATTTCTTCAGCTTCTTCATCAAAAAGTCCAAGCATTGATACTGCTGTACGCAAAGCAGCCATCGGGTGGACATTTTTGATTTCGTATGTTTTGAAATGATCCAAAACAGCTTTAGGTACTGACATATTCTCAGCCAATTGCTGTTTCAGTTCAGCAAGTTCGTCAGCTTTCGGCAAACGTTGATGCCATAATAGATAAATCACTTCTTCAAAGCTGGCGTTGTTAGCCAAATCATCGATATTGTAGCCAACGTATGTAAGCGTGTCATCAATAATAGAACTGATGGCGGATTGTGTAGCTACTACACCTTCTAAACCTTTTGACGATGTCATAAAATTCGCTCCTTCTCCAGTATAATTCATCATCCCACAAAAAAAGGCAGAATGATGATTCATCTGCGTTTATGAAACTCTGATAAGTTCCTTACCTTGTTCATTATAATCAATTTACAGGGCTTTGTGAATGAAAACGCTTGTTTTTCTCTAAACTAGCAAAAAAAATCTATAAAAATACTCGGATTATCCTACAATAACCCGAGTATTCTTCATTCTTTTTTGGATGAAACGGTATACCAATGGTTTATATACTTTTTGGGTAGGTGCAAATAATAAGCTGAAACCGACAGCATCCGAGATGAATCCTGGTGTCATGAGCATGACGCCTCCAACCAGGACAAAAGCTGCTCTCAGCAGGTTTTCGCCCGGCGGCTGGAAACTCGACATGGCCTTTTGGATATCACCAATCGCTTTCACTCCTTGCTTTTTGGCAAGGAAAGCACCAATCAAACCAGTAGCGATGATCATTCCAACAGTGACAAAGAAACCGATATTATTTGCTGCCCAAATCAGCAGTGCCAATTCAAGAGCTGGGACAACGATTAATAATGCTATCAGCCATTTCATAATGATCGGTCACCTCCATTGTAATTCTTACAGCACACTTGCGTGGCCGTGGTAAACGACGCCAGTTTCGGCATCAATTGTAATATCCTCGTTGTTTTTAATAATGCTTGTGGCATTTTTGACTCCCACAATTACAGGAATCCCGAGGCTTAGTCCCACAACAGCAGCGTGGCTTGTCAATCCGCCTTCTTCTGTAATCAGGCCTGCACATTTCTCTATAGCCGGCATCATTTCACGGTCTGAGCCGATGGTTACAAGGATTTTCCCTTCAGTATCAACAGCATTCGCCTCTTCTGCAGATTTCACTACAAGAGATTCACCGTATGCGACTGTTTTGCCGATTCCCTGGCCTTTGGCAGCTATATCGCCAATGACGTGAACTTTCATCAAGTTAGTTGTACCTGCTTTGCCGACAGGAACTCCGGCAGTTATGACCACTAAATCTCCATGGTCAACGTATTCGTGTTTCAGGCTTTCCTCAACAGCAATTGCAAATACTTCATCTGTCGAAGATACCGGCGTACCGACAATCGGTTGGACACCCCATACCAATGTCAGTTTTTTAGCTGCAATTTCTGATGAGGTAACTGCGATAATTGGTGATTCCGGACGATATTTAGAAATCATTTTAGCAGTTGTACCGCTTTCTGTTGGTGCGATAATGGCTTTTACTTTCAGGTTCAATGCGGTGTAGACCACAGCCTGGCCGATTGCTTCCGTCATATTCGCCTCTTTATCTTTTCTTCTATTGGAAACCAGCTGTTTATAGTTGAGTGCCGATTCTGTGGTCATGGCAATGCGGTGCATCGTTTCCACTGATTCTACCGGATAGATCCCGGCTGCAGTTTCGCCCGATAGCATGATTGCATCTGTGCCATCGAAAATTGCATTTGCAACGTCACTGGCTTCAGCTCTAGTCGGACGTGGGTTGCGCTGCATTGAATCGAGCATTTGAGTAGCGGTAATGACCGGTTTCCCAGCACTATTGCATTTTTCGATAAGTGACTTTTGGACAAGCGGCACTTCTTCTGCAGGAATTTCCACTCCCAAGTCTCCTCGAGCGACCATTAGCCCATCCGATACCATGATGATATCATCGATATTGTCTACGCCTTCCTGGTTCTCGATTTTCGGAATAATTTGGATATGTGACCCGCCATTCTTTTCAAGAAGTTCACGGATTTCCATTACATCCGACGATCTTCTTACGAAAGATGCTGCCACAAAGTCCACTTTTTGGCTGATGCCGAACAGAATATCCTGCGCATCTTTATCAGTAATCCCTGGAAGCTGTACGGAGACACCCGGCACGTTTACACCCTTTTTACTCTTCAATGTTCCGGCATTTTCCACAACAGTATGGATAAGGCCATTCTCTTTATCGATACTATCGACACGCAATTCAATCAGGCCATCATCCAGCAGAATGATGGATCCTTTTTGAACGTCCTCAATCAGGTGGTCATAAGTGATTGAGAATTTTTCCGCCGTACCCAGAACTTCCGTCATAGAAATAGTAATGTTTTGGTTTGTCACCAGATCAATTCCATCGTTTTCCATTTGGTGGGTACGAATTTCCGGACCTTTTGTATCCAAAAGAATTCCAACAATTTTCCCTGTTTTTTCTGATGCCTGGCGAATGCGTTTGATACGCTCAGCATGCTCTTCATGATTGCCGTGTGAAAAGTTCAGACGTGCAACGTTCATCCCTGATTCAATAAGGGATTCCAATATTTCCGGCGATTCACTCGCTGGTCCGATCGTACAAACGATTTTGGTTTTTCTCAATAGACTCACTCCATTTTGCTTTTAAATTGATAATTCTTTAGATAAAGTATACAAACTCATATCGGTGTCATGTTCACCGGTAAACGCTTTTGTCATATCATAGTCTACCACTTGATGATTTTTCATGCCAATTGCGCGCCCGCCAGGCCCGTCCAAAAGGACTTCCACTGCGCGCGCACCAAAGAGGCTTCCAAGGACACGGTCCCTACCCGTCGGTGAACCGCCCCTTTGAATATGTCCAAGAACAGATACCCTCGTTTCGAGCTCCACTTTCCCTTGGATCATGTCAGCAAGTTTATTAGCACTCATTACACCTTCTGCCACGATGATGATACTGTGTTTCTTGCCACGCTTTTTACCTTTTTGCAGGCGGTCAATCATATCCTCCATATCGAAATCCACTTCCGGGATTAATATGGTTTCTGCTCCACCGGCGAGTCCGGCCCATAACGCAAGATCTCCTGCGTCCCGGCCCATCACTTCAATAATGAATGTCCGCTCATGGCTAGTTGCAGTATCACGGATTTTATCAATCGCTTCTATAATGGTATTGAGGGCAGTATCAAATCCGATTGTATAATCCGTGCCCGGAATATCGTTGTCAATAGTTCCCGGCACCCCGACACATGGAAACCCTTTTTGGGTCAAAGCCATTGCGCCGCGGTATGAACCATCTCCGCCAATAACGACAAGGCCTTCGATTCCATGTTTTTTTAACTGCTCAATCGCCCGGTTCTGGCCATCTTCGGTTTTAAATTCCTCACATCTGGCAGAATACAATTTCGTACCGCCGCGCTGGATGATGTCACCAACATCACCGGCTTCAAGCCTTTCGATATTGCCGGCCAATAAACCCTGGTAGCCATAATAAATTCCGAAAACTTCCACTTCATGAAATATTGCTTTCCGGACTGCTGCACGCACTGCTGCATTCATTCCTGGCGAGTCGCCGCCACTGGTTAACACTCCAATTCGCTTCATCATTCATGCCTCCTGATTTTCCTGATACTTTATTCACCTTACCACGATTTGCAGTGTAATGTCAGTTCAGTTCCCCTAAATATTTGTCCCTGAATCTGCGGCTTTAACTTTGCCTTAAGAAACAAAAAAACCGCCGAAGCGGTCCCTATTCTGTAAATACCCCGATTGCCTTGAATTTATTGTAGCGCTGATCGATTAATCCGTCTGGATTTAACGGATTCAGTTCGCTAAGTGATTTTTCAATTGCTTCAGACAGGAATTCCGCCTGTTTTACAGGGTTATGATGTGCGCCTCCACGAATTTCAGGAATCATTCGCTCAATAATACCCATTTCAAGAAGGTCCGGCGCTGTAATTTTCATGGCTTCTGCTGCAGTTTGTGCAAGTGCAGAGTCTTTCCATAATATTGAGGCCGCTCCTTCAGGAGAAATTACTGAGAAAGTTGAGTTCTCGAGCATCAGGATGTGATTTCCCACGCCGAGAGCCAGTGCCCCGCCGCTTCCGCCTTCACCTATGACTATGGAAATGACCGGAACTTCCAGCCCTGCCATTTCCACAAGGTTGCGGGCAATGGCTTCGCTTTGCCCACGTTCTTCTGCTGCTTTTCCTGGGTAAGCACCTTTCGTATCAATGAGGCAAATGATCGGCCGTTTGAATTTCTCCGCTTGTTTCATCAGGCGCAATGCTTTGCGGTATCCTTCCGGATGCGGCATACCAAAGTTTCTGCGGACATTCTCTTTCGTCTCTTTGCCGCGCTGGTGACCGATGACCGTTACCGGCTGTCCTTTAAATGAAGCGATGCCGCCGACAATTGCCTCGTCGTCACCATAAAGCCGGTCTCCATGCAGTTCGATGAAATCTTCAAAAACGTATGGAATATAATCCAAGGTGGTTGGCCGGTTCGGATGGCGGGCAACCTGGACACGATCCCAAGGTTTCATGTCTTCATAGATTTCAATTTCCAGATTCTCCAGCCGTGCTTCCAGGCTGTCAATTTCTGCGCTCAAATCCACTTCTGCGTTCTGAGTATATTCTTTCAGTTCCGTAATCTTTTTGCGGAGCTGGATTAATGGCTCTTCAAATGGCAGTGATTTTTGGGCTTTATTAGCCATGTGCCACAGCTCCTTTCGTATGCAGTCTGATTAACGAAGATAAGGTTTTTTGCATGTTATGGCGATGTACCACTGCATCCAGTTGGCCGTGTGCCAATAAAAATTCGGCAGTCTGAAAATCTTCAGGCAATTTTTCACGAACAGTCTGTTCAATCACTCGGCGACCGGCAAAACCGATCAATGCCTTCGGTTCTGCAATATTAATATCACCTACGGATGCAAAACTTGCAGAAACGCCTCCAGTTGTCGGGTGCGTCAAAACTGATATGAATAACAGGCCTTCATTGCTGTGGCGCTTTAATGCCACACTGGTCTTCGCCATCTGCATCAAGGATAGGACGCCTTCTTGCATACGGGCTCCGCCACTGGCTGTAAAAATGACAAATGGATAGCCTTTTGCGGTAGCCAGTTCAACAGCGCGCGTAATTTTTTCACCGACAACCGATCCCATCGAGCCCATACGGAAATGGGAATCCATAATAGCTGCAACGACCGGCTGTCCGTCGATTTTCCCGGTGCCCGTTAAAACGGCTTCATTCAAACCAGTTTTTTTGCTGTCAGCTTCGATCTTTTCAGTGTAGCCTGGAAAACCAAGCGGGTTGCCGGTTTTTAAATGATCATCGATGGACTCAAATGTATCTTTATCCATTAAACTCTCTACCCGCTCCTGGGCAGTCATTTTGCAATGATGGTCACATTTCTGGCAGACCTTTTGGAGCTTCGCCATTTCTTTGGTCAGTACGATGTGCTTGCACTCGGGGCATTTAAACATTAGGCCTTCCGGGACATCTTTTGCGGCTTTGGAAGGTATAGTCGGACCATTGCGCTCTCTGTTGCGCTTGAATATATCACGTATCATCGTCATCTTTTTTACTCTCCTTTTGCAGCCAGGCAATCCAAATTTTCAAACTGGAAGCGGCTTTTTCAGCATCCTGCTGCCTGATTGCAGCCAAAACATCCTCGATCATCTCTGTTTCATCCATTGTTATACGGCTTTTATAAGGATTACCGCTGTATTGCGCCAATAAAAGCCAAATTTTCAAAGACAGCCGATTACCGGATAAAACCATTATTTCTTTGACAAGATCCTCACGAAGAAAACTTTCTTCTTCTTCAATACGTTTGGAAAAACTGTCCCAAACCGGCAATTGGCATGCAGCCTCATTTCCGCAAATTGTTTGGATTGCAGAAATTTCATGTATTATCCTGGTTTCCCAGACATCCTTTTGGGACTGATTGTCCTGAAGGATGAATGTCGACAAAACTTCCACCAATTGATGGTTACGGTAATCTGACAGAAAAGTGCCTTCTCCCCTTCTGGTTTCGATCAATCCGAGCAATTCCAGGCTCCTCAAAGCTTCGCGAATAGTTGACCGCCCTACTTTTAAGGTTTCAGCCAATTCCCTTTCAGATGGAATCCTGTCGCCAGGCCTGATATTTTCCTGGCTTATCATTTTCCTTATATCCAGGACTATGTCCAGATATCGTTTTGGTTGGTTCATAGCGGACCTCTACTTCCATTTTTTTGAAAGTGGTCTGACCACTCATATTCCTACCTTACAAAAAAAAACGCCGGACGTAAAGAAAAAACTGCTTTTCCGGTTGGAAAAGCAGTCAAGTACTAATATTTTTGCAGATGATCGATGTCCGGTTCATACGATTTTCAATCGTGCCCTGGACTTCAATGATTGCTTGTTCTTTTAGAATTGCATTGTATTTTGTATATTCTTCAGGGAATAAAGTGACAGATGCCGGGCCTGTATCATCCTGCAGGGTAATGAAAGCCATAGCATCCCCTTTTTTTGTACGGATCCTTTTGATTTCCTCAATCATCCCCAGGACATTCACTTTTTCTTTATCCCGTTTAAGCTTCAGAGACTTCAACTCATCAAAATCTTTCTGCCGCTGCTCTTTTTCCCGTTCGATGGGATGTGTCGAAAGATAAAAGCCGAGCACTTCCATTTCGAGATCCAGTTTCAGATTCTCAGGAATTGGTGAAGCCTTCGTATATTTCGGCTTCATGAAGCTTGCGCCCATATCGTCGAATAGCCCCGGTTCTTCATCCGGTTTGACGAGTTCTGCGTGTTTGACTGCACTGTCCAGTGAAGCCAGAAGCGTTGCACGATCAAGTTCGAAATCATCAAGAGCCCCCGCTTTTATCAGCGGTTCAAAGGCTTTTCGTGTGAAATGAATGGCGGATATCCGTTCAGCGATATTGAAAAGGCTCGTGAAAGGACCCCCTTCATTTCTGGCAGCTATGATAGCTTTAATGACAGTTCCAGGAACACCTTTGACACTGTTAAGGCCAATCCGTATTTTGCCTTCTTCAATCGAAAATGACGAAATGCTCTTCTGGATTGAAGGAACCAAAATCGGAATATCCTTTTCTTTTATTTCCTGCAGAAGCTGTTTGGTCTTTTCTGCATTTCCGGAAAAATTCCCTAGCATAGCAGCATAAAAGTAAATGGGATAATTCGCTTTCATGTAAGCGAGCTGATACGAAATTATACTGTAAGCGACAGCATGGCTCTTTGGAAAACCATAATCGGCAAAACGTACGATCAAATCATAGACTTCAGTAGCTTCACTTTCCTTGAAGCCTTTCTTTTGGGCTCCCTGCACAAAATGAACACGTTCCTCATCCAGTATTTCCCGTTTCTTTTTACTGACAGCCCGCCTTAGTATGTCGGCTTCCCCCAAAGAAAAACCTGCCATTCTAGCGGCAATCTGCATAATTTGTTCCTGGTAAACGATTACGCCGTGGGTTTCTTTAAGGATTGGTTCCAAAATCGGATGGACATATGCTACAGCTTCCTGCTTATGCTTCCTTCTTGCATATAATGGGATAAACTCCATCGGGCCCGGCCTGAAGAGTGCATTGACTGCCACTATATCACCGAAAGCAGTAGGTTTGATTTGCCTTAAAGCATTCCTCATCCCTTCTGATTCCAGTTGAAATACTCCGCTTGTGTCGCCGGCAGCGAGTATTTCATAGGTTTTTGCATCATCAAGCGGCAATTTACGGTAATCCATCGATTTTCCGGTTCCCTTCGAAAGCAGTCTTCGAATCTGTTCCAATATGGTCAAATTCCTCAGGCCCAGAAAATCCATTTTCAGCAAACCGATTGCTTCGAGATCTCCCATCGGCCATTGTGTCAGGTAGATTCCTTCGTTGCCTTCTTCTATTGGCACATAATCCACCAGGGAAGTCGGGCTTAGAATGACACCGGCAGCATGGGTTGAAGCGTGGCGCGGAAGACCTTCCAGCTGGAGCGCTGTTTTGAACCAGGTTTTTCGTTCTTCACGGGCGATGATCCAATCATTCAGCTTAGCATTTTCCTTTAACGCAGATCTTAAAGTGGTGCCTGGACGGCTCGGAATCAGTTTCGATATCGCTTCAAGTTCTTCAGCTTCAAAACCGAAAACGCGTGCCGTGTCCCTTGCCACTGCCTTGGCGGATAATGTGCCGAAAGTAATGATTTGTGCGGTTCTTGCCTGCCCGTATTTATTGGCGACATATTCCACTACTTCATGCCTTCTGTGATCGGCAAAATCGATATCGATATCCGGAAGTGTAACACGCTCCGGATTCAGGAAGCGTTCAAAAAGCAGACCATGTTCAAGTGGATCCACATCCGTTATATGCAGAGAATAAGCGACAAGCGAACTTGCCGATGAACCCCGGCCTGGTCCCGTCATTATGCCGGCATTCCGCGCGAATTTCATAAAATCGGAAACAATCAGGAAGTAATCGATATAGCCCATGGATTTGATGACACCAAGCTCATAATCCAAACGGGATTGATATTCCTGAGAAATGGAATCACTATCTAATCTGCCTTTTAAGCCAGCCATGCACAGTTTTTTTATGTATTCCGCTCTATCCACTTCGTTATCCAGTGGAAAAACAGGCAGCAGCTGCCGATTGGTCTGTATGGTGACTTTGCAGCTCAACAGCATTTGTTCTGCTGTTTCCAGCCATTCAGGACGATTTTCAAACCACTGTTTCAATTCGCCGGCAGTTGGCGCATATGCATCGGTATGTTCCGGTGGAAGCCTTTGTTCATCTGAAAGTTTCAGCCCTTGCCCGATGGCTGATGCCACTTCATATGCAAAAGCCCCTTCTTTCTTAATGTATTTCACTTCCTGTGTTGCCATAATCGGCAGGTAAAAACGGTTGCATGCTTCGATAAATTCCGCTTCATTGCCAGATACATTGCCTCCTGGCCGCTGCACGCTGCCGTAACAGCGGTCACCGAATATTTGGAAGATGTATTCGAAAACTTCTTTGCGGTCGGTCAATGTCCATTCTGACGTATTTGGAATTACGCAAAGAAGCCCTTCATCGTAAGCTTTCAACCATTGCTCGGGAATCGCCTTGCGGTTTCGTGTCGCAAGTGCGCTGGATATCTTCAGCAAATTGCCATAGCCTTTATTTGTCTGGGCATAAAGTACAACCGGATACGGCTGCCCATCGTGTTCGACGAATGTTGAAAAGCCGAGCACGGCGTGAATACCTGCCTGATAACAAGCTTCCCAGAACGGGAGCACACCGTACAGCTTGGAATTGACGATAGCGACAGCAGCCGTCCCCTGTTCTTTTAGAAAAGGGAAAAGTTCATCAAGGCGCACCGTACTTTTCAACAGGTCTGCTGATGTGCTTATATATGGATAAACCATTGACAAAACAATCCCTCCTTTCTTATTCTGCTGAAGCGCAAATTTCTTTTAAACGGCCAATCACTTGTTCCGCTTCTTCCCATGAGTAAGCAGTGGCTCCGGAAGCCATTGGGTGGCCCCCTCCGTTAAACTCTTTTGCCAGTTCATTAATGACAGGTCCTTTTGAGCGGAGACGTACACGAATCTCATTCTCTTCTTCTATAAATATGACCCATGCTTTCATTCCTTTTACATTTCCAAGCGAACTGACAAGCAGCGAAGTTTCAGTAGCTGTGACTCCAAACTCTTTTAGGATATCCAAGGTGATTTTTACATAAGCTGCACCATTTTCGTCCATTTTGAAGTTCTGGTAGATATAACCCTGAAGATGCAGAAGCTTTCTTTCCATTTCGTACATGCCATTATGCAGCGCGTTGCGGTCAAAGTCACTCTTGATGAGTTCGCCGGCAATCCTGAACGTCTTTTGTGTCGTGCTCGGGAAGAGAAAACGGCCGGTATCGCCAATGATTCCTGCATAAAGCTGGCGTGCCGCCGTTGGCGGAAGCTCCCAGTTTTCCTGAATCTGGCCAACTTCGAATAATTCGTAAATAAGCTCTGAGGAAGAACTGGCCCCTGTATCCACAAGCAATAGATCACCATAAGCATCATCATTCGGGTGATGATCGATTTTTATGAGTTTGTCTCCGCTCGAATACCGCTGATCGTCTATTCGTTCTGTATTGGCAGTGTCTGTGACAATTACCAGTGCCCCGATATAATCTTCATCAGCGACCGAATCCTGTGTACCAAGGAATTCCATCGTAAAATCATGTTCACCTGCTGCCAAAATCATTTTTTCAGGATAATTATGCTGAAGTATGTATTTTAAGCCCAGCTGTGAGCCGTATGCATCGGGATCCGGTCTGACATGCCTGTGGATGATGATGGTTTCATATTGTTTAATTGTGTCGATGATTTGACTGTTCATTGGCGGTTCCTCCATTTTTCAAGGAAATCCATTCGCATTCGAGCACGTTTCTCAAGTACAATAGAAGAAAGTTTTCGAATACAGGAGGTCCTTATGCTAATTTTCTTTTTCCTAATAATCGTGTCTACCTTGTTTTATTTCTATTATAAAACAAAGCAGATCCGTGCAACATTGCCCATCCGAAAAAAATGGTACGCTTCTACAGCATCAATATTTCTTGGGAGCTTTGTATTTTTCTTTGGCATCAATCAGCTGACGATTTTTCAAAGTACCGTCACTTATATCATTTCCGGTATATTCATCATTCTCGGGCTGGCAATGATCATCTATAATTTTAAAGCGGCTAAGCATTACCATAAATTTGTCGCGGAAGAATCACGGCTGAACGAATAGTAAATCCCCCTCACTGAGAGGGGGTTTTTTATTTATTCATCGATCCAGCAACTGGAACGTCAGCAAGGCCTTGCCAACAATTTCCCCTTCAAATGAAACCTCGATATCCACCTTGGCTGATTTTCTGCTGATATCCAAAATAACCGGTTTGATATAAATCAGGGAATCCAGCTGAACTGGTTTCAAAAAATAAATCGTCAAGTTTTCAAGTACACTGTCTTTGCGATTCTTTGTTTTCAAAGCACTGTTAGCAGCTTCAGACAAAATTGTTGTATAGGCGCCATATGATATGGAACCATACGAATTGGTCATTTGAGGCGTCACACGGAATTCCAGGGAAAGCTTTTCATGCGGCTTCATCTGCAACTGGCTGATAATGATATCATCTATTGTTTCGCCCTGCTGCGGCTGCCGCTGTGCAGTCTGTATCGCCTTCAGCACATCCTGGCGGCTGATTACGCCGCATAACTTCCCTTGGTCATCGATGACCGGCAGAAGGTCGATGCCCTCCCAAATCATCCTGTGTCCTGCGGACGCTACACTTGTCTGCAACGATACAGTTATAGGATCTTTTGTCATGGCTTTTTCGACGCTGTCCTCATTTGAGAATCCAATGATATCCCGTGAAGTCAGGATTCCGATAATCTTGCCGGAATCATCGACCACCGGAAATCCGCCATGCGTTGTTTCCTTGTTCAATTCACGGTAACGGCTGATAGGGTCATGGTGATGAAGAAAATGGGTATTCTCCAACGGAATCAAAATATCTTCGATCAATAAAATCTCTTTCTTGATCAATTGATCATAAATAGCCCGGTTTATCATCGTAGCCACTGTAAAAGTGTCATAGCTGGTGGAAATGACCGGCAATTCATATTCATCCGCCAGTTTTTTCACCGTGTCCGATGCATCGAAGCCGCCGGTCACAAGAACAGCCGCTCCTGCCTGCAACGCATATTCATGGGCTTTATAGCGGTTGCCGACAATCAGCAGGTTGCCAGCTTCCGTATAGCGCATCATGTCTTCGAGCTGCATCGCCCCTATAACGAATTTCGTCAATGACTTATGCAAACCTGTCCGGCCGCCAAGTACTTGGCCGTCAACGATATTGACGATTTCGGCATACGTCAGCCGCTCAATATTCTCTTTCTTTTTTCGTTCGATGCGGATGGTGCCGACACGCTCAATTGTGGAAACCAGCCGCTTGTTTTCCGCTTCTTTTATCGCGCGGTACGCCGTGCCTTCGCTGACCTGCAATTCTTTAGCGATCCGACGGACGGAGATTTTTTCCCCGACTTCCAGAGTTTCAATATAATCAAGTATCTGTTCATGTTTTGTCGCCATGATTTCACCCATTCTTTCTGCTTTCCTGATGCCTTAAGTGTACCATATTTCCTAATACAGAAACCCCCGAAGAATGATTGCTCTTCGGGGGTTTTTCGGTTAAATTTCGAATAGTTCTCCTGCTGCCAATACCTTAACATCTGAGCCTTTGACCAATTTTCTGAATTGCTCGGGGTCCTGTTTAATAGGCGGAAATGTATTGTAATGGATAGGCACTACAAGTTTCGCTTTCAAAAGCTCTGCCGCATAGGCTGCGTCATCTGGCCCCATGGTGAAGAAATCGCCGATTGGCAGGAACGCCACGTCAATATCGTTACGCTTGCCGATTAGTTCCATATCTCCAAACAATTCGGTATCTCCTGCATGATAAACCGTCTTTCCTTCAGCTTTAAAAAGGATTCCGGCAGGCATGCCGCCATAGATCACATCACCATCGTCTGTCGTATAAGACGAACTGTGGAATGCTTTTGTATACTTTACGGTTCCAAAATCGAATTCCTTCGAACCGCCCAGATTCATGCCGACCGTTTCAAGGCCGAAAGTTCCAAGGTAATTGGCCAGCTCGACAGGTGCAATAACCATGGAATCATTTTCTTTTGCGATTTCCAACGTGTCACCTACATGGTCATTATGTGCATGCGTAAGCAGAATCACGTCGGGCTTTTCTTTATCGGCCCTCAAATCCGTCAGCTTGTTGCCATTGATGAATGGATCGATCAATATCGTTTTGCCTCCAGTCATTATCTTGACGACTGAATGTCCGTGGTAAGAAATTTTCATGATATCCCTCCATTTAAGAATGCGTTCAGTTTCTAGCTGTCTTATACCCTTATCTTTGTTATGCTACACATATAGAGGAGGAATTCAACTATGAATAAAATCAGTAATTTGCAGGCTTATTTGAAGGATAACAATATCGATGCGGCATTCATCACCAATCCTGATAATGTATTTTATTTCACCGGATTCAAAAGCAATCCGCATGAACGCCTTCTCGGCGTAATGATCTTCAGTGAAGCTGAACCATTCCTTATCTGTCCTCAGATGGAAATTCCAGATGCTGAAAATGCCGGATGGACTGGAAAGATCGCCGGCCATACTGATACAGACAACGCGATGGAAATACTGTACCGAACCGCAAGTGAGACAGTTTCCTCAATCAAGACATTGGCGATTGAAAAATCACATATGATTGTGGAACGATATGATGCCGTCAACGAATTTTTCGGTTCTCCGAAAATCACAGGAATCGACGAAAAAACAAGCGCCATGCGCGTCATCAAAGATGCTGCAGAAATGGAAATCCTGCGGGAAGCAGCCTCGCTCGCAGATTATGCAATCGAAGTTGCTGCGAAAACAATCAAGGAAGGCATTACGGAAATCGAGGTCATGACAGAAGTAGAACTTGCCTTGAAAAAACGAGGTGTCACTCACATGTCATTTGACACGACCGTATTGACTGGAGACCATGCAGCTTCTCCTCACGGCAAAACCGGGGAGCGGAAATTGCAAAAGGGCGACCTCGTCCTATTTGATCTTGGAGTTGTCCACAAAGGCTATTGTTCAGATATCACCCGTACTTTGGCTCTTGGCGAACCTGGTGAAGAGCAGAAAAAGGTCTATGAGATCGTACTTGAAGCCGAACTTGCTGCACTTAATGCTGTTAAACCCGGTGTCACGGCAGCGGAGCTCGATGGCATTTCACGCGGCGTAATCGAGGAAGCGGGATATGGTGAATACTTCACCCATCGCCTTGGCCACGGCCTTGGCATTTCTGTCCATGAATTCCCTTCTCTTCATGGATCGAACGATATGAAAATGGAAGCAGGCATGGTCTTCACGATTGAACCCGGCATTTATGTACCCGGCAAAGTTGGTGTTAGAATCGAAGATGATCTTGCCGTAACCGAAGATGGTGTCGAAGTGTTAACGAAATATCCGAAAGAACTTCAAATTATCAATAATTAAAAAAAGCTGCGCCGGAATTTTATCCGGCGCAGTTTTTCATATTCAGGCAGTCTGTATAACAGCTGCAATCATTTATTCTTTTATGCCAAAAGTTCGTCGACTGATTTGTATTCGACACCTTGATCATCGGCAACCGCTTTATATGTCACATATCCATTAAGCGTATTTACACCTTTTTTCAAGGCTTCGTTTTCAAGGATTGCCTGTTTATAGCCTTTATTGGCGATTTGCACAGCATACGGAACAGTTACGTTCGTCAAACCGATTGTAGAAGTCCGCGGAACTGCTCCAGGCATATTTGCGACAGCGTAATGCACAACGTCGTGCTTGATGTAAGTCGGCTGGTCGTGAGTCGTGATGCGGTCGCTTGTTTCAAAAATACCGCCCTGGTCAATTGCGATGTCCACCACAACTGAGCCCGGTTTCATCGATTTGATCATGTCTTCTGTCACCAATTTAGGAGCTTTCGCGCCCGGAATCAAAACAGCACCGATAACAAGGTCCGCCTTTTCTACGGCATCTGCAATATTCAGCGGGTTTGAAATCATCGTCTGGACATCCTGTCCAAAAAGATCGTCCAATTGGCGCAGGCGATCCGGATTCAAATCGAGAATTGTAACATTTGCTCCCATACCGACAGCTACTTTGGCAGCATTCGTTCCTGCTACACCGCCGCCGATGACTGTAACTTTCCCGCGGGAAACTCCAGGAACACCACCAAGAAGGATTCCGCCACCGCCATGGATTTTTTCCAGGAATTGAGCACCGATCTGAGTTGACATTTTACCGGCAACTTCACTCATCGGTGTTAATAACGGCAATGAATTATTGGGCAGCTGCACTGTTTCGTAAGCGATTCCGATAACTTTCGAATCCAGCATCGCTTTTGTCAATTCCGGTTCCGGCGCCAAGTGCAAATAAGTGAACAAGATCATTCCCTCACGGAAATAGCCGTATTCAGAAGCAGTAGGCTCTTTGACCTTCATAATCATTTCCTGATTCCAAGCTTCTTCTGCTGTTGCTACAATACTTGCTCCCGCAGAAGTATAGTCTTCATCTGTAAAACCGGAACCTAGACCTGCTCCAGCCTGGATGAATACTTCGTGGCCGTATAATGATAAATTGACAACGCCCGATGGTGTCATTGCTACTCTGTTTTCGTTATTTTTCACTTCTGTTGGAACTCCAATACGCATGGTGAAACCCTCCATTAATCTTTATTAGGAAATATAGATCAGTAAATTTATACTTCAAAGCAAATCCATTCTATCAGATATTATTATACTTTGCCCAATTTTATTTACTTATTTTAGAAACTTTTCTTTTACCCTATATTCTAGGGATTAATTTTCCGGGTTTTGAAGGACGAATAAAATTTCCCTTTAAATATACTTATACTAATATAATTTCTGCCGCTAGATGTGACAGGAAAATCGCACCCCTAACACCTAATGGAATTGCTGACAGAGAAAATAGCCGACCTTGGAATGCAACACCGTTATCCATACTTTTGTCACAGTTTATCAGTGATTTTTCAAGAAAAAGAAGGAACTGGAACCACCTACAGCGAATTTCTTACAATAGATAGGAGGAATGTAGTCATGACATTAAAATATCAACAAATTCTTGTAGCGGTAGATGGTTCGAAGGAAGCCGAATGGGCTTTCAAAAAATCGGTTGGAATTGCAACACGCAATAACGCGACTTTGAATCTTGTCAATATCATTGATACAAGATCATTCGCAGCAATCGAAGCATATGACCGTTCAATCGCCGACAGAGCTCAGAAATTTGCTGAAGACCTTCTGGCCGACTACAAGAAAGAAGCTGTGGCCTCAGGAGTCCAGAACGTAAATATTGTAGTGGATTACGGTTCACCTAAAACAATGATTTCACGCGACCTTGCTACAAAAGTACATGCAGATCTCATCATCTGTGGCGCAACTGGCCTTAACGCAGTAGAGCGCTTCCTGATTGGCAGTGTATCTGAGCACATCGTCCGTTCAGCAACTTGCGATGTACTCGTAGTCCGTACTGACGATGCTCCGTCCGATTTGAAAGGCAGAGCCGAAGATAATCAAAATCCTACTGCTTAAAATTACTCAGTAAGTAAAAAGCCTTTTCCGATTCCCGGAAAAGGCTTTTTTTGTAGTATTTAATCAGCGAGTTCGTAGCCGCATGACAGGATGGCTGTTTCAGCCAGAACAATCAATGAATCGAGGTAGAACTCAGGCAGCTCCATTTCCTTTTTCACAATGGACAACTCCGTGCAGCCCAGTATGACTCGATCGCAACCTTGGTTTTCCATGTAATTGACAATATCACGCCAATTATCCCTATCGGCATTTTTGCCTGCTTTGATATTATCATAGATAACGGACATGACTTTTTCCTGAATCTCCTGGCTTGGCAGGACAGGTTCAAGTCCGTATTCATCGGCAGCATGCTGATAGACTTTGGAAGTGACAGTCCCGGTAGTAGCAAGAATGCCAACTTTTTTTGCTCCTTGTTCAGCTGCACGATTCATGGTTTCACGAATCATATGAATAACCGGAACAGGCGCCCCCTGTTGGAGTTCTTCATAGAAAGTATGCGCCGTATTGCAGGGGATAATGATAATTTCAGCACCAATTGATGAGAGTTTTTCCATATCGGCTACCATCACAGGCACCGGATCATCCTGGGACCGTCCCATGATAAAAGCTGTGCGGTCCGGTATCCGAGTATTATTGGTGATAATGGAGTTGACATGATCCTGATCTTTTGCAGCTTTTGTACGGCGCACGATCATTTCCCCTATAAACATTGTCGCCAGAGGACCTACACCGCCTACGATGCCAAGTGTCTTTTTTTCCATAGCTTAAGACAGACCTTTATTATTGAAGTATTTTTTGTATTTGCGATGATAATTTAAATTGTTCAACGATAACTTGAACCAACGCTTCGGATTGAAATCTTTTTTGTAAAACAGCGAGTTTGTCGCTTTGCCTTCTTTAATCAAACGTTTCGCTTCTTTTTTCAAGACTTCATTCTGGGCGTATTTAAAGAGGACCTTTTTAGGGATGATCAGCCACAGATGCTTGTCTTTCGCATAGACCAATTGCTGCGGTTTATTGAAAATATGATCATCTGCCACATATTTCATCAGGTTATGTCCGCTGGCAGTCACATAATAACTGCTTCGCCCGTTGCGCAGGTTAATTTCGAACAGTTTATAGGAATCATCGCGCGCATCATATTTCATATCAAAATTGGCAAAGCCGGTATATCCGATATCTTCCAGAAAAAAGCGCACTTTATCCATCAGCTTTTGGTCAAATGTATTAATGATTGCCGCGTAGCTTCCGATACCTTCCGGTGAGTGCTCTTCAAGAATAGGATTGCCAAGAGCCATCAATTTCACTTTTCCATCCTTGCCAACGTAAGCGTTCAAAACCCGCATAAATGAATCATCACCCGGGATGAATTCCTGGATTGTAAGATTGTCTTTATAGGATGAACTATAGATAGCTTCAAGAATCGCATCTTTTTCTGCTTTATCATGTGCCACGAAAACTTTCTTCTTCCCTGGGAATGAACAATTCCAGTAAGCAACTGAATTGGATGCTTTTATGATGATCGGATAAGAGAAATTGGGTGAGAAGTTTTTATAGTTTTCAAACGTGCAAAGATCCGTACGCGGATAGCTGAAGCCATACTGCTCACAGATCTCATAGAAATTCTCTTTCAGGACCAGGCGATCCATCAGCTTTTCATCGATATAGGGTACCGCAAAATAGGGTGTCAATTTGTCTCTATTGCGGATGATAAGTTTTGCGTAATCATCTCCGCAAGCCAGCAGCAACAGTTTCTTTCCTTTATTTTCTTCTGCAATTTTCAGGATTTCCGGCAAAAAAGTTTCTTCTTCATTTAAGTTTTCAATCACTCTTAAATGCAGGATGTCACTATTTTGGGTTGCAGAAAGATTGGACCTTCCCAATACAAGCGGTTTAATGCCGTAAGCTTCGTAAAAAGACCGGGCCATTCCATATGCGTTCATGTCAGAACCTAGCAGTACCGGTAAAAATTCGGGTTCTTTCTTATTTGCAGTCAAGTTTATCAGCTCTCTTTTAATTTATTATAGTCCTAGTCTAACATAATCAGGGACACCTTCACTGTTTAGAGGTATTCCCAGTTTCCATAAAACACCCGTCACAATCAGTTATTATACCATTTTCAAAGCGTTAAATAGAAACCCCAACCTTGAAAAATGAAAAATCCTTGTTTTCTTCTATGTAAAACAGGAAAAAGGACGGGATTTCTCCGTCCTTCTTCTATATCCTTTATACGCCAAATGGAAACTTAGGCATACCTGTTCTCAAGTTCTTTTCAATGATGATAGTTTCAGCTCAATCTATTTCTTCTTTCAGCTGAGCAACTTCATCTTCCAATTGTCCAATCCTGTGATGTATTTTATAAAAAATAGGGATATAAGCTATGACTACGATTATCATCCATATCATGAAGACACACTCCTTAATAAGCAAATTTCATCAATGTTATTTTACAATCAGAACCGGCATATCGACCTTGTTCAATACCGAACGGCTAACGCTCCCAAGCACCATTTCCTGCATTGGATTCAATCCTCTTTTCCCCATGATCAGGATGTCGAAATTCCGGTCGTTAGCGTATTCTGCAATAACGTGCGTAGGTACACCATAAATCATTTCCGCTTTATGAAAAATCATTTCCTTTTCAAGCAATTCTATTATAGGCTGTATTTTTTTCTGGCGGGCCAATTCAATTTCAGCTGAAGCTTTGCGATGTATTTCCTCGCTCCCAGCTTCATTATGATCGATAACATAAATAATCGTAACTTCTGCCCCTTTCACCATTGAAGCCAGCTTTACCGCTTCTTTGGCAGCGCGAAATGAATTTTCAGAGCCGTCTGCTGCTATTAACATCGTTCGGTACATAGTTTCCACTCCTTCGAATGGTGATTGGTGTTTAATTCCTTAATAAATAATTCTATAAAAATACGCTTAACCCTTTAATATATGAATGAAAAACTGCAAAATAAATAAAAAAATGCGGACCTGGTGAGGTCCGCATTTTTTTGGATTTGCTTTTTTCTTGTCCAGACTCCAGCCGCCCAGCTCTTCGGGTCATAAGTCAGCCTAGCTGCGTGGCTAATCGCCACTTCGCTATTCTGTCTTATGCCTTTCAGAGCTTAACGGGCGCTGTCGCTTTTCTGCTGTCCAGACTCCAGCCGCCCAGCTCTTCGGGTCATAAGCCACTAAAGTGCTCCTGCATCGCTGCGCTGCTTCGTCGCAAAGAGAGGGCCCCAAAATTTTCGAGGCCCTCTCTCGCTGTCGCTTTTCTAATTACACGCCCATCTTACGTCGTGTATTATTAACTTTCTTCGTTTGCTGGCTCTTCATCTTTTTCGTTTCCATAGATGCGCTGCCGCTTCCTTTTTTACCGGAAGCCTGGTTTTTCTTAGCTTCAAGCTGGCGCTTTACAGCTTCCTGCAAACTGACTTTTTTTGGTGTTTCATTGGACTCACTCACGTGTCATCCCTCTTTTCAATTGGACTGATGCAATATTTCTGCTATTTACAGTATAGCATATTTTCACTATTTCATTCTTTATTTTCTTTAAACCAGTTATTGACTTGTGTAAAGAATTTTGCCATCGAGTCCGGCTTAGACATATTCGGGACTCTTGCCAATAACACTTCTCTTGGCGCTTTAACGCCTTCTTTTTTCTTCTGCAGGACAAGAATTCCTTTTGCATGGGAAGAATTTTTAAAGAGTGTCTCTGGCAATTCCATAACTGCCTGTATATCGGCCGTTTTCTTCAAATAATTATGCAGCTGGCCGGCCATCGGCGACTCAAATAATGCTTTTGGCACGATAAAGAACAGATAACCGCCATCTGCCGTGTGTTTCAAGGATTGTTCGATAAAAAGGTGATGAGCGTAAGACATCCCTTCTTCAGCCTTCAGTTCATATGTTGCAGCATTCTCATCATTAGGATAATACCCAACCGGCAAATCAGACACCACTGCATCAACCGGATCTATCATCAATGGCTGCAATGCATCCTGGAGATAAAGGGTCACTGGCTGCTGGACGAGATTCCCTGTGTTGGATGCAAGCTTGATGAGGAGATCGTCAATTTCCACTCCGGCACCCACCAACTTGCCATCCAGATAATTCATGACAGTCAATATTAAATTGCCAGTTCCGACAGCTGGATCCAAAATGGTCGCCTGGTCTTTCTTCACGAATAATTCCACAAGGTAACCCATCAGCAATCCAAGTGCATCAGGCGTCATCTGATGATGCGGCTGAATATGTTCTTTCATACCTTTCAAAACCGCCAGCTGAATCGCTTTGCGAATATCTTCCTTGCCTGCTTCTTCCTCAGGTTGAATTAAACCATCCAGCCATTTCTCCGTAGTGGTCAGCAAGCTTTCCAGATAGGAATTCTCCTGCTCCTTCTGAATTTCAGAAGTGTGCTTATCGATAAAATTAAATACATTTTCCATTGCTGAATTCATTAGTTCTCCGTCCTCAATAAGGAAACCCACTCATATGAGTGGGTTCCAAGTATTATTTTGTCAGTTCTTTTACTGCTTCAATCGCTTTATCGTAATCCGGATGATTCGTTCCCTCAGGAACATATTCCACATAAGTCACTTTATCGTTTTCATCCACTACAAAGATGGAACGGGCCAGCAAACGCAGTTCCTGCATCGTTACTCCGAACGCTTCACCGAAAGAAAGATCACGGTGATCGGAAAGAGTAGTGAGATTTTTGGCTTCATTGACTTCAACCCAGCGTTTTTGTGCGAAAGGCAAATCACATGTTACATAGTAGATTGCAACTTCGTCTCCCAGTGATGAAGCTTCTTCGCTGAAACGTTTCGCCTGATCTGAACAAACACTTGTATCCAAGGATGGTGACACTGTGAACAATCTGACTTTACCTGCTGTATCCTGGGCAGTCACAGGGTTCAAGTCATTATCAAGTACTGTGAAATTCGGGATTTGGTCTCCAACTTTGACTTCTTTGTTTGGTAAGGTAACAGGATTTTCATGAAATGTAACTTGTACCATTCAAACGCCTCCCTTTCAGATTACTATCATCATACTAAAAGGCGCTCTCTTCTTGCAACCCAGACCCATTACTCGAGACTTTCTGCATCATCTTGCGTTTTCGGTAGGATTGTTCATGCACCACAGTCGTATCAGCAAAGAAATCATGGACTCCCTGTTTCAACGATGTAAACCCGACGATGAAATAAAGAGGAAGAATGGTAACTGATATGAATCTACCGATCCATTCCCGGAACAGCAAGGTACCCCAGTCGAGTGAATCCTTCTTTAGAGATACTACTCTGATCCCGAAAATCATCTTGCCGATTGTCTGACCAAAAAATTTCGTCATTAACACAAAATACGTGTAAAACAGAATTGCCGACAAAATAGCAAAAGGCGCATACCAATTGGACGATTGCATGGAAAGGCCGAGAAGCGCAAATACCGGTTTCAATAGAATGGATGTAACAGCCGAAATAACAAGGAGATCGATCAGATAAGCCCAGAAACGGATCCAGAAACCGGCAGGCTTGCGTTCATAGAACAACACTTCTTCATATTGCCTTTGACCTGCTTGAGGAATCCCGTCATTAATATGTGCCGGTTTTTCAGAATTAATATTGTCTGCCATAATCGCCCCTCCTTATTTATCACCATACAGATACATCATGCGAGGTGAACTGTATTCAGTCATCAGCTTCGCCAGCATCTGAGTTTCGATATCGTTTCCGAACAGCGATTGAACTTTCACATTAAGCAAAGAAGCCCAGCTTTGAGATACTCCATATTTGAAAACTTGAGCATCCGCTAAATCGAAATCATTCCGCAATCCTGCAATTACATCTTCTTCATAGCCAAAGTCATCAGCAAGATTCGCTTCCACCGCCTGGCGTCCGTTCATAATGCGTCCGTCGGCAACAGCGCGGACTTCTTCTTCCGGCATATCACGGCCTTCAACTATGATATCCACGAAGCTTTGATACGAATCATCCAGCATTTCCTGCAACAGTTCGCGTTCTTCATTAGTCATATCACGTGTTGGACTCATGATGTCCTTATATGGACCGGATTTGATCGTTACAAAATCCACACCATACCGTTCAGCAAGCTCACCGTAATTGACACTTTGCATGATGACACCAATCGAACCGGTCAGTGTTTCTTTATTTACAAAAATTTTATCGGCCGGTGCAGCGATGTAATATCCGCCTGAAGCTGCCATCGCTTCCATAGATACATAAAATGGTTTCCCGGTTTCTTCCTGGATTTCTGTGATTTTGTCATAGATTTCAGCTGACTCCACCACACCGCCTCCTGGTGAATTGATTTTCAGCATAACTGCCTTGATGCTGTCATCTTCTTTGATTTGTTCCAGCTGTCCCATAAAAAATTCATGGTTGTAGCCGGCAGTTCCAAATAGCGGAGAAGCCTCTCCTGTATCCTGAATGGCACCATCAACTTCCAATACAGCAATGCGCGAATTGGCACTGCCCTGTTCGATGACCGTTTCTTCAAATTTATTTGTCTCAGTCGCCATCAGTTCATCAAAATCGCTGGCAAAATCACTTTGGAACAACGTAAATACTGAATTGACCAGTAAAGACACCACTAGTACCGCAGCAGCAACAACAAGCGCGATCCACCTTTTTGAATTCATAAAAATTCCTCCTTTATTTCTCTGGTAAATATACGTTTGAATCTCAGAAATGTTTCATTGTTTTTTACTGTAGGCAATCGGATTCCGAACTTTTTCCCGCCGGATTTTTCGAGCTTCCGACACTTTGGATGCTGTGAATAAAATCAGCGCCACCCAAATGAATGAAAAAGAAATTAAACTGGTCCGGTTGAATTCTTCTCCGTACATTAATACGCCAATAATAAGCATCATCGTCGGAGCAATATACTGCAGGAACCCGATCATGTACATCGGGATCAAAGGTGCTCCAGTTGCAAACAGGACCAATGGCAAGGCAGTGACGGCTCCACTCAAAATCAGTAATCCATCCGTTTCAATGTTCACCGTGGTAAAAGCGGCTCTATCGATTGCGAATAAGTAAATATAAAATGCGGTTGCCACAGGCAGCACGAACAATGTTTCCAGTGCCAGTCCTCGGAGTGCATTCAGTTTGATGGTTTTTTTGATCAGACCATAAAAAGCGAAACTGAACGCCATTCCCAGCGCCATCCAAGGAAATGCGCCATAGGAAATGGTGAGAATCCCAACACCGATAGCCGCCAGGATAAAGGCGATTTTAATGGCCGGCGTCAATTTTTCTTTCAGGAAGAAAACACCCAGCAGCATCGACACCAATGGATTGATATAGTAAGCCATGCTGGTTTCCACAATCCGGTCATTGGTTACAGCGAATATGTAAAGGAACCAGTTCAGTGTTATCAAATAAGAAGCAAGCATCAATGTAAAAAAAGCTTTTTTTGATCTCCAAAGGCTTTTAAGGTCGGCAAAAAGTTGTTTATGACCGCCTATCAGAAAGATGAAAGCCACAGTTACCCAGAATGCCCAAAAAATTCGCGCTGCCAGGATTTCATCACTCGGAACATGCCCAAGCTGCTTCCAATAGATCGGAAGGACTCCCCACATCGCGTATGTCAAAATCGTATAGATAATTCCTTTTTTCTCATCAGCCATTTATATTTATCACCATTCTTAATTTATTTTCAATATCGAAATATTATTCAATTATAGGCTTCAAGCTGAGCTAAGGCAATAAAAAAAGCAGCAGGATTGTTCCCGCTGCCTCGCTTTACTTATTCATTTCCTTTTGGCGCAGTTCAACACGGCGAATCTTTCCAGACGCGGTTTTCGGCAATTCTTCCAAAAACTCTACAGATCTTGGGTATTTATACGGAGCTGTCAATTCCTTGACATGGTTCTGCAATTCCATCACCAGCTCTTCTGAAGGCTCTGCCCCTTCAACCAAAACTACGAAAGCTTTTACTACAGTGCCGCGAATTTCATCCGGCGAACCGACTACAGCACATTCCTGTACTTTAGGATGTTTCACCAATGCGTCTTCGACTTCAAACGGTCCGATTGTGTAGCCTGAAGATATAATAATGTCATCTCCCCGGCCTTCAAACCAGAAATAACCATCGTCATCTTTTGAAGCTTTATCTCCTGTGACATAATAATCTCCGCGGAATTGCATTTTTGTCCGTTCATCATCATTGAAATACCCTTTGAACAAAGCCGGCGTTTCGGCATGGACCGCAATATCTCCGACTTCCCCTGACGGACATGGATTTCCGAATTCATCGATGATTTCCACTTTATTGCCCGGCGTAGGCTTGCCCATCGAGCCGATTCGGATTTCCATTCCTTTCATCACACCGACAAGCAGTGTATTTTCAGTCTGTCCGTAGCCATCTCTGACTTCCAGCCCGAAATGTTCCTTGAATACATTGATGACTTCTGCATTCAACGGCTCCCCTGCAGACACGGCGCTGTGAAGTGATGATAAATCGAAATCAGCAAGATTTTTCTGCTTCGCCATTAAGCGGTACTCTGTTGGTGTACAGCAAAGCACGTTGATTTTTTGTCTTTCGAGAATCTGCAAATACGTTTCTGGATCGAACTTCCCGTTATAAACATATCCGGTAGCTCCACTGCCCAAAGTAGCCAGGAAAGGACTCCAGATCCATTTTTGCCAACCTGGGCTGGCGGTTGCCCAGACAAGATCGCCTTCCTTGGCCCCAAGCCAGTGCTCGGCGGAAGTGCGAAGGTGAGCATAGGCCCATCCATGGCTGTGCACTGCACCTTTAGGGTTGCCGGTAGTGCCTGATGTATAGGATAAAAAAGCCATATCGTCATTATGTGTTGCCGCTTTTTCGTACTTGTCAGAAGCATTTTCCATTTCCTGTGTCAATGAAATCCAGGAATCGACCGAATTGCCGATGACGAATTTCACCGTCTGGTCCATTTCAGGGACTTCACTGAATTGGTCCATGAACGGTTCATAAGCGACCACAGCTTTTGCGGCACTATGGTTCAGTCTGTAGGAAATATCTTTTGCCCGCAGCATTTCTGAACTTGGTATAACTATCAGCCCGGCTTTCAACGCGCCAATATATGTAATATATGCTTCTATCAGTCTCGGTACCATGACAAGCACCACATCACCTTTGTTAAGGCCAGCCTTCTCAAAACTGTTGGCCGCTTTATTGGCCGCTGCCATTAATTCATCATAGGTGAATTCTCGGGACTCGCCTTTGTCATTTTCCCAGACAAGTGCCATTTTTCCGCTTCCGTCTGCAAACTTTTCAATTTCATCCACTAAATTATAATTTCTTGGTGCCAATAATGTTTCCCGGTTCATGTTGATACCCCCTTGAACAATTTGCTTATACGGTTATTATTGTACCGCAATAATTTTATTATTCAAAATAATTAACCAAAAATAAAAGGCTGCACGCGGCAGCCTTTAAAGAATATCTTCAAATTCATCTTTTTTCGGTCTCGGGAATTTAATAATTTCGCGTTCATCCACTGCTTCCTGGATCAACTCTTCGAAAGCCACAAATCCTTCGTAATATTCCACTTTATCCAGCTTCGGTTTTGTTTTCGGATTTGCCGGTGTGAAAATGGTACAGCAATCTTCATATGGCCGGATCGAAATATCGTGTGTACCGATTTGCATGGCTGTTTCAATGATTTCCAGCTTATCTGATGAAATCAGCGGACGCAGAACCGGTGTATTTGTAACAGCATTGATCGCGTATAGGCTCTCGAGCGTCTGGCTTGCAACTTGCCCCAGGCTCTCACCGGTTATGATCGCTTTTGAATCCGTAGCTTCAAGTACTTTATCGGCAACGCGCATCATCATGCGGCGGGTTGAGGTCATGGTGATATTGTCAGGCACTTGTTTATGGACTTCCTGCTGAAGCTTTGTAAACGGAATGATATGCAGATTTACGGAAGATCCGAATTCACTCAGCTTCTCAGCCAGATCAAACACTTTTTCTTTTGCTCGTTCATTTGTGAATGGAGGGCTGAAGAAATGGATCAATTCCAGACGGACACCCCTTTTCAGCATATGATAGCCGGCAACCGGACTGTCAAGTCCACCCGACAGCATAAGCAAAGCTTTGCCGCCGGCTCCAATAGGCAAACCGCCTGCACCTTTAATCACTTCTGCAGTCATATATGCTGCTTTGTCACGGATTTCCACTTTCAACTCGATATCCGGATTCTTCATTTGAACGGAAAGTTCAGGATATGCCCGCAGTACATGCGACCCGATGCCATGGAGAATTTCCGGCTTTTGGAGTTCGAAGTCTTTATTTGCCCTTCTAACTGAAACTTTAAAGCTTTTCCCTTGCAACTCCATTTTGCCGACCAAAGCAACCGCAGCCGTTTGCATCTCCTCAAGCGACAATTCTGTTTCAGTGACAGGACTGAATGACTGGATGCCGAAAACTTTGGGCAATCTTGCAATCACTTTTTCCATATCTTCTTCGCTGTCTGAATTGATGAACATGCGGTCGCGTTCCGCTTTGATCTGCAGTTTTCCAAGATCGCTGAATGTATGATGGATATTATCCCGCAGACGGCCGATGAATGAACTTCTGTTTTTCCCTTTTGTTGATAGCTCGCCGTATCTGACGAGTATTTGATTAGTCTTCATTGTGTTAAACTCCTTTGATAATCCCGTGGACCTTTTTGAATGCCTGCTGAAAATCAGTGATGTCCTGCTGGTTTGTAAATGCACCAAAACTGATGCGTATTACGCCATCTCTATATGCAGGCGATATATTCAAAGCTTCTATTACATGGCTTGTTTTTTTATTTTTTGATGAACAGGCACTCGATGTGGAAACGATAATTGACTCTTCCTGGAGCCCTGATACCAGAATTTCCCCTTTAACACCTTTCATCGCAACGGATAATATGTGTGATGCAGCGTTTTCCGGGCTGATGACCATAATATCATCAAAAGAGCTGAAAAACTCCCTTAATGTTTTATTCCACTCAGTGAACTCAGGGTTTGGCTGGGTTATCCGGAGAGTTTTAGCCATTGCCGCTGCTAGAGGCACTGGAACTGTGCCGCTCCGGTAGCCTGATTCCTGTCCGCCGCCCACTATAATCGCTTCAGGCTGAACAGAGTTGAATGCCAGAATGCCGCTGCCTTTCAATCCGTGCAATTTATGAGCTGACAGAGTCAGCAAGTCCGGCATATAAGCAGGATCCAAAGGAAGCTTGCCTATGCTTTGGACCGCATCCGTGTGAAGGAAAGTTCGTGTTCCGTTCAGGATTTTTTTGACTTCTGCAATCGGATTAACGGCTCCGGTTTCATTGTTTACATGCATCAGCGTTACGAGAATCGTATCGTCTCTCAGCTTGTTCTTCAGATCTTCCAACTCGATGTGCCCTGAATTGTTGATGGGCAGCCTCGTAATTTCAAAACCTCTTCTTTCAAGTTCGTCCAGTGATTTCAATACGGAAGCGTGTTCGCTGTTTGACGAAATGATATGGCGTCCACGATGTGCATAAGCTTCTGCTGTCCCGACAATTGCCATATTATTCGATTCTGTGCCGCCGGATGTGAAAACAATATGGTCCATATGCAAAATTTGCGCAATTTGTTTGCGCGCCGATTCAAGCAGATTTTCAGCATCATTGCCTATTTTATGAAGTGAAGCAGGATTTCCATAATAATGCTCACTGGCTTTCATGAAAGTTTCCAGTACTTCTTTTTTGGGTTTGGTAGTTGCACTGTTATCCAAATAAATCACATGATCACCTCCGAAAAGAAAACCACCAGCATGGGGGCTGGTGGTTTTAATTTTTTTGTTGGCACTGTTTCGCAGTGTTAAGTAACGGGCGCTTTTGCTTTTCTTTGTCCAGACTCCAACGGCCAACTCCTCGAGTCGTAAGCCACTTTGGCTGTGCGGCTGAAAAGACGCCGCTTCGCCAAATCGTCTTACGCTTGTCGGAGCTGAGCGGCCGTTTCCGCTTTTCTTTCTAGACTCTCCAAGCACTTTCTTTGCCAAGCACTTCAATCCGCTTCATGGATCCGGGTTCGAAGTTTTCGACTGCGGTCGCAGCTTCTTCAAGCGCTTTTGTGTAACGGAGCTGTCGGAATGATTCCTCGGCTTCCATTAACTTCTGGTTCATCTGAGGATTTGTTTTACGGTAACGGTTTCCGTATTGGATAATGCGCTCGATCAGTTGAACATTTTCAACCATCTCAACCGCTTTTTCCTCTACTTCTTCAATCGACCGCTCGGCTTTCACCAAGTAATTATCCACTAACTTCATGTTTAAAGGAACTTCCTGCAAACCTTGCATTGCTACAAACAGATTTTCTTCTGCTTCTTCGAGTCTGACATCCATTTCTTCAGGGATGCCCGGCGTGTTAGCTTTATGAAGCATCCTGTCGGTTTCCTGCAGCTTTCTTTTCAGAACTTCGAGCCTTGCACGGGCTTTATGTTCATCTGTCCGCAAGCTTTTCAGTGATTCTGAAAAACTGTTTTGGGTCGAATTGACACTTTCAAGTTCGGCACGGATTTCACTCAACTCCTGCTGAAGGCTTGAATAGGCGGATTGGTCTTCATTTGTCCGGGATTCGAGCAAATCAAAACGTTTTTGCAATTCTTCAAGAGTTTCCAGGCAAGTTTTAGGGATTTTCGCGTCTTGCTCCGGTATTTTATAACTTTGTTGCACTACCGCGCATTCATCAGACATTTCCCGTGTATCGGCAGTCACTTTTTCAAGTGTCTCAGCAGTTTCATCTTTATGCTGATCTACATAATGCTTGGCTTCCACTTCATTTTCCAGAAGTTCATAATAGGAATCCACTTTTGCTTTCATGTCTTCCACTGCATTTTTCGGTTCTTCAATATTTAAATTGATCACCTGTTCTTTTGCAGCAGCGAGATCGATTTCCATTGCATCCAGCTGTTTGGTAATCTCCAGGTGCTCCAGATAATAGCTTTGTGACTCCATCTCCCTAATTCCATTGCGGAGTTCATTTATATAGGAAGGGATTTTTGATTGGATATCTGCAAGCAGGGGTGGGATGACTTCAATCAACCGGAAGATATGCTTGCCTTCACCAGATAAGCTGATGACGATTTCACGGGCTTTCAAATAATTCCCTTCGGACGTCAACTGATCATATTCTTCGAATAACGGCGTGAACGTTTCAAGCTTTTTCTCAAGCGGACCGGCAGCGGCACCATATGAATGCTGGTGGGCCAACAAGCTTTTTCTTGCTTGTCTGTATTGGTCTCTGAGGAGATCCATTTCACTGCGGTTCTTTTCGTCACTGCCGATCAGTTCTTCCAGCTCAATCAGAATCTCGTTCATCTGGCGGTCGACCTGATCGATTTTTTCCTCCGCTTTGTTCTCGAAGGCAGTCGCTTTCCCGAAGTTGAAACGGTCCACTGCATCTTCTGCATCGAAAAGCATGCCGTCAATCTGCGGAATATGTACATCCATCACTTCAGTCCATGTGGCGCGCCAGCGTTCAAACATTTCCTCAGTCTGGCCGTTCATGTTAAGTTGTTTCACTTTTGTCAGTTCTTCCAATATCGGTTTATTTTGTATTTGCAGTTTTAACTGTTCTAAGCGTTCAATTTCCGCGTGATGCTTCTTACGAAACATAAAGCCGACGATAATTACCGCTAATAGAATGATGACCGCAATGATGATATACTTCACCATAAGTCATATAGCCCCCTGTTCAAAATCACATTTCCAGCTCTATGTAATTGAAATATCTAGATTCTCCTATTTTAACATGTAATTTGTGCTTGTGTTCGCGAAAATTGAATAAAACAGAGAAAAATTTTCATTTTATTTGAAAGCAGGTCGTTCTATGAAAAGAGATGCGCACATCCATTCCCCTTATTGCCCTCACGGCACAAAAGACACATTGGCTGCCTATGTGGAGAAGGCGTTAATTTCCGGGTTTACAGATATCAGTTTTACAGAACATGCTCCCCTCCCCTCTTCTTTCGAGGATACAACTCCTGATAAAGACAGTGGGATGGATTTTACGACATTATCAGCTTATCTGGAAGCCGTAAACAAGGTAAAGGAAGTCTATAAAAAAGACATTAAAATCCGCACCGGTCTTGAAGTGGATTTTATCGAAGGCTACGAAAATGAAACCCGTCTTTTTCTCGATGAAATCGGGCCGATGCTTGACGATTCGATTCTGTCAGTTCACTTTCTGAAACTCGGCAATAAATTTATCTGCGTTGATTTCAGTAAAGATGTATTTATGGATGCCGCTCGTATTGCCGGCTCCACTTCCGATTTATATGATTGCTACTACGATACAGTAGAATTATCGGTTTCCGCTGATTTAGGCCAATACAAGCCTCGGCGCATTGGCCACCCGACATTAATACACAAATTCCAGCTTGACCATGGCGAGAAGATTGATGACACAGCAAGGATCGAAAAACTGTTCCGGCACATCGCAGCTGCCGGATATGAGATTGATATGAACAGCGCCGGTTTCTCAAAACCCGGCTGCCAGGAATCCTATCCGCCGCAAGCTTATCTTCCGTACGCGGAATCATTGGGAATCCCGTTAATATTCGGTTCTGACGCACACAGTGTCGCAGGCTTGCATAAGCATCATGAAAAACTTTATAATAAATCCACTAAATGATGAAATGAGGGTCTCCATGTTTACTCAAACGGATTACAGCGGAACACGCACAGAACAATATTCAATGCTCGGCAAGCAACTGGATGCGCTGCTTACTGGCGAAACAAATAGAATTGCTAATTTAAGCAATGCGGCCGCCTTGCTCAACCAATTCCTTGAACGCATTAATTGGGCCGGTTTCTACTTAATGGAAGATGGCGAGCTGGTTCTCGGACCATTCCAGGGTCTGCCTGCCTGTGTCCGTATCCAGGTGGGACGCGGCGTTTGCGGCACAGCTGTCTCTGAGAAAAAGACGATGCTGGTCAAAGATGTCCACCAATTCCCAGGTCATATAGCCTGCGACGCAGCTTCCCGCTCTGAAATCGTCATTCCGCTGATCAAAGACGGCGAAGTGATTGGTGTACTGGACATCGATAGCCCGGAGCTCAGCCGTTTCACAGAAGAAGACCAAAAAGGTTTGGAAGCTTTCACTGAAATCTTGCTGAACCATTTATAATAAGGAAAATATAAGAAAAGCCGAAAACCCTTTGCAGGAGTTTTCGGCTTTTATTTATTCCGGAACAGGGTCAGCTGCCTCGGATGATATCGTGCTAATTATTTTTTCACGCGGATTCGACAGCCATTTTTCCACCTGGTTAATTACTGCCGGTTTGGCATAATAATACCCCTGTACTTCCTGGCAAATCAGCTGATGAAGAAAATTGCTTTCTTCCAGCCGTTCGATTCCTTCCGCCAAGCATGTCAATTGGAAGCGGTCAGCCATTGAAGCGATCGTCGTAACAATTCGCTGGCTGTTTTGATTGCTGTCAACATTCTCGATGAAGTCGCGTGGAACTTTGATCTTGTCGACTTGAACTTTTGCAAGAATGCCAAAAGACGAATAGCCGGTGCCAAAGTCATCAATAGCGATGCGGATTCCTTTCGTCCGAAGTGCATCAATTTTAGCCAGATCTTCCGGCCGATTTTCAAATAAGGAACGTTCGGTCAATTCAATTTCAAGACGATCCGGTTGAAATCCGATTTTTTTCAGGATTTGCAGAACTTCTTCAACAAATCCATCCTGGCGTATTTGAATGAATGATACATTGACCGCCAATTTCAAAGGGCGGCCGATGGAATCCGACAGCATTTGAACTTCCCAACAGGCTTTTTCAAGAATCCATTTACCCAGCGGCACGATAAATCCATTCTTTTCTGCAATATCGATGAAAACACCGGGTGATATCATTCCCATCTGTGGATGATTCCAGCGGATTAGAGCTTCCACTCCCACAATCTGATTGGTTTTCAATTCTATTTGCGGTTGATACACCACATGAAATTCCGAATCCAGGTTCGCCTGGTACAGAGCTTCTGAGATTTGCACCTGGTTCATTGTGCTGCTTTTTAGTTTGTCGGATGAAAAAACAATCTGGTTTATGCCATCCAGTTTTGCCTGGTCCAACGCAAATTGCGCATGGCGCATCAATTCGTCACTGGAATCGCCGTCAGGCCCGGAAAGAGCGGCCCCAATATTGAAATTCAATTGATAATCATGGCCGAACAAATCGTAAGGCGCAACCAGGTACCGCAAAATCTGTTTCAAATTTGAATCCAGTTCACCGGCTTCGAAATTCGAAGTTGCACCAAGAAATGTGCTTCCTTCCCCTTTCGCTAAATAGGTATCGCCCGACATCTTTGCTTCAAGCCTCTGCTTGACCATCAGCAGCAGTTCGTCCGTCCGCTTATGTCCGAGAACATCATATACGGACTGGAACTGATTCAATTCCAGTTTCCACAATAAGAGCTGGGAGGACTTTAGTTTATGGTCAACGTATAAATTGAAATCAAAACGGTTCGGGATTTTCAGGAATGGATCGAGATAGGCAGTTTCTTCAGCTTTGTGTATGTAATGGAACAGCATTTTTTCTTTATCCTTTATTGAATAGAGAACGATCAAACCGATAATTCCTGCAATCGAAAACAGGATCATCCGGATGATATGATCTTCAATCCCCAGTAAAACCGTCAATTGCTCAGGCGCTGTCACCATTAAAATGCTCAAGCCCACCATTGAAGAGATGAACGAGTTTAGCAGCATTTTTCGGCTTTGCAGAGCCATCGCCATCAATAAGTAGAGGAAGGTCAAAGACCAGATGGTAGTTGCGGCATCTTCGATAAAATATAACAGGATAAGCGGGAACAGCATGTAATTCAGCAAATAAACATGAGGACGCACTGTTTCACTTCCCCGCTGCTTACTGACCCATAGCGACAGAAGCCCCAGAAGGATCATTGCGAATGGAACAGGATATTCCAGGAAAGTGGTTTTCTGCAGATCCAACAGCATGTATGTGCCAAATAGGATTCCGCCGACTAAATTCCCCCACCCAATCGCATCCCCAATGCGGCCGGAGAATTTTGTTTTTAAACTTTCTGTTTTACTTATGTAATTGTCATTTTCCCTATGTAATGTCATGTATATTACCTCATCCAATGGATTTCTGTTCTTTGCAGACGCATTCTATATATTATCGGCAAAACATCACATTTCTTTACAGCTTCTTAAGTATTACCATTTATCAAGTTCATTTAGATTAATTTAGTATAGTTAATATAGCACATTCTTCTTCTGAATCAACATGTCCGTTATAAATTTAGTTAGCCTGTGCAACAAGTGTTTCTTCTGCATCACTCTTAATAAACTTCAAAAAACCGGAGGAGCTGATGGAACGCTCCTCCGGCTATATTTTATTTCCATTAGACTATCTATTTCTCAGGACAGTTTTTGAACAGCCTCTTAAATTTCCTGCAACTTCGCTTCTGGAGCAACTTTTTCAAATGCTCCGGCTAGATCGGCGACAATATCATCACTCGACTCCAGCCCGATCGACAATCGGAGAAGCGAATCGGAAATGCCCATTGCTTCCCGCGCAGCTTCAGGCACTACGGCATGGGTCATTGATGCCGGATGCTGAATTAATGTTTCGGCATCTCCAAGACTCACAGCAATTTTGATTAACCCCAAGGCATTCATGAATTTCTGGGCTTCCTTTTTTCCTCCATCAAGTTCAAAGGAAATCAGGCCGCCTCCTTTTTTCATCTGCTTTTGAGCTAATTCATATTGGGGATGGCTAGAGTCGGTTGGGTAATAAATTTTCTTTACTGCAGGCTGCTGCTGTAAAAACGCGAGAACTTTCCCGGCATTGTCAATGTGGCGGTCCATTCTGACGTGCAGCGTCTTAAGCCCTCTTAATAGAAGCCACGCGTCAAACGGCGACATGATTCCACCGACATCTTTTTGGACAGTCATACGAAGATGCTGCATTTCTTCTCCGTCTTTGCCCACGAGGATACCTCCGATGACATCCCCATGGCCATTGAGGTATTTGGTTGCACTATGGAGCACAAAGTCAGCTCCCATTTCCAGCGGATTTTGCAAATAAGGCGAACAGAAAGTATTATCCACTACCAAACGCAGACCGTGTTTCTTCGCTACTTTTATAGCTGCTTCCAAATTCACAAGTTCCATAGTTGGATTGATCGGCGTTTCAACGTAGATGCATACCGTTTCAGGTTTGATAGCTGCTTCAATTTCTTCTTCTGTAGTCATGGAAACCAAGTCATGGGTGATACCGTATTTTTCTTCCATTATCTCAAGCAGCCCAAATGTGCAGCCATAGATTCCCCGTGAACAAAGGACATGGTCATTGGCTTTCGTCAGGTAAATAAGAATCGCGCTTACCGATGCCATTCCGGAACCAAACGCCAGCGCCCCTTCGCCGTGTTCGATTTCAGCCATCCGTTCTTCAAGCACACGGACTGTCGGATTTCCCAGCCGAGAATAAATATTGCCATCGGTATTGCCAGCAAAACGGTCTTCCCCTTCTTCTGCTGTGGCAAATGAAAATGTTGATGTCTGATAAAGCGGTGTTGCCAAACTGTCATGATGCTTCGAACTGTCATACCCTTTGTGGATTACCGCAGTTTCCATACTCATTTTTGCTTTGTCCATTTTTTACACCCCTTATGCATAAATAGAAAGCGCTTACATTAGTCAATTTCATTCTAACGCGAAACCTAAAAAAAGGAAAGCCGGCTTTCTTATATGTTTATTTAACAATTGACTTTTGTTATAAAAATCGGTTATACTATGCTTTGTGTAAAATAATCGCAGCAGTTGTATGTGCCTGCTTGCCCATTTTATTCCTTATAGGAAAACACAGGTTTCAAATGAGGCCTGAGTCTAGACTATAGAGGTGTATCGCGTAACTCTTGGCTGCTGAGCGAAGGTACAGGACTATAAAATGGCTTGCAGCATGAATGCATCTGGTTTTTATTTTACTCTAAAAACCAACAATAGAGGAGGAGACTTATATGTCTCGTTATACAGGTCCAGCATGGAAACTGTCCCGCCGTTTGGGAATTTCCCTTTCAGGTACAGGTAAAGAATTAGAAAAACGCCCTTACGCACCAGGTCAACACGGTGCTAACCAACGCAGAAAAGTTTCTGAGTATGGTTTGCAATTGCAGGAAAAACAAAAATTGCGCTTCATGTTTGGTGTAACTGAACGCCAATTTAAAACGCTATTCAACAAATCTGGTAAAATGCCAGGTAAACACGGTGAAAACTTCATGATCTTGCTTGAAGCTCGCCTTGATAACGTTGTTTACCGTTTAGGTCTTGCGCGCACTCGCCGCCAGGCTCGCCAATTGGTAAACCACGGACACATTCTTGTTGATGGTAAACGCCTTGACATCCCGTCTTACAGCGTGAAACCAGGACAAACAATCGCTTTCCGTGAAAAATCAAACAACCTTGACATCGTCAACGAAGCAATCGAAGTAAGCAGCTTTGTTCCTGAGTACGTTTCAATCGACGCTGACAAAAAAGAAGGTACATTTGTACGCTACCCAGAACGCGGCGAATTGTCTGCTGAAATCAACGAGCAATTGATCGTTGAGTACTACTCACGTTAATCTTTTGATTTCAAACCCCGAACCGGTTTTCCGGTTCGGGGTTTTTCTGTTGGATTAAGTCTTTCAGACTTTATGATAAACTGGAAGAAATGGAGGTGCAGCAATGAGATTAATATCAATTTGTCCAAGCAATACAGAATTACTGGCTTTTTTGGGCGCAGAAAAAATGCTGGTCGGCATCGACGATTACTCGGATTGGCCAGAATCTGTCACCCACTTGCCAAGACTTGGGCCTGATTTATCAATCCGTATGGATGAACTTGAACAACTTGAACCTGATTTGGTGCTAGCATCATTAAGTGTGCCAGGCATGGAGAAAAACATCGAGGAATTGAAAAAAAGAGAAATTCCTCATATCATTTTAGATCCACAAAGCCTGGAAGACATTGGGCAGGATTTATTAACGGTGGGAAAAGCCTGCGGTGTTGATGCACTTACTGCTTATGCAGCTTACACAGCAGTAATTGATGAGATAAAATCCCGATCTTCAGCTGTTGAGAGCCGTCCGTCACTCTACTGGGAATGGTGGCCAAAACCAATATTTACTCCTGGGAAAGTTAATTGGCTGACTGAAATCAGCGAAATCACCGGGGGCCGCAATCTATTCGATGATAAAGACCAGGCGAATGTACAAACCCTCTGGGAGGATGTCCAATCCCGCGACCCCGATTATATCCTGCTCGCATGGGTCGGGATTATGACGGATAAAGTGAAGCCGGAGCTGGTTCGTAAAAGACCCGGCTATAAAGAAATGAAGGCAGCAGCAGAAATTCACATTATGGAGGAAGAACTTTATTGCCGCCCTTCCCCCCGCTTGCTGGAAGGCGCAATCAAGCTGGGCAAGCTTATCCATCCGAAACAATTCAATTCGATGGAAGTTCCGGAATTCCTGAAGCGTCCGTAAGTCAGAAGCTTCTAATTTTGAAGTTTCCTTCTATATAATGCAAAAAAGCAACGCCACCGAATTCGGTGGCGTTGCTTTTAATTGAATTCTTATTTTAAAGGTCTCGTGAACCTCTTATTCCGCCAGTTCGACGTTCGTCACCGATTACTGGATCATTGTCCGTAAAACGATCACGGTCGTTATGATCTGGAATGTCGAGGGTGTCATCCTCCACAAGCACGAGAATTTCTCCTTCATTGAAGCGGTTTTCATAATCCTTCGCTTCATCTTCAGGAATACCCATACCGATCAACGCACCAGCAAGTCCACCAATACCTGCACCTGCTGCGGCACCGGTCAAACCAGCTACAATAGGACCCGCGGCTACGATTGGCCCGATTCCCGGAATCGCGAGTGCACCCAGTCCTGCAAGTACACCGCCAAGACCACCAAGTGCACCACCGGTTACTGCTCCTGTTGCAGCACCTTCGCCGGCATGCGTGCCAGTTTCTTCTGTTACATTTCTGGTTTCTTCTTCATCTTTACCAAGGACCGATATGTCTTCAGTTCGATGCCCTCTTCTTTTTAAATCCTCGATTGCTTCAATTGCTTCTCTTTCTGAACGATAAGATCCGACTACTCTTGACATTAGTACGCCTCCTTAGATTTGTAAGTCAATAGAAAATCTCTCACATTTCAAAGTTACCCTTTGAACATAGTGTTAAACATTACTGACAGTAAACCCCTGCAGCACCAATGTCTAAGGAGAAGGAAAAATCGTTCTGCTTATACTGATTAAGCTGTAAATTGCACCATGTGGTATTTCTTTTTACCGCGTCGAATAATGGCAAATGCATCTTCGAGACGATCTTTTTCATCGACGACATACTCAAGGTCAGTCACTTTTTCACCATTTACTGAAATGGCTCCATTTGTAATATCTTCTCTTGCCTGCCGCTTCGAAGGAGAAATACCTGCCTCAACAATAAGATCCACTATAGACTTCGGTTCCCGTTCCATCTCAATAGAAGGAACATCTTTGAAAGCAGCTTTCATTTCACTTGCCGAAAGTGCTTTCAGGTCACCGCTGAACAATGCTTTTGTTATGCGCTGTGCATCTTCCAAAGCAGATTCACCGTGGACTAATTTCGTCATTTCTTCCGCAAGGACTTTCTGCGCTTTACGAAGATGAGCTTCAGTTTCCACCGAAGATTCCAGTGCTTCAATTTCTTCACGGCCGATGAATGTAAAGATTTTCAGGTATTTTACAACATCCGCATCAGAGGTATTGATCCAAAACTGGTAAAACTCGTATGGAGAAGTTTTCTTCGCATCCAGCCAGACGGAACCGCCTGCAGATTTCCCGAATTTCGTACCATCCGCTTTTGTTACCAGCGGAATCGTAATGCCAAAAGCTTTCGCTTCTTCATCATGGGTTTTGCGGATAACTTCCAATCCTGAAGTAATATTTCCCCATTGATCAGAACCACCGATTTGTACGCGGCAATTGTAGTTATCATATAAATGATTAAAATCGATTGCCTGGATCAAGGTATAGGAAAACTCGGTAAATGAGATGCCGCTCTCAAGCCGTGATGCTACAGAGTCTTTTGCCAGCATGTAGTTTACTGAAATCAATTTTCCGTAATCCCGCAGGAACTCGATGACACTCATCGCCCCTATCCAATCACGGTTATTGACCATTTTAGCGCCATTTTCAGTTTGGAAATCAAATATCTGCTGCATCTGAACTTTGATGCCTTCCACATTACGGTCAATCTGTTCTGTTGTCTGCAACTGGCGTTCTTCGTTGCGCCCCGATGGATCACCGATCATTCCAGTTGCGCCGCCAACTAATAAGATTGGTCTGTGGCCGTGCATTTGGAAACGGCGCAATGTTAAAAGAGGCACGATGTGGCCGATGTGCATACTGTCTGCTGTCGGATCGACACCGCAATACAAGGAAATTTTCTCATTTTCCAGCACTTCGGCAAGTCCCTCTTCATCTGTCTGTTGATACAATAAACCTCTCCATTTAAGATCTTCCAATAATTCATTCGACATTTCGTTTCCTCCTCAGGTACAATTACTTTATAACTATGGACAGCAGGATGAATTCCCCAAAAACAAGTTTGGATATGATGGATTTTTTGCACCAAATAAAAAAGCCCCTGCATGTCAGACATGCAGGGACGCAATCGCGCGGTACCACCCAGCTTGAAGGAATAAAATCCTTCCACTCTTTTGTGCCAACCGTGGCACAACCGAAAACTCCAAACCTGTAATTCAGCTGCTGCGTTTTTACCGGTTTGCACCAACCACCGGCTCTCTTGAAAAAATCGCAGTTCCTACTTCGGGTTCTTCATCGTTTTAATATTGAAATATACTAGTAGTGTACTTTATTATGACAGATTGTCAATAACTTAGTGGACATTATAAGAATATGCTATAATATAAAAAGATTTTAGGGGGTAGATAAATGTGCGCGAACGATTAAAATACTGGCAGCAGAAATCCGAAGACACATACCATAAATGGAGATCGACAAAATGGGCGAAAGGCTTGAATATCACGACAGGCGTTTTATGGAATCTCGCAATCCTGTTGGCCATCATCCTTGTTGTCGGCGGTGTTTTTGCCGCATCTGTAGGAGCGGGATATTTCGCTTCTCTCGTTGATGAAGAACAGCTTCGCACCGAAAGCGAAATGCGCGGTGAAGTTTATGCATACGAGGAAACTTCAGAAATATTCTTTTCGGATGATCAGTACTTGGGTAAACTGAGAACCGATCTTGAGCGTGAGGAAACGAAACTCAATGAAGTTTCTGAGTACGCCATTAACGCTGTTCTGGCAACTGAAGATGAATATTTTGAAGAGCATGATGGGATTGTGCCAAAAGCGATATTCCGCGGCCTGTTCCAGGATGTTTCAAACGCTGATAGTCAAACTGGCGGGTCAACGCTGACACAGCAATTGATTAAAAACCAGATTTTGACGAATGAAGTTTCCTATGAACGTAAAGCAAAAGAAATTCTTCTGGCGATGCGCCTCGAGAAATTCATGGACAAAGATGAAATCATGGAAGCTTATCTGAATATCATTCCTTATGGAAGAAACTCAGCAGGAACGAATATTGCCGGCATCGAAACTGCAGCAAACGGTATTTTCAATGTTGAAGCAAGTGAATTGAATCTGCCACAGGCAGCTTTCATTGCCGGAATACCGAAAGCCCCATTCCGCTATACACCGTATTCTTCAGGCGGCGGGGTAAAAGAGCCCGAGTACTTGGAATTCGGCATCGACCGAATGAAAACCGTTCTGTTCCGTATGCTTGAAACCGAATATATTACAGAAGAAGAATACAATGAAGCAATTGCCTACGACATTACAAAAGATTTCAGAACGGACGAAACCCGTTCATACGAAAGATACCCACATATTACGACCGAAGTTGAAAAACGGGCTACCCGTATAGTTATGGATATTCTGGCTGAAGAGGCTGGAATTGACCCTGCAACTTTGGAAGAAAACGATAAATTATTCGAAGAATACGAGATATTGGCTGACCGGGCCGTCCGTTCAAGAGGTTACCGGATCCATTCAAGTATCGATAAAGAATTGTATGAAGCACAGCAAAAAGCCAAAGACGCTTATGAATCATACGGCCCCACTTTGACAAAGACAATCGTCAATGCTGAAGGCCAGGAAGAAGAAGTTCCGATGCCGGTGCAGGTCGGATCAACAACGATTGAAAATGATACCGGCCGGATTTTAAGTTTTGTCGGCGGGCGTGACCATGAAATTTCCAATTTCAACTACGCTTCTCAGGCATACCGCTCAATAGGCTCAACAGCTAAACCTTTGCTGGTTTATGCTCCAGCTATCGAGTACGGCAAAATCGGTGCCGGCAGCCCAGTGGTCGATGTGAAATTTGAAATAATCGATAATGATGGCACACCTTGGGGACCAAGCAACTTTATCGCCTCAAGCGAACAAGGCATCATGCCAGCACGTGACGCCTTAGCGCAATCTCAAAACTTACCGGCTGTACGCCTTTTTGCACAAATCCAAAACCAGATGCCAATCGATTACTTGATGAATAACGGCTTAACTGCTGTCGATGAATCTGATAACGGGAATGTTACTGCCGCTCTCGGGGCAGGAGTTGAAGCAACAACAGAAGAACTTGCCAATGCTTATGCAACATTGGCAAATGGCGGAACTTTTGCCAAAGCATCCATGATTGACCGCATTGAAGATGCTGAAGGCAATGTTGTCTACGAGCAAAAAGTGGAAACCAAAGAAGTCTATACACCACAAACTTCTTATGTCATTACGGATATGATGCGTGATGTATTTGACGGTCAACGGGGTACTGCTAACCGTGCAAACAATCAATTGAAATTCAGTTCTGATTTTGCCGGCAAGACCGGTACTTCCCAGGAAACACGTGATGTCTGGCTGGTTGGCTATAATCCGAACGTCACTATGAGTGTATGGCTGGGTTACGATCAGGAGAAAAACTCCCTGGATATCATGCGCAACAGCAACCTGCAGCCTTCAACACGCGTCAACCAGGTTTGGGCATCATTGATGAATGCTTCATATGATGTTGATCCTGAGTTCTTCGGAACACAGGAAACCTTTAAAGCACCTGAAGGCGTTGTAAGCCGTTCATTCTGCGGAATTTCCGGTCTTGCGCCAAGTGACGGCTGCTCAGGCTCACTAGTCCGTTCTGATCTGTTCAACGCCAACGTAATGGTGCCGAGCAAAGCAGATGACAGCCTGACAACCGGCAAATTCACAACGATTAATGGTAAACGCTATGCTGCACTTTCCTCGACGCCAGCAGAATTCATTTCTGGTGGAGGGGTCGGAGTTTCCGAAGACTTCATCGATCGGATTCTCGCACCGTTCGGCGGAGATCCAAGCAAGCTGTTCCCTTCTGATTCAAGATTCTCCAATGTTGTTTCATCTACAAGCTTTGATGCGGATGAAGCAGCCCCTTCAGGAGTTCAGGCAACTCTTGATGGCAGATCACTAAGCTGGAGCAATTCTTCTTCAAATGATGTAATCGGCTATCGGGTCTACAGAAATACTGGCGGTGCAAACTCGCGGGTAGCTTCCATTTCTGAATCCGAAAGCAACTCATTTACAGTTCCAGGTCCTGGCAGCTACTATGTAGTGGCTGTAGATATCACCGGCAGAGAGTCTTCCAACTCCAACGCCGTATCGATCGATGCGCCGGAACCTGTTGAAGAAGAACCTAGCGATACACCAGCTCCACCTCCAGCGACTCCTCCTGCCACTGAGCCGGATGAGCCTGAGGAGCCGGAAGAACCGGCAGATCCACCTGCAGAGCCTGAAGAACCGGAAGAACCCGAGGAACCACTGGAGCCGACAGATCCACCGGATGAACCAGTAGATCCTCCAGTTGAACCCGAAGAACCGGAAGATATAGATGATGCAGCCTAATACCGAAGAGCCGTGCCATTAGTGGCACGGCTCTTTTTCTTCAAAATGAAAAACGCAGCGGAAATTCTCCGCTGCGTTTTTTCTATTCCATAGTTAATCTTCCATCGTTGATAGATCGCCTGTCGGCAGATCAAGTTCCCATGCTTTGAGGACACGGCGCATGATCTTACCGCTTCTCGTTTTAGGAAGCTTATCCTTGAACTCGATTTCTCGTGGTGCTGCATGTGCAGCCAGACCTTTTTTCACAAATTGCTGAATATCCTGAATCAATTCTTCTGACGGTTCATAACCTTCAACAAGTGCAACAAACGCTTTGATGATTTCACCCCGGACCGGATCCGGTTTCCCGATAACTCCGGCTTCTGCTACCGCCGGATGTTCCAGTAATTTGCTTTCAACTTCAAATGGGCCAACACGCTCTCCGGAAGTCATGATGACATCATCGACACGCCCCTGGAACCAGTAATATCCCTCTTCATCTTTATAAGCGGAATCTCCTGAAACATACCATTTGTCTTTCAGGAAGTAGGATTCATATTTCTCTGGATTGTTCCAGATTTGGCGCATCATGGATGGCCAGCCTTTTTCAATTGCCAGGTTCCCCATTTGGTTTGCCGGCAATTCATTGCCCTGATCATCGACAATGGCAACTTTAATCCCTGGCACAGGTTTGCCCATAGAGCCCGGTTTAATTGCCAGAGCAGGATAATTGCAGATTACCTGAGCACCGGTTTCAGTCATCCACCAGGTGTCATGGATTCGGCGTTCGAATACTTGAGCGCCCCATCTGATTACTTCAGGATTTAAAGGTTCACCGACAGACAGTACGTGGCGCAGGGTCGAAAGATTATATTCTTTTACCAGAGCGTCCCCTGCTCCCATCAGCATGCGGAAAGCGGTCGGTGCGCTGTACCAGACAGTTACCCCGTAATCTTCGATCGCTTGGTACCAGCCTTCCGGAGAAAATCGTCCGCCAATAATCACTGTCGTTGTTCCATTCAGCCACGGTGCGAATACGCCATAGGAAGTTCCTGTTACCCAGCCCGGATCCGCTGTACACCAATAAATATCCTGTTCGTTGAAATCGAGTACCCATCTTGCAGTCTGGAGATGCTGCACCATTGCATATTGCGCATGCAGAACTCCTTTAGGCTTACCAGTGGAACCGGATGTATAATGCAACACAAGCCCATCTTCTTTATCAAGCCATTCCACTTCAAATTGGTCTGAACTATTAGGCAAATATTTCATAACATCTACTGTATGATCATTTTCTTCAATATTTTCTCCTACAAGGAAAATTGTCTTGAGATTCGGCAATTTGTCGAATGGCACACGTGAAACGAGCTCCGGCGTCGTAATGATCGCTTTTGCATCGCTGTCATCCAGTCTGTCATAAATGGCTCCCTCCATGAACGCTTCAAAAAGAGGCCCTACAATCAATCCCATTTTCAGAGCACCGAACATCGTGAAATAAAGTTCAGGTGAACGCGGCATGAAGATGAACATGCGGTCGCCTTTTTCCAAATCGGAATGTGACTTCAACATGTTTGCTGCACGATTGGTCATGCGTTTCATCTCGTAGAACGTATAGGATTCATTTCTATGCTGGTCTTTATAATAAAGAGCCACCTTATTCTTTCTGTCGGAATCGGCATGGCGGTCGATGGCTTCATGCGCCATATTGACCTTCCCGGTTTCATACCAGCTGAATTCCTTCTCAGCCTCTTTCCAATCAAACCCGGATGCAATCTCTTCATAATTATGTAAGTTGAATTCTCCTGATACTGCCGGCAGTGCTTCCACTTTCATCCAAATCATCCTTTCTATTGTTATCTCTTTTTCATTCTACATCAGCCTAAGCAAATATTGCCAACTTTTTTAACTATTTAAAAAATAGAGAGCGCTTTCAAACGAATTAGCCAAGCACTTAATCTTTCATGTATAATGAAGCTAATTGCAAACTTACAGGCGGTGAAATGATGGAACACAAGAAAACCTATAACGCTATGGAATTAAAAACAAAGCATGGAAGAATCGTCGTTGAAGGCCCGGTCCCTGCACACGAACTCAAGTCATTGGATTTCCATGAAGACCTGATTGCATTCCGTCCAGCCAAACAGCAGCACGAAGCCATAATTGGTATTGCCGATTTGCCTGAAGGCCGCATACTTATTGCCCGTGACAATAACATGATTGTCGGTTATGCCACCTTTTTATATCCTGACCCGCTTGAGCGCTGGTCGGAAGGAAATATGGAAAATCTGATTGAACTTGGTGCAATCGAAGTGATTCCAAAATTCAGAGGCAGCGGTGTCGGCAAGGCGCTGCTGAAAACGTCGATGATGGACGATGCATTTGAAGATTTCATTGTCATAACAACTGAATACTACTGGCATTGGGATTTGAAAGGCACTGGCCTCAATGTTTGGGAGTACCGAAAAATCATGGAGAAAATGATGCAGGCCGGCGGTCTTGAATACTACGCGACAGATGAACCTGAAATCAGTTCACATCCAGCAAATTGCCTTATGGCTAAAATCGGAAAACGCGTTGACCAGGAATCGATACAAAAATTTGATCAATTGCGTTTTAAACATAGATATATGTACTAATCACAAAGGGGCTGTTAGAGATGCTATTGGAAGAAATCATGAAAATCGAAGTCCATTCATTGAATCCCAAGCAGACTGTTCAGGATGTCATTGATTTATTTGAAGAAGAAAGAATCCGGCATGCACCGGTTATCGATGATGGAAAGGTTGTAGGCGTCGTATCCGACCGTGATTTGAAAGACGCGCTCCCTTCCCGCTTTACAGTCTCCCCCAAAGGAGCACCCTTTGAGAAAACAGTTGAGGAAATCATGACCCGAAATCCCGTGATAGCCCATCCAATGGATTCCGTCGAGGAAATTGCGATGGTCTTCTATGAACAGCAAATCGGCTGCCTGCCGGTGGTAAGCGGCGGAAAATTAGCCGGTTTTATCACTGAAACAGATCTTCTTTATACTTTCATTGAATTGACAGGCACCCACCAGCCCGGATCTCAAATTGAAATACGTGTACAGGACCGTTCAGGCGTGCTGCTCGAAGTTTCAAAGATTTTCTACCAGCACAATATCAACGTGCTCAGTGTGCTTGTTTATCCGGATAGAGAAAAAAAGGAAAACAAGATTCTTGTATTCCGTATTCAGACGATGAATCCCCTCGCCCTTATTAATGACTTACGTAAAGAAGGTTTTGATGTCTTATGGCCAAATATGCCGCAAATCAACGAATAAAACATGCTGTTTTCATTTACTCGGAAGATCAATTGGGCTATAAGTTCTCGGAGACTCATCCTTTCAACCAGAAGCGGCTCATTCTCACGATTGATCTGCTCCGTGAAATGAATGCGCTTCCAGAAGATTTAATCGTACCGGCACGAATTGCTACTGACGAAGAACTGCTCCTGGCACATGACCAGCGTTATATTGACATCGTCAAAAAAGCCAGCAAAGGGGAAATTACTTCCGAAGCAGGTGAAAGTTATGGAATCGGTACGGAAGATACGCCGATCTTCGAGAATATGCACGAAGCCAGTGCACGCCTTGTGGGTGGCACTTTGACTGCTGTCGACTATGTGATGGAAGGTAAAGCGCAACACGCCCTGAACCTCGGAGGCGGCCTGCATCACGGCTTCAGGGGCAAAGCTTCCGGCTTCTGTATTTATAATGACAGTTCCGTCGCTATAAACTATTTGAAGAAGAAATATGGCGCCCGTGTGCTTTATATCGATACAGATGCCCACCACGGGGATGGCGTCCAGTGGTGCTTCTACGATGATCCGGATGTCTGCACCGTATCAATACACGAAACAGGACGCTATCTATTCCCTGGAACGGGCAATATAAACGAACGCGGAAACGGCCAGGGATACGGAACTTCATTCAACTTTCCGATAGATGCATTCACTGAAGACGAATCGTTTCTCGAAATTTACCGTACAGCCATGAAAGAAATCGTGGAACATTTTAAGCCTGATGTAATCCTTTCTCAAAACGGCGCTGATGCCCATTACCTGGATCCGTTGACTCATCTATACGGAACAATGGACATCTTCCGTGAAATACCTAAAATCGCGCACGAACTCGCACACGAATATTGCGGGGGGAAATGGATTGCAGTTGGCGGAGGCGGCTATGATATTTGGCGTGTCGTTCCCCGTGCATGGTCTTTACTTTGGATGGAAATGAATGATATTCCCCTTCCCACCGGGAATTTGCCAACACAATGGCTGAAGAAATGGCAGCCAGAATCACCGGTTTCGCTCATTGAAACCTGGGAAGATCCTAAAAATATGTATGAGGCGATCCCCCGCAAAGAAGAAATTACCGAAAAGAATCATCAAATGCTGGAAAAAGCGCTCTACATTATTCGCCATACACAGAAAAACCTTTAAAGAAATACAAAAAGCTGCACTGGAATAGCCCAGTGCAGCTTTTTTATATTGCTGAGAAATTATTAAGCATTATTTTTAGTGGATTGACGTTCTTCGATGCGGTAAGGTAAAATAACCTGATTTTCATCGATTTCTTCTTTATTCATATATTTCGTCAATAACCGCATAGATACCGCGCCGATATCATATAATGGCAATGCCACCGAACTTAGCATCGGACGCGCCATACGTGCTAATTTGGAGTTCTCATAACTGATGATTTCAACTTCCTGTGGAATCTGCTGTCCTTCTTCTTCCACCTGATGAATAACGCCGATGGACATCTCATCATTGCTCACAAAATAAGCAGTCGGTTTATATGGTTTCAGTTCGACCACTGCTTCCATTCCTTCATCATAGGAATTGTTGCATTCAACCACAAGTTCCGGCTTGAATTCGATCCCAGCGTCTTCCAATGCTTCGCGGTAAGCCTTCATCTTATAATCCCTGTTAATCTTGGAGGTTAACGGTCCGGAAACAAATGCAATGCTCTTGTGGCCATTATCAATCAATTTTTTCACAGCTTCGTAGGCTGCCCCGTAATAATCGATATTGACTGATGCAATTTTCCCAGTCTCTTCAACCGATCCTGCAAGGACAATCGGTGTCGGCGAGCGTTCCAATTCATGGAGCAATTCAGGAGTGATGACATCACTCATGAAAACAATTCCATCAACTTGTTTGCCGAGCATTGTTTCAAGAAGCTGCAATTCCTTGTTTTCATTTTGGTCTGAATTGGAAAGAATAATATTATAGCGGTACATCGTTGCTATATCTTCAATCCCCCGTGCAAGTTCTGCATAGGTGCTATTGGAAATATCCGGGATGATGACACCGACCGTGGTGGTCTTTTTGCTGGCAAGTCCCCGTGCAACTGCATTCGGGCGATAGCCAAGTTCTTCAATTACTTTCAACACTTTTTTTCTTGTGGCCGGTTTTACGTTTTGGTTTCCATTTACCACACGTGATACGGTTGCCATGGAAACGTTCGCTTCCCTTGCCACATCATAAATTGTTACGGTCATGTAAGCGCCCTCTTCCCTTTTCTTCAATCATACGACAATAAGTTTATGTATATCAACTAAAATAAATAAAAGCCGGGGTTACGCCCGGCTTTTTGGCATTACATTTTCATTTCATATTGCTTCATGAATTTCATCAGCGAATCGTAGTATTCGTCGAATTGCGGAAGATTCATTTGTTGCTGTGCATCTGACAAAGCTACAGCCGGGTCCGGATGGACTTCAGCCATTACACCATCTGCACCAATGGCGATTGCTGCTTTAGCAGCCGGCAACAGAAGGTCGCGGCGTCCCGTGGAATGGGTAACATCCACAAATACCGGTAAATGTGTTTCCTGTTTAAGAATCGGCACTGCTGAAATATCCAGCGTATTGCGCGTCGCTTTCTCGTACGTGCGGATACCGCGCTCACAAAGAATGATCTGGCTGTTGCCGGAAGCAATAATATACTCAGCTGCGTTGATGAATTCATCAATCGTTGCTGCCATTCCCCGTTTAAGCAGGACAGGTTTATTGATGCTGCCTACAGCTTTCAGTAATTCGAAGTTCTGCATATTACGCGCGCCGACTTGTACAACATCAACATAGTCAAGAGCTTCTTCTAAGTGATGAGGCGTAACAATTTCAGAAACAACCGCCAAATTATATTGGTCTGCTGCTTTTTTCAGCATTTTCAGACCATCCAATCCTAAGCCTTGGAAATCGTACGGAGATGTGCGGGGTTTGTAAGCACCGCCGCGAATCATTTTAAGTCCTTTATTTCCAATCGCTTCAGCTACAATCGACACTTGCTCTTGGGATTCAACTGCACATGGCCCAAAAATGAATGATGGCTCTCCTTGCCCAATTTTTTCACCGTTAATATCGATTATCGTATCTTCAGCTTTTTTCTTCCGTGATACGAGCAACGCTTTACGTGTATCTTCCTCTTGCATATCCAACGCAGATTTGAAAATTTCCTTGAATATATGATCGACTGTTTTTTGATCCAATGGGCCGTTATTGTTTTCTTTTAATAAATCCAGCATATGACGCTCACGGAGTGGATCATATCTGTTCATTCCTTGTTTTTCCTTGATCTTACCGATTTCCTGTATAACTGAAGCCCTCTCATTAATCAGGGACAGAATTTGCAGGTTTACTGCATCGACCTGTTCTCTTAGCTGTTCTAAATCCGTTTGGCTCATCCTAATTTCCCCTTTCATAAATCACCTTTAATCGGTGACTTATCTTAACATGATAGGACTATTATATGCAAAGTATTCGGGAAAGTCACGAAAAATGTTTTAGCGCTTCAACGCGCTAAAGTGAAAGGGGCAGTAAAAAGCCGGAGCACTGGGCTCCGGCCTTACTAAACTAAGCAATAAATTCTTGCATTGCTTTGCTTTTAATATCATTGTGAGAAGCGTGCCAGTCAACCTGCATATTGGAAAAATGCATCAATTGAGGCGACTCATGTTTGATTTGTGTGATTTCTGCAATCTCCTGCGATAATTCTTTATCCTCTTGAACAACAAGGAACAGGAAGGTCTGTTGGGGATGCAATGAGCAATACTCATTGTACTCGTTCCAGGCCGCTGCAGAAACAGGACAAGTGCTGCTGTGTTTAAAAAGCCAATAGCTTTGTGTGCCTTCAACTGCCTTCTTCAGACTGTCTAAATCCTGTACGCGTATAAGATTTTTCATTGTATCCGCTCCCAAGTCATTTTGTTGAGTTGTTTTTGTTGCTATTGGAATTGGAATTGTTTTTGTTTGAGTTGTTGCCGGATTTGTTCTTATCTGCGTTGTAGCTTCCAACACTGTTTTGATTAGAATTCGAGCTGTTGCCGGCAGCAGAGCCAGAACCTGATTTTTGGTCATCATTCACTTCTTCTACTGCTTCTTTTAAAGCGTTGGCTGTAGACGTAAACGCGTCATCGACGGCTGACTGCGTTTCTTTATTGGACTCTTGGACAGTGTTATCGATTGTAGCATGCATATCGATCGATTCTTCCCCTTCTGAAGACGCTGTTCCGTCATCCATCGGTGAAGATCCGCCTTTCATGCCTTTAACTTTATCAACGACTTTTGAAGACTGGTCCTTCAATTGCTGCTTCAGGCCGCCGCCTTCGTTGTCCGAATCGGAGTTTGAGCTTTGAGATTTTTCTTTTAAAGTTGATACCTGATTATTCAGGTCGCCACGGAATTCCTTACCTGATTTAGGCGCAAGGAATAATGCTGCTGCAGCGCCGATAACGACTCCGACTAGGGCACCGGCAAGAAAACCGCCTGAACCTGATTCTTCTTCGTAATCATAAAGATCGTCGTAACGGCTCGACATGCCATATGATTGTGGCACATAATCACTTTGCTGATAATTTTGTCCAGAGTTAGAGTAATAATCTTTATTGTACTGAGAATCATTGTAATTAGTTTTTTGGTTATTGAAATCATTGTTATTTCCAGTCATTTTACATTCCTCCAATTATAATTAGTAGTTACTTACTTTTAATACTGATCATTGTGCGGAAGTTGTTTTTGTCCGGGCACCGGCTGATATGATTCTGTCTGGCGGGTGCTGTAAGCCTTGCGGGCTTTCCATTTGTCACGGATTCCCATGGCAACATTGCTCCACTGAACTACCTGGGCAATTTTTTCCTCATTCTGTTCTGCCTGCGAAGCGACCGACATCGTAATGCGTCTTACCGATGCATTCAGATCAGTTACTGAATTGCCGACACCTTTCACAGCGTCCACAACACCATTAAGCTTCTCTGTTTTCACCTGGATATCTTCTGCAAGTTCATTTGTCTTATGCAGGAGATTCGTGGTTTCCAAAGTCACCCCTTGCAGCTGGTTTTCAAGCCCGGCAACTGTGCCGGAAACTTCTTTTAATGTGTTTTTCAGCGAATTCAATGTCATTGCCAAAGCTACGCATAGAATTAAGAATCCGACTGCAGCCACGATTGCGGCTATGTAAAGCAGTATTTGCCAATCCATCATAATTCCTCCTTTTACATTCTGTTATATAGTATTTCTACCCTAGTCGAACTGCACGTAAACACAGTCCTCTTACAATACTTCTACAAAAAAATTTAAAAACCTGCAAAAAACAGAAAAAAACAGTTTAACCCGAAAGTTAAACTGTTTCCTCTGTCTTCAATTGATTTTCAAAAGCTTCTTTGAATTTCGTAACGTCCCCTGCTCCCATGAACAGGAAAACTCCATCCTTATGTTTGATTAACTGTGCAACTTCTTCTACCTGCAGCAACCGGCTGTCTGTAATTTTCTCTTCCAGATCGCGGATAGTCAGAGTTCCCGCTTCTTCACGGGCAGAGCCGAAGATATCGCATAAATAAACCTGATCCGCTTCATTCAGGCAATCTGCAAATTCCTGCAGGAATGTTTGCGTCCGCGTAAATGTATGCGGCTGGAAAATAGCTATGACTTCACGGTCAGGAAATTTTTGGCGTGCAGATTGCAGGGTAGCACGGATTTCTGTCGGATGATGGGCATAGTCATCTATTAGAATGCGGTCGCCGATATCAGTTTGTGAAAATCTCCGTTTCACACCCTGGTACCCGCTGAACTGCTGTTGGATGATATCTGCCGGTATATTTTCGTAATGGCATAACGAAATAACTGCCAGCGCATTCAGGATAGTATGGTCGCCGAACATCGGAATTGTGAATGTATAGAAGAATTCATTGCGGATCACAACGTCAAAGGTCGTTCCTTCAGTTGTCTTCACAATATTTCTTGCCTGGAAATCATTTTCTTCTCCGAATCCGTAATATACCATCGGCACCGGAGCTTGTAATTTCTGAAGATATTCATCATCTCCACAGGCAATGATGCATTTCTTCACTTGCTGCGCCATTTCCTCAAAGGCATTAAAAACATCATCGATACCGGCAAAATAATCCGGATGGTCAAAATCGATATTCGTCATTATTGCATAATCCGGATGGTAGGCAAGAAAATGCCGGCGGTATTCACACGCTTCAACAACGAAGAAATGTGAATTCTGCATTCCGTAGCCTGTTCCATCCCCAATCAGATAAGAAACCGGTTTATAACCATTCAGTACATGAGCCATCAAGCCTGTAGTGGAAGTTTTTCCATGTGCGCCTGTTATGGCAACTGAAACGTATTGCTTCATCAGATCACCAAGGAACTCGTGGTAGCGGATGACGGTAGCGCCAATTTCCCGTGCCTTAACAAGTTCAGGATGCTCATCATTAAAAGCGTTCCCTGCAATGATCGTCATGTCTGCAGTTATATTTTCCGGGTCGAACGGAAGAATCGAAATGCCTCTGTCCCGTAAACGTTCTTCTGTAAAGAAATATTTAGCAATATCCGAACCTTGCACTTCGTTCCCCATATCATGCATTATTTGAGCCAGCGGACTCATTCCGGAACCTTTGATGCCGGTAAAATGTAAAACTGTCATTAGTGAACCTCCTGTGGAAGTTTAAAGTAGTCTATTCCATCTGATTTTAGTGGATAGCCGGTTGATGCAAACAATTATTCGATTATATCATATTTTTATCCAGATACAATATTATCGATATTTTAAAATAATGAAACTAGTTATTGGAAGACTTCTGACATATCATCTTCTGTAATCAGTACAGATCGGGCTTTGCTGCCGTTCTGCTCGGAAATGAAGCCGTGCTCCTCGATAAGATCCATCAGTCTGGCTGCACGGTTATAACCGATATGGAACTTGCGCTGCAACAAGGAAGTAGATGCACTGCCCTGCTGCATGATAAATCTGCAGGCTTCTTCAAACAAATCATCCTGCTCAGATCCGGAAGCATTCTGCTTGATCAATTCATCTTCCTTAAAGAAATACTCCGGCTCACCTTGGCTGCGGACGTGCTCAATGATTTTTTCAATTTCTTCATCAGTTACAAATGTACCCTGGATACGGCTTGGTGCAGACATGCCATTGCCCAGATACAGCATATCCCCTCTTCCAAGCAGACGTTCCGCTCCCTGAGAATCCAGAATTGTCCGGCTGTCCACTTGAGACGAAACGGAAAAGGCGATTCGTGTCGGAATATTGGATTTGATCAATCCCGTTATGACATCCACAGATGGCCGCTGTGTAGCTATGACCAGGTGGATGCCGCACGCACGCGCTTTCTGCGCTATGCGGCAAATTGCATCTTCTACATCCTGAGGAGACATCATCATTAAATCTGCAAGCTCATCAATGACGATTAAAATATACGGCAAATGTTGTGCATGGTCGCCTTTTTCTTTAACCATCTTATTGTACCGGCTGATATCCCTGACGCCTGTATGGGCAAACAGCTGATAACGCCGCTCCATTTCTGATACAGCCCACTTAAGCGAAGCGGTAGCCGCTTTGACATCCGTTATTACCGGGCTTACCAGATGAGGTATATGGTTGTATGGTGCAAGTTCCACCATTTTTGGATCTATCAATAATAATTTCAGATCCTGCGGCGATGATTTATAAAGAAGGCTGACAAGTATTGAATTGATGCATACTGATTTTCCTGAGCCCGTTGCACCCGCAATCAAACCGTGGGGCATCTTCCGCAAATCCAGGGTCACCGGCTTGCCGGTAAGGTCAAGGCCGAGTGCAGCTTCCAAAGGAGAATCGGAATCCTGAAACTGTGAGCTTTCAATAACTTCGGAAATTCTCACCGGCCGGGAAGTTCTATTGGGTATCTCGATGCCGATTGAACTTTTCCCGGGAATTGGTGCCTGTATCCGAATATCTTTTGCTGCCAATGCCAATTTCAGATCGTCGGCCAAATTGCGGATTTTGCTGACTTTTACGCCTTGTGCTACAGTCAATTCAAATTGAGTGACAGCGGGTCCCTGAACTATGCTCAGTATGGTTGCCTGCACTTGGAAATGCGACAGCGCTTCTGTTAAGCGTTCCCCTTGTTCTTCCATCCACTCTTCGTCTTTGCGGTCATTTTCAGGTGCTAAAAGAAAGTTTCTATGCGGATGGCCATAGACAGAGACTGGTTTTGTTTCATTCGGCTCCTGGCTTGCTGGTGCTGCCGGCTCTTCAGCTTTAATAACCTGAACAGCTTCCTGCTTCGGCTTTTGGCTAATCGCGTCTGGTTGTTGTTTCACCGGCAAAGGGTTCCGTTTTTTCGATTTCTCTTTGTCTGATTTTAGCATCAGCACATTGAATGGAACAGTTTTTTCTTTCTTTTTCTCTGTTGTGCTGTTGACAGGTACGTTATTCTCTTCTTCCTGCTGCTCTTTATGTAACGGCTGTTTTTCTTCCAGATCCATTGGCACTGATTTCACATCATTAACTGGCGGCACAGCTGGACTTTCTTCTATCGGCTGTTCCGGCAGAGTTTCTATTGAAACTGCCTCATCTCGTGGCAATTCATGGTCTTCAACTTGTGATGCATCTTGTTCTTCAACAAGAACCGGGTCAGGTTTTCGCTCTTCTTCCTGGACTTGTGGTGTCTCAGGTAAAAGCTGTTCTTCCTGTTCTTCCTGTTCTTCCTGTTCTTCTTGAGCGTTTTCAGTAACTGCCGATCTTGGGGCAATTTCTGTTGGAACTGTTTCTGGTTCAGCCGCTTGTTCGGCTTTTACATTTTCGTCCTGTTTCTCCTGTACAGGAGAAATTGCTTTTTGGAACTCTTCTTTTCGTTCTTTCTGTTCCAGCAGTTTTTCAATTGATGCAGGTTTCGGCTCATTGAATCCGTGGATGGGCGACGGAACTTGCGTCGGCTCAAAACGGCGCTTAATCGGCTCTGGCCTTCTGGCTTCAGGTACTGGCTTTGAAATCTGAGGCTGCCGCTGGGCCGGCGGACGTGGAACCTGTCTCTGGATAGGTGCCGGTTCCTTGCGCGGCTCTCTGCGGAGGGTCTGCTCAGCCGGTTGTAATGGCCGGCGGATAAGTTCTTCCCTTACTTCTGCCATCGTGACTTGTTGGCCGCTTTGTTCCTTTTTCAAAAAAATTTCCCTTTCCTCGTCGGTAATCAATGGAAAACGAAAAGGCACATGCGCACTTTTCTGCTCAACAGGTGCTATGTACTCCTGTTCCACCTCTTCCTCAACTTCATCGGCAAACATACGATTCCATACTTTTTTAACCCAGCTCATAACAAGTCACGCCTTTACTTCAAATGCTGATCCGATTTCATTTTCATCATTCAATACCAAAATCCCTTTTTCCTCAGGAGCATCCGGTAAAGCCAATTCCTTAGCCGAACAAATCATCCCGCTGGATGCGACGCCGCGAAGTTCCGCGTCTTTTATAATCATTCCAGACGGCATGACCGCCCCTACTTTTGCAACAACCACTTTTTGTCCGGCATCTACATTGGGCGCGCCGCAAACAATCTGCAATTTTTCGCTTCCGATATCCACCTGGCAGACATTCAATTTATCCGCATTTGGATGTTTTTCTTTTGACGCCACGTAACCGACGATAAATTTCGGTGACAAGTCTACTTCAAGAAGATAATCCACACTGTTTTTTTCCAGTGCATTCTGCAGCTCTGTTACAAGCTGCTCAGAGACATCGATTGTTCCGGTTTCGGGAAACGTGATGTACTGAGATGCGTTAAAAAGGTTAAAGCCCGCGATTGCACCGCTCCCATCCTTGATGAGTGTCACATCGCCATTCATTTCTGTATGTGTTTTTTCCGGTTTCTCTGTTTGCAGCTGAACAAGCAATACGTCGCCTATTCCCTGCTTATTGTAAAATGCATTCATTTCTTATCGTTCTCCTCTTCCGGTCTATTTTTTGCCAGGATGAAAATCGGTTCCAATTCGTCGTTCTCGTATATGAAAGAAAGAGACGTAATCGGTACCTTGCCATTGGTGAAGAAACTCATCGCCATTTGCGCAAGCACGTCATAGCCGGATTCATTCCGGATATCGCCAATGATCAATACATCCTGATGCGGGACAGAAACGGTCATGTCTCCGGTGATTTTCTTTTTCATTTCTTTCAGGAAAGTCTCGTTTAAAATTCGGGATGCGTCATAGCCATCATTTTCATTGAGGAAATAAAACACGTTTCCAGCAACGTGATCTTCCTTGACTGCAGTTTTCAGCTTCTTGACCTGGAACCTTGCGAGTTCCTTGAGCTGATCTTCTGTCAGACTTAATGAATTTAACACATTTTCATCAATTAAGCGATAGGCTGCCCCGGTATCAAGCGCATAATATATCCGGGTTTCAGCTGTGTGCTCTGTTGTGATAAAGCGGTTTCCTTCGTTGGATTCTACAGGAAAAGAGGTCGAACGGATTACCGGATAGATATGTTCTCCCCCCGGCAGATTCCCTTCCGCCTCTCGTTCCATTGCATTAAAGGTTTCATTGATTGTATAAATGATTTCAGTTAATGCTTCTTCGCCTGTTGTTTCATAGCGGCTGGTGATTTTCGGAAGATCGAGCGTCAGTCCTTTACCTACTTTAATGTGGCGGATGTTCGCTGTATTATTTTCACGGTCATAACGCCATTCCAAATCACGGCTCGGCAAACGTTCTCTTAAGAGATTAAATAGTTGGGTTGAATTCATATCACTCTTCCTCTCTGTCAAAAATAAACGGTCCGACCTTCACAGGCGAACCGTCTTGATATTATTTGGACAATCCTGCTATAAAGGATTCAATTTCCTCTTGTGTTTTGCGGTCCCGGCTGACAAAACGGCCTAATTCTTTTCCGTCGCTGAAAGCCAGGAAACTCGGTATTCCGTATACATCCAGTTGGGCGCAGAGGTCGATGAATTCGTCACGGTCAACTGATACAAAGTCGAATTGTTCGAACGACTCTTCCACGTCAGGCATGACCGGGTCGATGACTCGGCAATCAGGACACCATCCCGCTGTAAACATAAATACCGTGCCATCGCAATTTTTGTATTCGTTAAACTCTTCAATCGATTGCAGTTTTTTCATAATCTCTTCTCCTCAGTTTTCCTATTCAATGGAGCGCGCTGTTTTCATCATCCATTCCATATTGGCGGGGACATCCGATTCTTCGGAAATGGTTGTCATTTTAACACCGCCCGCACTGACGACCACTTCGATCCGGTCTTCAGCAATCGCTCTCAGTGTTGTAAATCCAAAACGGCCATTCTGCTCAAATGTTTCATCAGCGATCCATTCCAATTCAGCATCCGCTTTCTGCAGGTCATAGAAAAATTTGCTGTCAGCCGCTTCGTTCGGGTTAATAAACAAAACGTAGGAATCGCTTCCTTTGGTTATGATTATATTATGTTCGTCAGAAGGCTCCTCTATATCGTAGCCGCCAGGCAGATAAAGTTCTGTCTGGCCCGCGGTTTCATTGGTTTCCGTCGGCTCTTTTTCAAAAGCCGTGCGGGTTTCCGCCAGCCCTTCTGCCACTCTTTCTTCAGGAGTCGCCATGCACCCTGCCAATAAAAAAAGGGATAGCACAGTTCCTGTGATTAAAACTGACCGTTTCACGCGTCTTCCTCCCCTGCTTTGCTGATTTCTATTTTAAAGATGTTTCCAGCCACTTGCAACTCAACCGCTGCCCAGCTGGTATTGTCCGATAAGCAATTTTACGATATGTCCGAACATATCCCCGCGGTTCATCAGCCCTGCTGTCAGGATTCCGATTGCTCCTTTATCGTGGCGGATGCCTGTTTCATTGGCGTAGTCGTCCATCACTGGACCAAGTTCCAATCCTTCTTTTAATTTCTGTCCAATTTCTTCAGGTAAAGGAACCTGTGCGCCGCCGGCAGTGTATACTTTCCCATCTGCGGTCGCCAGTGCTCCCCAATTGCAAAGGTAAAGTTCACCTTCAATCTCATATACGCCGCCTTCAAGTCCGACAGCACAATCAAACGGCCCCTCAATCGCTGATACTGCGCGGTTAACCGCACCCTGGCGCGTTTCCTCCATTGAGAACGGCTGAGCAGAAACACCTGAATCCGTTTCGACAGCTGTAATTTCGTGTTGAATACCCAGTTCGCCAAGGCACTCACTGACAGCTCTGATTTTCGCCTGATTTTTTGATGCAACAGCAATTTTCAAGTTATCCATCTGCATTGTTCCTTTCTATAAAAAAAAGTGCCCGAGGGCACTTTTTAGGCGTTATTTTTAATCGTTTCCACTGTAGTCCGGTCAGCCGATTTTACCAGCTTGACCAATAATTCCTTCGCCGCAGCGTAATCATCTGTATGGATGATTGACGATGACGTATGGATATAACGGGAGCAAATTCCGATTACGGAACTTGGAACTCCTTCGTTTGCCGTATGCACGCGTCCCGCATCCGTTCCGCCTTGTGAAATGAAATACTGGTACGGGATGTTATTCGATTCAGCTGTGTCCAGAACAAATTCTCTCATGCCGCGGTGTGTAACCATACTTTTATCGAGAATGCGCAGGAGCGTCCCCTTGCCTAATTGGCCAAACTCATTTTTGTTGCCGTCGGCGTCATTCGCCGGGCTTGCATCAAGCGCAAAGAAAATATCCGGATTGATCATGTTTGCAGCCGTCTGTGAGCCGCGCAGACCGACTTCTTCCATAACCGTCGCGCCTGAAAACAATTCGTTCGGCAGTTTTTCATCTTTCAATTCACGCAATAGCTCGATGGCCAAACCGCAGCCGTAGCGGTTATCCCATGCTTTCGCCATGATTTTTTTATCATTGGCCATTGCGGTGAACGGGCTGTAGGGAATGATCTGCTGTCCCGGGCGGACGCCGAACGACAACGCATCTTCTCTATCGTCAGCACCGATATCAATCAGCATATTCTTGATATCCATCGGTTTGCTGCGCAGCTCTTCACTCAATAAATGCGGCGGGATCGAACCGATTACACCAGGTATCACTTTATCTCCAGCGATGATTTCCACTCGTGTCGCCAGCATTACCTGGTTCCACCAGCCGCCAAGCGGTTGAAAGCGGATCATGCCATTATCAGTAATTTGTGTAACCATAAAGCCTACTTCATCCATATGTCCGGCCACCATGATGCGCGGTCCGTCCTGTTCCCCGTGCTTGACTCCGAAGATACTGCCGAGATTATCCTGTATCAATTCATCGGACACTGCACCCAATTCTTTCTTCATGAATTTGCGGACAGCATGTTCGTTACCGGGCGCGCCCGGTAACTCTGTTAATGTTTTAAATAACTCTCTCGTTTCATTATTCATGATACAACTTCCTCCTAAATGAAATGCCTTTAACCAGTTTAGAGCTTTTTTCAGTTTATTTCCACTTTTTTATTTCGAAAAACGAAAGGAAGGAAATGAAGACGTTGCTTTCATTTCTCGTTTAATTATTAGTTATGGTACAATTTAGCCAGTAAGTATAGGAGGGATCTAATTGAAAAATCGTGATTTATTGATCGGCTTCGCTACAGGAGTAGCTGCAACATTTGTCGTCAAAGAATTGGTTGACCGCAACCAGAAGCTTTACCCGGCAGATGAAGTATTGAAGCAAGTGAAGAATTCGTTTAAAGAAGAAGGTCCGATTGACGGTTCATGGATCTACATGAAAACAGAACCTTATACGCAGCACGCAGTTACGACGGATGTCTACAAAGGCGGCATCACTCGCCACCGCGACGATGAGCTCGAGCAATTCGAATTCATGGCGGACGCATTTACCGGCGCCGTTGTAGAAGTCTCAAAAGTTTAAAATTCACACGAACGTTTCCATCTGCAGGCCTACGCGAGAATTTCCGCGTTCCTGCAGTTTTTATTTCCATAAAAATTCAGTGAAAGTCCAGGTGAATGAAGATGAAATTTGTTCTGCTGTTCGGTCCACAGGCGGTCGGCAAAATGACTGTCGGCCAGGAGTTGTCGAAAATAACTGATTTGAAATTGCTGCACAATCACATGACCATCGATTTGCTGGAACCGTTTTTCGGCTTTGAACCTGAAATGTGGAAACTCTCCACCCTGTTCCGGAAGGAAATATTCAGCACCTTTGCCAAGAGCAAACGGTACGGCATGATCTTTACATACGTATGGGCTTTCGACCAGCAGGAAGACTGGGATTTCGTCAACAGGACTTGCGCAATTTTCCAGGACCAAGGCGCGGAAATCTACTTTGTCGAACTCGAGGCAGACCTGGATGAAAGGCTCATAAGAAATAAAACCTCCAACCGCCTCGTACATAAGCCGACAAAAAGGGACACTGCTTCCTCCGAAAAGGAAATGGTGAATTCCAATAAAATCTACCGGTTGAATTCCTTTGAAAACGAAATTCAGGCTGACCATTATTTGCGGCTGAATAATTCAGGTGTCAGTCCGGATAGAGTCGCTGGCATGATTAAAGAGCATTTTGGGTTGTGAAGATGCTATTGGCAGGTTTTTATAAATGTGAGTGAAAATATAGTGTGGCTCTCTTTTTTAGGAGTCTTTTTCAATTGGGAATATAAGTAATTTGTTAGCTGTGGATTTGAGGTGCGGGTTGAAGTGTTTGAGGTTCGGGTTGAGCACTTTGGGGTGCGGGTTAAAGCATTTGAGGTGCGGTTAGACCGACTTGGGGTGCGGTTAGATATAAATCAGCTCAAATAAAAGAAATATTTTCCATTATTTTATTTTCAGTTGCGCGATTTCATCATTTAGTTGCGGTTGGAATCACTTTAGTTGCGGTTAAACACAAATTAGTTGCGGCTAGATCCAATTTAGTTGCGGTTGCCGCAATCCCCATAAAAAAAAGCACCGCCAAAGCGGTGCCTTCCACAAAATCAGATATTCTTCTCTTTATATTGCAGCGACTCGACGATCTCTTTACCATCCTTGCTCCATTTCAGCAGACGGTAGTAAGCGTCGTGATAGAACGAGAAATAATATCCGTTCTCCAAAGCCTCTTTCATCAAACGTTCTTTTGCATAAATCGAATCCATCGGATAGTCATCATATGCCAATACCCAAAGCGGATTTTGGTGGGCATGAGTCGGCATGATGTCGCCCATATGAAGGATCGTTTCCCCGCCACTTTCCAGCTTGATGACAGCATGGCCGTTTGAATGGCCGCCTGTGTGGATCATTGTGATTGCGCCGAACAGCGTCAACTCATCTTCAAATGTTTCCACCTGATGCTGGACCGGCTCCCAATTTTCTTTCCAGTACGTGTTGCGGGAGCGGATATTCGGATTCTTCATTTCATTCCATTCGACTGCTGAAACATAAATTTTCGCATTCGGGAATGAAGAAACGTATTCTTCTCCCTGCTTATCAGTCAAGCCGGCCGCATGATCACCGTGCAGATGCGTCATCAGAACCGTATCGATGTCAGCAGCAGACAACCCGAGTTCTTCCAAATTCTTATTCAATGAAGACTCGGAAGATACTCCAAGATTGCGAATCTGGCGGTCGGTCAATTTACCGTCGCCCAGTCCGCTGTCCACCAAAATATTATGGCCATCGAATTGAATCAGCATCGGATGCGTCGGCAGCTCGATATTGTTTTTCTCATCCACAGGATATTTCTTCGACCAGACCACTTTCGGCACTACGCCGAACATTGTGCCGCCATCCAGATTCGTAGTACCCCCATCGAGCCAAGTCAACTTCATGTCGTGAAAATCAAATTTCTCCATCATCCCATCCCCTTCAGCTTACGAATTAAGAATTGTATTGTGCTTCCATCCGGTAAATCGGCTGGCCTTTTTTCATGAACTTCTCTTCGTATTCCGTCATGATGTTCCATTCCGGTTCATTGGCATGCAGATCCAACGAAACATCCTTCAGCAGCATGCCGTATTCCGAGATGCTCGTCAGCGAATACTCGAAAAGTCCGCGGTTGTCTGTCTTAAAATGGATTTCCCCATTCTTTGGCAGCACCGTTTCATATAATTTCAAGAATGATTCATGCGTCAGTCTCCGTTTTGCGTGGCGCGTCTTCGGCCATGGATCGGAGAAGTTCAAATACAGGCGGTCAACTTCATTTTTTTCAAAAAAGCTTTCCATTTCCTGTGCATTTACACGCAATAGCCGAAGATTTGGAATGCCTTCTTCCTGCTCGAGCACCGTTTGAAGCGCCGTAACAATCACGCTGTCGAATAACTCGATGCCGATGTAATTGATTTTAGGATTTGCCATAGCCATTCCAGTGATGAAACGGCCTTTGCCGCTCCCAGCTTCAATATGCAGCGGATTCGAGTTGCCGAACTCCTCTTTCCATTTGCCTTTCAGTTTTTGCGGTTCCGGAATTACAATTTCCGGATGGGCTTCGATCAATTCTGCTGCCCATGGTTTATATCTTGCTCTCATTTTTTCTTCCTCTTTCTATCTTTTATTTACAGAATGCCAGTCTCTAGCACTGACTGAATAGCTGGTGCTGCGATTTTCGGGCGTACGGCCGGCACCGTCGCCGTCTACATGGCGGAATACCGGCTGATCAGCTGTCAACGAAAACCTCGAATTTTTCAGCTGGTGGACTTCCTTGAAACGCAGATGCTTCCCGCTGAATACCGTACCAAAAACCAGCAGCAGTTTCAATCGGGAAAGGCGGTTGACAACCGTTAGCTCCAATATGCCATCATCCGGCACAGAATGCGGCGAGATTTTCATGCCGCCTCCAAAGTAAGGCTGATTGCAGACCGTGGCAAACCAGACTTTATCGTAATGGACCGTTTCTCCATCCTGTTCGACAGTGAGCCGGAACAGCCGGAATCTCAGCAAAGTGATGATGACATACACCAAATAAACCAGTTTGCCCATACCGATTTTATTGAGCCATTGCTTGACCCTTGAGCGATTGACTTTTACTGAAATTTCCGCGTCAAAGCCGATGCCTGTGCTGCTGACAAAATAATATGGCCTGTCGTCAATGAATTCGCCAAGATCTTTTCTGCTGCTCACAGGATTCTTAACAAAAGCAGCAATTTCTTCGGCATCTTCAAAGGAATGAAAACCGCGGCTAAAATCGTTTCCTGATCCCGCTGCAATGGAACCGACAATTACTTGCAGTGCACCTGCCGCACCGGCAATCACTTCTCTTAAAGTGCCGTCTCCGCCAAAGCCGATTACCAGGACCGGATCCGGTGAATGCTGCAATTCGCTCACCAGTTCGGTGGCATGCCCGCTATAACGGCTGACCGCCAATTCGAACGGAAATTCAATCGTTTCTTTGAATTTTAGCCATTTTTTCATGGCATTGCCGTTGCCGGCAACCGGATTAATTACGAATATAGTCCTCATTTGTCCCTGCCCATTGGCGCAATCATACGCCATCCTTCAATTTATAAGTTTGTACAGCAATATAGCGCGGTGTTTGGGCCGGTTCAATCCGGAACAATGTGAACTCATCTGCTTCAAACCGCTCTGTGTCAAGTTCCGGGATATCATTCCACGGCTCTCTGGCCGCCCATTTATTCGCCAACGTTATATGTGGAACAAACGGTTTGTTGTCCGGGCTCAATTGGAATCCCTTAAGGGTGTCTTTTATCTTACGCTGCAATCTGTTCAGTGAATCATTTTCTTTTGTTGCCGCATATACCACTCTCGGCCGTTCTTTTTTGCCGAAGTACCCTGTTCCTGTAATATCCACAGTAAAGGGTTCATGCTCAACTTCCTCCAAAGCTTTAGCCACTTCACCGATTTCACCATGAGGATCACCGCCGATAAACAGCAGTGTAATATGAAGATCTTCTGCCACAGGCAGCCGTTTGTGGCTGGACAAGTTCCAGGAATCCCGCTGTTCCACAAGAGAACGAGCTGTCGGCAAAGGTATTTTTATCCCAATAAAATAATGATTATCCATCTGCATCACCTCTTATCAGTTTACCATTTATCTCTTATTAACGGTCAGTATGATTTTTACTGATTTAAGCTGCTTTTTATCTGAAAGCAAAAAAACAGCGCCCAGCTATTGCCGGCCACTGTTCTCGTAAATATGATTACTGTACTTCCACACCCAGGTTTAATTTGGCTTCAAAAGCCTTTTGAAGTTTTTCAGTCAACGGGCCTCGTGCTCCATTTCCAATTTGGAACCCGTCAATTTCAGTCAGTGGGATGATTTCAGCCGTTGTTGATGACATAAAAAACTCATCCATCTTAAGCGCCTGTACTTTTGTCATCGGCGTTTCCTGGACAGTAATTCCCAATTCTTCGCATAGACCAAGAATTGTTTTTCTTGTAATGCCGTCCAATATCAGGTTTGTGGCAGGATGAGTATAAAGAACGCCGTCTTTAATCCCGTACATATTGGAAGATGAACCTTCCGTAATGATTTCACCGCGGTGAAGAACGGCTTCGTAGCAGCCATTTTCATAAGCTTCCTGTTTGGCAAGCACATTGCCGAGCAGGTTGAGGCTCTTGATATCACATCTGAGCCAGCGCATGTCTTCGATGAATTTTGCATGTGCACCGTTTCTCATCAATTCCAGCGGTCGCTCAACTGTTTTAGTGTAGCCCACTAGGACCGGCGAGCTGTCTGCTGGAAATTGATGCTGGCGTACGTATGACCCACGAGTGATCTGAACATACACTTGTCCGTTATTGATTTCATTTTTCTCAACAAGGTCGTACATCAATTTATGGAAAACGTCTTTTGTATAGGGAACGACAATCTTCACTTTTTCAGCACTCGCATAAAAGCGGTCGATATGTTCTTTAGCCGTATAAAGTTCTCCACTATAAACACGGATTACTTCGTAGATCCCGTCGCCGAATTGATACCCGCGGTCCTCTTTTGATATCTTCAGCTCATCTTCCTGAATAAACTCATCGTTGTGTAAAATCCATTCCATATCCATCCCTCTTTCGCTTCTGTTAGTAGTTTTTGTGATAGATCAATTAATTATTTTCCGGTTGAAAATCACTCGTTCATTCTTTTTTATTGCACGCCAGCTGATAAATTGCCTCCGCATATATCGCAACCGCTTTTGTCAGGTTGTTAATATCCACGAATTCATCCAGCTGATGGGCGACATCTTTCTCTCCGGGGAACAGCATACCGAATGCGACACCTTTATCCATTACCCTGGCATATGTGCCGCCTCCGATAGCCAAAAGCTCCGCCTTGTCGCCGGTCTGCTTTTCATAGGCATCCTGCAGCGTTTTGATAAACGGGTCATTTTCATCAACATAATGAGGTTTTGAATTGGAATGGATGTTCATTGAAAAACCTTCCACCTGAAAATCAGCCATCTTGTCATCGAACGGATAGGAAATTGAATAGCGCATACTTACTTCTACTGTTCCCCCTTTGGCTCCTTCAAAACGCATAATTCCTGCATTGAATGTCGTATCGCCAGAAGCTTCATCCGCGAAAGCAAGTCCGAACGCATTGCCTCTTGAATCGCCGTAAAACTTATCTGCAATAAATTCAGTGAATACCTGGCCGTCACCCGTAAGGTGTTCTTTAAGGAACAATGCGAGCATTACCCCAGCATTGATGCCATCGTTCGGCTCCATTGCGTGTGCAGCTTTCCCGTGGACCGTCAATATGACTTCCCCATCTTCTTCCACAGCTGTAAATGGCAAATCGTATTCAGATGTGAACTTTTCAAATTCACTTTTCCAGTCAGCCAGACTTCCTTGTACCGTTGCTCGGGCCAAATCCGGTACCATATTCGTCCGATCACCGGATTTAAACGTAATCAATTGATCTTCCTTACCGGAATAAACCTGTGAGAAAACCAAAGCCGCAATTCCCTTTTCCGCATTTATGATTGGAAAATCCGCATCCGGCGCAAATGCCATTGTCGGCATTTCTTCTTTTTGAAAGTAATTTTCTACACAGCGGAAGCCGCTTTCCTCATCTGTTCCGATAATAAGCCTTACGCGTTTATTGAACTCACAACCTGCGGCTTTGACCATATTCAAAGCAGTCCAGGCTGCAATCGTTGGCCCTTTATCATCGATTGCACCGCGGCCGAATAATTTACCATCTTCAATCACACCGCCGAAAGGATCTTTTGTCCACCCTTCACCGGTCGGAACCACATCAACATGTCCGAGAATCCCCAGCAGTTCTTCACCTGCTCCGATTTCCAGATGTCCAGCAATATTGTCGACATTCTTTACTTCGTAGCCATTTTCGCGGCCTTTCTCCAAAAACCAGTCCAATGCCCTTTTTACTTCTTTGCCAAAAGGTGCATCCTGTGTTGCATCGTCACCTAGAATACTCGGGATTGCAATCAGTTCCTGCAATTCCCTCAGCATGCTTTCCTGTCTTTTTTCCGCTTCCAGCTGCCAATCCATCTAAACACCCCGCTTTTATTAAGACCATTGTACACCTTTTTAGATTTAATAAAAGAATTTCCGGTTATATTTTTTATGAATTCTGATGAATGATGATATGTAAGTTATTTGTTAATTTAAGTAAATTAAAATAAAAACATGGATATTAAAACACTTTTTCGATATAATCAAATTGTCAGATAAATTAGACTGGCAGATAATTTTTTAGGAGGATGTCTCAAACACTTGCCAGAAACCGGCTGGGTATACCCCGGCAACTCGTCCGCTAGTCTTTGCCAACGGGAAAAAAGATGAAGGAGTGGTTCTCTTTTATGAAACCTACTACGGATCGCATGCTAATTCGAATTAAAGATATGTATAAGTACATCCTCGAAAACGGGACTGTAACTACGCAAGATTTAGTCGATGAATTCGGCATCACTCCTCGCACCATTCAAAGAGATTTGAATGTGTTAGCCTTTAACGATTTGGTGACAAGTCCAAGTCGGGGCAAATGGACAACGACGCAGAAAAAAGTGAAGATGACATCTTAGAACGAAAAGCGACGGTGCCCGCTAAGCTCTGAAAGGCATAAGACGATTTGGCGAAGCGGCGTGTCTTCAGCCGCACAGCCAAAGTGGCTTATGACCCGAAGAGCTGGGCCGCCGGAGTCTGGACACTAGAAAAGCGACGACGCCCGTTAAGCTCTGAAAGGCATAAGACAGATCAGCGAAATGGCGTCCTTTGCCATGCAGCTGAGCTGGCTTATGACCCGAAGAGCTGGGCCGCTGGAGTCTGGACACCTGAAAATAGTCCTGCAACGAAAAAATGACCGCCAACTTTGGCGGTCATTTTTTCTCTTTCAATCCAATTAGCTCTTCTTCCGTCAGATAACGGTACTCACCGAGTTCAAGATCCGGATCCAGTTCCAACGAGCCCATCGACAGGCGTTTCAGGTAAACCACAGTTTTTCCGACACTTTCAAACATGCGCTTCACCTGATGGAACTTCCCTTCCGTAATTGTCAGTTCAATCTCCGACTCAACACCGCTCTTCAGGATTCTTAAAAAAGCCTCTTTCGTCTGATAGCCATCATCCAAAATTACACCATTCCGGAAAGCCTCACCATCTGCTTCAGTAACAACGCCATCAATCCGCGCATAATAAGTCTTCGCCACATGTTTTTTCGGCGACAGCAATTCATGCGCCAATTTGCCATCGTTTGTGAGCAACAGCAAACCTTCTGTATCTTTATCGAGCCGTCCTACCGGGAACGGTTCAAAATGGCGTTCTTCGTCGCCGAGCATATCAATGACAGTTTGGTCGTATTTGTCTTCAGTCGCGGATATGACACCAGGCGGTTTATTCATCATCAGATAGATGAATTCTGCATAGTCCACTTTTTCACCCGCAACGGTGATAAGGTCAGCCACTTCGTCGACATGCTGTTTTGCATCCCGCACCACTTCGCCGTTCACTTCCACCGCCTTCGACTTCAAAAGAACTTTTACATCTTTTCGAGAACCGAAACCCATATTTGATAAAAATTTATCTATTCGCATGTGGGCCTCCTAAAAACCGAATTTGCGTGTATATTTCGTAAGTCGCTCGCCGAATATTTTCTGGGCAATGCCGGTGCGCAGCGAGATAAACCCATAAACAGCTCCACCTATTCCTCCGACAATCAGCATTCGGATAATCGACTGAATCTTAGTATCCATACCGATGAAGAGATCAAGGCCCGCCAATGTTAATAATACAACGGCTGCCATTACCACATTCATTAACAGGATCAGCATGATCCGGCGCACTACCATTGAAGACCGGTAATTCATCGTTACCATAATGACACCGATATTCATGGCAATGGCTACTGAGTAGCCGATGATTGTGGCGGCAATTGCCCCGTCCGTTTCAAACACTTTAATAAGCGGTATATTCAAGGACAATTTAAGCAATAAACCTATCATTAGATTCAAGACAATCCATTTCTGTTGATTGATTCCCTGCAGTATTGATGCAGTTACCGGGAATAAAGCAAAAAGGATTGCTGCCGGCAAATAATGGGAAAGAATTTCCGATCCGATTTCACTTTGTTCGTAAAAGATATGGTAAAGCTCATCTGACAATAACGTCATACCGACAACTGCCGGCAATGTCAGAAAGATGATCATCTGGAATGATTGATCCAGTGTTCTTGTTAATGATTTATGTTCGTTCAACGTAAAGTATTTGGTGATCAACGGTATCAGAGCCATTGAAAATCCGGTAGCTAGCATTACCGGTATCAGCACCAATTTATGCGCTGTCAGGTTTAGTATTCCCAACAAGTCTGTTTCCGGTATATTGCCCGCTGCATCCATTGCACGGTTAAAGGTCAACAGGTCGACGAACTGGAATAACGGATTCGCCACTCCTAAAAACACGATTGGCAGGGCATATGAAAGAATTTCCCGGTACATGTCCCGCAGCCCTACGTCATAAGATTGAATTGAGTTTTGGCGCAGCTCATTATATTCAGGCTTTTTCTTTTTCCAATAGTAGAACAGAACCAACACTCCGCCAACCGCCCCGACTGCCGCTGATAACACGGCGAACTGGATGGCTGTTTTCGCTGATCCGCCAATTACTTCGATAATTATATAGGCACTACCGAGCAGGAAAATGATGCGTACAAGCTGTTCAATCAATTGTGAAACTGCGGTAGGCATCATATAATTATAGCCTTGGAAAAAACCTCTCCATAAACTCATGAATGGCACGACAATCAAGGCAAAACTGACCCATTTGATGGCAGATGTCACATCTTCGAGTGAATAGATTTCCTCTTTTTCTGAAATTGTCATCCGGGCAAGCGGTTCCGCCAGAGCATACATTAACAGGAATCCAAGAAAACCAGTGACCATCATTGTCAAAATACCCGAGCGCAGCAATCTTCTGCCGGTCTCATAATCTCCGAGACTGTTGTATTTCGCCACAAACTTCGAGAAAGCAAGCGGCGCACCGGATATGGCGACTGCCAGCATCAGGTTATAAGGTATGTAGGCGTATTGGTAAAGTCCGATATTTTCTTCCCCGACCAAGCTGTAAAATGGAATGATATAGATGACGCCCAGCACTTTGGACAAAAACAGGCCCAAAGTCAAAATGGCGGTTCCTTTAATTAACGTTGACATTTTGCACTTCCTGACTAATTCTTGATAAAAAAAACAATCTACACGATAGTTTACACTTATAAATGGAAATACTCAACGGATTTTGAAGCATCGTGTATACTAAAGAAAAGCGAAAATGGCCGTTTAACTCCGACAAGCGCTGGAGGGCTTGTAAGTAATGGCGTCATTTTGCCATTACTGGCAAGACCGAAGCGACTCGAGGAGCTGGCCATTGGAGTCTGGACAATCTTAAAGCGGAAATGGCCGTTTAGCTCCGAAAAGCATATGCTGGGCGCTGAAAACTGCACACTAAAAACGAAAGCGAGTTCTTCTTATATGTATGACGTTATAATCATCGGCGGGGGTCCCTCAGGATTGATGGCTTCGATCGCCGCAGCTTCACGCAACCAAAAAGTTCTATTGATTGAAAAAGGCAAAAAGCTTGGGAAAAAGCTGATTATATCAGGCGGAGGCCGCTGCAATGTCACCAACCGTTTGCCTCTTGACGAAATTGTGAAAAATATTCCCGGGAACGGAAGATTTCTCCACAGTCCGTTTTCCGTGTTCAATAATGAAGACATCATCTCCTTTTTTGAAGGGCTCGGTGTGGCTCTGAAAGAAGAAGACCATGGCCGCATGTTCCCTGTTTCGAACCGGGCGCAGGATGTCGCCGATGCCATGTTCCGTGAAATGGACCGCCTCGGCGTTACAGTACTGCTGGATTCTCCTGTGAAAAAATTATTGATGACTGATGACAAAGTGACGGGCGTCCGGCTGCATTCCGGCGACGAATATACGTCTAAAGCAATCGTCGTCGCTGTCGGCGGCAAAGCTGTTCCGCAGACCGGCTCGACGGGAGACGGCTATCCGTGGGCTGAAAAAGCGGGCCACACTGTCACCGATCTCTATCCAACTGAAGTACCGCTGCTGTCAAAAGAACCCTTTATCATTAGCCGGGATTTACAGGGACTTGCTCTTCGGGACGTCGCTGTTTCTGTGCTGAATAAAAAAGGGAAAGTCCTGGTGACACACCAGATGGATATGCTGTTTACCCATTTCGGATTGAGCGGCCCTGCTGTTCTCAGATGCAGCCAGTACGTCGTCAAGGAAATGAAGAAAACCGGCGGTGCTCCGGTTGAAATGCGCATCAATTCAATGCCGGACGAAAATGCGGAATCCGCATTCCAGCTTCTGTTCAAAATGATGAAGGATGAGCCGAAGAAATCCGTGAAAAATGTATGGAAAAGCTTGGCACAAGAGCGTTGGCTCCTTTTCCTTCTGCAACGGGCGGGAATTGATCCGGCAATTACAGGCGCTGAACTTGCCAGCGACAAAGTGCGCGCAATGGCAGCGCAGCTTACCGCATTTACAATGGACGTCACCGGTACACAGCCAATCGAAAAAGCATTTGTGACAGGCGGCGGCGTTTCCATCAAGGAAATCGAACCGAAAACGATGGCTTCACGCAAAAAGCCAGGCCTTTATTTCTGCGGTGAAATTCTAGACATCCACGGCTACACCGGCGGCTATAACATCACTTCCGCGCTGGTGACCGGAAATGTGGCAGGAAGAAGCGCTGCAGAGTTTGCAAAACAAATATAAACAGTGAAAACCCTTCGCATGAACTTGTGAAGGGTTATTTTTATGGCTTATTTATCAGAAATCACAAAGTTTATTTCCAAATTAAGGATTTACTGTCCACAGAAATAAAATACTGTCCGGAAAGGATCAAATACTGTCCGCAAATCAAAAATACTGTCCAGAAGCGACCCTTTACTGTCCGGAGACAAACCAGCTTCAAAGCTTCCAAATTCAACCAATAAATATACCCAATAAAAAACCGAAGCCCCAGCACTCAAGCTGAAACTCCGGTATAAAAATTTACGCAATAACCACGTTTACCAATTTCCCTGGAATCGCAATCACTTTACGGATCTGTTTGCCTTCAGCCGCTTTTAGGATTTGTTCATCCGCAAGCGCTGCCGCTTCCAATTCCTCTTTTGTGCTGTCTTTTGAGACAACAATCTTCGTTCTCACTTTGCCGTTCACCTGTACAACAACTTCCACTTCATCATCGACCATTTTCGACTCATCGAATGCTGGCCATTCCACGTAAGTGACAGTTTCTGTATGGCCCAGTTTCTCCCACAATTCTTCTGTCACGTGCGGCGCGATTGGCGAAAGAAGTTTTACAAAGCCTTCGACATATTCTTTCGGAATTGCGTCCGCTTTATAGCCTTCATTGATAAAGACCATCATTTGCGAAATGGCGGTATTGAATCGAAGCCCTTCGAAATCCTCCGTCACCTTTTTGACTGTCTGGTGATAAACTTTTTCCAGTTTGCCGTCGTTCGCATCAACAATTTTCGCACTCAACCCATCGTCTTCGACGAACAGGCGCCATACACGGTCAAGGAAGCGGCGTGCCCCTTCAAGTCCATTGGTCGACCAAGCGATCGATGCGTCAAGCGGTCCCATGAACATTTCGTAAAGGCGCAGCGTATCCGCTCCGTGGCTTTCGATGATCTGGTCCGGGTTGACCACATTGCCTTTGGATTTCGACATTTTTTCATTGCCTTCACCTAGGATCATTCCCTGGTTATACAATTTTTGGAACGGTTCTTTCGTCGGTACGACTCCGATATCAAATAAAACTTTATGCCAGAAGCGCGCATACAATAAATGAAGCACCGCGTGCTCGGCTCCGCCGATATAAACGTCAACCGGCAGCCAGTGTTTCAACAGTTCCGGGTCAGCAATCGCATTGTCGTTGTCCGGATCGATATAACGCAAGTAGTACCAGCAGCTGCCCGCCCATTGCGGCATTGTATTTGTTTCGCGGCGGCCTTTCATTCCGGTTTCCGGATGCACTACATTAACCCATTCCTCGATGTTGGCAAGAGGTGACTCTCCTGTGCCGCTCGGTTTGATATCTGTCGTCACCGGCAGCATCAATGGAAGATCTTTTTCATCAACCGGTGTCATAGTGCCGTCTTCCCAGTGGATGATTGGAATCGGCTCGCCCCAATAACGCTGGCGGCTGAACAGCCAGTCGCGAAGACGGTACGTAATTTTCTTCTCGCCGACACCTTTTTCAACAAGCCAGTCGATTGCTTTCGCAATCGCTTCGGTTTTATTCAATCCGTTAAGGAAATCAGAGTTGATCAGTTCACCATCGCCGGCATAAGCTTCTTCTTCGATGTTTCCGCCGGACACGACTTCCACTATCGGCAAATCAAATTGTTTCGCAAATTCGTAATCGCGCTCATCGTGTGCAGGCACCGCCATGATTGCGCCAGTTCCGTAAGTTGCCAATACGTAATCCGCAATCCAGATCGGCATCTTGTCGCCGCTTGCCGGATTGATGGCATAAGCTCCTGTGAAAACACCGGTTTTGGATTTCGCCAAATCCGTACGCTCAAGATCGCTCTTTGTCTTCACGTCATCAATGTATTTTTCAACAGCTTCTTTTTGTTCCGGCGTGGTAATTGCCGCCACCAATTTATGTTCCGGCGCCAATACCGCATAAGTCGCGCCGAAAATCGTATCCGGGCGAGTCGTAAATGCGCGGAAAGAATGGCCATTGCCGTCGATTTGGAATTCCAATTCAGCCCCTTCGGATTTACCGATCCAATTGCGCTGCATATCCTTCAGACTTTCCGGCCAGTCAAGTTCGTCCAAATCTTCCAGCAGGCGGTCTGCGTATTCCGTAATGCGAAGCACCCATTGGCGCATCGGGCGGCGTTCGACCGGATGGCCTCCGCGTTCTGATACTCCATCAACCACTTCTTCGTTGGCTAGCACTGTGCCAAGCGCCGGACACCAGTTGACCGCTACTTCATCGACATATGCAAGTCCTTTATTGTATAGCTGGATGAAAATCCACTGCGTCCATTTATAATATTTCGGATCTGTCGTATTGATTTCACGGTCCCAGTCATATGAAAAGCCAAGTTCCTGGATTTGGCGTTTAAACGTCGCGATATTTTTCGCCGTAAATTCAGCCGGGTCATTACCTGTATCAAGCGCGTATTGCTCGGCAGGAAGCCCGAATGCGTCCCAGCCCATCGGATGCAATACATTATAGCCCTGCATGCGTTTCATGCGGCTCAAAATATCTGTCGCTGTGTAGCCTTCGGGATGCCCTACGTGAAGCCCGGCTCCTGATGGATACGGGAACATATCAAGCGCATAGAATTTTGGCTTGTCAAAATCCGTTTCCAATTTAAATGTCTTATTCTGTTCCCAATGTTTCTGCCATTTCTTTTCGATAACTTTGTGCTTGAATGTCATTGTCTTTTCCTCCTCAAAATAATAGCGCAAGCGCCCGTTAAGCTCTGAAAGGCATAAGGCAGACCAGCGTAGTGACGGTCCTTGTCACGCAGACTTGAAAAGCGAAAACGGCCGTTCAGCTCCGACAGGCTTAAGATGAACTTCCGAAGCGGCGTTCTTTGCCGCATAGGAAGGACAGCTTAAGTCCGAGGAGTTGGCCGTTGGAGTCTGGACACTGGGCTGACTTATGACCCGAAGAGCTGGGCAGCTGGAGTCTGGATAAATACCCGCTCCTTATAAAGCTTCTCAACATAAAATAGTATTTAATTTTTATGCGAAAATAAAAAATTCCCGCCCCTTATAAAAATAAGGGACGGGAATCACCCGCGGTACCACCCAAATTAGCGATTGCTCGCCCAACTTGATTCCTTAACGCGGAGAACGGTGCATATTACTGAATTCACATACACAGACTCAAAGGCGAGTTCAACCGCTTTATCCACCGGCTTGCACCAAATGCCGGCTCTCTGGGGGAATAAAACACGATTTACTGATCCTCATCAAAGTCTTTTGCTATTACATTCTATTCTAGCTGAGCCGCCGATTTTTGGCAATAGCTCAGGATACTTTGACGTTTTCCGTGTTCAGCGGCGCATCTGTCGAATCGACGACATCCTGTACGCTGAAGCCTTCGAACACTTCCGACAGCACAAGTCCCTGCTCAGTCACTTCTATAACCGCGCGCTCTGTGATAATTTTATTGACGACACCTTTGCCTGTTAAAGGAAGGTCGCATTGCTTTTTGATTTTTGCCGAACCGTCTTTCGACACATGATCCATGATGACAATGACTTTTTTGGCACCGTGGACTAAATCCATCGCACCGCCCATGCCTTTGATCATTTTGCCCGGAATCATCCAGTTGGCAAGGTCGCCGTTCTCGGCAACTTCCATGCCGCCTAAGATCGCCACATCGATATGTCCGCCGCGGATCATTGCGAACGATTCGGCGCTTGTGAAGAATGCGGATCCCGGAATGGTCGTAACCGTTTCTTTGCCGGCATTGATCAAATCGGGATCGACTTGTTCTTCAGTCGGATAAGGTCCGATTCCAAGAAGGCCGTTTTCTGATTGCAGAACAACTTGTTTATTGTCTGAAATGAAATTCGCCACCAAAGTCGGCATGCCGATGCCCAAATTGACGTAGTCGCCGTCCTTGATTTCTTTTTCAGCGCGTTTCGCTATGCGTTCTCTCACTAATTGCTTGTCCATATGATCAATCTCCTCCCCTTAAGCCTGTCTTGTCGTTAGACGCTCGATGCGTTTTTCCTGTTTCGCTTCCAGCAAACCCTGCACATAGATGCTTGGCGTTTGAACATGGTTCGGGTCAATCGTTCCTGTTTCAACGATTTCCTCGACCTCAGCTATTGTGATTTTCCCCGCTGCAGCTGCAAGGGGATTGAAGTTTTGCGCTGTCTTGTTATACACCAGATTTCCCATCTTATCCGCTTTTACAGCACGCACCAAAGCAAAATCAGCTCTTAATGCATGTTCCAACACATATTCCTTGCCATCGAATTCACGGATTTCCTTTCCTTCAGCTACAGTCGTTCCCACACCTGCAGGAGTGAAGAAAGCAGGAATCCCCGCTCCGCCTGCACGCATTTTTTCGGCAAGAGTGCCTTGCGGCGTCAGCTCGACTTCGATCTCACCAGACAACACCTGGCGTTCGAATTCTTTATTTTCTCCAACGTAGGAGCCAATCATCTTTTTAATCTGTTTATTTTTCAATAGCAGCCCAAGACCCCATTCATCGACGCCGCAATTATTCGAGATGACGGTAAGGTCAGTAACGCCTTTGTCCACAAGAGCCAATATCAATTGCTCGGGAATTCCGACAAGCCCGAAGCCCCCCACCATAATTGTGGCTCCGTCTTGAATTTGTTCGACCGCTTCTTTTGCGGAACTGTAAACAGGTTTCATTTTTATGCCCCCTCAGCTTTATGTACATAGTATTCATACTATTGAAACGCTTTCATTCTTAATTTAAACAAAGTCCCCTTTGAAACGCAACACAGAGCTTAAAATGTGCAAGGCTATGTTAAACGCTGAATGCGAATAAAAAAAGAAACTCCGCTTCCGCGAAGTTCCATTAAGTATTTCAAACTATTGCTTTTTCCTGCTCCATCGCCGTCTGTTTCTTTTTCAACGGAAGATCGTAGACCAGCGAAGTACCGATCGCCGCGACCAGTAGTATGGTTACAAGGATAAATAATGCTGACATACCGTAAAGATCGACCATAACTCCACCCATTAAAGGGCCGATCATACGTCCGCCGGTAGCGACGCTATTGACGATTCCCTGATAGAAGCCTTCCCGCCCTTTTGGCGCCAGTTGATTGGCAAGCGCCGGAACAGCCGGCCAGACGAACATCTCTCCAATGGTCAAAATCGCCATGGCAATCACAAACATGCTGAATTCCTCTGCAAAAGCGACGACCAGATACGACACCATCATAATAACGATGCCGATCAGCAATTGCTGTTTGATATTATCTTCGATGCGTTTGATGATTGGTCGAATCAAGGGCTGTCCCAGCACAATCAAAGCGCCGTTCAATGTCCACAGAAAACTGTATTGCGGCAAAGTGATGCCGATTTCCTGGGTGTAAGCGGAAATCGTTGATTGCCACTGGACGTAGCCGACCCAGCAAAGGAGATAGCCGGCTGAGACGATCAGCAGCGCATAAAACGGCGCGCGGTTGCGGATCCTTTTTCCTTCATTGAATACACTGGTATGCGATGCGGCTGAAATCGACATCGATTTAAAGCCGAATAACGCGATAAAGAAAAACACGATATACATTCCGAGGTTCGCCATGAAAATATAATCAAAACTTAACGCGGCCAGCACACCAGCCATTGCAGGTCCGACTGCCACGCCGACGTTCTGAGCCAGGTAAATCGCGTTGAACGCTTTGCGTCCGCCTTCCGGCCAAACTGTTCCGACCATCGCATACATACTCGGAAACACGATTCCACCGCTGAAACCGATAATTGTATAAAACGCCACGAATGGCACAAAATCGTGCCAAACAGTCAAGCCAGTCAAAGCGAAAATCGTTACAATGATTCCGCCCATAATTGATTTATAGCCGCCGATGCGGTCAAACAGCATGCCCCCGAGCAGATTCCCGATGACAGCGGCTCCTGCATTCGCCATCAGCACAAGGCCGGCAAGTGATAATGATTTTCCTAAATGATCATGCATATAGATAGTCGTCAACGGCCACAGGAATGAATTCCCGGTAACATTGACAAGCATTCCGATGATTAAAAGCCATACTTGTTTCGGCATCGTACTGTCTCCTCTTAGCTCATTTCCAAGAGTCATTGTATTCCTTTTACCCGCACTCTACAAGAAGATTTTCATCGAACCACAAATAACAGATTTTTCTGCCGTTGTGGGCCGAAAACCGGCCATGCTACAATACAAAAAAGAGGAGTTGTTTTTATGGAAATGAACCTGCCTTTTTCTTCAGACGGCAAACGCTATTACACATGGAACCGCCACCTGCGCGACCATTTTGGCCATAAAGTAATGAAAATTGCGCTTGACGCAGGATTTGACTGCCCCAACCGGGACGGCACTGTCTCATTCGGCGGATGTACTTTCTGTTCGGTAGCGGGGTCCGGTGATTTTGCGGGTGACCGCGTCGATCCGATTCCTGTACAATTTGAACAGATCAAAGCAAAAATGCATAAGAAATGGAAAGACGGCAAATACATCGCTTATTTTCAAGCTTATACAAATACCCACGCCCCGCTTCCGGTCATCAAAGAAAAATTCGAAGCGGCGCTCGCACAGGAAAATGTCATCGGCCTCAGCATCGCCACCCGTCCGGATTGTTTGCCCGATGAAGTGGTCGATTATCTGGCTGAACTGAATGAACGCACTTATTTATGGATTGAACTTGGTTTGCAGACTGTACACGATAAAACCGCACGGTTAGTAAACCGGGCGCACGATTTTTCCTTATATATAGAAGGAGTCGAAAAATTGCGCAGCCGCGGCATCCGTGTCTGCACCCATATCATTAATGGGCTGCCGCTTGAAGACCGGGACATGATGATGGAAACTGCCCGTGAAGTCGCAAAATTGGATGTCCAAGGCATAAAAATTCATTTGCTGCATCTTCTGAAAGGCACGCCTATGGTGAAACAATATGAAAAAGGCATGGTGGAATTCCTTGAAAAAGATGAATACATCAAACTCGTAGCTGATCAGCTGGAAGTAATTCCACCCGACATGATAGTCCAGCGCATTACCGGAGACGGCCCCATCGAATTGATGATTGGCCCGATGTGGAGCGTGAATAAGTGGGATGTCCTGAATGGCATCGATGCTGAACTTGAAAGACGAGGAAGCTGGCAAGGCAAACATTATCAGGGGATGGTGGAAGCATGACATTGATGCGTGTTTTGCCATTCACAAAATTTTTATTGGAACAGGCGGTTGCTGATGGCGATAGAGTTATTGACGCGACTGCCGGCAACGGACATGACACTTTGTTTCTGGCGCAATTGGCCGGAGATGCCGGGAAAGTTTACGCTTTCGATATCCAGGAAGAAGCTGTTCGGGCTACAAAAGAACGGGTCAAAGACTACGGCAATGTGGACGTGATTCTCGACAGCCATACCAATATCGCTCAATATGTCTCAGAAGAAATTGCTGCCGCGGTTTTCAATCTTGGCTATTTGCCAAAAGGTGATCACAGCATCATTACGAAGTCAGCAACTACGCTTGCAGCCATCACCCAATGCCTGGAGCTCTTGAAGGAAACCGGCCTTGTCGCCATCGTCATCTACTCCGGACATGATGGAGGCAGCGAAGAACGGGATGCCGTAATGGACTTTGTGTCACAGCTGCCGCAAACCAAATTCGATGTTATGAAATACCAATTCATCAATCAGCAGCATTCCCCTCCTTTCCTGGTCGCGATAGAGAAAAAACCACAGAAATAATCAAAAACATAGAGCGATTGTGTCGAACGATACAATCGCTTTTTCTATTCCCTTGAAAAGTTATGCACCATTTAGAATACAGAAAATTCCACGAATAACGAAACTTCTTAACGATAAAACCGTATACAGTAATAGTAAAGGATAAAATTTCCACCTTATTATAATTGGAAGGAGGAAGATACAATGAAAAATATAATTACAATACTAATAACTGTTCTTATTATCGGCGCCTTGAACTGGGTCGCTTCGCTGCTGTTAAATATGTCTTTTCTTGATATTTCTATTCCCGTCGGCGGTATTGCCCTCATTTTAATCTACTTTGTTACCAGCAAAGGCGGCATGGCTTCAAGGCAGATGGATATGTCGATCCAAGGGCAGACCGGGATTCGGATGGAACACAAAGCTGCCGTCTCTGAGCGCTCTTACGTCCTGATCGGATCCATTATGTATGTCGCCGTTATGCTGGTCGTTTCATTTATTACTTACCGTGAATATTTCCTTGGAATGGGCACCTAGTTTTCAGCTATCAACCATAACCCGCTGCATCAAAAATACCGCCCGATGCAAAAGCATCCTGTCGGTATTTTTTACTGCTCTATTTTATTTTGCGAATTTCTTTTCTTTATTTCATCAGACACCAGCTTAAATGTCTTCAGTTTATCGTTAAAATCATAAGCCATTGATACGAGCATCACTTCATCTGCCTGATATTCTTCTACCAGCTCTTCCAACCGGTCCCCCACCATTTTGGGCGTGCCGACAATCATACGGCGCCGATTTTCTTCAACCAGTAATTTCTCAAACTTTGAATATGCATAGGCAAGTGCCTTTTCGGGAGGCGGGGTCCCTTTTGAAGGCATGCCCTGTGCCCCCATCGATAAAGCAAGATCCAAAGAAGCCGCAACTCTTTCTGCTTCCCCTTCTGTTTCCTGACAAATAACGAATATCGCAAATCCGACATACGGACTGGCATTTCCCTCCGGTTCAAAGCGTTCCCTGTAAGTACGGGTATAATCCTGTCCGCCTTCACCGTTGATGAAATGTGCGAACATATAAGGCAAACCTTTTTCTGCCGCCAATAAAGCCGACGTCATACTTGAACCAAGAATCCATATCGGAGGCGCTGATTCGGTCAGCGGCGTCGCTTTCATGCCGTGGTACATATGGTCTTCCGGGATTGCATCGTTCAAATACATGGATAATTCGTCTATTTGACCCGGAAAGCTGTCGACATTCCGTTTTCTCCCTTCATTCAACGCCAATGAAGCGCGCGGCATCCCACCCGGGGCCCGGCCGACGCCGGCGTCGATTCTGCCAGGGTATAACGCTTCCAGCAGTTTAAAGTTTTCAGCAATTTTGAAAGAAGAATAATGCGGCAGCATCACTCCTCCGGAACCCAGCCGAATTTTATCCGTCACTGCCCCCAAATGGGATATCAGGATTTCAGGAGATGAGCCCGCCAATGTCGCCGCATCGTGATGCTCGGAAACCCAGAACCGGGTATAGCCCCATTTCTCGGCAGACCGCGCCAATTCGGCAGTTTGCTTCAAGGCTTCACCAGGATTGCTGCCTTCGGAAACAGGGGACTGATCAAGGATACTGTAACGCAAAACCATACTCACCCACTCCTTCCCACCATCATTTCACTAAGTAGCCTAATGACCGTAAAACATTTTTTATGAATAAATGCGATGTGGTAAAAACATCTTCGCGTTCCGGTTCCTGAAAAAGATCATGGTAAGCATCTTTCCATTCTTTATAACTGAATTCTTTCAGATTCTGCTGCTTTAACCAGTTTTTCGAAGCTTCTTTATCAGCAATTAAATCCTTTTCTGCTGTCTGAACAAATGTCGGGATGTCCGGGTAATTCTGTTTTCCACTCGCAGTCTGTTTCATGTAAGCCTGCAGCTCACGGTACCAGCCAATCGATATCTGCGGTCTATACAATTCATCGTCCCTTTCAAGTTCGATCACTTCAGGATTCCGGGTCAGATCTTCAATTGAAATTTCGTGTTTAATTTTAATCTGTGAAGTGAGTTTCGGGACCCCGGACAATGCACTGGATAGTTTGGAAGGCGTCCGCAGCAGATGAAGCCACGGAGAAGTAAATACGGCCCCCGCCACTTCAATGGAATGTTTGCTCAAGTAATTGATGGCCAAAGTAGCTCCTAAACCATGCGCCACAATGAACACCGGCATCTCAAGCTCGATTGCCACTTCCAGCATTTCACTGACCGCCTTTTCATAGGCTTCGAATGATTCGCTGTGAGCTTTAGGGTTTACCTCGTTTTTGCCGTGGCCCGGCAGATCCCCCATCACCACTTCAAAACCGGAACTCCTCCATTCCTTGATTTGCCAAGCGTAGCGCAGATGATGTTCATATGCACTGTGAATGATTACAACCACTGCTTTCGCCTGGCCTTCAGCCTGCCATTTCCACATATACCAACGCCCCCTTTAATCTATCTACTCGTAAAATCAGATCTTAAAGTTGACCTTTCAAAAGGTTTTGCTACCATTAAAGATATCTTATCTTGATTAAAGGAGTTTTACCATGATTTACCCATACAAAGACAAACACCCGCAAATAGACCCATCGGCTTTTATCGCTGATTACACAACCATCACCGGCGATGTGAAAATCGGCGCTGAATCATCCGTCTGGTTCAATACAGTCGTCCGCGGTGATGTAGCCCCAACCATTATCGGCACTAAAACGAATATCCAGGATCTATGCATGCTCCACCAAAGCCCGAATAACCCATTGATTCTGGAAGACAATGTTACTGTGGGCCACCAGGTGACTCTCCATAGCTGCATCGTCCGCAAAAATGCATTGATTGGCATGGGTTCTGTCATCCTCGACGGGGCTGAAATCGGCGAAGGGGCATTTGTCGGAGCCGGCAGCCTTGTTCCACAAGGAAAAGTCATCCCTCCAGGCAAGCTGGCATTTGGGCGCCCTGCTAAAGTCATACGGGATCTCAATGAAGACGACATCGCCGACATGGAACGCATCGTCCGGGAATATGCCGAGAAAGCCGCTTATTATAAATCTCTGCAGAAATAGTAAAAAACCGCCAAGCCGAAGCTTGAGCGGTTTTTGTTTTCATTAAATCCCTGATTGTTCTTTCAAAGTTTCAGCTTTATCAGTACGCTCCCAAGGAAGATCAATATCTGTGCGGCCGAAATGGCCGTAAGCTGCAGTCTGCTTGTAGATCGGACGGCGAAGATCAAGCATCTTGATCAAGCCAGCCGGACGCAAGTCAAAGTTATTGCGGACAAGATCGATGAATTGGTCTTCACTGATTTTGCCTGTGCCGAATGTATCAACTGAAATGGAAACCGGATGTGCAACACCGATCGCATAAGCCAGCTGCACTTCACATTTATCAGCCAAACCGGAAGCAACAATATTTTTCGCTACATAGCGTGCTGCGTATGCACCGGAACGGTCAACTTTCGTCGCATCCTTGCCGGAGAAAGCACCGCCGCCGTGGCGGGCATAGCCACCGTAAGTATCAACAATGATTTTGCGGCCAGTAAGACCGGCATCTCCCTGAGGTCCGCCGATAACGAAACGGCCAGTCGGGTTGATGAAATATTTTGTTTCGTCGTCGATCAATTCAGCCGGAACGACTTCGTTGATGACATATTCTTTAATATTGCGTTGAATTTGCTCAAGTGTTACTTCCGGATGATGCTGAGTGGAAATAACAATTGTATCCACACGCAGTGGTTTATCGTTTTCATCATATTCAACAGTAACCTGTGTTTTACCGTCCGGACGCAAATAAGGAAGAATTTCTTCTTTGCGCACTTCAGCTAAACGGCGAGCCAATTTATGTGCCAATGAAATCGGCAATGGCATCAGTTCCTCGGTTTCATTGTTAGCATAACCGAACATCAAACCTTGGTCACCTGCTCCAATGTCATCCAATTCTTTATCTGTCATCTGGCCTTCACGGGATTCAAGAGCCACGTTCACTCCTGCTGCAATATCAGGCGATTGCTCATCAATTGCAGTCAATACCGCGCTCGTTTCAGAGTCAAAGCCGTATTTCGCTCGTGTATATCCAATTTCTTTAACAGTCTGGCGCACCACTTTCGGGATGTCCACGTATGTTGTTGTTGTAATTTCCCCTGCTACAAGAACAAGTCCTGTAGTAACGGTAGTTTCGCACGCTACTCGTGCATTAGGGTCTTCTGCCAGGATCGCGTCCAGGATGGCATCTGAGATTTGGTCACAGATTTTATCCGGATGTCCTTCTGTTACTGATTCTGATGTGAATAATCGACGGTTTGTCAAAAAATGTTCCTCCTTATATCCTGCGAGATTGCTCTCGAAATTGATACGGTACTCGTTTTCCCATGTCAAGTCCGTTCCAAACGTTATGGATTGAACTTCAAGCCGTTGTGGCCTTTGTACACGAGGATTAAGGGCGTTCCATAAAAAAATCCCTTCTCTCATCAATAAATGAGGAAAGGAGAAATCATCATAAGCACCTTTCACTCTTATCATCCAAGGCCTGTGAGCCTTGCTTCAGGTTGGGCACCAGCGCTGCATCAATGCAGCAGGTTGCCGGGTTTCATAGGGCCTGCCCCCTCCACCAGCTCGGAATAAGAGTATCCGTTCAATTTTTCATCATACGGAATAGACTATATGATGTCAACGATTTTTATATTTTATTCGCATTGAATGCTTTAAAACAACCCAATACGGGTATTAAATATGCATAAATGATGATTTTTTAAATCCTCCTGGTTATTAGTATAGACTAATCGGGTTAATGTGTTATACTATTGTTCGAATATAACTCTTCCCCAATGCCTTGGGAATAACCGAAAAGGAAGGTACATATATGAACTCAGTTAACTTAACAAACGATTTGAAAGATCTTTTAAACGGCCCCAACGTTAATGTCCAATGGTCGGTCCCACAATTGGTGGAGGCAGCCACTTCACGTGGAGAAGCAATTTTGACACGGGAAGGTGCAGTCAGAGCCGAAACAGGAAAATACACAGGCCGCTCGCCTAAAGATAAGTATATGGTAGAAGAAGATATTTCGAAAGATAAAATTGACTGGGGTACTGTAAACCGTCCGATTTCTTCTGAAGTTTTTGAGAACCTTTATGCTAAAGTACTGAACCATCTTAAATCTAAAGAGGAACTTTTCGTCTTTAAAGGATTCGCAGGGGCAGATCCTGAGTCACGCCTGCACATCCAGACAATCAATGAATTTGCTTGGCATAATCTTTTTGCCCACCAACTATTCATCCGTCCATCAGAAGACGAAATGAAAATCCATGACGCCGAGTTCACCGTTGTTTATGCGCCTACTTTCAAGGCCGACCCAACAGTTGACGGCACTGATTCAGAAACGTTCATCATCGTTTCCATGGAGAAAAAAGTCATTCTGATCGGCGGCACGGAATATGCCGGCGAAATGAAAAAATCCATTTTCTCAATTATGAACTACATCCTTCCCGAAAAAGGCATTTTACCTATGCACTGCTCGGCTAACGTTGGCCAGGAAGGCGATGTTGCTTTGTTCTTCGGTTTATCCGGAACAGGCAAAACGACGCTATCAGCTGACCAGGACCGCAAACTGATCGGTGATGACGAGCACGGCTGGTCTGATAACGGCGTTTTCAATATCGAAGGCGGCTGCTACGCGAAAACAATCAATCTTTCACATGAAAATGAGCCCCAGATTTTTGATGCAATCCGTTTTGGTTCTGTTCTTGAAAATGTCGTCGTTGATCCGGAAACACGTATTCCCGACTACGATGATGGTTCATTGACAGAAAACACGCGTGCAGCTTATCCGATTGATGCAATCGACAACAGCATCCACCCATCAATGGCTGGACACCCGAAAACAATCGTCTTCTTAACTGCTGATGCATTCGGCGTACTGCCTCCAATCAGCAAGTTGACGAAAGAACAGGCTATGTATCATTTCCTAAGCGGCTATACATCTAAACTGGCAGGCACTGAGCGTGGCATCACTTCTCCGGAAGCAACATTCTCAACTTGCTTTGGATCACCTTTCCTTCCGTTGCATGCAACTGTTTATGCAGAAATGCTTGGCAATAAAATCGATGAACACGATGTGGAAGTCTTCCTCGTCAATACCGGTTGGACTGGCGGAGAATACGGAGTCGGCAGCCGCATGAAACTTTCTTATACGCGTACAATGGTTCGCGCAGCAATCAAAGGCGAATTGATCGACGTTAAGACTGAACAGGAAGCTGTCTTCGGACTAAGCATTCCTCAGGAAATTCCTGGCGTACCGACTGAAGTTCTTAACCCTCGTGACGCTTGGTCCGACAAAGAAGCTTACGATGCGAAAGCACAGGAGCTTGCTCAGAAATTCCAGGATAACTTCAAAAAATTCGGTTCCGTATCAGCTGACATCAGCGCTCAAGGCGGACCATTGAACAATTAATAAGCAAAAGCACATCCGGCGAGTTGCCGGATGTGCTTTTTAATTTGCAGTATCTTTTTCTTTCTCTTTCATCCAATGCGCCAATGCAGCCACCGTTTTACGGTTGGCAGCCGGCGGAAAGAAATGCGTGTATTCGGGGAAATACCAGGTTTCATGAGGATGATCATTCAGCTTTAAAGCTTCTTCCAATAGGTAAGCCTGTGCCGGCAGCACATTTTCATCTCTCAATCCGTGTATGATCAGCACCGGTGCTGTTGCTTCATCCAACCTTAAAAGCGGATTCCGTTCTTCGTAGGCAGTTAAAGCCGTATTCGGCGTCCCACCATAAATCCGCTTCATCATGCGCCGCATATCCGGTCGCTCTTTATAAGTTAAGACTGTATCTGTAACACCTGCCCACGTCACCAGAGACGTGATATCATCCCGCAGCACCGCTGTCCACAGCGCCATGATGCCGCCTCTGGAAAATGCCAGCAAATGCACATGCCCATTGCAGAATTGTTTCAGTACATCCACCGCATGGACCGCGTCCCAGCGGTCGGCACCGGCAAATTCATCACGGCCTTCTCCCCCTCTGTTGCCCCGGTAATAAGGAGCAAATACCACAAATCCCTGTGCGGCATATTGGGCAGCCCGTGCCGGCCTCACCATGCCGATTGACTGGATGCCGCCGCGCAGGTACAGCAATCCGCTGTAATTCCCCGGCTTTTTGGGTTCTGCCAGCAGCCCTTTGACCTTCAAGCCTTCTGACCAATAAACGATTTCCGTCAGCTTCACATGGGGATTCGGCGAAGGGTATATTCTTTTTGATCTAATCTTCCCATTTTCCATCCTGTTTCACCCGCTCCATAATTTCTTTCATTCCTTCATCTTTCATCAGAAAACTGAAGGCCCTGTCCTCGTCCAAACTCTCAACCAGAACAGCTCCTTTAGTTTCCAACAGATCAATTTCGTCAATGGCTGAAATCGTTCCCGTGAATACCGTTTTAGAAAATGGCGGCTCGCTGTGGACCAGGTATTCCGCAAACCAGTCAAGACTTTCAATTACACCGCCTGTTTCTTCGTATACTTCCCTTTTGGCGGCTTCGGCCAAACTTTCCCCTGCCTCAGCTTTGCCGCCGGGAAACTCCAGCCCCCGCTCCCTGTGTTCCGTCAGCAGCCATTTTCCATTGAATTTCGCAATGACAAGTACATGTCGGCTTTCCACTTGAAAAGCATCCCTTTCAAAAGATAACCGGCATTCGCAGCCATTTAAATCCGTGTATTCCATCCTGCCTCACTCCTGAACAAATAAAAAAAGCGCACACAATTCGAAACGTGTGCGCTTGTGTAATTTTATTTTACTTCTTTTCGCCAAGGAATGCTGAAAGCATCCATGAATGCTTCTCAAGATTCTGGTGAATGGCGTTCAACATATCTTCCGTCATATCGTCGCCATCTTCAGCTGCATATTCCATTCCTTTTTTCAGTGAAGCCATGATCTTATCATAATCACTTACAATGGTTTCAACCATTTCTTCAGCACTTTCCTTGCTGCTCGCTTCCTTGACCACTGACAAGTCAAGCTGCTCTTTCATTGTTGCTACAGGTTTGCCGCCAAGTGCCAGCAAACGTTCTGCAATTTCATCCATATGAAGTGTCGCTTCATTATAAAGTTCCTCAAATTTCACATGCAGTGTGAAAAATGACGGCCCTTTTACATACCAGTGGAAATTATGTAATTTTGTATAAACCACCGACCATGTTGCGACCTGTACGTTTAATTCCTGATTTAATTCTTTTGACATCCAAATCCACTCTCCATTCAAATTGATAAGTTCTTCTACTTTATTAATACCTTTAAAGCCCATACAATAAACATGAAGAGTTTCCAAACTTATGGAAAGAAGATGGCGACCAACATGAAAACAATACTGATTAAAATTTTCCGCTTCTATCAGCGTTTCATATCTCCCCTGTCACCGCCCAGCTGCCGGTTCTACCCGACCTGTTCCCATTACGGCATCGAAGCCGTCGAGAAGCACGGAGCACTGAAAGGCGGATACCTGGCAATAAAACGGATACTCAGCTGCCATCCTTTCAATAAAGGCGGCGTCGATTTTGTACCTGAAGAATGGCCTCCAAAAAAATGATTTGGAGGTTTTTCTTGTGTTTGAATATAGTTTGCGGTAAGATACTGTTTGTAATTAAAACGTAATCGTTACATTTTGGAGGATTAACATGAAAAAATTAGCTCTATTTATTTTATTAATATCAATACTGACATTGGCCGCTTGCAGCGATTCCGGAACAGACAATGCTGATTCAAAAGAAGACAGCTCGAAGATCCAGGTGTTTACGACTGTCTATCCGATCACTTATTTCACTGAAAGAATCGGCGGGGATCAAGTGGAAGTGGAATCCGTCTACCCGGCTGGGGCGAATGAACACACATTCGAACCGACCCAACAGGATATGATCGCCATCGCGGAAGCGGACCTTATGTTTTATATCGGCCTTGGCCTTGAAGGTTTTATCGACAGCGCGAAAAACACGCTTGATGGTGAAGATGTGGAATTTACGGCACTTGCAGATTCAATCACTGATGAGCAATTGGAAGCTGCACTGGAACATGACGGTGAAGAAGAAGCCCATGACGATGAACATGAAGTTCATGAAGATCATGAAGAACATGCAGAAGAAGCTGACCATGAAGGCCATGACCACGGCTCTACGGACCCTCATATCTGGATGTCGCCAAAACTCAGCCAGGAACTTGCAACATCCATCAAAGATTCACTGATTGCCGAAGATCCGGGTAACACTGAAGTTTATGAAACGAATCACACCCAACTGATCGAGGAGCTCGAACAATTGGATGAATCGTTCAGCCATTTAGGGGAACGCGTATCAAAGGATACTTTTTTTGTTTCCCACGCAGCGTTCACTTATTTAGCGGAACCATATGGCTTTGAACAGGTGGCTGTAGCTGGCCTGAACAGCCAGGACGAACCATCCCAGAAAGAGTTAACGGAAATTGTTGACATGGCACGCGAGAAAAACATCGAATACATCGTGTTCGAACAGAACGTCTCGTCCAATCTGACAGAAGTTGTCCAGAAAGAAGTCGGCGCGGAAGCTGTCCAAATGCATAATCTCGGCGTGTTGACGCAGGAAGATATCGATAATGGAGAAACCTACTTCACTTTGATGGAAAGAAATCTGGAAGTCCTTGAAACTATTCTGAAATAAAAGCACACCCATCACGGGTGTGTTTTTTTCATTTCAAAAAATTTTATAATATCAACATCCCGGACCTGTTTTCGGAATTTTCGTTTTTATTGTATACTGATAATAACTTCTTTTTTGAAAAGGATGGTCCGGATGAAAAAATTGCTTGCCGCCTTAACAGTCGCAGCGGTCCTGACAAGTTTGGCAGTGACCCCTTCCATGTATGTTGAACAGCTGGAAATACCGGTAATCATCATTGGCACTGCGCTTCTTGCTTTAATGCTGAAATTCCCTGAAGACAGTAAAGAAAAAATGCTGGCACACGGCATGCGGATTTTTGCTGCATTTGTAATCGGCTGGATTTTCTCCACGCTCGATATCCTGCTTGACCATCTGTTCTATTATCAGCCAACCGGTTTTGAAGACGGCGCCTACCTGGCGCTCGGCTTCAAATATGAGGAATTTGCTGATAGCTTCTTTCTGTTAGCCATCTCCTGTATGGCGGCAGCAGCTGTATTCATCCTGATCCAAACTCTTTTCAAAGCATTGAAATCTCCACGTAATCCAGTACTGAAATAAAATGCAGAAAGCGTCCAATGGCAATCATTGGACGCTTTTTTGCTGTTCTATGGACTTCGAGATGCTTTCAATGCTCTCGCTCAATGCTCCGACCAGAATATGAACTTCCGGTAAATAATAGAAAGTACTGGTCACCTCAAAGTCGAATAGCTCTTCAGTTTCCGAAAGAAGATACACGCGTTTTCCATGTCCAAGCGCCATGCCCAATTCAATATGGCTGCCTTTGCCCGCCGGCAATAAAACAATTATAAACTCCGCCTCGAGCACAGCTTTCTTCTCCAGCGTTCCATACAACACCAGTTCTTCAACCGAAGAAGCGCGCAAATTCGCTGTCCAATCATAGGTTTGAACGTGTCCCGCCTCTCTTAAAATGCTTGCAGCTTCCCTTACCTTATCTTTATTTGCAAAACTCGAAGCGATATAAAATTTCATCAGCCCTCCTTACTCCCTTCCCCCAGATCCAAAACAAGCGGTTCTTCCTCTTTTGCAGCTTTTCGAAAGGCATTAAGCAAAAGAATAAAGGCGATATTTAATATCAATAAAATCAGTACCAGAACGAAAAAAACTTCTTCCATACTTCGCATTTCAGTAGCTGTATAGAAAGCAGCCAAGCCGAGCATAAACAAGCTCGCTGGGATATAGATATTATACAAAAATTGGGTACGGTCTTTTAATTCATTTTCGCCATATGCTTCTGCCAACCGTTTCAACAGCCTGAACAAATAGAAAGTCATAACCAGTTCACCCACAAACAAGCCATTGGAATAATAATACCAGGATCCAGTTTCAACAAGATTAAAATCGATAAGAACGGAAGGAATGGACAAAAAAATCATAGTGATGGCAATATAAGCCGCCAGTTTGCCGTCTGTATACTTTTCTCCCAGCTTGAGGCATCCGAGCGCAATCAGGAGATAACCGACTGGATCGGCCAGGATATCCACACCTATCCGGATATCGAGAAGAATGAAAACATAACCATATAAAATTTGACTCAATGATTTCTTCATTTATTGGTCCTCCCGCTTTTGTTCAATAATTGTCTTTACATCCTCTTTTTCCAACTGCGGAATCTGAGACAAGTATGTTGGGAAAGAAACGTCCAAGCCATCTGTGTCTTTTCCTTCAACTCTCACCCAGGATTTCAGAACGTACTTATAATTGCCTTCATTTATGAAAGACACCGCCAACTTATCTTCCTCATTTAAAACGATAGGATAATTTACATCTTCATATCCAATGCCCTGGCTATTTTGAGCCCCGTCTTCCACTACCTTAAAGAACCTGGATTCGTGAAAACTCTCTTCAGGATTAAGAACCTGCACTTTCAAGTGAGCTGATTCGTCCACTGGGATATGGGGCACCAGCGACTCAATTGAAAAATCTTCCTCAGCATTCAGAATATAGCCGGCCCAATCAGCCCCTGCAGCTGTTACGTCTTGTGATAAATAATTTTTTTCATTATACAGAGCTGGATGGATTATAATTTCACCCACATCTACCGTTTCAAATTGACCATCAGAAAAATGCACCCTCATCTTATCGAACACCATTTTTTCATCGATAGAATCCAGTCCCCGTAAATCCAATGTCGCATAAATACTTCGCACTTCATAATGGCCAAATCGCTGTTCATATGGAATCTCTTCCATCATCGGATCATAATAGTGGTCGACATAGCCCGGTATATCATCCAGCATTATATAATTGACTGCTTTTCGATCTCTTTTATTCGTTATGTAATAAAACTGCATTTGAATTTCATCCTGCTGGTATTCATCTATGTAATGATCAAGGAATACCGGCTGATCCAGTTGCTGGGAACTTGCATACCCTATCGCAATGATCCATCCTAAAATAATAAATGACAGAACACCAAAAAATATTCGCTGGTTCATAAAACCCTCCTCTTTTCCATATAAACAACTAACCAACCATACAGAAAGTTCCAATTAATCGTATCATAAATCAGTTTTATAAAGACAAAAAAATAAAGCAAGACTCTTAGAGCCTTGCTTTATTTAAGTCTACACTATAGCCGATGCCTGCCTGCTGCTGTAATTCGATTTTTCCATCAATCACTTCTATCTCAGGAGTAATAACGTCTTCATTCCAAAAATGCCGGGAATCTGAAAAATCGCCAGGCAGCACGATATCCGGCAGAGAAGCCAACGCCAGATTATGGGCTTTGGAAATGCCGAATTCAATCATGCCGCCTACCCACATCCCGATGCTATTCCTGCGACATAAATCCACGACTTTCAATGTTTCATGCCAGCCGCCCAGCCGCCCCATTTTCAGTACAATAATATCAGCTGCCTGCATCTCAATCATCCGCTCTACATCATGAATGCTTGTAATGCTTTCATCCAGACAAATAGGCGTCTTCATCTGTTTTTTTGCCTGTGCGTGAAGATCCCATTCCTGTTTGCCGAAAGGCTGTTCCATCAATGAAAATCCAACATCATCAAAAAGAGTGAGCTGACCAAAACTGTCTTTATTGAATCCGCCATTCGCATCAGCGAAAAACATTATATCAGGATAACGGCTGATTGCCTCTTTCAATAAATCTATATCAGATTCAGCAGTAATTTTAATTTTAATACGGCTATAGCCCTTTGATACTGCCTGTTCGATGTCATGCAAAAGGCCATCAGCACCGGCTGCTACCACTACACCTGCAGGAATATGCTTATGGATACCTCCAATATATTGCCATAACGGCACCCCTTCGTATTTCGCAAACAAGTCCCATACTGCTATTTCAATGGCCGCTTTCGCCATATGATTGCCTTTGACCGGTGCAAAGACAGTAGCCACTTCGTGAGGTGAGGACAGAATCCTACCCTGCAATAATGGCTTCAAAACCCGCTCCATCACAAAAGCACAGCTTTCCACCGTTTCTTCCGTGTACCAGGGAGTCGAGAATGCTACACATTCTCCGAAACCTTCTAACCCGTTGTCAGATATAATTGTTACCATGATTGCTTCACGGTCGTTTACAGTCTGCAAAGAAGTGACAAACGTTTTTTTCAGCTTTTTATGGATTCGCTGGAATCTGATCTCCCGAATCGTCACAACCATGATTTCAACTCTCTTCTAAGTACTTTGTTCGAAGCATTGCGCGGCAATGAATCGACTGTACGAATCACTTTCGGGATTTTATAACCGGCAATATGTGATTTCAAAAAAGCCTTTAAATCTTCCATCGCCGCTTCTTCATGAAGAACGACAAAAGCCGCCGGCACTTCTCCCCATTGCTCATCGGGCATGCCGCAGACTCCTGCTTCTCGAACAGCCGGATGTCCAAGCAAGACCTTTTCAATCTCAGCCGGATATATGTTTTCACCGCCGGATACAATCAGATCCGAACGCCGGTCAACGACAAACAGAAAACCTTCTTCATCCAGATAACCGATGTCTCCAGTATGGAACCAGCCTTCTTCTTGCACGTCTCGCTCCGCAAATTTCCCGATATACCCTGGCGTCACCTGTGGACCCCTAATCAGTATTTCCGCTTTTTCACCAGGCGCTGCATTTTCAGCAATCTTTATTTGGTATAAAAATAAAGGCTTGCCGGACGAACCGATCTTCCGTTTAGCATCTGCCGGCTGCAATGTGGTCGTCTGAGAGGAAGTTTCTGTCATGCCATATGTTTGCAGCACGGAAATGCCGTACTTCTCAGCCCGTTCCATATATGAAATCGGAACCGGACCACCGCCGGCGAGCATCGCTTTGAAATTTGCCGAAACATGGAGAGCTGCTGTTTCCAGCTCACTCAAAACCCGTTCCAGCGTCACTGCCACCACAGACATATGGGTGACTGTTCCAGCGCTTAATTCGTGCGCACAGATTTTTGGATCGAATTTCGGATGAAGCTGCACACCCATCCCATAGATGAGTGAACGCATCAGAATCGAAAAACCGCTGATATGGAATAGCGGCATGACGCAGAGCCAGACATCTCCAGGTGCAATGCCGATATTCAACGCGGATGAAACTGCACTGGAGAAATGGTTCCCTGCTGTTTGCCGGACGCCTTTTGGATAACCGGTTGTGCCGGATGTATACATGATTGAAATCGTCCGATCTTCTGGCCACTCTTCTTCCGGTTTGAAATTGGAAGGCGAAGCATTTTGAATTTCAGAAAAACTGATTTTATTGCTGGAATCGAGTTTCCCTTGCAGTTCTTCATCCACCAATAAATAAGCAGCTTTTGAATCTTGCAATTGATATTCCAGTTCCGTTGCCGAAAGCCGCTCATTCAGCATGACCATCTCACAGCCTATATGCAGACACGCATACATAACAAACACAGACTCCGGATGCGATTTGGCAAGGACGGCAACTCTCGTTTCAGAAGAGATTCCAAGAGACGTCAGTCTGCCCGCATAATCGGCGGCAATGTCATTGATTTCCGCGAATGTCCATTGCTGCCCGCCATATGACAGCGCCATTCGGCTGCCGCTTAAATGTGCCCGTTGGCTAAGCCAATTCGGATAGCTCATTTTTCAAAATCCCTTTCTGTAAAGCCGACTTTATACTCACAGCTTCTTTTCTAATATAATTTTCGGTTCACCAGTATCGTCCATATATATGCCGATGATGTCAAAACCGCTTTGAATATTCAACAGCAGCATACTTCGCCATTTGTTCTTCGTATGGGTCCTGACGGCGTTATACGATTCCTGGCGGGCGTACTCATGCTGCCTCTCCATCAATCGGCGCGCTATTCCCTGATGACGATAACTTTCATCGACACCGCCGAGCCAGCTGTAGAATTGCTCCCGGTTTAAGGCATAGCCGACTTTATAGCCTATTACCCTGTCGCCATCCAATGCAAGATCTATATGTAATTTCGGTTTTTCAGCCATTCTTCCAGCCAAATCATCTGAACTGCCAAAAACTTTCGTATGCAATGAAACCAGTCCATTCAGTAAATCTCCCGCCTCCAGCATGGTAAAGCTCTTATATCGAATCGACGACACTCCTGCCACTCTCCGTTCATTCTAAAAAAAGCTGCCCCCCGGGAGGACAGCTTTCAATTATTGATGATCAAGGGAAACGAGGGAATTGACCGAAATCAGGCTTGCGTTTTTCTTTGAAAGCATCGCGGCCTTCTTTCGCTTCGTCTGTTGTATAGTAAAGCAAAGTAGCGTCACCAGCCATTTGCTGAAGACCAGCAAGGCCATCTGTATCAGCATTCATTGCCGCTTTTACGAAACGAAGTGCAGTCGGGCTCATTTCAAGCATTTCTTCGCACCATTTCACTGTTTCATCTTCAAGCTGCTCATAAGGGACTACTGTGTTTACAAGTCCCATATCAAGCGCTTCCTGAGCGTCGTACTGACGGCACAAGTACCAGATTTCACGCGCTTTTTTATGTCCGATGATGCGCGCAAGGTAACCTGAACCGTAGCCAGCATCAAACGAACCGACGCGAGGACCAGTCTGGCCGAAGCGTGCGTTATCAGCAGCAATCGTCAAATCACAAACAACATGCAATACATGTCCGCCGCCGATTGCATATCCAGCCACCATTGCTACAACCGGTTTAGGGATTACACGGATCAAACGCTGAAGGTCAAGGACATTCAAACGCGGAATCTCATCTTCTCCAACATAACCGCCATGTCCGCGAACACTTTGGTCGCCGCCTGAACAGAAGGCTTTTTCCCCTTCGCCAGTCAATACGATTACGCCTACGCCTGAATTATCGCGTGCGCGTGAAAATGCATCGATCAATTCATGTACCGTTTTTGGACGGAAAGCATTGCGCACTTCCGGACGGTTGATTGTAATCTTCGCAATCCCATTATAAATTTCATATTTGATATCTTCATATGTACGTTCTGTTACCCATTCACGTGTCATGATTTTCCTCCTAAAAATTCTTTTTTAAATACTCCCATACTATTGTAGCAAATTCAGCAGGTTTTTCCACATGTAAAGCATGTCCTGCTATAATCTCACTGTGTTCGGCATTCGGCATCAGCGAAACCATCTCTTTCGCAATCGCCGTGAACTTCTCATCCAGCTTCCCCGTAACCAATAAAACGGGAATCTGCAGCTGGCTGATTGTTTCCCAGTATGACTTCTGTGCACCTGTTCCCATACCGATCAAGCTGTTTGCCAGACCTATCGGGTTTTGCGCCAGCCGTTCTTCCCTGACTTCTGCTTTAACATGCTTGGACAATGCGTGCTGTGTTCTGAAAAGCGGAATCTTCTCCCAGCTATCAACAAATGATATGATTCCGCCAGACGTAATCCGTTCGGCCAATCTGCCATCATTTTTTCTTCGCTCGCTGCGCTGCTCTTCAGTCTTTAAACCAGGCGAAGAACTTTCCAGCAATAAAGAGGAAAGCCGCCCGGGAAATTCGCAGGCATATGCAAGAGCTGTTCGTCCGCCCATCGAATACCCTGCCAAGGCAAAGTTCGTCAGCCCCAAATGGTCAAATATCTTTTCCAGGTCCCGCATCTGCTGCTCCATCGAATACCGCTCCGGATCTTTCGGACTGTCGGTGCCACCGTGGCCAAGCAGGTCAATGAGCACGATTTTATATTCCTCAAAGCGAGGGACTATCTTATGCCAGGTTTTGGTGCTGCCGGTGAAACCATGAAGAAATACCAGCGCCTGTTCTTTATCTTCATTCATTAGTTCAATGTGATAATTGACGCCTTCAATCTCCATTTTCATTGCCCGCCCAGCTCCTCAATCAGCCGATTCCACAACTCTCTGTGGACCCGTACATTTGTTTCCCGATCCGTAAACACTTCGATGATCTTAACTGCCTTTTGTTTTTTTGTACGAAGCGCCTCAACAAATTGCTCTTTCGATTCGACAGCTGCGTAATCAGCATCATACATTCTCGCGGCATCCTCGAATTTCAACCCCGTGGGAGTACCGAATAGATCTTCGAAATAACGTTCCTCCTGTGATTGCGGCAGATAAGAGAAAATTCCGCCGCCGTCGTTGTTCATCACGACAATCGTCAAATCCGTTTCCTGCATTTTCGAAGCAATCAATCCGTTCATATCATGCAGGAACGATAAGTCACCGATAAACAGATAAGCCGGACGCTTTTTCGCTGCCTGCACACCGAATGCCGTCGACACAACTCCATCAATGCCATTTGCGCCACGGTTTGCATAAATCATGATGTCGCGGGAAGTCGATTTGAAATAAGTATCTGTGTCACGTATCGGCATGCTGCTGCTGACAATAAGGTCACAACTATCGAGTTCATCAAACAGAACTTTCGCCAGCACACCCTCATCCAATTTTTCATTGCAATGAACTTCTGCAAGTTCCCAGAATAACTCGGAAGCCGCTGCCCATTTTTCCGTATAGGAATTGGACGCCTTCGTTCCGATGGGCAATTCCCATAAGCCGTCTGTTGAAGCCTGGATATGATGTGTCACTACTGATTGTGCGTCCCGCATCATTGGTGATTCATCAAAAACAGCGAATGTTTTCGGTTTTACAGCAGCCAAATAAAGCGTTAAAGGTTTCGAGACTGGCTGCGGTCCAATACGAATGACAACATCCGGCACCATTACCTCTTTAAAAACTTCGCTTTTCAAAATGGCGTCATAGCTGTCGATTATCAAATCTTTACAGTTTTCATCTAGATTACTGCGTACATTGGATAAAGGATCGGCGAGAACCGGCCAATTCAATTTACGGATAAACGACCAGAATTCATCAGGCATCTTCTCGGTCATTTCACCGACAATCAGAAGCCCTTTTTCAGCCTTAACAGTTTCCATTAAGAATTGTTCAACCGATGAAGATAACCGTGACTCACCCTTTAAATGCGTTATTTCGCCTGTGCTGTCATATTGCTGTTCAAAATCCAGCACCAACGGTTCACGGAAAGGCACATTCAAATGAACCGGACCTCTCGGCTCAGACACAGCATTTTTAACTGAACGATGCAGATGGCGCACCAGAAAATCCAAACGGTTTTCAGGTTCCGGCATCGGCAAATCTACAGACCATTTAACATGAGAGCCAAAAAGATCGATTTGATTGATTGCCTGCGGCGCACCGACTTCCCGAAGCTCATGCGGGCGATCAGCCGTCACTACGATCAATGGAACTCTGGCATAGAAGGCTTCGACAATTGCAGGAAAATAATTCGCCGCTGCAGTTCCCGATGTGCAGAGAAGCATCACCGGTTCTCCCGATGCCTTCGCCATTCCCAGTGCAAAATAAGCCGCCGACCGCTCATCAATCTGGCGGTAAACGGCCAGCCCTTCTTCTTTCATACAGGCATAAGCCAGTGGTGTCGACCGCGAACCGGGACTGATCACCACGTTTTTTACTCCCTGGTTCACCAAACTATGTGTAAACGCAGAGACATATTCGGTTAGATATTTACGATTCGTCACTCAATTGACCTCCCAAGGCACGAAGCATCGGACGGAATTTTACCCAAGTTTCAGCATACTCCGACTCTGGAGTGGAATCTTCGACAATTCCGCCCCCTGCATATAAATAAGCTTCTTTTCCATCCAATAAAGCTGAACGGATTGCCACTGCAAATTCTCCATCGCCTTTTGCATCTATCCAGCCGATTGGTGCAGCGTAGAAGCCCCTATTCATCGTTTCATATTGTCTGATCAGGCTAAGTGCGGATTGCCGCGGCTCTCCGCCAAGCGCCGGTGTCGGATGAAGATCTCGTACAAGATCGATCAGATTCGACCCCTGCTTTAATTCTCCTTCAACCGGGGTGTATAGATGCTGAATGTCCCTTACCTTCATCAATTTCGGCTTTTTCGGCACAAACTGCTCGCGGCAATGAGCAGCAAACACTTTACTGATCATGTCCACTACATATTGATGTTCCGAACGGTTCTTTCTGTCATTCAATAATTCATTGCCAAGCTCATTATCTTTTTCAACGGTTTTTCCTCTTGGAGTGGAGCCTGCCAGGCAAGTGGACAGAGCTTGGCGATCTTCGACTTTTACAAGCCGTTCCGGTGTTGCCCCAAAAAAGAATTGTTCTTCGGCTTCCAGTCCGAAAAGGAAGCTTTCAGGCTGTTCTTTTGAAACTTGATAGAGTGCAGAAGAAGCTGATAAAGATTTATCAAAGTCCAATCTTAGAACTCTTGCAATCACCACTTTATCCGCCTGTTTCGCCTTGATCACGCCAGTCACTTTGTCAATGGAAGAAAGGTAGGAAGCTTTTTTTAGCTCTTCCCGTCCCGTAACTTCAGGCTTTTTATAAGTAAGCGGTTCAGACACTTGTGCAGCATGGATCAGCTTATCACGTTCTTTGCGCAACGCTTCAAACTCCGGGAAAGTATCCTCTTTTTTAGTGATCAGATGAATACTGATATATGCACGATCATTTTTTATTACCAACTGGAATGTCGGAACTGCAAAATAAGCTTCAGGAAATTCGCGCCAAATACTTTTCGACTTGTTCAACGGATCAAACGAAAAACCGCCAAACAGAATCGGCTCTATGAAATGCTCTTCATTTACAATCTGCTTGCACAAACTTTGCCAATTGCTTTTTACATCTTCAAATCGGCCCTGGTGATTGGCACCGGTCAATACATGTGCATGCCCCAGTCCGACAAGCGTAAAAGTCTTCTCCGGGTTCTGCCAGAAGAAACGTTTTCCTTTATAAAAACTTTCCCCTGCTTCAAAAAAAGCCAAGGCAGACATTCTGTTTACTTCAATGGTTTCTGTATAAAAACGGTATGCGATATACCTTGAATTATCTTGTTTTTCGGCCGATGAATACTGTGGTCGATTCATCAAATTACCTCCGTTTATATGGTAGCTTCCTAACCTTCGGGAAAAGCTCTCAATCTTTTTAACCTCTATCCTCTATCATACTCTTTTCTGCTAAAATCAGCACAACATTTGCTGTAATCCGATCAAATTTGCAGTACAATATAATATGGAATAAATAGAGGAGAGATACAACATGACAACTACATTACAAGCGGACAGCGGCTGGCGTGTCTGGTGGCAGTTAACCCGCCCGCACACCTTGACTGCATCTTTCGCTCCAGTTTTTCTGGGAACGATGATCGCTATAAGAAATACACAGATAGATTGGGGCTTATTCACAGCAATGCTGATCGCCAGTTTGCTGATTCAAGCTGCAACCAATATGTTTAACGAGTATTACGACTTTGCCCGTGGCCTTGATAATGAAAAATCAGTAGGAATCGGCGGAGCAATTGTACGAAATGGCGTTAAACCGAAAACCGTACTGGGACTTGCATTTTTACTATATGGCATAGCAGGAATTCTTGGCATCTATATCTGTATGCAAACAAGCTGGTGGCTGCTGGTCGTTGGCGGTATAGCCATGATGGTCGGTTATCTCTATACTGGCGGACCTTATCCGATTGCCTATACACCTTTTGGAGAATTATTTTCCGGCTTATTTATGGGCTTTCTCATTGTTATCATTGCGTTTTACATTCAAACAGGAACAGTTACGATAGATGCTATTCTTCTGTCGATTCCAAGCACCCTTTTGGTAGCAGCGATAATGATGTCCAACAACATAAGAGATATTGTCGGTGATGCTGCAAGCGGGCGCAAAACGTTGGCCATCCTTGCCGGCCGTCCAGCTGCAGTCAACATACTTTTAAGCTTTTTTGTTCTGTCGTATGCATGGATTGCAGGCTTAGTGCTTTTTGGGATGATCACGCCATGGGCATTATTAGTATTTATAAGCATCATTAAACCAGTTAAAATCATTCGGATATTCAAACGATACACAGAACCACTTAAAGTTATGCCAGCTATGAAAGATACAGGCATTACAAATACACTCTTTGCTTTTCTTCTGGCTATTGGTTTATTAATAGGGCACCTCATTTAAATATCTCATTAAAGCATCTCTCCAACGAGATGCTTTTTTTATTGTTATACAAAGTACTATGGAACTTATAGCAGTAACAGCCTTCCGACAACTTATTTTGACAAACAAAAAACGTCATGCATAAAATGCATGACGTCTTCCTTTTTCATATGACCCCTACGGGATTCGAACCCGTGTTACCGCCGTGAAAGGGCGGTGTCTTAACCGCTTGACCAAGGGGCCAATTACTGGCGGAGAAGGAGGGATTTGAACCCTCGCGCCGGTTGCCCGACCTACACCCTTAGCAGGGGCGCCTCTTCAGCCACTTGAGTACTTCCCCAGTATGGCTCCGAAGGTAGGACTCGAACCTACGACCATCGCATTAACAGTGCGGTGCTCTACCACTGAGCTACTTCGGAATGGTGGGCCTAAATGGACTCGAACCATCGACCTCACGCTTATCAGGCGTGCGCTCTAACCAGCTGAGCTATAGGCCCAAAATTTTTAAAATAATGGAGCGGGTGAAGGGAATCGAACCCTCATCATCAGCTTGGAAGGCTGAGGTTTTACCACTAAACTACACCCGCATAAAAATGGTGGGTCAGGACGGAATCGAACCGCCGACACTTAGAGCTTCAATCTAATGCTCTACCGACTGAGCTACTGACCCATATTTTTAATAAAATGGCGGTCCCGACCGGGATCGAACCGGCGATCTCCTGCGTGACAGGCAGGCATGTTAACCGCTACACCACGGGACCATTTGGTTGCGGGGGCAGGATTTGAACCTGCGACCTCCGGGTTATGAGCCCGACGAGCTACCGAACTGCTCTACCCCGCGATAATAATATATAGTGAGTTCTTTCATACTCGATGTTCCGGTAGTTGACACCTGCATCGGCTTCGCCTGCTTCGGTGTTACTCACCGTCTTCGTGCGGTTCGTTGCTCTACCCCGCGATAATAATACTTTAAATTGTCCACACACTTTAAAAAAATATGGAGGAGGAAGAGGGATTCGAACCCCCGCGGGATTTGACTCCCCTGTCGGTTTTCAAGACCGATCCCTTCAGCCAAACTTGGGTATTCCTCCGAGATAATATATGATGGTGGACCTTGCAGGACTCGAACCTGCGACCGGACGGTTATGAGCCGTCTGCTCTAACCAACTGAGCTAAAGGTCCTAAAAAAGTGGCGGTAGAGGGGATCGAACCCCCGACCTCACGGGTATGAACCGTACGCTCTAGCCAGCTGAGCTACGCCGCCTGGATCTGTGAATATAAAAATGGTGGAGCCTAGCGGGATCGAACCGCTGACCTCCTGCGTGCAAGGCAGGCGCTCTCCCAGCTGAGCTAAGGCCCCGTGAAAATGGTCGGGAAGACAGGATTCGAACCTGCGACCCCTTGGTCCCAAACCAAGTGCTCTACCAAGCTGAGCTACTTCCCGGACTATCAATGCTGGATGGTAAAAATATGGCGCGCCCGAGAGGACTCGAACCTCTAACCGCTTGATTCGTAGTCAAGTACTCTATCCAATTGAGCTACGGGCGCTTGCTGTGAATGCTGCTGTTTTTGTCAAACAAATGGTGCCGAGGACCGGAATCGAACCGGTACGGTAGTCACCTACCGCAGGATTTTAAGTCCTGTGCGTCTGCCAGTTCCGCCACCCCGGCTTAGGGTCGGCTTGTCTGCAAAAAAAAATGGAGCGGAAGACGGGGGTCGAACCCGCGACCTCCACCTTGGCAAGGTGGCGTTCTACCACTGAACTACTTCCGCAAAAAAATGGTGCGGGTGAAGGGAGTCGAACCCCCACGCCCGAAGGCGCTAGATCCTAAGTCTAGTGCGTCTGCCAGTTCCGCCACACCCGCGTGGCAAATATGAAATTAAAAATGGTGAGCCATGAAGGATTCGAACCTTCGACCCTCTGATTAAAAGTCAGATGCTCTACCAACTGAGCTAATGGCTCATGCAATGAGTGGTGCCGGAGAAAGGACTTGAACCCTCAACCTACTGATTACAAGTCAGTTGCTCTACCAGTTGAGCTACTCCGGCGAAAGAGAAATAAATGGTGGAGGATGACGGGATCGAACCGCCGACCCTCTGCTTGTAAGGCAGATGCTCTCCCAGCTGAGCTAATCCTCC
>NZ_QLZR01000007.1 GCF_003289955.1 Planococcus halotolerans | reverse complement strand
GGGTCAGTAGCTCAGTCGGTAGAGCATTAGATTGAAGCTCTAAGTGTCGGCGGTTCGATTCCGTCCTGACCCACCATATTTTTTATTTTCTCCATGCCGGAGTAGCTCAACTGGTAGAGCAACTGACTTGTAATCAGTAGGTTGAGGGTTCAAGTCCTTTCTCCGGCACCACACGGTGGGGTAGCGAAGTGGCTAAACGCGGCGGACTGTAAATCCGCTCCTTCGGGTTCGGCAGTTCGAATCTGCCCCCCACCACCAGTTTTTAGGGGCATAGTTTAACGGTAGAACAGAGGTCTCCAAAACCTCCGATGTGGGTTCGATTCCTACTGCCCCTGCCATTTTTATAAAAAAATATATTTCTTGGCGGTCGTGGCGAAGTGGTTAACGCACCGGATTGTGATTCCGGCACTCGGGGGTTCAATTCCCCTCGTCCGCCCCATTTATCATTCATAATTTAATGCACTTATAAAATAATAACGTGGCGGTCGTGGCGAAGTGGTTAACGCACCGGATTGTGATTCCGGCATTCGGGGGTTCAATTCCCCTCGTCCGCCCCATCTTATTATTGGGGTATAGCCAAGCGGTAAGGCAACGGGTTTTGATCCCGTCATGCCCTGGTTCGAATCCAGGTACCCCAGCTTGTATGCGGAAGTAGTTCAGTGGTAGAACGCCACCTTGCCAAGGTGGAGGTCGCGGGTTCGACCCCCGTCTTCCGCTCCAAAAATTGGCGGCATAGCCAAGTGGTAAGGCATGGGTCTGCAACACCCTTATCACCGGTTCGAGTCCGGTTGCCGCCTCCATTATATTTTGCCGGCGTGGCGGAATTGGCAGACGCGCGGGACTCAAAATCCCGTTCCTTCACGGGAGTGTCGGTTCGACCCCGACCGCCGGTATTATCCTTACCGTATGCCAAGCGGTAAGCCGAAAAAAGCCCTGACCAATAGTCAGGGCTTTTTTCTATCTTGATATGCACTGGATTTATTAATTACATTTCCGACATATGCGCAAAAGGCAAGTGGGTGTCTATTTTTCCATTGATGCGTTTTGCATATAGTCGTTCACCATCAACCCATTTTTGGAAATCCATCATTAATGGTAGGCGATCAGGTCCAAGTGCAAATCCTACTTCCAGGCTATGTGGGAAATAAGAAGCGGTATGCAAGGTTCCGGATGCGGTACTGTACTTCATCGAGAAAACACCGCTGTCCAGATCGTTTAGGAGCCTAAAAGCACTGTAGGCGTCATCAGTCTGATTTTTGTGAGTTAATAGAGCTTGCTCACGACGCTTTGAGTCATCGGATTGATAGCGGTTTTCTTCTGTCAGCAATTCAAAATGGTTGGTTGATACAGAAGCTTCCCGGACGACAACAGAACGGGGAGAAGCTTCTACAACAACTGATCTTCCGCTGCGGTCCAGAAGAACATAGCTGAACGAGCGGCGGTGTGGCAGTTCTTCAAGCAGTTCAATAGCTTCACCAACGTCTGTACAATTCTCGAGTATAAGACGCCCGATCATATTGCAGATGAATCCATCTTCTGAATTTCGGCGATTGATGAAGTTATAGCCCATCGATAGCCCTTTTTCATTGAGCCCATCGGTGCGTCCAGTGATTTGCATAGTGGGGCCAATTGTTGCATAGCCCCCGTCAGTAGGCTGGTAAAGCGCAAATCTTCCCTCATAGCCTTGGGGTGAACTGTCATAATTGCGCACCATAAAATCAGTGCCTGTTAAAATGGAACAGCCACTTCTTGTATATTCGAGGTAATAACCGCCGAATTCACGAATGGCGTCGTGCATGTTCCAGCCGAGCGCATCAGCCAGGCCGTTGATTTCTTCCCAGATTCTTGGGGCGTATGTTAAAAGCATATCTCGCGCTTCTTTTTCGTTAATCATCAAATGGCGGTTTGAGGTGCCGAATTGTTTTCGGCGATTTGGCAGGATAAACGAATCTTTCAATTTTAATCCTTGCATATAGCCGAAGTCGTAATGGCTTCCCCGGAATTGAATTACATCAGTATATATAGGTTTCAATGGCGGATCCCTCTTTTATTATGATTAATCCGAGTGTACTGCATGTAAGCGCTGACCGAAAAGAAATATGCCTGAGCAGCGTTAACCGGCTCAGGCATATTGTCAGATGACATAAAAATCTGCTTCTCCGCCGTTGATTCCTGTAAACATATTGGCGGCGGCTGCGAGAAGTTCGAGTGCTGTATCGCGGTCCATGGAAGGGCGCAGATAAAAGACATGCAATGCGTTTGTTGTCTGTTCGGTTACAGCAGTCCGTTTTGAATCCACGAAAGGGCTGCCGAATGCACCTTGCTGGTCTTTTGTGATAAGTATATAGGCTAATGTATTCAGCCGGTTATTGATGCCTTCATATTGATCATTTTCAGTTCCAATTGTTATGGTGACATCGCCTTCAATTTTATCGGCATCATACAGCCCCAGCGGAATTTCATATTGAAGCGAAAGAAAGTTATTCATATCGACACCGGAATGGACTGGAGTGAGATAATTTTGTTTCTTGACTCTCCGGAACAGAGCTTCTGCCGAAGGGCGATAGCGATTCGGGTCCGCACCAAGCGCTTTCCAGTTAACTTTCCATTCGAGCAGACCTGGAAAATCGGACAGCTCTTTATCCTCCAGGTCAAAGAATAATTGTTCCTGAAAAAGCTGGAGACGGCCCTTTAACATTTGAGGAGAATCGGAAACGGTGATATTGTTATAATGAATGATTCCAACTTTAAAATCAGAAAGAATTTCAGAAATACGGGGATCGACTGTTGTTTCCACTGCACTCATCCTTTCGCATTAGTAATTTACATTATCGTATCATATATTCAATGAAGGGGTTATCAGCATGAATCTTGAACAATTTCAAAAAGAGCTCGTTGCTTATGCCTCGGAAATCGGAATAGATAAAATCGGTTTTGCTTCAGCGGAACCTTTCTTTAATTTGAAGCATCAATTGATACGGCAGCAGCAGTTGCAGTATCAGTCAGGATTTGAAGAACCGGACGTCGAAAAACGGACGCATCCAGAGCTGCTGCTGGAAGAAGCGGTGACGATCATAGCAATCGCGATTGCATATCCATCAAAAATGAACGATGCGCCGCAAGGAACAAAAGGGGCGCGCCGGGGTATTTTTTCACGTTCGTCCTGGGGCAAAGATTATCATGCAGCTTTGCGTGAGCGGCTGACTTTGCTGGAAGCGTTCATCGCAGCGCATTATCCGGATGCACGCATGCGTTCGATGGTGGATACAGGAGAATTGTCCGACCGGGCCGTCGCTGAGCGCGCGGGAATTGGTTGGAGTGCGAAGAACACCAATATCATTACGCCGGAATTCGGCTCTTATGTCTATCTGGGGGAAATGATCACCAATATCCCGTTTACGCTGAATGAACCGATGGAAGATCAATGCGGCGATTGCCGGCTATGCATTGATACCTGTCCGACAGGAGCCATTGTTGAAGGCGGGCAGTTGAACGCCCAGCGCTGCATTTCTTTTTTAACACAGACGAAAGGCTTTATGCCGGATGAATTCCGTTCGAAAATCGGCAATCGACTATATGGCTGTGACACCTGCCAGACAGTTTGTCCGAAAAATAAACGGAAAGCGAACCAGATTCATGCCGAATTTGAACCCGATCCGGAAATAGCCAAGCCATTGCTTGAGCCTTTACTGAAGATATCGAACCGGGAGTTCAAAGAGAAATTCGGTTATGTATCCGGTTCATGGAGAGGGAAAAAGCCGATTCAACGCAATGCGATACTCGCTTTGGCGCATTTCAAGGAAGTAAGCGCTGTGCCGGCATTGATTGATTTGCTGGAATCGGATGAACGTCCGGTTATCCGCGGTACGGCAGCCTGGGCCATCGGAAAAATTGGCACGGCTGAAGGGCTCCATGCTTTGAAGAAGGCAGAAGAACAGGAAAAAGACAGCGAAGTGCTGGAGGAAATTCAAAAAGGATTGGCATTTTTTGCTGAAGAATCGAAAGGATAAGTGAAGAGAGTGGCCATTAATATTGTTTTATATCAGCCGTTGATACCGGCGAATACAGGAAATATCGCGCGTTCGTGCGCTGGGACAGGAGTCAGATTGCATTTGGTCCGGCCGCTTGGATTTTCGACTGATGATAAAATGTTGAAACGTGCGGGGTTGGATTATTGGGAGCATGTGGATTTGACGTATCATGATTCTTTGCAGGAGCTGTTTGACAGTTATCCGGAAGGCGAGTTTTATTACATTACAAAATTCGGTTCCAAACCGCATACGACATTCGATTTTTCGGATCAGGAAAAAGATCATTTCTTCGTGTTCGGCCAGGAAACGAAAGGTTTGCCGCCGGAATTGCTAGAAGCGAATCCGGATCATTGCCTGCGGATTCCGATGAATGATAATATCCGTTCCTTGAATCTTTCCAATACCGCTGCGATCCTGATGTATGAAGCGCTGCGCCAGCAGGGATATCCCGGCTTAGAATAAAAAAGGACAGCGGAAATTTATCCGCTGTCCTTTTTCAATACTATTCTTTATCGTAAGTACCTGGTTTGTCGTCGTACCCGCCAGTGAAAATAGCTGCAAGGAACGCAACACAAACGCCTAGAATAAGGATTAAGTTCATTTATAACAACCTCCTTGAAATATGCATCTTAGTTTAGTATAGCGGAAAGTAGGGAAAAATGAAATATAAGTCCCTGTTGAAATATGGAGATTTTCTGTCGGTTTGTTTGATAGTGGAAAATGCTGAAACCGATTCGGGTTTCATTCGTATACTAGGGTAGTGAAAATATTTTTAAAGAAAGGTTGATCAGTATGAAAATGAAAATCTCGGCTGCTTTGCTATGGGTTTCAGCCATTGCAGAGGCATTCCTGGCCATTCCGTTCATCGGTGGTTCGTTTGTCCTCAGCACAGGCTACGCGGCACTTGGTTTTATGTTTATTTTGCACGCGGTGACCTTATTCTTCTGTTTCCGTGAATACTCGCCGAAATCAGGTCCGATTCTGGGCTTAATCACAAGTTTATTGGCTTGGTTCCCGTTAATCGGTTGGGCATTGCATTTACTCAGCGCGATTGTATTATTCATTAACGCAGCCGTTGCCAGCCGCCCACGCATCTAAACTTTAACCGCCTGTAAGGGCGGTTTTTTATTGTCTTCATAATGGAAGAGGTTCAAACTCGAAAATTTGGAGCTGTCTTTGTACAATAAAAGGAGAAAGGGTGAATGGAATGGATTTGACGATCAATTCAACAAAAACATTACATAATGGAGTGGAAATGCCGCGATTCGGATTGGGCGTCTATAAAATGACGGATAAGGAAGAGGCAGTCAACGCGATGATCGCCGCAATTGATGCCGGATACAAGGCGATTGATACGGCGACTGTTTATGAAAACGAGCAGGAAGTCGGGGAAGCGGTGCGAAACTCGGCTGTGAAACGGAAAGATTTGTTCATCACTTCAAAAGTCTGGAATACGGATCAGGGCTATGATCAGACACTGCGCGCTTTTGAAGCGTCGCTGGAGCGTCTCGGGTTCGATTATTTGGATCTTTACCTGACGCATTGGGCTGTTCCTGGCAGTTACGAAGAGACGTATCGGGCGATTCAGCGGTTATATGATGAAAAGCTGGTACGGTCAATCGGCGTTTCGAATCATCATCAGCCGCATCTGGAACGGATTCTGGCTAAAGCAAATACAAAGCCGATGGTCAATCAGATTGAATTGCATCCCCAATTGACACAGGAACCGCTGCGCGAATTCTGTGCACAGCAGGAAATTGCGGTGACTTCCTGGTCGCCGCTTGCGCGTGGCCGTTTGCTGGATCATGCCGTACTGGCGGAAATTGCAGCTAAGCACAATAAGACGATTGCACAGGTAATCATCCGCTGGCATCTGCAGAATGACCTCATAGTTATTCCGAAATCGGTGACGCCATCCCGCATCGTGGAAAATGCCGATGTCTATGATTTTTCACTGGCAGCGGAAGAAATAAAAGCGATCAACGCTTTGAACCAGGACTGGAGAACCGGCACGAATCCGGAAGATATCAAAGCATAAGAAAAAGAAGTTCCCTCATTTTAAAAGGGAACTTCTTTTAATATTATCTCGCTTTATCTTCCACGACGATCTTCTCATTTGTAAACGGATGGATGAATGACATCCGGAACGCATGCAGGTGATAGGCGCCGTCCTGAGTCGATGGTCCGTCGTATAATTCATCGCCGATGATCGGATGTCCGATATGGGAAAGGTGGGTTCGGATCTGATGCGTCCGGCCGGTTTCAAGTGACAGCTGCAGGAGCGATTTGCCTTCCATATGGCGTAATAATTTATAATGCGTTACAGCACTTTGGCCGGTAGGTGATACCATGCGTCGGGTCGGATGATGACGGTCCCGGCCGATGGCGAAGTCGATGGTGCCGGATTTATTGTGCACCTTGCCTTTGACGACGGCTTCGTAATCACGGACCAATTGTTTCTGTTCCAGCATGCGGTCCAGGATGTTTTTCGCAACCGGGTGCTTCGCTACCATCAGTAACCCGGAAGTCCCCTGATCGAGCCTGTGGACGTGTTCACCATATGATCCGCCGCCGCGGATGATATGGCCGATGACTGAATTAATGAAGGTGTCGTTTTGACCGATTTCGTTGGGATGGGTATTCATCCCTTTAGGTTTCCGGGCAATCAGAAAATGTTCATCTTCGAACAGCACTGGCAATTCGATTTCGTGGTTAGGTTCATAAGGCGAATCCGCTTTCGGCAAATCGAATTGCAGAACCGTTCCTTTTGAAAGGGGTTCTTTCCAGACAACTTCCTGAAACTTATCATTTTTCACAGATTTGGCCATGCGAAGTTCATGGACAACTTTCTTGCCAAGGCCCCATTCGGTGCGCAGCAATTCTTCGACGGTCATGCCGTCATCTTTGATTTCATAATTCCAGCTCATTTTGTTTCCTCCATAAAAAAAGAGCATGCGCAGTGCACATTGCTCTCTTGTCAGTTATTTTTTAACGACTTCTCTGAAAAATTCTTCGATATTCTCTTTTGGCTGCGATCCGACCCAGCGTGAAACTTCTTCGCCATTTTCATAATGGACCAGTGTCGGTGTCGCTTCGATGAAATAATCTGTCCAACCCTGTTCATACTCTAACAGATTGTACTGCAGGACGTCTACATCCATATCTTCAGCAACCGGCATCAACACAGGGGTCGTGTTTTGGCAATGCACACAGGTCGGGCTGAAGAAATAAACCGTTGTCGGCTCGCCGCTTTCAATCTGTTCAGCAACTTCACCAGGCAAAGCGATGTTCTGATAATTTTCATCATCCAGCTGGTCAATGGTCGCCGGGTCTAAATCATCTGTATCGTATGGGTTGTTCGCGAGTTTTTCACTTTGGGACATTTGTGTAAGAACGATGATCAAAGCAAAAATGGCGAGAACAACGCCTCCAATGATAAGCATTTTTTTCAATTTATTTTTCCTCCTTGATTGTTTTCAGCAAATAAATGCTCATTCCGGCAATTAAGATAAATGCAATAAGCGCTAAAAATGGGATGGTAATAAAGCCGAAATAGTTGATGTACTGGCCGGTGCAGGGAACTTGCCCGCATGAAGGAGCGGATTCGGAAAGGAATGCCAGTTTTTGAATTCCGTAATGATACAGGGAAATCATGCCGCCGATACCTGAAATGATCAATGAGGTAAGTGCGATCCTGACATTCTTCTGAAAATATGCCACACCGACAACGATGACCAGAGGATACATGAAAATCCGCTGGATCCAGCAAAGCTCACACGGAATATAGCCGCGGACCTCGGAAAAATAAAGGGAGCCGGCAGTGGCTATCAACGCAGTCGCCCAGATGCCCAGCAAAAGATTTTCTTGAATTTTCGTCATATCTCAGGTCCTCTCTTGTTAAATAGCTACTATAGAATTATAATTCTTTAGCTGGGGCAAGTAAAATAATATTATCCTCTGTGTATATCCTATATAATAAGATGTGATACTTTTGTGAAGGAGTGGCTAATGTGGCAGAACAATTCGATTTATCCAATTTTGAAAAAAGCATGATTATCCGCGAGATGACCTATGCTGATATAAATGCCATTCTAGAGATGCAACGTTTATGTTTTCCAGGTATGGACCCCTGGAAAGAAGAACAATTAAGAAGCCATTTGGGTGTGTTCCCACAAGGACAGCTAGTCGCTGAATTGGACGGAAAAGTCATCGGCTCGTGTTCGAGTTTATTGATCAACTTTGATGAATACGATGACCGCCACACATGGGATGATGTGACCGACGGCGGTTATATCACCAACCATAATCAGGACGGCTATAATATGTACGGCATCGAAGTGATGGTGCATCCGGAATTCCGGCGCATGCAAGTCGGCCAGCGCCTTTATGAAGCGCGAAAAGAACTTGCACGCGAATTGAATTTAAAATCTATCATTCTCGGAGGCCGCATTCCAAATTACCATAAGCATGCGGAAGAAATGTCGCCGCGTGAATATGTGGATGCCGTATCACGCCATAAAATATATGATCCGGTTCTCACATTCCAATTGATGAACAACTTCCAATTAATGCGCATCAATCCGAACTATCTGCAGGACGATCTTGCATCAGGGAAATATGCGACATTGATGGAATGGAATAACGTCGATTACAAACCGGTTTCAAAAAGGCATTTCAAGACGAGCCTGCCGGTTCGTATTTGTGTTGTCCAATATCTGATGCGCGCCATTGAATCGTTCGATGATCTGGCAAGCCAGGTGGAATACTTTGTCGATGTGGCATCCGATGCCCATTCCGACTTTGTGGTATTCCCTGAAATTTTCACCACCCAGCTGATGTCGTTCCTGAATGAACCATCACCGAGCCAGGCAGTACGTAAGCTCACAGAATATACACCGCAGTATATCGAACTCTTCACCGATCTTGCAGTCCGCTACAACATCAATATTATTGGCGGTTCGCATTTCGTAAAAGAAGAAAACGATGAAATCTACAACATCGCTTACCTGTTCCGTCGGGACGGTTCCATCGACAAACAGTATAAAATCCACATCACGCCGAATGAGCGGAAGTGGTGGGGTATTTCTGCTGGAGATTCGGTCCGCGTATTTGATACCGATTGCGGCAAAATCGCTATCCAGATCTGCTATGACATTGAATTCCCGGAACTTGCGCGCATTGCAACAGATATGGGAGCGAATATCATCTTCTCACCATTCTGTACAGAAGACCGCCAAGGCTACTTGCGCGTCCGTTATTGTGCACAGGCGCGTGCTGTGGAAAACCAGATTTATACGGTCATTTCGGGTACGGTAGGCAACTTGCCGCAAACCGAGAACATGGATATCCAATACGCTCAATCGGCCATCTTTGCACCGTCCGATTTTGAATATGCACGTGATGGCATTGTTGGAGAAACAAATGCCAATCTTGAAATGGTCCTGATCGGGGATGTGGATTTGGAAATCCTTCGCCGCCAGCGTCAGAACGGTACCGTTAAACAATTGAAAGACCGCAGACATGACGTCTACCGTGTTGAGTATAAGAAAGATTAAGTTTAGGCAAAAAAATGAAATTCCTGTACCGCTTCCTGATGGAGGCGGTTTTTTTTCTTCATTTTTGGTAAACTGGAAATAGATCAAAGACTTGTACGTAATATGGATGGAGGAATCCCTATGAATTGGAAAGAACGAATCAAACGCTGGCTGGATCATGAAGGGCTGGATGAAGAAACAAGGAAATCACTGGATCTCTTGCGGGAAGATGAGAAATTGGCAGAAGACGCTTTTTATCAGGATCTCACTTTCGGCACAGGCGGCATGCGTGGAGAAATCGGGCCGGGTACAAACCGCATGAATGTTTACACTGTGCGCAAGGCATCACAGGGCATTGCGGATTACATAAAATCAAACGGGGACGAAGCGATGGCCAGAGGAATCGTCATTGCCTATGACAGCCGCCGCATGTCGCCGGAATTTGCGGAAGAAGCCGCGAAAACCTTTGCTTCGAACGGAATCCACACGTATTTATACAACGGCACGCGCACGACGCCGCAACTGTCTTTCAGCGTCCGCTACTTGCACGCATTTATGGGAGTTGTCGTCACGGCCAGCCATAACCCGCCGGAATACAATGGCTATAAAGTATACGGAGAAGACGGCGCACAATTAAATCTTGAAGATGCAGACCGTGTCATTGAATTCGTCAGCAACGTGGAAGATGAATTGACGATTGTCAACGAAAGCTATAAACCTGAACTGCTGGTGACAGTGGGCGATTCTGTCGATCAGGCATATCTGACGAATGCATTGACTGTTCGGGAGCAGCCGGCTGCGTCGCCAATTCAGGCGGTCTTTACGCCGCTCCATGGCGCATCCGGTGCGACAGTACAGCAGCTGCTTGAAAAAGCAGGCTACACGGATGTCACTTATGTGGCGGAACAGATGGAACCGAATGGTGAGTTTCCGACTGTAACGTCTCCTAATCCCGAGGAAGCGGGAGCTTTCGAATTGGCAAAGAAATACGGTAAAGAAGCCGGCGCTGATTTATTGATCGCAGTAGATCCTGACGGGGACCGCGTCGGAATCGCGGTAACAAACGGCGAGCACTACGAATTGCTGTCTGGCAATCAGACAGGCGCAATCCTGATTGAATATTTACTGAGCCAAAAACAGGCAAAAGGTGAACTTCCTGAAAACGGCCGTATTTTCAAAACGATTGTGACATCCGAATTCGGCCGTGCGGTGGGTGATTCTTACGGAGTCAAAACCACAGATGTCCTGACCGGCTTTAAATTCATCGGGGAAAAGCTGAGAGAGAATGACGGCACAGGAGAATTCGAGTTTTTATTCGGCTATGAAGAAAGCTACGGCTATTTGATCCGTGATTTTGCACGCGATAAAGATGCAGTGCAATCAGTGCTGCTTCTCGTTGAAGCGGCAGCGTATTACAAGACACAGGGTAAAAACCTGCATGATGTGCTGGTCGAGTTATACAATCGCCACGGCTGGTACCGCGAAGGACTCGTATCGGTAACGAAAAAAGGGGCGGATGGCGCGCGGGAAATCCAGTCGCTGTTGAGCGGCATGCGCCAGAATCCGCTGCAGTCCATTGCCGGAATCGCAGTGGCTTCAATAGAGGATTATGAAACACAGAATCGGATTTTTACGGATTTGGATCAAAGTGAAAAGATTGAATTGCCACAGGCTAATGTTCTGAAATATTTCCTGGAAGACGGATCCTGGGTTTGCCTGCGTCCAAGTGGCACTGAGCCGAAAGTGAAATTCTATTTCAGTGTCAAAGGGGAGACTGAACAGGAAAGCGATGAAAAACTGGAATTGATCAAGGAATCTTTCCTTGATGCAGTGAATAACAGATAAATGTGGGCTCCCTTAATAAGGGAGCTTTTCTCATTCGAAAGTATGAGGCGCAGGACGAGTGAAAACAGGTATGGTTGGAGTAACGGTGAAGAGGTGAAAAACATGAAGCTGAGCGAGCATTCCAATGTAATTCTGCTGAAAGAGATTGCAGAATTGCTGAACGAGGAAACGGATATGGAACGTATGCTGACGGGAGCTATACGGAAGCTATTGAACGGTTCGAATTTTGAAACTGCTTGGATTTTCTTTATTGACGGGGAAGGAAAGCACAGGCTCATGGCACAGGCTAATCTTCCTTCGGCGCTGGAGGAAGATGATTGCCGCCATCTTCAAAAAGGCGGCTGTTGGTGTGTAAAAAGATATCACGATGGTGATTTGGAGAAAGCATCCAATATCATCGCCTGCCAGCGGATTGAGAATTCAATAGCAGAAAAGACTGGAGATCACGGCAATATTACGCATCACGCGACGGTGCCGCTGCAATCCGGAACGGAAAGATTCGGCTTGCTGAATATCGCGGCGCCTGACCGGGAGCGTTTTTCTACGGATGAACTGGCGTTGTTGGAATCAGTGGCTTTCCAGATCGGCTCTGCCATCAAACGCATCGGCCTGACCAAGCAGGAGCAGGAACTGGCGTTGGTGACCGAACGCAATAGACTGGCTCGTGATCTGCATGATTCAGTCAACCAATTGCTGTTTTCCGTAACGCTTACCGCAAGAGGCGGCGTGGAAATGTCGGAGGAGCCGGCAATCCGGGAAACCTTCAGTGATATTCAGCACCTGACACAGGAAGCGTTAAATGAAATGCGGGCACTGATTTGGCAGCTGCGTCCTAAAGGACTAGAAAGCGGTTTGCTCGAAGGTATAAAAGGTTATGCCGAAATGCTCGGTTTAGAGCTTGAAACAAAAGTGAACGGTGTCATCCAGCTTCCTTCAAGAATTGAAGAGACTTTATTCCGCATTGCGCAGGAAGCATTGAACAATATCCGGAAACATGCCGGTACAGACCGTGGACAATTGTTCCTGTCGGTTACCCAGACGGACGTACTTCTTGTGTTAAAAGATGAAGGCAGAGGATTTGTGATGGATGAAAAACTGTATATCCCATCAATCGGTATGCTGAGCATGAAAGAACGGGCAAAATCCGAAGGCGGAACAGTCGAATGGTCCAGCGCAATGAATAAAGGGACGGAAATTCTTGTAAGGATTCCTTATTAGGGAAAGGGGGCAAGGGATGATGAAAGTGTTAATAGCGGATGATCATCATGTGGTCAGGAGAGGACTGTTGTTTTTTCTAAAGACCCAAAAAGATATTGAAGTGGTCGGTGAAGCGGTAAACGGCAAGGAAGCGGTCGAAATGGCTGAGAGACTCCGACCTGATATTGTGTTGATGGATCTGGTGATGCCGATAATGGACGGGATTCAGGCAACACGCAAAATTAAAGAAAAGCATCCTGATATTATTGTCCTGATGCTGACCAGTTTTTCGGATCGGGACCATGTCGTACCGGCTATCGAAGCGGGAGCGGCAGGTTACCAATTAAAAGATATCGAACCTGATGAACTGGTGGAGTCATTGCGAAGCTTGATGAGAGGCGAGAATACGCTGCATCCGAAAGCGACTTCTGAATTGTTGAAAGGACCGTCAGAACCGGCGCCGCATACCGTCAATTTTTTGACGCCGCGAGAAAAAGAAGTGCTGGCGGAATTAACCAAAGGAAAAAGCAACCGGGAAATCGCATCAGCGTTATATGTGACGGAAAAAACGGTGAAAACCCATATTTCAAATATCTTTACAAAGCTCGAAGTGCAGGACCGCACACAGGCTGCTCTTTATGCAGTAAAGCATGGACTGACAGAAGCGGGGATGGAATAAAATTTATAATACCGATATTCCGCAAAACAGCTCCGCTTTCCAAAACCCGTGCTCCTGCATCGCTGCGCTAGCTTCGAGACATGAAAGGGCGCTGTTCCCCTGGGAGTCTTCGCTGTTTTCTCCATATCTAAGAAAAACTTTCTATAAGAAACAATTTACTAATTCACTAAGAAGTGAGAAAGCCGACACACGGATTCTGTACACCATTAAAATGAAGGGGAAAGCGTCCGCCTAAAGCAGAATGGTTTGAGAAGTAGGTATAGTTTCTCGACAAAAAAGAGGCAAGACGCACTTGATGCGTCTTGCCTCATATTTTATTTCAGCGTTTTTTGACCGGCCGCTTACGTGAATCTTTCGTAATCTGCTTCCACTTCGAGCGTTCCGCTTTTTGGGCTGCCAGATCGCTTTTTCGTTCCATATGGGCAAGTTCCCGTTTTAGTTTTACGTAGCTGCGGAAGCGTTCAGGTTGAAGTACACCTGTTTCAAGCGCTTCCCGGATTGCGCAGCCGGGTTCATTGCCATGGGCGCAATCACGGAAACGGCAGGCATCCGCCAAATTTTCCACATCCGAGAAGCCGGATTCCACGCCTTCGGAATAATCGCCGAGCTGGAATTCCCGCATTCCCGGTGTATCGATCAGTAAACCGCCGCTTGGCAGCAGCACCATTTCGCGGTGGGTGGTGGTGTGCCGTCCCTTGCTGTCGTCTTCCCGTATATCCTGGACTGCCATCAGTTCGGTGCCGGCGAGCGCATTGATCAGGGAAGACTTGCCGACGCCGGAGGAACCGAGCAAAGCTCCTGTTTTGGAACCAGCCAGCACATTTTGTAATTCAGCGATTCCTTCCATTGTGACACTGGAAACCGTGTGGACCGGTACGCCGAAAGCAACCGATTCCACTTCTTCTAAATAAGGTTCGATGTTGTTACATTGATCCCTCTTGGTCAATACGATTACCGGATTCGCCCCTGAATCCCATGTGGCGAGTAAATAACGTTCAAGCCGCCGGACATTAAAATCGTGATTCAATGACATCACGAGGAATGCGTAGTCCACGTTCACCGTAATCGTCTGGATATCGGAAGTTTCACCTGCAGCTTTGCGTGAGAAGCTGGAGATGCGGGGGAGGACTTGATGAATGATTCCTTTTTCTTCGCCCGGCATCTGTTCGACAACGACCCAATCGCCGACACAAGGGAATTCCGACTTCGCATGGCTGTGCCTGTATTTTCCGGACAGTGAGCTGAGCCATTCACCGTGATCTGTAATCACGCGATATAGATTTTTATGTTCGAGCACCACACGTCCCGGCACGCCGTTTGTTTCGATTTTATCCTGCCAGTTTTTATTCCAGCCGTAATTTTCAATAATTGTCAATTTGAGTTCCTCCAATTTTTATGCATAATAAAAAACCATGGATGCGTCTTGCAAATCGCAGTCCATGGTTCCCGGGCATAATGGAAGAAGCGTATCGTCAACGATACACGGAGGGGGATACTATGGACTGGACTTGCTGTTTCGTTGCAATGATATGAATAGCCATAATACCCCACCTCTTTCCTCAAGTTATCTTTAAGATACCGGATAATTCTGAAACGGTCAATCTATTTTTTATTCATGATTCCAATTTTTAAGATAATTCAGCAGAAGCGCTTTCAAAGTCTTGCAAACAGTCAGAAGAAAGGCTACCATTAAATTAATATTCTGAACATACCAACTGGTCAGTATAAAGAAAGGTGGAAGTTATTTTGGATTTTTCCTATTCCCAAAAAACAAAAGATTTGCAGAAACGCTTGATCAGCTTCATGGAAGAGCATGTCTATCCGAACGAGAAAGTTTTTGAACAGCAGTTGAATGAACAGAACAATCGATGGTCACAAGTGCCGCCGGTTATGGAAGAGTTAAAGCAGAAAGCGAAAGAACAGGGGCTGTGGAATCTCTTTCTGCCCGACAGTGAATACGGAGCGGACCTCAGCAACCAGGAATACGCGCCGCTGTGTGAGATTATGGGCAGATCGCTGATTGGGCCGGAAGTCTTTAATTGCGGGGCGCCGGATACCGGCAATATGGAAGTATTGGTGCGTTACGGCACAGAAGAGCAGAAGAAGAGATGGCTCGAACCGTTGTTGAATGGCGAAATTCGTTCATGCTTTTCGATGACTGAACCGGATGTGGCATCGAGTGACGCAACGAATATTTCGGCAACAATCACTAGAGACGGAGATGAGTATATCGTCAACGGCAGAAAATGGTGGTCTTCAGGTGCGGGTGATCCTCGCTGTAAAATTGCGATCGTAATGGGTAAAAATGATCCGGATGCCCCGAAGTATGAACAGCAATCGATGATTCTGGTGCCTCTGGATACGCCGGGCGTTACGATTGAACGTATGCTGCCGGTTTTCGGCTACGACCACGCACCGCATGGTCATGCTGAAATCAATTTTGATAATGTCCGTGTTCCGGCTGGCAATATGATTTGGGGAGAAGGCAAAGGTTTTGCCATTGCACAGGGAAGGCTCGGTCCCGGCAGAATCCATCACTGTATGCGATTGATCGGAGCTGCTGAACGGGCGCTTGAAGAAATGTGCCGCAGAGTGGCCGGGCGTGCGCCATTTGGCAAGCCTTTGGCTAATCAAGGTGTAATCCGGGAATGGATTGCGGATTCCCGTATTGATATCGAACAGGCACGGCTTTTGACACTGAAAGCGGCTTACATGATGGATACGGTGGGCAATAAAGAAGCGAAAGCGGAAATCGCGATGATAAAGGTTACCGCACCGAGTATGGCACTGCGCGTTATCGACAGAGCCATTCAGGCATTTGGAGCAGCAGGTGTCAGCGATGATTTCACTTTGGCGGCACAATGGGCGAATGCGCGGACGCTTCGACTGGCGGACGGGCCGGATGAAGTACACAGAAGCCAAATTGCCAAGCTGGAATTAAAAAAATATCTATAGGAATGAGGGGGATCTAATGGGGGATTTTACACAAGCAACGATTCCGGTTAGAAAAGGGGAAGAAATTGACCTGCAAAAACTTGAGAAATTTCTCCGCTCGTCAATTGAAGGACTGCCCGAAGGCGAACTTGGAATCCGCCAATTTGGCGCAGGCCACTCCAACTTAACCTATGCACTTAAGATTGGGGAATGGGAAGGGGTTCTCCGTAAACCGCCGCTTGGACCAGTGGCTCCTAAAGCGCACGATATGGAAAGGGAATTCAAAATTCTGCAGTCGCTTGCGCCGATTTTTCCTGCAGCCCCAAAACCTTTTGTGTTTTCGGAAGAGACTTCTATAACAGGGAGCCCGTTCTTCGTCATGGAAAGGCGGCATGGCATTGTGCTGGATACCGAATTTCCAGCAGGAACAGAAGCGACTGCAGAACTCGGCAGGAAAATATCCGAGAAAATGGTGAATACACTGGTTGAGCTTCATGCCATCGATTATAAAAAAACGGAGCTTGCCGAAATGGCGAAACCGGAAGGATTTATGGAACGGCAAGTCAGCGGGTGGATTGGCCGTTATGAACGTGCTAAAACAAATGATATTGAAGAAGTGGAAGCTCTGAAAAAATGGATGCTGGCCAATATACCGGAATCACAGGAGCCGACTATCATCCATTACGATTTTAAATTAAACAATACGATGTTCAGTGAAGATTATACGAAAATAACCGGACTTTTTGATTGGGAAATGACAACTGTCGGCGACCCGCTGGCAGATTTGGGCGCAGCAATGAGCTACTGGATTCAAGCGGATGATCCGGAACTTCTGAAAAAGGGGATGGGCAAACCTCCTGTTACTGTTAACGAAGGATTTTACACACGTGAGGAATTTATACGCAGCTATGCGGAAAAGAGTGGCCGGGACGTCTCACAGATTGATTTTTATCTGACGTTCGCTTATTTCAAACTGGCAGTTATTGTCCAACAGATTTATTTCCGATATAAAAACGGCCAGACGCAGGATTTGCGATTTGCGAATTTCGATCGATTCGTTAAAAGCCTGATCCGTTATGCACTTGGAACTGCAACAAAATAGAATTGGGTGAAGAGAAGGCCGAGATTTCCGGCCTTTTCTTTTTTAGGTGATTTGGCGGAGAAAAAAACGTTTGGCAGCGGGTATGAATAGAGAAAGGAGGCGTTGTGATGGACGTCAATAAATACGGCCAGCAATTATTTTCAGAAGGATTTGTGAAGGATCCCTATCCATATTACTCACAGCTGCGTGTGGGAGAACCGGTTTATAAAACCCGGTTCCCGGATGGCCAGCAGGGATGGCTGATTACAGGCTATACGGAAGCGGTGGAAGCATTGAAGGAGCCCCGTTTTATCAAGGATTTCAGCAAGCTTTACGGAGGCTCGATGGACGGAATGAGTGTATTTACACAGAATATGCTTTTTTCTGATCCGCCAGATCATCGCCGTCTCCGGGGATTAGCGCAAAAAGCCTTTACTCCAAGGGTTATCGAAGGCATGAAAGAGCGAATAGAAGAAATAACCGATCAGCTGTTAAATGACATGAAACAAAAAGAGGAAATTAATCTGATTGACGATTTCGCCTTTCCATTGCCGATTATCGTCATTTGCGAAATTCTCGGTGTGCCTTCGGAAGACCGCGATAAGTTTCGGATCTGGTCGAATTCACTTATTGAAGGAAGCAGCGGTGAGCCCGGAGTTAGTATTTATCAGCACATGAATGATTTTATCCGCTATCTTGGGGAATGGTTCAGTGAAACGAGGCGGGAACCGAAGAACGACCTGATCAGCAAGCTGATAGCAGCGGAAGAAGCCGGTGATCGCCTAACGGAAAAAGAATTATATGGACTAGTGACCTTATTGATCATTGCCGGCCACGAGACCACGGTCAATCTGATAGGCAATAGTTTTTTGAACTTGTTAAAGCATCCCGAACAGAAAGAGCTGTTAAGGAGAAATCCGGAGCTGATTGACCAAGCAATCGAGGAATCATTGCGTTTCGATGGACCAGTTGAATTCAGTACATCAAGATGGGCAAGTGAAAACTTACAATTTGCCGGAAAAGAAATCAGGCGGGGAGAATTGGTAGTAGTTGCTTTGAATGCAGCGAACCGTGATCCTGATAAATTCCAGGACCCCAATGTATTCGATATCAGCCAGGAAAAGAGCCCGCATCTCGCTTTTGGAACAGGCATCCATCATTGCCTCGGTGCGCCGCTTGCACGGCTCGAGGGAAAGATAGCAATCAGTAAGCTGCTGGAACGTTTTCCGAATCTGAGATTGCGCATTCCGGAAAGTGAACTTGAATGGCGGCCGGGAATGATTGTCCGTGGGGTAAAAGAAATTCCGGTCACTGAAAAGAATGAGTAAAACGTCGATATCATTACGCCTGCGATTATCTCTGCAATCGTTATTGGAGGCGGAGGGTGGTTCTTCCACAAATATCTGGACAGCAGTGTTTTCCCGGAAAAACACGGTACAGCAAATACTGCGCACAATCGTTGAAGTTTTGAGCTCCTGCATGTCAGGGGCTTTTTTTATTTTGTGGTGGATTATTTTGAAAAGGTGAAAACCGGGTTTAATGTGTTTGTTGCAGGCAGTAACAGGGGAAATATTTGTTATAGGACAAAACAGGGGGATCGCTTATGAAAAATTTCACTTTTTGGATCAAAGAAAAATTATGGGTGACTCCAGCTGTCTACAGTATTTTGGCGGTGGCCCTGTCAATCATCTTTTTTTATATTGATTTGTATCTAATCGAATCGCTCAGTGAGTACATACCTTCAATTCTTTTGACGAATGTCGACCTGGCAAAAAACATCATGGGTAATTTATCAGGCGCTTTGCTGACGATGACTACTTTTACATTTTCAACGATTCTCGTTGTACTGACTATGTATTCCTCACAATTTTCACCCAGAACGTTAAAGAACTTTGTACACGACCGTCTGACCTGGAGAGTGTTAGGCGTATTTCTTGGCGGGTTTATCTATAATACATTATCCTTGCTATTTATGAGGGCGCATCTTTACAGCCACGATGTCATCTCCACATTCATCGGCATCCTGATCGCCTTCTTCTGTTTGGCGACTTTTGCCTATTTCATCCATCACATCTCAACAACCGTCCAGGTCGGGAAGTTAGTGATCGATCTGGTGGGCGATACCGAACGTGTAATTGGGAAATTCGAAGATTTATGGGAAAAGACTGCAGACAAAGGGACGATATGGAGACCTGATGGCATCAAGCAGTCTTTTGCGACAGGGAAAGCAGGATTTATCGGCTACATACACTTTGAGGAACTCTTGGGATTTGCTGAAAAAAATGGCATGGAAATCGAAATACTGGCTTGTATAGGTGATTACGTCCATGAAAATAAATCCATCGTGAACGTCTATATGACAGAATCCAAAAAGTTTCCAGTCAATGATTTTTTTGTAATTGGAGACGAGCGGACTTCTGAACAGGACATAGAATTTGCGCTGCAAAAACTGGTGGAGATTTCGCTTCGGGCAATATCACCCGGCATCAACGATCCGAATACTGCCAATGACATCGTAATCAGACTTGGCAATTTGCTGGGGAAAATCGGCAGCCTTAAAACGGATGAAGTTGTGCTTACTGATAAAGAAGGCAATGGCCGCATTTTGTACGCGTATCCTGCGTTCAAAGAAATACTTTATAAGGTGTATTACCAATTTGCTTATTACGGAAAAGAGGATATATCCGTACTCGCAGCATTATCGGATTCCTTGATTGTTACGGCAGAATCGGTTCCTGAAAAGCGTTACAGCGATTTATGGGATATTCAATTGTATGTTTTGGAAGGAGTCGATATTAAGAATCTGAAGGCAATGGACCGGCTGTTTCTGCAAAAGAAACTGGATATCCTTGCCGATAGAGTGAACAAAAGAACAGTTAATCTATTGACCTTCAATGAAAATTAAACAGAAGGATTCTGCAAATAAACAGGAGGGGAGGGAGCGGGAATGGATAACAGCCAGCTGTTTAATGGCATAGAAGTACTAAAGGAGTTATCCGTTAAAGAGTTCTTTATGTTCTTCGTTTATCTCTCATTAATATTTGTCGTTAAGCTTACCCTTGAATGGATCTTTAAATTCATATTGAAACGAACGAGGTATAAAGAGAGGGTCATTCCGATAATAGAAGCAATCCTCAATTGGCTGGCATTTTACAGTTCCATCATTCTTTTCTTATTCTATTTCTGGAAAGAAAGTTGGCTGACCTACCCTTTTTACGAAACTGAAGGGGTGCAAGTCACTGTCTTTTTGATAGTTGTAGTTATTATGATTGTGACTTTTGCCAGCCGGATTACTAAAACATTCAACCAGCATGTAATGCCTTTCATCTATGAACAATTCGACATTAATATCGGGCTGAGTTTCACCATTAACCGTCTGATTTACTATACGGTAATGTTTCTGGCGTTGGCTTTGAGTTTCACGACTGTCGGCCTTGATCTCACCGCTCTTGGGGTTGTGTTCAGTGTGCTTGGCATCGGGATCGGTTTCGGTGTCCGCAATATTGCCGCAAACTTCGTATCCGGTATCATCATCCTTTTTGAACGGCCGATGGAAGTGGGCGAAATGGTCGAAATAGATAAGAAAATCGGTAAAATCACTCGCATTAAGCTGCGTTCCACAGTGGTGGAAACATTGAAAGACGGAACTTTGGTTGTTCCTAACCAATATTTTATCGAGCAGATTGTTAAAAACCGTTCCAGTGCGGAATTGTTTGCGAGGGTGCAGGTAAGTGTGGCTTATGGCAGTGATACTGCGAAAGTCGAACGCTTAATCTATGAAGCAGCAGAACAGGAAATTCCCGCGATGAAGGGAGTTCCTCTTGACCAGCAGCCCGATGTCCGGTTTATAGGATTCCGCAACTCTGCGCTGGATTTCCAAGTTGAAGTGCATGTAGTTAATGTACAGATGAAGGAACAATTGGAAAGCAGGCTTAGGCATGCCATTGCGAAACTGTTTTTTGAAAATGATATTGAACTGGCCAAAGCGCATTCGCCGGCCGACGAATAAAGCCCCGAGCCATTTGAAGGCAAGGGGCTTTATTCGTTGAATCATTCTTCCGCAATCCTTTCATGGGCGCCGCCGGAAGCCTGGACGTTATTGATGATGCTGCCGCTCATTGCTGCAAGTGAACCGGCAGGCATATTAATGATTTTCCCATTTTCCATATAGAAAGTTAACGAATCCACTTTGGTCATGCCGTTTTCTTTTATGATATTTTCTTCTACTTTATCGAATTCATTCCATCCATATTCTTCTGATGTGAAAGTGAATGGGGCATTTAAAACGAATTTTTCGGGTGTAACATAAAAGTAATCGGTTAATGAAAAACTGACTCCAATCGTTCCAGCGATGAATAATAGACTAGCCATTCCGTATTTCATCAGCCTTTTTTCAACATTGGCCAATACTATTAGACCTGCAGCTAATAAAGCCAAACCTATCCCTCCGGTTACGAGTGATATTGGTGAAGTGTTGATAGCTATTGCCTCAGGAGTAATGAACATGGCTTTAATTGGATAGAAAATGGCAACTGGTGCAAGTAAAGCAGATATGAACAGAATTACTGCAAAAGTGATATATACCATTCTCTTTTGATCAACAAAATCGTACATTGTCTAATCCCCCTCTTGTGCCGAATCGTCATAGTCAGAATAGTCCGGTTCTATATGTACGAGCACAACACAATTAGGTTTCGTTTTTTTTACTTTTCTTTCAATTTCTTCCGTTATCCAGTGGCTCTCAGTTACGTTCAGCAAGGGATCGACTTCAATCGTAAGATCCACAAACATAACATTGCCATGGTGGCGGCCTTTGAAATCACTCAATTTCCGGACACCTGGCACTTTACGGATGATGACCGACAAGGTTTCAACTTCATCTTCGTTGAAGGCATCGGTCAATGTCATCACAGATTCCTTGAATATATCCAAAGCTGTTTTGAGAATGATCAGACCGACGATAAAGGCCGTCAAAATATCAATGACAGGCGCACCCAAAATAGCCCCAAGAATCCCGATCCCGGCGCCTATGCTTACCAGGGCATCTGAGCGGTTGTCATATGCCGCAGCTTTTACGGCACTGCTGTTAATGTCCCGGCTCAGCTTTAAATTATAGCGATAGACGCCATACATGACGAGTGCGGAAAAGAAGGCGATGCCGGCGGTATAAAGGGAAGGCTCTGTTTGCTCAGTCGGATTGAAAAGATTCCGTCCGGCTCCAAGCAAAACCTGAAGACCGATTACAGCCATGATGAATGATGCCAGAAGGGATGCGACCGTCTCGGCTCGAAGATGGCCGTAGTGGTGGTTCTCATCCGGCGGTTTTTGGGATATTCTCAGTCCGACCAATACAGCGATGGAAGCGATGATATCAGTCAGGTTGTTCAATCCATCCGCTTTCAGCGCTTCTGAGGATCCGGCGAACCCAAATACAAGTTTTAATGTGCTGAGAAAAACATAAGCACCGATGCTCAACCAGGCGCCTTTTTCCCCTCGGCGTAAATTTGTATATAACTCCATAAAGTTTCCTTCCTCCAAATCCCTTTTACAAATCGAAAACGACCCCCGCATGAGAGTCGCCTTTGCTATTCTTCGTTTTCGGTTTCTTCAATTTTACGGACTTCCAAGTATAGGATGTGATGGCCGTCAACATCCTTAATCTGAAACTCATAGCCCTGTTCAATAATCTTTTCTCCAGGGATGGCATCAAAATTCATGCTCATCATCCATCCGCCGATCGTATCGATATCCTCTTCGTTAATTTCAATATCCAGTATATCATTAATGCTTTCAATCAGCATCTTGGCACTGAAGATGTAATGGTCATCAGCAATTTTTTGTACTTCAGGGACTTCTTCCAAGTCGAATTCATCCTGGATATCGCCGACAATTTCTTCAATGATATCTTCAATTGTAACCAGCCCGGCCGTTCCGCCGTATTCGTCGCGTAAAATCGCCATGTGGATCCGTTCGCGCTGAATTTTCAGCAATAACTCGCTTAATGGCATTGAATCGATTACCTGGATGACCGGCAGCACAAAATTTTCAACAGCTTTATCCCCATTCAGCGGGTTCCGGATAAAGGCGGTCAATAGGTATTTCATATTAAGGACCCCAATTATATGGTCTCTGTCCCCGTCAATGACAGGATAACGGGTAAATTGTTCGATACCTGCTTTTTCGAAGACTTCTTTTAAGGTAAGGTCTTTTTCTATGATCTTCATTTCAGTCCGTGGAACCATTATTTCTTTCGCAATGCGTTCATCAAATTCAAAGATTTTATTGACGAAAGCATATTCGGAAGGATTGATTTCTCCTTTTTCCAGACTGTCTGCGAGAATGAGTTTCAAATCTTCCTCCGTATGGCCGATATCTGATTGTGAGACCTGGCTGACGCCGAACAAGCCGGCCACCAGTCTTGTCGTTTTATGATAAAACCAGAGGAGTATATACATTAGGTGATAGGCAACAATCAGCGGTTTGGCAGTAGCCAATGTAATTTGTTCAGCTTTGTGGATGGCGATGGTTTTCGGAACAAGTTCCCCGGCTATTGTCAAAGCCGTGAGAACGATGAAAAAAGCGATAAAGAAGGCCAGAACGCCTGCAATATTTTCCGGTATACCCAAACTTGCTGTTAAGGGAGTGATAACATCGATAACTGAGGCATGGCCAAGCCATCCCAGTCCCAGAACAGAAATCATGATTCCAATCTGGCAGGCGGATAAATAATCATCCACATTCGAAATGACCCGTTTGGCAGCAAGGGCATTGCGATTGCCTTCTTCGATCAGCTGGTCAATCCGGCTGCTGCGGACTTTCACGATAGCGTATTCGCTTGCCGAAAAAAAAGCGGATGCGATGATAAGCAAGATAAATACCGTCAATTGTATGGCTATATCCAAATAATTCCTTTGCTTCAGTCAATATTACTGAGTGAAACAAAGTTTGCACCTCCCGCGGAGAAATATAAAGTAATTTAATGATACGGGAAGGAAAATGAAAAAACAAATAATTCCGTCAATAAAATTTACATAGTCGTAATTTAATTCATATAAGCAATCAGTTATGCTTAAAGCTATAGTATTAAAAAAGGAGAGGCTCTGATGGCACAAAATAAGTATTTGGAAATCTTAAAAGCTTCGACCAAGCTGGGGTTGACTTCATTTGGTGGGCCGACTGCCCATCTGGGATATTTTAGGGATGAATATGTGGAAAAACGGAAATGGCTAGATGATAAAGCCTACGCCGATATCGTCGCATTATGCCAATTCCTGCCGGGGCCGGCGAGTTCGCAGGTCGGAATTTCAGTGGGAATGCTGAGAGGAGGAATCCTCGGTGGATTCCTTTCATGGTTTGGATTTACCATGCCTTCTGTCTTGATCCTTGCATTGTTCGCAATGTTCATTTCTGGGGCAGCCTTCGATACGGGCTGGATACAGGGATTGAAAATTGTGGCTGTTGCAGTTGTTGCCCATGCATTGCTCGGAATGGGGAAATCTTTGGTTCCGGATCGGCAAAGGGTTGCTATCGCCGTTTTATCAGCAGCGGCCATTTTACTTGTGCCGACAGCCTGGGCCCAAATTGGGGTCATCATCATAGCGGGGATTATCGGCTTTCTGATATACAAAAATGATAAAGCACCGGAAGCCGTCAAACTGGCACTTACTTTCGGCAAAAAAACGGGCATTGCTGCATGGACAATTTTCGCCGGATTATTGATTGGCTTGCCGTTATTGCGTCCCGTGATCGAATCCAGCTATTATGCGATCTTTGATATCTTTTACCGCGTTGGATCCATTGTTTTTGGCGGCGGTCATGTTGTCCTGCCGATGCTTGAACGGGAAGTAGTGCCGACATTCATGGACGCGGATACTTTCATTGCCGGATATGGTGCCGCACAAGCGGTACCTGGTCCGCTCTTTACGCTTTCCGCTTACCTCGGACAATTGATGGGCAGCGGCTGGGGCGTCTTGGTTGCGGTCTTCGCCATGTTTCTTCCGTCATTTTTACTGGTAATCGGTACATTGCCATTTTGGAGCATCATCCGGACAAAATCCGGGGTGCAAGCTGCATTAAAAGGGGTAAATGCCGCAGTGGTGGGAATCCTGCTTGCAGCACTTTATGATCCCGTGTTCACTTCAGCGATTCAGGGACCCGCTGACTTTGCCGTTGCGGTAATTGCATTTGCCATGTTAGTCTATTTTAAACTCGCCCCTTGGATTGTCGTTCTCATAACCGCGATCCTCGGAGCTGCAATGTATGCATTCCTATAAGACGAAAGGAAGATGACAATGGTGACTGCCAAGCAATTGGATGAGTTAGATCCGCTTAAGAATTTCAAAGATGAGTTTTATATGGAAGAAGGACAGGTCTATATGGACGGAAACTCACTCGGCTTGATGTCGAAGCGGGCTGAAGCGAAACTGATGGGTTTAATGGATAGCTGGAAAAGTTTCGGGATCGATGGATGGACAGAAGGTGAGAACCCCTGGTTTACTCTTGCTGAAGAAATGAGTGCACGTATTGCGCCGCTGGTGGGAGCAAAAGCGAATGAAGTAATGGTAACTGGTTCAATCACATCAAACATTCATCAGATGCTGTCGACTTTATTTCAGCCGACTTCTGAGAAATCAGTTATCCTGGTCGATGAATTGAATTTCCCTTCGGATATTTATGCGGTGGAAAGCCACCTTCGACTTCGCGGACTCAATCCGGCAACCGCCATGCGAAAAGTTGCGAGCCGGAATGGCTACACTTTGGAAACGGAAGATATTGTGGATCAGCTGACGGAAGATGTAGCAATCGTTCTTCTGCCATCCGTTCTCTATCGCAGCGGCCAGCTGCTGGCAATCCGGGAAATCACGGAGGCGGCACACGCGAAAGGAATTCTTGTCGGTTTCGATCTTGCTCATTCGATTGGTGCAATGCCGCATACCCTGCATGAAGACGGTGTTGACTTTGCGGTATGGTGCCATTATAAATACATGAATTCCGGGCCAGGCGGTACTGGAGGTCTTTATATCCATGAGCGCCATCATCAATTATTGCCTGGCAACGCCGGATGGTTCGGTTCAGATAAGGCAAAACAATTTGATATGGATCACCAATTCAGCAAAGCGGAAGGCGCAGGAGCCTACCAGATTGGCACACCAAATATCTTCAGCATGGCGCCGCTTCTTGGCAGCATCGAGATTTTTGAAGAAGCGGGAATATCCCGTATCCGTGAAAAATCGCTGCAATTAACTTCATTGCTGCGTGAACAACTAGCTTTAAACGTTCCTGAATTGGCCGATGTAACACCTCGGCCGGACAATGAACGGGGCGGGCATATTGCGCTGTCCCATCCGGAAGCCGCCAGAATCTGCAAAGCGCTGAAAGACGGAGGCGTCGTACCGGATTTCAGAGCCCCGAATATCATTCGGCTCGCGCCGGTCGCTTTATATACCTCTTTTGAAGATGTGGAGCGGACAGTTGAAACCCTAAAAAAAATTATGGCTGAAGAATTGTATAAGAATTACAGCAATGAAAGAAATGTGGTGGCCTAAGATGAAAGCAAAAGAGATTTATGATATTTCCATGGAATTGAATACAGATACTCCTGAATGGCCGGGAGACCGTCCATTCGAATATGCCCTTTCGGTTACAAAGGAACAAAGCGGTTCTGTGAATGTAGGGGAAATCAAGACGAGTACACATTTGGGCACCCATATCGATGCGCCTTTCCATTACGATGACAACGGTTTGACAATCGAAAAAATGCCGCTTGAAGTGTACCTCAGTACTGCGCAGGTTGTTGATGTGCAAGGGATGAAGAAAATAGACAGCAAAGATTTGCCAGAACCCGAAGAAGGGGTAACGGCTGTTTTATTGAAATCATGCAGTTGGAAAGACCGTACGAAGTTTCCGGAGTCATGGCCGGTATTCGGTGAGTCGATTGCTGAGTGGATGAAAGAGAAGGGGATTCGGCTGCTCGGCGTCGATGTTCCATCGGTCGACCAGGAAACCAGCAAGGAATTGCCGATGCATCAGGCTATGAATGTTAACGGCCGTTATATTCTTGAAGGCATTGTGCTGAATGATATTGATGCGGGCGTTTATCAGTTAGCGGCATTGCCGTTAAAGATCAAAGGTGCAGAAGGAAGTCCTGTCCGGGCAGTCCTCTATAAATGAACATAAAAATAAACCTTCACCTGTTTTTATCGGGTGAAGGTTTTTTACATGTAATCTGAACGAAAATAAGTTTCCATATTCTTTATATTCATTGCAATTTCATCACAAATCTCCTGGTATAATGCCCATTGTTCTGTTTCATCCAACGACCGAAGTTCCGGATTCCGGATATCCCATCGAAGCAATTTTTGAGCGGGCAAATCTGCAGGTATATCATCTTGTTCCAATTCACCGTCATGCATCGCGATTATCAAATCCGCTTCGCTGACTTCATCGTGATTATAGGATCTCGATTCAACCTCAGGCAGATCGAGAATGATTTCCTTCATGATTTCCATTGGAGTCTCACTGATTGAAGGCTGACTCCAAGCGGCGCTGCGAATTTCCCAGTCAGGGAGTTCGAGTCGATTTGCCCATATCTCAGCCATCAGTCCACGGTGCTGGTGTGAAGACAGAAAGTAGACAGTTTGCTTAGACATGGCTGTTCTCCTTCTTCCTTTGTTTCAAGTTTTCTTATACTTAGTAATGTTTACCCATTTCAATATGATGTAAACTAATATTTTTATGCCGGGAATAGCATGAAAATGGCTGCTGGAAGATATGGACAATGAGCAGTTATTTCACCACAAGAACTGAACAGGCTGCTTCTTTTAACAGCTTCTTACTGACAGAACCGACAAAAAACTTCTGCATTCCCGATTTTCCGCTATTGCCGACTACCAATAGATCAATTTTTTGTTCTTCGATGAATGCGGGAATGGTTTTTGAAGCATTGCCTTCCAATGCAAGTACTGTTGCTTCTACATTCTTTTCGTCCAATTGCTGCTGTATGGAGTTATGCATATGTTTCGAAAACTCGGATGGCCGTTCCAAACTTTCTTTAGGAACTCTGTTGCCGCTATTTTCACCGATACCGTAAGGCATGAATTGTGCGTACGTACTATCAACATTAGAAGATGCCACTGGAGCCGCCGCATCACCAGCACTCATAAACCCGACGCTGTCTTGCGTTTCCTCGTTAACATAAATGATTGATAACTGGAGATCCGGAAAATCCTGCTTCAATTCCACCGCTTTATCAAGTGCCAATTTACTGCCGTCTGAACCATCGTATGCAACTGCCAACTTTTTATACATTTTTTCACCCCGCTAAGTTTTACTCTTATTAAGAAAGTACCCGTATGACTGATAATAAAAACATTCGTTTGCCTTTCAACGGCCTTGAGCTGCAGGAAACAAATAAAAAAATGGAATATAGCGGAAGTTGATTTGTTGAATTAGACTTTCAAAAGTGAATATTCTCTTTTTTAAAAATAATGTTGACAATTCAAAAATGGCAATGGTACCCTTGAACTATCAAATTTGAAGGAATGGAGGTTTTGACGATGAAAAAAGTATTTGTAAACACTCAGCCCAATTTCATACTTACGTCAGGCCATCCTGTTTTTTGTCTTTGAATTTATTTCGTGACTAGAAGTTTCGGGACCGGTCTGAACACCTGTCCATTTTCCTGAGCGCATGCCGAGAAAAATTGGCATGCGCTTTTTTATGGTTAAGGGACGACTTTAACCGGATGAAAGAAGCTTGGAAAATGGCGATTGTCGGGGCTAATCGGACGCTTCCGCTTTTCTAATTAGTTTTATCCAGCATCTGCTGTTTAAATAATCGGCACTGGGGAACAGTTGCCAAATAAAAAACAAAGGAGAATATGGAAATGGAAAAAATCCAACAAAGAAAAATTATGATTAAAGAATCGCTGGAAGGCGATTAGCTGAAATCGGAAAAGAAAGAAGGAATTTTATATGTTTGATGTTTTATGGAAATTAAGATGGTTTTTTAAAGAAAACTGGATCCGCTATACGATAGCAGTCGGCTTATTGCTCATTGCAAATATCCTTGAAATCATCCCACCCTGGCTGATCGGGGTCGCAATTGATTCGATTGCCCAAAATGAGCTGACTTCAGAATTGCTGTGGCAATATATTCTCATACTTGCTGCCGCAATGATTCTTGCTTATCTGATCAATTTCGTCTGGCAGTATCAATTGTTCGGTGGTGCGTATGTAATTGAACGGCAGCTCCGTTCAAGCCTGATGGGCCATTTCCTGAAAATGACGCCAACGTTTTTTGAAAAGAACCGCACGGGTGATTTGATGGCCAGGTCCACAAATGATTTGCGGGCCATTTCGGAAACTGCAGGTTTCGGAATACTGACGCTTGTCGATTCAACCTTATATATGGGGACTATCATTATTGCAATGGGATTCCTCGTTTCGTGGGAATTGACTTTATTGGCATTGATCCCTCTGCCGATCCTGGCAATTGTCGTCCAGATTCTCGGGCGTAAAATTCATGAACGCTACACATTGGCGCAGGATGCCTTCGGCGACATGAATGATAGTGTACTGGAATCAGTCGGCGGTGTGCGGGTTGTTCGTGCCTATGTACAGGAACGTGCTTCCGAGCAGCAATTTGCTGAAATGACAGATGATGTCTATGAAAAGAATATGGCGGTTGAACGGATTGATGCGCTGTTTGCGCCAGTCACCAAAGTGCTGACGGCAATCAGTTATATGATCGGTCTTGGCTATGGTGCATTTCTTGTGGCAGAAGGGGTTATGACGCTAGGCGACCTTGTTGCATTCAACGTATACCTCGGTATGATTGTCTGGCCGATGTTTGCGATTGGCGAATTGATCAACATCCTTCAGCGGGGCAATGCATCACTGGACCGTGTCAATGAAACCCTGGATTATTTGGAAGACGTTGTCGATCCGGAAAAACCGGCATATGCGGATAAACCTGAAAATATCGGGTTCCGCGATTTCAGTTTCACATATCCGCAATCGAGTTCCATCAATCTGCAGGGCATCAATTTATCGATGAACAGTGGACAGACACTCGGAATTGTGGGTAAAACCGGTAGCGGAAAAACAACTTTCGTTAAGCAATTGATGAGAGAATATCCAGCCGGGCAAGGATCGATTATGCTGAATGGCATCGAACTGCAGGATTTGACGAAAGACCAATTGCGTGGATGGATTGGTTATGTGCCACAGGATCACGTGCTGTTTTCACGTACAATTCGCGCTAATATCCTATTTGGGAAATCGGATGCAACAGAAGAAGATATTGCAGAAGCAATTCAGCTTTCCCATTTCACGAAAGATTTGGAGATGCTTCCGAATGGGCTTGATACTCTGGTGGGAGAAAAAGGGGTCGCATTATCAGGCGGCCAAAAACAGCGGATCTCAATTGCGAGAGCGCTTATTAAAAACCCTGAGATACTGATTCTTGATGATTCCCTGTCGGCGGTAGATGCGAAGACAGAAGCGAGGATCATCGAAAATATCCAGGCTGAACGTTCCGGGAAAACGACAATCATCACAACGCACCGACTGTCAGCAGTCCAACATGCGGACTGGATTGTCGTCCTTGATGACGGTGTTGTCATCGAAGAAGGAACACATGACGATTTGCTGAAGAAAAATGGATGGTATAACGAACAATTCCTCCGTCAGCAGATTGAGGAGGTGTAAGAATGACTACAGGAAAAAGATTAGTACAATATGCAATGAATTTTAAGAGTGTAGTGATAGTCGGACTAATTTTTCTTGCGATTGCAGTTGCAGCCGACCTGGCGACACCGCTTATTGCCAAGGAAATTATCGACAATCATATCGCCACATCCGGAGAGACAATCGATTTTGAGCCGATCGCCTACCTGTTGGCTCTGTTTTTTGCACTCGGGATAGTAACAGCAGTTTTCCGCTATCTGCAATATATCCTGTTACAGAAAGGTGCCAATAAAATCATCCGGAAAATGCGGAATGATGTTTTTGAGCACGTGCAACGATTGCCGATCCGGTACTTTGATAACCTGCCTGCAGGTAAAGTTGTTGCCCGGATAACAAATGATACAGAAGCAATCAGGGAACTGTTTGTTACCGTGCTGTCGCAGTTTGCAACCAGTTTCATGTATATGGCCGGTATTTACGCGGCCCTGTTCTATCTGGATTGGCGGATGGCGCTCATCACATTTGTCATTGTGCCGCTGTTATATGTCTGGATGCTTGTCTACCGGAAATATGCTGCGAAATATAATCATGTGGTCCGCGAAAAAGTCAGTGACATGAATGCGATGATCAATGAGTCGATCCAAGGCATGACTATCATCCAGGCTTTCAGGCGGGAAAAGCAGATGAAAGAAGAATTCGAGACAATGAACGATGTGCATTTCAAATTCCAGCAGAAATTGCTCATTCTTGAAGCCGCAGCCTCACATAATATGGTAGGGGTTTTGCGTTCCATGGTTTTCATTGCCTTCATCTGGTATTTCGGCGGAGCCACAATGTCGGGCAATGAAGTTGTAACCGTTGGTGTGCTTTATGCATTCGTCGATTACATCATCCGCCTTTTCAATCCGATCAGCGGCATCGTCAACCAGTTCGCGAAACTGGAACAGGCATTGGTTGCTGCTGAGCGGGTGTTCCGCCTGCTCGACCGCAGCGGGGAAGATGTCAGCGATGAGAAAATTGCGAGATACCGCGGCAATGTCCGCTTTGAGGATGTCTGGTTCGCTTATAAAGAAGAAGAGTATGTATTGAAGGATCTGACATTTGAAGCGAAGCAAGGGGAAACGGTGGCGCTGGTAGGCCACACCGGTTCAGGCAAAAGCTCCATCATGAACTTGCTGTTCCGTTTCTATGACGTTTCCAAAGGCAGTATTACAATCGATGGCATCAACATCAATGATATGTCGAGGCAGGCTGTCCGGGAACATATGGGAATTGTGTTGCAGGACCCGTATCTATTCTCCGGCACAATCGAATCGAATATCACGCTCGACGATAAGCGGATCACCCGCGAACGCGCCATCAAAGCACTGGAAGAAGTGGGCGGCGAACGGGTGCTGAAGCATTTGCCGAATGGCATCGATGAACCCGTTGTCGAAAAAGGCAGTACGCTGTCTTCCGGCCAGCGCCAATTGGTGTCTTTCGCACGCGCTTTGGCTTTTGATCCGGCCATATTGATACTGGACGAAGCCACGTCGAACATTGATACCGAAACGGAAGAAATAATCCAGCATGCGATGGAAGTGCTGAAAAAAGGAAGAACCACTTTCATCATTGCACACAGATTATCTACTATTAAAAATGCGGATCGCATCCTTGTGCTCGACCGCGGTGAAATTGCAGAGGCCGGTTCACACGATGAACTGATGAAACTCGGCGGCACCTATTACCAGATGTATCAGATCCAATCAGGAATGTCTTCTGCCCAGAAAATCGGGTAAGGGGACATTCCCTTTTTTATTCGCGGCTGTATCTGAAATGCTATTACTATTAAATTTACAATGCTTTACTTTATAATGAAGGAACGGATGAAAAAAAGCGCTGGAACTTTCCAGCGCTTTAATCGTATACATGAAAGAGCATCAGCTCATGAATCATCTTTTTGACTGCCTCTTCATCGTCGGGCTGTCGATTTCCCCAAGTAATGGTGCCGTCCGGGTGGTATTCTCCTGTGATGCGCTCATTCTTGTAAAAAAATGAGATGTTCCAGCCGGGAAGCTGCCGGTTTTCGAACATTGGTGTAAATTTAAAATGCTGCAGCATACAAATCCTCCTTTGCCTGTCGCTTTCATTATATAGGCAGGAAACAGGATTGACAAAGAAGAAAAAGAAATGAGTGACGAAATTGAATATCTTCCTTACATTAATTTTTATGGCGTTCATCGGTGCACTGATCGGTGGCGTGACCAATCATATTGCCATTAAAATGCTTTTTTGGCCTTATGAAGCAAAATATATAGGGGATTTCCGCATTCCTTTCACGCCAGGTCTCATACCAAAGAGGCGGGATGAACTTTCAACCCAGCTTGGACGTACCGTGGTGGAGCATCTTCTTACTCCAGAAACATTCAAAAAGCGTTTTTTCAATGAAGAAATGCGCGTGAAGACAGAAAAATGGATTCAACGCCAATTGGCTAAACATGTATTTGAATCTCCGAAAACTTTTAAAAACTGGCTGGATGCAGCTGGCCAAAAAAATGTAGAAACAAAAATTGAGCGGAAAATCGACAGGCTGGTGGAGCGCCAATACGATTCCCTGCTTTCTTATATTGATGGCAAGACGATCCGTGAATTGATGCCGGAAGCCTGGAAAGATGAAGCGGAAGTGAAAATGATCCAGTCCGTGAAATACGGTATTGATAGAGGTTCCGATTATTTCGAATCAGTGGAAGGCAGACGTGCCATCAAAACCTTGCTTGATGAATTTTTGGCTTCGCGCGGCAGAATCGGCAATATGCTGCATTCGATACTCGGTGAATCCCGGCCGCTAGTGGACCGGATTCAGCCGGAAATCATCAAATTCCTTAATTCACCGAAAACATTTGAATTACTGGTTTCAATCGCTTATGCGGAATGGGATAAATTGCAGGATCGCCGCGTTGATGCCTTGCTTGGTGAATTCGACTTTAATCCAGCCCTTGAAGCGGTGAAACAATACGTGCGGGAATCCGCCAATATTGAAGGGCGTTTAAACACGACACTTGCACAGTCCTGGCCGGGAGGGTTAGAATGGACAAGTGAAAACTTTACTCCGCTTGTCACCGATTTCATTTTCGAGCAAGGGGAGTATAAATTGGAAGAGACCATACAGAAGATCAACATTGAAAGTATGGTGAAAGAGCAAGTGGATTCTCTGCCGCTGAGCCGTCTGGAAGAATTGGTTCTGGGGATTTCACGGAGGGAATTCAAGATGATCACAGTGCTCGGCGCATTTATCGGGGGAGCTGTTGGTATTCTCCAGGGAGTGTTAGTCTCAGTACTGAATATATTGTAGAGGAGAATCATAATGGCAGTTAACATTTATGACGACATCAACAAATTGGAAAGCACTTTCCGTTCGACAGAGGAATTTCAGAAACTTGAAGCAGCTGTGGAAAATGTGAAATCAGACGATGAGGCAAATGAATTATTCAAGAGCTTCCGCGATCTTCAAATCTCGTTGCAGCAGAAACAGCAGCAAGGCGAAGAAATCAGTGAAGAAGAAATGATGGGTGCGCAAACTACAGCTCAGGCTGCTCAGCAAAACGAGAAAATTCTTGCTATGCTGGAAGCTGAAATGGGTCTTAGCCAAATGATCGAAGAAGTTAACCGCGTATTGATCAAACCTGTACAATCTTTATACGAAAGCATGTAATCAAAAATTCTCTCTTCTAAAATAGAGGGATTTGGAAAAAGACACCGAATAAGTAAAGATGAATGACAATTCATTTTTACGAAAGGGTGTCTTTTTTCTATGTATGAAACAATCAGATTGGAAAAACAAGGCCGCGTTGGCCATGTGGTGTTAAACCGTCCAAATTCCATGAATGCTATGAACGGGCAAATGATGAAGGAGTTGGCGGAATGCTTTGAATCGCTGCATAACGACAACACACTCCATGTTGTAAAAATTTACGGAGCAGGCCGGGCATTTTCTGCTGGAGGCGATATCAAAGAAATGATGGATCCAAACAATCCAATGGATATTGAATTGGTCATGAAAGATGTAAGCAGGCTGTCAAAAGCTCTGTACACGCTTCCTCAAGTAACGATTGCTGTTATCCACGGTGCCTCAGCAGGCCTCGGTTTCTCAATGGCTCTTGCTTGCGATCATGTAATCGCTGAAGAGAACAGCAAGCTGGCGATGAATTTCATTGGAATCGGCCTAGTGCCTGATGGCGGAGGTCATTTCTTCATGAAAGAACGCGTTGGCGTGCCGAAAGCGAAGGAAATCATCTGGGCCGGTCAAACTTTGAAAGCCCATGATGCGCTGGCGAAAGGGCTGCTTGAAGAAGTGACGGCGGAAGGACGTGCCATGGAGCACGCGGAAAATTACGCAAACGAAGTTCTGAGTTCTCCTGTTCTGGCAAAACTTGCCTCGAAGAATATACTTCATACCCTGAAGCTGCCGGAACTTGAACAGGTACTGGAAATGGAAGCGTCCGCTCAATCGGCGATGCGCAAATCGAAGGATCATCTCGAAGGAATTCAGGCTTTCGTCCAAAAACGCAAACCGGAATTTGTTGGAGAATAAAACGAAGAAAAGGTGTCCCGTCATATGACAGGGCACCTTTTTCAATAGGTTTATGAATGGAACAGCAATAATTTGCCGGCTGGCGAAGCGAGGCGGTGGGTCTGGTTTTCAAGGTCTTTTTCCTTCAGGATTTCCCGCCCTTTGTCTCTTGCCTGTTCATCGTTTTCAGCTGTGAAAGTCTCTTCAGTGATCAACTTTCCGGTCTGTTCGAAAGCAGTTAATTTATAAGTTCTCATCATAGATCAATCCTTTCTGAATCACTATTCAGTTTCAGTATAAAGGGTTTTCGGGGAAATGTCCTGCAATTATTTGAAACATTTCAGGACAATTGCCGTATACATACTATACATATACAAAGGAGGATTTAAAATGGCATTGTCTGTTGAACACGCAACAAAAAAGTTCGGTGATTTTACCGCAGTCGACAATCTGTCATTAAGTGTCGAAGAAGGTCAGATGCATGGCTTCCTGGGTGCAAATGGAGCTGGCAAGACGACTACATTCCGCATGATACTCGGTTTATTGGATCCTACCCACGGCAAGGTTTCCTGGAATGGCAAACCGATTACTTACGAGTCAAGCCCTTTTATCGGATATTTGCCGGAGGAGCGGGGATTGTATCCGAAAATGAAAGTTGAGGATCAATTGATTTACCTGGCGCAGCTCCGCAAAATGTCTAAAGAGGACGCGAAAAAAGAAACTGCTGCTTGGCTTGAGCGTTTTGAAGTTCCTCATTACGCAGGCAAAAAAGTGGAAGAGCTATCGAAGGGTAATCAGCAGAAAATCCAATTGATCGCTTCATTGGTACATAAACCTTCGCTGATTATTCTTGATGAACCATTTTCCGGCCTCGACCCAGTAAATGTCGGGATGCTCAAAAGTGCTATATTAGATGTTCAAAAACAAGGCGCAACCATTGTATTCTCGAGCCACCGGATGGATCATGTAGAGGAATTATGTGACGACATGAGTATCCTTGACCACGGTAAAGTGGTCGTCAGCGGATCTATCAGAGAAGTGAAACGGAATTTCGGCAAGCAGAATGTACGCCTTAAAATGGATAAAGAGTTAACAGCGCTCAGCCAATTGCCTGGCGTGGAGAAGTATACCGGCACCATTGACGGTGCAGTTCTTCAGATAACAGATGAATCGACTGCAGAGTTAATTCTTGCGGAAGCGATGAAGCTGGGACAGCTGCGCCACTTTTCCATTGAAGAGCCATCACTTGAGGAAATCTTTATTGCAAAGGTGGGCAAAGCATATGCATAGTTTTTGGATCATCTTTAAACAGGCGTTTATGATGAAAGCACGCACAAAGTCCTTCATCATTACGACCATCATAGTGGCTGCAGCCTTTTTCCTGCTGGCGAATTTGCCGAATATCATCGAATCCTTTGGGGACGATGAGGAAGGACAGGTTCTCCATGTCATCGATGAAAGCGGCGAACTGGTACCGCAACTGCAAGCGCAGCTCGAGCAATCACAAAGCGATATTCAAGCTATGCCGACCGAAATGTCCGAAGAAGAATTGCAGCAGGGCATAACAGAAGGTACGATTGAATCGTATTTGGTAATTGAAGAAGGCGACACATTATCAGCCCGTTATGTCTCTGAATCAGCAAATGAAATGGGAGCGGGCTCTGATGTGGAAAATGCTGTACAGGCGATTCAGACTGCCCAGACAGCTGAGAGGCTCGGCTTAAGCGGAACGGAAGTCGGAGAGCTGTTCATGCCGGCTGAATTTGAGCGGGAAGCGGTTTCCGACAGTTCCAAAACGGAAGAAGAGCTGAGCCAGGCAAGAGGGCTTGTCTATGTATTGATCCTGCTGATTTATGTGGCGGTCATTTATTATCCGAATATGATTGCCATGGAAGTGGCCAATGAGAAATCTTCACGAGTGATGGAAATTCTGATTTCCAGTGTGTCGCCGGTCAAGCATATGTTTGCGAAGATAGCGGGGATCGGCACACTTGGAATTGTGCAGATGATGATTTTTGGAATCGCGGGATACTTTGCCTTTAAAACATCCGGTTCCGATATGGCAGAAGGATTTTTTAGCGTCATGGGCTTCTCTGAGATTAAAGTGAGCACATTCCTGTTTGCTGTTCTTTTCTTCCTGCTGGGCTACTTCCTTTACGCAGTTCTAGCAGCATTGCTCGGCTCGCTGGTGAGCAGAACTGAGGACGTACAGCAATTGATGCTGCCGATGATGTTCCTGATCATTATTTCATCGTTCATCGCATTTTCCGGAATCGGTATGCCTGAAGCAAACTATGTCACCGTTTCTTCATTCATCCCATTCTTCGCACCGCTCGTAATGTTCCTGCGGGTGGGGATGCTCGACATCCCTTTGTGGGAACCGTTGCTGTCAATCGCCATCATGCTCCTTACAATCGGTGTGCTCGGCTGGTTCGGTGCCCGCGTATACCGAGGCGGCGTGTTGATGTACGGTTCCTCACAGTCCCTGAAAGATATAGGTAAAGCAATTCGTCTTGGCAATAAAAAATAGGGGACTAACCTACAAAAGCTGTTTGTGGAGAGTTTTCCGCAAACAGTTTTTTTTATGGGGTGGTCATGGTAAAATTAGAACAAATATTCGCTTTCGGAAAAGAGGGGAAAGTATGGCGCCGATCCGCTTCATACATACAGCAGATTTACATTTAGGAAGCCCGTTCACCGGTATTTCCGGCCTTGCAGCAGAACAGAGGAAAAAATTTGCAGATACCGTTTACCAGGCTTTTGACACACTAATCGATTACGCGGTAAGAGAGAAGCCGGATTTTATGCTGATAGCCGGGGACATTTATGACGGTGAAGACAGGACACTTCGCGCGCAGTATAAATTCCAAAAAGGAATGGAGCGTCTTAACCTTGCCGGAATTCCTGTGATTATAAGCCATGGCAACCATGACCATCTCGGGGGCGGTTGGGCCCGTTTTGAATTGCCTGGAAATGTCCATGTATTTGACGACCAGGTTGCGAGCCACAGTTTCACTGTATCCGGCAATAAAGTAACTGTGACGGGTTTCAGTTACGGTGAACGCCATGTAAAAACAGCGAAAATTCTTGAGTTCCCACAGGCCGACGAATCGTCTGACTACCATATCGGCATGCTTCACGGCAGTATGGATGGCGATGCCAGCCATGCTGTTTATGCGCCTTTTAAAAAAGAGCAGCTGCTCAGCAAAAATTACCATTATTGGGCTTTGGGACATATTCATCTTCGCCAGGTACTCCATGAGGATCCCTGCATCGTCTACCCTGGAAATATACAGGGCAGGCACCGGAAGGAAACGGGACCGAAAGGATTTTATGATGTGCGTCTGGAGAATGCCGGCACCAGCATGGAATTTATCCAAACATCTGCTGTCTGCTTCGATTCGCTCAAGATTTCCTGCAGCGGCATCCTGCACATGAATGAATTGATTGATGCCTGCATAGCAGAGGCGGAACAATATACATCAGAAAATAATGCAGTCATGGCTGTGCTTCATCTGACCGATCAGGATGAGCATTCAGCTGAACTTTTGGAAGGGGTTCCGGAAGCTGTTTTATTGGAAGCGATACAGGAGGCAATTGAGTCCAGTTCTGCTGAAGCTTGGATCAGCAATATTGTTGTGGAAGATGCCTATAGGGAAAACCGGGTTTCGGCTATTGGAGAAAAGATTTCCGCGACGATGTCGGAATGGGATCTAACCGATTGGAAATGGGTCCTGAAGGATCTCTACCAGCATCCAAAAGCAAGCAGATACTTGGATCCTTTGACAAACGAGGCTATAGAGGAAATAGCAGCAGATGCAATCCCGAAAATCCACAAAGCTATGAGAGCAGGTGAGTAAAGGGATGAAAATTGAGAAAATGATCGTCTACGGCTTCGGCAAGCACGAAGATCTGACACTAGATATCCATGAAGAATTAGCGGTTTTCTATGGCAATAACGAAGCGGGAAAAACGACTATCCAACAATTCATCATTCAAATTCTTTTTGGCTTTCCGTCACGTAACCAAGCTGGAAACCGTTATGAACCGAAAATGGGCGGAAGATATGGGGGCCAGCTCCACTTGGATGACGCGCAGTTTGGGAAAGTGGTAATCGAACGGATAAAAGGGAAGGCGGCCGGTGACGTTACCGTTTATTTTGAAGACGGTTCGCGCGGGACAGAAACCGAACTGAAAACGATTCTGCGCGATTATGACCGTTCTTCATTTGAAGCGATATTTTCATTTTCAATCCATGAACTGCAGGGCCTGGATAAAATGACGGAAGAACAATTGAGCCGCACATTGCTTGCTTCGGGCACTACTGGAGTTGACTCTATCACCCAAATGGAAACTGAACTTGAAAAGGATATGGGGAATCTATTCAAGAAAGGCGGCCGTAATCCACAGCTGAACCTTTTGATCGAGCAGCTCCGGAACGATGAGAAGGCGTTGAAAGAGCACCGGGAACAGGCAGATTTATATGGGCCTTATCTTGAAAAACTGAATCTTTTGAACAAGCGGCTTGAAGAAATTTCAGCTAGGGAGAACGCCATTTCCGAAATGCTTTCGGAAGCTGCCAGAAAGCAGCAGGCAGCTCCATTAATGCAGCAGAAGAAAAAAGTGGAAGAGCAACTGGGGAACATCCACGTCCAATCTTTTCCTGCTGATGGCAGCCGCCGAATGGAACGGTTGGCTGAACGAATGTCAGCGGCCTTGGCTAAAAAGAAACATTCAGAGCACGAGCTTGCTGTTTTGCCTGAAACTTCAATTATTGAAAAGAACGGTGATGCAATAGCGGAATTGCTTGAAAAAGAATCCGAATGGCTGCGGCTTCTTTCTCGGTCCAGGGATCTGGATGACGAATCAGGCAAGTTGGAAGAAGAGCTTGGCCGTCAGCTGGGGTTGATCGGAATGGGACTTGATGAGGCATTGAAGTTTGATGTTTCGCTCGTCAATGAGGAAAAGCTTTTAAAATTAGCCGAGCGGGCGAACAAGGAAGAAGAAGACAGCCGCTTCCATGACCGGGAACTTCAGGATGAAAAAAAGAAATTGATCGAAGCCGAGAAAGAGATGTCTTATCTTGAAAGCGCTGCTCCAACTGAAGAACAACAGGACGCTGCAGCAAAATGGCCGGAAAACTCACTCAAACTTGCTGAAGCCAAAGCATTGAAACGCATGAAAAAAGACCCGGTTAATCATTTCTTTTCCTATATGCTCATCGCACTGGCTGTTGCGGGTGTACTGACGGGCCTTTTACAATCAGATATGCTGATTGTTGCCATAGCTGCTGCAGCGGCTCTGGGTGGACTGTGGATGCTGTGGAAAGCCACCAGTAAAAATGGTTCTTTTGAAGACATGGACGATGTCATCAAACGTTTCAGTGGAAAAGAAGCTGAAATGGAAATGCTTCAGCGTAAAATAGCGGAGCATAACCGTAAAGTTGAAGAAACGCTGCGGGACATAGCCAGATCAGATAAAAGAATTGATGAACTAATGAATGAACTCAATCATAAACCAGCTAAGAGTGAGTTTGATGCCTATCTTGAGAATCTTGGAATTACTTCATCAGCGAGCAGCTCTACTGTAATCGAGTTATTCAAAACGATCAGGAAAGTGCAGGAAATTCATGGGAAACTGAACAGAACTCAAGAATCCCTGGATCAAATCAAATATGAAGAAGGCAAATGGCTGGAAAAAGCGGCAGCCGAAACAGGAAAAAATATACAGCCTGGTGATCTGTACATAATACTCCGGGCAGAAGCTAATAAATTGAATGAGTTGAAGGAGGAAAACCGGCGGATAGCCGATAAAAGAGAAGTTTTGACTGCGGAATTGCAGCAGCAGTCCAGTTATATAGCTGAATTGGATTTGGAAAAAACCAGCTTGCTTGAGGAATGCGGGGCTGCGGATGTCGAAGAGTTCCACCAGTTTCATCTTGAATGGTTACGAAAAAAAGAGCTGCAGCAGGAGCTGGAACTCGTTGTGAATCAGCTGGAAGCGATCGGATCAATTGACCAGCGACCAGATGAAAGTGATGTTTCCTTAAAAGAGCACATCAGCAATCTGGAAGATGAATACACCTTATTAAAAAACGAGCGCAACCAAACTATGAACGAAAGAGCGGAACTGCAGCAGCGGGTAAATCATCTGCTTACGGATGAAGCATATGAGGTGAAGCTCCAGAATTATGAAGAAAAAAAGGAGCAGTTCAACGAGCTGGCACGTCGATGGTCAGTAGACAAAGCAATCATAGAAGCAATCCGCAGCACGATGGCCGAACTGAAAGAGAAATCATTGCCTGCCGTCCTCTCTAAAGCTTGTGAATACTTTCAGCGTTTAACCGGAGATTCCTATACGGGAATGGAAATAAACCCGGATGGCCATTTTGAAGCGATCCGAAAGGACAATATCCGTTTTCGCATCGCGGAATTAAGTCAGGCTACAAAAGAGCAGGCTTATTTGGCATTGCGGCTGAGTCTGGCTGTTTCAATGCAAAAGAGCCATCCTTTCCCAATTATCATGGATGATCCGTTTGTCCATTTTGATCGCCTGCGGCTTCAGCAAGTGATAAACTTGATAAAAGAGCTGCAAACGGACCATCAGTTCATTTATTTTACTTGCCACGAAGACATGTGCAGGGCTTGGCCTGAAGCGCAAGTAATCGATGTGGCCAACACTGGAAGGAGTGTATATTTATGAAAAAAGGCATCACCCAACGGGCGGTTGGAGAAACGATAGATGAATTCCTTTTGATCAAGCAATCGGTAAAAGGGGTGACCACAACGGGTAATCCGTTCATGTCACTGGTCTTGCAGGACAAAAGTGGAGACATTGAAGCGAAGTTATGGGATACCAAAGATGAGCATGAAAAGCTTTTTGCTGCAGAAACGATTGTGCGGGTAGGCGGGGAAATCCATAATTACCGCGGAAAGAACCAATTGCGCATCAAGAGCATACGGCCGGCAAAGCCGGAAGAAAATCAGTCAATAGGCGATTTGCTTCCCGCTTCCGAAAAAAGCACGGAGCAGCTTTTCGAGGAAATCATGCAATATCTTTTCGAAATGGAAAATCCGCAGATTCAACGGATCACACGCCATATCCTGAAGAAACATCAGCAAAGCGTATTGACCTTTCCGGCAGCAACCCGCAATCACCATGACTACGTATCCGGATTGGCCGATCATGTAGTTTCCATGCTGCGTTTAGGCAAATCGCTGCTCGGTATTTATCCGTCGTTGAATAAAGACCTCTTGTATGCTGGAATCATCCTGCATGATATCGGTAAAGTGTTTGAACTTTCCGGACCGATTGCCACTACTTATACGGTGGAAGGCAATCTATTGGGCCATATCTCGATAATGGTGACGGAGATTTCAAAAACAGCGGAAGAACTGGAGATTGAAGGGGAAGAAGTGATGCTTCTTCAACATATGGTGCTATCTCACCATGGCAAAGAAGAGTGGGGAAGCCCGAAACGCCCGATGATCAAAGAAGCCGAGATGCTTCATTATATTGATAATATCGACGCTAAAATGATGATGCTGGACCGGGCACTCGAAAAAACAAAACCCGGCGAATTTTCCGAAAGGCTATTCCCATTGGAAAACCGTTCATTCTACAAACCAAAAATATAATAGAATAAAAATCAGCAAGAACAAAACCCCCCATTTCAATTTGAAATGGGGGGTTTTTGTAGAGCAAATGCTTATTCTTCAGCAGGTGCTCCTGCATTCATGATTTCGTCCAATGCGCCTTCAAGTTCTTCATCTTTGATTTCCACGTTGGCCTGTTCCATCAATTCTGCAATTTTAGGAAGCAATGCAGTTTGATCAGCTTTTTGCATAGCAAGCTCGCTGCGGATTTCTTCTTTCTGTTCTTCCAAAGGCTCCTGGCCTTCAACTTCACGTTTGTCTGTTACTTGGATAATGTGGAATCCGTGCTGTGTTTGTACAGGTTCACTGATTTCATCAACTTCCAATGAATAAGCGGCTTCTTCAAATTCCGGTACCATTGCGCCGGCTCCGAACCAGTCAAGGCTGCCACCATTTGCTGCAGATCCCGGATCAGTTGAATATTCTTCAGCCAATTCAGCGAAATCTCCTCCGGCGTCAAGTTCTTCCTTTACAGTAGCAGCAGTTTCTTCATCAGCTACAAGGATGTGGCGCGCGTTAAGTTCTGTACCCTGACGGTCATAATAAGACTGAATTTCTTCATCAGTTACTTCTACACCATCAGTCAAAGCTTTTTCCTGCAGTAGATTCAAACGGATCACTTTTTCATAGCTTTCCTCTGTTTGATTGTTTTGTTCAAGGAAGGCTTCATAGTTTTCACCATATTCTTCTTTAGAACTTTCAATCTCAGCCTGAACTTCTTCATCAGTTACTTCATATTCTTCAGACAGTACTTTTTCAATCATCAGGATCTGGATGGCCTGGTCACCGATTGATGTTTTCATTTCTTGATATAAATCCTCTTTAGTGACATCTCCGGCTTCTGATGTAACAAGGACAGTGCTGTCCGCATTGTCATCGCTGCATGCTGTCAAAGCTAATACTGAGGCCGCTAAAGATAAAGTTAAAACTGTTTTTTTCATAATTTCCGCTCCTATCATACATTCTGGTTGCCGTAAGTTACTATACCATAAACGTTTAAAAATTAAAAAAGTTTCTTCTGGTGATGAAATCAACAATTTAAGGATAAGTAAGTATGTGTTTTTTTCGAGTAAGCTATAAAAGGAACGCATCTCTGTCCAGACTCCAGCGGCCTAGCTCTTCGGGTCATAAGCCACTTTGTGTCTAGTCTCCAGTGCCTAGCTCTTCGAGATATAAGTCAAACCAGCTGCGTGGCAAAGAACGCCACTACGCTGATTCGTCTTATACCTGTCAGAGCTGAACAGGCACTTCCGCTTTTCTAGACTGTGCGGCTGAAAAGACGCCGCTTTGCCAAATCGTCTTATGCCTTTCAGAGCTTAACGGGCGCTTGCGCTTTTCTTATTTTGTATTAAAAAAGCCTATTTGCCAAAGGGCAAATAGACTTAAGGAGTAAATTCTACGCCTACATAAAGTGAAACCAATAAAATTGTTATTAATATATTAATCGTACGGAATATTTTCTCGTGATTTTCTTCTGGAATTTCCCGTGAGGTCACCAATGCCAAAGTCATTCGGTTGATTTGGAACAGGTAAAACACTGAGAACATAACTACAAACGCGATAATCATGAATTTCCTCCCCTCTGCCTTAGATTCAAGTATAACAAATTCGGAAAGAAAATACAGGATTAACTGATTGCCTGCGGTACCAGTATTTCAAAACCTGTTTCAGTTTCTTCAATCAATGCATGCTTTGGTGTACGAAGCAGGTGACGGACATAAACGAGATCTGTCAGGCAGAGACTGCAATGGTACGCGAGCAGAATTGCAAAATAATGAATATAAGCAGGGAAGAGTGCACTTAAAAGAATAACCAATGTGTTCAAGAGAATGAATGGTGCCAGTAAGGCAAGTAGAAAGCGGGTCTTTGCTACCGGTTCTTTAACATGGAGTGAAATTCCGGGAAGCATGCCCAGTTGCTTGCGTAAAATAAACTTCAAGCATTTCCGGCTGCCGATCAGCGGCAAAAAGTGAAACATTTTATGAAGCGGATAAACCGATAATATTCCTAAAAAGAAAAAGAAAAAATAACGATCGGATAATGGAGTGGTATAAAAGAAATTTAAAAGGACATAAAATATTGTGAAAACACCCATTCCAGCTAACACTGCGAATGTGAAAAGGCGGTTAAAGCCATATTCTTTTTTTACATTTATCGTTTTCCAGCAGTGCATAAAATGCATCCCCCACAAATTGGTATTCTCAGTTGAGTCGATACATACAATACAACGATTTTCCGATAAATGCAAGCCTATTTAAAACATTGTTTTTCATAGCGTTTTCATTATTTTTCAGTTGGTTCAACGATATGGTTTTCTTCATTAAATTTGCTTTCAATATTTTTGAAGGAGGCCTCGAAAATTTCCATGAAATCATCACCATAAATCGTGCGGATAACTGCCATAACTTCCAGGAATTCCGGGAATTTACCATAGAGCTCCCGGAGTTTCAAAGAGCCGTCAATCACAGAATGAGGTGTGTCATGGTAACGTTCAATCATTTCCTGCATTAAATCTTCACCTTTAGGGGTCAGCTCGATGTACGTATTCCGTTTATCGGTATCACGTTTGGAGAATGACAAAAGTTCCCGTTCTTCGAGCTTTTTGGAAAAATTGAAGGCAGTGGAGACATGCATGACACCGAATTTAGCCACATCTGAAATAGAGGCACCTTTCAGGTGATATGCAATCCATAGGATGTGGTGCTCATTAATATTCAGGTCATAAGGTTTGATCCACAATTGCCAATCTTTTTCGACCGCTTTCCATAAAGCTTTGGATAATTGTCCGATACGTTGGCTGAACATCATCGCTTCTTTCATCGTATAGTCGCGTTCGACCATAAAAGCACCTACTTCCCATAATTTGAGATTTCCTTCATTATAGCAATAAAGTAAAGTGAATAAAAGTCCGAATAGTAAAAAAACTTATTAAAAAAACTGCCAAATGGCAGTTTTTTATCTTTATTCATTTTGAGAATGACTTATTGTGAAACTTTTTTATCATCTTCTGTTTCGATTTCGTTAAATTCCTGGTTTTTAACCTGTTTATCATCGTCATCGCTGTCATCTTTTTTATCTTTGCTGATGGATTTTTGCAATTCTTCAATTGCATTTTGAATAGCCATTATTTCAAGCTGAAGATGTTCCTTCGCAGGAGCCGTGCCTTCCTGCCATTCTGCCATAGACTGTTTCAGTCCTTCCATTGCAGGAGGGATTTGTGATTTTGCTTCAAGTTTCAACTGGTTAACGGATTCTTTTAACTGGTTTACCTGTTCTTTTACATCTGCCAACTTTTCTTTCCAGTCTGTGGAAGCCGTTTTGACAGAAGTCCTCAGTTCTTCACCAGATTGTGGTGCCGAAAATAATGTTGCTGCCGCTCCGGTGGCGAGCCCTGTCGCAAGTCCTATAAAAAAGTTCGATGCTTTCATGAATGATGCGCCCCTTTCGTCCTATAAAGGTCTTTTCCTCTATTTAACTTAATTAAAACATAAAACTGAATTGCTGTTCAAAGAAAAAAAGCTTTCCGGCAAATAATATGCCGGAAAGCTTTTATTATACTGGTTGAGAGACAGCTGTTTCAAAGTTCGACCTTTTGACCAATTTGATGACAATCGGATAAATGATGGCGAACGCAATGCCGTTGAAAATCATGGCCGGAAGCACAACTGTCGTGAATAAAAGAGTGAATGGTATTTCTGCGCCAATTAAGAAAATTGCGGCCGACAGAAAGATCGAGCCGGAAAGTACTGTTCCACCAGCAACTAAGGCGATGGCAGCCGGCAATTTCACGGCAACTTTCTTCAGCATAAAAACAAATGCCAGAAAGACGAATGCCGTAATGAATTTATCGATGATATTCGGGAAAAAACCTCCAGGGAATGTTGAAAACAATCCTGAAATCACTCCCGTTGTTACTGCCAGTAAAAATGTTGACTTTAAATTAGGGAATAAAAGGATACCAACAAACATCATTGTCAGCATGAAGTCCGGTTTCATTCCACCGTTGATTCCTGGGATGACCACATATAATGCCGCCCCGACGCTGACCAGCAGCGCCATCAGTACAAGATTTTTCGTATTCATTTCTCATCTCTCCTCAGCTCATGGCTATTTTAGTTTCTCCCGGCGCGTCCTCGTGACCGCAGGCGAAAAACTTATTATTGATTCTATACTCTCTGTTCAGTTAAATCAAGCACCGGCAGCTAATTTATTTTTAACTTCCTCAGCCAGTTCCTGGATCCGTTCTGTGGTGAATTCTTTTTCTTTGGTTATCCATTTAGCTCCGAATCCATCTGTCTCGCCGTATCGGGGGATGAAATGGAGGTGGAAATGGAATACGCTTTGACCGGCTTTGGCTCCGTTATTGTTGAGAAGGTTCAAGCCTTCCGGATTGAAGGTTTCCTTAATGGCTGCAGCAATTTTTGGAGCCACGCTGAAAAGGTTTCCTGCTTCGTCCGGCGTAAGGTCATAAACTGATTCACGGTGTGTTTTCGGGATGAGAAGGGTATGTCCCTTAGATAAAGGCATAATATCCATAAAGGCGAAGACATGTTCATCTTCATAAATTTTTACGCTTGGGATTTCACCTGAAATGATTTTGCAGAAAATGCAATTCGTCATATACAACATCCTTTCCATTTTCTTCAGTCTACCATAATTCAATTTAAGAAAAAGAAATTGTCCGCAGATTTTGATACAATGGCTATATAAGTTGAATAAAAGATTTAGTCTATATATACCGCTTCGGCGCTTTGGACAGTGCAAAGATTATGCTCCTGCGCACTGCTCGTCGCAAAGGTGGCGCCGCAAGCTCATGGCGCACATTGCCTCCCGCAATAAGCCGAGAAGAGCACTCGTCTTATTGCTCCGTCGGCATTCGCCTGCTCCTGAGCCGCGCCTTTGCTGAGAGACATCTCTAAAGATATGGAGCAAAACAGCGAAGAGTCGGCCGAAGCTTGCAAGGCCGACTCTTTGCGACGAAGCTAGCGCAGCGCTGCAGGAGCAAGGATGTAAGTTAGTTCAGCAAGAACACGTAGGAATAAAGTCACGTGCTCCTGTCTCTGCATCGCTTCGCTGGCTTCGAGACATGAAAGTGCGTTGCAGTGCTTTGCACTTCGTCGCAAAGACTTAGCCTCGCTAGCGTCGGCTAATGTCTTCGAAGCTTTTTTGCGGAATATCGACTACAAAGAATTATTAGTTCAACTTATATAGTAAGAAAGAGGTGTATGAATTGGCAGTTCTGGAAGTTGAATCGTTAACAGGGGGTTATACCCGAAAACCGGTATTGAAAGACGTCAGTTTTTCAATCAGGAAAGGTGAACTTGTCGGCTTGATCGGTTTGAATGGTGCCGGAAAAAGTACCACCATCAAGCATATAATCGGAATCATGCAGGCAAAGTCAGGCGAAATCCGACTGAACGGAAAGAGTTTCCAGGAAGATATGGATGCATACCGTTCTTCATTTTCCTATATCCCGGAAACGCCGGTTTTATATGAAGAGCTGACTTTGCGTGAACATTTGGAACTGACGGCAATGGCTTATGGCCTTGATCAGGATACATTCGAGAAACGTTCTGCAGAATTATTGAAAGAATTCAGAATGGAAAAAAGACTGAAATGGTTTCCATCGCATTTTTCAAAAGGGATGCGCCAAAAAGTTATGATCATGAGCGCTTTTCTGGTGAATCCTGCCCTTTACATTATTGATGAACCGTTTGTCGGGCTCGACCCGCTTGGCATCAAATCTTTACTGGATCAAATGGAAACACAAAAGAAAAAAGGGGCTTCGGTTTTAATGTCGACCCATATTCTTGCGACTGCTGAGAAATATTGCGACCGCATCATTTTGCTGCATAACGGAAAAGTGCGTGCTATCGGTACAATGGCGGATCTGCGAAAAGAATTCAGCATGCCCCATGCAACGCTGGATGATCTCTATATCGCGATGACCGAGGATGATGACAATGAAGAACCTGCATGATGTCTGGTCCAAGCGCTTCCGCAGCTATACAGTGGAAGTGCAGAATTATTTTAAATACATCTTTACCGGACATATTGCAGTAGTACTGCTTTTTGCAATTGGGGCGGCTGGTTATGCCTACAGTGACTGGGTACAGAATGTTCCGGAAGATTTTCCGGCAGCTTTGTTGCTGGCCACCATTTTTGGAGTGCTGCTTGCCTACAGCCCGCCATCTACCTTGCTGAAAGAGGCCGATATGGTCTATTTTTTGCCGCTGGAAAGCAAATTGGACGAATTTCTTAAGCCGGCCCGGAAATGGTCTTTCCTGTCACAGCTATATTTGCCTGCCATTGCATTTATCGTTTCATTGCCGATGGTTAACGCAGTATACGGATTGGAAACATCTTATCTGATTGGATTTCCTCTATTATTGTTGATTATCAAATGGTGGAATGTCCAAACTGAGTTTTCTTTCAGAAAAGCGTTCGCTGGGCAAAAATCATGGTTGGACCGGTTGAGCCGTTTTGTATTGGCTTTTGCCTTTACATACTTTTACGTAGATAATCTGGTATTAGTCGCTGCCTTGCTTTTATTTGCCATGATCCTGTACGGCAAATGGACACAGAACCGGGCGGCAGGGCTGCCGTTTCCATACGAACATTTTGTCCGGCTGGAAGAAAATCGCATGCTGCGTTTCTACCAGTTCGCGAATTATTTTACGGATGTCCCCCAGATCAAAGGAAAGATCAAGCAGCGCAGCTGGCTGAATTGGGTCTATAAATTTATCGGGAAAAATCCGAAAGATGCACATTACTATCTTGTATGGCGCACATTTATCCGTTCTGATGAATTGTTTTACCTTTGGGTGCGGCTGACCTTACTTTCGATGGCTGGTGCCTTGCTGATTCCTTTCACGATTGCTATGGCCATTTTTGCAGGAGCTCTGGCATTCGCAACGGCTATTCAAATATGGCAGGGGCTGAACCAGACCCAACATTTTCGCATGGATAATCTTTTTCCATTGTCGCAGTATACGCGGCAGCACGCCGTAAAAAAGCTGATAGTGATTTTACAGCTTGCTCAGGCGGTATTGGTTGCAGCGGTTCTCTTGATTACAGGTGCTTATCTTTCAGCTGCTATCATTTTTGCAGCGATAATCGTTGTTTCACTTATCACATTGATGTTTTCGGCCAATAAAAATAAGAAGAAAAAATGAAAAATCCCGTTTCCAGAACTTGCTGGAAACGGGATTTCTGTACTTATTGATGGGCATGAAGGGCGGCACTTCCGAGTGTTTTTGCCGCAATCAGCATTGCCTCTTCTTTAAAGTCGAATTTCGGATGGTGATGAGGATAGACTTCGCCGTCTGGCATAGCGCCTGTAAGGAAAAAGGTGCCTGGAACTTTTTCAAGATAGTAGGCGAAATCTTCACCAATCATCAATGGAGGCGTGTTGTACAATTTCTTGACTCCAGGAACTTGTTCGGCGATGTCTTTTAAATACATCGTTTCCTTTTCGTGATTGACGAGAGGGGAATAGCCGCGGTTATAAGTGAATTCATAAGTGCAGCCTGCTGCAAGACAATTTCCCTGAATGATCCGTTCCATCTCTTCTTCCATCAGATCCCGTATCTGTTCGTTGAATGTGCGGATCGTTCCTTTGAGAACAGCTTGGTCAGCGATGATGTTGAAAGGATTCTCGGCAACAAATGATCCGACCGATAAAACAGCTGATTCCAATGGGTCAACGCGCCGTGATACCAGTTGCTGAAGGTTCATGACAATTTGGGAACCGAGCACGATGGCATCTCTTGTATTATGCGGCATGGCACCGTGCCCTCCGCGCCCCTGGATTTTCAAGGTGAAGCTGTCGGCGGCAGCGATAATCGGTCCTACGCGGTAATCAATTTGTCCAAGAGGAGTCATCGACCAGAGATGGGTGCCAAAAATTTGATCTACACCATCCAGAGCTCCATCTTTGATCATCGCCATTGCACCACCAGGAACCAGTTCTTCGGCATGCTGGTGGATGAGGACATAAGTTCCTTCCAGTTCACGGCGCAAACTGTGCAGGATTTTGCCCAATACGAGAAGGGTGGCAGTGTGGCCGTCGTGTCCACAGGCATGCATGACATTAGCCGTCTGGGATTTATAAGGAACATCTTTTTGATCCTGGATAGGAAGTGCGTCAAAATCCGCACGCAGAGCAATCGTCTTTCCAGGTTTAGCGCCACGCACTGTCGCGACCACCCCGTTGCCTCCGACATTATGCCGGACGTCGACGCCCAATTGTTCATAATAATGCCGGATGTAATAGGCCGTTTTTGTTTCATTGAAAGAAACTTCCGGGTGCATATGCAGATGCCGGCGGATGTCCACCATTTCCGGATAAGCTGTCTCAAGCTCCGTGTATAATTTTTCAATCACCAATAAAACCCCTCCTCGAAATTATGTATTATTCAGTAAATAATAACATAATAATTGGACAAGAAAAAAAGAGAGCGAATTTCGCTCTCTTCCATTTCATTGTCCAGCCTCCAGCGCCTAGCTCTTCGGGACATAAGTCATCCTAGCTATGTGGCAAAGAACGCCACTTCGCTAGAATGCCTTATGCCTTTCAGAGCTGGACAGGCACTTCCGCTTTTCTCTTAATATGTGAAGTTCATATAGGACGCTGCAAAATAAATGATAATGATGATGAACGAAGGAACCGCATAAGTCATTACTGACGCACTGTTCTTTCTGGCGAGTAAATACAATGCCAATAATGACATGACCAATACGCCAGTCGCGATGATCATCGTTGCACCTGGTGTAGCAGCGGCAATCAGGTTGCCATCCCGGTAAACAGGGTCAGACAGGGCAAGGATGATCATGTTGAAAATGTTCGATCCCAGAATTGCACCAACAGCCATATTGACATTGTTCAGGCGCAAGGCAACAAATACAGCAATCGCTTCCGGCAGGGAAGTGGCAGCGGCAATCAGGAAACTGCCGATGAAGCTGGAACCGATTCCCGTAATAATGGCAATCTGGTCACCTGTGATCGATAGAGCAGTTCCGGCGCCCAGAATGACGAGCGCAGCAATAATGAAACGGATGATTGCTCCTTTTGCAGAAAGGCCTGCACTTGGGTTATCCGGCTCTTCTTCTTCAGCTGCTGCCGCTTCTGCTACAGGATCGAGCGACGGCAGTTTATTGATGGCCACCATACCTATAATATAAGTGGCGGCTATGATCAAGGCGTCGAGTCCTACACCCAGAATTTGTGTATCAATCCGGAGCCACAGGGCCAACATGACCAATATCGTCAATAAGATACCAAGCAGGGAAGTATAGATGTTATCACGGGATGCCCGGTCCAGAATGCGGCGCTTTCTCAACAGGAAGTCGAACGCTCCCAGGATGAATAAGTTGAAAAGGTTGGAGCCGATCATGTTTCCGACGGCGATATCGGCATTGCCGATGGCGGCCGCTGAGAAACTGGTTGAAACTTCCGGGAGGGAAGTGGCACCGGCCAATAGAAGGGTACCCACCATCATGCCGCCCATAGCTGTTTTTTCACTGATGACATCCGCATACTCCGACATTTTAATCGAAGCATAGACAGTTATGATGCCGGCTATTAAAAAATAAACAAAAATCACTTAAAATTCCTCCTGTTCTGGTATGTATTCGCTCCGCCCTATGCGGAGCCGTTCAATCACTCGTCTTCAGGCTTCGCAGAATATGTGGTGACATACGAAGAGCCCGCGAAGATATTGACGGGTTTTGAAGCTGGTGCGTCTTCCGATTTGGAATGCGCTTTTGAAAATGCCTGTGACTCTTTCCATTTTTCAAAGAAAGCTGGAGACTCCCATTCGGTCAAAACGACGTAAGTGTCGGAATCGAGTGGGCGCAGTACACGGAAAGCGACATAACCCGGTTCATTTTCAATCGCACCTGCACGGTTTTTGAAGCGGTGCTCAAAAATCGGACGGCCTTCGTCGGTTACCGGAATATTATTGAAAACAAAAAAACCTTTTTCTTTGAATTCGCCAGTACCATCTACAACTTCATATCTGCGGGGTGTTTGGAAGATGCTTTTGCCTTCTGTTTCGTGCAGGATCAAGGTGGTATTTTCCCCTTGCATCACGACCATCGTTTCTTCAGGATGCTTATCACGCATTTTCTTCATATATTCATATGTTCCTGTAGTCATGAATAAATTCATCAATAATCCCTCCTAAGTATATATTCAGTATAACTTTCCCTGAAAAAAATAACAGCAAACCCCCTTTGTCAATCTAGTGAAGTCATAAGCGTCTAATTTATGACATTTGCCCGCAGAATCTATACAATGGAAAACAGAGAGTCTATAGTATATACGGATATAAGAACGATATGCAGTGGACGATATATTTTGAAGGGATGTTTTTTGCAATGGCTTTTAACGATACTTACCTGAGAGCGGCTAGAGGAGAAAAAACGGATCATGTACCTGTTTGGTTTATGAGGCAGGCGGGCCGTTCGCAGCCGGAATACCGCAAAATCAAAGAAAAATACTCATTGGAAGAAATTACGCATCAGCCTGAGCTGTGTGCATATGTCACTAAATTGCCGGTCGACCAATACAATGTCGACGCTGCAATTCTTTATAAAGACATTGTGACGCCACTTCCGGCAATCGGTGTGGACGTAAAAATCAAAGCGGGAATCGGTCCGGTAATCGACAATCCGATCCGTACTATGGAAGATATCAGCCGGCTTGGTGAGATCAATCCTGAACAGGATGTTGATTATGTGTTGAAAACGATCAAATTATTGACTGAAGAACAATTGAATGTGCCGCTTATCGGTTTTTCCGGTGCACCGTTCACACTCGCCAGCTATATGATTGAAGGCGGGCCATCGAGAAGCTACAACAAAACAAAAGCGATGATGGTATCGCAGCCACAAATGTGGTTCGCTTTGATGGATAAACTGGCTGACACCATCATACCTTATGTTAAAGCACAAATTAAAGCGGGCGCAAAAGCGATCCAAATTTTTGATTCGTGGGTTGGGGCTCTTAACGTGGAAGATTATCGGATTTTCATCAAACCGGTTATGGACCGTATTTTCAATGAACTCCGGACAGAAGGCGTGCCATTGACAATTTTCGGTGTTGGAGCAAGCCATCTGGCGAAAGAATGGCATGAACTTCCGGTTGATGTGGTCGGGCTCGATTGGCGTTTGCCGATTGCAGAAGCACGTTCGATGGGCTTGACGAAATCATTGATGGGGAATTTCGATCCTTCCTATCTATTGGCTGATTGGCCGGTAATCGAAGAGCGTACGAAAAGAATCCTTGATATGGGTATGCAGGACGATGGCTATATCTTTAATCTTGGACACGGTGTATTCCCGGAGGTTAATCCGGACACATTAAAACGCCTTACAGCATTTGTGCATGAATACAGTGCGGCATATAAATCTCAAAACTAATCGACTATAAATTCTTAGAGGTGACTGATGATGAAAAAGACTATGGGATTATTGGTAATGGCGTATGGTACGCCTTATAAAGAAGAAGATATTGAAAGATATTACACGCATATCCGCCGTGGCCGCAAGCCGAGCGAAGAAAGCTTGGAAGATCTCCGCAGCCGCTACCAGGCAATCGGCGGACTTTCTCCATTGGCAAAAATTACAGAAGATCAGGCGAATGCTTTATGTGATCGCCTGAACGCAGTCCAGGATGATATCGAGTTCAAGGTTTACCTTGGTTTGAAGCACATCGAACCGTTCGTCGAAGACGGCGTTGAAGCGATGAAAAAAGACGGTATTACAGAAGCGGTTTCAATTGTTTTGGCGCCGCACTTCTCAACATTTTCTGTTAAGTCCTACAATGGACGCGCAGCTGAAGCGGCAGAAGGAGCAGGCATCAGCCTGACATCTGTGGAAAGCTGGTACACAGAACCGAAATTCATTCAATACTGGAGCGAAAAAGTCAGCGCGGCATTTGCTGAAATGTCGGAAGAGGAACGAGCGAAATCATGCCTGATTGTTTCTGCGCATTCATTGCCTGAAAAAATTATTGCAAACGGTGATCCATACCCGGACCAATTGAAAGAAACAGCTGATTTGATCGCTCAGGCTGCCGGCGTTGAAAATTATGAAGTGGGCTGGCAAAGTGCCGGACAAACGCCTGAACCTTGGATCGGACCGGATGTTCAGGACCTGACTCGTGAATTGCATGATGTGAAAGGCTATAATTCGTTTGTCTATACGCCAGTAGGATTTGTTGCGGATCATCTGGAAGTGCTGTTTGACAATGATTATGAATGTAAAGTGGTTTGTGATGAAATCGGTGCAGCATATCGCCGTCCGGAAATGCCGAACGTGCAGCCGCTGTTCATCGAGGGCCTTGCTGATGTAGTTATGAAAAAACTGGCTGAAAAATAATCGGATTTATTTTTTCTGGCTTAAAGCAGGCAGAAAGAAACAGCTGGTTTTCCTGCGAATGAAACCTTGGAGGATTAAATCGAATGAAAAATATGATTTGGGTAGCCATATTAGCCGGAATGCTGCTGTTGACAGCATGTGGGGAAGAAGAAGCTGATACTTCCGGAGCAGGCACGAACTTAAATCCAATCGAAACTGCATTCAATTCTGCGGACACAGCTGATCCTAAAGAAAAGGTGACTCTGTCAGTGACAGTTATGCAAGGTGAGGAACTTGTGGAAGATGCTGATGAAGTGGTTTTTGAAGTCTGGGAATCCGGACACCGTGATGAAAGTGAAATGCTTCCAGCCGAACATGTTGGTGAAGGTGTTTACGAAACTGAGACTACTTTTGAAGAAGAGGGACTTTACTTCGCACAGGCGCATACCAATGCACGCCGCATGCACGTGATGCCAAAACAAGAGATCACAGTCGGTAATCCGGATCCTGAATCGATTGTGCCGGATGACAGTGACGATGCAACAGGTATGGATAAGATGGATAGCCATGAGGGCCATTGATACAGTTTATAGAACGAAAAAAGGCAGGCGCATTTTTGCGCCTGCCTTTTTTCATGGTTAATTGTTGAGACTCCAGTACCTGACTTTAAACAGGCACTTTCGCTTTTCTATAATTCAGTGCAGGAATTGCATTGAGTACCGTAGCACTCATGCTGTTCTTCAATTTGTTCCCCACAAGTTGCACATTGTTTTGGCGGCAGGTTCTTGAAAAATTCGACTACGTTCTCAATCATTCATTCCAGCTCCTTTTTGTTATAGTACTGTGTTAATTAATAACAGTGTATTATAACAGTTTAAAGAAGTCAACTCTAAATCGTGAATAATTTCCAATAATCCGTTAAACTGAAATCAGGAAACAATCTAAAGGAGAGAGATTATGTATTTCGTAGACAATAAGGGAATTACCGATCCACGCATCAATCTGGCTATTGAAGAATATCTTTTGAAAAACATGGATGTAGAGAAAGATCCTTTCCTGCTGTTCTATATCAATGAACCATCGATCATCATCGGGAAAAATCAGAACACCGCTGAAGAAATCAACACGGATTATGTTGATTCCAATGGTATCCACGTGGTACGCCGTTTGTCTGGCGGCGGAGCGGTTTATCATGATCTTGGCAATTTGAATTACAGTTTCATCACAGTTGATGATGGGGAGAGCTTCCGTAATTTCCGCAAATTCACGGAGCCGGTTGTAAAAGCGCTTAACGATTTGGGCGTCAACGCCGAATTGTCCGGCCGCAATGATCTAATGGCTGAAGGACGCAAGATTTCAGGAAATGCTCAATTTTCTACAAGAGGCCGTATGTACAGCCATGGTACTTTAATGTTTGATACGGATGTGGATGAAGTTGTTTCTGCACTCAAAGTGAGCAAGGAGAAAATCGAGTCGAAAGGCATTAAATCGATTCGCAGCCGAGTAGCCAATATTTCAGAGTTTCTGGAAAAACCGATGACTGTTACGGAATTCAGGTCTGCGATTCTCCACTCCATTTTCGAAGGAGAGGAAAACGTAAAACTTTGGGAACTAACGGATAAGGACTGGGAAGGCATACATGAAATTTCCCGGGAGCGTTATGGCAACTGGGACTGGAACTACGGTAAATCACCGAAATTCAATGTAAAGCATTCACACAGATTCCCGGTCGGCGGCATCGATGTACGTTTGCAGGTTGAAAAAGGTTTGGTGGAAGACGCAAAAATCTTTGGTGATTTCTTTGGAGTCGGAGATGTATCCGAACTTGAAAATGCTATTACAGGCGTGAAATACGAGCGCGCTGCCTTGGATGAAGCTGTATCTGGAATCGATATTCCGAAACTTCTCGGGGGCATTACGAAAGAGGAATTCCTGAAATTAATTTATTAAGAAATAATGAAGAGCCTGCTTTTAAGCAGGCTCTTTTGTTAGAATGGAAAGAAAAAGGAAAGGGGATCTTTCATGTCGGCGCAACGAATATTTATCGTGGAAGATGATTTGAAAATAGCTGAAATGCTGGCTGAAACACTCCGGAAATACCATTATGAAGTAGAAACTGCAAAAGATTTTGATCGGATCCTGGACGAGGCCGAAGCATTCGATCCCCATCTGATCCTGCTTGATATAAATCTTCCATCATATGACGGCTACTATTGGTGCAGGCAGCTGCGGCTTACAACTACATGCCCCATCATCTTTATTTCTGCCCGGTCAGGTGAAATGGATCAGATTTTTGCCTTGGAAAACGGTGGGGATGACTTTATAACGAAACCTTTCCATTATGAAATCGTCCTTGCAAAAATAAGAAGCCATCTCCGCAGAGCATACGGGGAATATGCTTTGAAACAGGAAGAACGAGCGGTGAAGGCAGGCCGTCTCACTCTATATATGGAAAGAATGGAACTTCACGTGAAAAATGAAGTGATTCCACTGCAAAAGAAAGAAGCGACTGTTCTTGGGCTTTTGCTGGCCCAGTATCCCAAAGTTGTTTCCAGGGAACAATTATTGGAAGAACTTTGGGATGACCAGGCGTTTGTTGATGAAAACACCCTTAACGTAAATATGACAAGAGTGCGCAAGAAGCTGGCTGATTACAATGTGCAATCTATCATTGAAACTGTCAGGGGAGCTGGATATCGCCTGTTGATTGATGAGGGGGAACTTTGATGCTTCGTCTTTTCCTCAAAGAACACGCTGCTTATATGGTTTTCCAGGCGGTATTGGTCGCTTTTATTATGATTCTTTATTGGCTGGATGGATTTCGCAATGTAGATACAGCGATCTATTCATTCGTCATCAGCATTCTGTTGACATCAGCATTTTTAGGAGTCCGCTACATAAAGCGTTATCGCTATTACAAAAAAATCTGTGAAAGCCCGGCTGCAATGGAGCATATGCTGCAAAAAGAAGGCCGGTCCCCAGAACAGATCCAGACAGATCTTTATCTTCAGAAACTGTATAAGGTTTATCAGAACGAAGTCCAAACCTTGTATGCATCACAGTCAAGGCACCTGCAATTCATGAATCAATGGGTGCATCAGATGAAAACTCCGATTTCCGTCATTCAGCTGCTGCTTCAGAATCCTGATGACCTGGATAAAAATAGCGTGTCTGAAGAAATTGACCGCCTGAAGGCGAGTCTCGATACCGTACTGATGAATGCCCGGCTCGATACGTTTGAACAAGATATGCAAATTGAACAAGTGAATCTCCAGAGCCTGGCTTCAGAAATCATTACTGAAAACAAACGCTTATTCATTTCCAGACAGGTCTACCCGGTAATTGACGTGGATGAAAAATTCCACGCAGCCACTGACCGTAAATGGATGAAATTCGTACTTGGGCAATTGATAACAAACGCAGTCAAATATACATTCGAAAAAGAAAAGAAGGTTTATATAACCGCTTCCTGCCACGAAAGCCATATCCAACTTTCTATTCGCGATGAAGGAATAGGTATACCAGCCACTGATATGGCCAGAGTGACAAAAGCTTTTTTCACAGGTGAAAACGGCAGGAAAACAGCAGAATCCACTGGAATGGGCCTGTATATTGCCAAGGAAGTCTGCAAAAGGCTGGGCCATGAACTGGCAATTGAATCAGCCGTAGGGCAAGGAACAACGGTATCTATTCTATTTTCGAACCAGGATACCGTCATATAGGGGGATTAATATGCCGTTAGTAAAAATTGATGATGTCACCAAAGTCTATGAGGGGAAAGTGACGCACCGTGCCATAAATCAATTGGGCTTTGAAGTGGAAAAAGGGGAATTTCTCGCAATTATGGGACCATCAGGCAGCGGCAAAACCACGTTGTTGAACCTGATCTCGACAATCGATGATCTTACTTCAGGAAATATTCTGATTGACGGCATCAATCCGCATGAATTGGGCAAAAACGACTTGGCACTTTTCCGCAGAAGGAAATTAGGGTTTGTTTTTCAGGACTTTAACCTGCTGCAAATGCTGACTGTCGAGGAAAACCTGGTGCTTCCGCTGACGCTCGATTATATTCCGCTGGATAAGATGGCGAATAGAGTCATGAGCATCGCCGATCGTCTCAGCTTGAAGCCGATCCTCCATAAACGGCCTAATGAGATATCGGGAGGAGAAACACAGCGCACAGCAATCGGGCGCGCGCTTATTCACAAACCTGATTTAATACTGGCAGATGAACCAACAGGCAATCTGGATTCCAAAGCTTCAAGGGAAGTTCTGGAGTTGTTGTCTGCCATTAATAAGGAAGAAGGGGCGACGATTATTATGGTCACTCATGATCCGATTGCTGCAAGCTACTGCAACCGGGTGCTGTTTATCAAAGACGGTGAATTTTTCAATGAAATCTACAGTGACGAGCGGCGCCAGACTTTCTATCAGCGCATATTGAATGTCCTGTCCTTGTTGGGAGGCAACGTGAATGACCTTTCGGCAGCTCGCTTACCGTAATGTGCTGCGCAATTTAAGGAGCTACGCGGCTTTTTTCCTTGCCAGTGTTGTATCCGTCATGGTGTTCTTCGTCTATTCGATGTTCATCTTCCACCCGTTATTTGAAGAAGAGGGATTGGGGACGATGGCGGTCCGCGGAATGCTGATTGCGGAAGTGGTCCTCTATATCTTTACTTTGTTTTTTCTGTTCTATTCGATGAGCGCTTTTTTACAGGCACGATCGAAGGAGTTCGGGGTATTGGTGCACCTCGGAATGACCAAACGCCAATTAAGTAAAATGATTTTTTTCGAAATGATGATTCTTGGCACTATTTCAACAGTGGCGGGAATCGCTTTCGGATTTGCTTTCTCCAAGTTCTTCTTTATGATTGGCCGTGAAATCATGGAACTCGAATCATTGCCATTGTATCTCAGCTGGGAGCCTTTCCTGTTGACCATTGGCGCATTCGCCAGCCTGTTCATCATCATTTCATTTATCAGTGTGGGGTTTATCCGCACAAAAAGAGTGTTAAATTTATTGCAGGGCTATTGGAAAATTGATGAGGTGGGGAAAAGTTCCTTTGTCCTGTCCGCAGCGGGCATTGTATTCCTGGTGATCGCCTATACGCTCGCAGCATTGGTCGATGATGATACCGTCTACACGATGGCTTTCATCATTCCGCCTCTGGCGACTATCGGAACTTATCTTTTCTTTACTCATTCCATCCACATGCTGCTTAATTTGTATAAGAAGAATAAATCCGTTTTTTGGCATAAGACACGACTCGTTTCAATTGCGGATGCTTCTGTCAAATTGAAGGACAGCGCGCAAATGTTCTTTATCGTCACCATTGTATCGACAATTGCCTTTCTCACGGTGGGCACGCTTGCCTCGTTCACATCCTATACCGGTGATTTTCGTGAGTCGAACCCCTTGAGCCTGATCTATATTTCATTTGAAGATAATCCTCAGGAAGAAGAGCATATCCAAATGCTTGCCGGCCAGCTGGAACAAAAAGGCCTGGCATACGATATTGCGCAGCTGACGATCAAAAGGCAGACTTCAGCCGCCAGCGGCAATGAGGTGGATATCCTGCAGGCTTCCCAGTTTAACCGGCTTGCTTCTACGCTGGGCTATGAAAATGTGAATCCGGCAGAAGGCGAAGGAATTTTCGTGCCTTATTCACAGGAATCGCTGGCAGCCTTAAATGAGACCGTGACGGAAACTGTGCTGCTTGAAAGTGGCGTGCCGCTTTTTATATCGACTGCCTATCCGCATATACTGTTTCCGAACCATACGTTGAATGCCAATAGCATCATCGTCAATGACCAGGATTTTGAGAAGATCGACGAGCCGCTGCTTGGCTACACTGAAGACCAGTCTTCCTTCACCTATTATGCATTCCACGTGCCGGACTGGACTGCCACTCTTGGGGTGGGCAATTCACTGTCAGATCAAATGGCCGAAGCCTTCGAAACCGGGGAATTTGAACAGATTTCCTATTATTTCGAGAATCCAGGCGAAGATTACCGTTGGTTCAAGTCTTCATTTGCGCTGATGCTTTTTATCGGGGTAATGGTAGCATTGGTATTTCTTCTGGCAGCCGGGAGTTTCATCTATTTTAAACTCTATACAGGATTGGAAAGGGACCGGAAGCAATACGCTTTGCTGGTCCGTCTCGGCATGACTGAAAAGGAATTGCTCCGAGTCGTCAACCGCCAATTGGTGCCCCAGTTCTTCCTGCCTTGGACCATTGCGTTGCTGCATAGCAGTTTTGCGTTTATTTCGCTGCAGGTTGTCTGGGATGAATTTGCCGAACTATCGATACTTGGCGAGATGGCAATCGTTTTAGCAGGGTTCACGATTGTTCAATTGCTTTACTTCTATTTGATTCGTTGGCGTTATATAGCACATTTACAGGCACCGTAATTTTACGGTGTCTGTTGTATTGTCTGAAGATTTATTTTATAATGAAGAAAGCGACGAATATGAATGAGCATTCATTCAATACGAAAGAGGGATGTAAAAATGAATTTAGTTAAACGTGTTCATGAAATTGCTGGACAGAATCCATCAAAAGCAGCTTACCATTTTATGGGGAAAGACACTTCTTATGGAGAATTCGAGCAAACTGTCGGAAAATTCGCCAATGCACTTGAGTCGTTGGGAGTTAAAAAAGGGGACCATGTTGCCTTTCTTTTAAGTAATACGCCTCATTTCATGATTTCCTTGTATGCCACTATGCGCCTTGGGGCAACTGCTGTACCGATCAATCCAATCTACACGCCGGATGAAATCGCTTACATAGTCAATAACAGTGACGCGAATGTCGTCATCGCATTGGATGCTTTACTGCCATTGGTTGAAAAAGCGCATATGGCGCTTCCGGCAGTCAAGTCCTATATCATCTGTGAAACAGATCCATCTGCAGCAGAAAAGCTGAAACAATTGCCGGATGCTGTTAAAGGTAAAGTCCATGCCTTCAGCAGTCTGCTTTTTAACGCATCATCGGTAACATTGCCGGTTGAAGTTGAAGCGGACGATACGGCAGTCATCCTGTACACATCTGGAACAACAGGTAAACCGAAGGGAGCAATGCTGACTCACGGAAATCTGTATTCCAACGCAAGAGATGTCGGCGAGTATTTGAAGATTTCATCTGCTGACCGGGTTGTCGCTACTTTGCCGGTTTTCCACGTATTCGCCCTGACAGTTGTTGTGAATGCACCGCTGATCCAGGGAGCAACAATCATTCTTGTACCGCGCTTTAATCCGAAAGACGTGTTTGACGCTATTAAAGCGACAAAAGCGACGGTATTTGCCGGCGTGCCAACAATGTATAATTTCATGTACCAATTCCCGGATGCGCAGCCGTCTGATTTCGAAACCATCCGCATGGCAATTTCCGGTGGCTCTGCACTTCCTGTTGCCTTGCTTCATAACTTCGAAGATAAGTTCAATGTGCGTATTTCAGAAGGCTACGGCTTGTCGGAAGCATCGCCTGTCACTTGCTTCAACCCGATTGACCGCGAGCGAAAAGCCGGTTCAATCGGAACTTCCATCGTCAATGTCGACAATAAAGTCGTCAACGAACTGGGAGAAGAGGCGGCAATCGGTGAAGTCGGCGAATTAATCGTCCGCGGACCGAACGTCATGAAAGGCTATTACAAAATGCCGGAAGAAACAAATGCAGCGATTAAAGACGGCTGGCTGTATACAGGTGATTTGGCTACCGTTGACGAAGAAGGTTATTTCTTCATCGTGGATCGTAAAAAAGATATGATCATCGTCGGCGGTTATAACGTTTATCCGCGCGAAGTCGAAGAAGTGCTGTTTGCGCATCCAGGAGTTTCTGAAGCCGCTGTCGTCGGCTTGCCGGACGCAGACTTCGGTGAATCGATCAATGCATACGTCGTATTGAAAGATCAGGTCTATACTACAGGCGACCTCCAAACATATTGCGCAGAACATTTAGCGAAATATAAAGTACCGAAAAACTTTGAAATCCTTGATGAATTGCCGAAAAACACAACAGGCAAAATCCTGCGCCGTTCATTGAAAGACCAGGCATTAAAACAGCGATAAACAGAAATAATTAACCTCGGCTTAAATGCTGGGGTTTTTCTTTTGTTAGGCAACTGAGATAGGATTTATTAATTTCGAAATACATTGAAAGTACTGACATTTTTCATTATAGTGAAAGAGTAAGTATTGCGAGAATCGAAATAGTTTCAAGGAGGAAACAATGTGGCTAAAAAAGCAGTGGAAGTTAAAGATTTAACAAAGTTGATATCGGTGGCGGATCCGCATATTTCGCCCGACGGAACAGAAGCGGTGTTTGTAAAAACCCATATCGATGAAGAAGAAAATACATACATAACAAATCTGTGGCATGTTGATATTGCGAGTGGAGAATTGACGCAATGGACACACGGCAAGCAGCGTGTTTCTTCTCCGCAATGGTCGGAAGACGGTAAATCTGTGGCATTCCTTTCTGACCGCAACGAGAAAAACCAATTATACGTTTTGTCCGCAAAAGGCGGAGAAGCGCGTGAACTGACTGATTTTGAAAAAGGGGTCAACAGCTTCCGCTGGTCGCCGTGCAACAAAAAACTCTGGTTCAACGCACTGGTGAAGGAAGGGAAGACGTTCACGGATAAGGAAGAAAAAGAGGAAAATAAACAGCCGGAACCTTATGTTGTGGATAAAATGAAATACAAAATGGATGGCATGGGATTATTGCCGAAAGAGTTTCATCGGCATATCGGCGTCATTGACATCGAATCGCAGGAAGTAGAACAGATCACCGAGGGTACATATCACCACGGACTGGAAGCCGTTTCACATGACGGCAGCAAGCTTGTCTACGGAGTGACCCGCGAAGAGAATCTGGACTTTGTCTTCCGCCAGCCATTGTTCCTTTATGATGTTGAAAGCAAAAAAGAAACAGCGCTTGTCGACGAAGAAGGCTATTTCGGCGATGCAGTGTTTTCGCATGACGACACATATATCGCTTATATCGGCAGTACACGCCAATTTCAAAATGCGACACATACCGAACTTTACGTCCACACTCTTGCATCAAATACGTCCATCTGTTTGACAGAAGGTATGGATGTTCCAGTCGGTGATTACGTCGTTGCGGATCATCAGCAAAGCGCAAATGCACCGGGTGTGGTTTGGACGAAAGACGATCATCTTTATTTCCAGGTGTCGACAATGGGTGATGTCCGCTTGTATTTTGCATCGCTTGACGGCGCAGTTTATCCGGCTTCACCGGATATGGAGCACGTCTATGGCTACGATGTGGCACGCAGCGGCGAGTTCGCGCTGGCAACGATTTCCAACCCTGTGGAGCCGGGCGAATTGTATCTATTGACGATTGCGACAGGTGAACGTAAAGCATTGACTCATTTCAATAAAGCTTATTTAGATGAGACAGAATTGGTGGCGCCTGAGTTGATCATTGCAAAAGGCGCCAAAGACTGGGCTGTCCATGGCTGGCTGATGAAGCCTCATGGATTCAAGGAAGGGAAGAAATATCCGCTTGTGGTCAATATCCACGGTGGACCGCATGCCATGTATGCCAATTCGTTCTTCCACGAAATGCAATTGCTCGCAGCCCGCGGATTTGGTGTGCTTTACGTCAATCCTCGCGGCAGCCATGGCTACAGCCAGGAATTTGTCGATGCGGTGCGCGGAGATTACGGCGGCGGAGATTACGAAGACATTATGAAATCATTGGACGGTGCCATCGAAGCCAACGACTGGATCGATACAGACCGTCTCGGCGTTACAGGCGGCAGTTACGGCGGATTCATGACCAACTGGATTGTCGGCCATAACAACCGTTTCAAGGCAGCAGTCACACAGCGTTCGATTTCCAACTGGATTTCCTTCTTCGGCGTGTCGGATATCGGATATTATTTCTCGGAATGGCAGATGCAGGCGGACATGACGGACGTCGATAAGCTATGGCAGCATTCTCCTTTGAAATATGCGAAGAATGTGGAAACGCCATTATTGATTTTACATTCCGAAAATGATTACCGCTGCCCGATCGAACAGGCGGAGCAATTGTATATCACTCTCAAGAGCATGGAGAAAGAAACGGAATTCGTCCGTTTCCCGGAAGCCGACCACAACCTGTCCCGCACAGGCAAGCCGAACTTGCGCTTTGCCCGTCTGGAGCAGATTGCAGGCTGGATGGAAAAGTACTTGTAATAAAACTATATAAGTTGAACTAATAGTTTTTAATAATCGATATTCCGCAAAACAGCTTCGCTTGCCGGGGGCTCGCGCTGAGCTAACTCGGTCTCGTTGCACTTCACCCGAGTGGATCTCAGCACTTCGCTCGAACTAGAGTTGGAAAGCCAACTCCAGTTCTGCTCCCCAAGGCGTCTTCGCTGTTTTGCTCCATATCTCTAAACGTTTTCTATATAGAGAAACAGTTAATTGCAATATCTCTTTAAAAAGCAGGGACTTCAATTTTAGATGATTCGAGAATGAAGCGGCAGGTGGCGACTCCTGCGGGAAACAGAGCGAGTCCTGAGACCCCGCAAGAGCGTCAGCGATGAGGAGGCTCAGGCCGCTCCCCGCGGAAAGCGTCCACCTAAAGCGTAATGATTAACAGAAGCTGATCGTTTCACAATAGAATGCGTAAAAAGCCATCCGGTTGACGGATGGCTTTTACTGATTACCTAAGTATTTTTATTTCCCTTTAAACACAGGTTTGCGCTTTTCACCGAAAGCAAGCAATGCTTCGACGCGGTCTTCTGTTGGAATCGTCAATTCGTAAGCTTTTCTTTCGATGTGCAGTCCCGTTTGAAGGTCCGCATTCATCCCGTTTTTAATGGCGAACTTTGCTTGCTGCAGGGCAATCGGACCGTTTGCGAGCATCGAATCGGCAAATTCACCGGTTACTCTTGCCAGTTCCTCCGGTGCTGCCACTCGTGTTACAAGACCGTAGTCCAATGCTTCCGCCGGTTTCAATCTGCGTGCAGTCAATATCAGTTCCATCGCTTTCGATTCGCCGATCAGCCTCGGCAGACGCTGTGTTCCACCGGCGCCGGGAATAATGGCGAGGCTTGTTTCTGTCAGGCCAAGCAGCGTGCTGTCTGCGACAATACGGAAATCGCAGGCCAGCGCCAATTCCATGCCGCCGCCAAACGCAAAACCGTTGATCATGGCGATGGTGGGCTGTGGAAGATTTTCAATAGTAGAGAAAACTTCGCCGATTTTGTAAATGTTGCGTTTTACATGCTGATCCGTCAACGTTTTCCGTTCTTTTAAATCCGCGCCTACACTGAATGCCTTTTCGCCGGCTCCGGTAAAGACCACTACCCGGATATCAGGATTGATGCGAATAGCTTCGACCACTTGGCCAAGCTCATTCAGCATATCGTAATTAAATGCGTTCATCGCATCCGGGCGATTCAATGTAATAAAGGCCAGATTCCCTTTTTGTTCGTAATGGATTGTCTCCATTTCCATCCCCCTTTGTCTAATTGCCATCCATATAAAAACATACCACTTTTTGGACTATTCCGCCATCAGTGCCTATAATGAACACAAGGAGGGACCCCGCTCATGAATCAAGTTACATTTATACGTGTTTTTCGAATAGTTTTTATGGCTGTAAAATTCTTTATGCGGGCAACGTTCTTCCAAAAGCGCCATCGTGGAAATTGGAATCCGCTGGTCGAAGAAAAATGGAATAAACTTGTTACCGGAATGGCCAAGGAATATAAAATTCTTGCTCTTCAACTCGGTGGGCTGATGATTAAACTTGGACAGTTCCTGTCGACCCGTGCAGATATTATGCCGCCGAGTTTCCTTGCTGAACTGGAAGGTCTGACAGACCGCGTCCCATCGGTGGATCGCGAAAAAATTGTCGCCGTTCTTGAACAGGAATGGAATACACCGTACACGACCTATCTAACACATCTTTCTGATGAGGCAATCGCTTCCGCTTCGATAGGAGAAGTATATAAAGGTGTGATGAAAGACGGAACTGAAGTGGCGATAAAAGTGCAGCGCCCGGGGACAGGCCGCATTTTACGTGCAGATTTCCAGGCGGTGCGCATTGTCATCTGGATGGCACGAAGATTCACCGGCTTTACGAAACAAGTCGATTTCACGAAATTATACTTAGAAATGACAGAAACCATCGGTGCTGAATTGAATTTTCAGCAGGAATTGCAGAATGGCCGGAGCTTCGCGGAACGTTTTGATGAAATGGACGGCATCGAGTTTCCGCGTTATTTTGATGAGCTATCCACCCGCCACGTACTGGTTATGGATTGGATCGAAGGCGCACGGATTACAGACCTTGCATTTATTGAAAGGAATGATTTGGACCGTTTTGAAATTTCGGAACGGCTGTTTATCCTGTTTCTGGAACAGGTGCTTTACGGAGGCCAATTTCATGCCGATCCACATGGCGGCAATATCCTGTTGAAAAGAGACGGAACGATTGTGCTGATTGATTTCGGCATGACCGGCGTTATCCGTAAGTCCGATTCACAGTCGGTCCTGCGGATAGCTGAGGGCATCATCTTCAAAAACTATGATCAGGTTCTGGATGGGCTGGAAGAACTTCGTTTCCTTTTGCCCCATGCTGACCGGGAAGTTTTGAAAGATACGATCTCCCGTCTGGTCACTGCGTATGAGTCGAATGAATTGATGGAGATGGACAGTTTTGTGGTAGAGCGGCTGTTGCAGGACCTTCAAAACATTGTCCGCACACAACCGGTTCAGCTTCCTTCAGAATTCGCTTTCTTTGGCAGGGCCGTGTCGATATTTATCGGAGTATTGCATGTGCTCAATCCGAAAGTTGATCTGATGGCGCTGGCCCGGCCGCGTATATTGGAATGGGCATCGTCACAGAAAGAAGGGGAAAAGGTTTTTGGAAGAGGGGATGTATTACGATGGATCCTCAATTCAACTGGTCCTCTCCGCGTTTTTCCACAGAAAGTCATCAATTATCTTGAGGAACCGGAGCGCATGCGCAATTATCTTGAAAACCGTGACGGCCGCATGCGGGAATACCGGCGTGATCTTCAAAGCCGAATGTTCGCCGGCATCTTCAGTATCCTGTCATTTACGGGAATTTCCATTTCCGTCTGGTTTTCACACGAACCTTATCTATGGGTTTCATCAGGAGCCTTCGTGGCATCCCTGATTGTCTATCGTTCGATAAAATAAAAGCTCCGCGCATGTTGCGCGGAGCTTTTTTATGTTTAGCATATTGCAATTCCGGAAATAGAGAGTACAATTAGAAATAAGAACAAGTGTTCCCTTTAGTGTGTTAATTGTCGAAGCCACATAGCAGTGGTCTTTACATCAAGGCTAATTCGTGAAGGTGGTGAAGATATGCCTTTGATTCCGCAGGAAGAAATCGTCCATTTCGAGAACATGATTTATCTGCCCATGGTATTGATTGTACTTGAACGTGACAGGACCTTATTTGAAAATGGCTCTTTTAAGCTGAAGCGTCCATATCTGGAATTGGTCGAAGGAGCAATCAGCCAGGTGCAGAAAGAATTGAAAGAAACAAAAATACATATGCGGAAGCGCCAGATGAAGGTGATGCGCGGCGCAGGAGATGATACCTTTACCGAATATGTATTTTATCACGGCGGGTATGAGGACCACCGGCGCTACCTGAACCTGCGCCTGCGCAACCGGGTGGAAGAACTGATCCGCATCTACCTGTCAATGGCGGAAATGAAAGTTTAATCGGAAGGATGCCGGGGACGGATCGGCATCGGGCGTTTGGTGACGTAGGTCAGCTGCTGTCTATGCTGATTCTGCGCTTTTTTAAAATAGCGCCGCAAAGACCCGGCAAATGAATGCTGGTTTCGAAGGGCGATGGCAGAAACATCCAAACAGACGGATTGGCCATTTCCAAGATAGACTACGCTGCCTCCGCGATCATCGCTTTCAATCAAATCGATGGCATCATAATTGAACCAGACAGACTCTTTGTTTTTTGGTGAATGAGTGGGAAAGAATATCAGTGGATTGCCGTAATATTCTCCAATGATGATTGGAGGCTTATGCTTGACTCCTACAGCTTTTTGGGCGTAAAGAGTAGCACTTTCAAGTGAGCCGCGATAAAAAGAACATGAACCAGTAATCGTTTTATAAGCGGTTTGCTCTATCAGAAATTCACTGCGGTCTTCAAGCACCCGGGTCACGAGGCGCGAACCATCGATATGCGGGATTAATGCGTATGTAGTATTACAAACTGTATAAGAGAAGGGATTATAAATCTTTCGGCCCATGCTAAAACACCCCCAAAATTTACTTTACTCTACCTATTATAATAATAATTGGAAAATATACAATCTTTTTAATTTTTAAAACAGGCCGGAATAATTATCGTTGGAATTTTCTAAATAATTATTGTTCTTTTTTTATTTATCATGTATACTAATGAAAAGCATTCGGGGTGAGGTAGAATGGAAAACTATTATTCTTATGCTGATTTCATGAAGGCAATGGCTCAAACGAAGAAGATTTCCGAAGCGGAAAAATTGTTGAACGAGATTTATCTCGATCTATTCCTTAAACATGTGCACCGCTCGCAACAGGAAGAACAGCTCATGAAACTTATAGATGAAGCCCTGGACACTAATGACCGTAATGCATTCAATCGATACAGCCAGCAATTGCAGGCTTTAAAATGCGAAGAATCCTGATCAAAGAAGAGCCGCTCCTCGGAGCGGTTCTTTTTTTATTCCTTTAATTTATACGAAAAAACATACGTTCGCTTTTTGTTAGGGGAATTTTAGGGCATATGATAAAATAGAGGTATTGAAAAACGGGAGGACTATATAAATGAAACAGGAATTCAATTTGCAAGCTCCATATGAACCTGCCGGCGATCAGCCGCAAGCGATTGCTGAATTGACCAAGGGAATCTACAAAGGCAAGCGGTTCCAGACCCTGCTCGGTGCCACCGGTACAGGGAAAACGTATACGATGTCGAACGTTATTCAGCAAGTGAAGAAACCGACGCTCGTCATGGCCCACAACAAAACATTGGCCGGGCAGCTGTACAGCGAGTTCAAGGAATTTTTCCCGGATAATGCGGTTGAGTACTTCGTCAGTTATTACGATTATTATCAGCCGGAAGCGTACGTGCCCCAATCTGATACTTATATAGAAAAAGATGCGAGCATCAACGACGAAATCGATAAGCTTCGCCACTCGGCCACTTCGTCGCTTTTCGAACGTGATGATGTAATCGTCATTGCTTCGGTCTCGTGCATTTACGGTTTGGGTTCCCCGAAAGAGTACCGGGAACTCGTGGTATCCCTGCGCAAAGGAATGGAAATTGAACGCAACCAGTTATTGCGCAAACTTGTGGATGTTCAATATGAGCGCAATGACATCAATTTCATTCGCGGTACATTTCGTGTGCGCGGAGACGTTGTTGAAATCTTCCCGGCTTCGAGAGATGAAAGGTGTTTGCGGGTCGAATTTTTCGGAGACGAAATTGACCGCATCCGGGAAGTGGACGCATTAACCGGTGAAATCATCGGTGAACGGGAACATGCTGCCATTTTCCCGGCATCCCACTTCGTAACGCGTGAAGAGAAGATGGTCAAGGCCATTGAAAATATCGAAGCGGAATTGGAAGAGCGGCTGAAAGAGATGCGTGCTGAAGATAAGCTGCTGGAAGCGCAGCGCTTAGAGCAAAGAACACGCTACGATCTTGAAATGATGCGCGAAATGGGTTTTTGTTCAGGAATCGAAAACTATTCCCGCCATCTGACTTTGCGTCCAGCGGGGGCGCAGCCCTACACGTTAATCGATTATTTCCCGGATGACTTCCTTTTGGTGGTCGATGAAAGCCACGTTACACTGCCGCAGGTTCGCGGCATGTTCAATGGTGACCAGGCAAGAAAAAAAGTGCTGGTTGACCACGGTTTCCGTCTGCCTTCAGCAATGGACAACCGTCCGCTGACTTTTACAGAGTTCGAAGAGCATATCGATCAGGCCGTTTTTGTTTCGGCAACGCCGGGTCCTTATGAACTGGAACATACACCGGAAATGGTGGAACAGATCATCCGTCCGACAGGATTGCTGGATCCGACCATCGAAATCCGTCCGATCGAAGGACAGATAGATGATCTTATGGATGAAATCCGGGAGCGTGCGGAACGGAATGAGCGTGTACTGATTACAACACTGACGAAGAAAATGTCAGAAGATCTGACCGCATATTTAAAAGAAGCGGGAGTCAAAGTCAATTACCTTCACTCCGAGATCAAAACGCTCGAACGAATTGAAATTATCCGCGAACTGCGGATGGGTGTCTATGATGTACTGGTCGGCATCAACTTGCTGCGGGAAGGACTTGATATTCCGGAAGTTTCCCTCGTGACGATTCTGGATGCTGACAAGGAAGGCTTCCTGCGTTCTGAACGCGCTCTTATCCAGACGATGGGACGAGCCGCCCGGAATGCAAACGGCCAGGTTATCATGTACGCTGATAGAATAACGGATTCAATGCAAAAAGCGATGGATGAAACAACGCGCCGGCGTACGATACAGGCGGCATATAATGAAGAACACGGCATCACGCCGATTACCATACAAAAGAAAATCCGCGATGTTATCCGGGCAACTGTGGCGTCGGAAGAAGCGGAAGAATATGTATCAAAAGCGACATCAGGCAAAAAACTCAAAAAAGAAGATCGCCTGAAACTGATTGCTTTATTGGAAACAGAAATGAAAGAAGCAGCAAAAGCGCTCGATTTCGAACGGGCAGCGGAGCTGCGCGATACTGTGCTTGAACTGAAAGCGGAAGGGTGATCGGATTGAGAAATCAAGAGATAAAGATACAGGGCGCACGAGCGCATAACCTGAAAAACGTTGATATAACCATCCCGCGTGATAAATTGGTCGTTATGACGGGTCTATCGGGATCAGGGAAATCTTCACTTGCCTTCGATACGATTTATGCGGAAGGACAGCGTCGCTATGTAGAGTCGCTGTCCTCTTATGCACGTCAGTTCCTAGGGCAGATGGATAAGCCGGATGTGGATTTGATCGAAGGTTTGTCGCCGGCGATTTCGATCGACCAGAAAACGACAAGCAAAAATCCGCGTTCGACGGTCGCGACCGTTACGGAAATCTACGACTATATGCGCCTTATGTATGCCCGTGTCGGTAAAGCAATCTGCCCGAATCATGGCATCGAGATTTCTTCGCAGACCATCGAGCAAATGGTGGACCGGCTGGTTGTCTATCCTGAACGCACCAAAATGCAGATTCTGGCTCCGCTTGTCTCAGGTAGAAAAGGCACGCACGCCAAATTATTTGAAGACATTAAAAAACAGGGGTATGTCCGTGTAAGAGTTAACGGCGAATTATTCGATCTGGATGACAATATTGATCTTGATAAAAATAAAAAACATTCAATCGAAGTGGTCATTGACCGCATTGTCATGAAGGAAGGCATCGCACCGCGGTTAAGTGATTCGCTTGAATCAGCTTTGCGTCTGAGTGACGGGCGCGTGCTGGTGGACGTAATGGAACAGGAAGAATTATTGTTCAGCGAACATCATGCCTGTCCGATCTGTGGATTCTCAATCGGAGAATTGGAACCCCGCATGTTTTCATTCAACTCTCCGTTCGGAGCCTGTCCGGAATGTGACGGACTCGGCCATAAACTGGAAGTTGATCCGGAACTCGTCGTACCGGATTGGAGCCTGTCGTTGAACGAACATGCCGTTGCTCCGTGGAAACCGAGCAGTTCCCAATACTATCCGCAATTACTGAAAGCATTGTGCACCCACTATAAAATCGATATGGATGCACCGGTCAGTGAACTTCCAGAAGAGCACATGAATCTGGTTCTGCGTGGTTCTGGAAGTGAAAAAATCCGATTCCGCTATGAAAATGATTATGGACAAATCCGGGACAACCACATCAATTTTGAAGGGGTTTTATCGAATGTGGACCGCCGATACCGGGAAACCTCATCAGATTATACCCGTGAACAGATGGAAAAATACATGGCTGAACAGCCATGTCCTGCGTGCACGGGTTACCGCCTGAAACCGGAATCGCTGGCAGTGAAAGTAAATGGACTGCATATCGGTAAAGTTTCGGAGTTCTCGATTGTCGAAGCGGACGAATTCTTCAAAAACCTGGAGCTGTCGGAAAAAGATATGCAAATTTCTTTATTGATTCTCCGGGAAATCAAAGAGCGGCTCGGCTTCCTGATTAATGTCGGACTCGACTACCTGACTTTGAACAGGGCTTCCGGAACCATGTCCGGCGGGGAAGCGCAACGGATCCGACTGGCGACGCAAATCGGTTCCCGCCTGTCAGGTGTCCTTTATATATTGGACGAACCATCAATCGGCCTTCATCAGCGTGATAACGACAGGCTGATCAATACATTGAAAAATATGCGGGATATCGGCAATACCCTGATAGTAGTCGAGCACGATGAAGACACTATGCTTGCAGCCGATTATTTGATCGATATCGGTCCGGGTGCAGGAGTGCACGGCGGAGAAATCATCGCCGCCGGAACTCCTGAGAAAGTGATGAAAAATAGAAAGTCGCTTACTGGGCAATATTTAAGCGGTAAGAAATTCATACCGCTTCCTGCTGAGCGCAGAGAGCCGGATGGACGTGCAATTTCAATCCGCGGCGCAAGTGAAAACAATCTGAAAAAAGTGGATGTCGACATACCGATCGGCGTATTTACAGCGGTGACCGGCGTATCAGGTTCCGGTAAGAGTACGCTGGTCAATGAAATCCTCTATAAGACATTGGCGAGCAAACTGAACAAAGCGAAAATTAAACCAGGCAAAGCTGAATCGGTAAAAGGCTATGAACAGCTGGAGAAAGTCATCGACATTGACCAGTCACCGATCGGCCGTACACCTCGTTCAAATCCAGCGACATATACAGGGGTTTTTGATGATATTCGTGATGTCTATGCCAAAACGAACGAAGCAAAAGTCAGAGGCTACCAAAAAGGGCGCTTCAGCTTCAATGTCAAGGGCGGTCGCTGTGAAGCTTGCCGCGGAGATGGTATTATTAAAATAGAAATGCACTTCCTGCCTGATGTTTACGTACCGTGTGAAGTATGCCACGGCAAACGCTATAACAGGGAAACACTGGAAGTGAAGTATAAAGATAAGAGCATTGCGGATGTATTGGCGATGACGGTTGAGGATGCGTATTCGTTTTTCGAGAACGTCCCGAAAATCAATCGCAAGCTGAAAACGATTGTTGATGTCGGCCTTGGCTATGTTACGATGGGTCAACCGGCAACCACATTATCCGGTGGTGAAGCCCAGCGCGTGAAATTGGCATCGGAGCTTCACAAACGTTCAAACGGCAAATCCTTCTATATTCTCGATGAGCCGACAACCGGATTGCATGCGGATGATATTTCCCGCTTGCTGAAAGTATTGCAGAAATTGGTTGATAACGGAGATACTGTTCTGACCATCGAACACAATCTGGACGTCATCAAAACGGCAGACTATCTAATCGATCTCGGACCGGAAGGTGGAGACAAAGGCGGTACAATCCTGGCGACCGGAACTCCGGAAGAAATTGCTGAGGTTGAAAATTCATACACCGGCAAGTACTTGAAGCCAATTCTGGAACGCGACCGGGCAAGAATGGAAGCGAAAGTGAACAAAGCAAGCCGCCGGAAAAAAGTAGCTAAGTGAAACCTTTTCAGGCACCGAACGTATCTATGATAAGAATAATATTTTTATAAACGAACGATGAGGAGGCCGCAATACATGCAAAGTGAAAAAGAACGCATATTGGATATGGTTGAAAAAGGTACAATTTCGGCAAGAGAAGCTGTCGAGCTATTGAAAGCGATAGATGGTGGAGGCGGTTCAGGCAGAGATTCCTCATATGGCCGTGAAGATTATGGCCGCCGCGAGAAACGCGGAAAGAGAGGATTTTTCCGGCCTGAAGATATGGTCAAGAAGTTCTCCAAAGACTTTTCAAAAGATTTCTCGAAAAATGTTTCTAATGATATCAACCAGTTTGGCGACCGGATGATGCAATTCATGCAAACTTCCGTCGGCAAATTGAAAACGATGGAATTTGATTCACCGTTCGGTGAAGCCTACCAGTTTAATGAAAGCTTTACGGAAGAAGGAGCGGAAGTCAGCACGGTAATTGCTGATATCGCCAATGGCCAGCTGGAAATTTATCCTTCACAGGACGGCATGCTCCGTGCTGAGTGCAGCGTCAAAGCATACCGCGCTGAATCCGAAGAGCAGGCAAAGCGTGACTTCCATGATAAATTCGTTTTTATCGCTGATGACAATAAGCTGCGCATTATCAGCGAATTGAAAACTACCCAGGTCAATGTTGTTCTTTATGTACCTGTAAAACAGTTCGATCAGGTAACAGTCCGCTTGTTCAATGGCGGCTTCTCGATGAAACGGATCGATGCGGCTTTATTGAAAGTAAAAACGGCAAACGGCAAAATCGAATTGAAGAATGGTGAATTCGATGATGCAGAACTTGAAACTGCCAATGGCGCAATTCAGGTACAGGATGTTAAAGGGAAGGTTCTTGAAACCGAAACTTTGAACGGCCGTATTTATGTTGACGGTGATATACAGACAATTGAGACAAAATCACTGAACGGCAATGTAGTTGTCACTTCCCGTTGCAAAGAAGCGCGGAAAGTGGAAGCGAAAACTTTGGCCGGCAATGTGGAATTATATATCCCTTCCCATTTGCCGTTAAAAGGCCAGGTATCTTCCAACCTTGGGAAGATGGACGTAATGCTGTCTGATGTTGACCATACCCATGAGCAAGGTCAATTCATGCAGAAAACCGTCCGCTTTTCAAAAGAAGGCGGAGCTGCGACAGCAGCACCAATGCTCGTCTATGGCGAAACTAAAACAGGATCAGTATTGGTCCGCTATCTGACAGTCGAATAAAACAGGAAAAAGCGGGCGCATCCAATGCGTCCGCTTTTTTCTATTCATTTTATGAAGTTATGCTCAAAACGTGAACATGATTATGCCCATTACAATCAGTAAAGCGATAAGGATTGCAATTCCCAGTAGGGTCATCAATACCCCAAATCCACGCCAACTCGAGAATCCGTGAACAACTCCAATGGCTTTGGAGGAAATGACGAGTGACCAAATGGAAGCGACAGCTGTAAGCAGCGTTAAGAAAAAATAGGCTCCCAGTGGAATAGAAGTAATACTGAATGCTTCAGGCAAAGTGAAAAATTGTTTTCCGAATATAAATGCATAGATGATCAATACCGGAACCACAAATACCTGTGGAATCATCATGGGCCCGATGGCAATCGCCATATCCCGCAGTTTCCCGTGTCCACCGTATAATTTACCGATGCCCGTATATAAAAGAGTGGTGATTCCCAGATTCAACAAGCCGCTGATGATGCCAGCAAAAATTATGCCGATTGCCAATAATGCTGGAGACAGGTCCAAGAACCAACCGGAATCCTGTAAAGCGGTTATTGTCCCCCCGATTCCGGCAATACAGACAAGAAGCATTGAAAATCCAAGTTTATTCTGGTCAATAAGTTGCCCGACAGTTTCTTTTGGCTGAGTCCAAATTGATAGTATAGGATTTGCTTTCATGAATATTCCCCCTGAGCTTCCGGTTAATTGGTTTATGTGATTAACCTCTATATGTAAAATTGTACCATACGATTATGGAGGAAAATAGGCTTGGAAGGAGAAAACTGCAAAAAGAAAACCTGTGGGCAGATGAGCTGCTCACAGGTTTTTATTTTTGGGGAGGATATAGGTCTTGTAAAAAATGGATGGAACGGTTTATAAGCTTTTTCAGCACTTCCACATTGATATCTTCAATTTTATTGATATAGACACAGGCTTTGCCGGAAGTGTGTGTTCCGAAATCATTCAATAGCTCCTGGCGTTCCTGGTCTCCTGTCGCAAAATAAAGGCTGATCTTTGCTTTGCGGGGGGGAAATCCGACCAACGGAGCATCTCCCTCGTGTCCAGTGTTATATACATAGTGGTAGGAACCGAAACCAATAATGCTGGTTCCCCACATTTTCGCTTCAAATCCGGATGTTTGTTCGAAAATCTCAAGCAGCCGGTAGGCATCTTCCCGTTTTTTGGGACTGTCGACACTTTCGATAAACTCAATGACATCAGCATCTGTTTCTCTGGTTTTTTGCTCGTACATCGTAATCCCTCTTTTCATTTTTTGTTGGAAAATAAAGAGTTCTGTTACTTGCAGTCTAGCAGGTTTGAAAAGAATATAAATGAAAGAAAAGGGAAAAGGGGGCACGTTTGCTTTAATTTGAAGTTTTCCATGTTAAAATAATATCATTAATGCATGAAAACAAAGGGGAACCGTGATATATCGGAATTCTCATAGAGAAGGAATGAGGGGAAAAGATGGGCCAGGTAACAACGAAACAAGTAATGGAAACATTCGATTTGAAGTTGATCAGCGGTGAAGAAGGCATTGGCCGCCATATACCGATCAGCGATATCTCACGGCCGGGTCTTGAAATGGCGGGGTATTTCACACATTATCCGGCAAACCGGGTGCAATTGCTCGGGAAGACCGAATTATCATTTTTCGCCATGCTGGATGCTGCAGACCGAAAAGACCGGATGATGAAACTATGCACGGATGATACACCTGCAATTATTGTCTCCCATGATGAAAAGGTGCCACAGGAACTGATTGATGCTTCTTCGAAACGGCATGTACCGGTCATGAGCACAAAAATGTCGACAACCAGGTTCTCCAGTTTGCTGACGAATTATCTGGAAAGCCAATTGGCGCCTACTACCGCAGTCCATGGAGTGTTGGTGGATATTTATGGTGTAGGGGTATTGATTACTGGAAAAAGCGGGGTTGGTAAGAGTGAAACCGCGTTGGAACTTGTCAAAAAAGGCCATCGCTTAGTGGCAGATGATTGCGTTGAAATCCACCAGGAAGGTGAAAATACGCTTGTCGGCCATCCGCCTAAATTGATTGAGCATTTGCTTGAAATTCGTGGTGTAGGCATCATTGATATCATGACTTTATTCGGCGCAAGCGCTGTCCGTACATTCAAACGGATTTCCCTGGTCATTGACCTTGAGCTTTGGGATGCTGAAAAAACCTACGATCGTCTGGGATTGGAAGAAGAAAAGATGCGCATCATCGACACGGATTTGACGAAGCTTACTATTCCTGTCCGTCCAGGGCGGAACTTATCGGTTATAATCGAAGTTGCTGCGATGAATTACCGTCTAAAACGGATGGGCGTCAATGCAGCTGAAGAATTTTCAAAACGCTTGGACGATGTAATCTCTATGGATACAAATTAAAGGAATGGGTAGGTGCGGTAAATGTTTTCAGTTTTAGGGTCAATTGATCCGGTTGCGTTCAGTTTAGGGCCGATTTCTGTTCATTGGTACGGTGTTATCATTGCTACCGGGATTGTCATCGCTTTTCTGGTCGGGCAACGGGAAATGGTCAAACGCGGAATGCATCCCGAGTTTTTAACGGATCTGCTGATTTGGGCTGTACCTTTGGCGATAGTCGGAGCGAGAATCTATTATGTAATATTTGAATGGGATAATTATAAAGACAATCCCGGAGAGATCATAGCGATTTGGAATGGCGGCTTGGCCATTCACGGAGCCTTGATCATGTCGGTTATCGTCGCATATATTTTTACCAAAAAACGCAATACACCGTTTTTAAAAGTAGCGGATATCCTGGCGCCGAGCATCCTGATTGGCCAGGCAATCGGCCGCTGGGGAAATTTCATCAATCAGGAAGCACACGGCGGGGAAGTTTCAAGAGCATTTCTTGAAAACCTCTTCATACCGGATTGGATCATCAATCATATGTACATAGATGGAGCCTATTATCATCCGACATTCCTTTACGAATCTTTATGGAGTTTCGTCGGCATCATCATTCTGCTGTTGCTGCGCCGGGTCAACCTTGTCCGCGGGGAAATGTTTTTCTTCTATATGATATGGTATTCTGTCGGCCGTTATTTCATCGAAGGAATGCGTACTGACAGCCTTTATGTATTTGGGATTGAAGGTTTAAGAACAGCGCAGCTGGTCTCGATACTCGCAATCATCATTGCGGTTGTGCTGATCATCTATCGCCGAGTAACGATTAAGAATCCGCCAAGATATCTGGACGAACCGGCGGAACCAAAAAAGAAATCAAATAAGAAGTCAAAAAAGAAATAAAAACGCACATCATTTTGCCAAATAGAAAGAAGAGATAAACGAATGTCGACTTTGAAAAATGGCCTGTTGGCAGGCTTAAAAACAACATGGGCGTTGGGGAAAATCATTTTTCCGATAACACTTTTGGTGACAATGCTCCAATTTACACCGGTTTTGCCGTTTATCGTCGATTTGGTGGCCCCGTTCATGAGCATATTCGGGTTAAGCGGTGACGCGGCGATTCCCTTGGTTTTGGGGAACGCGTTAAATCTGTACGCCGGAATTGCGGGTATTCTGTCACTCGAATTGACGGTAAAGGAAGTCTTCATCCTTGCAGTCATGTTGTCCTTTTCCCATAATATGTTCATTGAAACAGGAGTGGCTCTGAAGGTTGGTGTCAAGCTGTGGGTGGTGCTTGTTGTCCGTTTCGGGCTTGCCGCACTTTCCGGCATCATCATCAATCTAGTCTGGCCTGGCGGCGGTGAAATCGCGCAATACGGCTTTACGCCCGAAGTAGCGGCTGCACCTGAAGGCTGGCTGGCTATTTTCTTATTAGGATTGGAGAAAGCAGGATTCGGAGTTCTTCAGCTGGCAATTATCGTAATTCCGCTGATGCTTGCAATTCAAATTTTAAAAGATACGAAATACCTCAACCGTATTTCCGATATGATGGGGCCGCTTACCCGGCTGCTTGGTGTTCAGAAAAACGCTTCGCTGACATTGGCATCCGGCTTGATTTTCGGGCTGGCGATGGGAGCGGGCGTCATGATACAGGCGGTGCAGGAAGATGGAGTCAGTAAAAAAGATGCGACGCTCGCCTTTATCTTTCTGGTTGCCTGCCATGCGATTGTAGAGGATACGCTGATCTTTATTCCGCTCGGCATCCCGATTTGGCCGCTTCTCGCAATACGCGTTGTTACCGCGCTTGTATTGACGATCTTTGTATCTTATCTGTGGCGCAAATCTGAAGAAAACCGGAAGGAAGTGTTTTCTGCATGACGAAAGACATCACAACTTTGTTATTCGATTTTGACGGAACCCTGTTAAATACGAATGAACTGATCATCCATACATTCTCGACTGTGCTGGACAAGCATTTCCCGAATAGCTATGGAAGAGAAGATATTCTGAAGTTTATCGGCCCATCTTTGAAACAGACATTCGAAACGATAGCTCCTTCAAGAACAGAAGAGTTGATCAAGGAATACCGCGAATTGAATCTTGCTCTCCATGATGAGATGGTTTCAGTCTATGATGGAGTAGAAGAAACGCTTTACCTTTTGAAGAACAGAGGAATGAAGATGGCGATTGTTTCGACCAAGAAAAGAGATACTATTCTTCATGGACTCCGCCTTATGGGCGTATCTGAATTATTTGATACCGTCATCAGTCTGGATGACGTTGAAAATCCGAAGCCGGATCCTGAACCGATTTTGAAAGCGTTAAAGGAACTGTCATCAAGTGCTGCGGAATCCCTGATGATCGGAGACAACTCCCATGATATAGAAGGCGGCCAAAATGCAGGGGTTCGCACGGCAGGAGTTGCCTGGTCGGCTAAAGGCGAGGATTATCTTGCCACTTTCAAACCTGATTATATGCTGCAGCATATCAGCGACCTTCTTGAATTGGTTAAAGAGGAAACGGCATGAGAAGGACAGAACGCCATTTCGTGACCGGTCCGAATTCACTTTGGCATGTTTATAAAACAGTGCCTTTTTGGAAAGTCGCCAGGAATTTTGTCGTTATCCAAATGGCCCGCTATACGCCATTTCTGCCGATGAAAAACTGGTTGTATAAGAATTTTCTCGGCATGAAGGTAGGGGAACATTCATCATTCGCGTTAATGGTGATGCTTGATGTGATGTTCCCGGAACGCATTTCGGTCGGCAAAAATTCAGTAATCGGCTACAATACCACGATTCTGGCACATGAATATCTGATTGAAGAATACCGTCTGGGTGATGTCATTATCGGCGATCGCGTCATGATCGGTGCGAACAGCACGATTCTTCCAGGCATCACTATAGGGGACGGAGCAATTGTTTCCGCCGCTACGCTTGTGCATAAGGATGTGCCGGCCGGAGCATTTGTCGGGGGCAACCCGATGCAAATTATTTATACAGCTGAACAAATGGCCGAACGCGAGGAAAAATCTCGGGAGCAATAGCTCTCGGGGTTTTTTAGATTGTATGAAATTAAAAGTGAAAACCGATATTGCGCAAAACAGCTCGCTTTCCTGGGGGCTTGCGCTGAGCTAACTCGAGCTCGTTCCACTTCGCTCGAGTGGATCTCAGCACTTCGCTCGAACCGGAGTTGGAATGCCAACTCCGGTTCTGTTCCCCTGGGAGTCTTCGCTGTTTTGCTCCATATCTTAAAAAACACCTTCTATAAGCATTAATTTACCCATCCACTAATTAGCGGTTAAGCTCTCACACGGTTTTGCAATACATTAAAATGTAGCGGCAGGCGGCGACTCCTGCTGGATTCAGAGCGAGTCCTGAGACCCCGCAGGGAGCGTAGCGACTGAGGAGGCTCAGGCAGCTCCCAGCGGAATGATTGGAGAAGTAGGTAATTTTTTGCCTTATTCTTGACCTTCTCCCATAATATACGATAAAATAATAATTACTTTATTACATTAGCGAACTAAAGTAAAATATCCATAAATAGGAAGTGAATTTATGACAATCCAGATGTTCGAAAAGCCACTCGGCATGCGCGATGATTTTCCTTCAATAGTTAAAAGGAAATCAAAACTCAGCAAAGTGGGTATAAAGATAATGGAGCAATTCGGCTACGAGATGCTGCAGACGCCAAGTTTGGAATATTACGAAACCATCGGCAAGATTTCGGCGATTGCCGACAATCAGCTGTTCAAATTGCTGGACAATCAAGGGCAGACACTGGTGCTGCGGCCGGACATGACTTCGCCGATCGCCCGTGTTGCCGCCTCAAAATTATTAAAGGAAAAAATGCCTGTAAGACTCGGTTATTATTCAAATGTATTTCGTGCCCAATTGAGAGAAGGCGGACGTCCTGCAGAGTTTGAGCAAATAGGTGTTGAACTGATTGGGGATGAATCGCTGTACGCCGATGCAGAAGTAATTCTCTTGGCGACAGAAATTCTTCGCGGCCTTAAGGTTGAATCCGGACGCATTGTTATTGGCCATACCCAATTGCTGCAGGAAGTATTGCGGGGATATGGGCTTGACGCTGCACTGGCAGAAAAATTGCGCGCTGAAATGGTTGCGAAAAACAAGGTAGCTTATGAAAACATGGTTGACACCCTGGTCGATGATGCTGAGGCAAAAAGTTCGCTTAAAATGATTATGAACACAACTCGTCTTGAAGATTGGCAGCAGTGGATCGATCAAACAGATCCGGTTCAGCGGTCGCTCTATGAAGATATACGCAAACTGAAAACCATCCTGGACCGCAACGGCTTAGCGGATTTTGTCACTTACGATCTTTCATTTACCAGTCATATGACTTATTACACCGGCATGGTTTTTGAAATTTACGGAGAAGGCAGCGGGTTTCCACTCGGCAACGGCGGCCGTTATGACGGCTTGATGAAGCAATTCGGATTACATGTCGGAGCTACCGGCTTCAGCCTGCGTGTAGACCGTCTGCTGGAAGCAATGCCTGCTGAGCAGGAAAACCCGGAACAGACGTTGATACTATATAATGAAAAAAATGAAGAGAACGCTCATAAAGAGGCAGAAAAATTAAGAACGGCCGGTACGAGAGTGACACTTCAATTCGCTCCTGCTGTGAAAGCTCAGGAAGAATTCAGTTCACTGTTCTCAAAAGTGATTCGGATGGACGGTGAAAACAATGGATAAGCTGACAATCGCGATGCCGAAAGGACGCATATTTGAAGAAGCATATGAACTGCTCGTTAAAGCGGGGTTTGACTTGCCTGAGGAATTGGATGATTCCCGCAAATTGATTGTGGAAGCGCCAAATGAAGGTTTTCGCTTTATTTTGTCGAAACCGATGGATGTGCCTGTTTATGTGGAACATGGAGTAGCCGATATCGGTATTGCCGGAAAAGATGTGCTGCTCGAGCAGGGGCGTGATATCCATGAGCTGCTGGATCTCGAAATCAGCCGCTGCTATATCGCAACTGCGGGCCTGCCGGATACGGCGATGGATGAAATGACTCCGCGTATTGCCACTAAATATCCGGATATTGCTTCCCAGTTTTTCAGAAGCCGGGGAGAGCAGGTTGAAATCATTGAGCTCAATGGTTCGATTGAACTGGCTCCAATGATCGGTTTGGCGGAACGGATTGTCGATATTGTTTCGACAGGAAAAACCCTGAAAGAAAATGGATTGGTTGAATACGATAAAATTGTAGACATCACTTCACGTCTCATTGCGAACCCGGTCAGCTACCGGCTGAAACAGAAAAGGATCGATGAAATCGTGGAGCGGTTAAGAAAGTAGGCGTTAACATGAAAATTACCCGATTGTCGTCAGCCGTTTCAATCAGAAGAACCGGCGGAAATGCGACACCAGAACAAACAGAAGCTGTAAAAAGGATTATTCAGACAGTGCGTGAAGAAGGGGATGCTGCTCTGATCCGCTTTGCGAAAAAATGGGATAACGCCGATTTATCCGATTTGCGCGTTTCACGGGAAGAAATTGACCAAGCGGTGACCCGGTTCGATCCCCAATTATTGAATGACCTGACGGAAGCTGCTGAAAATATTCGTAAGTACCATGACAATCAAAAGCAGGAAGGCTATAAAGTAACCGAGCAAAACGGTTCATATGTCGGGCAGCGCGTAACGGCCATCGAATCTGCCGGGCTGTACGTACCAGGCGGCACAGCAGCCTACCCTTCCTCGGTGCTGATGAACGTCATTCCTGCCCAGGCGGCTGGCGTACCACGCATTGTATTGCTCTCACCTCCGGCTGCGGATGGTTCGTTGTCGGATGGTGTTTTAGCGGCAGCCCATATTCTTGGCATTGATGAAATATATAAATCCGGCGGAGCGCAGGCCATTGCGGCACTGGCTTACGGTACAGAATCCATCGCAGCGGTCGATAAGATAACCGGGCCCGGCAACATTTACGTGGCGCTGGCCAAAAGCGAAGTGAATGGAGATGTTGCAATCGACATGATTGCAGGTCCAAGTGAAATCGCCATTATCGCTGATGCAACGGCTTACCCGGACGAAATTGCGGCAGATCTCTTGTCGCAGGCTGAACATGATCCGATGGCGAGTTCCGTATTATTGACGACTGATGAAGTATTGGCGAAAGCAGTTTCCGATGAAGTCGAAAAGCAATTGGCAGAGTTGCCGCGGCAATCGATTGCCAGAGCCGCCATCGATGGATTCGGCACAATTTATCTCGGGGAAACAATGGAGGAACTGATAGATGCAGCCAATCAATTGGCCCCTGAACATTTGGAGATAATGACGGCTAATGCAGCAGTAGACGCTGAGAAAATCAAGCACGCCGGTGCCATCTTCATCGGACGGTATTCGTCAGAACCGATCGGCGATTATTTTGCCGGTACGAATCATGTTTTGCCGACCAACAGCACAGCGCGGTTTTCGAGCGCTTTGTCGGTCTATGACTTTTTGAAACGGACGAGCATCATCCATTACAGCGAGCAGGCATGGCAGGACAATAAAGAGAAGATTGCCCGGTTGGCGAGGCTGGAAGGCTTGGAAGCCCATGCGCGCGCAGTCGAATCGCGGCAATGGAAAAAGGAGAATCGATTATGAGAAAAGCGGAATTGAAGCGGAATACCAATGAAACGAAAATAGATATCGCATTTTCACTGGACGGTGAAGGCAAGGCGGACATCGAGACCGGTGTTCCGTTCATGGACCATATGCTCGATCTTTTCATCAAGCACGGTTTATTTGATGGAGATATCAAAGCGGATGGCGATACACACATTGATGACCACCATACGACGGAAGATATCGGGATTGTGCTGGGCCAGGCTGTCAGAGAAGCACTTGGCGACAAAAAAGGCATACGTCGCTATGGCAATGCATTTGTGCCGATGGATGATGCACTGGCACAAGTTGTCATCGACTGTTCAAATCGACCACACCTTGAATTCAGAGGAGATATTCCAAATGAAAAAGTCGGTACTTTCGATACCGAGCTGGTTTATGAATTTCTATGGAAATTCGCACTTGAATCACGCATGAATGTCCACGTTATCATCCATTACGGGAAAAATACACACCATATCATCGAAGCTGTTTTCAAAGCACTGGCACGGGCGCTTGATGAAGCAACTTCAATTGACCCGCGTGTCAAAGGTGTACCTTCGACGAAGGGGCTGTTGACATGATCATCGGCATCATCGATTACGGCATGGGCAATCTTTTCAGCGTCGAGCAGGCATTAAAGAAGCTTGACTGTACAGTTATCCTTTCCGATGATCCGGAAACGCTGCTGGAAGCGGAAGCGATTTTATTGCCGGGCGTCGGGGCATTTCCAGATGCTATGGAACTGCTCAATTCAAAAGGCCTGTCGGAATTTATCCGGTCACTGCCTGAAAAGGGAATACCGCTGCTCGGTATATGCCTGGGCATGCAATTGCTGTATGAAGACAGTTTGGAAGTCAGAATGACAAAAGGGCTCGGTTTGCTGAAAGGCAAAATCCGCCGTTTTGAAAAAGGCACATACCGCATTCCGCATATGGGATGGAATCGCCTGGAGTTTCCGCGAATGCCGTTTTGGCTGGACAGTCTCCAAGTTGATACCCATGTTTATTTTGTGCACTCATTTTATGTTACGGAAGCGGAAGAGACAGAAATTTTTGCTGAAGCTGAATACGGCAATATTAAAGTTCCGGGAGTTGTCGGCAAAGGCCTCGTCACTGGTATGCAATTCCACCCGGAAAAATCCGGTGATTTTGGCCATTATTTATTAGAGCAATGGATTGCGAACATCAAGGGGGATAACAATGGGCAACTTTCAAATCTATCCGGCAATTGACCTGAGAGGCGGCAAATGTGTCCGGCTTTTCCAGGGAGATTATGGACAGGAAACGGTTTACGGCGATTCGCCTGTGGATATGGCGAAACAATTTGCTGGTGCAGGAGCGGAATGGCTGCATATGGTCGACTTGGACGGCGCAAAGGAAGGTCGTCGCGTAAATGCTCAAGTGGTAATTGAAGCTGCAAAACTTGGTATTGAAGTTCAGGTGGGCGGGGGCATCCGTACACAGGAAGATGTCCGTTATTATCTTGAAAATGGAGTTTCCCGTGTCATCATCGGAAGTCTGGCAATCCGAGAACCGGAACTGGTCGTTTCTTTTATCGAAGAATTCGGTGCAGATCATATTGTCATCGGTATCGACGCGAAAAATGGAATGGCTGCTACTGAAGGCTGGACGGAAACATCTGTGAAACCGGCTGCTGAAGTAGCACGATTTTTTGTGTCAAAAGGTGCGAAGCATTTTATCTACACTGACATCGCGACCGACGGGACACTAGCAGGCCCAAATATTGAAGCAAATAAACAATTGGTCGATGCAGGAACGGCAGAAGTCATTGTTTCCGGCGGCATCGGAACAATAGAAGATGTCCAGAATGTCAAAGCGGCAGCAGAAGGAAGTGCGATTGCCGGAGTGATTATCGGGAAAGCGCTTTACGAAAAACGTTTTACATTAGAGGAGGCTTTGACATGCTGACGAAGAGAATTATCCCTTGTCTGGACGTAAAGGAAGGGCGGGTTGTCAAAGGCGTCAGCTTTGTTTCTTTGAGGGACGCGGGTGACCCGGTTGAACTTGCCAGATTTTACGACAAGCAGGGAGCAGATGAGCTGACCTTCCTGGATATATCGGCTTCACACGAAGGAAAAGAAACAATGGTCGAAGTTGTGAAAATTGTCGCCAGCGAGTTATCGATTCCATTTACTGTGGGCGGCGGAATCCGTTCTCTTGAAGACATGAAAAGGATGCTACGGGCAGGAGCAGATAAGGTTTCATTGAATACAGCGGCACTTGACCGACCGGAACTGATCAAAGAAGGTGCCGACTTTTTCGGTTCGCAATGCATCGTCGTAGCAATTGATGCCAAGTGGAACGGAAAAGGCTGGGATGTTTATACCCATGGCGGCCGCAATAAAACCGAATGGGATGCTGTGGAATGGGCAAAACGCAGCGTTGAACTCGGCGCAGGCGAATTGCTGCTGACAAGCATGGACAAAGATGGTTCCAAGGACGGTTTCGATCTGGCGTTGACTGATGCAGTGAGAAGTGCTGTTGAAGTTCCGGTCATCGCCAGTGGAGGAGCGGGAAGCCGCGAACATTTCAAAGAAGTTTTTGAGAAAGTGGATGCGGACGCAGCGCTTGCTGCATCAATTTTTCATTATAAAGAAACCAGCATAGCAGAAGTGAAAGATTACCTGCGCACAGAAGGAGTGAATGTCAGATGAAACAATTGAATTACGATCAGGACGGCTTAGTGCCGGTAATCATACAGGACAGCGAAACAAAACAGGTGCTGACTTTGGCATATGCCAATCAGCAGGCAATCGAAAAGACGATGGAGAACGGCGAAACCTGGCTCTATTCAAGAAGCCGGCAGGAATTATGGAATAAAGGAGCAACCAGCGGCAACACACAAAAAGTCGTTTCGGTGCAAGCGGATTGTGATGCTGATGCAGTTATCTACGAAGTGATTCCAAACGGACCAGCCTGCCATACCGGTGAACAAACCTGCTTCAGCGAAACGATTTACGGAGAACAGCGGGAATCAGCAACAGACATGCTGCAAGAGCTGAAAGAGTTGATCCGCAATCGCCAAAGTGAAATGCCGGAAGGCGCATATACGACTTATCTTTTTGAAGAAGGCGTAGATAAGATCTGTAAGAAAGTCGGAGAGGAAGCAGCTGAAGTAATCATTGCCGCGAAGAACCGGGATGCAGAAGAATTATCAATGGAAACCGCCGATCTTTTTTATCATGTGATGGTTCTGCTGCAGGAACAAGGCGTTGATTTGGATCAGGTCATGGCAGTTTTGAAGGACCGCCACCAGACAAAAACTGCAAGTAAAGGAGCAGAGGATATGCTATAATTAAAGGATATTAAAGGGAAGGGCGAGTAAAATCGATCCTATAACTTTTTCGGAGGCTTATTTTGGAGAATAAAAAGAAAAACAACCACGAGAATGTTCTGTCATTCATTCCTACAGGTGAATATTATTATAAAAAAGCGCTCAAGGAATTGCAGCGTGAAAATTACCCGAAAGCTCATAAGTATCTGCAGCGGGCAACGGAATTGAGTCCGGAAGATCCGCTGATCATGATGCAGTTTGGCATTGTACTGATGGAAATGCAGGAATTCGAACAGGCTATGGATGTTCTGCGGACAGCTCAAGCGCTGGATCCGGAAGAAACAGACATCCTGTTTTTCCTGTCAGAAGTACATGCCCATATGGGTTTATTTCTTGATGCGCGGAAATATGCGAAACGTTATGTCGAAGCTGATGTACAAGGCAAGTACGCAGAAGAAGCGATGGAAATCATCGATTTTGCAGAACAGGAAGACTGGCAGCTCCTGGATGACGAAGGCGAAGCTCAGGACAGTGAATATTTCTATCTTCAGGAAAAAGCACGGCGCCTGATGGAGCAGGGGAATTTCACTGATGCGATTAAAATGCTGGAAGACCTGGTTGCTGACAAGCCCGATTTCTGGGGAGCCCATAACAATCTGGCGCTTGCCTATTTTTATGTTGGGGAAACAGAAATGGCGAAAGCTTTGCTGCATGATGTCTTGAGACGGAACACCGGTAATCTTCATGCATTATGCAATCTGGCAGTCTTTCATTATTACGAAAAGAATGACGAGCTGGAAGATATACTGGATCTGCTCAAGAAAATCCAGCCTTATGTGTTTGAGCACCGATACAAGTTAGGGGCAACTTTTGCTCTTGTCGGTAAATACAAAGAAGCCTATCGCTGGTTGAGAAGTTTGCAAAAAAGAGGATTTGACGGAGACCCTGCGTTTTATTTCTGGTTGTCGCATGCAGCGTATCATTCAAACCATGAAGACGTCGCAAGACAGGCATGGAAACAATTAACTGCAATGGACCCGGGAAAAGAAGGATATGAACCGTGGCAGGAAAATGTGACGATGCCGCATTCGGACGCACTGGAGCACAATCGTGATTACCTGGTCGAGAAATTGGATCATTCACATCGCAGCGAACGTTTATATGGTCTGTTTCTTCTTGGTAAATCATCACACAAACAGGAAATCATCGCGCATCCGAAGTTGTTGAAAAGTGAACAGCCTACCGTAATCGAAACGTTTATGCTAGGCTACGCACTTGGACATCCATTCAAAGATTCCGTGCCGGAAGAGCGGGCATTTCTACGGGCAATGAAAGCCACCGAGATACTCTACGAGAAAGAAGGCATGGTCACGCAACAAGGCTCATATGCTTTTCAAATGTGGTTTATGCTGGTGGATAACGCCTTTCAACGAAATTATCCCTTCAAAAATCCCAATGCGCTGGCAGCATCGGTTCATTATATGGTGAAGTCTTCCCGAGATCACAGCATCACGAAAAAGTCGACGGCTGAAGAGTTCGGCATTTCGTCTGCCACCTTAACAAAGTACATTAATGAGATGATCGAGTTTCTGCCGTTATTTGAATCATAGGCATAAAAGTTGATGGTTTTGGCTGAATCTTATACGATTTAGCTATTGAATGTTAGGAGGACTCGACTATGACTGAAGCTGAAAAAATTTATGATGTTGTAATTATTGGTGCTGGGCCAGCTGGAATGACTGCAGCTGTTTATACTTCCCGGGCCAATTTATCCACTTTGATGATTGAGCGTGGAATCCCGGGCGGCCAAATGGCCAACACGGAAGAGATAGAGAATTATCCGGGATTTGAACACATCCTTGGACCTGATTTATCTACAAAAATGTTCGATCATGCCAAGAAATTTGGCGCAGAATATGCTTATGGCGATGTCAAAGGAATCGTTGATGGCGAAGAATACAAAACCATCACAGCCGGTTCCAAAGAATACAAAGCCAGAGCAGTCATCCTGACAACTGGTGCTGAATATAAAAAAATGGGCATTCCTGGTGAAACAGAACTTGGCGGCCGCGGTGTCAGCTATTGTGCTGTCTGCGACGGAGCGTTCTTTAAACAGAAAAACCTTGTTGTGGTCGGAGGCGGAGATTCCGCTGTCGAAGAAGGTGTCTACTTGACGCGTTTTGCTGATAAAGTGACTATCGTTCACAGAAGAGATGAATTGCGTGCACAGAAAATCCTTCAGGATCGTGCTTTTGCAAACGACAAAATCGATTTTATCTGGAGCCACACAGTGAAGGAAATCAAAGGCGAAAACGGAAAAGTTTCCGGCGTGACCCTGGTTTCCACTAAAGATGGTGTAGAAACAGAGAAAGAAATCGATGGCGTATTCATCTATATCGGCATGCTGCCGTTGACTAAACCATTTGCAGACCTGGGTATTCTGAATGACGAAGGATATGTAGTGACAAATGAAAAAATGGAAACATCGGTTCCAGGAATCTACGCAGCAGGGGATCTTCGCGATAAAACATTGCGCCAAGTAGTTACTGCTACGGGTGATGGAAGCATTGCAGCACAGGCTGCACAGCATTATATCGAAGAATTGGTTGAAAAAATCGGTCAAAACGTTTAATTTAATGCTTTCTTAATGTAGCTGTAATACATTTGACATGTATAAGAGGTATAGTAAGAATAGTAAATTGACCCCCTTTTTATAGAAGTTTTGAAAGGCTGTTTTCCGCAACATCGGAAAGCAGCCTCTTTTTTTGTGTTCACTATTTTTATAAGGCGGATTGTAAATGACTGGTGAAGTTTAATTATATATGTTAATTCGACAAAACTTTGGAAAGAGGCTGGTATGTATATTTTAGGCTGTCGAGAAATCTTCAACTTATTTAATCATTACGTTCTAGACGGATGCTTTCCGCGGGGAGCGGCCTAAGCCTCCTCAGTCGCTACGCTCCCTGCGGGGTCTCAGGACTCGCTCTTGTTCCCGCAGGAGTCACCGTCTGTCACTTCATTTTGATTCTGTTTAGGGATATAGAATCTACTCCTAGACTTAAAATAAGCTGAAATGAATATTTTATACAGAAGGTGATTGAAGATATGGAGCAAAACAGCGAAGACTCCCAGGTGACTAAGCGAAGTGCTGAGATCCACTCGGGCGAAGTGGAACGAGACCGAGTTAGCTCAGCGCGAGCCACCAGGAAAGACTTGGCCGAAGGGAGTTCGGCCAAGTCTTTGCGACGAAGCTAGCTAAGCGATGCAGGAGCACCTGTTTTCGCGGAGCTGTTTTGCGGAATATCGGTTTTCATTTATTCTTTCTCAACTAGCTAATGTTTATTCCTTTTCTTTTTTGTCCAGACTCCAGTGGCCCAGCTCTTCGGGTCATAAGCCACTCTGGCTCTGCGGCAAAAGACGTCGCTCCGCCAGATCGTCTTATGCCTTTCAGAGCTTAACGGGCACTTCCCCTTTTCCTCTGTCCAGACTCCAGTGGCCCAGCCCCTCGAGTCGCTTCGATCTTGCCAGTAATGGCAAAGAACGCTATTACTTTCAAGTCCTCCAGCGCTTGTCGGGGCTTAGCGGGCACTGCCGCTTTTCTTTTTTTGCATGACACGCCAGGATAGTTGTATAATGGAGAAAGTTTATAATAGATACGGAGTGTCGAGTGTGCAGCGAATCGCAAATTTATTAGTTATTAAAAATGGCAAGGTCTTATTATTGAAAAAACCCCGACGCGGTTGGTATGTGGCACCCGGCGGAAAGATGGAAGCCGGGGAGTCCGTATATGAAGCGGCGATCCGGGAATTTAAAGAAGAAACAAACGCAGAACCTTTGGACACCCACGTCAAAGGAATTTACACGATGATGATAGAAGACGAAGGTGAAGTGGTCGATGAATGGATGCTTTTCACTTTTGTCGCACAAGATTTAAACGGAACCCCTTTTGTTGAAACAAGAGAAGGAATTCTGGAATGGCACCCAATTGAAAGCCTCGCAACATTGCCGATGGCAGAAGGCGACCGTACAAACCTTCTTTTCGCTGTCAGTAAGCCGGGAGTCCAATACGGGACATTCCATTACACAATGGAATTTGAACTGCTGAAAGAAATGATACAAACTTCAACAGAAGAGGTGAACCGCCAGTATGGACAATAAGACAGAAGAAACAGAATTGATCGTCATCACCGGAATGTCCGGTGCCGGCAAAACGGTGGCAATCCAAAGCTTTGAAGATCTTGGCTTTTTCACAATTGATAATCTGCCGCCCGCGTTGCTGCTGACGTTCATCAAATTGATGCGCGATTCGGGGAAATCGATGAAACGGGTTGCAGCTGTAATGGATCTGCGTGGAGGCGACTTTTTCGACAGCCTTGTCGATGCAATTGACAATCTGTCGAAAGAGCCGAAAGTGTCTGTAACAATCCTCTTCCTGGATGCAGATAACCAGACGCTTGTAAGCCGCTACAAAGAAACGCGCCGTTCACATCCATTGTCACCAGGCGGACTGGTTCTTGGCGGCATTAAAAAAGAACGGGATATGCTGATTGACCTTCAAGGGCGTGCAAAATACATCTACAACACTTCTCAAATGAGCCCTCGGGAACTTAAAGAAAGAATCATTTCCGATTTTTCCACAAATACGAGCAATGTCTTTACTGTAAATGTTATTTCTTTTGGATTTAAACACGGAATTCCAATAGATGCCGATTTGGTTTTTGATGTTCGTTTTCTGCCAAACCCCTATTATATAGAAGAGTTAAAGCCGCTTTCGGGTCTCGATGAACCAGTTTCTAGCTATGTTCTGCAATGGAATGAAACCCAAATGCTTATCGAAAAACTAACCGACCTGCTTCAATTTATGATTCCCCGGTATAAAAACGAAGGCAAAGCACAATTAGTTATTGCGTTCGGTTGTACCGGCGGCCAGCATCGTTCAGTCACCTTAGCGGAGTATTATGGAAAATTATTTGCTGAAAACAATAAAACCATCATTACTCATCGCGATGTCAAAACGAGAAAGGTCTGAGCGCATGGAAAATGCAACCCAACGAAAAAAGCTCGTCATTATAGGCGGGGGGACCGGATTGTCCACATTGCTGCGGGGGTTGAAAAAACTTCCAATGGATCTGACGGCGATTGTAACAGTCGCAGACGATGGAGGCAGTTCCGGCAGGCTCCGCAATGACCTTAATATTCCACCACCTGGAGATATACGCAATGTCATGGCAGCTTTATCCGACGCAGAACCGTTAGTAGCGGAAATGTTTCAATACCGTTTCAGCAAATCAATTGATCTTGGGGGCCATTCACTGGGCAATCTGATGCTCGCTGCATTGACCGATTTAACGGGTGATTTTTCGCATGCAGTAAGGGAAATGAGCCGTGTTTTGAGCGTTAATGGCACGGTTATTCCAGCTGCAAATCAATTGGTGACGCTTAATGCAGAGTTTGAAGATGGCACGATTGTCAGTGGAGAATCGAAAATCCCAGCTTATTTGCAGCCGATTAAACGCGTTTTCATTGAACCTGTCGATGTTAAAACTTTGCCGGATACAGTATTGGCTCTCCGCCAGGCGGATATTATCGTTATTGGCCCCGGCTCACTTTATACCAGTATTCTTCCGAATCTATTGGTTAAGGATATTAGAAAAGAGTTGTTGGCAGCAAAAGCCAAGAAAATTTACATCTGTAATCTTATGACGCAAGCTGGAGAAACGTATATGTATTCAGCTGCTGATCATGTCAAAGCTTTATATGAACATGTAGGCGAGCCGTTTTTAGACGCTGTCCTGCTGGATAAAGCGGAAATGCCTTCGAATGTAGTGGAACTTTACGAACAGGAAAGAGCACGGCCTGTCGCGTATGACGAAGAACGTTTGGCAGAGTTCAGCCTGGAAATCCATCGTGAAGATATAGCCAATATTTTTGAAAATGCTGTCCGCCACGAACCAAGGAAAGTGGCTGAATGGCTTTTTCAATATGCTGGAGGCCAATTGAAAGAAGATACACCTTATCGATTTTTTTAAAGGGTTGAAAGGAGGGGAATGAAATGTCGTTCGCTTCGGAAACAAAAAAAGAAATGACTCAGATTGAAGTGGATGAGTGCTGTGGGAAAGCCGAATTATCGGCTCTGATCCGGATGAATGGAACTTTATCTTTTTCCAGCAGGCAATTGAGCGTTGATATACAGACAGAAAATGCTGCGATTGCCCGCCGGATATATACGCTTCTAAAGCGGTTCTACCCGCCTTATCCGGTAGAATTATTGGTAAGGAAGAAGATGCGCCTTAAAAAGAATAATGTGTACATTTGCCGGCTTCGGGATGGTTCTAAACATATACTCGAGGATTTATTGATCATCACTGAAGGCTTTCAGTTTCAGCAGGAGATTGATAAAGCATTGATTGAGAAGAATTGCTGCAAGCGTGCCTATCTGCGCGGAGCATTTTTGGCTGGAGGTTCGGTCAATAACCCGGAAACTTCTTCCTATCATCTTGAAGTTTATTCGTCGGACCGGGACCATGCGGATTCTCTCACAGAATTGATGAATTTTTTCCATTTGAACAGCAAAACGATCGAGCGGAAAAAAGGTTTTGTCACCTATTTGAAAGAAGCTGAAAAGATTTCCGATTTTCTCAGCATCGCTGGGGCGCATTCAGCATTGCTGAAATTCGAAGATGTCCGTATTATCAGGGATATGCGCAACAGCGTAAACAGGCTGGTCAATTGTGAAACAGCCAATCTCAATAAAACCATCGATGCGGCATTACGCCAAGTGGAAAACATCCGATTTATCGACTCAGTAATTGGAGTTGAACAACTTCCGGATCGCCTGCGTGAAATTGCCAGGCTGCGCGTCGAGTATCAGGATGTTACACTGAAGGAGCTCGGGGAAATGGTATCAACCGGGAAAGTCAGCAAATCAGGTGTCAATCATCGCCTTCGCAAGATTGACGAAATCGCTGAATCATTGAGAAAAGGCGAAACGATCGGCGGTTAACTGCCGCAGTTCTTTCATATAAAGCAATAAAATCACCTTTCGAGCAGTACAGTCAATTTTCTGAGGAGGATATGCATGGTTGAGAAACAAGTGAACGTTCAATTGAAATCTGGTTTACAGGCCAGACAGGCAGCGTTATTCGTACAAGAAGCAAACAGATATAATTCGGATGTCTATCTTGAAAAAGAAGAAAAGAAAGTAAATGCAAAAAGCATCATGGGCATAATGAGCCTGGCAATCAGCAAAGGCACTGATGTCATTATTTCTGCAGACGGTTCTGATGAAGAATCAGCAGTCGAAGCCTTGTCTGCATTAATCGAAAAAGAAGCATAAAAAAATCCCGCAGCTTAAGGCTGCGGGATTTTTATGCTTTTCTATTGTCCAGACTCCAGCGGCCAAGTCTTGACCGACGCCTGCGAGGTCAAGGCTTTGCGACGAAGCTAGCGCAGCGATGCAGGAGCACAGAGCTGAACGGGCGCTTACGCTTTTCTTTAAATATCTTCTTTTTCGTGATCACCCGGCAACTTGCTGCGTGTAATGATCTGATCGATCAATCCGTATTCCAAAGCACGTTCAGCTGTCATGAAGTTATCACGGTCTGTATCTTTTGAGATGACTTCAAGTGGCTGGCCAGTGCGTTCAGAAAGAATCTGATTCAATTTTTCGCGAAGGAACAAAATGCGTTTTGCAGCAATTTCGATTTCAGTAGCCTGGCCTTGGGCACCGCCAAGTGGCTGGTGAATCATAACTTCTGCGTTTGGAAGCGCGTAACGTTTCCCTTTAGTACCAGCAGCAAGAAGGAATGCACCCATGGAAGCTGCCATACCGATGCAGACAGTTTGAACGTCAGGCTTAATGAATTGCATAACATCATAAATTGCCATACCAGCCGTAATGCTGCCGCCTGGGCTATTAATATAGATTGAAATGTCTTTTTCAGGATCTTCCGCTTCAAGGAATAGAAGCTGTGCAACGATGGAGTTTGCTACGTTATCATCAATACCGCTGCCGAGCATGATGACACGGTCTTTCAATAAACGCGAGTAAATGTCGTAAGCGCGCTCGCCTCGGCTCGTCTGTTCAATTACTGTTGGAATTAAATTCATAGAAAATCCTCCTTGTGTAAGTGATAACATTCAGCACTGAAATACATTTCAGCTGTATTATTATCATACACATCTTGGTCAATGAAGGTCAAATCTAACGAATTAAAAATATCAACTTGATATGTGCCTGTATATTTTGTATACTGGTAAAGTCGCTAAGACAGAAACGCCCTCGTAGTGTAATGGATAACACCCAAGATTCCGATTCTTGTAATGGGGGTTCGATCCCCTCCGAGGGCATATGATGAGACCCGCTTTGCCAAAATTTGGCGGAGCGGGTTTTTTCTTTTAGGATTTTTGCAAGCTAATTAAATACACTATATATACCGCTTCGGCGCTTAGGACAGGGCGAAGATTATGCTCCTGCGCACTGCTCGTCGCAAAGGTGGCGCCGAAAGTTTATGGCGCACCTTAGCTCCCGCAATAAGCCGAGAAGACCACTCGTCTTTTGCTCCGTCGGCATTCGCCTGCTCCATAGACGCGCCGGCGCTAGAAGGAACTCTAGCGATATGGAGCAAAACAGCGAAGAGTCGACCGAAGCCTGCAAGGTCGACTCTTTGCGACGAAGCTAGCGCAGCGATGCAGGAGCATGGGTTTAAGTTAGTGCAGGACCAGCATGTTGAAATAAAAATCACGTGCTCCTGTCTCTGCACCGCTACGCTAGCTTCGAGACATGAAAGAGCTTTGCAGTGCTGCGCACTTCGTCGCAAAGACATTAACCTCGTAAGCGTCGCCTAATGTCTTCGGAGCTGTTTTGCGGAATATCGGTTGCTATAGATTTTTAGTTCAAATAATATAATACATAAAAGAAAGTAGGTTACCCATGCTGACACTTTATACGCGTCCGAATTGCCCATTATGCGAAGAAGCGAAATTGATGCTTAAACTGATCCAGGAAGATTTCCCGGTGGAATTCAAGGAAGTCAATATAGAAGAGGATGACCGGCTGCACGAGAAATACATGCTGATGATACCGGTCCTTGAACAAGAAGGCAAAATCTTAATATATGGCAATATCGGATATGCCGAAATTTTGGAAGCGTTGGGTTACTGATGCTTCTTTTTTGTTGCATTCAGAATTACTATTAGGTAGAATGAATTTAGTGGGACAGAAAATTTATCGGTGGGATAAATTTTGTCCAGCTGGAATGGAGTGAATCTATGGATGCTTTATCTTCAGCACAGAATAAACTGTTGCCGGAAATGTCCGTGCTCCTGAAAAAACGTTACCAGATCCTGCAGACAATTAATCAGGAACAGCCGATTGGCAGGAGAACCTTAAGTGAATTTTCCGGAATGACAGAACGTGATATCCGAAAAGAAACCGACCTGTTGCGTGAGCAGCAATTAATCGAGATGAAATCCGCAGGCATGGTGATAACCAGGCAAGGCGAAGAAGTTCTCGATTCATTAAAATCCTTCATGCAAAAGCTGACAGGAATTGCTGATCTCGCGGACAAGTTGAAAAAGCAATTGAAGATTTCGGATGTCATTGTGGTTCCTTTGGATTCTGATACAGCAGTAACTGTTAAAAATCAGATTGGAAAAGAAGCTGCACGGCTCCTTGAAATGAATTTCACCGGTGAAACCAAAGTTGCCGTGACGGGAGGCAGTACGATGGCGGCAATCGCCAAAGAACTGAAAGGCGAAAAAGCTTATCCTTCCCTGCAATTCATTGCAGCGCGCGGCGGCTTGGGTGAAGATGTTCTGCATCAGGCGAATACCATTGCTTCCGCATTTGCTGAAAAAACCGGCGGTTCATTTAAGACGCTTTATTTACCTGATCATCTAAGTGAAGAAGCCTATGCCATGATGATGAAAGAACCGCTCATCAAGGAAATGATGGATCTTTATGAACAAACTGATCTGGTTGTCCATGGAATCGGCAATGCCGAAGAATTGGCCCTAAGGCGTCAGTCAACCGCGGAAGAAGTTCAGATGATCACTGAAGGCGGTGCCGTCAGTGAAGCCTTCGGATATTATTTTGATGCAGAAGGCAATGTTGTTTACCGCATCCGTTCAGCGGGAATCCAATTGGAACAAGTGCAAAAAGCCCCCAATATTATTGCAGTAGCTGGCGGACATTCGAAAGCGAAAGCGATACTTTCTTATTTCAAAAACGCACCAGAACGAACAGTATTGGTTACCGATGAAGGTGCTGCGACAGAAGTTCTTAAACTTATTGAAAACATAGGAGGAAATTGAAATGACTTTAAAATTAGCGATTAACGGCTTTGGCCGCATTGGACGTATTGTATTCCGTGGAGCAATGACAAACGACGAAGTGGAAGTTGTGGCAGTAAACGATTTAACAGATGCTAAAATGCTTGCGCATCTATTGAAATACGATTCAATTCACGGAACATTGGATGCTGAAGTTTCTGCTGAAGGCGATAACATTGTTGTCAACGGCAAAACAATCCGTGTATTCTCAGAAAAAGATCCTTCGAACCTTCCTTGGGGAGACCTTGGAGTTGATATCGTTGTTGAATCGACTGGATTCTTTACAGATTCTGAATCTGCTTCAAAACATATCGAAGCAGGAGCGAAAAAAGTCATCGTTTCGGCTCCAGGCAAAAATGGTATGAAAACACTTGTTATGGGCGTTAACCATGACACTTACAATCCGGAAGAGCATGATGTTGTATCAAACGCATCTTGTACAACAAACGGCCTTGCAGGAATTTCAAAAGTATTGAATGATAAATTCGGCATCAAGAAAGCCATGATGACGACGATCCATTCTTATACGAATGACCAGATTCTATTGGATTCTCCGCACAAGGATTACCGCCGCGCACGTGCAGCTGCAGAATCCATGATTCCTACAACAACAGGAGCTGCGGTAGCTGTTACTAAAGTGCTTCCTGAACTGGAAGGCAAACTTGATGGAATGGCAATCCGCGTTCCAACTTCAAACGTCTCTCTAATCGACCTTGTGGCAGAATTGGATACTGAAGTTTCTGTTGAAGAAGTGAATGCAGCTCTGAAAGAAGCTACTCAGAACGAATTGAAAGGCACTTTGGAGTACAGCGATCTTCCACTTGTCTCAAAAGACTATAACGGCAACACGGCTTCTGCCACTGTCGATGGTTTATCAACGATGGCACTTGGCGGGAACATGGTCAAAGTATTGGCTTGGTATGATAATGAGTCCGGTTATTCAGGACGTTGCATCGATCTTGCTTTGCACATGCACAGCAAAGGGCTGTAATCCCAAAATCATAGCTTAATTACCGATGAACCTCTATAATAAAAGAGGATAAAAGGGGTGGGGAATTTACCCCGCCCCTTATTTTTTTGAATACAAATAGGAGGTATTTTCATGCTGCAGAAAATGACCATGAAAGATTTGGATTTGAAAGGGAAACGCATATTTTGCCGAGTCGATTTCAACGTACCGATGAAAGACGGAGAAGTGACGGATGATACACGAATCCGCGCAGCTGTCCCGACCATCGAATATCTGGTTGAAAACGGGGCGAAAGTAATATTGGCAAGCCATTTGGGGCGTCCAAAAGGCGAAGTCAATGAAGAGACGAGGCTTGCTGCGGCAGGGGCTCGTTTGAGTGAATTGCTACATAAAGATGTTAAAAACCTGAAAGAATCAGTCGGCGAAACTGTCGAAAAAGAAATTGGCAATATGCAGGAAGGCGACATCCTTCTATTAGAAAATGTCCGCTTCCATGCAGGAGAAGAAAAGAACGATGAAACACTGGCAAAATCCTTTGCTGATCTCGCAGATGTCTTTGTCAATGACGCTTTCGGAGCAGCGCACCGCGCTCACGCTTCTACAGCAGGCATTGCGAAACATCTTCCATCAGTTTCAGGACTTTTGCTTGAGAAAGAACTGGATGTCCTCGGAAAAGCGTTGTCTGAACCGGAACGTCCATTTACCGCTATCATTGGCGGTGCCAAGGTGAAAGATAAAATCGGTGTCATCGATCATTTGCTTGATAAAGTGGATAACCTGTTGATCGGCGGCGGATTGTCGTACACGTTCATTAAAGCAAAAGGCTATGAAATCGGAAATTCACTTGTGGAAGAAGATAAATTGGAATTGGCTAAAACCTTTATCCAAAAAGCTGAAGAAAAAGGCGTGAAATTCTATCTTCCAATCGATGCCACTGTAGCCAGCGAATTTTCAAAAGATGCTGAAACAAAGCAAGTGAAAATCGAAGAAATCCCTTCCGATTGGATGGGGCTTGATATTGGGCCTGAGACTGTAGAGCTCTACCGGAATGTCATAAAAGATTCGAAGCTGGTTATCTGGAATGGGCCAATGGGTGTTTTTGAAATGGAGCCATTTGCAAATGGAACACGTTCCGTTGCAGAGGCGATGGCCGAAACTGAGGCTTATACAGTCATCGGAGGAGGAGATTCTGCGGCAGCAGTTGAGAAGTTCAATGTAGCCGAAAGAATGGACCATATCTCGACGGGTGGCGGAGCTTCGCTTGAATTCATGGAAGGCAAGGAATTGCCTGGTGTAACTGCACTTACAGACAAGAAGTAAGAACTTACAACTTTAATAGTTTGCCACATTATGAGAAAGGGAGTGTTTTTTTGAGAAAACCGATTATCGCGGGAAACTGGAAAATGTACAAAACAGCAGCTGAAGCAAAAGCTTTTGCAGAGGAAGTTAAAACAGCATTGCCTTCGGCTGAGAAAGTAGACGCCGTTATCTGTGCACCTGCTTTATTTCTTCAAAATTTAGTGGAGTCTGCTGGAAATACTGATTTGAAAATCGGTGCGCAGACGATGCATGAAGAAAAAGAAGGGGCGTTTACCGGAGAGGTAAGCCCTGTCCAATTAAAAGATTTGGGTGTTGAATACGTTATTATCGGCCATTCTGAACGCCGTCAATATTTCAATGAAACTGATGAATCGGCGAACAGAAAAGTAGTATCTGCTTTTGAACACGGTTTGAAACCGATTTTATGTGTCGGTGAATCGCTCGAACAACGTGACAGTGGAGATACCGGCAATGTAGTTGAAGCGCAAGTCGAAAAAGGCGTGGCTCGACTATCTGCTGAACAGGCGGCTGAACTGGTGATCGCTTATGAACCAATCTGGGCGATCGGAACTGGTAAAACGGCTACGGCAGAGGATGCCAATGAAGTATGCGGCATCATCCGTAAAAAAATCGAATCTCTTTATAATGAAGAAACAGCTGGTGCAGTCCGGATCCAATACGGCGGCAGTGTTAAACCGGCGAATATCGAAGAACTGATGAATATGGAGCATATTGACGGGGCTTTGGTCGGAGGAGCAAGTCTCGAAGCTGAGTCATTCCTCAAATTACTGGAGGCTGGTGCAAATGCGTAATACAGAAAATCCGGTGGCTTTGATCATCCTGGACGGCTTTGGCTGCCGGAAAGAAACTTTTGGCAATGCAGTTGCACAGGCAAAAAAACCGAATTTCGATAAATTATGGAATAGCTATCCGCATGAGTTGCTTACTGCTTCAGGTGAAGCGGTGGGATTGCCGGACGGCCAGATGGGAAACTCGGAAGTGGGCCATTTGAATATTGGTGCAGGCCGCATTGTCTATCAGAACCTGACACGTATCAATAAAGCGATCAGGGAAGGGGACTTCTTTCAGAATACAGCATTCCTGGAAGCTATCGCCAAAGCGAAATCAAACGGCTCCGCTCTTCATTTGATGGGCTTACTGTCAGACGGCGGCGTCCACAGCCATTATGAGCATCTCTTTGCTCTATTGGAATTGGCCAAACAGCAAGGATTGGATGAAGTTTATGTCCATGGCTTTTTGGACGGCCGAGATGTCGGCCCGCAAACTGCCCTGCAGTATATCGAAAAAACAGAAGAAAAAATGGCGGAAATAGGGGTCGGTAAATTTGCATCGATCAGCGGACGCTATTATGCAATGGACCGCGATAAACGCTGGGACCGTGCAGAAACTGCCTATCGTGTATTAGTGGATGGAACTGGGCTTTATGCCTCCACTGCAAGCGAAGGGGTTGTTCGCTCCTATGATCAGGGAGTAATGGACGAATTCGTCGTACCTTTTTATATAGAAGAGAATGGCGAACCCGTTGCAACGATCAAGTCGCAGGATTCCCTGATCTTCTTCAATTTCAGGCCGGACCGTGCGATTCAATTGACGTCAACATTAATCACCAACGAGTTTAACGGTTTTCCGTTGAGCCCGAATCATCCCGACAGACTGACTTTTGTATCGTTCACTTCTTATAGTGATGTTTTGCCGACCCGGATCGCTTTTGAGTCGTTGAATCTTGAAAATACGGTCGGCGAAGTGATTTCAGCGAATGGATTGACCCAATTACGCATCGCGGAAACGGAAAAATATCCTCATGTCACTTTCTTTATGAGTGGCGGGAGAGAGAAGGTTTTTCCGGGGGAAGAACGGATTCTTGTTGATTCTCCGAAAGTGGCGACTTACGACCTTCAACCGGAAATGAGCGCATATGAATTAACTGATAAACTTGTCGAACAGATCGAAGCGGAAGCGCACGATGCCATCATCCTCAATTTTGCCAATCCGGATATGGTAGGGCACAGCGGATTGTTGGAACCTACTATTCAGGCGATTGAAGCTGTCGATGAGTGTTTGGGAAGAATTATCGAGGCCTTGCACGCTAAAGGCGGAACGGCGATTGTTACGGCCGATCACGGAAATTCAGACGAAGTGCTGACCACTGAAGGCTTGCCTATGACGGCGCATACGACCAATCAGGTACCGGTAATCATTACGAAATCAGGTCTGGAAATGAAGCCGGATGGCATTCTTGCCGACTTGGCACCAACCATCTTAAAGTTATTGGATATCGAACAACCGGCAGAAATGACCGGAAAACCATTATTCTAAAGGGAGCTGTTTATATTGCCAATCATTACAGATATTTTAGCACGCGAAGTTCTTGACTCACGGGGAAATCCGACAGTAGAAGTGGAAGTATTCACTGAAAGCGGCGCTTTTGGACGCGCAATCGTACCATCTGGTGCATCAACAGGCGAACACGAAGCAGTAGAATTGCGTGACGGTGACAAAGGCCGTTACTTGGGCAAAGGTGTTCTAAAAGCAGTTGAACACGTAAACAATGAAATTGCTGAAGAGCTTGAAGGGAATTATTCAGTATTGGACCAGGTTTCAATCGATCAGGCATTGATTGAACTTGATGGCACTGAAAACAAAGGCCGTCTAGGCGCAAACGCAATTCTTGGCGTTTCGATGGCTGTAGCACATGCTGCTGCAGATTATTTGGACCTTCCACTTTATCAATATCTTGGAGGATTCAACGCGAAGCAATTGCCTGTTCCAATGATGAACATATTAAATGGTGGTGAACATGCCGACAATAACGTGGACATCCAGGAATTCATGGTTATGCCGGTCGGAGCTGAATCTTTCCGCCATGCACTTCGCATGGGAGCAGAAATTTTCCATAACCTGAAAACGGTATTAAAAGACAAAGGCTATAACACTTCTGTCGGAGACGAAGGCGGCTTTGCGCCAAACCTTGGATCAAACGAAGAAGCGCTTGAAACAATCATGACGGCTATCGAAAAAGCCGGCTATAAGCCAGGAGAAGATGTACTTCTTGCGATGGATGTAGCGGCTTCCGAAATTTACGATAAAGAAAAAGGAATCTACAAACTGGCGGGCGATAATACAACGAAGACTTCAGCAGAAATGGTCGACTGGTATGAAGAGCTTGCTAACAAATACCCGATCGTCTCGATTGAAGACGGACTGGATGAAAACGACTGGGACGGCTTTAAATTATTGACGGACCGTATCGGGGATAAAGTACAATTGGTCGGGGATGACTTATTCGTGACTAATACTAAAAAGCTTGCTCAAGGAATCGAGCAGGGAATCGGCAACTCAATATTGATCAAAGTAAACCAGATCGGTACATTGACTGAAACGTTTGATGCAATTGAAATGGCGAAACGCGCTGGTTACACAGCAGTCATCAGCCACCGTTCAGGTGAATCTGAAGACGTAACGATTGCAGACATCGCAGTTGCGACAAATGCAGGCCAAATCAAAACCGGTGCTCCTTCACGTACGGACCGCGTTGCGAAATACAACCAGTTATTGCGCATTGAAGATCAATTGCATGATACGGCTAAATACCTTGGCGTAAAAACTTTCTACAACCTGAATAAATAGAAAAAAGGAGGCATTGCCTCTTTTTTCTATTGCTATTGTCATAGGTCACAATTTTTGATAAACTTATTCTTGTTGTGAAGGTTTTATTCAGGAGGTGGAATTTATGCATACGTTGTTAATGACTTTACTCGTCATCGTATCGCTCGCATTAATCGTTGTCGTATTATTACAATCAGGAAAAAGTGCAGGTCTTTCAGGAGCCATCTCCGGTGGAGCTGAGCAACTTTTCGGCAAGCAAAAAGCACGGGGACTTGATCTTGTCCTTCATCGTGTAACGATTGTACTTGCTGCCTTATTCTTTATTTTGGCTATCGCCGTAACGAAAGTATAATGTAGATGACTAAATCGCCTGACCAATAAACTGGTTGGGCGTTTTCTTTTATAGTGGTAATATAATCGATATTTCGCAAAACAGCTGCGCTTTCCCAAACCCGTGCTCCTGCATCGCTGCGCTAGCTTCGTCGCAAAGAGCCGGCCTTGCAGGCTACGGCCAACTCTTGGCTTGCGCTGAGCTAACTCGTACTCGTTTCACTTCGTCCGAGTGGATCTCAGCACTTCGCTCGAACTGGAGTTGGAAAGCCAACTCCAGTTCTGCTCCCCTGGGAGTCTTCGCTGTTTTGCTCCATATCTAAGCTATATAAAAATATATATTTCTAATTTGAATTGATATTTTATTATCAATTGTAGTGAAAGGCAGCGAAGGGCAAAGAGATGCTCCTGCATCGCTATGCTGCTTCGTCGCAAACGATTTGCGCAAGCGCAAACCGTTTCCTGCGGGAATAGAGTGAGTCCTGAGACCCCGTAAGGAGCGAAAGCGACTGAGGAGGCTCAGGCCACTCCCGCGGAAAGCGTCCGCCTGGAACGGAAATCAGTACATTGATATTAATTTCTGGAGGGATTTGCATGAGGATTACACCGCCAAAACCATTTTTCTTCAAAGCAGGACCGCGGGCGGTTCTGTTGCTTCACGGCTTTACCGGCAACTCTGCTGATGTAAGGATGCTTGGCCGTTTTCTTGAAAAGAAAGGGTATACATCGATTGCCCCCCATTTGGAAGGGCACGGGGTTGAACCTGAAAAACTAGTGGAAAGCGGACCTGAAGGCTGGTGGCGAGAAGTCGAACAGGCTTATCAGCAATTGAAAGACGAAGGTTATTCGGAAATTGCAGTCGGCGGATTGTCGCTCGGTGGCGTATTGTCACTGAAAACTGGGTATACATTCCCTGTAAAGGGTGTATTTACAATGTGCTCACCAATGATTATGAAATCGACTGATCTTCTGTTTGAAGGGGTTATCAATTATGCCCGCAATTATAAGAAGCTAGAAGGAAAAGAAGACGATGTTATAGAAGAAGAAATAAAGGGCCTGCGTGAACATGGCATGCGTTCGCTTTCAGACCTGCGTGAATTGGTGCAGGATGTAAGGGACCATGCGGATCATGTCTATGCACCGACATTCGTCGTGCAGGGTTCGCTGGATAATGTTATTGATACCGATTCGGCGAATATCATATATGATACAGTGGAATCGTTTGATAAAAGAATTAAATGGTACGAGAAATCAGGTCATGTCATCACCCTTGATAAAGAAAAAGAACAATTGCACGAAGATGTATTGGAATTTCTCGAATCGCTCGATTGGAGCGTGTGAGAACGCCAGAAGGAGGAATATAGATGGGAAATAATGAGATTTCATTGGACCAAAGATTATTAGCCTTTATGCGCGAAGATGCTTACAAACCCTTGACCGTTCAGGAAATTGAAGAGCAATTCGGCTTTGAAGACGCTGATGAATTTAAAGAATTGGTAAAAACATTAGTTAAGTTGGAAGAAAAAGGATTGTTGGTGCGTTCACGCGCCAATCGTTACGGGGTTCCTGAACGAATGAACCTGATGAGCGGCAAGTTCATCGGCCATCCACGCGGCTTCGGTTTTGTAGCTTATGATGAAGCTGGACAGGATGATATCTTCATCCCGCCGACAGAAGTCAACGGCGCGATTAACGGAGACAGAGTAATGGTGAGAATTTCTGAATCATCGGGCGGAGACCGCCGTGAAGGTGACATCATCCGTATTTTGGAACGCGGCACAACTCAGGTTGTAGGAACTTTCCAGGACAACCGCGGCTTCGGTTTTGTCATATCCGATGATAAAAAGATGAACATGGATATTTTCATTGCCAAAGATGATACACTTGGCGCAATTGACGGCCATAAAGTGGTAGTGGAAATTACGGGCTGGCCGGAAGGCAGAAAGTCGGCAACCGGTATGGTCAAACAGATTTTAGGGCATAAAAACGATCCGGGCGTGGATATTCTTTCCATCATCCATAAATACGGAATTGAAACAGAATTTCCTCCAGCTGTGCTGGATGAAGCGAACGCAGTCCCTGATGAAATCGACCCTGAGGACTTGAATGATAGAAGAGACTTGCGCGATGAACAGATTGTTACGATTGACGGAGCAGATGCAAAAGATTTGGATGATGCTGTCCAGGTATTAAAATTAGACGATGGTACGTATAAGCTTGGCGTCCACATTGCAGATGTCAGCCATTACGTCACTGAAGGATCGGAAATTGACCGGGAAGCTTATGACCGCGCTACAAGCATTTATTTGACTGACCGCGTAATTCCGATGATTCCTCATCGCCTTTCAAATGGTATTTGTTCATTGAACCCGCAGGTTGATCGTCTGACGTTATCCTGTGAAATGATTTTCAATGATCAAGGGGAAGTCCTGTCGCATGAAATCTTCCAGAGTGTCATCCGGACTTCAGCACGTATGACGTATACTGATGTCTACGAAATTCTGGAACAGGACAACCAGGAATTGAAAGAGAAGTACAGTGAATTAGTGCCGATGTTCGAATTGATGAAGGAATTGGCCAGTATTCTGCGTGACAAACGCATGCGCCGCGGCGCCATCGATTTTGATTTTAAAGAATCAAAAGTATTGGTTGATGAAGATGGTAATCCGACTGACGTTGTCGTTCGAGAGCGTACGGTTGCAGAGCGCTTGATCGAGGAGTTCATGCTGGCGGCCAACGAAACAGTAGCAGAACATTTCCATCACATGGAAGTGCCGTCTCTTTACCGTATCCACGAAGATCCGAAGCCTGAAAAACTGCAGCGTTTCTTTGAATTTGTAACTAATTTTGGTATCGTTGTAAAAGGTACAGGCAATGATATTCATCCGCGTGCCTTGCAGGAAATCGTGGAATCGATTGAAGGCACTCCGGAAGAGCCGGTGATTTCGACGATGCTGCTCCGTTCAATGCAGCAGGCGAAGTATTCAGCAGAAAGTCTTGGGCATTTCGGTCTTTCAACTGAGTTCTACACGCACTTCACATCACCGATCCGCCGTTATCCGGATTTGGTTATCCATAGATTAATCCGCACTTATCTGATTGAAAAAGATCTTTCGAAGTCGACATTGATGCACTGGGAAGCCAATATGGATGATATTGCAACCCATACTTCAGAACGCGAAAGACGTGCAGTGGAAGCTGAGCGGGATACGGATGCATTGAAGAAAACTCAATTTATGGTTGATAAAATCGGTGAGGAATTTACCGGTATTATATCTTCAGTCACCAATTTCGGCTTGTTTGTGGAATTGCCGAATACGATTGAAGGACTGGTCCATGTTTCCAATATGACGGATGACTTCTACCGTTTCGACGACCGCCAGATGATGATGATCGGCGAACGCAGCAACCGCCAGTTCCGAATTGGTGATGAAGTGGAAATTAAAGTAATCGGTGTTAAACCTGAGGAATCAGCTATCGATTTTGAAATTGTCGGCATGACACAAAATGTCCGCCGTACAAGAAAAGACGCACCGAAAGTCATCCGTGCTTCGAAAAAAGAAGGCAGCGGCAAAGTTGGCCGTGATGGCAAGAAACAAGACGGCGGACCGACCCGCAAGGGCAAGAATCCGAAGAAGAAATTCTATGAAGGCGCAGCTAAGAAGAATAAGCGCAAAAAGTAATGAGCAAGGAGCGGCTCACGAGCCGCTCTTTTCAACTAATTTGAGGTGGAATCAATGGCAAAAGGATCAGGCAATGTAATTGCCCAGAACAAAAAAGCCGGTTTTGACTATTTTATTGAAGAAACAATGGAAGCCGGAATTGTGCTGCAAGGCACGGAGATAAAGTCTGCAAGAAACGGCAAAGTCCAATTGAAGGATGCTTTCGTCCGCATTCGCGGCGGGGAAGCCTGGATTTCCAATATGCATATCAGTCCATATGAACAAGGCAATATCTTTAATCACGACCCTACACGTTCACGAAAATTGCTGCTTCATAAGAAACAGATCCTGGAATTGGAATCCCATTCGAAAGAACAAGGTGTCACGATTGTCCCTTTGAAGATGTATTTGAAGGACGGTTTCGCCAAAGTTTTAATCGGTGTGGGTAAAGGTAAGAAAAACTATGATAAGCGTGAAGATCTGAAGAGGAAAGACGCCAAACGGGAAATTGACCGTGCGATGAAAGAACGCAGCCGTTAGGCTTGAAGTCTGACTATCTTTGTCTTATAATAGGTTTATAACACAAGCACGATTGAGTCATACTCTTTCCGTGTCTTCTTATAATGAGGGGACGTTACGGATTCGACAGGGATGATCAGGGCTTGGGTTGCGCGTCGGAGGATCGGCTTCGTCACCAACGTAACTATAACAACTGGCAAAACAAACCAAAACCTAGCATTCGCAGCGTAAGCTCGGATCTGCTCTATGTATCCATCGCCCATGTGGCTATGTAGAGCTCAACTTTAGTGGGATACAGTCGGCAGTGCAACTTGAGCTGCCGGCAGGAGATTTTCAAGTTAGCGCACATGACGCCTGCTTATCGGCATAGTGCTGCGCGAAACTTAAATGGATAAGCTACACGCGTAGATGCTCAAGTAGCTGAGTCTCTGGACGCGGGTTCGACTCCCGCCGTCTCCATAGATTTTATGGAGCTACATAAGAACGCCAAAACCTTTAACTGGGTTTTGGCGTTTTTTTCATTTTAACTAAAAGCAGGAATTACTGTTATATAGAAGGAGTTAGATTCATCAGAAGAAAAAATTTCATTAAAATAGGAGGAGCATTATGGCAAAAGTGGTATGGGGCATGATCATGTCGGTGGATGGGTTCATCAATGATCGGCACGGCAGTCTGGATAAATTGTACACCAGTTTCGAGCCGAACGACGAAATCAATGCGGCGATGGGCAATACCGGAGCTGTTGTGATGGGACGCAACAGTTTTGAGAGCACGGAAGTCACGGATGCCTATGCGGATGATTATGAGTTTCAGGTGCCGCTGTATATCTTGACGCATCACCCGCCGGCCAGACATCCAAAAGAGAACGCAGACTTGACGATCACATTTGTCACTGACGGCATCGAGAATGCCATACGCCAGGCAAAGGATTCAGCGGGTGATAAAGACGTGGTGGTGTTAGGCGCGAGTACCGGACAGCAAGCGCTGAAAGCAGGACTGGTGGATGAACTGCAGATTGCCGTGGCTCCGATACTACTCGGCAAAGGGCTCCGTTTTTTCGAGCATCTGGATGATTTTGAGATTGAGCTGGAAAAAACAAAAACGATCGAGACTGACCGGCAAGTGGAGATATGGTACAAGGTAATTTAACTTTTCGAAAGCTGATAAATCCCAAAATGTTCTATTCTGTTTTACTGATGAAAATGACGGGTAGATAACTACTGTCAACAATTAGTAAATAGACATTTTGAGGAGGATTCGATGGAATATATTTATCTTGGCAACTCAGGTCTCCGGGTTCCTAAATATATATTGGGAACCATCCCTTTCAGTGGAACAAACGGTTTTGAAGCAGCGGGCAATGTGAAGGAAGAAGAAGCGCGACGTATGGTGGACATATCTCTGGAAGCGGGCATTAATATGTTTGATACTGCAAATTTATACTCGCAGGGAGATGCGGAAAAGGTGCTTGGTGCAGCAATCAAAGGCCGGCGTGATGAAGTGCTTCTCACATCCAAAACCGGGTTTCCTCTCAGTGAAAATCCGAATGGCCAGGGAGCTTCACGCAATAACATCCTGACATCCATTGATCAATCATTGGAGCGTCTGGGCACGGATTATCTGGATTTATATTTTGTGCATTTATGGGATGGACAGACGCCGGTCGAAGAAACGGTCGAGACGATGGACAGCCTGGTGAAATCAGGGAAGATCCGTCACTGGGGCGTTTCGAATTACAGTGGCTGGGCGCTTGCGAAGACGCATACTTATGCAAAACAGGCCGGTTTTATTCCGCCGATTACACAACAGATCTACTATACGCCTGAAGCGCGTGAAGCGGAATATGAACTTCTTCCGGCCGGTACCGAATTGGGTGTCGGTTCCATGATTTGGAGTCCGCTGGGTGAAGGATTATTGAACGGTAAAATCGGAAGAGACAAGGAAGCGCCGGAAGATACACGTCAAGGCGGCGGATGGCCGGAGCCATGGGTGATGGACCAGGAGCGGCTTTACCAGGTGATTGACGCGCTGGAGGAAGTAGCGAAGAATCACAATGCCTCCGTGCCGCAAATCGCTTACACATGGGTCAAGGACCGTCCTAACGTCGGACCGATTGTAATCGCAGCTAGAAATGAAGAGCAACTGAGAGAAAATATTGCGTCATTTGATATTCAATTGACGAAAGAAGAGCATGATAAGATAGAGTCAGTCGCACGTCCTGCACCGATTTATCCACATTGGCACCGGGCGATGAGCGCTCCGCAGATGGGAAGCCCTTCTGAAATCGGGTACTTGCAGGCTTATGAAAAATCGATGGGAATGGACGATTGAAGTTTCTGTCATCAATAAAAGACACGGCCGTGTTCCGAGAGGGATGTGGCCGTGTCTTTTTGGTTTGTTTCCAAGATGTTCATCTTCTTAAAATCTTTCACTGATCCATTTTTTAATCATCGTTGATAGTTGATTCGGATGATCCCATTGAAGCAAATGGGCGGAGTCAGGAATTGACAAGACAGTCACGTCTTCAATCGCAGTTTTCAATTGACTGATTCCTTTATTCCTTGCTTCGTTTAATTCAACTGGATGCTCCGCATGAATGAGGATAGTGGGAACTTTTATGTAAGGATAAGCTTCAGCAAAAGGTTCTTCATAAAAAGCTTTGATGATGGAAAGCACTGTGTGTTTCGACGCAATCAATTCGTATTGATTATCATTCCTCTTTTCGAAAATGGAGCGGACATAATTTTCTCTCCGGGCATCCCAATTTTGCGTAAAGCTGCGGTATTCACTGAAAAAATCATTTTCAGATCGATAAACAGACTTATCCATATAGCCGGTCCATCCGGAATAGGCATAGTCGAAAGTCATTTCAGGCTGATTCTGCGGAAAAGTGAATGCGCCGTCAAGCAGAATTAAGCCTTGAACGTTATCAGGGAAATGACGGGTGAAATGCAATGCGGCATCAGCTCCCCAAGAATGGCCAATGATAAAGAAAGGCTTATTGGTGATGATATTTAGGACATCTTGCAGCCATTTTGCCAAATTTGAGTACAGGTAATCTTCCTCATTGGGCAGAGGGCTTGTTCTTCCATGACCCGGCATATCCAAAACGATAAGATGAAAATGGTCTTCCAAATAACCAGAGAGCTCATCAAAACTATAAAGGCCATTGCCGGCAAGTCCGTGCAAACAAACGATTGTCGGTCTATTTATATCTCCGTACTCTATGTAATTTACTGTTCCTTGCTCGGTTTCAATTTCATGATTCTGCAATTTTCGGCCTCCGATAAAAAGGAATTAATGGATCTATTGTCTTTCTGTTCTGCGTTAATTATACAAGATTACTGGGAAAGCTATATGGAGTTTAAATAAAAAATTGGCTATAGTTAATATAACAGTTATTTTAAATGGTTAAGAAAATAGTTAATGTGAAAGTTGAAAGGGAGGTCGGTCATTTTGTTGTCAGACCCAAGAAAACATCCAGAATGGCTGGAACCTCATTCTCTGAAATGGTATCAGCAGCTTGGCGATAAATACCAGGCATATTCTTATCCGTGGACGTCCACAATTGAAACTCCCAATGGTGAATCCATCTATGACGATGAGTTATATCAGATGGTCAGGGATAAGAAAGTATTGGATGTGGGCTGTGGACACGGGGAATTCGCTTTGCATTGCAGCAGCGCCGCTGATAAAGTGGTTGGTTTTGATGTGATAGATTCATTTTTGAAAAGTGGAATGCAAAAGCCCCGAGAGAACCTGGAGTTTGTACTCGGCAATACAAAAGAGGGACTGCCATTCGGCAGAGATGAATTCGACGTCGCATATATTAGGAAAGGCCCGACTTCTGCATATCCTCATTTGAAACGGGTGGTAAAAGAAAATGGTCAAGTGCTGGGACTCCATCCAGGTGATGCTTCCGGTAAAGAGCTGGCTGACTACTTTCCAGGACTGTTCGAGTTTTCGCCACGGACACCAATACTGGAAAAGATTAATCGAATTCTTGTGGGTTGTTCATTCAGTAAAACAGAAATCGAAATTTATGAAACTGTGGAATATCTTCATGCGTCAATGGATGTTATAAGATTTTGTTGTTTTGGGCAAACTTTGAATGTTTTTTCTGCTGTGGAAAGAGAGAACCTGTCAGCGATCGAGGGAATATTCAAGAGGGAAGCTGCCGAAAAAGGCCTGGCAATCACTCATTCGCGTTATATAGTTCGAGTGACAGTCTAAAAGTAATTTGTGCAGGGCGGAAAAGCGATAAAACAAAACCAGGATGAATCGGGCTTTGAAATGGTTTTAGTGAAAAATGAATAGGGTATTAAATAAAGTGCACTATTACATTCACTTACATATTCCATTTCTTTTTTGGGGGCTGAGTGGCTTGCTCACTTGACTTCGACTTCTATTTTCCGTAGTCTTGAATATTGTTGAATAAATCTGAGATTCTGTTTTGATTGGTATGGCTGTGAAATTATCAATCTTTTAAACAGAGAATTGAAAAGGGGGACGCTTATATGAAAAAAGTTACCAGTGTTTTTTGGATAGCTCTTGCGCTTGTGCTGCTTGCAGTTGCCTATGGGGCACTTGCACCGACTAATTTTGCGGAAGTTACAGGCAACATTGAAGGATTCCTGACAACTTCGTTCGGCTGGTATTATTTATTGATCGTTTCTGTCATGGTTCTATTCTGCCTGTACTTCCTGATCAGTCCGATGGGGCAGATCAAATTGGGGAAAGATACCGATAAACCGGAATTTTCTTTTGCTACATGGGTTGCCATGCTGTTTTCAGCAGGTATGGGAATCGGGCTTGTATTCTGGGGTGCGGCTGAACCGCTTTCCCACTTTGCAATCGATCCAGCTACCGCAGAACCTGGAACGGCTGAAGCATTCCGTGAATCGATGCGATTCACATTCTTCCACTGGGGAATCCATGCTTGGGCAATTTACGCGGTAGTGGCTCTGCCGCTTGCTTATTTCCAGTTCCGAAAAGGAGAGCCGGGACTTATTTCCGCTACCTTAAAGCCATTGTTTGGCGATCGGATGAACGGTCCACTCGGCATACTTGTTGATGTCATTGCCGTTTTCGCTACAGCGGTCGGTGTTGCGACGACATTAGGCTTCGGGACGATTCAAATCAATGAAGGTCTGGCTTACCTGTTTGATGGAATTCCAGGAGATAATTTCACTGTTCAAATGATTATCATTGCAGTAGTCACAATATTGTTCATGATTTCTGCCTGGAGTGGATTGAGTAAAGGAATCAAGTACTTATCAAATACCAATATGGTGCTTGCAATCAGTTTACTGGTTCTGGTCATAATTTTGGGGCCAACCTTATTAATCCTGAACATGTTCACTGAAAGTCTTGGTGCTTACTTCCAGAACCTGGTTAAGATGAGTTTCCGGGCTGCTCCTATTGATGGAGAGAACCGCGCCTGGATCGATGGTTGGACAATCTTCTATTGGGCATGGTGGATTTCGTGGTCACCATTCGTGGGGATCTTTATCGCACGTGTTTCCAAAGGGCGTACTATCCGCCAATTCCTATTTGGTGTATTGATGATTCCGACGCTGATCAGTTTCATCTGGTTTGCTGCATTCGGATCAACCGCTATTGACGTTCAAAACAGCGGCGTCGATTTAACAGGATTATTAACTTCTGAAGTTCTGTTCGGTGTATTCAATGAAATACCACTCGGTGTGGTATTGTCGATTATCGCCATTCTGCTGGTGACGACATTCTTCATTACATCCGCGGATTCGGCGACATTTGTTTTGGGCATGCAAACGACAAATGGTTCATTGCATCCTGCCAATGCCGTCAAGCTGACATGGGGAGTCGCACAGTCGTCAATTGCAGTCATCCTGCTGTCAGCCGGTGGGCTGGATGCGCTTCAGACCGCGTTAATCATTTCGGCATTCCCATTCTCATTTATAATGCTACTGATGATGGCTTCGTTCTATAAGGCTTTGAATATCGAATACAAAGCAATTAAACGCAAACGTTAATGAGAAACTTCATTTAATAGGGTTTTTACAGTCAGTAAATCTCCCGCTTTATGAAATGGGAGTTATACTGACTGTTAAAACGGGATAAAACCGCCGAACAGGCGGTTTTTTTCTGGCTAGAAGCGTATAATGGGTTATGGGATTAATTGAATGGAGGAATAATTTTTATGGAAAAACCGCACGTATTATTGGTTGATGGAATGGCTTTATTGTTCCGTTCCTTCTTCGCGACTTCAGCAGTCGGCCAGTATTTCAGAACAACTGATGGGCTTGCGACCAACGGCGTCCAGGGATTCACCCGCCACGTACTTGCTGCTAAGACAATGATGAAACCGACACATATGGCTGTGTGCTGGGACATGGGCGCCCACACTTTCCGCACTGATATGTTTGATGGTTATAAAGCAAACCGTCCAGCACCACCGGAAGATATGCTGCACCAATTCGATATGGCGAAAACCGTATCCGAACAATTGGGGTGGCAGAATTTCGGGGAAGCGGGAATTGAAGCTGATGACTTTATCGGCTCTTTCACGAAACAATGGGAAGGTGAAGTCGATTTCACCATCATCACTGGGGATAAAGATATGCTTCAGCTGCTCAAGCCTTCAGTAAAAATCGCTTTCATGAAAAAAGGTTTCCATATATATGATGTTTACACCGATGACCGTTTTAAGGAAGAGTATGGCATTGAACCGAATCAGTTTGCGGACGTTAAAGCATTTATGGGGGACGCCAGTGACGGTTACCCGGGCGTCAAAGGTATCGGGCCGAAAACAGCATTGCAGCTGATCCAGAAATACGGTTCGACTGACGGAGTTCTCGCAGCGATTGATGAGCTGAAACCGGCGCAAAAGAAAAAGATAGAAGAAAACAAAGAGATGCTTCTCCTATCGAAGGAACTTGCCGTGATTAAATGTGATATTGAGCTTGATATTCCACTGGAAAAAATCGAAGTTCAGCAATATACCGAAGAGCATATCCGCATCTGCGAAGACCAGCAATTGAATTTATTGGCTAGGCAATTGGAAAAAAGTCTGTAAGAAAAGCGGAAGCGAAGAGTGGGCCTAATGTTTATGGGCCCAACTCTTTGCGACGAAGCAGCGAAGCGATGTAACGCACTTTCATGTCTCGAAGCTAGCGTCAGCGATGCAGAGACAGGAGCACGGACCGGCTTATGACCCGAAGAGCTAGGCGCTGGAAACTGGACATTGGAATACTCTTGTCTAAGAATCATTAAACTATTGAGAATATACTTTCTTAACCATAAAAAAATCATCCCGATGTTCGCGGAATGATTTTTACAAAACTCAATAATGAACGATGTTCATTATAGGAAACTGTCCGGATTTTACTCGGGCGGTTTCTTTTTCCGTTGTCATGGAAATAGAGGAGTACATCGCCGTCTGTGTCTTCAAAGCCGACAAGCGGCACCCAATGATAATTGAACAGGGGTTTTGAAAACCAGCGGAATGTGAAATAGCGGTCGAACTTCATCGCCAGTGGCCTGCCGCTCCGAAGTTCCCGTTTTACTTCGGAAAGGGAGCGGGTTTTTTGGATGACATATTGGCTGCCGGCGATCTTGCGGAAATTCCGCACAAGCCTCCAGGTAAAGAGGCCGATTGCTGTAGTGCCCAGCAGCCGGTATACGTCATTGATGCCAAGGGATACATTTTCGTGAAAGTTAAAAATGGCGGCTGCAGTAACAGGCCCACAGGCGGAGCCGCGTATTTTATCGTTTATCTCTGAATCATATTGTGACATTCCTTCAAAAGGGAGAAGAATTTTCAAGTCCATCGCCTCCAAACTGAATTTACGTCATTTCGAAGAAATGCTTTCTTTCTTTTCATCGAGCAATTCTTTTAAAGCAGCGCGGAAGGTTTGATAAACTTCCAGTTCCACCTGAATGCCGGCATGTACGATTTCACGGACAAAGCGTGGATTAAATCCAACATAGATTGGGCGGAGCCCCATCAATTTCAATGCACTGTTCAACGCAGTCAGTTCATTTGCCAGCTCATTATAATCGAAAGTCTGGATATCTTCGGACTGGACGCCGGTAAAATCAAAGATGACGCATTCCGTTTCGCGGTGATCGCCTGCGTGCTGCAATGCTTTGCTGCGGATCAATTCGAATCGCTCGCTCGAAATCAATCCGGCAATCGGCATTAGAATCGTTTTTGGAACAATTGATGGAATGATGGGTGCAGACATATTTTTGATGACCATTTCGTAATATTTTACAAGATCTTTTAATTCACTTATTTCTTTTTGGGGATCCATGGTGCCACCTCATTAAATTTGGTAACTCCAGTATACAATATTAGAAGAGGAAGTGCCCGTGAAGATGTGAAAAAGGCTTGTCAAACCTGAATAGCTGGTCATAACAAAACAAGTTCCGAAAGATCCAAGTTTGGAGAAATCGCAGTCAATTAAGCATAAAAAAAGAATAGGCATGAGCCTATTCCGGTTGGTTAGATAGAAAGTCAGTAACATCTTCAGGAGATTTTGCGTTTGCGCTATGGAGATGTGCTGTTTTTTCACCGTTTTTGAAAATAAGAAGGCTTGGAATTCCCATGACTTCGTATTTATCGGCGATTTCCGGCAATTCATCGCGGTTCAAATCGAACCATTGGTATTTATTATACTCAGCGACGATGGGATCGATGAACATGTCCATGCGTGTGCAATCCGGACACCATCCAGCCTGGAATTTGACGATTACCGGCTCGTCGCCTGTAATGGCTTGTTGGAATTCTTCATTGGTAGTTAGGGATTTCATAAATTTTTCCTCCTGTTGTTTCTATGATAATAAGAAATGAACGGATGGTTGATAAGATCGTCACCACAATCAGTCTATTGACTCAACTTTTATAGTGTACCTTTCATAGGCATTTTCGAAAAGAAAAGAAACTTGTCGGCTAAAAAAATTGAGGATTAAATATTGCGAAAAAAAGGAAAATAACTTACACTAAGGGATATAGAGAACGTTCTATTTTTTTTAGCTCAAAAATGAATGAGGATTCATTCAAAAAATATGAGGAGGGTTTGCTAGTGGCATACCAAATAAGAAAAGCAGCAGTAATCGGATCCGGAGTAATGGGATCAGGGATTGCAGCGCATCTTGCAAACATAGGAATTCCAGTATTATTACTAGACATAGTTCCGCGTGAAGTAACGGAAGCGGAACAGGCGAAAGGCCTGACGCTTGAAGATCGTGCAGTTCGCAACCGTATCGCAACAGCTTCAATCCAGAAATTACTGAAACAGAAACCGGCTCCTCTGACAGCCAAAAAGAATTTAGATCTTATCACACCCGGAAACCTTGAAGACGATCTGGAAAAACTTGCAGACGTTGATTGGGTCGTTGAAGTAATCGTAGAAAATCTCGATGTAAAAAAATCTATGTATGAAAAAATTGATGCTGTAAGAAAGCCTGGCACAATCGTATCCTCCAACACTTCGGGAATCAGCATCGATGCGATGGCTGAAGGCCGTTCAGAGGATTTCAGCAAGCATTTCCTGGGTACTCATTTTTTTAACCCGCCGCGCTACCTGAAACTTTTGGAAGTAATTCCAGCGGCATCTACTGCACCTGAAGTTGTTGAGTTCATGACTGCTTTCGGTGAAGATGTTCTTGGCAAAGGCGTAGTTATCGCAAAAGATACACCTAACTTTATTGCAAACCGCATCGGCACTTATGGTTTATTGGTTACACTTCGTGAAATGCAGAACCGTGGCTATTCAATCGGTGAAGTGGATTCCGTCACTGGACCTTTAATCGGGCGTCCGAAATCGGCGACATTCCGTACATTGGACGTAGTTGGCCTCGATACATTCATGCACGTTGCGAAGAACGTCTACGATAAAACCGAAGGCGAAGAGCAAAAAGTGTTTGAAGCTCCTGAATTCATGAAAAAAATGGTTGAGAACGGATGGATCGGCGCTAAATCCGGCCAAGGTTTCTTCCTTAAAAAAGACAAAGAAATTCTTGAACTGGATCCTGAAACTTTGGAATACCGCCCTGCCGGCAAATTGAAAACGCCTTCACAGGAAATGGCTAAAGCACAAAAAGGTTTTTCTGCGAAGATGAAAACGCTTGTTTATGCAGATGACCGCACAGGTGAATTATTATGGAACATCCTGGCTCCGGTTCTTCGCTACTCCGCTGAATTGAATGGCGAAATCGCAGATGACATCGTCTCTATCGACAATGCCATGAAATGGGGCTTCGGCTGGAACCAAGGACCTTTCGAAATTTGGGATGCAATCGGCGTTCAGAAATCCGTTGCAAAAATGAAAGAAGAAGGACATAACGTTCCTGCTTTCGCCCAAAGCCTGCTGGACAGCGGCAACGAAACTTTCTATAAAGAAGTTGACGGCGATCTTCATTTCTTCAATGGTTCAGATTACGAAGCTGTTCCGGTCAATGAAAAAGTGATCGACTTGAAACGTTATAAGAAAAAACATGGCGTCATCAAATCAAATTCTGGTGCAAGCCTGATTGACCTTGGAGACGGCATTGCGCTTCTGGAGTTCCATTCACAATCGAATGCAATCGGCCTTGATATCATGCAAATGATCAATTTTGCGATTGATGAAGTCGAGAAGAATTACAAAGGGCTTGTAATCGGCAACCAGGGCAAGAACTTCTGCGTCGGTGCAAACCTGGGCATGATTTTGATGGAAGCTCAGGATGATAATATCTTCGAACTTGATTTCACTATCAAAACATTCCAGAAGGCAATGATGAAAATCAAATACAGTTCAAAACCTGTAGTAGCGGCACCATTTGGAATGGCACTTGGAGGCGGAGCGGAAGTGGCTCTTCCAGCTGCACATATCCAGGCTTCAATGGAAACTTATATGGGCTTAGTAGAAGCGGGCGTTGGGCTGATTCCTGGCGGCGGCGGAAACAAAGAACTTTATATGAAACACTTAAAAGGATTGCCGAATGGCATCGACTTCGACTTGCAGAATGTAGCAAGCAAAGTTTTCGAATCAATCGCGATGGCAAAAGTTTCGACTTCTGCAGAAGAAGCGCGTGAAAATAACTTCCTGAACTTTGTCGATGGCATCAGCGTCAACAGCGACCACCTTATCTATGATGCAAAACAGGCTGCATTGTCTTTGTTTGAAAACGGCTACCAGGCTCCGAAACGTGAAAAAGTGCCTGTTACCGGTGAACCGGGATACGCGACTTTATTGCTTGGAGCGGAAGGAATGTTCCTGTCAGGCTATATCAGCGAATACGATCTAAAAATCGCCCAGAAATTGGCGTTTGTACTATCGGGAGGCAAAGTTCCATACGGCACGAAAGTGGATGAACAATATTTGCTTGACCTTGAACGCCAGGCATTCCTGAGCTTAGTGGCGCAGCCGAAGTCACAGCAGCGCATGCAGCATATGCTGGTCAAAGGCAAACCGTTACGCAACTGATCCAAAGATATTAAAGGAGGAAAAAATATGCGCGAAGCAGTAATCGTGGCCAGTGCCAGAACACCGGTCGGAAAAGCGAAAAAAGGTTCTCTTGCATCGGTGCGCCCGGATGATTTCGGTGCACTCGCTGTACGGGAAACATTAAAACGGGCAGGCGGATACGACGGCCCTATAGATGATTTGATCATGGGCTGTGCAATGCCGGAAGCCGAGCAAGGCATGAACATCGCCCGCAACATCGGAGCGTTGGCAGGCTTGCCGGATACGACACCTGCCGTAACAGTCAACCGTTTCTGTTCATCAGGCTTGCAGACAATCGCCTATGCAGCAGAACGCATCATGGTTGGACACGCCGAAGCGATCATCGCTGGCGGTGTTGAATCGATGAGTATGGTGCCGATGATGGGGAATGTCATCCGTCCTAATGCGAAATTGGCTGAAACAGCTCCTCAGTATTACATGAGCATGGGCCACACAGCTGAGCAGGTAGCGACTCAATACGGCGTCAGCCGTGAAGATCAGGATGCTTTCTCAGTACGCTCCCATGAAAATGCGGCAGCTGCTATTGAAAAAGGGCATTTTGATGAAGAAATCGTGCCTGTTGAAGTTACGAAAAGATACGTTGATGAAAACAATAAATACCAGGAAAAATCTTTCATGTTCGAAATGGATGAAGGCGTCCGCCACGGTACGACTGTGCAGACATTGAACAAACTGCGCGCGGCATTCTCTGCACGCGGTTCAGTAACAGCGGGTAACTCTTCGCAAACATCCGACGGCGCAGGTGCTTTGCTTGTAATGGAACGTGAAAAAGCGGAAGCACTCGGCCTCAAACCGATTGCGAAATTCCGTTCATTCGCTACAGGCGGCGTGCCGCCGGAAGTAATGGGAATCGGACCGATTGAAGCGATTCCAAAAGCATTGAAACTTGCTGGCCTGTCGGTCAGTGATATTGATGTGTGGGAACTGAACGAAGCTTTCGCTTCACAATCACTTGCAGTCATCAGAAAATTGAACATCGACATCGATAAAGTCAACTTGAACGGCGGAGCAATTGCGCTTGGGCACCCACTGGGTGCAACCGGTTCAATCCTGACAATCCGTATGATGAGTGAACTGAAGCGCCAAGGCAAACAATTCGGCGTAGTCACAATGTGCATCGGCGGAGGAATGGGCGCAGCAGGCGTCTTTGAAATGCTGTAGGATTCATTAAAATGTATAACCGATATTCCGCAAAACAGCTTCGAAGACATTAGCCGAAGCTTGCAAGGCTAAGTCTTTGCGACGAAGCAGCGTAGCGATTCAGGAGCACAATGGTTTTGCCTGGGGGCTCCCCTGGGCGTCTGCGCTGTTTTGCTCCATATCTAAGCCATTCTTTAAGTGCCGGCGCGGCTCAGGAGCAGGCGAATGCCGACGGAGCAAAGACGAGTGGTCTTCTCGGCTTATTGTGGGAGGCAAGGTTCGCCATACGAAGATGGCGTATCCTTTGCGACGAGCAGTGCGCAGGAGCATAATCTTTGCACTGTTCAAAGCGCCGAAACGGTGTATAAAGTAACTGCTTTTTTATCTCATAAGGCTTTATAAAATAGGAGGAATATAAAATGTCAGAATCAAAAACATTAATTAAAGGCGGAAGCTTCCTGATCGAAGACGCTGATCTTTCACGCGTATTTACACCGGAAGATTTCACAGAAGAACATAAGATGATCGCTAAAACAACTGAGGATTACGTGAACACAGAAGTAATGCCGGTTGTTGAAAACCTTGAAAACCATGAATTCGACCATTCCATACGCCTTCTGAAAACAGCAGGAGACCTTGGTCTTTTAGGAGCTGACGTTCCTGAACAATACGGTGGTTTAGGCCTCGATAAAATCGCTTCAGCTTTGATTGCTGAAAAAATGTCCAAAGCAGGCGGTTTCTCGATCACTCACGGTGCCCACGTTGGTATCGGTTCATTGCCGATTGTTCTTTTCGGTAACGAAGAGCAAAAACAAAGCTACCTGCCACGCCTTGCAACTGGTGAAATGATCGCTGCATATGCATTGACTGAACCAAGCTCTGGATCGGATGCACTTGGCGCTAAAACGACTGCCAAGTTGAACGAAGCAGGCACACACTACGTATTGAACGGCGAAAAACAATGGATTACAAACGCTGGATTTGCGGATGTATTCGTAGTTTACGCGAAAATCGACGGAGAGCAGTTCTCTGCATTCATCGTTGAGCGCCAATTCACAGGCGTTTCTGTAGGACCTGAAGAGAAGAAAATGGGGATTAAATCATCTTCAACTCGTACACTGATCCTTGAAGATGCAGAAGTGCCTGTTGAAAACCTGTTGGGAGAAGCTGGCCGTGGACACATCATCGCCTTCAACATCCTGAACATTGGCCGTTACAAATTGGGAGTAGGCACTATCGGAGCTTCAAAACGTGCGATGGAAATCACGATTCCTTACACGAACCAGCGCCAGCAATTCAAAACACCTATTTCATCATTCAACCTGACTCGTGAAAAACTTGCGACGATGGCTTCACAACTGTATGCACTTGAAAGCTCGGTTTACCGCACTGTTGGTTTATTCGAGGACCGCATGAGCGGCTTTACGGATGAAGAACACGCGAACGGTAAATTGGTTGCGGATTCAATCGCTGAATTTGCAGTGGAATGTTCGATGAATAAATTCTTCGGTACAGAAACACTGGACTTTATCGTTGACGAAGGCGTTCAGCTGCATGGCGGTTACGGCTTCATGCAGGAATATGAAATCGAGCGCATTTACCGCGACTCACGCATCAACCGTATTTTTGAAGGAACAAACGAAATCAACCGTTTGCTGGTTCCTGGTACATTGTTGCGTAAAGCAATGAAAGGCGAATTGCCACTATTGCAGCACGCTCAAAAACTTCAGGAAGAGTTGTTGATGATGATGCCGGAAGAAGTCGGCACTGAAGCATTGGCTCAGGAAAAATATCTGGTAGGCAACGCGAAGAAAATCGCAATCCTTGCTGCTGGCCTTGCTGCTCAAATTTACGGCACGAAATTGGAACAGGAACAGGAAGTTCTTGTGAACATCGCTGATATCGTCAGCAATGTATTCGCTATGGAATCAGCTGTTCTGCGTACTGAGAAAGCAATCGCTGCTTCAGGTGAAGAAAAAGCGAAGCAAAAACTTCTTTATACACAAATCTATTGCCAGGAAGCATTCGACAAGATCGAAAAAGATGCGAAGGAAACTTTGATCGCTGCAATTGATGGCGACAACCAGCGCATGATGCTTTCAGCATTACGCAAATTGACTCGTTCAACTCCTTACAATGTAATCGCTAAAAAACGCGAAGCTGCTGTTAAGTTGATCGATGTTGAAAAATACGTAGTTTAATAGACTATTTGAAAGGCCGCCATCTTTTTGGCGGCTCTTTTTTATTCGCCCGCATACCATGCCTTTGCTAGAATAGTAATGAGAAGGAGGTTTTAAATATGTTGGATTTTTATTGGTACCCGAAATGCAGTACTTGCCAAAAAGCGAAAAAGTGGTTGACCGCGAACGGGGTGGACTTCAAGGAAATACATATCGTCGATAACCCGCCGGCAAAGGATGAGTTGAGAAGAATGGTGGATGCCAGCGGAATCGATTTGAAGAAGTTTTTCAATACAAGCGGGCAGCAGTACCGCGAACTTCAGTTAAAGGATAGGCTCCCTGAAATGTCCGAAGATGAAAAGCTGGAACTGCTGGCTTCAAATGGCATGCTGATCAAGCGTCCGCTCGCATGGAATGGCACGGAGGCGACTGTTGGATTCAAGGAAGAGAGTTATAAAAATACCTGGTCTTAAGTAATGTGCAATCTTGTAATTGGACGGTTAATATGTCAAACTGAAATTGAAGCTACTACATATTTTGGAGGCGTTTGGATGAGCACACCACAAGAACTTCGTTATTCAAAAGAACATGAATGGGTAAAACTTGAAGATGGTAAAGCACGCATCGGCATTACTCATTTCGCGCAAGCTGAGCTTGGAGATATCGTTTTCGTTGAATTGCCGCAGGTCGGCGACGAACTTAAGAAAAATGAACCATTCGGCAGCGTTGAATCTGTTAAGACGGTATCGGAACTATATGCACCAGTCAGCGGCAAAGTGGTTGAAGTTAACTCTGAGCTGGAAGACAGCCCGGAATTTGTTAACGAGTCTCCATACGAGCAGGCTTGGATGGTAGTCATTGGAGCTCCTTCTGAAGATGAAATGGGCGATTTGATGGATGCTGACCAATACAAAGAAATGACAAACGAGTAAGAACCAGTAAGCGCCTGTTTTTCGGCGCTTTTTTTAATAAGCATTTATTGCACGGGAATCATATTTGAAATACTGATCGATGAGGCGAGCATATCAATTGATAAGGGTGTAACGGGTATATAATATAGATAGATATCGACATGCTTTCTATTCCAATTATTCAGTGGGGTGTTGGATTATGGATAAAGTGATTGTGGTGGAGGGAATTTCGGATAAAAACAGAATTGCGCCGCTCATTGCAGAATCCGTGACGATTCTTTGCACAAATGGTACAGTGAGTGCAACCAGGCTCGAAGAATTGCTGTTGCCATTTGAAGGGCAGGATATCATTGTTTTGGTGGATGCAGATAAATCAGGTGAAAAGCTCAGGAAGCTGGTCAAACGTGAATTTCCGGAAGCCCGCCATTTTTATATTGATCGGAGCTACAAGGAAGTGGCTACAACCCCTTTGCGTATTCTTACTGATGTTCTTATTGCAGCAAATGTCCGAGTCAATAACCTATTAGCCGAAGGATGACGAAACATGAAAGAATGGAACCATAAAGAGTGGAGCAAAGCAAAAAACACCAATAAGCTGGCGGCTTATTACCTATACACACCCATGTGCGGCACTTGCCAGCTGGCTTCAAAAATGCTTGAAGTTGTAGTCGCGGCCATGCCGGATTTGCCGATTGGCAAAGCAAACTTGAATTATGTACAGGAAATCGCTTCTTTATATGAAATTGAAAGCGTTCCGTGCCTGTTGATAACAGAGAACGGCAAGCTAAAAGAAAAAGTTTATGCATTTCATTCTGTTCCTTATATCTATGAAAAGTTAAAAACTGTTGACGTATAAAACGAGCCGTGATAAATTAATATCCTGAACTACAAACTTAATAACGTAACTCTTATAAAGAGTGGTGGAGGGAAGTGCCCTGTGAAGCCCGGCAACCGTCATGAAAATGAAATGGTGCCAAGTCACACAAAGCGAAAGCTTTGGAAGATGAGAGAACGGTTAACGTATATATTTTTACGCGTGCCCTTCTGCTCATTTCTGAGCGGAAGGGCTTTTTATTTTGAAGTAGGAGAGTGTATCAATGATTGAGTTAAAGCAATTGACGAAGACCTTCGATGTCGGCAAAACCACATTGACAGCTGTGGATGATGTAAATCTGACGATTGCAGACGGAGAGATCTTCGGCATTATCGGCTACAGCGGTGCCGGCAAGAGTACGCTGATCCGCATACTGAACGGTTTGGAAAAACCAACTTCCGGGACAGTGGATATAAACGGACAAAAAATTACTGATATCAAAGGTGCCGAGTTGCGCAAGGCACGCCAAAAGGTAAGTATGATTTTCCAGCATTTCAATCTTCTTTGGTCCCGGACAGTGCAGGAAAATATTGAATTTCCACTTGAGATTGCCGGTGTGCCAAAAGCGAAAAGAGTCGAAAAAGTAAAGGAACTGGTTGAATTGGTGGGGCTGGCTGGCCGGGAGCATGCTTATCCGTCCCAGCTGTCAGGCGGACAGAAACAACGGGTCGGTATAGCCCGCGCGTTGGCAAACGATCCGGAAGTGCTCCTATGTGACGAAGCCACTTCAGCACTTGATCCTGAAACAACGGACGCTATATTGGATTTGCTGGTCGATATCAATAAACGCCTCGGTTTAACAATTGTTCTGATTACACACGAAATGCATGTAATCCGGAAAATCTGCCATCGTGTTGCTGTAATGGAAGGCGGTAAAGTGGTGGAACTTGGAGATGTGCTGGAGATTTTCCAAACACCGAAACAGGAAATCACCAAACGCTTTGTTGCGCAAGTCACCGAGTCAGAGGATTCAAGCGAAACCATTAAGCACCTTCGGGAATTATATCCAACAGGGGAACTGGTGAAGCTCGTATTCGTCGGTGAACAGGCGGAGCAGCCGATATTGACTCAGCTGATCCGGAAGCATCCGGTGGAAATCAATATTGTTCAGGGGAAAGTATCCCATACACAGCGGGGAGCCTATGGAACATTGATCCTGCAGTTAAAAGGCACGGATGCAGAAATTCGGCAAGCGCTCGAGTTTCTCAATCAGGAAAATGTGCAGGCGGAGGTGATGGCAAATGATTGAGTCATTATTTCCGAATGTCGACTGGGATAAGATGTGGGAAGCAACATACGAAACCATCTATATGACAGCAATGTCCACACTATTCACATTCATCATCGGCCTGGTCCTTGGCATCATCTTATTCTTAACTGCACCAAAACAATTATGGGCCAATAAAATCGTCAATTGGCTGACAGGAGTTTTCGTCAATGTTTTCCGTTCCATACCGTTTATCATTTTGATCATTTTGCTGATTCCTTTCACAAGCTTCCTGATCGGAACCATTCGGGGACCGAACGCCGCATTGCCGGCATTGATTATCGGGGCAGCTCCATTCTATGCGAGGCTGGTTCTGATTGCTTTCCAGGAAATCGACAAAGGTGTCATTGAAGCCGCTCGGTCGATGGGAGCCACAACAGGGACCATTATCCGGAAAGTCTTATTGCCGGAATCAAAACCCGCTTTGATTTCAGGGATTACGGTCACTTCCATTGCATTGGTTGGATATACTGCAATGGCTGGGGTCATTGGTGCTGGCGGACTTGGAACTTTGGCATTCCTGGATGGATTCCAGCGCAGCCGCCCGGACGTTGTATTAATGGCTACTATTTTAATTTTGATCATCGTATTCATCATCCAATTTATCGGTGATGCGTTAACTAAAAAAGCAGACAAACGTTGATGACGGAATTTCCGTTGACATAAAAAACAACTACAGAGAAAAGGGAGATTACACATTATGAAAAAACTTTTAACAGGAACTTTATTGGCAACACTAGCACTTGCAGGATGCGGCAGCGACAGCAATGAAACTGGAACTGACTCAAGCAACGGCGGATCTGGAGAAAGCGAAACAAGCACGATTAAAGTCGGGGCTTCAAATGTGCCGCACGCAGAGATTTTGGAACAGGTACAGCCGATCCTGGAAGAGCAGGGGATCGAACTGCAAATCGAAACGTATCAGGATTATATATTCCCGAATGAAGATTTGGATTCCGGCGAAATTGACGCTAACTACTTCCAGCATATTCCTTACTTCGAATCTCAAATGGAAGAGCACGGTTATGATTTTGCAAATGCCGGCGGTATCCACATCGAACCAATCGGCGTTTACTCGCAGGAATATGATTCTTTAGAAGAGCTTCCAGAAGGCGCTACTATTTTAATGAGCAGTTCAGTAGCTGACCACGGGCGTATTCTTTCTATGTTAGAAGCTCAGGGATTGATCACTTTAGCTGAAGACATCGACAAAACAAAAGCTGAAGTAAGTGATATTACTGAAAACCCGAAAGATCTGCAATTTGAAACAGATTACGAAGCGGCTCTATTGGTACAAATGTATGAACAGGGTGAAGGAGATGCAGTACTGATCAACTCCAACTACGCAATCGACGCCGGCATTAACCCGCAGGAAGATTCAATCGCACTTGAAGATTCAGATTCACCATATGTAAATATTATCGCAGTTCGTTCAGGCGATGAAGACAATGAAGAGGTACAAGCGTTGGTAGAAGCTCTTAAATCCCAGGAAATTCAGGATTTCATCTTGGAAGAATGGGGCGGCTCTGTAGTACCGGTTGACTAATTTACAGAAAAGCGACTGTGAAGAGATGGGCCAAATAGAATTTGGGCCATCTCTTTGCGACGAAGCTAGCGCAGCGATGCAGGAGCAACATAGTTATAAGCAGTCCAGCGGAGTGGTCTTGACCTCATAGCTGGGCGGTGGGAGTCTGGACAAAGAAAAACAAAAGCATCCTTCGGGATGCTTTTTGTACGTTATCGGGAGATTGGTAAAAAGTATGCAATTAATTAGGAAAGATAAACTATGGATAATGATTATTTTGATATAGTTAAATGATGTAATATTCCGTGTATTTTCAAATGGCTTATCTTATTTCACTTTCTGTGGTAGTTTGATATCTATTACAAAAGCATTTGTACACATAGGGGGGACATGCAATGAAGTTTAAATTCGGTTTACTGCCAAGAATTATTGTGGCAATTGTATTGGGAGTTTTAATTGGTTCCATTGCTTCAGAAAATATTGTCAGGTTATTTGCTACTTTCACGTCCATCTTCGGCAATTTCTTGAACTTTATCGTGCCGCTGATCATTCTCGGATTTATCGCACCTGGAATTGCGAAATTGGGTAAAGGGTCCGGCAAGCTGCTGGGGGTTTCAACACTGGTTGCATACAGTTCGACGGTCCTTGCCGGTGTTTTTGCATTCGGCGCAGCTATGCTTATTCTTCCTGGTTTTATGGAAGGACGGGCACTTACAAGCCTGGACGATCCTGAACATGCCTTGGCTAAAACGTTTATCGAGTTGGAAATGGCCCCGTTGTTTGGTGTAATGTCCGCTTTGATCCTTGCATTTCTTCTTGGAATCGGAATGGCCTCAACAGGCAGTAAAACAATGATTTCCTTCTTTGATGAATTCCAGGCAATTATTGAGAAAACGATCTCGATTATCATCATTCCACTATTGCCTTTCTATATTTTCGGCATTTTTGCCAACATGGCATATGGCGGAGCGGTAATGGAAATCCTATCGTTATTCGGAATTGTATTTGTTATGATCATCATCTTGCATTGGCTGATGCTGCTCATTCAATACACTACTGCTGGTACTTTGGTGAAAAAGAATCCATTCAAACTGCTTAAGACGATGATGCCGGCTTATTTCACAGCACTTGGTACACAGTCATCTGCTGCGACGATTCCGGTTACTCTTCGCCAGGCGCGTAAAACAGGTGCAGATGAGCGAATTGCTGATTTCTCTGTTCCTCTTTTTGCAACAATCCATTTATCAGGCAGTACGATTACACTTGTATCCTGTGCGATCGGAGTTGTTCTGCTTACTGGCCAAACACCTGAATTCGGCTCCTTCTTTCCGTTTATCCTGATGCTTGGGGTTACGATGATAGCTGCTCCCGGAGTACCGGGTGGCGCAGTCATGGCGGCTATCGGCTTGCTTCAAAGCATGCTCGGTTTCGATGCGACGATGGTGGCGTTGATGATTGCACTTTATATGGCTCAGGACAGTTTCGGAACAGCCGCGAATGTTACCGGCGATGGCGCGTTGACCAATATTGTCGACCGGTTGACAAACGGACGGAAAGTTTAGAAAAGTGACAGAATTCTATGGATTTCGGCTATTTTCTATTCTCTATACTCTTCGATTAAGCTATGGTAATATATCGAAGTATTGAGAATAGGGAGGAAACACCATGAAAAAATTATTGGTTATCGGTTTATCTTCATTTCTTTTTTTAAGTGCTTGCAGTTCTGAAGAAACGACTGAAACGACAGATTCATCTGCTGGCGAAACGGCTTCAACAGACAATGCTGAAGTGAAAAAAGAATTGATGAGATTTTATATGGCTGTGCCTAATACGATCAACGAAGTGGACGGCGATTTGAATACTTTTGAACAGCAGCAGGAAGAAGGGATTCTACCTGAAGGCGATGAATTGACAGCGGTGAAAGAAGCGGCTGCAAGTTCTGCTGAAGAAGCTTCCCAAGCGGTTGAAGGAATTGAAATTCCAGAAGCATTAAATGATAAAAAAGAAGACATCGAGTCAGCACTTGGCATGATTTCAGAATCATACGATATGAAAGCTGCTGCCCTTGCTGAAGAAGAAACCTCACTTGAAGCTGCAAATGAAAAATTCGCAGAAGCAGATGAAATTTTCAACTCTATCCTGGAAGAGCATGAATTGATTCCTTCCAGTATTCAAAATGAAGTAAAATAATAAATTCAGAAGAAAAACAAAGCCTGACATACAGATGTCAGGCTTTTTCTTATATTTTCCATAAACTATGACGATAGGTCCATTTTCAGACAAATTAGTTCATTTTACGTTTATGGCAATTTCATTGGGGTATAATGGTTACTGTAAGAAAATTTGAAAGGAATGATTTATTATCGAGTCAAACGGTATCGAGCATACTGAGAAAATGGAACAGGCATTTAGAAATGCACATGGTTTTGGAATCAATGAGTATCAGAACGATCCGGGAAAGATAATTGAAGTGGAACAACGAAGAGATATGGATTACAATGACAGCCAAAGAATTGTTTCTCAGTTAGAGCGTCAAGTACACCGTGATATATAAAATAAATTCAGTTGAAAGCTGATAGTAAAGCCGATGCCTTGTGCATCGGCTTTTTTCAATTGCGAAGGAAGCTTACTCACTCAAATTAGGCTGGCACAATCAGGTTGGTTGCCAAGGTCTACTGGATTTTCTTACTGAAAGCCATTCTCAATTAAATCCCATTCATTGAAAATGAAAATAATTAACTTTTTTTTTGAAATAATCGTTCGGCACTTTAAAAATACAGAGTTTTAAATTGTTTCAGCCTGGTTTGCAAACCCGGTTTAATGATTTGCCAGAGCAGTCAATATCGGTTAAGATTAGAATGATACTAATTAAGAATGGTTATCCGTTCAACATTAACTATATGGAGGTATTTACATGTCAACTTTGGTCATCAAGGATTTACACGTTGAAATCGAAGGTAAAGAGATTTTAAAAGGTGTAAACTTAACTATTAATACAAGCGAGATTCATGCAATCATGGGTCCGAACGGTACAGGTAAATCAACATTGGCTTCTGCTATCATGGGCCACCCGAAATATGAAGTAACGTCTGGTTCCATCACTTTGGACGGAGAAGACGTTTTGGATATGGAAGTTGACGAGCGTGCACGCGCTGGACTTTTCCTTGCAATGCAATACCCAAGCGAAATTTCTGGAGTAACAAATGCTGACTTCATGCGCTCTGCCATGAACGCACGCCGCGAAGAAGGCGATGAGATTTCATTGATGAAATTCATCCGCGAACTTGACAGCAAAATGGAAGTCCTTGATATGGATCAGGACATGGCGCAGCGTTACTTGAATGAAGGCTTCTCAGGCGGAGAAAAGAAACGCAATGAAATCCTTCAAATGATGATGATCAAACCGACAATCGCTGTTTTGGATGAAATTGACTCCGGTTTGGATATTGACGCTTTGAAAGTCGTTTCTGACGGCATCAACCAAATGAAAGGCGAAGATTTCGGCTGCCTGATCATTACTCACTATCAGCGTCTATTGAATTACATCACGCCGGACCATGTCCACGTTATGATGCAGGGCCGCGTTGTTAAATCAGGCGGAGCAGAACTTGCGCATAAATTGGAAGCTGAAGGCTATGACTGGATCAAGCAAGAACTTGGAATTGAAGACGAGACAGTAGGACAAGCATAATTGAAGGGAGAGACTGGCATGACGGTTGAAACAAATTTAAAAATGACCGAGCAAGAGCTGCGCTCCTTTTCAGAGATGAATGGTGAACCTTCATGGTTTACCGAGTTGCGCCTTCGCTCGTTTGCAGAAGCGGAAACATTGCCGCTTCCAAAACCAGATAAAACAAAAATCCTGAACTGGAATTTTACAGATTATCCGGTTCACACAGTAAAAAGCTCTACATTTGCTTCTATTGAAGATTTGACGGAAGATGTCAAAACGATTGTAGACCTTGAGCAAAAAAATCTTTATATCCAGCACAATAATACACCGGCGTTTTCGCGGATTTCAGAAGACTTGGCTGCTAAAGGTGTAATCTTGACAGACATTTTCACAGCACTTCGTGAACATGGCGACCTGGTGAAAAAATACTTCATGACAAACGGCGTAAAAGCTGATGAGCATAAATTGACTGCTTTGCACGCTGCATTGATGAACGGTGGAGCATTCCTTTACGTTCCGAAAAACGTTGAAGTTGAAGAACCGGTTCAAGTCGTGTTCTATCATGACGATGCAGAAGCTTCATTATTCAACCACGTTATCGTTGTTGCGGATACAAGCAGTAAAGTTACCTATGTTGAGAACTACTTCTCAACTGTTGCAAAATCAAATGGTTTAGCGAATATCGTTTCAGAAGTATTTGCTGAAGATAACGCACAAATCACTTATGGCGCAGTTGATGTTCTTGCAGAAGGGTTCACGACTTATGTGAACCGCCGCGGTGTTGTTGCGCGTGATGCGAAACTTGAGTGGGCGCTTGGACTGATGAATGACAGCGACACTATCTCTGAAAATGTTACGCATCTAGTAGGCGATAACTCGATTGGCGATACGAAAACTGTCGTAGTCGGACGGGGAAGCCAAAAACAGAACTTTACAACAAAAGTTGTACATTGGGGCAAAGATTCCGATGGGCAAATTTTGAAGCATGGTGTTATGAAAGATTCTTCTTCGGCTATTTTCAATGGTATCGGTAAGATTGAACATGGTGCAACAAGATCGAATGCGGAACAGGAATCGCGTGTATTGATGCTTAGCCCAAATGCTCGCGGCGACGCAAACCCGATTCTGTTGATCGACGAAGATGATGTTACAGCAGGCCACGCAGCATCTGTTGGCCGTGTAGATCCGCTTCAACTCTATTATCTGATGAGCCGAGGCATTACTAAACAAGAAGCTGAACGTCTTGTTATTCACGGTTTCTTGGCGCCAGTTGTTAATGTGCTGCCAATCGAAGGCGTTAAAAAGCAATTGACGGAGGTTATCGAAAGGAAAGTCCGCTAATGATCAGTAAAGAGATAAAAAGCTATTTTCCTATATTGAACCAAGAAATCAACGGCAACCCGCTTGTCTATCTGGACAGCGCTGCAACATCACAGAAACCAGTGCAGGTAATTGAAGCGCTGGAGAATTATTATAAATTCGATAATTCAAATGTGCATCGCGGCGTCCATACTCTTGGCAACCGTGCCACGGAAAAATATGAAGGCGCCCGTGAAAAGGTGCAAAAATTCATCAATGCCAGTTCCACGGAAGAAATCGTCTTTCTTCGTGGGACGACAACGGCCATAAATCTTGTAGCACAAAGCTACGGACGTGCCAATGTCAATGAAGGCGATGAAATTGTCATCACTTATATGGAACATCACTCAAATATTATCCCGTGGCAGCAGTTGGCAAAAGAGCGTGGAGCGATTCTCAAATATATTGAACTTGAAGAAGATGGAACCATTTCTTTGGAACAAGTGCAAGCGGCTGTTACTGAACGGACTAAGATTGTTTCGATGGTATATGTTTCAAATGTTCTCGGAACGATGAATCCGGTAAAGGAAGTTGCACGCATCGCCCATGACAATGGTGCTGTAATGGTGGTTGACGGGGCACAGGCTGCTCCTCACCTGAAAATTGATGTCCAGCAATTGGACTGTGATTTCTTTGCTTTTTCGGGCCATAAAATGGTAGGCCCGACTGGAATAGGTGTATTATATGGAAAGAAAGCTTTATTGAACGAAATGGAGCCGGTCGAGTTCGGTGGCGAAATGATTGATTTTGTTGGCCTTTACGATTCGACTTGGAAAGAGCTTCCATGGAAATTCGAAGGTGGCACGCCTATAATAGCCGGTGCAGTGGGACTTGGAGCCGCAATCGATTTTCTTAATGAAATCGGTTTGAACGAAATCGAAAAGCATGAACATAAAATGGCAGCGTATGCCATGGAAAAAATGAGCGGAATCGAGGGCCTTGAAATATACGGGCCAAAAGATCCAACTAAGCGCGCAGGCATCGTCACATTCAATTTGAATGATGTCCATCCGCATGATGTGGCGACGGTGCTGGATATGAGCGGCATTGCTGTCCGTGCAGGCCATCATTGTGCGCAGCCATTGATGAAATGGCTGAAAGTTACCGCTACAGCCCGTGCAAGCTTCTACGTCTATAATGACGAATCGGATATCGACCGTCTTGTAGAAGGATTACGCTCTGCAAAGGAGTATTTCAACGATGTCTTTTAAAAACTTAGATCAATTGTATCGGTCTGTAATTATGGACCATTATAAAACGCCACGGAATAAAGGCACCATTGAAAACGACAGCATTAACATCGAAATGAACAACCCGACATGCGGAGACCGTATTCATCTGACTTTGCAGGTTGAAGACGGCATCGTGAAAGATGCAAAATTCGATGGTGAAGGCTGTTCGATTTCCATGGCCTCTGCGTCAATGATGACACAGGCAGTCAAAGGAAAAGATGTGGAAACGGCTCTTGGGCTTTCTAAAACTTTTTCTGACATGATGCTCGGTAAAGAGTATGATGAGTCTGAGGATCTGGGCGATATTGAAGCGCTGCAAGGAGTTTCACAATTCCCGGCACGCATCAAATGTGCTACTCTAGCCTGGAAAGCCATGGAAAAAGGTGTGCACGAGCAAGAAAAATCGTAACACAAGAACGGAGGAACGATAATGGCTAAAAAAATGCCTGAAATCGGTGATTATAAATACGGGTTCCATGACAAAGACGTCTCGATTTTCCGCTCAAAACGCGGATTGACTGAAGATATCGTCAGAGAAATTTCTAATATCAAGAGCGAGCCTGAATGGATGCTTGAATCTCGTTTGAAAGCTCTTAAATTGTTTTATTCTATGCCAATGCCACAATGGGGTGGCGATCTGGCACCGTTGAATTTTGACGAAATCACTTATTACGTTAAACCATCGGAAGCCAGCCAAACTTCATGGGATGAAGTACCGGATGAAATCAAACAGACTTTTGATAAATTAGGTATCCCGGAAGCGGAACAAAAATACCTTGCAGGTGTTTCTGCACAGTATGAATCAGAAGTTGTCTACCACAACATGAAAGTTGAACTTGAAGACATGGGCATCATCTTTAAAGATACAGATGCTGCACTTCGTGAAAACGAAGACTTGTTCCGCGAATACTTCCAGACAGTCATTCCGGCTGCCGACAATAAATTCGCGGCTCTAAACACAGCTGTTTGGTCAGGCGGCTCATTCATTTATGTTCCGCCAAATGTTAAAGTTGAATCTCCGCTGCAAGCTTATTTCCGTATCAACTCGGAAAACATGGGGCAGTTCGAGCGTACGATGATCATCGTGGATGAAGGCGCGAGCGTTCATTACGTAGAAGGCTGTACAGCACCGGTTTATACGACGAATTCACTGCACTCTGCTGTAGTTGAAATCATCGTTAAAAAAGACGCTTATTGCCGTTACACAACAATCCAGAACTGGGCAAACAACGTCTATAACCTTGTTACAAAACGTGCGTTTGTTGATGCCAATGGCACAATGGAATGGATCGATGGGAATATCGGTTCTAAATTGACGATGAAATACCCTGCAGTTTACCTTCGCGGTGAAGGCGCACGCGGTATGACATTATCAATTGCAATCGCAGGCAAAGGCCAGCACCAGGATGCGGGCGCTAAAATGATCCACATGGCACCGAATACTTCATCTTCCATCGTTTCGAAATCAATTTCGAAACAGGGCGGTAAAGTTTCGTACCGCGGGATTGTCCGCTTCGGCCGTAAAGCTGACGGAGCCCGTTCGAACATTGAATGTGATACGTTGATCATGGACAACCTGTCCACATCTGATACGATCCCATACAATGAAATCCTGAACGACAATGTATCTTTGGAACATGAAGCGAAAGTTTCAAAAGTATCCGAAGAGCAATTGTTCTACTTGATGAGCCGTGGCGTTTCTGAACAGGAAGCTACTGAAATGATCGTTATGGGCTTCATCGAGCCATTCACAAAAGAACTTCCAATGGAATATGCGGTTGAAATGAACCGTTTGATCAAGTTCGAAATGGAAGGTTCAATCGGTTAATAAATTCTTTAACAAATCCCCATTGCTAAAAAGCAATGGGGATTTTTTTCTGCCATATACGGGTAAAGCTGGGATAGGACGTTCTATTTTTTCTATGCTATCATTTAACTAACAGTATCTCGGAGGTGGCGGAATGATTTACGCTGGATTAACGGGTTGGGGAGATCATCCGGATGTTTACAGTCCGGGATCTAAGCAAAAAGACAGATTGACTGATTACACAGGGCATTTTCCAATCGTGGAATTGGATTCTTCTTTTTATGCCGTGCAACCCGAAAGAAATATAAGAAAATGGATTGCCGAGACACCTGATTCTTTTCAGTTTATTGTTAAAGCATATCAGGCGATGACCGGACATTTACGCGGAGAAAACCCTTTTGATACAGAAGAGGAAATGTATGAAGCCTATATAAAATCCATCAGGCCGCTGAAGGAAGCCGGCAAGCTAGCGATGGTCTTGCTGCAATTTCCGCCTTGGTTTGATTGTGTCAAAGAAAACGTGGACGAGATAAGGCGGATAACGAACAAGTTAAGTGAATTTGATTTGGCGATCGAATTTCGCCATCAATCTTGGTACGCTGAGGGATTCCGGGAAAAAACCTTTGAATTTCTTCGGGAACATAATTTGATCCATTCTGTTTGTGATGAACCGCAGGCGGGCGATGGATCAATTCCACTGGTGCCTGTTTCAACAAGAAAAGATAAAGTCTTGTTCCGTCTCCATGGTCGCAATGTTCACGGATGGCAGAACGTGGGGAACTCAAAGAACTGGCGGGAAGTCCGCTATTTATACGATTACAACGACGAAGAATTAACGGAAATCAGCAAGGCAGCAAATAAGCTGGCGGAACAGGCTGACAATGTGTATGTCATTTTTAATAACAACTCCGGCGGCCATGCTGCAGGAGATGCAAAACAATTCCGGCAAATGAATGACTTGACCTTCGAAGATCTTGCACCGAAACAAATGGATCTTTTTGAAGAGGAATTTTAACGAGAGGCAATAAAGAGGTGTTTTAAAATGGCTGAAACTATTCATATATATCACACAAATGATCTGCACAGCCATTTTGGCAATTGGCCCAGTATCCATGCTTTTTTGGCTGAACGGAAGCGCTGGCACGAAGAAATGGGTGATTTCTGTCTTATTTTGGATATCGGAGATCATGTGGACCGTTCTCACCCTTATACAGAAGGGACAGCAGGAAAAGGGAATGTGGAATTGTTGAATGAAGCTGGTTATGATGCAGTAACGATAGGCAATAATGAAGGCATTACTTTGTCAAAAGAGGAATTGGATGATTTATATAAGGATGCGAATTTTGATATTATCCTATCCAATCTCTTAGCTGAAAACGGTGATCGGCCGGATTGGGCGAAGCCGCATAAAATTATTCGGACATCTGAAGGAAAACGGATCGGTCTTGTCGGTGCCACTGCTGAATTCACTCCTTTTTATGAAAGATTAGGCTGGAAAGTGACTGCTGCAAGGGAATCCATACTTCAATCGGTAGAACAGATTAAAGCAGATACGGACTTTATCGTCTGTTTATCACATCTTGGGATAAGGGAAGACGAACTACTTGCTGAGAGCTGTCCGGAAATTGATTTGATATTAGGTGCGCATACCCATCATATTTTTCATGATGGTAAAATGATCGGCAATGTGCTGCTCGGAGCTGCAGGTAAGTTTGGAGCTTATCTTGGCCACGTTATTATAGATGAAGATTTAAAAAAGAAAAAAGCGTATTTAATTGAAACAGAGAAATTGGATAATCCGGATGAAAGCTATGACCAAAAGCTGCGGGAGAATGGAAAAGATTTGATGAGGGATGCTGTATTCTATAACGATGCAGCCCTCAAAGCCGAATGGTTTAAGGAGTCGGAGATGGCTCAGTTATTCGGAAAGGCCATGATTGAATTTTCGGGAGCGGATTGTGCGCTATTCAATGCCGGCTTGTTTATGGAAGATATGCCGCTTGGCGAAATCACCCGTTACGATTTCCACCGGATGCTGCCGCATCCCATCAATCCGTGTATGATCGAACTGACCGGCGCGGAATTGAAGGAAATTTATCTCCAGTCGATGAACTCCGAATGGCCGCAGCTTGAATTGAAAGGCCTGGGCTTCAGAGGTGCTGTTTTTGGGAAGATGATCCGTACAGGAATGGATATGGACAATCATCAGTTATATATCAATAATAAGCTTGCAGACAGTAACAGAGTGTATAGGCTCATCACGTTGGACATGTTTACTTTCGGTTATTTCTTTCCGGAATTCAAGCGTTCTCCGAAAACCTATTTCATGCCGGAGTTTATCCGGGACGTCTTCAGCGATTATTTCTCGCGCAATACAGTGCAGTAAGTGGACTGTCCGGTCTGAAATTGACCTTGATTTTAAGACAATTTTAGTATATGCTAACAAAGAATTGTATATCGATGGGTAGAGGCTGCAAAACCGATCAGTAAAATATGTGAGCGTGACAGCGATGATCATATTTGAAAGGCGGTTTTGCCGAAGTCCATTTTCCGTTGTCACCGGGAAGTGAGGCTGGGGGCATCCTTAATAGGGATGCCACTGTCATTTATGCTTGCATAAATGGAGAGCTACAGGGTTGTTTGATGTTTTACCGCACAGACGAATTGTAGAAAGCCGACTTATCCCTTAGGATAGAGCCGGCTTTTTTTCTCCATTCTATTCCATCAAAAAATAGGAGGAAACTATTCATGGAAAACACGATCTTCTCGATCCTGCCGCCGATTATCGCAATCGTAATGGTGTTGCTGACACGGCGGGTACTTTTATCACTGGGTGTAGGTATCATTTCGGCGGCGCTCATTTTAACATCATTTGCCCCAGTTGGTACACTGCAGGAATTATTTACATCATTTCAGGTAATTTTCTGGGATGAAGGCTTTAACGCATATAATGTCTTTATTCTTCTATTCTTGCTATTGCTGGGTATAATTACTGCATTCGTCAGTTTGTCCGGAGGAAGCCACGCTTTTGCCGACTGGGCTTCAAAACGGGTCAAATCCCGCCGCGGGGCAAAAATGCTTACGGTAGCGCTTGGTATTCTTATCTTCATCGATGATTATTTCAATGCACTGGCAGTCGGACAGGTTGCTCGCCCAATAACCGACCGCTACAAGGTGTCACGTGCGAAACTCGCTTATTTCATCGATTCCACTGCAGCTCCTGTCTGCGTGGTTTCACCGGTTTCAAGTTGGGGCGCAGCAATCATTGGGATCATCGCAACGATTCTCGCAGGTCAAACATTCGTGGAATATTCGGCTTTGGAAGCATTCCTATGGATGGCGCCGATGAACTTTTATGTTATCGCGGCACTCGCCATCGTATTTTTCGTAGCTTACCGTGATGTAGATTTCGGTGAAATGAAAAAGCACGAAGTGAATGCTATCGAGAACGGACAGCTTTATGATCCTGAGAAATCGATTCCAGGAGAAATGAAAGAAGAATTCCCGTCCCATTCCCATGGGCGTGTACTTGATCTACTGCTTCCAATCCTCGTGTTGGTTGCAGGAACAATCGCCGCAATGCTGTGGACGGGTTATCAAAATGCCGGTCAGCAGCTGGATATCTGGCTGATATTTGAAAACACCGATGTTCCTCTATCATTGCTGGTTGGTGGACTTTTAGGAACAATTACATCCATCGTTCTGTATTTGCTGCAAATGAACAAAAACGAAACTGCCAATGCCGGATGGATCGGCAAAGGAATCTGGGCAGGGATCAAATCGATGATGGGAGCTGTCCTGATTCTGATTTTCGCCTGGTCTCTGACTTACCTTATCGGCGCACTTGAGACAGGCACTTATCTTGCGGGAATTGTGAGTGATGGTAATATTCCAGTTTCAGTTCTTCCGGTCATGCTATTCCTTCTGGCGGGAGTAATGGCGTTTTCAACCGGTACATCGTGGGGGTCATTCGGTATCCTGTTGCCGATTGCCGGAACCATCATGATTGAAGCTGCACCGGAATTATTATTGGCATCTTTGTCAGCAGTTCTTGCAGGTGCGGTTTTCGGTGACCATTGTTCACCGATTTCAGACACGACAATCTTGTCCTCGACTGGCGCAGGAAGTAATCATATGGACCACGTCGCTACACAGCTTCCTTATGCATTGACAGCTGCGGCAATCGCGGCAGTAGGGTATTTGGTCATAGGTCTTACTGGTTCGCTTTTATGGTCTTTATTGGCTGTTGTTATTATCCTTACAATACTATTTGTGGTTTGGTCACAAAGAACAACTACACTTGAAAGAGCCAGAAATGCTCAGTAAATAGAAAGCGGAGAGAATTCCTCTCCGTTTTTTTATTATTATAGGAATAGTTTTTTTAAAAAAATATATGAAATCGTCTTTACTTTGAACTACCCGCTCGGTATACTATTTTTAGATTAAATAATAATCTGAAAATATACAAACTTCCCATTTTTCTGTAAGAGAATTGGAAGTTCGTAAAGAGGGGGAGAAATTATGGAACGTTCGCAATGGGGGACACGCGCCGGTTTTATCATGGCGGCAGTCGGCTCGGCAATCGGTTTGGGAAACATTTGGCGCTTTCCGTATGTGGCCTATGAAAATGGTGGAGGAGCATTCTTTATACCGTACTTATTCGCTCTGTTAACTGCAGGGATACCGATTCTAATCTTAGAATTCACCATCGGGCACAGATACCGTGGATCAGCGCCATTATCATTCTTCCGCATGAGCGGCAAGAAAGCGGAATGGCTGGGCTGGTGGGCAGTAATCGTATCATTCGTCATATCCGTTTATTATGCAGTCATCATCGCCTGGGCAATGCGATATACGATTTTTGCAATTAACCAGGCATGGGGCACTGACACAGAAACATTCTTGTTTGCAGATTTTCTGCAGCTTGGAGACGTCCCGGGACAAACCGGCGATATCGTCTGGGGTATTTTTATCCCGCTAGCGCTGGTATGGGCTATCACTCTTGGAATTCTTTTAGCTGGAGTCAAGAAAGGGATTGAAGCTGCCAACCGGATTTTCATTCCGACATTGGTGGTCATCTTCCTTATTATTGTTATCCGCGCTGTTACTTTGGATGGTGCGATGATGGGTCTAAACGCATTCTTCGAACCGAATTTTGATGCCATCATGGATCCGTCGGTTTGGGTTGCTGCTTACGGACATATTTTCTTCAGTTTATCCGTAGCCTTTGCCATAATGATAACTTATTCAAGTTATCTTCCGAAAAAATCGGATATCACAAATAACGCTTTCATTACCGGATTTGCCAACTCAAGCTTTGAGTTGCTTGCAGGGATTGGGGTATTCGCTGCACTCGGCTTCATGGCGGCGCAATCCGGTGTAGAAGTAGCTGACGTAGCAGCTGGCGGAGTCGGTTTGGCATTTGTGGTATTCCCGCAAATCATCAACCAGTTCCCAGGATTGAATGGACTCTTCGGTGTCCTGTTCTTCCTGTCATTGACTCTTGCAGGATTAACTTCCTTGATGTCAATCACAGAAACGTATGTAGCAGCAATTTCTGAGAAATTCGGAACTTCACGCCGCAAAGCGGTTGCTTTCGGTGGCGGATTGGCTGCATTAATTTCCATTCTGTTCGCTACTCAAGGCGGTCTTTACTTCCTTGACCTTGCAGATTACTACATCAACCAATTTGGTGTTGCAGCAGTCGGTCTTATTGAAGTTGTCATGGTTGTATGGGTTCTGCGTAAAGCAGATAACCTTAAAAATCATGCAAATGCAATTTCTGACATCCAGCTTGGTGGCTGGTGGAAATTCAGCCTTGGGGTCATAACTCCAATCGTGTTGGGTTATATGATGTTCGGATTGCTGAGACTTAATATCCTTAAAGGATTTGAAACAGAAACAGGTAACTATGAAGGCTATTCCGATATGTTTACATTATTCGGAGGCGTCGCTGTAGCAGCTGGTGCTTTAATCTTAGGAATCTTGTTCTCACTCGGCAAATGGCATAAGAGCCATGCGCAATTCGAAGAAGAAAAATAAGGGGGTTAACGCTATGGAAGTAAGCGCAATCGTAGTTATGATTATCGGTATGGTGCTTTTATGGGGCGGTTTGGCTGCCAGTATTTTTAATGCAGTACGAAGCGGTAAAAAGAATAAGGCAGATAACGCAGCTTGATGTAAAGAATAATAAAAACCCTGGAAACTTCATGTTTCCAGGGTTTTTGTTTTGGCAGGACTGTTCCTTGTTAGGCTAGCGGCTTTATGGTACATTTGGGAAAGAGAATGGTTGACAGGCTTCCAGGTTTTCAAAAGGAGATTGTTTGCAATGCGCCAGTGAAAAACAAGCCTTTGCCTGAAGGCTAAAGTAAATGGATGGTGAATATTTTGATTACGATAGACCAGTGGAATTATGAAATTGTCATCGATTACCGTGAAGGATTTCAGGAAGAAGCCATAAATAACCGGTATAGTGAGATTTTAGGCAAGTATGATTACATACTTGGAGATTGGGGCTATGGCCAGCTGCGGTTGAAGGGCTTCTTTGAAGACACCAACCATAAAGCCAGCTATGACACCAAAATCAGCACTTTGCAGGATTATTTATATGAATACTGCAATTTCGGCTGTGCTTATTTCGTCATCAAGAAAGTCGGCAAAGCGCCTGAGCCTGAACAGGAAGCCGCAGATCAAACAGAAGAAGAACAAACCGATCAGTCAACACAGGAAAATCCCGTTGCGGAAGCATGATGCAGCGGGGTTTTTTTATGCCAATATGCTATTATAGGTAATGATAATATATAGATAGAAACTATACCTGTTGGAGGGTTACACATGTATTTTATTGACCGCAGCAAAATTACAGAAACAATCGCTTATATGAATTCCTTATTGGAGTTATATAAAACCAAATCGGAATGGAACAGCCTCGAAGACCAATTGGCATTGGAGCGGCTTACGCATAACATCGTCGAATCCATCATAGATGTCGGCAATAGCATGATTGATGGATTCATCATGAGAGATCCCGGCAGTTATGATGACATCATAGATATTTTAACTGATGAAGGAGTGATTTCGCCTGAAATGGATGCGCCTTTGAAAAGGGTGATCGGTTTACGGAAATCGTTGGTGCGTGATTTTATGAAGATGGATCATGCAAAAATTATTGAAGTTCTGAACGGTGCTATTACTGAATTGGAATCGTTCGGCCCCAAAGTGGAGCATTATCTAGTCCATGAGCTTGGACCGGTATCAGCATTTATCCCTGAGGCAAAAAATGAAGGACTATAATGTTTATTGCCTTGATTTGGATGGTACGGTATTTAGAGGCAGTGAATTGATACCTGAAACTGCCGATTTTATTCACCGCCTTCAAAAGAAGGGCATGGAACCTTATTATGTAACGAATAATGCATCCATGACTCAGCAGCAATTTGCAGAAAAGCTGGAGTCGTTTGGTATCGTGTCACCTGCTGACCATATTATGACTTCAGCAATTGCAGCAGCAAAATACATCAAAAGATGGTATCCGGGAAAGAAAGTTTTTATGATCGGCACAGACGGCGTGGAAGAAGCGCTTAAGAGTGAAGGAATTGAAAGGGTTTATGAAGATGCGGATATCGTCCTAATGGGTATTGACCGGAACATCAACTTTCAGAAACTGGCGACCGCCTGCCTGGAAGTCCGTAAAGGGGCGGTCTTTCTATCGACAAACCGGGATTTGGCCTTTCCATCTGAAAGGGGCTTTATGCCTGGCAACGGCGCTTTTACGAAAGTGGTTTCTTCGTCAACAGGGGTAGAACCTGTATTCATCGGCAAACCGGAAATGCATATGCTCGAAGCGATACAATATGAAAATGGTTGCGATAAAGAGGGAATGGTAATGGTCGGGGATAACTACGATACCGATATTCAGGCAGGAATCCGCTTCGGGATAGATACAATTCATGTCAATACTGGCGTAACACCAATGGAAGAGGCTATTAAAAAAGAAGTTTCTCCTACCTATGCAATTGAAAACCTCAGTTTTTGGGAAATATAAAAAAGCCATCGGAATGATGGCTTAAAACAATGGGTTTTCTTCTATAAACTCATACACTTTGCGTGTCAGTTCTTCGGGTGTATCTGCTTCGACGATTTCGCCGTTCACTAAGGCATACAGGGTTTCGGCGCATTTAGTACAATAACTCAGGCAGCCATATTCCAACACATCGAGATTTGGATCCCGATCGAGTTTTTCAAAAGCTTCCTGGGCCCCGTTTACGATATTGCTGACGCAAAATTCAACAATCGGATTCATTTAGGTCACCTCGCTACTTCGAAATCCTACCTTTTTTCAGGGGGAAAGTCAATTATTTGATTTCTTCTGGAGTTATTGTGAAACTTATCACAATCCGATATAATGCTAAATGAGATAGTAGTAGACAGATGAAAGTTAAAGGAGATTTTTATGCGAAAACTAGTCTTATTAGGCGGCGGTTACGGCAATATGAGAATATTGCTTCGTTTATTGCCCAGCAGTTTGCCACAGGATGTCGAAATCACATTAATCGACCGTACGCCATTCCACAGCATGAAAACAGAATTTTACGCTTTGGCTGCCGGTACAGAATCTGATCAGGATGTTCGGGTTGATTTTCCGGAGCATGAGCGCTTAAAAATCGTCAATGGCGAAATTCTTGAAATCGGCATTGATGAAAAATGCATATTCATGGAAAACGGCCAACGAATCGACTTTGACGATTTGGTTATTGGACTGGGTTGTGAAGATAAATACCATAGCGTTCCCGGTGCAGATCAATACACATACAGTATACAGACAATCGGACAGTCAAGGCAGACTTATCAGGCCCTTTTAGGCTTGCCGGCAAATGCTGTTGTTGGAATAGTTGGAGCGGGACTAAGTGGAATCGAACTGGCGAGTGAACTTCGTGAAAGCCGTGAAGATTTGCAGATCAAGTTATTTGACCGCAGTCCACGTATTTTGCGCGATTTCCCGGAACGCTTGAGCAATTTCGTGAAAAAGTGGTTTGACAGCCATAACGTTGATGTTGTTTCAAACTCCAATATCACAAAAGTGGAGCCGAATCTTCTATATAACCATGAAGAGACGATCCCTGTTGATGCAGTTGTTTGGACGGCGGGTATCCAACCGGTTAAACCGGTTCGGGAACTGGGGCTTGAGAGTGATTCAATCGGGCGCGTAGTTATTAACCAATACCACCAATTGCCTGCCAATGAGAATATCTATGTCGTAGGAGATTGTGCAGCTTTGCCGATGGCGCCTTCTGCGCAGCTTGCTGAAGAGCAGGCGGAACAGATAGTCAAAGTTCTTAAGATGCGCTGGAAAGGTGAAGAACTTCCTGAAACGATGCCTGAGATCAAGCTGAAAGGATTCCTGGGTTCTCTAGGCAAGAAACAAGGCTTCGCTTATCTCGCAGACCGTACAGTAACAGGCCGCATTGCACGCCTCATGAAGTCCGGTGTGCTGTGGATGTATAAATGGCATAATGGATGATGGCAGATTCAGAACAAAAAGCGCAACTGTACTTACCGCTCACCAATTGAAAAGAAGGCAAGGAGACTCGAATGAGTCAGCCTTGCCTTTTATTTTTGCTTTTTATACAGATTGATACTTGAACCGTCAGCCCTACATTGTTTTTTAGCATATCAATAAACCGAACACAGCCGGGCGGCGATTTTTCTTATGTCATGGTATCCAAAATGAGTATTGCCATCGTAGGAAATTTTGAGTTTACTGCCGCACCGGCCATTGGTTGTTTCTTTTGTAGTATCAATGATTACTCGATTGTCCCCGAAAAACAGGGCAATAATGCCACTTATTGTATCCGCTTTCATTACCTCTGTATAAGGCTTTCTTGACTTCATTAAAATGAAAATACCATTTTTAAAACGTAAGAGTAAAGTAGAATTAATCTTAAAAAGCTTGTTAAATAAACAGTTAATTATTAATTTTAACAATTTTATGCTAGTTTTTTGATATTTATTGTAGTAGTATGTGTTTATGATATTTAAGTTTTTAGAAAATTGTAATAAATATAAGGTGTTTTTACCTATACAGTGGGGTGTTAAGGATGAAGAATAATTTGAAGCTCGGCATTTTGATTCTGTTGGTCCTTGGATTTGGTTGGGCTTTATTTTCACGGGTTCTGCCTTTTTCTACAGAAGTGTTGATTGTGGCAGGAATTTCAATCCTATTTATGACAATAATCCATGAACGATATGTATTTTTATACGGTATCAGTATCATTTTGAGTTATGGTGCGTTTTTGACCATTTATGCTTTTTTCTTCACACAGCGCCCCGATTTGGAACTGATGTATGTATATAGTCATTTGTTGTTTACCGGATTCATACTATCCTTCTGGCTCTTGCTGAACCAGATTAAGCAGATCGGCTATGAAGCTAGTGAACTGAGCCGGCAAGTGCAATTGCTTCAGAAGTATCACGGTGAAACTGATATTCTGACAGAGAATGAATTCTCGGAGCAAGCACAATGGGTACTGAAGACGACTGAACGGCGCCAGGAAGAAGCCTGGTTCGTAGAAATAATGATTAATTCGAAAAACAAACGAACAGAGCAGAATATTAAGGAATCACTCGAGCGCGCAACACTTTCTACAATACGCCCAAAGTTTGACCTTGCAACTTCGACAAGGCACTCGATATATCTTCTATTGAAAGATATCGATGAAGATGGAGTTCGCCTGATGCTCGAGCAATACCGCGATAAAGTGAAACAGGAATTGAACCTGCTTGATTCACCATATACTGTGAGAAAGGAGCAGGTGTCAAATCTGAATGAATTGTCGCGTGCCTTGGGTAAGGCTATATGAATATACTCATTACTGCCACTGTCGTTTTGTTTTGGATTCTGCTGTTATTCTATTCAGCGGTGACAATAAGCGGTGTCTGGTATCGCCTCAGGTTTCAGAACCCGCCAAAAATCAGCCATTATCCGAGCGTAGCATTGCTGATTCCTGCTCATAATGAAGAAATTGTTATTGAAAATACATTACGTGCTATGGCCAGATTGAAGTATGAGGGGCAACTTGATATTTATGTTTTAGATGACAGTTCAAAAGACGGAACCGCCAATATTGTCCAGGAGTTTGCAGAAGTTTTTTCCAGGATTCATTATATTCCAGTTCCACAGGGAAATCCCAAAGGCAAATCCCGTGTTTTAAATTATGGGCTGAGCATTACGGATTCGGATTATTTTGTTGTCTACGATGCTGATAATGAACCTGAACCGAGAGCTCTTGAGAAATTGGTTCAGGCAGCAGAGATCGTACAGAATGCAGCCGGGGCAGTCGGCTATGTTAAAACTAAAAATGTCGATAAAAATGTTTTAACCCGGATGATCGCATTGGAATTCCAGGTGTTTCAATTATTGATGCAATGTGGACGCTGGGCACTTTTCGGACTAGGATCTCTTGCGGGGACAAATATGTTGTTGCGCCGTTCCGTCATCGAGGAACTCGGTGGTTATGATGTCTTTGCACTGGCTGAAGACGCAGAATTGACCGTTCGCCTGACTGCTGCGGGCTATAAGCTGCCTGTAGTTCCAACTTCACGTACATGGGAACAAGAACCGGAAACGCTAAAAGCGTTTATCAAACAGCGGACAAGATGGCTAACAGGAAATTTATATTTGCTGGAGAAATCCCTTAAAGACTGGTCGCATTGGCGCGGCAGAACATTCATCCTAAGTATGCAGCATCTCTTAACATATTTTATATTTGTGCTGATGCTTCTGATTTCAGATTTATTTTTTATCTTGAGCATTTCAGGAGTGGATATGCCAATCATTACTGCCCCGCTCATGATACTTTGGTTTATGACATATATTGTCTATACTGCTCAGCTTCTAAGTGCGATTGTAATTGATCGGAACGTTTCACCTGCGAATGTACTGTATGTGTTGATTATGTACTTTACGTATGCTCAAATATTCATCCTCTTGTTGGCTCTGAGCCTGACGAAATATACTTGGAGTAAATTGCGCAATAAAACGATTGCTTGGGATAAGACGCAGCGTTTCAAGGGGAGAGTGCATTCATGAGGAGATTGTTTTTGCCGTTCACCTTACTCATATTGGCACTTAGTGCTTGTGATAATAGCGGCAGCGTGTCGGCGCCTGAAAAAAAAGTGGTTCCACAAGATTTTGCTGAAAGTTATTTTAATGAAGAAAAGTATATTCACGCCTATCCTAATGCTAAGGATTCTCAGTATTTGTCTGAAAGTATCGGTTTGTATATGGAGTATTTAGTGTTGATGGAAGACGAAGAAAAATTTGCTGAGCAGTACGACAACCTTTTAAACGAATTTATAACTGAAGAAGGAGAAGAAAATCTTTTCGTCAATTGGCTAATTTTTGAAGATGCAACAGTAAATGCATTGATTGATGATATCCGAATTGCTGCAGCGTTGAGGGAAGCCGATAAATTGTTTGACCAACCTGAATATTCCAAAACTGCAGATAAAATAATCGGAACGATTTCCCGTATTCAGACGAACAATAATTATACGGTGGATTATTACGACTGGGAAATCGAGTCTCCTGCCCAGCGCGTTACTTTAAGCTATTTGATATCAGATGTTCCAGAGAATTTGAATGCAGATCGCTTGCTTGAGAATGTAGACGCAGATGCTGTTTTCTTTCCAGAGTATTTCGATGTTTTGGAAGAAGTCTATGTGAAAAATGAAGTTGTCCATATGATTGATCAACTGCTGATAGCAATCAACAAGGAGCGAATAGGACTTTCTTCAGGATTATTTGAAGAATGGCTGATTACTGAGTGGGAAGAAGAAGGCAGGCTGTTCGGCAGATATGACCGGGAAACCCATGAACCGAGGGTCATGTACGAATCACTTGCAATGTATTTTTATATGAATGAATATTTTTTGGTCATTGGGGAAGATGAAAAAGCAGAGGAAGTGAAAGAGCGTGCGACGGCAATTATAGAAACGAATGGAACAGCAGAAACACATTTCTTCGATTTTATCCATTATCATCTCATGATGGAAGATGACACTAAGTAAGAAAGGGGCTTTTTCGATGAGAAAAATTTTACCTTTCGTGTTATTAGGTGTCTTCCTCGCTCTCATTCCTTGGCAAAATGCTGCAGCAGATGAGGAAATGTCAAGCAGTGAACCGAAAGTATTGATTCTGTATCATGCGGAAGAGCAAACCCAAAAAGAGGAATTGACGATATTGGATTTGTTGGTCGGCCATTTCAGTTCGAAAATTACAATTCAGTCAATTGAAGAAGCTGCGGCCGAATATGATAAAGGCGATTACACACATGTGATTTATTTTGGTCTGGCGAAAAGGAGTTTGACAGAGGAAGAATTATTTATCGTAGATCAGTATGAAGATATCAAAAAAATGTTCATAGGAAACTTTTTTGAGTATTTTAAGGACGCGCAGAACCTAAGTATCAGGGATTATCGAAAAATCGAAGCGGTTAGTGGAGATGGAATAATGATCCAATTAAAAGAAGAAAAAGATATGATGCTGGTGAATAGTGTTGACACTATGGAAGTTCTATACGAAGGCGTAGCATCAGACGGTGATTATCCTCTCATTTTTAAAAATGGGGATGTTTACTATGTTGCTGCAAACTCGATTACGGGAAGGCTAAGCGATGCAGTAGGAGAATCTCTTTTCGATTTTTTTGAGGCGGACAAATTCCCACCCCAAAAACTGATCCGTCTGGAAGACATCCATCCGCGGAGCGATCCGAAACTCCTCAAGCAAGTAGGGGACTATTTGGCGGAGCGGGATATACCATATGCGGTGACCGTTATCCCGGTTTATACGAATCCAGAAACCGGCGATAGGATCCATTTATCGCAAGCAATGGAACTGGTGGATGTATTGAAGGAAATGCAGGAAAATGGAGCTAGTCTTATTCAGCACGGCTATCTTCATCAATACCGCAAAGATGAAACCGGGGAAGGCTTTGAATATTGGGACGTTGATAATGACCGCCCGATTTATCAATCTCATGATGCTAAAGTGAAATTACGCGAAGATTTCGCTTCTGATGAAGAATACCGGGACTTCGTTCGAAATGTTGGAGTGTCATATGAGCAGGATTATATTTATAGCTCAATTGTTAACGGGGTCAAAGAAATGACAGCAGAGGGGCTATATCCAATTGCTTTTGAAGCGCCCCATTATTCGATGTCACAAACGGGGTATAAAGAATTGTCAATGTATTTTACAACATATGTCGGTCAAATCCAAATATCCGATCGCACATATAATGGGACATACAGTCCTGTCTATGAATCAGAACCGGCGGGTCTTCATGGAATGAAAGTGATTCCGGAAACATTGGGTTACATTAACCCAGAAAATCCAAATGCTGTCGAGGAATTGATTGAAGAAGCAGATTATGTCGAGCAATTCAGCGACAGCTATCTGTCTTTTTTTTACCATCCGTATCTTGGTATTGAGACCTTCGAGAAAGTTATGGAGAAAATGCAGAAGTTTGACCAATATGAGTGGGTTGATTTGAAAGAGAGGGATCATAAAACCGAAGTGAATGGCATTGTAGTAGAAACAGCAGCAGGAGAGATTGATGTATCTCGTCCGATTAATATGCGTATGTCAGAAACGATGAAGAATTACTGGTGGGTAGCTGTACCAATCGTAATCTTCATCATTATTGCCCTCGCTTCAATTTTACCGAAAATTCGTGGACGGAAAACTGAAAAGGATTTTTGGTTGAAGTGATAAATCGGTTAAACTTACTAAATCATCAAAAAAGCAACAGTGAATTTCAGTGAACCATAGTTTTTTCTGCTTTGCTAAGGTAAGATGATTTTGGTGACGAATTTAGAAGTCATTTTACAATTCGTGCTGACTATCGAGTAAGGAAGAGAGTTTAATGAATAAATTTAAATTAGTACCACTCTATATGATTCCTGCTCTCATGGCTGGGGCAGCATTGTTTTATTTGCCATGGCCGTTTGCCACCCAGGCATTGATCGTGGCTATTGCTTCAGTTCCAATCCTTCTGTTTCTTACCAGCAGGAAAATACCGATATTTATGTTTGGCGCTTTGCTTGTTTTAATGGTATTTGCTTTACAGGAACTGGACAATCTGCTTGAGACGTTCGTTACTTATTTCTTATTTTTAATTTTCCAATTATCAATATGGTCGATTGCAGACTATATCCAGCAGCTGTTGGAAGATATGAACCGTCTAAAAGTACAGCGTCAGGAATTGTTGCAAAGTGATGGAGAAATAAAAGTACTGAGCTTGCAGGAATTTATTGAACAGGCGTTTTGGCTGTTAAGAATGAGTAGCCGAAAAGAGCGTATCTGGCTTATGGAAGTCGTACCAGCAATCAATAGCCTGGCAGAAAGAGGGAGAATGGAACAAGCGGTACTGGGTTCCATCGCCAAGGAGCGTGATTTGGTGACGAGTAAGCACGGGACAGTCTATTTACTAGTTAAAGAAACTGAACAGGAATCTATACACTCCTTATTAAAACATCTGGATAAAGCAATAGACCAAAAAAATCAGTCTGCTGGCTACGAAATCAAAAAGACAATCATTACAAAAGTTTGCGAAATGGACAGTTTACTTAGTTGAGTCTGTTAGGGGAGTTCTTGTCTACATTATTAAATAAACCTGATTTAATCGATTGGGGGATACATGATGCCGAACAGACAAGAAGAAACGGTTCTAGAAACAGTTAATGCCCACTATATAAATGACGAAGGTACCATCCATGCCTATCCGAAAGACTGGTCATCCGAGTGTTTATCAGAAAGTATCGGACTGTATATGCAATACTTACTACAAGTGAGTGATGAAGAAAACTTTAAGAAGCAAGTTACCATATTAAAAGATCATTTTCTGATTGAAAAGGAAGGACATTTTTTTATTCCTTGGCGTTTGTATAAAAAAGCGAACGTTAATGCAATGATTGATGATGTGAGAATTGCAGCTGTTTTGAGAAATGCTGCAGTTAGTTTCAGCGAACCCGTGTACCAGAAAATCTCCGATCAAATACTCTCCGCCATAGAAGGCCTTCAGCATCGGCAAGGAATTGTCACCGATTATTACGATTGGTCCTATAAACTTGTAGGGAACCGTCTGACACTTAGTTACTTGATTGCCGAGTTGAGTGTTCACAGACAGTCGTTCGAAATGCTGGAGACCGGGAAAGAACAGCTTTTTTCACCTGAATACTATGATTTCTATAAAAAGCAATTTATCGAAAGTAAGGAAGTTCATATGATCGATCAGTTTTTGATTGCCATTAATCGCTTAGATCAAGGCATACAGACAACTCCGTTCGAAAACTGGTTAATTGAGATATGGACCACTCAACAAAAAGTTTATGGCCGTTACATTCGGAAGACTGGGAAACCTGCTGTCGATTATGAGTCTCTTGCTGTTTATTATTATTTATGGCAGTATTTCAAGCGAATTGGACAGGGTGAATTTGCAGAAGCAGCATTCTTGCGGGCTCAATCGTTGGCAGAGGAAGAAGGGGCAGAGAAGCTGCACTTTTTCGACTTCATTCATTTTCAAATAATGAGGAGCGAACGGCATAATTTCCAATAAATTCAAAAAGAGCAAAAAGGGACATATCCCTTTTTGCTCTTTTATTCTGCCTTAAAACCGTGCCTTTCAAGTTCTTTATAGATCGGTTTTAATTGAACATACCCTTCTGCTGCGACTTCGTCTTCAACAAGGATTAAAGGATAAAAAAATTCATCATTTTGTATACGCTGAATATAATCTTTTTGGCGATCGTTTTCCGGTTCTTTCTCAATATCGATATAAGTAATTGAAAATGGCTGATCTTTATATTTTCTTGGTATGGCAGCCTGCAGCCACTCGAATGTATCGATCGAGGAAGGAGCATTTACACAACTGGCGCAGATTACTTCTGCTCCGTAAACTTCGATGGCTATATTTTTCGTCATAAATTTGGACCTCCTGGAAATTCAATAGTGGCTTTTTCTCTCTAATCACATTATAATGATTATAATGAAAGGAGTCGATATAAATGACTGAAGCTTTGCTGGAAGATCAAGTAATGGAAGTCTTAGATAAATTACGTCCATTCCTTTTACGTGACGGAGGAGACTGTGAACTCGTCGACATAGAAGATGGCATCGTGAAACTTCGTCTGCTTGGAGCATGCGGAAGCTGCCCGAGTTCGACAATTACATTGAAAGCTGGAATTGAACGCGCATTAACGGAGGAAGTTCCTGGCATAGTTGAAGTAGAACAAGTATTTTAAAGCCAAGGGACCTGTTGCAGGTCCCTTTTTCTGTTTATATAGCAGTTCAAGAAAGTCAGCTTTCTTGAACTGAGCCAGGATTTATTGATATGATATTCGAAAGGAAAGGGTGACAGGTAATGGAACAGGTAGTTGAAATTACAGAAGCCGCTTCTTTTCAGGTAAAAGAAATGATGCGACATAATGAAGAGGAAGATTCTTTCCTGCGTGTAGCCGTAAAAGGCGGAGGCTGCAGCGGTTTGACGTACGGCATGGGATTTGAAAAAGAGCAAGGTGCAGAAGATGACCTCTATGAACAGTTCGGGATTCCAATCCTGGTTGCGAAAGACGATGCACCGATTCTTAAAGGCACAGTAGTCGATTATAAACAATCGCTGATGGGCGGGGGCTTCACTATAGAAAACCCTAATGCCATTGCTTCATGCGGATGCGGCACTTCTTTCCGTACTGCTAAAAAAGCGGGAACACCTGAAAGCTGCTGACATGCAACAATTGAGATAAACCTTCTGCTTACAACAAGTTGCGCAGGAGGTTTTTTTCTGTATAATGGGGAATAATCTGTTTACTTGTATCGCCCTAATATCTGGTGCTATCCAGTTGAAATCACTAGTTAAAAAGGCTAATATAGAGTGTAGGAGTAAATTGGAAACAATAACTTTATTAATTATACTGGTTTTCCGATTTAAAAAATGACTCGAAGGTGGTTGCGATTAGATTGAAAAGACCGTCAATTTTAGTATTAGGAGCAGGCTACGGTGGATTGACTACTGTAGTGAATCTGCAAAAAATCATGGGAACAGACGAAGTCGATATCACGTTGATCAACAAAAACGAATACCATTATGAAAGCACATGGCTTCACGAAGCTGCCGCTGGAACAATGACTCCAGAACAGGTGCGTTACGATATCAAAGAAGTAATCGATCCTGTTAAAGTTAGATTCGTTCAGGCAACAGTGGAAGCAATCGATGTTGCCGGCAAGAAAGTCCTTACAGATAATGGCGAATTTACATACGATTATATCGTCATTGCTCTTGGATTCGAAGGGGAGACTTTCGGAATTGAAGGACTTGATAAATACGCATTATCAATTGCTAATGTGAAAGCGGCGCGTTACATCCGTGAACACATTGAATTCCAATTTGCCACTTGGTCTGCAGAAGAAGTCAAAGATGACAGCCGCTTGAATATAGTTGTCGGCGGTGCCGGATTTACAGGCATCGAATTCCTTGGCGAACTGGCTAACCGCGTACCTGAACTCTGCAAAGAGTTTGATGTGCCGCGTGAAAAAGTCCGCGTAATTTGCGTTGAGGCTGCTCCAATGGTATTGCCTGGATTTGATCCTGAATTGGTCAACTATGCAGTGGGCCATCTGGAATCTAAAGGAATTGAATTCTCAATCGGTACTCCGGTTGTGGAAGCGACTCCTGAAGGCGTCAACATTAAAAAGAGCGATGATGAGTTTGAATTCATCAAAGCCGGCACAGTCGTTTGGGCTGCCGGAGTCCGCGGCAACAGATTGATTGAAACTACCCCAATCGAAAATATGCGTGCTCGCGTAAAAGTTGAGAAAGATCTTCGTGCACCAGCTTTCCCTGATGTATTCATCATTGGCGATTGTGCATTGATGATCAATGAAGAAACAAACCGTCCATATCCACCGACGGCACAGATTGCTATGCAGCAAGCAGAAGCAGCTGCAGCGAATATTAAAGCATTGATCCAGGGCCAGACAACTCAGGAATTTATTCCGGACCTTAAAGGTACTGTTTGTTCACTTGGTGATGACGATGCAATCGGAGTTGTGTTCGGTAAGAAAGTCACTGGCAAGAGAGCCTCATTCATGAAAAAAATGATCGACAACCGTGCACTTTATATGGTGGGTGGACCAAAATTGGTCATAAAAAAAGGTAAATTCAACGTACTGTAATATTAGAGCAGAAGCCTCCGTCACGGAGGCTTCTTTATTTTTATGCATTTCCTTAAAAATTAGTTAATAATTGTGAATAATGTGTCCATTTTATGATAATAGAAAAATAATTTAAATGTATCCGCTTACATTCATTTCTTTCTCTTGCTTGTTTTATAGCGCCGTGATATATTATCAGAATATTATAAACAATAGCAGGAGGAGGTGTTTCGGATGAAGAATTTCAAACAAGTAAAACCAACAAACCAATGCCCATATTGCGCAGGCCAAGGTTATTTCCAATTGCGTTTGGGCGGATCGGAAACGTGCTCTTGCTGCTCGGGATCTGGAAAGAAATAAGAATTTAAAATTTGATGATGGCTGCAGAACCCGCATTTCCAAATGCGGGTTCTTTTTTGAGGAGAAAATTCCGATGCGTTGTGTCAATGTGATGAACTCTGCGTTCCTGGATTGAAAGGCCCCGTTATTTCAGTTAAACTGGTTAGAGGAATATCGGAGGTTAGATTATATATGAATAGTTCATTCACTATTGTTCAATTAATCATTTCAATGCTTTTATTTTATGTAATGTTTTTCGGCATCGGCTTTCTCCTGAATATGCTGTTGCGTATGACGTGGCTTATGGCAATCGTCTATCCGGTCGTCATCCTGCTTGTTATTGACGATGTTGGCTTCTTTGACTATTTTACGGATCCTGGCCAGTCCTTCTCAATGCTGGGTGATACCATCACATCTCTGACGGGAACGGATATCGCTGTTCTGCTATCAGGCTTTGCCGGCGCAATTACTGCCGGGTTCGTCATGAAAGTTTTGCGCAAAATGGGATACCAGATGTTCTAATGAAAAACCGTGCGAGCCAATTGGGCTGCACGGTTTTTTTATAGAATTAAACTATAGACAATGGCAGAAATCGCAATCCCCGTCAAAGCACCCATAAAGACTTCGCTGGGTTTATGGCCAAGCAATGTTTTTAATTCCTCAATTTTCTCTTCTTCTTTTTTCTTGGGCCAATTCCTCGTTTCATTCATGAACAGCTGGAGATCCGTCCGCATCTTATTGATCGTTAATGCCTGCTGGCCTGCCTGGAATCTGACGCCGGTGGCATCATACATCGTGATGACCGCAAACATGGTCGAAACTGCGAAAATCGTTGAACCAACTCCGTGCTCATAGGCAACTGCAGTAGTCAGGGAAGTGACAGCGGCAGAGTGTGAACTGGGCATTCCCCCAGTTGAAGTAAAGAGTTTCCAATCTAATTCCCGAGTAACGGCGTATTGAATGGGAATTTTTATGAACTGGGCAAAGATGATTGCAAAAAGTGCAATCATTAATGGTGTATTCGTGAATAATTCCATCCAATAATCAACCTTTCAAAATAAAATTTATTGATTCAGTATAACATAATCCATTCTCTCCAAACTCCAAAACAATTTCGAAGCTCGAACTACTAAGCTCTTGAATTCCATGCTAAACTTATATGGAACAGATAAAGAGGAGGAGACTTATGAATATTTCAGTACACAGCACTGAGCAGCACAATGAAGCAGAGATTTTGATCGTTGGCCTTACACGCCATCCGGAGAACACAAAAGGCTGGAACCAGTTCTCAGAGAGATTCGATGGAAAGCTGCAGGATTGGGTGAAAAACGAACTTTCTTTCGATAAGAATAATATTATTACATATCCATCCTTGTCCGGCAGCATCCCACGGGTTATGTTCATCGGCTTGGACGACCGAAAAAAATTGGATGAAGATGATATCCGTGCAGCTTTCGGCTTGGCAGGCAAAGAGCTGGTCAAGAAAAAAATCAAACATGCGGCCATCTATCTCGATTCATTCCAAAATGACGAAGTCGGTGCGGAAGATGCAGCTTACCTTGCTGCGGAAGGAATCAGTATGGGCATGTACAGCTTTGCTGACTATAAAACTTCTTCAAATGAAACGGAAATAGAGCTTGAGGACTTAACAATCCTGTCAGAGGAAAGTTCTGAAGACGTAGAGGCTGCGGCGCGAATCGGCCAGGTATTCGGCGAGTCGGTTAACGAAGCGCGCACACTGGTCAATATGCCTGGGAATATTCTAACTGCTACAGCACTCGCTGACTATGCACAGGAACTCGGTGAGCAATACGGCTTTGAGATGGACATCCTCGACAAAGCACAGATGGAAGAATTGGGCATGGGGGCCATTTTGGCCGTCAACCAGGGTTCTGTAGAAGAACCCCGCTTGATTGTGATGAAATATAAAGCAACAGAGTCATTTGAAGATCCGCTTGCGCTTGTCGGCAAAGGGATCACATTTGATACAGGCGGCTATTCATTGAAACCGAAAGACGGTATTGTCGGTATGAAAGGCGATATGGGCGGAGCTGCAGCAGTACTTGGAGCCATGAAAATCATTGGGGAATTAAAACCGGCCAAGAACGTTGTAGCGGTCATCGCATCCACTGACAATATGGTATCAGGCAATGCATTCAAACCGGATGATGTCATCACTTCGTTAAGCGGGAAAACGATTGAAATTCTTAATACAGATGCTGAAGGGCGATTAGTGCTGGCCGATTCCGTTACATACGCCAAGCAATTGGGTGCAACCCGCATCATTGATGTTGCTACGCTTACAGGCGGCGTTATCGTTGCTCTTGGTATGGACAAAACAGGGGCACTCACGAATGACGAAGCATTTTTCGAGGAATTCCTGGAAGCATCCAATGAAACAGGGGAATTTGTATGGCGTCTGCCATTAACCGAAAATGACAAAAAACGTCTGCGTAAAAGCGACGTGGCTGATTTGAATAACTCACCGGGACGCGATGGCCATATGATTTTCGGCGGCGGGTTTGTCGGGGAATTTGTTGAAGACACACCGTGGATCCATTTGGATATAGCGGGAACATCATTTACAGCAGCTGCTCATGATCTGGGACCTAAAGGCGGTACAGGAGCGATGGTCAGAACGTTGGCGATGATGGTCGAAAGTTTGGCTGAAGAAAAATAACCAAAAGAAAAACCTGCAGACTCAATTGTCTGCAGGTTTTTTCAATTTGATTCTTTTTTCAATGCAAATCTTTTTTTCTTGCGCTCCACAGCAGGCCCCAAATCGTCCCGTACTGTCTGCTCTGCCACTTTAGTGCCTGATATATAGGCAGCACGTCCGATTAAATGGCCTCCAACCGGAGCCGTTATGAACAGAAAGGCGATGGCAATGATCATCTGTGTGTTGAAAATACCTTCTATCAGCCAAAAGTGGATAAATGTACCCGACAGGATGGCCAATACCCCCAGTGTAGAACTCTTGGAGGCAGCATGCGTGCGTGTGTAGACATCCGGCAAACGTACAAGCCCAAGAGCTGTTACAACGCTGAAAAGGACACCTGCGCTGATCAAAATTATGATGAGGATGTTAGCGATTGTTGTCACGATCGAAAATCTCTCCTCTCTCGATGAATTTAGCGAATGCTGCTGTGCCGATAAATGACAAGATGCTCAGCAACAGGATAATCTCCAGGAAGAATTCCGTTTCGATAATCAGAGACAGGAGGGCCACGATGGAAACCAGGCTGATTCCGATTGCATCAAGTGCCACAACCCGGTCAGCGACTGTTGGCCCTTTGACCAAACGGAATAGGAGACCCGCAAAAGCGATGCTGACGACAGCCAGCGAAACCCAATAAAACATCATCATGGGCGGCTCACCTCCAGTATGGCACGCTCAAAAGTATTCTTAATGGAAGATACGGCTTCATCGATATCTTCAAAGTCGAGCGCATGGATATAAAGCCTTTTCTGGTCATCGGATATTCCAACAACAAGGGTTCCGGGAGTCAGTGTAATCAATGCTGATAGCAATGTTACTTCCCAATCTTTTTGTAATTCCGTTTCCATTTCAAAAATGGCAGGCCTGATATTCATTTTTGGGCGCAGAACGATGCGCAAAACCTGCAGGCTTGATAACGTCAATTCTTTCAGGAAAAGGATGAATAAAGAAAGTACTGCCCATACGCGGGTCAAATACAATCTCCCTTTAAAGAATCGGCGCATCAGGATAATGATTCCTAAGCCGACCAAAAAGCCGATGGCGAATCCGGAAGGAGTAAAGGACACCGAGATGAACATCCAAACGATTGCCAGAAAGAAGTTCAATAGGATTTGTGAAGACATATCATCTACTCCTTAAATACCGCTTCAATATAAAGCGATGGATTCAGCAGCACTTCAGCCGCACCAGAAACGAGTGGCATGAAGAGTTCCGCACCGACTCCGAAGAACACTGTTATGGCAACCAGTAACATCGAAGGGATCAGCATAGCGTGATAAGCTGATTTTTTTAAAGGTTCAGTTTCTACAGGTTCACCCCAGAATGCATAAATAAATATGCGAACCGCACTTAACAGCACGATGAGGCTTGTAGCGAGAATGACAATGCTTCCCCAGAACTGCGGACCTTCAAATCCGCCTTGGACAATCAGCAGCTTACCGGGGAAACCGCTAAGTGGAGGTATTCCCGCAAGCCCGAATGCTGCAACCAGATAAGTCCAGCCGAGCACTGGGTAGGTTTTCATCAATCCGCCCATTTTGCGCAGGTTTGAAGTCCCGAATATGACAGCTACAATTCCGACAAGGAAAAATAACGCCGCTTTAATCATCATGTCATGAATCAGATAAAGAATCGAACCTTGGACACCAGCTTCATTCAGCTGAGATACTCCGAACAGGATGACTCCGACTGCAATGATGATGTTGTAGATGATAATCTTCTTTACATCGAAATAGGCTAGAGCACCGACACATCCGGCCAATATGGTCAGGATGGCGATGATGGCCAATAATTCATGGGTAAATCCGACATTCATTGTAAAGAACAGCGTGTATGTACGCATGATGGCGTAGACACCAACTTTTGTCAGCAGCGCTCCGAATAATGCAAGAATCGGCATTGGAGGTGCATGGTAAGAAGCTGGCAGCCAGAAGTACAATGGGAAGATTGCGGCCTTGAAGCCGAAAACCACCAGGAACAACACAGCTATAACTGTCAGAATACCGGTATTTTCAATTTGTGGTATCTTGACGGCCAGATCCGCCATATTCAAAGTCCCTGTCACTGAGTAGAGAAGCGCGACAGCGGCTACAAATAATGCGGACGAAATGATATTGACCAGCAAATACTTGATTGATTCACGAAGCTGCTGGCGTTCACCGCCGTGGACAATCAATGTATATGATGCCATCAACAGAACTTCGACAAAAACGAATAAGTTGAATATATCGCCGGTCGTAAAAGCTCCATTGACACCTGTCAACAGGAACAGGACTGCCGGGTAGTAGAACGATTGCTCACGTTTTATCCCGATCGTCGGGAAGCTGTAAAGTACGACAAACAACACAATAAGCGATGTCGTGACGACCAGCAGTGCGGAGAAGAGGTCCGACACCATCGAGATGCCGAATGGTGCCGGCCAGCTTCCCAGTGTCACTACTTGTATTCCATCGTTATATACTTTGAATAGCAGGAATAAGGAAGCAATAAGAGTGACTAGAGCACTAAGAAGTGCGACCAAACGCTGCATTTTGATTTTATTCGGAAACAGCATCAGGATTGTAGCCATTATCAATGGAATGATGATCGGGAACAATAATAGATTACTCATGGTCTTCAGTTCCTTTCAGCAATTCCATATTGTCAGTACCAAGCTCCTGATAAGCCCGGTAAGCAACAACTAGAAAGAAAGATGTAACAGCAAACGAAATTACGATTGCTGTCAATATTAGAGCCTGCGGCAGAGGATCTGCATAATCAGAAACAGACACACCGTACGCGACAACCGGCGGTGCTTCTCCGCCAAGGCCGCCCATTGTCAATAGAAGCAAATGGGCGCCATGGCTGAGGAGGCCGGTACCGATAATAATGCGGATCAGGCTTTTCGAAAGCATTAGGTAAACAGCTGCCATGAACATAAAGCCTATGACAACCGACATGATAATTTCCATTATTCATCCTCTCCAATCGTTTGAATAATGGTCATCGTAACTCCAACAACAACCAAATAGACTCCTACATCAAAAAGCAAAGCTGAATGCAGGGATGTTTCGCCGAACAGCGGCAATTCAAAATAATCATATGCGTGTGTAAAGAATGGAACGTCAAACAGTATAGATGCAGCAGCTGTACCAATCGCCACAAGCAGTCCAACCGAAGTCATGACGACATAATTGACGGGAATGATTTTTTTAACCGTCCGGATTCCGAAAGCAAGCATCAACAGAACAATTGCGCTCGCTGTCAGCAAACCGCCGACAAATCCGCCGCCGGGCGTGTAATGGCCTGCGAAAAAGATATGGACAGCGAACATCAGAATGATGAAGGTTACGACTTTCGTAACCGTTTGAAGCATGACATCATTTGTTTTCATGCTGACCCTCCTTTTTCGTAAGTCGCAGCTTGATCAGAGTAATGATGCCGATACCGGCGATTCCAAGAACACCGATCTCAAACAAAGTATCAAATCCACGGTAATCGACAAGAATTACGTTAACGATGTTTCCGCCGCCCGCTTCCGTATAAACAGTTTCCTTATAGAACTCGGAAATGGAAGGAAGGGCTTTACCGGAATGTGCCGCCAAAGCGACAAGTGTCATCGTAACACCCACGCCGACAGCAATCACAGCGTTACCGAAACGGAAACGCATCCGCTCTTCTTTTCTGCTGATCTGCGGCAGATGATAGAAAGCGAGCAGGAACAATGCTACAGATATCGTTTCAATGACTAATTGGGTCAACGCAAGATCCGGAGCTCGGAAAATGACGAAGAACAAGGCCACCGAATAACCGACTGCCCCGAGTGCGATGATCGCAGTAAGACGGGATTTCGAAAATAGGATCGTCACTGTTGAACCGAGCAGTGCCAGCATAATGACGATTTCATACAAACCGACCGGAGCCAAGTTATTCATATCAATCGCGAAAGCGTCATTTAAAACAAATGTGCCAAGAACGATAATAATGAGGAAACTGAACATGTAAACTAGATACGAACGGATAAAACCGGTCATATAAAGTCTTGAGAAACGGTTGGCTCCTGTATCGCTCAGGAACATCCCTTTATCGTACAGGCTGTTCAAAGTATTCGGGAAGCGTTCATATTGATGCTGCCATTTGCGCAGCGTCCAGAACATCAAACCGCCGACTGCAAAAATTCCGATGGTCATCCACAGCTCCGGTGTAATGTAACCGTGCCAGGCAGCGACATGGACATGGACATCGGATGGTGAATCATACATAAAGGGCTGAATAGCAGCTACGGCTGGTTTAACGAGCCATTCGCCGACAATATTCGGGATAAAGAAGATGACGACTGCCAAAATAGCCAGGAAGACCGGTGAAATCAGCATGCCTTTTGGTGCTTCATGTGCCGGTTTCGGCAATTCTTCCGGTTTGTGTTTTCCTGCAAATGTATGGAATACAAAATAGAAACTGTAGATGAATGTGAAAACGGAACCGATCCAGGCGATTACCGGGAACAGGATTCCCCATACATCCATTGAGAATAAATCAAATTCGGTTAAAGCGACCATACCGGTCAGGAACATTTCCTTACTCAGGAAACCACCAAACGGCGGCAAACCGGCCATCGAAAATGCACCGATCATAGCTACCGTGAAACTGATCGGCATCAAACTCATCAAACCGCCGAGTTTCCGGATATCGCGTGTTCCTGTTTCATGGTCTACAATTCCGGCGATCATGAACAGGCTGCCTTTAAAGACAGCATGGTTGATCAAGTGGAAGATCGCCGCAAAGCCTGCGTAGTTCAAAGCGATTTCTGTGGCGTTTTCAACATGGAATCCAGCAGCTGATACGCCGAGCAGTGACATGATCAAACCAAGCTGGGAAACAGTGGAGAACGCCAGAATGCCTTTTAGGTCTTTTTGCTTCAAGGCGAAGAAAGAACCCCAAAGCATGGTGAACAACCCGATACCCGTCACCAGCCAAACCCACGTGCCGGATGCGGCAAATATAGGTGTGAAGCGGGCAACCAGGTATAGTCCTGCTTTTACCATTGTTGCAGAATGCAGATAAGCACTGACCGGAGTCGGCGCTTCCATGGCATCCGGCAACCAGATGTAGAACGGGAACTGTGCGGATTTCGTAAACGCTCCGAGAAGAATCAGCACGAGCGCCCAGACGAAAAAGTCATGGCCTACCAATTCCGGAGCCTGGGAAATCAGCTCGCGGATTGAATAAGTGTTGCCCATAATTCCGAGCAGCACAAAGCCCCCAAGCATCATCAATCCGCCAAATACGGTAATTATCATTGACTTCAGCGCACCGAATCTTGAACGGTCGCGTGTATACCAATAGCCGATGAGCAGGAAAGATGAAATGGAGGTCAATTCCCAGAACAGGTACAGCGAGATCAAGTGGTCAGACTGAACAACCCCGAGCATCGCTGTCATGAACATCAGGAGATAAACATAGAAATTATGTAGTTGTTCGCGGTACTTATCCAGATAGAATATGGAATAGAGTACGACTAGAGCTCCAATGCCCGTGATAAGCAATGAAAACAATAAACTCAATCCGTCGATATAGGCGATAAATGCGATATCAAGCGAAGGAATCCATTGCAGTTCGGACACACGATTGCCGCCTTCTGCAATTGAGGGAAGCAAAGTGGAGTAATAGATGAATAATGCTGCAGGGACCAGCAATACAAACCAGCCCGTATGGATCTGTCCGACTTTTTTGAACAGCAGCGGAATAAACAGAGCCGCAATAATGGGCAGAAAAATTAATAATACGAGTGACAAAAGAATCCTCCTTTCGAGCATATACATGATGAGTTGCTAAAAAAATTATAACGTAAATCCATCCGCTTTGCATTGTTGGGCGTTTATTTGAAAGGAAAACGACACATTTTCAAAGGATTATAAAGATAGGAAGAAACTCACTCGAAAAAACGAAAATTTTTTCGGTGAAAATCATTTTTATCGCATAGAAAAGACGGATTTCTTTTCGAAATCCGTCTTCCGGGAAGTGGTTCTAAACAGAATATTAAATTGTTAGGGCTACATCGATTTCATTTCCTGCTCGAGCAGCACGTCTTCGAAATCCTGCTCGGGTTTTGCCAAAGTATATTTCAAAAAGGCAAAAGCCAAAACGAACAATACCCCGGTAACGATGAACACAGAAGAGATTCCGATAAAACCACTGACGATTCCGCCGAATACCGGTCCAATTATATTTCCTAGAAAACGGAAACTTGTGTTATAGCCCATAATTTCGCCTTGTATCTCGACAGGTGCTTCCCGCCGCATCAACGCAGTGGTTGTTGGAATCATACCGCCGACTGCAACTCCAAACAGCAGACGCAGCACCATCAATTGCCAGAGCTCTGTAACAAAAGCCTGCGGCACAATGAAGGTGAACGACAACAACAGGAGAAAGCCCAGTACTTTTTCATAACCGATTGAATCTCCGAGCCGGCCCCAGCGGCGTGCAAACAGCAGATTGCCGACACCGGCAGCACTGAAAGTTACACCGGCCAGGAAAGCAACCTGTGAACTGTCGACTGTGAGTTCTGCCACATAAAGCGATAATAATGGCTGGATGCTGAAATTCCCGACTTGGATCAATGAAGTGATGATCATCACATTGATCAGCAGCCGGTGGTGCAGAATCCCTTGGATGATCGTTTTGCGTGCATAGACATGGGCGTCTTTATTGGCAACTTTTTTAACTTCTTTGATTCCCAAGGCAACAAGCGATGCAGCAATCCCGATGACAACGGCTGTAATAATGAAAGTATAGTCAAAACCGAAAGAATCGGCCATGAGACCTCCGATTACCGGTCCGAACAAAGTCCCGGAAACACTGCCCATCTGTAATGTACCAAGTGTTTTTCCGGCAATTTCCTTCGGTGTCTGTGTGCTGACAAATGCCAGTGAAGTCGGGATGAATCCTGTCACAACGCCCATGAACAAACGGATCATGAATAATTCATGGACGGAATCTGCAGCTCCCATCAGATAAATACTGATTGCAATACCGAAACCATTGATGATCAATATCGGTTTATAGCCGTAGCGGTCTGCGATTCGCCCCCATATGGGTGACATGAATAATGCAGCGACAAATGTTACACCGAACACCAGCCCGGCCCAGCGCTGAACGTATTCATCCGAAAAATCTCCGAGCGACTCTATATAAAGGGATAAAAAAGGCATAATCATCGTCGTGCTTCCTGCTACCAGAAAGTTCGTGACCATGATGATAATGAAATTTCTTTTTTGCACATCCATAACGGATACCTTCTTTCTGAAACGTGCATTTGCTTCTATTATATATTATTTCGCTACTCGAAAAAAGAAAGATAAATTACCAGTGAATTCCGAAATTTATTGTGCTAGAATAAAGCGGGGTGAATGCAAAATGAAAAAATTACTGATGCCTATTTTAATGGCAACAGCCTTGCTGACCGCATGCGGAACGCAGGAAGCAGATAAAGAATCAGACAAAGAACCAACGGAACAACAAACAGCTTCGACTGTTGAATCCAGTGGAGATTTTCCACAATTGACAGATGAAGTTGCCGAAAACGAAGCTTTAGTGGATATGAATACATCCATGGGAACGATTAAGATAAAATTATTTCCCGAACTTGCTCCAAAAACGGTGGAGAATTTCCTGACTCATGCAAAAGATGGTTATTACGATGGCGTAATCTTCCATCGGGTCATCAAGGATTTTATGATTCAGGGAGGAGATCCTGAAGGAACAGGCAGAGGCGGAGAAAGCATCTACGGAAAAGGCTTTGAAGATGAAATTTCTGATCGCCTCTATAACTTCCGGGGGGCTCTATCCATGGCAAACGCCGGTCCTGGAACGAACGGCAGCCAGTTCTTCATTGTCCAGCTTCCTGAATTGCCGGAAGAAGGACTGCCGCCGGCTGATTATCCGGAAGAAGTAAGAGAAGAATATGCAGCAAATGGCGGGACGCCATGGCTTGATGGCAAACACACCGTATTCGGCCATGTTGTCGAAGGCATGGATATCGTCGATGCCATCGCTGAAGTCGAAACGATCCACGGAGACCGTCCTGCAGAAGATATAGTTATCGAATCCATCGACATCATCCAGGAATAAGAAAAAGGAAGATCCACAGAGGATCTTCCTTTTTTATTGCTTATAGGAGTACTTTCATCCAAGCGCTTTAATAATGCGGTTGACTCCATCTTCGAGGACAGACGGTGGACAAGCCACATTTAAACGCAGGAATCCGGTGCCGGATTCGCCGTACTTAGAACCCGGTTCCAAGGCAACTTTACCGATATTCAGAAGCTTGTCCATAATTTCCGATTCTTCGATCCCGAGCTCACGGCAATCCAGCCACATCAGATAAGTGGACTCCGGTTTCATCACTTTTATGGAAGGAATGGATTCACCGAGCTTCTGGATCACAGTATCCATATTGGAAGAAAGAACTTCCAATAACTCATCCAGCCACGCATCTCCTTCTTCGTAGGCAGCTTTTAAAGCAACCGGTGCAAATGCGTTCATCATGCCTGTGCCATTGGCAGCGGCATGATTTTCCAGACGCAGCCGTTTTTTAGGGTCTGTAACGACCAGCATTGAAGCTTGTATGCCTGCAAGATTGAATGTTTTAGTCGGCGCTATGCAAGTGAAGATGCGATGTGCCTGATCGCCTGCGATTTTAGCCAAAGGAATATGCTGATGTGGCTTCAGGACCAAATCCGAATGGATTTCGTCTGAAATGATCAATACATCATGTTTTTCGGCCAGTCGAAGAACTTCTTTCATTTCTTCTTCTTTCCAGACTTTGCCCCCTGGATTATGCGGATGGCAGAAGATGAAGAAAGAAGCTTTCGAAAACTTTTCTTCCAAATCAGCAAAATCGAAACTGAATTCGCCGTCTTTCTGCATTAATTCGCTGTAGAGCACTTTTCTTCCCTGATTTTCAGGAATTGAGAAGAAGGGAGGGTAGACCGGCGGTGTCACAACCACAGCGTCGCCCGGATTGGTAAACACTTGGAGAATTGCGGCGATCGCGGGAATCACCCCGGACTGGAACATGATTTCCTCTTCTTTGATTTGCCAGTCATTGCGTCTTGATTGCCAGGCAGCTACTGCACTTTTAATATCATCATCCATGTACGTATAACCGAGAATCGGGTGTTCCAGCCTCTTTTTCAAGGCTTCTGTAACCGGCGGAGGAGCAGGGAAATCCATATCCGCGACCCAGAGCGGCAGGATTTCTGACGCATCTTCCACTTCGTAGATCATTTCCATCAGATCCCATTTGACTGAGCGGGTTTTTCTTCGTTCATGCACTTCTTCGAATAAACTCAACACAATCTCCTCTTTTCTATAAGGTTTCTATGATATTATAGCTTTTAGCACAACAGAATGTTAGGTGGAAAACTTATGGGAATCAATGAAATGAATCTGCGGGCTGGTAAAGTAATGGAGGAATGGGATCCTTTCTCTATCGGCGGCGACAAGTACAGCGAGCAAATAACAGGGGTTCTTGCTCAATTGCAGCTGCTTAACGACCCCAGCAGCCTGGCGAAAAATATCCAAAGCATCTATCAAATAGCTTACGGGGTATGGATCCCGCTGGAGAAATGTGTGGCTGTCTCCTATAAACTGCTGGCGTTGAAATTTGAAGCAAAAAGTATAATATAAAAAAAGAGTTTCCGGTCAGTCTTAACCGGAAACTCTTTTTTGTTTATTGTTCTACTGGTTCCATTCCGTCAAGCAGATTGGAAGCGGGAACTTCAAGCGCATTTGAAAGCTTCATGATGGTCTGAACAGAAGGGATTTCCTCTCCTGTTTCATATGAGTGAAGTCTTGCCACTCCGACTCTTGTTTTTAAAGCAAGATCGTCGAGGGACAAATTGCGCTCTTCCCGCAGGAACTTAAGCTGGGCGTGTAAATCTTTACGCATATTCATACACTCCTTTTTAAAATGGTACTTTCTTCTAAATAAAGCATAACATAAAGCAACCGTTTCGTTTTGCGAAATTATGTCATTTTATGAACAATTTTCAGAAGATATCGATGATTCCCCGTATAAATACTACAATGATTGCAATCGGGGCGATGTATCTCAACAGCACGCGCCAAACATCAACCAACAGGTGCTGTTCATGCATTTCCGCATGCGCATCTTTCTTGGTCAGCACATAGCCGGCGAACAAGGATATAAATAAAGCGCCAAGCGGCAATCCGATTCGGCTCGTCAAAATATCCATGAAATCGAAGAATGTATAGCCGAAGAATATAGGATCTGAAAAAACACCGTATGATAATGCGCTTGGAATTCCGACAATGAATATCGCGAGTCCCGCAAGCCATGAAATTTTACCGCGTTTATCATATTTATCTTTAACTGCAATCGAGACAGTGATTTCAAGCATTGAAATGGATGAAGTCAATGTTGCGAAAAGAAGCAGGATGAAGAATAAGATGATCAAAAATTGCCCCATGAATAACTCATTAAAAATGGCCGGTAAAATGATGAAGACGAGCCCGGGACCTTGATCCGGCAAGTAATCCAATGCGAATACGGCAGGGAATATGATGAGTCCCGCCATAATCGAGATAACGATATTCAAAGTTACAACACTGACTGCAGAGCGGCCAAGATTTTCTGTCTTCGGCAAATAAGATGCATAAGTGATCATCCCAGCCACGCCGACACTGAGTGAAAAGAACGCCTGCCCAAGAGCAGTCAATGCTGTTTCAAAGTTGAAGAAAGACCAGTCCGGCACGAACATGAAGCGTACGCCTTCCATTGCGCCATCCAGCGTCAACGACCTGATCATCAGGATGACGAAGAAAATCAGCAACGCCGGCATCATGATCTTGCTGGCGCGTTCAATTCCTGATTTGATGCCTCCCTGTACGATGAAAATCGTCAAGAACATGAATGCTGCTTGCGCAATCAGTACTTCCAGAGGGTTTGCGATGATATTTGTGAATAGCTCGCCGAATCCGCTGTCACTGTAATCGGATAGCTGGAATAATATTGCCCTTACCAGATACGATAGGATCCATCCACCGACTACACTATAGAAAGACAATATCAGGAATGCGAAGATGAATCCTGACCAGCCGATCAGAAACCAAGGTTTACCCGGAGCCTGTTTCTTAAGTCCGGTGACGGCATCAGCCTGTCCCCGGCGTCCGATGACAAATTCTGCGAGCAAAATCGGCAGTCCGATGAATATGGTACTGATGATGAATAATAATATAAAAACACTGCCTCCGTTGGCACCTGTTTCATAAGGGAATTTCCAGATTGCACCCAGTCCGATGGCACTGCCGGCAGCTGCCAGGATGAATCCGAGTTTTGATGCCCATTGCTCACGTTTCTCCATTATCTTCACTCCTATTTCAATTAGATTTTTTCATTCTACACGAGCAACCTGCAAAAAAATAGATAAATTTGAAACTTCACTGATTTCGTATCGTATAATAAACATATAAAGGAAGAGATTGAATATTTCGATTTTAAAAGGGGTTCTTTGAATGCAAACTGATGATTTATTGAATAAAGCAAAAGAGGGTGACAATCAGTCGCTGATTGCCTGGAGCAGGAACTTTACGCCATTGATTGCCAGGTTCGCCTACCAGGCGGGCATACCAAAAGAGGAAATACGTGGATTTCAGCTTGAAGTAATTAAGGATATCGGCAGCAACCTGGAAACAATCGAAGGCCACAACACGGAGAATAAAATAATCGAATCGGCCGTCCGGTTATTGAAGAACGGGAAAACTGATTCCATCAATAAAAACGATGAGGCTTCATTTAAATTTGAAGAAGACGAAGAAACACATCAAGCAATCCAAAAACTCCCACAGACAGAAAAACTGGCTCTAATTCTGTTTCAGTTTCACGGCAAGAATCAGGAAGATGTTTCTGCCATCATGGGCAATTTCGAAGCCTCTGTTGATTCTGCACTTGAAGCTGCAATCAGGGATCTGGAGAAAAACCTCGTTGTTGAAGGGAAGGGCGATGTTCAGAAGCGCCTGGATTTATTAGCGAAGTCCTACAACAGGGTCGAATTTACCGAAGAGAACGATATTGTGCCTGAAGAGGTGTCCCCCTCAGAAGAACCGGCTGCCGAGGTGAGAAAAGAAGGAAAAGCACCTGTAAATAAGAAAACTTTAGCTACACTGGCAGGCGCAAGTCTGTTCCTGTCAGCAGTAATCGGCGCATCATTCCTGTTCAACGATCAGCCTGCAGAAACGCAGCAGACAGCGGCAGAAGAAGAGAATCCGACGACCGTCACCAAGGCGATGGTCAAAAAATGGGAAGCGGAATATGAAGAAATTCGCGCAGCTGCTCCGGACAGCCTCGGATTATCTGAGGAAACATTCGAACAGCTGGAATATGTCAAAAAAGCTGATGCCTTAAAAGAGCGTACCTTCAGCCGCCAGAACGTCAAACAGCTGCAGGACGATCCAAAGCGGATGCAGGAGCAGGTAGATGTCCTGATGCTGAATATCCATACACCGAAAGGGATGCTTGATTCGGTAGACGATTATAGGCTTTTATCTTCAGAAACCAGCAAATTCCTGGTCATTTATACAGAAAAAACAGAGCAGTTGATGGCGATAGCCGATGGTTTGCTGAAAAAATATAAAGATGAACTTACAAAGGCAGAAGTGAACGGACAGTTGTCACCTGAAAAACTCATGCATAGCCGTGAAGATTATCCTGAGGAAATTGAAAATCTGACCTCTTCCTTGAGGGAGTATACTTTTCAATATTCGGTTCATCCCAATGAAGAACGTTTCCGGATAATGAGAGACATCACTAAATTTTATGAGATTCATCCATTCAATTCGGATATGATGAGCATGCAATACCTGGATGTTCTTTGGGCCACGCCGGTCTTTGATGAAACGGGCATGCTGTGGCCGATTGAACACTTACCGCAATCCATCATTACAATGTCGTCATTCTTAAGCGATCCAATGGCAGATCCAGTGTTGCAAGGAATAGTCGAGCCTCAATTGATTCATGCATTCCATACCTTGCTTAAAGGTGACGAACATACCGAAATATTTGATAAAAAGGGAATAGTCAAAGAGGAATTTCAATTGGCATGGGAAAGTTTACTCCAGCACAACAGCAATCCGGTCACTTTCATGATGCTGCCGATTCTGGAGGAGTTTGAAGAAAGCGGATGGAAGGAATCCGCACATTATGAGCAGATGGCATACCCGGATATACTTTATGCAATTGATCTCGAAAAAAACGGTGAGCTGGCCGAAAAATTGCCTAATGGGGACTTGAAGATAGAAACTGTCAATTTTGAAGTGGAGGATTACGATTACAGCGATATCCAACCCCTGTACGAGAAATTTGCAGCGACTTACGATCTTCAACTCTTGTCTGGAGTTGAACCGATGGAAATCATCAAAATGTATCATTACGCCAATAAAATTGAGGACGTCGAAACAATGTGGCATCTGACAGCTGAAGATGAACTCAAACCTTCACTTGAGCAATACACTAAAGAATGGAGAAAGCGTCCGGAAATTGCAGAAACCATGCGGAACATTGAAATTTACAGTGAAAACCTGCACCGCCAGGGAAGAAAAGTTTATCTTATGGCATTTGGCCAAAATATCGAAGCCAGCGACGATTATCGCATAACAACAAATAACTTTACACTCGTCAGTGAAAGAGACCAAATCTGGCTGATGCAGCATCAAATAGATGAGCATTATACCAAGGATGAAAATTTCGAACCCTTTGACACAAGTGTCCAGAAATACTATAAGGACATAACGGAAAGTGTAAGTTTGGATGCGATTCAGTTGGCTACACCAGCAGAAATAGCAGGCGTATTCCTTTTGGCGCTTGAGAAAGAAGACATTGAAACGATGCGTTTGATGGTGCACGAAATGGATGACTCCATCAGTGATGAAGAATTCAAGGAAAGGTGGCTGAATGGCCATCTGACTGCTTATTCGAAAATGACGGGGATTTCCTTTATTGCGGATACCTTTAATATAGGTTTTTCCGGGATACGCGGTGGCGTGGATATCAGGATGAAGTCTGAAACAATGGAAGACAGCCGCTACATGCACATGGAAAAAGTGGGGGATTCCTGGATGATTGGTGACATGTTTGGCTATTAATTTTACGAAGCTCATCTATCTGTGCTATAATATACAGATGCCAATAGGTGTATAGGATAATATAGATAAGACTAGGAGCGGGTAGAACATGACAAAAACATATCAAACAGGTGACACAGTATCAGGTAAAGTAACAGGAATCCAGCCATACGGAGCTTTCGTAGCACTTGACGAACAGACTCAAGGTTTGGTCCACATCTCAGAAATCACTCATGGTTACGTGAAAGAAGTAAGTGAGTATTTGTCAGTGGGACAGGAAGTTGATGTTAAAGTTTTGGAAGTTGATGAAAAATCGAAAAAAATCAGCCTTTCAATCCGTGCATTGCAGGAGCAGCCACCAGCAGCTCAGCGCACAGAAAAACCTAAACAGTCACTTCAGTCACATGTAAACGAAAATGATTCTGAAGGATTCAACTCGTTGAAAGACAAAATGCAAGAGTGGATCAAGCGTTCTGGACAGTAAGTAAGAAAAGCGACGGCGCCCGTTAAGCTCTGAAAGGCATAAGACGGAGTAGCGAAGCGGCATCTTTTCAGCCGCATAGCTAGGTCGGCTTATGACCCGAAGAGCTGGACCGCCGGAGTCTGGACAGTAAGCAAAACAAAAATGAAGGGCAGACTCAGGTCTGCCCTTCATTTTTTTTTATTTTCCGTAAGCGGTATTGCAGATTCTGACGGCTCATACCCAGAGCCGCCGCTGCTTTCGTGACATTGCCGTTATGCAGATCCATCGCTTTTTGCAGGTAATAGATTTCAGCTTCGAACAAATATTCCTCCAGTGGAAGCAGTTCTTTATGGGATTGCACAATGAAATCCTCGGGTTGGAGAGTTCCCTTCTTTTCCGTTTTCAACTTGAAATGGTAGGGGAGCAATTCCACACCGACCGTTTCTTCAGTCGTCAGCATGGAAGTGATTTCATCCAGCAGTAATTCCAGTTCTTTCAGATTGCCCGGCCAGTCATAGGACAGCAGCAACTTTTCAACCTGACCATCAACCTGACGGACCATGGAACCGAACTTCATCCGGTGCCGGGAGAAATAATCCGATACAAACGGCATGATGTCTTCTTTTCTTCTCCGAAGCGGTTGAATTGGAATCGCCATTGCCGAAAAGAAATAATAAAGTTCTTTCAATAATTTTTTCCCCGAAATCAATTCGACAGGATCTTCCCCGACACTCGCGATGAAATAAGTATCGCTCCCCGAATGTTCTTTGACCATTTCAAGAAGCTTCAGCTGCATCGGAATCGTCAGCATATCAATTCTCTCGCAATATACGGTGCCGCCTGTCTTTTTCTTCATTTCCTCAGACAATTGAGCAATCGACTCAACTGTGGTGCCGTGTGAAAAAAGAACCGACATTTCCTCAGAACCGTCATAATGTGCCCGGTGGATCGCTTCGGCAATCAATTCTTTGCCTGTGCCAGATTCACCAACCAGCAATACGGGAAGTTTGGCCAACGCCGCTTTTTCTGCAGTTGCAATCACTTTTTTCATGCTTGCCGAAACTGCTGTGATGCTATTGAAGGTAATCGGTTCTTCGTATTTCTTCAAAGGCTGATAAACGACCTTTTCTAATGTTGTAACATCCCGCGCCAATTCGATGGCTCCAATCATTTGCCCATTTTCAAAAACAGGATAAGTATCATTGATCGTTGTGATTTCCTGGCCCTTGCGGTTCCAATAAGTCTGTTTCGAATTTAAAACCGGAGACCCGCTTTGCAGAACTTTCAGCAATGTGCTTTCTGCCTGATCAAAACGGAACATTTCCAACAGCGACCGGTCCGCCAATTCTTCGAAATCAAATCCTTCGATATCTTTCATCTTTTTATTGTATAAAATCGTTTTCCCTTTCGGATCAACAGCATGGACACCTACTCCCACATGCTCTGAAGCGAATTTATAAAATGGGTTAAGATCCACTTTTACTTGCTTCATGTCAGCCACCTCAAAATTTTTTTAATATTTCAAACGAAAATACTTGAATTATGCAGAGATCTTTTGCATTATTATAAGTGGAAACGCTTTATAAGTGCAAATTTTTTTTGCGCTTAAACCATATTCAAGGAGGATTTATCAATGATTCCCTACAAACACGAACCATTCACAGATTTCTCGATCGACAAAAACCGTAACGATTATTTGGAAGGCTTGAAAACTGTCGAGGCTTACCTTGGCCAGGACTATCCATTGATCATCGGTGGAGAACGAGTAACGACTGATGATAAAATTGTTTCATTCAATCCGGCAAATAAAGAAGAAATTGTTGGCCGTGTATCAAAATCAAACAAAGACTTGGCTGAAAAAGCGATGCAAAGTGCTGATGAAGCCTTTAAAACTTGGAAAAAAGTAAAACCTGAAGTACGCGCGGATGTATTGTTTAAAGCAGCAGCAATCATTCGCCGCCGCAAGCATGAATTCTCCGCTCTTTTAACGAAAGAAGCAGGAAAGCCATGGAATGAAGCGGATGCAGATACTGCAGAAGCAATTGATTTCCTTGAATATTACGGCCGCCAAATGCTGCGCCTTAAAGACGGCATGCATGTCGAAAGCCGTCCAGGCGAAGATAACCGCTATTCTTATATTCCTCTCGGAGTAGGCGTTGTCATTTCACCTTGGAACTTTGCATTTGCCATTATGGCAGGTACGACAGTTGCAGCAATGGTTGCAGGAAATACAGTTCTGTTGAAACCGGCTTCAACAACTCCGGTGGTAGCATATAAATTCATCGAAGTTCTTGAAGAAGCGGGCATGCCTGCTGGTGTCGTAAACTACATTCCAGGACCAGGTTCTGAAGTAGGCGACTATCTTGTAGACCACCCGAACACACGCTTTATTTCATTCACAGGTTCTAAAGAAGTCGGGCTTCGTATTGCCGAACGTTCTTCCAAAGTGAACGAAGGCCAAATCTGGATGAAACGCCTGATTGCTGAAATGGGCGGTAAAAACACGATGGTCATCGATAAAGATGCAGATCTTGAGCTTGCAGCACAGTCGATTGTAAAATCGGCCTTCGGTTTCAGCGGACAGAAATGTTCTGCAGGATCCCGTGCGGTAATCGTCGAAGACGCTTACGATGAAGTGCTTGAACGTGTTATCGAATTGACAAAAGAATTGACGATCGGTGATCCGGTTGAGCAAAACAATTATATGGGCCCTGTCATTGACAGCAACTCTTATAAAAAAATCATGGATTATATCGAAATCGGCAAAGGCGAAGGACGCCTGGTTGCAGGTGGAGATGGAGACGATTCAAAAGGCTTCTTCGTAAACCCGACAGTTTTCGCTGACCTTGATCCGAAAGCGCGCATCATGCAGGAAGAAATCTTCGGGCCGGTTGTCGGCTTGATGAAAGCAAAAGATTTCAAGGAAGCCATCGACATCGCCAATAACACGGAATATGGATTGACTGGCGGAGTTGTAACAAACAACCGCGAACACCTTGAATATGCACGTGAAGAATTCCATGTTGGTAACCTATACTTCAACCGTGGATGCACAGGCGCAATCGTCGGCTATCAATCATTCGGCGGATTCAACATGTCCGGTACGGATTCAAAAGCGGGCGGACCTGATTATCTTCCTCTTCATATGCAAGCAAAAATTACTTCTGAAATGTTCTAATCAATGTGAATTAGGGTAAGAAAATATTGAATGGGAAGGCAGACAGTGAGTCTGCCTTTTTCAAAAGGAGGAATTATTAATGACAAAAACACAGGAAATTATTAAGCAAACTGAACAATACGGTGCACCAAACTATCATCCGCTGCCAATCGTTATTGCGGAAGCAGAAGGTGTATGGGTAAAAGACCCGGAAGGCAATAAATTCATGGATATGCTGTCTGCATATTCCGCAGTCAACCAGGGGCACAGACACCCGAAAATCATCCAGGCTCTGAAAGACCAGGCTGACCGTGTGACTTTGACTTCCCGTGCTTTCCATAACGATATGCTGGCACCTTGGTATGAAATGATCTGCAAAGTTTCCGGTAAAGAAATGGCTTTGCCGATGAATACTGGTGCAGAAGCAGTGGAAACGGCTGTGAAAGCAGCTCGCCGCTGGGCATATAACGTAAAAGGTGTAGAAGAAAATAAAGCGGAAATCATCGCTTGTGAAGGAAACTTCCATGGCCGCACAATGACTGCTGTTTCATTGTCATCGGACCCTGAATACCGTAAAGGCTTTGGACCAATGCTTCCTGGCATCAATATTGTTCCTTTCGGTGATTTGGACGCTTTAAAAAATGCAATTACGCCAAATACAGCTGCATTTCTGATTGAACCAATTCAAGGCGAAGCTGGAATCATCATTCCACCGCCAGGATTCCTGAAAGCTGCCAGAGAACTTTGCCGCGAAAACAATGTCCTCTTCATTGCAGATGAAATCCAGGCAGGGCTTGGCCGTACCGGTAAAATGTTCGCTTGCGAATGGGAAGACGTTAACCCGGATATGTATATTCTCGGTAAAGCATTAGGAGGCGGCGTATTCCCGATTTCCTGTGTAGTTGCTGATGATGAAATCCTTGGCGTTTTCAACCCGGGATCACACGGTTCAACATTCGGCGGAAATCCGCTGGCATGTGCAGTATCCATCGCTTCAATCGAAGTTCTCCAGGACGAAAAGCTGGCTGAACGTTCGCAGGAACTCGGTGAATACTTTATGGACCAGTTAAAAGAAATTTCACATCCTTCTATTAAAGAAGTGCGTGGACGCGGTTTGTTTATCGGAATGGAGTTAAATGAAGCTGCGCGCCCGTATTGTGAAGAATTGAAGGAACTCGGTTTACTGTGTAAGGAAACCCACGATACAGTGATCCGTTTCGCTCCACCGTTAATCATCAGTAAAGAAGATTTGGACTGGGCTTTGGAGCGAATCCGGAAAGTATTCGCTAAATAATATCTGTATAGCAAAGCATTATTGAACTGTGTTACACTGTATGCGGAGTAATTACTAAAATACAAAGAGGCGAACTAATAAAATGGCTGAAAACTTGAACTTGTTGACGTCAACGCAGAACGTAATCAGAACTGCATTGGAAAAGCTCGGATACGAAGAATCGATGTACGAACTGCTGAAAGAACCTATGCGAATCCTGGAAGTCCGTATTCCTGTTCGTATGGATGATGGAAAAACGAAGGTCTTTACTGGATTTCGTGCACAGCATAACGACGCGGTAGGACCTACTAAGGGAGGCGTGCGTTTCCACCCGGATGTCAACCGTGAGGAAGTTATGGCCCTGTCCATGTGGATGACGTTGAAATGTGGTATCGTCGATCTTCCTTACGGCGGCGGTAAAGGCGGAATCATCTGCGACCCCCGTGAAATGTCTATGCATGAAATTGAAAAGTTGAGCCGCGGCTATGTCCGTGCCATCAGTCAGATAGTTGGACCGAACAAAGATATTCCTGCACCGGACGTCTTTACGAATTCACAAATTATGGCCTGGATGTTCGATGAGTACAGCAAAATTGATGAATTTAACTCTCCTGGTTTCATTACAGGTAAGCCGATTGTACTTGGAGGTTCACAGGGACGCGATAAAGCGACTGCCCAGGGTGTTACAATTGTTATCAATGAAGCAGCCAAAAAACGGGGCCTTGATATGCAAGGAGCCCGTGTGGTTATTCAAGGATTCGGCAACGCAGGAAGTTTCCTCGCGAAATTCCTTCACGATGCTGGAGCTAAAGTAGTCGGTATTTCTGACGCGTACGGCGCGTTGCATGATCCGAACGGCTTGGATATCGATTATCTTCTTGATCGCCGGGATAGCTTCGGTACGGTGACAAACTTGTTTGACAATACAATTTCCAACAAAGAGTTGTTTGAGCTTGATTGTGACATTCTTGTGCCTGCTGCAATTTCCAACCAGATCACAGCAGAGAATGCCAATGACATAAAAGCTTCAATCGTAGTGGAAGCAGCGAACGGCCCAACAACAGCAGAAGCTACAAAAATGCTGACTGACCGTGGAGTACTGCTGGTTCCTGACGTTCTGGCAAGTTCCGGAGGCGTTACTGTATCCTACTTTGAATGGGTACAGAACAACCAAGGTTATTACTGGACACAGGAAGAAGTGGACGAAAGACTAAACAAGAAATTAGTTGATGCTTTCGAAAACATCTACAATGTTGCTACTACACGAAATATTGATATGCGCCTCGCCGCTTATATGGTGGGAGCCCGCAGAACAGCGGAAGCTGCACGTTTCCGCGGGTGGGTATAAACTTCATGAAAGAGCCGCCTGGATATTATATCCAGGCGGTTTTTCTAATCCAATCTTTTGCAATTGAAAAAAATAAGCTACATAATAAATGAGGAAGAGGAGGCTGAATAATATTGAATAAATTCACATTTTACAATCCAGTAAAACTTATTTTCGGTAAAGGCCAGTTAGAGGCTGTCAAAACAGAATTGCCAAAATATGGTAAAAAAGTACTAGTTGTTTACGGCGGGGGAAGCATTAAGAAGAACGGCCTGTATGATGAAGTTATGGAAACTTTAACATCTGCTAATATGGAAGTATTTGAACTATCCGGGGTGGAGCCTAACCCTCGCTTATCTACAGCGAAAAAGGGGATCGAAATTTGCAAAAACGAAGATATCGATGTCCTATTGGCTGTTGGTGGCGGTTCCGTTATCGACTGTACAAAACTCATTGCTTCAGGTGCTAAATATGATGGCGATGCTTGGGATTTTGTATCCCGTAAAGCTCAACCAAAAGAAGCTTTACCGTTTGGAACGGTTCTGACGCTTGCTGCGACAGGTTCAGAAATGAATGCAGGTTCGGTTATTACTAATGAAGAAACACAAGAAAAGTATGGTTGGGGGAGTCCTTTATCATTCCCTAAATTCTCAATTTTGGACCCTACATATACTATGACGGTTCCAGAAGACCAAACAATTTATGGAATCGTTGATATGATGTCCCATATGTTCGAGCAATATTTCCATAATGCAAAAAATACGCCAGTACAAGATCAAATGATCGAAGGTGTATTGCGAGCAGTTATTGAAACGGCTCCTAAGTTGATGGAAGATCTGCAGAGCTATGAACACAGAGAAACCATTCTCTTTGCAGGAACAATGGGATTGAATAATTTCCTACAGATGGGTTACAACGGCGACTGGGCAACACATAACATCGAACATGCAGTTTCAGCTGTTTACGATATTCCACACGCCGGCGGATTGGCAATCCTTTTCCCGCATTGGATGCGCCATAATGTCAAAGTAGACCCGGCAAGATTTGCGCAATTAGCAGTTCGAGTATTTGGGGTAGATGCTGAAGGGAAGTCGGACGAAGAAACTGCCCTTGAAGGCATCGATCGCCTGTCTGCATTCTGGACATCGTTGGGAGCTCCATCGAAACTTGAAGATTACAAGATTGATGACTCTAGTTTCGAATCCATTATCGAAAAAACGTTGGTGTACGGAGAATTTGGTAACTTCAATAAACTGAATGACAAAGACGTACGTGAAATTCTTCAGGCGTCTGTATAAAATTAAAACTGCTTGAGCTAACCAGCTCAAGCAGTTTTTTTAATTTGTAATTTCAATATCCACTTGTTCCACGTTATTAATTGAATAGAGATCCTGATATAAATCCAAAGTATCTTTATCCTGAAGATATGATACACGGATAAAAAGTTCATGATAACCTGATCCTGTACTTGCTTCATTATTAGGATGGGTGATTGAAATGCCTTCGATGGTAATCCCGGATTTTTTCAGTTCTTCAATGACCGGTTTAATATACTGCCTTTCCAATATGAAAATTCTAACCGTTGCCTCAGCCATCCGAAGACGGGAAGGACCAAGCTTCGTCATCAAAGGAGGCAATAACTCAATTGACAATAAAACTATAAGGACAGCAAGAGCGGCTTCCAGATAGAACCCGGCAGCTACAGCTATGCCGATGCCGCCGGCTCCCCAAATCATTGCAGCAGTAGTCAAACCGGAAATCGAATCATTGCCTCTCTTAAGAATCACGCCAGCACCAAGGAAACCGATACCAGAAACAATTTGTGCTGCCAAACGCAAAGGATCCATCGTTATATTTACATTTTCATATTCGCTGCCTTGGGCAATATACGCAGACTCAATCGAGATGATTGTCAGCAGGCAGCTGAATGTTGAAATTACCACACTGGTTTTCAAGCCTACTGGTTTTCTTTTTAACTCTCTTTCCAACCCGATAACCAAACTGAGTGCGGCTGCAATCAGGAGTTTAAGAAAAGTTTCTAACGAAGAAATCTGTAAAGCACTGAAAAATTCCATATAAAAACCCCCGATTTTTTATTTCGTGATTGCTTCTATTACTATGAAATGGCAAACTAATCAGTAATGATTTAATTATACATAGATAAAAATTCGAGGTGCAACCATGGAAAAACCTGCAATCCATCCATATATACCAATTATAATTGGAGTTATTTCAGTTGCGATGTCCGCTATCTTCGTGAAAATGACAACGGCAGACTCTGGTGTTACAGCTTTCTACAGGATGCTATTTTCCATTGTTATAATGAGTCCGGTATTCTTTTTAAAATATACCCACGAATTAAAGAAACTAAGCAAAAGAGATTGGGGCTTCACGACAATAGCGGGAATCTTCCTGGCTTTCCATTTTATTTTATGGTTTGAGTCGTTGAACTACACTTCTGTGGCGAGTTCTACAGTCTTGGTGACTTTACAGCCGCTATTTGCGTTTGCCGGAACATACTTTTTCTTTAAAGAAAGCCTGTCGATCAAAACAATTGTTTCGGCACTCATAGCAATAGGAGGCAGTGTACTTATTGCTTACGGAGATTTCCAGATAAGCGGGCAGGCTTTATTTGGCGATATTTTGGCATTGATAGCATGTGCGCTGATAACAGCTTATTTATTATTCGGCCAGGATGTCCGCAAACGGCTATCATTAATGACATATACATTTGTTGTCTATGGCGTTAGTACAATAACATTATTCTTCTATATAATTATTAAAGGCGAATCTTTTGGACCGTACCCAGCTCAGGAATGGTTGTGGTTTGTTCTTTTAGCTTTGATACCTAACTTGTTTGGGCACACATTATTTAATTGGGCGTTAAAGTGGGTAAGTACTAATGTCATTTCAATAGCTATACTTTTTGAGCCGGTTGGCGCAGCAATATTAGCGTATTTTATACTCGGAGAGCTGTTGAGCGCCAGTCAGATCATCGGGGGTACAATTGTGATCACAGGCATTCTCTTTTTCATAGTTGACTATGTAAAAATTAAAAAAATCTTTTTTAAGGTTTTCCCTTGATTTTTTTCCGTCAGGGGTTTATATTAATACATGTCCTTAAAAACACCTCGAAAAAATATTTTAAAATAGTATTGACTTCGAAGTTGAAATAGGATATATTAATAAAGTCGCCAATGAGCGCGGCGTTATAAATTTGAACCTTGAAAACTGAACAGCAAAACGTCAACGAAAGACGTCACGAGCGCCTCGGCGCGAGAACGGCTTTTGCGAT
>NZ_QLZR01000006.1 GCF_003289955.1 Planococcus halotolerans | reverse complement strand
GAGGTAGATAGGTTCGAGGTGGAAGCGTGGCGACACGTGCAGCTGACGAATACTAATCGATCGAGGACTTAACCAATACTTTATGATTCACTTTGCATTCAACCGTTTCAATGTCCGTTGTATCCAGTTTTGAGGGCGCAAGCACTCAAACATAGTCCAGTGACGATGGCAAAGAGGCCACACCCGTTCCCATCCCGAACACGGCAGTTAAGCTCTTTTGCGCCGATGGTAGTTGGGGGTCTCCCCCTGTGAGAGTAGGACGTCGCTGGGCTATTCTATGTTTTATTTTTGTTCCGAGATTCTTTTGCCTTGCTTCCATAGCTCAGCAGGTAGAGTGCTTCCATGGTAAGGAAGAGGTCACCGGTTCGAACCCGGTTGGAAGCTTTTATTTTAAAAATGAAGTTTCTTTACATGGGTTACATAATTATTCATTAAGGCCCCTTGGTCAAGCGGTTAAGACACCGCCCTTTCACGGCGGTAACACGGGTTCGAATCCCGTAGGGGTCACCAAATTATCAAACGAAGATGGTAATTTTAATAATGGAGGATTAGCTCAGCTGGGAGAGCATCTGCCTTACAAGCAGAGGGTCGGCGGTTCGATCCCGTCATCCTCCACCATGTAGTATTCCAAATTTCATATCGGTGGGGTAGCGAAGTGGCTAAACGCGGCGGACTGTAAATCCGCTCCTTCGGGTTCGGCAGTTCGAATCTGCCCCCCACCACCAGTTTTATATTGGCATTGGGGTATAGCCAAGCGGTAAGGCAACGGGTTTTGATCCCGTCATGCCCTGGTTCGAATCCAGGTACCCCAGCCATTTTTTATGAGCCATTAGCTCAGTTGGTAGAGCATCTGACTTTTAATCAGAGGGTCGAAGGTTCGAATCCTTCATGGCTCATCTTTAATTTCCTTGCGCCTGTTCAGCGCGGGGCCTTAGCTCAGCTGGGAGAGCGCGACGCTGGCAGCGTCGAGGTCAGGGGTTCGAGCCCCCTAGGCTCCATTGTTCCATGTGTATTTGTACTATCCATGTGTAAAAATCCCGTATCCATTCAATTGGATACGGGATTTTTTTATGCCTTTCGAATCTTAACGGGCGCTTGCGCTTTTCTGGTGTCCAGACTCCGGCGACCCAGCTCTTCGAGTCATAAGCCAACCCAGCTGCCGTGGCAAAGAGCGCCACTCTGCTGGTCTGTCTTATGCTTTTCAGAGCTAAACGGGTACCGTCGCTTTTCTTAATTCCCGACATAAATCGATTGAGGACGGAAAATCACGTTATCTTCCTGTTGTTCGATGGTGTGGGCTGTCCAGCCGACGATCCGCGCGATACTGAATGTAGGCGTAAATAATTCAGGCGGCATTTCAATGGAACGCATAATAGCTGCGGCGTAGAATTCCACGTTGGTGTACAACGCGCGTCCTGGTTTTCGTTCATTAAGCAAATGGATAATACGTTTTTCGGCATCTACTGCGAGATCCAGCCAAGGATCACTGCCTTGAAGTTCAAGGCATTTTCGGCGCAGGAGAATTGAGCGCGGATCTTCGGTTCGGTATATACGGTGGCCAAAGCCCATAATTTTTTCTCCCGTTTCCAGTTTGCCGTTGATCACTGAATCGATATCATCCTCTGCACTGATTTCATTGAGCAAGGTGATGACACCGGAAGGCGCCCCTCCGTGTAATGGTCCCTTCATTGTGCCGAGTGCGGAAGTGACAGCTGCCACCATATCCGATTCAGTGGAAACGGTGACTCTGGCAGCGAAGGTGGAAGCGTTCATGCCATGCTCCATCGTCAGCTTCAAATATGTTTCAAGAGCTTCAATTTGTGCGGCGCTGGGCTCTTCTCCTTTGAGCATCCATAAATAATTGGCGACGTGCCCAAGTTTGTCATTCGAGCGAATTATCTCATAGCCGTTTTGAAGCCGATAAAGCAGGGCGGTCATAACGGGCAACGCGGAAGTGAGTGCGGTTGCCTGTTCATATGGGGACAATGAAATATATTCTTCATTATAATAAGCTGAGAGAAGAGTCCGCATTTTATCCATGAGTGGAGCAGTCTTCGGCAGCTCTACAGCAATTTTTTCAACGTGGGAAGGAAGTTTCCGGTACCTCAGGAATTGCTGGTTCAACTCCTGAGCCTGGTTTGCTGCCGGAAATTCTCCATGCCATAGAAAGTATGCAGTTTCTTCGAAACTTTTATGTTGAATCGCCTTCTCAACAAGTCTTCCACGGTACCGCAATTCGCCTTTCTCACCATCTACTGAAGCGATTTTCGTCTGTACAGCCACAACATCTTTCAAACCTTTTTGGAACATGTTAATTCCTCCTTTTCTTAAAGTTTACCCGGAGAGATTGATTATGAAAATTAATGATTTATAATTAAATCAATTCAAAATATTAATCAATGAGGAAGTGATCATTATCGACTTGGCATGGTTAAAGACTTTTGCTGATGCAGCAGAGACGCTGAATTTCCGTAAGACTTCCGAGAGGCTGCTGATGTCGCAGCCGAGTGTTACTGTTCACATCCGTCTGCTTGAAGAAAGCCTCGGAGTGGTTTTATTCCAGCGGCAGAAGAACCGGGTATCGCTGACGGAGGAAGGCAAGTTGTTCAAAGGGGAAGCGGATAAGCTGCTGCGGCAGTTGGAGCAGAGTGTGGAAAATGTCCATTCGTTTGCGCAGGGATACCGCAAGAAGTGGGTGCTGGCGATTTCTCCTTTGATGGCGGAGACGGTGCTGCCTTATCTATTGAAGTCTTTCACAAAGCAGCATCCGGATTTGGAGCTGGTTATACGGGTGGAGGAATCTGAAAAGATTGAAGGGCTGGTGGAGACTGGGGAAGTAAGTGCTGGAATTTCAGCCATCCATCCGGTGAGCCGAGTGCTGCACAGTGAAGTGGTATATAAAGACGAGCTTGTTTTTGTAGTGCCACGGGACGCTTACGATGACGAATCGGGGCCGGTAATTTCCGATGAAGCGATGCTCCGTTCCCATTATCTTTTCATCCATCATCACCCGGTATTTTGGAACGAACTGTTGGTGAAATTAAACCTGAAAGTGCCTGGTTTGCGGACGATGACTGTGACACAGGCGCATATTGCCAAGCGCTTTATACAGGAAGGGCTTGGGATATCATTTTTGCCAAGGTCGATGGTGCGCAGGGAGTTGATTGAAGGGCGTCTATTGGAAGCGCCATTTGGTTTGTTCTCGCTTCCTGAAGTGGCAACTTATTTTCTCTGTAAGGAAAAGAATGAATTGGAAAAAGAGTTTTTAGAAAGAATCCAGGCGGTATATTTTGGTTAAGGGGGAATTTAAATGATTATCGAACAACCAGGCGTACGCTTGCGTTTATTGAAGCGGGAAGATTTCGAAGCCCTGTGGAAGTTGCATACACCGGGTATTTTCGAGCACATGCTGATAAAAGTCGAGACGTTCGAGCAATTAGCGGGCTGGTTGGAAGCCGGATTAAACCAGTCGAACGTGCTGGTGTTTGGTGTAGAACAGCCGGACACCGGGAAAATAGTCGGAACGACTCGCATATACGCAATCGACGACGCGAATAAAAGCTGTGAGATCGGTTCAACTTTTTATGCGGAAGAAATGCATGGCAGCGGATTGAACAGCCGGGTGAAAAATGCACTGCTCACTTATTGTTTTGAAGAGCGCGGAATGATACGGGTACAGTTTAAAACGGACAAGGAAAATATCCGCTCGCAGAAAGCGCTTGAAGCCATAGGGGCAGTAAAGGAAGGGACGCTGCGCAACGAACGCATCCGTTCGACCGGCAAGCCGAGAGACGCTGTCGTCTATTCGATAATTGATGAAGAATGGCCGGCAGTAAAAGAATTATTGCTGAAACGAATGAATAAAAATACGTAATCTTGTGCAGTTGAGCCATGTTGTTGTTAGCGGTTACAATAGGTTTAACTACTCAAGGGGGTATAAAAACATGAATAAATTAAATGTGTCAATTATTGGAGTACCAATGGACCACGGACAAAATCGCCGCGGAGTTGATATGGGACCGAGCGCAATCCGCTATGCGGGTGTGGTGGATCGCATTGAAAACCTCGGGCATACTGTTAAGGATGAAGGGGATATCCAAGTAGGTCACGCAGATGGACAAGTCGATACGGATACGAACCTTCGCAATATGACGGTCATCACCGAAGCAATGGAAGCACTGGGTGAAAAAGTGCAGGCTGTTACGAAAACAGGGAATTTCCCGCTGGTACTTGGCGGAGACCATAGTATCGCTATCGGAACACTTGCCGGCATCTCTCCGAATCACGAAAACCTGGGTGTTATCTGGTATGACGCGCATGCGGATATGAATACGAGTGAGACGTCGCCATCGGGGAATATCCACGGTATGCCACTTGCAGCAAGTTTTGGCCATGGCCATGAGAAGTTAACGCAGATTCGCGGATTCGCACCAAAAGTGAAGCCGGAGAATATCGTCATCATCGGCGCGCGTTCTGTAGATCCGGGCGAACGTGAATTAATCCGTGAGCGCGGCATCAAAGTTTACAGCATGCATGAGATCGATAAGATGGGTATGGATTTCGTTATTGAAGATTCAATCCGTTATTTAAAAGAAGAGCGGGGAACAGACGGTGTCCATCTATCATTGGATCTTGACGGCATCGACCCTCTATATACACCAGGCGTCGGGACTCCGGTTCCAGGCGGCATCAGTTACCGGGAAAGCCATTTGGCGATGGAGATGCTGCATGATGCAGGAATCATCACATCCGCTGAATTTGTCGAAGTCAATCCGATTCTGGATGAAAAAAATAGAACAGCAGACGTGGCAGTGGCTTTAATTGGTTCATTGCTCGGCGAAAAACTACTTTAAAACAGGCGAAAGCCTGTTTTTTATTGTTGTGAAAAGAATTTATAAGAAATAAGAAACATCCCTTTGGTTATTTCGTATGAAAATTAGATGGATTTATTTGGGTAATATTTGATACCATAGAAAAGAGAAAAATAAATGAAACCTTTCTATAAACCATACGTATATAAAACATAGCCGCATAGGCGGAGGGAAATGAGATCATGGATGCGTTAGTGAACAAGAGAATAGCAAAAGTCATCAAAGGCGACCAGGACGCATTCGCAGAGATTGTAGAATTGTATCAGCACCAGCTGTATCAAATTTGCTATCGTATGCTCGGCAATAAACACGAAGCCGAAGATATAGCTCAGGAAGCTTTCATGCGTGCTTATGTCAATATTCATACATTCGATCAGAAAAGGAAATTCTCCACTTGGCTTTATCGTATAGCTACAAATTTGTGCATCGACCGGATCAGAAAGAAAAAGCCGGATTATCATCTGGATGCAGAAGTGCGTGGGGCAGAAGGTTTAAATATGTATTCGAGCATTGCCAACGACGACCAGCTTCCCGAAGACGAATTGGTGAAGATGGAAGTCCAGGAGCGGGTACAATATGAAATCAGCCGCTTGCCAGATAAGTACCGGGCAGCTATTGTATTAAAGTACATTGAAGAATTGCCGCTGGCGGAGATCAGCGAAATTCTGGATTTGCCGCTTGGCACGGTGAAAACACGCATACACCGCGGGCGAGAAGCCTTGCGGAAGCAATTAAGCAATTTGTAGGAGGCGAGCAGGATGAAGACATGTCCGGATTACATCGTCCAGTATATGAACGATTATTTAGACGGTGACCTTGAACCATCCAAAGAACGGGTGTTGAAAGAAAATCTGGCTACCTGCCAAGATTGTCAGAAGATATATCATGAATTGAACAAGACGATTGCATTCGTCCAGAGTGCATCCCATATAGAAGCGCCAAAAGGCTTCGTCGAAGCCACGATGAACAAACTGCCAAAACAGAAACAGCGTTCGGGCGCCCAGCGCTGGTTTAAACAGCATCCGCTGTTGACGGCTGCTGCGATTTTCTTTGTAATGATGAGCGCTGTTTTGTTCTCGGACTTCAATAATGAACAGCAATTCTCCTTTACGAAGCAGCCGAATGTTGTAGTGGAGGGGAACACCGTAATTGTACCGGAAGGTGAAGTGGTGACTGGTGACATCACGGTAAGAAACGGTGATCTGCGGGTCGACGGGGAACTTCACGGAGACGTCACCGTTGTAAACGGCCAATACATGGCTTCAAGTGGTGTGATTACTGGTGAAGTGGAAGAGATCGACCAGGTTTTCGACTGGTTATGGTATACCATCAAAAATGGTTTCAAAGACGCGGCCTCCATTTTTAATAATGAAGACGCAATGATCGGCGAATAAATCCGTCCCTTTGGGGACGGATTTTTTTGTCTATACTCCTGCGCCCAGATTCGAATAGGCTTTTTCGCGGCATATGAAAGCATGGCCAGAATGATTTATGATATACTTATTTTATGCAGATGTAGAAAAGCGAGGGTTGCAGATGCCGTTTTTGGAGAATATTTTTAACCTAACACCACTCGAACTCATAGTCAATATAGCTGATATTTTATTAGTTTGGTTCGTTTTATATAAATTGATAACGATTATTAAAGGGACAAAAGCAGTCCAGTTGTTAAAAGGGATCTTTGTCATTATTATCGTCCACCTGGTTACGCAGGCATTGAATCTGCAAACACTCGGCTGGATTATGCAGGAAGTGTTGAACTGGGGTTTCCTGGCGATTATCATTATCTTCCAGCCGGAATTGCGGCGGGCGCTTGAACAATTAGGGCGCGGAAAGCTCTTTTCCAGCAGTACATTAAATGAAGAATCAGAGCGCAACCGCCTGATTGAAGCCATGACAAAATCCGTCAGTTATATGGCGAAAAGGCGTATTGGTGCACTGATATCCATAGAGCGTGAGACCGGATTGAGTGAGTACATTGAAACAGGAATACCTTTGAACTCAGACATAACGTCAGAGTTGATGATAAACCTCTTCATCCCCAATACACCTCTTCACGATGGAGCCGTTATCGTCCAGAAGAACAGAGTGGCGGCGGCAGCGTGCTATCTTCCTTTATCGGAAAGTCCGTTTATTTCCAAAGAACTTGGAACACGCCATCGTGCGGCACTTGGAATCAGTGAAGTGACGGATGCCATTACGATTGTCGTGTCGGAAGAGACAGGCGCCATAAGCTTGACGGCCAATGGTGATTTGCACCGTAATTTATCACTTGAGGATTTTGAAGTGAAACTCCGTCGTATTTGGTTTGGTGAAGAGCAGCAGAACGAAACTTCTTCCTGGTGGAACTGGAGGGGAAAAAAGAATGGATAAAATGATGGACAACCCTTGGTTTTTGAGGATTACTGCATTATTGCTAGCCCTTCTCATGTTCGTTTCCGTAAAAGCGGAAGAAGAAAACAGTAACTCAGCGGCCAGCAATACGATGACGGAAGTCATTGAAGATGTGCCACTCGAAGTCTATTACGATGATACAAGTCTGATGGTCAGCGGTGTACCCGCGACAGTCGATGTCCATATTACAGGACCCAACAGCATGGTCCAGACCACTCAACAGATAAAAGACTTTACTGTATTTGTGGATTTACGTAATCTGCAGCTCGGGGAGCACCGCGTGCGCGTCCAAACGGAAAATATCTCCGAGCAATTGGGAGTCCGGATAGATCCGACTTTCTTGAATGTGCAGATCGAAGAACGCGTTTCCCAGGAATTTAAAATTGATGCAGAATTGAATGAGCGTCTGATTGCTGAAGGATTTGTACTGAAGAGCATTTCTGCAGATCCGGACACAGTAACAGTCAGCGGACCGAAAAGTGTCATTGATTCCATCAGCTTTGTAAAAGCGACGGTAACGGAAGAACCGGGCTTGAATTCTTCTGTAACAAGAGAAGCGAGAGTCCGTGTTCTTGCCAATGACTTAACGAAACTGGATAATGTGTCGATTGAGCCGGAAGTGGTGGAAGTCGAAGCTGTGATTGAAGAATACAGCAAAGAAGTTCCGATATCGCTAAGCCAGACAGGAACAGCACGCGAAGGGATTTCTGTGGAGGAAATTGAAACGGAAGTCGATACCGTCAAGATTTCAGGCCCGCAGAATATCGTTGATGCGATTGAAGAATATGAAGTCGAAGTGAATATCAGCGGTGTAACGCTGACGGATACGGCAATTGAAGTGGATCTCGCGGCTCCGGAAGGAACGAGTTCCGTGGATCCGGGAAGCATAATAGTAGAAGCTGAAATCGATGTGGATGAATCTGTACTGATTCCCGAAGATATTAGTTCCACCACGATAGATTACGGTGATTCTGCCGATAAGCTGTTTTTCGGCAGTCTTTCTGAAGAAGCTGAAGATTCGAAGGATAACAATGAAACCGTTGTTCCCGCTCACGCTGAAGGTACATCTGCTTTAATTGCTTACAGAACAGCAGAAATACTGGAAAGTTTGAATGTGGAAGAATTTGTGGTATATGTAGATGCAGTGGAAAAATTGGGACCATATAGAGTGTTGTAGAAATTGAAGGGCTGAGTTAGCCGTTCGCTGCAACCATCCGTATAAGATAGGCATTATTATCCGATATTGCATTGGATTTAAGGAGAGAATAATAGCATGGGAAAATATTTTGGAACAGATGGAGTTCGCGGCGTTGCCAATAGTGAATTGACACCGGAACTTGCATTTAAACTGGGCCGCTTTGGCGGATATGTATTAACGAAAAGCTCGAAAGATAAACCGAAAGTTCTTATCGGACGCGATACCCGTATTTCAGGCGAAATGCTCGAAGGCGCTTTGGCTGCCGGGTTATTGAGTGTCGGAGCGGAAGTGATGCGCCTCGGCGTCATCAGTACTCCAGGTGTTTCATACCTGACTCGCGTGATGAGCGCAGAAGCGGGTGTCATGATCTCGGCTTCGCATAATCCAGTTGAAGACAACGGCATCAAGTTCTTTGGTTCGGATGGCTATAAACTTTCCGATGAGCAGGAAGCTGAAATCGAAGCTTTGCTTGATATGGAAGAAGATACGCTGCCGCGTCCAACTGGCGGCGACCTTGGCGCCATCACCAGTTATTTTGAAGGCGGACAAAAATATATCCAATATTTGAAACAGACAGTTGATGAAGAATTTGACGGCATCCATGTGGCGCTTGACTGTGCACACGGTGCCACTTCAACTTTGGCGACGCATGTATTCGCCGATCTTGATGCGGATATCACGTCAATGGGAGCTTCGCCAAACGGCTTGAACATCAATGACCAGGTCGGTTCCACACATCCGCAGAAATTAGCGGAACTGGTAGTGGAGAAACACGCTGACATCGGACTTGCTTTCGACGGTGATGGTGACCGCCTGATTGCAGTAGACGAAAAAGGCAATATTGTCGATGGCGACCAAATCATGTATATCTGCAGCAAGTATCTTAAATCAGAAGGCCGCTTGAATAAAGACACAGTCGTTTCAACTGTGATGAGCAATATGGGCTTCTATAAAGCGGTGGAATCAAACGGCATGACTAGTGTGAAAACAGCAGTGGGCGACCGTTATGTGGTCGAAGAAATGCGCAAAAACGGCTATAATCTTGGCGGCGAACAGTCCGGCCATATTATTTTCCTGGATTACAATACAACAGGCGACGGATTATTGACGGGCCTTCAATTGGTGAACATCATGAAGGTTACCGGCAAGAAATTATCCGAGCTTGCAGCTGAAATGACGATCTTCCCGCAAAAACTCGTGAATATCCGTGTAACGGATAAACACGCAGTGACTGATAATGCGAAAGTGGCTGCTGAAATCGAAGAAGTTGAAACAGAAATGAACGGCAATGGCCGTGTGCTTGTGCGCCCTTCCGGTACAGAACCGTTAGTGCGTGTCATGGTGGAGGCAGCTTCAAAAGAAGATTGCGAACGCTATGTCGAGCGGATTGCAGAAGTGGTCCGTGCTGAAATGGGCATGAAATAATAAGAAAAGCGACAGCGCCCGTTAAGCTCTGAAAGGCATAAGCCAGAACAGCGAAGTGGTCCTGACCAAGCAGCTGGGCTGGCTTATGACCCGAAGAGCTGGGCCGCTGGAGTCTGGACAAAACTTCGCTCTTTCAAAGCCATTAGAAACTTTAAAATATCATCCTTTCTTATCCATTAATAATCTAAACCGTTCCGAAGCTGTAATGCTATCGGAGCGGTTTTTTATTTTGAGGCATTGGTAAACAAATTAACAGAAATACAAATATCTTAGTTTTTAGAGAGGCCGAACAATCGAATTTTATTGTTTATTCGATATTAATACAGCTTTGTCTAAGGACTTAGGGACGATTGACTAAGGTAATTGGAAAAGGTATGATATAGTAGCCTGTTTAAGGCCGCATAAAAAGGGGGATAGTAGTAAAGCGTATAAGGAAACTAGTTGAAGCGCCTGTACTGGAGAAATCGGACGGACAAGTCATTTTCCAGTAGACGAGGAGGAGGAGTATCGAGATTTCGGCGGATACCTCCCGGCCGTGAAGCCCGGTCGTTATGTTCATCTTCAAAGCAGCTGAGTGATCAGCTGTACAACAGGATGAATGGGCTCAAGAATGCGTCCGCGCAAAATGGCGAACGCTTATTTTGATACTGAAAAAATTGGAGGAACTATAATTATGTGTGGAATTGTTGGGTATATTGGAGAAAAAGATTCGAAAGAAATTTTATTGAAAGGCCTTGAGCGTCTGGAATACCGCGGCTATGATTCAGCGGGTATTGCTGTGCGCAACGGCGACGGCATTACAGTTTTCAAGGAAAAAGGCCGCATTGCGGACCTTCGCGGAGCTGTTAACGGCGACGTTACCGGCAATACGGGAATCGGGCATACACGCTGGGCAACGCACGGCAAGCCGAGCCAGGTAAACGCTCACCCGCATCAGAACACGTCAGACCGTTTCACGATTGTGCATAACGGCGTAATCGAAAACTATCACCACCTGCAGCGCGATTATTTGGCTGATGTGGAAATGGAATCCGATACGGACACGGAAATCATTGTTCAATTGATCGGTAAATTTGTTGAAGGCGAAGGCATGACGACGCAGGATGCTTTCAGCAAAGCCTTGAAATTGATGAAAGGTTCTTATGCGATTGCATTGCTTGATGCTGAAGAAGCACAAACGATTTTCGTTGCGAAAAATAAGAGCCCGTTGCTTGTCGGCCTTGGAGAAGATTTCAATGTTGTGGCGTCTGATGCTATGGCAATGCTGCAAGTGACAGACCAGTTCGTTGAATTGATGGACAAGGAAATTGTAATTGTCCGTAAAAACAGCGTGGACATTCTGACGCTTGAAGGTGAACCAGTAGAACGCGAACCATTCACTGCTGAAATCGACATGAGCGACATCGACAAAGGCACTTACCCTCATTATATGCTGAAAGAAATCGATGAGCAGCCAGCAGTAATGCGCAAAATCATTCAGGCTTATCAGGGCGAGGACGAGAAATTGACGATCCAGCCTGAAATCCTTGATGCTTTGCAGGAAGCTGACCGTCTGTACATCATCGCAGCGGGCACAAGCTATCACGCTGGTTTGATCGGCAAGGAGTATTTGGAAAAAATGGCGGGCATTCCAGTGGAAGTGCATGTAGCAAGCGAATTTGGCTATAACATGCCGCTTCTTTCCGAAAAACCGTTGTTCATCTTCATTTCTCAGTCTGGCGAAACGGCTGACAGCCGCCAGGTATTGGTACGCATCAAAGAACTTGGCCACCCGTCACTGACAATCACAAACGTTGCGGGATCGACTTTGTCACGCGAAGCTGACCATACGCTATTACTGTATGCTGGACCGGAAATCGCTGTAGCTTCCACAAAAGCTTATACAGCACAATTGGCGGTATTGGCGATCTTGGCAGCCGTGACTGCAGAAGCTCGCGGACGCGATCTTGGTTTCGACCTGGTGCAGGAAATGGGTATTGTGGCGAACGCCATCCAGGCGCAAGTTGACATGAAAGAAGAAATCGAGCAATTGGCGCATGATTTCCTTTCTACAACACGCAACTGCTTCTTTATTGGCCGTTTGATGGACTTTTTCGTCGGCCTTGAAGGTGCTTTGAAGTTGAAAGAGATTTCCTATATCCAAGCGGAAGGTTTTGCCGGCGGCGAATTGAAGCATGGTACGATTGCTTTGATCGAAGAAGGCACGCCTGTTATCGCACTTGCGACACAGGAATCCGTAAACTTGAACATCCGCGGCAACGTCAAGGAAGTCGCGGCGCGCGGAGCGAACACAATGATCATTTCAATGGAAGGCCTGAACGAAGACGGCGACAGCCACGTTCTTCCGACAGTGCATGAGCTGTTGACTCCGCTTGTATCGGTTATTCCGTTGCAGCTGATCAGCTATTATGCAGCGCTTCACAGAGACTGTGACGTTGATAAGCCGCGTAACCTGGCGAAATCCGTTACGGTTGAATAAAGAATAATAGAGCAGAGCCGGATCCTTAGGGGTCCGGCTTTTTTTGTACTTTCAGATTTAAAGACGCAAAAAAACAGACCAGGAATTATATCCCGGTCTGTTTTGTGTATTGATTTTATTACATTCTGCCGTAGCCAGTGAAGTGGTCTCCCCAATAAGGGCCGAATACGTCGACAACTTCTACTCCGCCGTTATTGGCAGCAACCATTTTGCCGTTTCCGACATAAATTCCGATGTGGGAAATTCCTGCTTTATACGTTCCGGAGAAGAAAACCAGATCTCCTTGTTGTGGAGTGCTGACTTTCGTCGCCATGTTATAGTAACCAGCTGCGCTTGTGCGGCTTACGTTGTGGCCTGCTTTGTTAAGTGTATAGGCGATAAATCCGCTGCAGTCAAATCCTGCCGGTGTTGAGCCGCCCCATACATATGGAACTCCAATATATTGCTGTGCAATAGATGCGACTGAAGAAGTAGGACTGCTCACCTGTGTTACTTGTGGAGCTTTCGTGCTGCTGGAAGCTGCAGAAGAACCTCCGCTAGTTTGGAATGTTTGGCCAGGATAAATCATATGGCCAGAAATGCCGTTGATGCTTTGGAGACTTGAAACCGTAGTTCCATAATCCTGTGCAATTTGCCAAAGTGTATCTCCAGATTTTACTTGGTGAGTAGCTGCGCTAGTAGGTGCAGCAATGGCAGTTGAAAGTGCGACAGTGGCAGTAAAGGCTAGTAATGCTTTTCTTGTTTTTTTCATTTTGTATTGCTCCTTAATTGTCTGGAATACACTGAATTCATATTGTTGAATAGTGATTCTCGTATTTTATATGTTAAACCATAATGTCTAGAGAGATATTAATAATCTGATGCTTCTTGTCACTTATCTTTGAAGCCTTGATTAGTGTAGCATGCCATTTTCCCGAATTAAACCCTTGTAATGGTTTTGTGAACGCATTTAAATATTTTGATATATTTTTGATATATTGTATTTTTATATAATAAAAAACAGAAAATTCGCTATAAATCTCTCCTAACGTTAGTGCGAAAGGATTTTAGAAGAAATTTTAATGAAAAAGTAGATTCGATTCTTTAAAATCAGACTGAAAAACTTACATTTAATGGATTGATTATTTCATGGATGAAATTTGGTTTTTCTTATTTCATGCTCAAAATTAAAGTGAAACTGAGTAAAGAACATCCATCTATGAATTGTAAAATTCAGTATTTTTGTATTTTACTGGGCTTTTGAATGGTATGATTAAGTAAAAAATGGAGGGCTTTACAGATGAATTGGGCAGTTATAAAAGACGGCAGAACAATGCTGGGACTGGTGTTGTCCGTTTTATTGAGTGTAAGTGCAATTGTGCTGGCGGTGAACGATATCGGTTACTGGGTTGCTCTGGTTGTAATGGCGCTGATTGTGCTTTTCTTCAGTATTGCCAAGGCTGATAAAGTGACGAGACAGGAATAGGGGAGCTGCAGCATGGAAAATCAGGCGTATGTGAATTGGGGTGGACATATAGTCAGTCTCAGCTGGGAACCTTACAGAAAGATGGAATCGGCTGATATTGTGACGAGTGTCCATGGCTATTGTTTTTTTGAAGGGAAAATTGTCCTCGTACATGTTAATGGCAGAGGGTTTAATGTTCCCGGCGGCCATATCGAAGAGGGGGAAAGCCCTGAAGAAACTTTGCACCGCGAAGCGTATGAAGAGGCTTATGTCAAAGGGGATATCAACTATATCGGGGCAATTTGCGTGGATCATACAGAAAACCTGAAGTTCACGGAAACCGGAAAGTATCCGCGTGTCGGGTATCAATTATTCTACCGGATGGACATTGCGGAATGCTTGCCGTTCCTCCGGGAGCACGAGACCCTGACTCGCATTTGGGTGGAGCCGGAAGAAGTGCCGCATGTGATGGAGGACCATAAAATAGCGTTATTGGTATTGAAGGAATCAATGAACAACAAGAGGGAAAGCGGAGTGACTATAGGAAATGAAATTGGAAACTGAACGATTGATTATCAGCCCTTGCACGGAAGATGTAATTGCATTGCTGAATGAACAGCATTACGAAAACGGGCCGCAGGTTTCAAATCACCTGAAGCAATTGGCGGAAGATCCGGCCATTCTTTATTGGGGACCCTGGCTTGCGATGCTGAAAGCGGACAACAAAGTTATCGGGGATCTGGGATTCAAAGGTGCGCCGGACAACAAAGTTATCGGGGATCTGGGATTCAAAGGTGCGCCGGATAACAAAGGTGCCGTGGAAATCGGCTATGGTTTGCTGGAAGAATACCGGGGCAAAGGATATGCGACAGAAGCGGTTGCGGCTCTGGTCGACTGGGCATGGAAGCAAAACGGTATACATAAGGTCAAAGCGGAAACGCTGGTGGATAACCAGGAATCGATTCGTGTGCTTGAAAAACTTGGGATGAGAAAAGTGGCTGAGAGCGAAGAGATGGTTTACTGGGAGATAACTGGAGGGTGAGTTTTTCGGAGATAGGAGCGGTATATGAACAGAGCAGCAGCTTTATACGGAGAATTCACAAGTGTATGTAAAGTTTTAAATGACGAGCTGCATATAACGCCGGTGCTGTACGGGTCTCTGGGATTAGCAAAAACAACGGGAACGGACTTTTCTCCGCAAGATATCGATATTCTGGTTCCGCTCATTTTCTTGGAGAATAGGTGGGGTGCACTGTGTGGAGTGATGGAGCGGCTTGGATATGAACTGGCCGATTTACGGGAACATGAATTTCATAATGGTGAAACGCAAATCGGATTTTCATTTATGGAAGATTTAAAGAGCTTCGCTGATATTGATTATTTGAATTTAGCTGCAGGCGAGGAGGATGGCGCGGCATATTATACGCTGAATGCTGCGGATTATTTCAAAGTCTATAAAAAATCGTCCGAAGATGGTTATAGAAGGACCAAGAATGATCAGAAAGACTTGAAGAAACTGAAGGTTTTACAACAAATATTGGAGGAGAAAAAATGATCAAAGGCCTTTACGAAGCTCATTTACCGGTACGTAATCTGAAGAAATCAATCGAGTTTTATAAAAAGCTGGACCTGGAACTGGCTTATCAAACAGACAAACTTGCTTTTTTCTGGACGGAGAAAGGGCATAGCTGGCTGGGATTATGGGAAACGGAAAAAGTGGACACGCCTTATCATCCATCGCTGCGGCACATCGCTTTTCACGTGTCGCTTGAAGATATTCGGAATGCAGGAGACTGGCTGAAGCAGAGAGGAATCGAAGCACGGACGGCTTTCGGCTTTTCGCCCGAGGAACAGCCGTTGGTCCTGGCAAATGTGGCCCATGCCCATGCGGCGGTTTACTTCCATGATCCGGATGGCAACTCACTTGAATTGATTGCACCGCTGCGCCTGGATACTGAAGAGAAGCTTGAAAAGATGTCGCTGAAAGAATGGGATCAGAAGTATAACTCGCAATAAATTGTATAGTCTGACGCAGCGGAATAGTTGCTTAAGAAATGAGAGGATTTTCATTATGCTGAAATATACACTTTGCCTGATTAAAAATGAGGATCAATTCCTGCTGTTGAACCGGTTGAAAAAACCGCAGATGGGCACGTGGAACGGTGTCGGCGGCAAAATAGAAAGCGGCGAAACTCCGCTGGAAAGTGTTATCAGGGAGACTTTTGAAGAAACAGGGATTCTGCTGAAAGAACTGGTATATGCCGGGAATGTGATTTTCAAAAGTACAGAAGGCCAGGAAGGCATGTATCTTTTCATAGCGGACTTGCCGGAAGGAAGCTGTCTTGAGACACCGGCGGGAACAGCGGAAGGCATCTTGGACTGGAAGCCGGCCGACTGGATCCTTCACAAAGACAACCGGGGAGTAGCAGCGAATTTACGGGCTTATTTGCCGGCAGTGCTGGAAGGCAGGATGGGATTTGAGCATCTGTTTACATACGACCAAGGGGTTATTCTGGATTATACGACTGCCGAATTCATTGGAAATGAAATAAATGAAAAATATGCATCGCCGATTGTTGTCAGTTGAATAGAGGAGTGTTTGGGGTGGAAAAGAGCGTTGGTGATAAAATTACGGTAAACGGCACAGAGCTATATTATGAATGGTCGGGTACAAGAGGTGAGGGACCAATCGCCGTCTTTGAATCCGGCTACGGCTGGTCTTTGGAAAACTGGGATCCGGTTCGAAAAGAAATGGAAGAATCTACGGAAATGTTCTTTTATGACCGTGCCGGTGTCGGAAAGAGCGGCAGAAGTGATGGACCTTTCCACAGCCTGCAAATTGTCCGGAATTTACGGGAGTTGCTTCAAAAGGCGAAGGTCAAGCCACCGTATTTATTGGTCGGCCATTCGTTCGGCGGCGTAAACGTCCGGCTTTTCGCCCATCTCTATCCTGAAGAAATTGCGGGAGTGATTTTACTGGACTCCTGCCACGAAGATCAGAACCGGAAGATGATGCCGTTGTTTACGGATGAGGTGAAAGAGGATTATTTGAATCAGTTTACCGTCGAAGCGACTTTGGAAGAATTTGAGCAAAGTCTTGACCAGGTTCGCGGCAAACGGCTGGGAAACATTCCGTTGCTGGTTGTAACCGGCGGCAATCAGCCTCACCATACGGCAGCGTCCATGCGGGAATGGCTGGACTTTCAGGAAGAGCTTGCAGGATTATCTTCGGAAAGTGAACATGTGTTGGTTGAAAATGCAGGTCACGCGATTCACTTGGACAATCCGACGCTCGTAACTTCATTGATTAAGAAGATGGCGGCGCGAGTAATACATTCCAGAGAGTTGCACTAATGATGGATGCACCGGTTGTGAAATATGGTATAAGACAGCTCCTGCCATTTTTGCGGGAGCTGTTTTTATTCAGATAGAGGATTATCGGCAGGCTTTGGAGAAAGAGAGAGGAAGTAAATCGCTTCAATGGGAGTACTTTATGGGAGCACTTTAATGGGAGGAATTTGTATGGAGCTGACACATATTCGCTTATTGGTAGACAATTACAAGGAATGTTTTCTATTCTACCGGAATGTTTTGGGTTTCAAGGTTTCATGGGGAGACGAAGATTCCAGTTATGCGGACTTTGAGTTTGCGGGAGTTAAACTGGGTTTGTTTGAACGGAAGCAAATGGCCGATGCAATCGGAGCGGAATACCATTTGCTCCGGAAACGGTCAGACAAAGCCGCGCTCATTTTCAAAGTCGATAATGTGGATGACAAGTACCGGGAACTTCAGAAGAAAATTGACTTCATCACCGAGCCGACCGTTCAGGAAGGCTGGGGCATTAAAGTGGCCCATTTCCGGGATCCTGCGGGTAACTTGCTCGAAATTTATGAAAGCCTCGAATCAATGGGGGATTAAGCTGAATCCAAAAGGGATCAGCTTTTTTATTGTCCACGACGCAGGAGTTCCGGGGTTTATTTTCTTCCGAAATCCTGTCGCTGGGCTGGACTTCGCTATACGAAATAATGGGTGACGCCAACGCCTATAGCCAGGTCAATAAGCACTTTAATTACCTCGACCAATCTAGATTGCGCGCCATTGTGGAGCAGGTGAAGCTGGTAAGGGTTTGTGTGGGAGAAGCCGATATATTGAAAGCAGGAAACCGCCTCTTTTAATTTAGGATAATGAGCCGCACCAATCTGCCTGTTTCTTCTTAATGGGCTTGTATCACTTAAAGTAGATAAGATGTAAAATAGAAGCATACTAGTTCGAGGACGTGATTTCTTTGCCGGATTGGACTTACCATACCGTCTTTAAACCAGGTCTTTCCCATTTTACGGCGAAGGCCGGGAGAGAATTTATCCACCGGAGCATGACCAGAATTTCTGCACTTCCAGGTGGAAGCAAACTAATCGAATACCTCGGCCATACCAACCCATCATCCCAGTTGGAAACGAAACTTTTCGGCTTCAAAATTTCCAATCCGATTGGATTAAGCGGGAAAATCGACCCTGAAATGACTGGCACCAAGGCATTCGGCCATTTAGGTTTTGGTTTTATAGAAGTTGGCCCTGTGACCTCAATTCCGGAAGGACATAGTGTGCCAACATATACTCAAGCGAAAGATAATCTTATTTTTCCTTATCGTCCGGAATCTCCGGGAATGGAAAAGACCGTGACAAACCTGCGAGAGCTGAAAGAATTTCAGAAACCGGTGTTTATCCGGGTTGGAAATACGAAATCTTTCAATGAGACTTTAACTTTATCTAAGGTGTTGGCAGGTCATGGAGATGCCCTTATCGTGAAAGGCTGTTATAGCGATGATGAATGGCGGTCATTAAAGGATTCTGTAAAAGATAAGACTCTGTTGGCGGTATACTCGTTAGATGAATTGGACAACGATACGATTGATAAGCTGACAGCCAACAGCTGGTTGGATGGTGTCGTTATCGATGAATACGCAAAAGACACTGGCGCGGGGTTGGAATATCCCTTGTCTCAGGCAAAAAGTTTGGCGGGGAAGGCAGCGGAAATCAGGAGCAGGAGTAAGATTCCGATTATCGTTTCCGGAGGCATCACTGAACCGAAAGATGCGCTGGCCTTATTTAAGGCAGGAGTGGATTTGGTAATGTTGACCGCCGGCTATGTTTTTACCGGGCCAGGATTGCCGAAACGGATCAATGAAGCTTTGCTGGATACAAAGATTGCAGTAAAGGATACATATAGCGGTTGGATATGGCATTGGCTATTCGGGTTTCTGATGTTGATAGGCGGTATTGCCGCTTTAATTGTCAGTATGACGATCGTTGTCCTGCCATATGATGAAGCGTTCTTGAAGATGACGAGGGAAGAATTAATCGCGATTAACCCAAACATTTACCGTTTTATGCAACATGACCGGATGACGGTCGCCGGAACAATGATATCGGGTGGCATCATCTACATGCAATTGGCCCGGCATGGCGTCCGTTATGGGTTGCAATGGGCGAAAAGAGCAATTCATATTGCCGGCATCTTAGGATTTTTAGGGATTTTGCTGTTTCTCGGATTCGGCTATTTTGACTGGCTGCACGGCATTTTATGGTTAGTCTTACTGCCGTTTTTTTGGAAAGGCTATTTGATGACTAAGAATCATGCTGAACACTCACCATCGAGTAACAGGACAAATCACAAAGCGTGGAAGAAAAGTTTATGGGGACAGCTGGCTTTTGTGGCGCTCGGTGCCGCTCTTGCAGTCGCTGGGCTCGTCATTTCCACAATCGGCGTGAACGGGGTATTTGTTCAAACGGATATCGCTTATATTTGCATGAGTCCGGAACAAGTAGCCGGTATAAATGATCGGTTGATTCCGGTTATTGCCCACGACCGCGCAGGTTTGGGAAGCGCTTTGATCAGTGTAGGTTTACTTGTATTGATGCTCGCGATCTGGGGATTCCAGCAAGGACAGAAATGGGTTTGGTATACCTTTTTGATCGGCGGAATTCCGGCTTTCAGCACTGCCATCATCATTCATTATGTGATAGGGTATACAACATTCATTCATATCTTCCCGGCCTATATTGCACTGTTGCTGTTTGCTGTGGGGTTATGGTATTCCAGGGAGTTCTTTTTTAAGAAACAATACTAATTCACCATTAATATCTTACCCTTTTCGCTGTAATAGGCGGAAAGGGTATTTTGAGATTGAATAGAAATTACGACAAACTTAACTCATCAAAACGCTGCAAAGACTCCACTTCGTCGAAAGAGCTGTAAATATTGTATTTTTCTTTATCTAATATTCGGAAATGCTGGCTGATAAGGTTTTGCTGAAGAATATAGTCGGAATTACTTTTAATTTCTTTCCACCAAATGACACCGCCCATTGTTTTCAGCCTCGGTCTATTATGGGATTCATAGATCAATGTCTCGATAATGACGAGCGGATCGTCACCCAATTCATGAAGCAAAATATCGCTTCTTCTAAATAAAGTGCACACGGCAATCGTCGTTGTCCAACCAGCAAGTATACGCCCTTTCTCGATTTGGACCAGTGTCTTTTTGGATAAGCCCAGCATTTCGGCCATCTTATCCTGAGTATAGTCCTTTTCAGTACGAATTAATTTTAATTTATTGCTGACAAGTAAGATCAAGTCGTCTCTGTTCATCGTCTCTTCCTTTCTAAAATGCCAAGCTGTACTCAAGAACGTCTTCGATGGATTGGATGTTGGCCAAATCCTTGGACGTCACATAAATTTCGTGAGTGACAGGCTTTTCGCTGTCATTTAGCCCTTCTTCATCATTGAAATACAAGGAAATATCAAGAGCTATGTTCTGTTTCTGTAATTCCTGTATCAGGTTGTACAGGTTTTCCGCTTCTTTTTTCTCGAATTCCAGCGACCATTTCTCGGAGGAATTGATAACAAGGTGGATATAATCCTGGGCTTCTTTGTAATGAAAGATCTCTTTGCCGGTCTGCATTTCGTGGGAGGCTCCGCCGCTTACAATTATCTGCAGCTCTTCGTATTCAGGGAAATGTTGGTTTACGAGTGGCGTTAAATCTTGAGTAAGCTGAGTTTTCCAAATAGCCTCAGGGTATTCATCGTAATAAACCCCGTTCCAGTTCCATTTTTCCGCCCGGAATACAAGTTCCTTTTGCGCTTCGGGATAAAAAAGTCCGCTATAATTGCCGTCCACGAAATTGTATTGGGCTTCTTGTAAATGAAAATCCATACCGTATTTTTCCTCCAGATGCGTTTCCAGCTCTTTTGCAACAACTCCTTTTTTAAAAGGCATGCCATAGATAAGGCTGTATCCTAGAAAAATAACGCCAGCCATAAAAACGCTCAGTAAAATAAGAAAAAAATTTTTCAGTTTCACCACAATTACCTCAGCTCTTTTTAAGTGTAATATTACACTTATGATTACTTTTGTCAATTAATTATCTGATAATTTTCAGTTTCTAGTATTTTAAGTAACCTTTTCCGCTACAATTGGCAGAAAGTGTATTATTTATTGCCAAAACGAAACCGGAATATTATGGGCGTTGTCTAACAGATAGAGAAAAAAGGGGGAGAGTGCTTGGAGAAGCGAGAGAAGGACCGGCTGCTGACGGAGGCGATGGATGAATAGGGGCATTATCTGGTGCGGCTGGCGTATTCGTTCGTCAAAGAACGGGCGAAGGCGGAAGACATTGTACAAGACGTGTTTATCCGCTATTACATAAATCTCGAAGGATTCGAAGGGCGCTCGAGCGCCAAAACGTTTCTGTACCGCATCACGGTAAATGAGTGCCATAACCATTTCAGAAGCTGGGCGCACCGCAAGATCGAGTTGACGAATATACTGAATCCACTTTTGCCGGATAAAAAATCAGCGGAAGAAACGGCGCTGGCCACTGAAAAGAGCAACGAAGTGGCGGGAGCGGTCGGCAAGCTGCCGCTGAAATACCGGGAAGTCATCTGGCTTTATTATTATGCAGAGCTGTCGGTGAAAGAAATCAGCGAGGTGTTGAAAATCTCAGGCAACACGGTGAAGACGCGGCTGGCCAGAGGGCGACAGCAGGCAGGCGTCAAATTTACGGAGGAGGGAATTGACCATGCGTGAGGATCTGAAACGGAAGCTGGATGAGTCGGTGCCGGAAGATGTGACGCTGTCGGATGCGAAAAAGCGGCAGATTATGATGGCTGCGCGAAATCGGGAAAATGGAAGAAAACCTTCGCGCGTACCGAAAATGTTGCCGGCGCTTGCGGGTGTGGCGGTGATTGGGCTTGGCGGGGTACTAGGCTACCCTTACGTGAGTGATTGGGAGGCAGGGCGTGGGGCTGTGGAAGAGTTACCAGAACCGAAAAAGTTGGTAGTCGCAGGACATGATTATCCAGTACTGATTGAATCTGAGTACGATGACCAGTCGGAGAACTTGCTTTATAATGATGGCGCCAATGTTTATTCGTTTGATCTGGCTGCCGGAGAAGAATCAGTGCTGACAAGTCTGGAGGAAAAGGTATCCACGTATCAATTTGCGGTAGACGGAAACTGGCTAGCCTGGGAAGAATATGGGGAAGAAATCGCCAATTTGAAAATCATGAATCGGGAAACAGAGGAAGTTGAAACTATTGAAGAGGCCAATATTATTGATCTGCATATCGATGAAGATTCATTGGTGTATGCCCGATTTGGGGTTGAGGACGACAAGCCGAAATATCTGTCGGTTAATTTGAACACGATGGAATCTCAAACTGTTCATAAAATGACGGGCCGGGGTTCGAATAGTGCCGCTTCCGTTTCGGAAGGCAAGCTCGTTATTCCGGAAGGAGCACTGGACGGTGAAAAAATTGTGAGTGAATTCCATCTCTATAATTTGAAGGAAAACATCTTGATTGAGACATTTACTTTGCCTTATCAGTCGGCGAGTGGAGTTACTTTGAATGATGGGCGAATATACGGACATTTCAGCAATGAAGAAACGTCAGAAAGCTTGCTTGGTTATGTTGATATTGAAACTGGAGAGTTTACAGAGATTCCGACCCCTGATTTTGTCGAGTTTGCTGTATACGGCGATTACCTCGCATTGAGCATAGCGGATGAAGCAGACTCCAGTGACTTGCATCTATACAGAATGGCGGGTACCGAACTGGAAGAAGTGCCAGCTTTTTCGGCAATTGACGAGCGGCTTGTCAGACCGCGCTTTACAGATGATGGAACCTTGGTGGTTAACGGTGAAGGAGAAGACTTGGCGATGTATTTATTAGAATTAGGGACAAAGGAATAATCTATTCCATATGGTCAAAAGAATGCTCTTGGGATAAGCTTTTCCTGAGAGTGTTTTTTATTTGTCTGTATTTATAAAACTCGGGGGAGTGGGAGAAGATATTGTCGATTTTCAAAAAGAAATGTGCAGTATGCAAAAAGAAGGCGGCACAGCCGCGGAAGTATTTCAATGAAGTGAATAAGGCGATAGTTGTTTGTGAGAAGTGTGTGTTATATGCAGAGAGAAGAGCTTTCCGGAAACGGACGGCATAAACAGGAGGTAATAACAATGAACGAACTGCCAAATTGCCCGAAATGCAACTCCGAATATGTCTACGAAGACGGCAGCCAGCTCGTGTGCCCGGAATGCGCGCACGAGTGGACGCCGGGAGCGGAAAGCGAAGCGGCTGGAGAAGAAAAAGTCGTAAAAGATGCCAATGGCAATGTCCTGCAAGACGGTGATTCCGTGACGGTCATCAAGGATTTGAAAGTGAAAGGCAGTTCGTCTGTCCTGAAGCAGGGGACGAAAGTGAAAAGCATCCGCCTGGTTAACGGCAATCATGATATCGACTGTAAAATTGACGGTTTTGGGCCGATGAAGCTGAAATCGGAATTTGTGAAGAAGGGGTAAAGGGGAGGCGGGAGAAAATCCAGCCTTTTTTAATTTGTTCTGCTATCACTAAAGAGCGCTTAAGGAAGTCTCCTTAAGCGCGGTAAGAAAAACTATTGTTTTTGCACGAGCATCTGATAATGGATAAAGTCGAAGAAATGGGCGTTATCAAGCATTCCATCGGCGGCGATGTCCTTGGCATGCCGGAAAACTTCATCCGCCAGTTCGACTTCGCCCAGTGATGAAAAATAAGTGTGCAAATAATAATAGACAGCCAGGGACTCGTAGTCCACCGTCGCTTTCAGCGTCTGCCGGTCATATCTGCCATATATTTTCTGCTCCTCATTCCACTCTTCCTTGAGCCATTCCGCGAATTGTTCTGAAGGCTGTCTTCTATTTTCACGGTTTAGCGCAATCAGCAATTGATCGATCATATGCACTTCATTGCTGCTGACGTACTGTTCGGACGCGGTGTCGTAGTATTCGGGAAAAAACACTTCGCTGGCATCGGCATTACCCAGCAATTCGTACGATTCGGCAGTAATCGATTCACTGTCATCCAGATAACTTAAAGTCAGCCGCTGGGCAGGCAACTCGAGCGACCAGTCATAGAAATCCACTGTATAGCCGCCTGTAGATTGAACGCTAAATACAGCTGCTGAAAGTTGGTCGGCAATAATTTTATAGTTTTCATTGCCAAAAATTCCGGCCGCCTGCTCCAGTGCCGTTGTGATGCGGATATCATCGATCAGTGCATTCGTCGCGGCATTTTCATTCAGGCGCCAGCGGATAAAATAATGGTCGTTTTCCTGCGCGAGAAAGTGGCTCTTCAGGAGTTCAACCTGCTTTGAAAAGTTCTCTTCATCTTCAACGAGCACTAAGTATGCCATATATAAGCTGATCGTTTCGGATAAGTATTCGGAATCCTGCTCTGTCGGGTAGGCGTGAATCAGTCCGTCGGCATTCGTATAATTTTTTTCGACCTGTTCCTGAACGGATTCCATTTTCCCGCAACCACCCATCATCAATCCAACCAGAAGCAGCATAACGAACTTCATTGTCATCAGCCAATACCTTTAAAACGCTTCGTTTTGTCCCAGGCAATCGTTTTGCCGCGCAGGCGGCTCCAGGCGTAAAGCGAAAAACTGCGCAACAGAAGGATGATAAACAGCTGGGCATAGGTGAAATACATGGTAAAGACGAAGAAGACGTTTTTCAGTGTCACGTTGCGGTCGATCACCAATGCGCTCAATAATTGGCTCGTATAGACGATATAACTCATGAACCAGAGAATCAGGAGCGGCGCGCCCATATTCGGAAATTCGTAGCCGGCCACACTGAGGATGAAAAAGATATCCGAAAACAGCAGGACCAACACGAAAACGAGATAAGTCATAACGTGCTGAAGGCTGAGGAAAAACGTCTTTCCTTTCCAATGCGTCAGATCCTGTAGGGATTTCTCCAAGAGGTAGATATTGCCGGTCAACCAGCGTGTCCGCTGTCGGATAAACGTTTTGATGCTTTCCGGTTCCTGTTCCCAGGTCCGTGACGTCGGAACGACCGGCAGCAGATAGCCTTTGGACGTCAGGCGGATTGTCAGTTCCGCATCTTCAGCAAGGGCGAACACATCGTACCCGCCGATTTCTTCAAGAACCGATCTCCGGAGCAGCATGTTCGTGCCTGCAAGCGAGCCAAGTTTGAAGACTTTCCAGCGGCCGCATTGCATCAATAATTGAAACACCTGGAATTCCAAAGCGATCATGCCGGTTAAGATGTTGGCGTTCCTGTTTTTCGTTTTTACATAGCCGACTGCTCCGGCTGCGTTTTTTGTACTTTCCGCTGTGCGCACCAATTTCTCCAAGGCATCGGTTTCCGGTTCATTGTCAGCATCATACACGATGAAGTAATCCGAGTCGGAAATGCTCAACCCGTAATTCAATACACGCGATTTGCCCGCAGGCGAACCATCGGGAACTGAAATGTAATGGATTCTGGAAAAGACGGCCGCAAACTCTTTGGCAATTTCCGCTGTCTCGTCTTTCGACCTGTCATCCAGCACATAAATATCCAGCTTCCCTTTGTACTCAAGGCGCGCCATTGCCCGCAGCGTGTTTTCGATGACGATTCCTTCATTGTGGGCAGGGATCAGCACCGCGACACTTGGGTAAACCTCCAGTTCCTCCGGATCTTTGAATGTAATACGGAACCAAACGCCTGAAATGGTCAGGATCGAGTAAAAAATGAGCAGTGTCCAGAAAAAGGCCATGATTACCAGAATGATAGACGTCATAACGGTTTCCCCATCAATCCGGCAAGATGCTCAACGTCTGTTACCTGCTCGATTGCTGTGGCATAAGGAGAGTCCGATAAATTGATTTCAGTCTGGACCTTTTCCCGGAAACGATCCAATACGATTTGCACACCTTCGGAATGTGTATTCTTTAATAGAAGATAAATGGCTCCCATATCGCCTGTCGCCAAATCGAATTTTTGGCGGATGCTCTGTAACGCCAGGCGTTCCATCTCTTCCTGCAGATTCACTTTCACGCGGTTATTGGGGGAAGTGATGGAAATCTTGACGAACCAGGCTTCTTCTTTATTTCGTTCCTTCGATTTCAGCAGCCATTGCGCCTGCTCATGAAATTCCGGAAGCGTCAGCAGCTTGGTCACACCTTTGTATTTTTGCAGCAGCCGAACCTCGTGTTTTAAATCGTTATTTTCATAACCGATTTTTTTAATGACATTCATCAGAATCCAATACAATAGAAGGGAACTCGTCAGCAACAGGTGCCCGTACATATACTGGAGCTGCATCTGGGACGATTGCTGATTGACGAAAGCGTAGATCGTCAGGAAGACGCCGTAGGAAAGGGCGACCGTGATCGCATACAAAAAGATGAATCTTTCCTGCACAGCAGTCATCACCAGAATGGAGATGGCGGCAAGCACGAGCACTGTCTGATAAAACGGCAACTCCAGAAAAGCGATTGCCCAACCATTAAGCAGAATTCCCAAAAGCAGCGTGGCAAGTACAAAGTTCTTTTTCATAACCTCATTCCTCCCTTTTATTAAAATTAAATATTTTGAATATTTTATCTATATAAACTGAATATACGTCTCGAGCACTAGAGCTACAAGTGCAGAAAAGCTTAGAGTAGGATTTTTGAAAAATAGTATAAAGACCTATGACGAGAAGTGTATTTAGTGAATTTATTTCTTTTAGATAAAATAGCGTTTAAATATAAGCTTCTCCTTTCTTTTTAATTGAAAAATGAAGAAAGGTACACAATAAAAAATATGATTTTCAATAATTTTTATGCTGTAATCCGAAGAATGCATAGGGATTTTGACGCTAGCACAAAAAATACTGTTTAATCATTCCATTATGTGCAAAAATAAGAACAAGCAATCAACGCATCATGAACAGAAATGAGGAGAACCCAAAGTGAATTTCCAAACGACCCGTTTCGGTGAAATAGAAGTAGCAGACTCAAGCGTCATCACATTTACACGAGGAATTCCCGGCTTTGACGAATACCAGAAATACGTCTTGATCCCGGCCGACACAAAAGAAGAAACGCCGTTTTTCTTCCTGCAATCGCTGGAAGCGGAAGATATCAGCTTCTTCCTCGTCGATCCATTTTCATTCTTTAAGGAATACGACGTTAAAATCTCTGACCAGACCGTCGAACGTCTCGAACTCGAAGACCCATCCGACGCGCTGGTGCTGACAACGGTAACCGTGCCCGGCGAAATGCAGCACGCGACGACCAACCTCAAAGCGCCGCTAGTCATCAATAATAGGAAGCAGCTCGGCATGCAAACCGTGCTGGACAATAAAACCTATGAAATCAAACAGCCGCTATTCCAAGCTGAAGCAAGGAAGGTGTAAGCGATGCTCGTACTCGGACGAAAAAAAGGCGAATCGATCATCATCGACGACCAGATCGAAATCACTATCAATTCCGTAGAAGGCGAAACCGTAAAGCTCGGGATTGAAGCCCCTCGGCATATTACGATTCATCGAAAAGAAGTTTACCTGGAGATTCAAGAAGAGAATAAGAAGGCGATGTCGAATGTTATTGATATCGGAGATTTTTTGAAGATGAAGAAGTGAGTGGAGAGTCTGCAGAGATGCGGGCTTTTTTGTGTTTCTAAAAGAAAATAAAAGTTTTTTAAAAATAAATTTAAAAAACGCTAAACATTTTCTGGCGCCCTCCGATAAAGATAGTGTAAGGAAGTTCAAACGGATTTGAACACCCTTGCAAAAAACAAAAAAACATTACACGGAGGTAATACACAATGATTATCAATCACAACATCACAGCTTTAAACACTCACCGCCAATTGGGCTCAGCAAACAACGCTCAGGCAAACAGCATGGAGAAATTGTCTTCTGGTCTTCGCATCAACAAAGCGTCTGACGATGCAGCTGGACTTTCAATCTCTGAAAAAATGCGCGGACAGATTCGCGGGTTGGAGCAAGCTTCGGCAAACGCTCAAGACGGCATCTCATTGATGCAAACAGCTGAAGGTGCATTGAACGAAACTCACGACATCCTACAACGTATGCGTGAATTGGCTGTACAATCTGCCAACGATACAAACACAGATACAGACCGCAAAGAGCTTCAAAAAGAAGTAAACGAACTTGCTTCAGAAATCACAAGAATTGGTGACAACACTGAATTTAATACTAAAACGCTTTTAGATGGTGGATTCTCAGGAACTTTCCAAATTGGGGCAAATGAGGGGCAAAACCTTTCAATTTCTATAGGAGATATGCGAACGGATGCTTTATCGGTTGGAACATCCTATACAGCTGCTACAGCATCTGATACATCTGGAACACTTGTAGGCCAAGACGGGACAACGGTTGTAGGGACATGGCAAGCTGCAACACCGGAGACTACCGATGCTACTACTGGGGCAGTAACACCAGCAAAAGTTGCCGGGTACTATGATGGCGCCGGTGTTTTAAAATTAGAAGCAGAGAAAACTTTAACAAATGACGCTAAAGGCGCTCTAGGTATTGATATTTCATCACAAGCAACATCTGACGCTGCAATCACTACAATCAATAATGCAATCGAATCAGTTTCTTCTGAACGTTCGAAGCTTGGTGCAAACCAAAACCGTTTAGACCACACAATCAACAACCTTGGAACATCAGCTGAAAACCTAACAGCAGCGGAATCACGCATCCGCGACGTTGATTATGCCGAAGCCGCTTAAAGCGAGCCGAGGTACAGTCGTCCTAACTGGTAACGGTTAGCGATTACGATCGGGTGAATTGCTGGAAACCCCTCATAGCTTTTATTGCCACAACGCAGCTGGAAACGGCAGACGTGAAGGCTCGAAAAAATAAAAGATTGGGCAATCAGCAGCCAAGCTCCTGTCTCGAAAGAGTGGAGAAGGTTCAACGACTAGGATAGACCATCTAAGGCGCAAGCTATGGTGATGAAATCCGTAGGTGATACAGTGTACATCAGCACTGATTGATCCGAAGTGCCCGGCCCCTACTAAAACTAGAGGGTGAAGATATAGTCTAGTCATTTATGAAAGTAAATGTTCGCACGATGGCGAAAGAAATGATGAACCAAACGAAGAACTCAATTCTTGCACAAGCAGCACAAGCAATGCTAGCGCAAGCAAATCAGCAACCGCAAGCAGTTCTTCAATTACTACGTTAATCTTAAGAAAAAATGGGAGCCTAATTTTAGGCTCCTTTTTCTATAAGGGGGGATGCTAAATGGATATCGCAGCATTATCAATGGTACTAAGCCAAGCGAATGTTCGACAGGAAGCCACTATGTCAGTAATGAAAAAGACAATGGATCAAGCTGAGTCGAATGGCCAAAATGTAGTTAAAATGCTTGAGCAATCTGTTCAGCCACATATTGGTGGATCGGTTGATTTAAAAGGATAATTATAAGTGCAAATTGATGTTAAAGGAGCCAAGGAATAATCCAAGGCTCCATTTTATATAGAGGAGAAAAATTTATGGATGATAGAATGTATAAAGAATTTCTTGAATCACAGCTTCAGTGGTCGAAAAATCAAACTGCTATATTGGATAAAATGGAGAGCAAACTCCTTGAAATGAAGAAGGTTGCTGAGTATGCAGCAGGTAATGTACTGTCGTCCGTTGAATTAGAAAATTCGACGGCTCAGATAAATAAATTGAATCAAGAATATCAGAGATTAACGGAATCATATCAATTGGGTGCGAATTAATCTTTTTCCATACGAAAACAACATGTAGTCAATTGGCTGACGGTCAATCCTGTTTGCAGTTTTAACTCCTGTAGAGATTCTCTGTAATTTGGATGGATTACTATTTGATAAGACTTGGTGGGAATTTGATGCGAAGCTATGTTTTGTCTGAAAAATTCATCTTGGTTCTTAGCAGCTTCAATTATTAAAGGCAACTTACTATACTGGCTGTTAACTTCTTTAGTAGGTTTGGCAAGGATGATTTCGTCTGGAAGATAAACAGTAGTTCGAGCTGCAATCGGTTTTACTCTGTGGGTGGGACGCTTTTTTCTGTTCATCGAATCATGGAGGTATGGCTCTACAAGATACAGGAAGTGGTATATCTGAAACTGATCATACAATAAGAGCCGATTCTGACCATCCAAGGAAAAACGAAATCCGTATTTCTCCTGAAGAAAATGCTGCAGAAAAAGGTTTTCTTCTTTACTGAAACTGTCAGTAGATAGAATGATTTTTCTAGGGATATCTCCATCCAATTTTAAATGCCCATCATCTTGATACCACCAGGCCAAACTCCGATCTGTAAAATTGTCTCCTATATAAGATAAAGGCAACTCTTTCTTTCCGCTTGGATACCAGACTTCATATAAAAATGAAATATCAATGGAAGTCCGAGATTGAACAATAAAACTTTCGGTATATCCCAACTTCATTCGGGAATCAATTAACTTTCGATATTTTGGCGGAGTTAATGGCAAGGATTCACCCAGCTGTTCGTAGCAATAATTGCTCCAACCTTTATCTTTTATGCAGTGAGTGAATTGGAATCTGGGTTTACGGTTCTGTTCTTTGGTCAGACAGCCATCCCCCAATAATTTCCCGCAAATTAAGTCATGCATTTCAACCACCAGCTTTCTGATAAGCTTTTAGTTAATTATACGTTCACTTGCAAGAATAAAGAATTTTGAGCGAGTAGATGCACTCATTTATATTTCGATGGAAGTAAACATTTTTAATGTCACAATTATCCTATTCTTTTTTCGTTAATTCTGCTGTATGATAAATTCATGATTATACTGACAAAGGTGTGTGACTCCCGTGACGAGCCCGATTTCTTCAAATTGGTTCTACTATACAACAATGGCTTCCTTGGCTCAGGCTTCATCAGCGGCTAACCAAACTGGAGCTTCCACTAATCCGCTGAACAGTTCAGGTACCAATATCTCCATGTTTATGACGTTGTTAAGCTCCATGATGCAAGGCGGCGAGATGGATTCTCCCATGCTAGCGGCGTTGAATCCTCAGACAAACTTGGGAAATAGCCAAAGCAGCCAGATGATGGCTCAATTGAATAATACCTATAAGCCGATTTCCGTTTCGTTGCCTGCTTCAACGGCTCCGGCAGTTGCTGAAACTGCTGCACAGTCTGCAGTGCCGAATTTGAAAACAGATTTAAGCTTCAAGCCGATTCAATTTCTTAAGCTTGAAAATACATTAGGCGGTAAGCTGAGTGGTACTTCTGCTCACTTCATCAATGCTGGTAAGAAGTATGATTTGGATCCCAATCTTCTGTCGGCTATCGCCATCCATGAAACCGGCAACGGCACATCTCGTGCCGCGAATGAGAAAAATAATATCGCGGGCATGATGGGCAAAAATGGCCTCCGCAGTTATGACTCTGTGGAAGAAAGCATTTTTGATATGGCTCGCAATCTCCGTCAAAATTATTTGAACCAAGGCAAGACCACAGTTGCCGCAATTGGTGCTAAATATGCTCCTGTCGGTGCTGGAAATGACCCGACAGGTCTCAATAATCATTGGGTAACAGGCGTAAATCGTCAATTGAATAAATTAACGTAGATAAAACCGATTGTTATTCGTCGGTTTTATTTTTATTTTCATCGAATAATAATTTCAATAAATGCTAAAAATATCTCTTTTTCTGCCGATACATAAGTATGGCAATTATGTAGATTGATCGGACAAGGGGATAGAGAGCGATGGAAGTGAAAAGTACACCTGTTATTCCAATTTTCAAAAGCAATGAAACTGTGGTTATTGAACCAATAAAAATTCAGGTAAAATCTGAAACTCCTATACAAAAAGAAGAAATTCATCAGGAACAAATCACTAAAGAGATGGTGCAGAACCAGATCGAAGGCATGAATGAATTTCTTGAGCCGACAACAACTGCCGTTAAGTTTTTATTGCATGAAGATTTGAATGAATATTATGTGCAAGTGATAAATCCTTTAACCGACGAAGTTTTGAAAGAAATCCCTAATAAAAAATTCCTTGATATGTATGCGTCGATGACGGAGCTCATGGGATTAATAGTAGACGAGAAAAAGTAAAAGAATGATATAGAATCGGAGTGATTTAAATGCGTGTAGGTGGACTGGCTTCCGGAATGGATACAGATGCAATCGTAAGAGACATGATGAAGATACAAAAAATGCCGTTGGATAAATTGATGCAGCAGAAAACTCTTATGGAATGGCAGAAAGATTCGTTCCGGGATGTCAATTTATCGTTGTCCAATTTACGGAATTTAGCTAGTGGCTTAAGGCTTCAAAGCACTTTTAACTCATATAGCGCAACTTCGTCAGTTCCAGGAGCAGCGACGGCGGAGACTTCCGCGCTTTCAGTCAGTGGCAGTTATAAAGTGAATGTGGAACGGTTGGCGAGTGGAGCAAAAGTCCATTCAGCAAATACGATAATGAAAGATGCGAATAATGCAGCCAAATCCACGGATCAAATCGGTGTGGCAGGCAACATCGTAATCAAAGGCAGCGGAACAGGGGCTGTCGATATACCAATTGCTATAGAAGCAACTGATACATATGAAGCAGTCGCTAAAAAAGTACAGGATGCGACGGCTGGTAAAGTACCGGAATTGCGGATGAGCTTTGATAACACAACTTCAAGGTTCTTCATCTCGACAAAAGGGATGGGCGCGGATCAGAATTTCACGATGGATTTTGAGAATGCTGATGGAACTGCCAATTCCGCATTGGCGAAGCAAGTGGTAAACCAAGAAAGTGCAACAGCTGGAGAATTCGTTTCTTCTTTCTCAACAAGCGCCGCTACAGCGACAGATACTTTTATGTCTGCAGCAGCAACTGGAAAAGTCACATTCGACGGAATCACTGTCGACAATCTGAATACCAACAAAACAACAATTAACGGTTTGACTATAAATCTCTTAAGTGTTGGAGAATCGATCATCACTGTGCAGGCAGACGCAACAAAAACATTCGATAAAATCAAAGAATTCGTTGATAAATATAATGAAGCAATCGGTGATATCGAAAAACAATTGGTTGAAAAACGCTATCCGAATTTCCAGCCACTTTCGACAGAGCAAAAAAAGGATATGTCGGAAAATGAAATTGAGCTTTGGGAAGAAAAAGCCCGCAGCGGTTTGCTCCGCAATGACCCAGTGTTACGAGGTGCTATGCAGGAACTGCGCCGCTCATTCATGGATCCAGTTGCAGGGGTACCGAATGGTAATCTCAATTTGATGTCGCAGATCGGTATCAATACTGGAAACTACACAGAAGGCGGCAAGCTTTTCATTGATGAAGATAAATTGAAAGCTGCTTTGACAGAACAGCCAGATGAAGTAATGGCATTGTTCACGAATCGTGTTGGCGATCAAAACGTTGGGGTCGGCGGCCGTGTATATGAAACTTTGAATAATGTAGTGAAAAGATTAAGCGATAAGGCGGGCAGTCCGTCCAGCCTTGTAGATAACAGCCAAATGACGAAATATCTTAAACAAATGGATCAAGATATCAGCAAATGGCAAGATAAACTCTCGCGGATTGAAGACCGCTACTGGAAACAATTCACAGCAATGGAGAAAGCACTGAGCCAGATGAATTCCCAAAGCGCTTGGATGCAGCAAAATATGTTCGGTGGTATGTAATGGACGCGTATCAACTCAGACTGGCTGAATTTCTCGAGCTTACAGAAAAATTGAATGCACAGGCAAAAACGGTGCATTCGAAAATGGAAAACAATGAAGAAGGACAACTCGAGTCTGTGCAGGTGCTGTTTGAAAGGCGTCAGGCAGTCATCAATCAGCTCAGTGAATATACAAAAGCCGCTGAATTCGAATGGACTTCTGAAGATAAAAAAGTCATCAGTCAACTGAAAGGTTATGAAGATGAAATGCAGCCGCTATTAAATCGATTGCATCAATCTTTTACAACCCAGATGAACCGGCTGAATCAGACAAGCCAGGCATCGAAAAAATATGTCGGTGCGTATCAGACGAAATCCACCGAGGGCTCATTTATCGATCAGCGGAAGTAATACAAGGAGGTTCTACAATTGGCAATCAATAATCCTTACCAAACATATCAACAAAACTCAGTCATTACGGCATCACCGCAGGACTTGTCCTTGATGCTCTATAACGGCTGCCTGAAATTCATCAAGCTGGCAAAACGCGCGATGGAAGAAGGTAAGATCGAAGAAAAAAATACTAATTTAATCAAAGCACAGGCAATCATCCAGGAATTCCAAATCACCCTTGACCGTGATATCGCAATTTCAGAAGGCTTGGCTCAACTATACGAATACATTAACTTCCGTCTTATAGAAGCGAACATCAAAAACGACATGGCCATTCTCGAAGAAGCAGAAGGCCAAGTCAAAGAACTGCGCGACACATGGAAAGAAGCAATGGCATTGGTGAAGGGGAAGTAATTTTTTTATTAAACAACCCCGAAGAAATCGCTGGAGGCAGCGACTCCTGCAGGATTAAGAGCGAGTCCTGAGACCCCGCAAGAGCAAAGCGATGAGGAGGCTCAGGCCGCTCCCTGCGGAACGCGTCTGCCTCAAGTGATTTCTGGCTACAGAAAAATAGCAACATTAGACAGAGACAAAGCAGTGAAATGAGGTTACAGATGTGGATAAGACATCCTGGATTGGCGTAATACTTGGAATAGTCGTTTTGGTTGGAGGCATGATTTTAAAAGGCTCCAGCCCAATCGCTTTATATAATCCGGCAGCACTAGTCATCATTTTTGCCGGAACAATCGCATGTATATTGGTCGCGTTCCCGATGGAAGAAGTTAAAAAGATTCCGAGCTTGTTCAAAGTCCTTTTCTCGGATAATAAAACCCTGTCAATCAAAGAAATGGTGCCGATGTTCTCCGGGTGGGCGATGCTTGCACGCCGCGAAGGGCTATTGGCTTTGGAAGAAAAAGCAGAAGAAGTGGAAGATCCGTTTTTACAGCGCGGCTTGAAAATGGTCGTTGACGGCCAGCCGCAGGAACAGATTCGCGAAATGATGGAAGAAGATATAGCGGCAATGGAAGAACGCCACGAACTTGGCGCAAAAATTTTCACGCAGGCCGGCACTTATGCACCGACACTTGGGGTACTGGGAGCGGTTATCGGGCTGGTTGCAGCACTTGGGCACCTGGACGATATCGCGCTTCTCGGAAAATCGATTTCCGCCGCGTTCATCGCGACGCTTTTCGGGATTTTCTCAGGGTACGTACTTTGGCATCCATTCGCCAATAAATTAAAGCGTAAATCCGAGCACGAAGCACGGACTAAGCGCATCATGCTGGAAGGCTTGCTGGCGGTTCACGAAGGCCTGCCGGTCCGTACAGTGGAAGAGAAACTATTGACTTACCTGCCGCTCAAGGACCGTGTTCTTGAAGAGGAAGTAAAAGAAGGTGTCGGCGTTGAAGCGTAAGAAAAAACATGAAGATCACGTAGACGAATCCTGGCTGATTCCTTACGCGGACGTTCTCACCTTGTTGCTCGCTTTATTCATCGTGCTGTTTGCAGCCAGTGAAGTGAATTCGCAGAAATTCCAGGAGATTTCGGATTCATTCAACCAGGAACTTCAAGGCGGAACAGGGATTTTGGATCAGCAGTCAGCGGTTGAAACGTTTGAAGAAACGTCGAAGCTTGCTGAACCGAATGATGTCGATCCGACCGAAGGGGAAGCGACAACACCGCCGGAAGTGGAAGAGGAAATTAACGATAAGATTGAAATGACTGCCGAAGAGATCGAGCAATTGGCTCTGGCGGAGGATTATAAAGAACTTGCGGCGATACAGGATAAAGTGAAAGCCTATATTGCAGAGCGCAATATGGAAGATAAATTGGAAGCGGAACTGACTTCCAAAGGCCTGGTGCTGAAAATTAAGGATGGCGTATTGTACCGTTCAGGAAGCGCAGACATTTCAGAAGGTTCTCGGACAGTCACGGAAGAAATCGGCAAGATGCTGGTGACAGATCCGCCGCGCAGCATCTTTATCGAAGGGCATACGGATAATATCCCGTCCACTTCCGACAAATACCCTTCCAACTGGGAACTGAGCTCCGCCCGGGCGATCAACTTTATGAAGATTTTACTGGAAAACAATGATTTGGATCCAACGAAATTCAGCGCAACCGGCTTTGCAGAGCATCAGCCGATTGCCAGCAACGATACAGCGGAAGGCCGTGCGGAAAATCGCCGGGTGGAAGTGTTGATTTCATTGTATGCACATGAAGAAACAGACTAATAGCAAATAGAGGTGCGTTATGGGGAAAATGATGAAAGTCTTGCTTATTTCATTGCTTGTGTTGGTTGCAGCAGGAGCGGGTGCGTTCTTTTTCTTAGGAAAAGACGCGGAAGGTTCTTCGGAAAAAGAAAAACAGCCTTCAGCGGAAGAGCTGGCAGCAATGAGCATTGATACAGATGTTATTACAACAAACTTGGCATCGCCGAATTTCGGAATCGTCCAATTTAATATTTTATTGGACAGTGAAAAAGCGAAGGAAGAAGCTGCGAAGCGGACGCCGGAAGTACGCGCAGCGATCATTTCAACAGTGGCTGGATTTACGAAAGAAGAATTGGTCGGACAGGAAGGCATTGCTGAACTGGAAGAGCAATTGAAAGGGAAATTGGCGGACATTATCCAGACCGGAAAAGTGGACCGCGTGTTAGTTACCGAATTCAAGGTTCAATAATTAAAAAACGCTAAACAAACCGTGAACTATGCCGATACTTACTATATAAAGGAACTGGGTGATTATTATGCAGTCAGATCGATTAGCTAACTGCACGATTTGCGGGAAGTTATATTTGAAGGATCATACGGATTATTGCTTGGATTGCTACAAGGAAATGGAGCAGGAGTTCAAGGTTGTCAACGATTTCCTGAAAGTTGAGGAAAACCGGTTCGCTTCCATTGAAGAAGTCAGCACATTCACTGAGGTAGCGGAAAAACGGATTGCGGAATTCATCCGGGACGGCAGGATCTACGTTGAAGATTACCCGAATCTGGGTTACGGATGCGCGCATTGTGGTACTCTTATCAAGAGGCAGATGCTGTGCAAGAACTGTTTCGAGGAATTCACTGCCGAGGTTAACAAGACCTTGAAGGCGGAAAAGTTTCTGGAAGAAGCGAACAGGCCGAACGAGCATGCTCAGGCGGCGCGATATTGGAAACTAAGAAATTAAAATATAAAAGACGGGGCGGTGAAGGAATGAATATCGATAAAACAAACGGTTCTTCCTTTATTCAATCTTACCAAAAGCAAATGCAGGTTTCGAAAGTGGACAAGACGAAGCCATTGCAGAAGGAAGACCAGCTGCAGATTTCAAATGAAGCCAAGCAGATGTTCGAAAGCAAAGCGGAATTTGAGCGCCATGAAAAGATACAGGCGCTGAAGGCCCAGGTCCAGTCTGGCGAATACCAGGTGAACAGCGAAAAAGTGGCAGAAAAGATGTTTGATTTCTGGTACGGAAAATAAAACGGATATATAAGTTAAATTAATGATTCTTGCCAATCGATATTCCGCAAAACAGCTCCACTTTCCTGGCGGCTCGCGCTAAGCTAACTCGGACCTTCGTCAGAGTGGATCTCAGCACTTCGCTTAGTCGCCTGGGAGTCTTCGCTGTTTTGCTCCATATCTCTAGAGAGTTCTCCAGCGCCGGCGCGTCGCCGGACTGGGCGGAACCATAAGACGAGTGTTCTTCTCGGCTTATGGTGTGAGCCTTGTCCAAAGCGCCGAAGCGGTATAATTACAATTGTTCTTTAATATAGTTTAGTTAAAAGGAGTGTGTCGGATTTTGAATGCAATGGTCACGGCACTGGATCAATTAATAGACGTCCAACAGCAGCTCATCACATGCGCTGACAATAAGAAAGCGGCATTGATTGAGCGCAATGTGGACAATTTGAACGGGGTAACAAAAGAAGAGAAGAAGCTGGTCAAACAGCTCGAACAAGCGGAACAAGAACGGATGGCAGCAATGGAAAGTGTTGCGCAGGATTCTGCTGCAGCAGGTTTCCAGTCATATCTAGATCAACTTCCCGATGGACAGGCAAGACAAAAGATCGAATCCCAATTGAAAACATTACAGGAGCTTACTGCGGAATTGCAGGCGAAAAACAAGATCAATGACCGCCTGCTGAAAGATTCCATGAGCTTTGTACAACATATGATTGACCAAATCACCAAGTCACAGCAGCAGCAATTCAATTACCAATCACCAATGGGCCAAGCCGGCCAAAAATCACAAACAAGCAACCGCGGCTTTTTCGATACGAAAGCCTGATCGGAGCAGAAGGAAGGGAAACACATGGTTTCAACATTTCACGGATTAGAGACTGGAAAACGCGCTTTGAGCGTCGGGCAGGCAAGCATTGCGACGACTGGCCATAATATCGCCAACGCCAATACGAAAGGCTATTCGCGCCAGCAGGTGAACCAGAGCACGACTCCTTCACTGGATGTCTGGACGAACAGCACGAACCCTGGCCAGCTAGGTTCAGGCGTTTCCATCGACTCGATCACGCGTGTGCGGGACCGTTTCCTGGACAATCAATACCGCGACCAATCAGCGACGCTTGCGGACGCACAGACAAAACAGGCAACGTTCGACCGTTTGGAATCGATCATCAATGAGCCAAGCGATTCCGGCTTGAATGCAGCGATGGACCAATTATGGAACGCATGGCAGGATCTTTCGAATAATCCGGACAGCGTATCTGCACAAGCGGTTGTCAAAGAACGCGCGCAGGCATTTGTCGAAGCGGCGCAGTCAATGGACAGCTCAATGGCTAACATGAAAACCGACTTAAATGAGCAAAAAACAGCCGCAATTTCTGAAGCGAATGATTATTTGAAGCAGATCGCTTCATTGAACGAATCGATTGTCCGCGGCGGCAATGGGTCGAATGATTTGAAAGACCAGCGCGATGTGCTCGTCGAGAAATTATCGTCACTTGCTCCGATCAAAGTGGATGCGCAGTCGAACGGAGCTTATAACATCAGCCTGGTTCAAAAAGACGACGCACCGCTTGCCCTCGTTGTTGGCACAACAGTAAGCGAGATTGACGATACTACTGAAGTGACAGGCGGGAAGATTGCCGGTTTGATTGCAGCGGAAAATAAAGTTGAATCAAACCACAGTGCATTGATCTCAGTAGCAACAACATTTGCAGCTGCCAACAATAAAACTGAAGGCGGCACGCCGTTGTTCAGCAACACGGCAAGCATTACCGCTATGGCAGTCGACTTTGGAGCGACACTTGGTGCACCGACAGCAGAGATGGAGACAGACATTAAAGGCGTGAAGTCTGATTACCAGAAGCTGGTCAGTACATTGGGCGCTGAAAGCCAATCGGCAACACGCTCAGTTGCGAACTTCGAAGCGACATTGCAGGCGACGGAAAATCGCCGCCAATCTGTAACAGGCGTTTCTTTGGATGAAGAAATGGCCAATCTAGTTAAATTCCAACATTCATATAGTGCCGCAGCTCGGCTGATATCGACGACGGATCAGATGCTTGATACGATTATTAACCGGATGGCTGCACGTTAATAATCGGTAACCGGAGGTAAGTATAATGAGAATTTCACATCAGATGCTACATCAAAATTCAATGAACCACGTCAGCCAGAACATGAGCCGCCTGAATAAAGCGTATAACGACGCTTCGACAGGCAAGCAAATCCATAAACCTTCAGATGATCCGCACGGTGTGAGCCAAGCGATGCAATTGAAGTCAGCCATTTCGGCTAACGGACAATACGAACGCAATACGAGTGAAGCCAATTTAGTGCTGGATGAAACGGATCAGACCATCAACAGCATGGTGAATGTCATGCAGCGTGTGCGCGAATTGTCTGTTCAAGGCAATAACGATACATTGAACGATGAAGACCGTAACATCATTGCGACGGAAGTCGAAGAGTTGACGGAGCAGCTTCGCCAGTTTGCCAACACACAAGTGAACGGCAATTACCTGTTCAATGGGACGGATACGAAAAATGCGCCTTATGCAGAAAAGAACTCGCACGAAACAGCCAATTTCGCTGATGTGAAATTGAAAACTTTTACGATTGCGGACGGCTTGACGCTGGAAGTTGGCGTGAAGGCGGGAGAATTATTCGGTGAAGGAGAAGATGGCCTCTTTGCGAAACTGTCGGAAGCAGCGCAAAACCTGCGTGCCGGCGAAAAAGTTTCGTTGGATAAAATCGATAGCGGAGTAGACCAGATGCTGCAAAAGGCTGCTGAAGTCGGAGCCCGTAAAAACCGCGTCGAAGCTGTCGAAAACCGCATCTCCGGCAGCACGCTAGAGTTGAAGCAAATGCTGTCGAAGATCGAAGACATTGACATCGCCGAAGCGATTACAAAGCTGAAAAGCGAAGAAAGCCTGTACCAGGCGAGTCTCGCGGCATCAGCAAAAATCATTCAGCCAAGTTTGATGGACTTTTTAAGATAATAATGAGAGAAAGAGCATTGCCATTATGGCAATGCTCTTTTTTGTTTTTTGTAATCGAGTGCATTTTGTAATCGCCGGAAATTCAAGAGCTTGGTTGGATGCTTTTCGCCTAAGCCCGGCCGAAAAGCGGGGAACCTGGAATTCAAAACCATAGTGGATGTTTTTCGCATTGCGAAAAACTCCTTCTTTAAGGAAATCTTCGCGGATGCGGAGATTTTTTCAATATAGGGGTTGTTGGAGAAGGAGGAGGGAATGGGTGAAAGACGGGGGAATTTGAGGGAGAATGGCTGTTAAAATAATCCATATTAAAAATAGGAGTTGCCGTGAGCTGGTTTCGTATGATGGGGGACGTTATCTGTCACGAATTATAGGGAGTTGGGAGTAAATCGATGAAAGTTGGGAGTAAACGGTGCCGAGTAGGGAGTAAAATCGAAAGCTAGGAGTGTGGGAAATATTTTGTTTAATTAATCCATTTAACAGGCGAATTGTTTAAGTTCAGGACAAGAGACTCCTGCTTTTTAGAATTTCACAGGACTTGGGCATAAAACGACAAAAGTTGGGCATAAACGGACCCGACTTGGGCATAAATCAAAAAAGCGGACACCCCCATGTGGGTATCCGCTTTTCTTATTAACCTCTTATAGTATTTACAAGCCCGCGCATATCATCAGCAAATGAAATCGCCTTGCTTTGCGATTGCAGCAAACGCTGGGTAGCGATTAATTCGGTCATTTCATTGGTCAAGTCGACGTTGGACATTTCCAGCGCGCCTTGGCCGACGCGGATTGAGCCGTCATTTCCGTCGGCAAGATTCAAAACCTGCAAGGTGCCGTTGGCGACTTGCTCAGCTTCGGTGCCTGGCAATTCATAAAGATTGCCGCCGGTTTTCTGAAGAAGATCCGGACGGTTTATTTCAGCGATGCTCAATTGGTATGTGTCTGCTGGCTTGCCGGCAGTTTTATACGTTACTTCGATTGTGCCGTTTTCATGTACAGTGATTTTATCGTAATCGTTGTCGATGGTTATTGGCTGGTTATTCGCACCGAGGACGGCTTCACCGTTGGATGTAACCAGATTCAGCTGGTTGCCGGCTGCATCTGGTGTTAATTGGAATGAACCGTTTTTTGTGTAATACGTATTGCCTTCAGACTCGACGCGGAAAAAGCCGTTTTCGCCAGTGATCATGAAATCGAGTTCGCGGCCGGTTTGGACAGCTGACCCCTGATTGGTGCGAAGGGCAATCTGTGAAACGGTTGCGCCAGCGCCGATGCGGATGCCATTTGGTGTTTGACGTCCGGCTTCAAGCGGGCCGGCTTGTTTTTCGAACGACTGCACCAGGGCGTCGGCGAAATTCGCTTCCTGCCGTTTGTAGCCGGTGGTATTGACGTTCGCGATATTATTAGCGATTGTGTCGATTTTTTTCTGCAATTCGCGCATAGAGGAAGCCGCGGAGTTCATCTGGATATTCATTTAGCTGGGCCTCCCATTATACACGGCCGATTTCATTGACCGCTTTTTCCATACTGCGGTCATAGGCCTGGATTATTTTCTGGTTTGATTCGAATCCGCGGTAAGTTTTCATCATATCGGTCATAGTCTGCGTTAGATCAACATTCGATTGTTCAATATATCCTTGCTGAACAAGGGGGCCGGTATTGCCGAGCCCGGCAAGTTCAATCGACACGGGAGCCAAGGCGGGATCGCCGGCCCAGCGCAGAAGATTCTGGCCTTCTTTGATAAATTGTTGCGGATTTTCGGTATAAGATAAAAATAGGGAATTATTTACAGTTCCGTCGGCCAATGTAACTTGTCCACCTTCACCGATAGTAAATTCAGTGGAATTGACCTGAATAGGCTGTAAGTTTTGATTCAAAACGTTGAATCCTTCAGCTGTTGTCAGGAATCCGGCATCGTCAACAGTAAATTGTCCGTTTTGGGTATAGCGGATTTCATTGTTCGGCAGCGACACGGCAAAGCTTACAGCCCCTTGCTGTCCAGTCTCCGGGTTGATTGGAAGTGACGAACTGAGCAAGGCTAAATCTGTAGAATTTCCTGTATTTTTTAAAGCGCCTTGTGTGAAAGAAGGAATTCCTTCCTGCGTATAAACTCCTGTATGAAGTGTACCGATATGTTTTTGCGAAGCTGGAAGTTTTGCTCCTCCAACTGTAGTTCCACCGGATTCCATTGCTTTGATTAATTGGGCAGGAAATGCGCGCATGACGGATTGGTCTTTTTTGAAACCAGGGGTCATGGCATTTGCCAAGTTGTTTGTCAGCACTTGCTGCTGTCTGTTGTTCGCCATCATCCCTGATGTGGCGGTGTATAAACCACGAAACATTGTTCGATCTCTTCCTCTCGAGAAAATAAGATTAATATGCGTAAGCATAACATTTTATTGACAATATTGACAAGCTTATTGGAAAATAAAACCATAAAAAATTTTTTAATCAAAAATATACAATTTTTTATTTATGTGATACTATAACTTGGAACTTAAATTTGAAAATGATAGAAAAGTAGGAGTTTGAAAGTAGAAAGTAATAAAACCTATCCTGAAAAAGGCAAACTTTTTGAAAGAAAAGGACGCAAAACCACGGGCCTAAGTATTTGTTTATAAGGCAGCCGGGTCACCGGAAGATGGAAGCTGTGAAGCTTGTCCACCTTTATTGAGGGTGGATTTTTATTTGCAGCAATGAATGCATATTTATAGTAGGAGGAAGGAAATTGAATCTCATTTCACCCACAATCCAGTCGCTGGAAAGGGCTTTATCAACTTCAGCCCTAAAGCAGCAGACACATACGGCGAATATAGCGAATGTGGATACGCCGGGTTACAAAGCCAAACAAGTCGATTTTGAAACCGCGTTGAAAAATGCTTCCAGCAAGCAGGCACTGTCGAGTTATAAGACTGATGCGAAACATATTGCATTCAGCAATGAATCCTCGCAATTTGATCCGAGGGTCACAGTCAATGAAAATTCGGAGTATAAAATTAACGGCAATAATGTCGACATGGATGTCGAAATGGCGGAGTTGGCGAAAAACCAGCTTCTATATAATGCAGTAACCGACAGAATCAGCGGGAAATTCCGCAGCCTGAGTTCTGTCATCAGTGGAGGGAGATAATTCGAATGAGCTTATTCAACAGTTTTAATATCAGCGCGTCCGGCCTGACGGCGAACCGACTCCGGATGGATGTGGTATCTGCCAATATTGCAAACGCGGAAACGACGCGGTCGCAAATGGTTAACGGCGAATGGACACCTTATCGCCGGAAAACAGTGGAATTGACGCAAAGCGGTGTTTCACCGTTTGAGCAGAAATTGCAGTCGATGATGGGCAACGGAAACAATGCTGTATCGGGTGTATCGGTATCACGAATTAAAGAAGATGACGCGCCTTTCACATTAAATTACGATCCGAGCCATCCGGATGCGGATGAAAACGGCTATGTACAGTTGCCGAATGTCGATCCAATCAAAGAAATGGTCGACTTGATGTCGGCAACGCGATCATATGAAGCGAACGTGACTGCGCTGAACGCATCAAAAAGCATGTTCATGAAAGCTTTGGAAATTGGGAAGTAATTCACTTCCGGAGATACTAAATTATTTAAGTTACTTCTATAAAGAAACAAACCTGGGGGAAATACGATGAATCCAATTAATCAGATACAGACACCGTTTATACAAGGTTTGACTAATCCGATCGCGAAGCCTGAAAACAAAGTAGAAGGTTTTGGTGAGATTTTCAAACAAGCGATACAGAATGTCAATCAGACACAAAAAGCATCCGATAAGCTGACAAGTGATCTGGCAACCGGGCAGGTTGAAAATATCCACGAAGTGATGATCGCTTCGGAGAAAGCGAGTCTTTCACTCGAGCTGACGATGCAAGTGCGCAATAAAGTAGTGGAAGCTTACCAAGAAGTAATGAGAATGCAAGTATGATTCTGGCAAATAGGATGAGTGATCGATGAAAGAGAAGTTTAGTGCTTATAAGACAAAAGTCAGTGAGACCTGGGGAAATATTTCTCCAAAGATAAGATGGACGATAATCGGATCGTTTTTTGTTACTTTCCTGCTGTTGCTCGTTTTCATATTTCTTGGTTCCAAATCGGATATGACGCCGTTGTATTCGAACTTATCACCGGCTGAAACAGGTGAAATTAAGGCGGCGATTGAAGCGCAGGGGATATTGACGGAAGTCTCGTCAGACGGCAAGACAATCAGTGTACCGCCAGAAGAAGTGGCAAACTTGAAAGTCAGTTTAGCCGCTGAAGGAATCCCGAAGAACGGCAATGTGAATTACAGCATTTTCAGTGACAATATGGGGCTGGGCATGACTGACCGCCATTTTGATGTTGTTGAACGGGATGCGATGCAAAACGAATTGGCCATGCTGATCCGCCAGATTGATGGCGTAACGGATGCCAATGTGATGATTACACTGCCAAAGGAAAATGTGTGGCTGACGGATGATGAACAGGTAGCGACAGCTTCTGTAGTCATTAAAGGCGAGCCTTCATTTCAATTAGATCAAAAGCAAGTCAATGGCTTGTATCACCTGATCAGCAAGAGTGTTCCGAGTCTGCCATCAGATCAGATCGTTATCATGGATCAGAACGGACAGACTTTCACCATGGAAGACGAAAAGGCTGCTGATACGACTTTGACGGTGTACCAGCAACAGCGCGATATCAAACAGGATATCGAAAAAGATATTCAGAAAGAATTACAGCAGATGCTCGGTTTATTGCTTGGGCGCGATAAAGTCGTTGTGTCGGTAATGGCGAGTGTGGATTTTACGAAAGAAAAACGCGAAGAACAATTGGTTGAGCCAGTTAATGAAGAAACGGGCGAAGGCATTGATATCAGCGTGGAACGAATTGTTGAAACCTATTCCAGTGAAGGCGCGGCAGTAGAAGACGCTGCGGGTACTGGAGATAGTGAGATTGCCAATTATCCAGCTGCAGGTGCAGGCGGGAACAGTGAATCGGAAAGAACGGAAGAGCGCATCAACCGCGAAGTAAACCGGATTCACCGCCAAATCGAATTGAGCCCTTATGTGATTGATGATATTACGATCAATGTCGGTGTTGAACCACCGGTACCTGGTAATCCTGATAGCCTGACGCTTGAAACGGTCGGCGATATCCGGAATCTGCTGGGCAACACGGTCAGTGCCGCACTCAGCATGAATGGCGCTGAAGTCAACGAGCTTGAACTGGATGATCGTATTTCGGTCTTTGCTACAGAGTTCCAGGGCAAAACGGTCGTAGAAGCTGAAGACCCGATTGATAATTGGTTCGGCACGATTCCAAACAGTCTTTTATTGATTGCCGGAGCAGCTGTTGCGCTGATTTTAATCATCGGAAGCCTGATTTTTGTTCTAATGAGAAGAAAACGTGAAGTAATCGAAGAGGATTACGGCTTTGATATGTTTGAACAGCCTGTAACGCCGATAGGATCCCTGGAGGAAGAGGAGAAAGAAATCGATCTTTCGGAATTTGACTCAAGATCGAATCCGAAACGGAAGACGATTGAAAAACTGGCAAAAGGCCGTCCGGAAGATTTCACGAAATTATTGCGTACTTGGATGTCGGAAGAGTAGGAGTGTAACTTGTGGTTAAAGGTGCTAAAGAATTAACCGGCGTACAAAAAGTAGCCGTATTACTGGTAGGACTGGGTCCGGATGTCGCTGTTGAGATATTCAAACAGCTGACGGAACCGGAAATCGACCAATTGACGATGGAAATTTCAAATGTGCGACAGTTGAAAAGCAGCCAGACAGAAAAAGTGATAGATGAATTTTACGAAATGGTACTTGGCCAGGACTTTATGGATGAAGGCGGGCTCGAGTATGCAAGAGGTATTTTGGAGAAGGCTTTAGGGAAAGACCGTGCGATGGATACAATTGGGCGTCTGACGAGCAGGCTTCATGTCAAACCATTCAATTTTGCGAGAAAAGCAGATCCGAATCAGCTTTTCAACATCCTCCAGCATGAACATTCTCAGACAATAGCACTTGTACTGTCCTATCTGGATTCAAGGCAGTCATCGCAGGTCATTGCTCAGCTTCCGCCGGCTAAACAGGCGGAAGTAGCGAAGCGGATCGCTTTGATGGAAAGCACATCACCGGAAGTAATCCATCAGGTGGAACAGATTATCGAACGCAAGCTGTCAGCTTCCGGAGCGCAGGATTACACAGCTACCGGCGGTGTCGAAGCGATTGTCCAGGTATTGAATAACGTGGACAGAGGAACTGAAAAAGCGATTCTTACCGAGTTGGAAATCGACAGCCCGGATCTTGTCGCTGAAATCAAGAAACGGATGTTTGTTTTCGAAGACATCGTTACACTCGAAACACGCTCGATTCAGCGCGTTATCCGCGAAGTATCGGATGCAGATCTGACATTTGCATTGAAAGTGGCAAACGAAGATGTCAAAGAAGGCATATTCTCAAATATGTCTGCACGAAGAGCGGAAGTTATTCGCGATGAAATCGACGTTATGGGTCCTGTGAAACTGAAAGATGTGGAAAATGCGCAAACGAATATTGTCGCATTGGTTCGCAGCCTTGAAGAAAAAGGCGAAATCATGGTGTCCCGCGGAGATGGAGATGAGCTGATTGTCTAATGTCATCCGCTATCATCACGGGAAACCTGTCGAAACAAAAATACTCAAGACGAAAAAGATAGAGTTCCGGAATATCCAGGAGCCCGAAGACGAAAAAGATCCTGAACAGCAAATATTGTCCGTAAAGCAAGAAATCGCGGCTTTATTAGCCCAGAAAAATGAGTTGGAAAATGAGCTGCAGGAGAAGCAGCAGCAAGCACAGACCGACATTGAATTCTGGTGGGAGCAGGCGCGGACAGAAGCCCAAGCTGAAGCGGAACGCCTTGCAGATGTGGCAACGGCGCAAGGATTTGAGACTGGCAAACAGCAGGGTTATCTCCAAGCCGAAGAAGACTTCAAGGAAAAGCGGCTCGAAATGGAAGAGCTGATCCGGGAAGCCTATAGCGAAAAATCGAAAATCGTACAGGAAGCGGAAACGTTTCTTCTGTCATTAAGTGTCCGCATTGCTGAACGTGTGATTAAAGAAGAGTTAAAGCAGCATGAAGAGCAGCTTTTGAATATTGTTAAGCAAGCTTTAAAGCATATCGAAGAAGCCGAAGACATCAACATGCAAGTGTCTTTGGACGATTACCCGGTATTATTACCCTTCCTGGAAGAGCTTAAAACCTATGTAAGGGCAGATTGTGAATTAAAAATGATTCCAGTGGCAAATGTCGAAGCCGGCGGCTGCATGCTGCATACGCCAAGCGGCTCTTATGACGTGACCATCGACAGCCAATTGGAAGAAATCAAAAAGCATTTACTCGCTTATTGTGAGGAGAAAACAAATGATGAACCAGCGGAAAGATGAATACCTGGCTCTGATTGATGAAGTGGAACCGATTAAAAAGCACGGCAAGGTTGTGCAGGTCATCGGATTGACCATCGAATCCAAAGGCCCGAACGCCAAAATCGGTGAAATATGTTTGCTGTATCCGAATCATTACGAAAAGCCGATTGAAGCCGAAGTGGTTGGATTCCGTGAAAATAAATTGATGCTGATGCCGTTGAATGATATTTCCCAGATCGGGCCAGGTTGTCTGGTAGTGGCAACAGGTGTGCCGCTGCAGATAAAAATCGGACCATCGATTCTCGGAAAAGTTCTGGACGGCACAGGAAATCCTTTGGATGAAACACGGTTGCCGAAAGGGCTCAAGAAATACTCGACGAACAACACGCCGCCGAATCCGTTGCAGCGTCCGAGAATCGAAAAGCCGTTGGAAGTTGGTGTCCGCGCAATTGATGGACTCCTCACTGTCGGACAAGGCCAGCGCATCGGCGTATTCGCCGGAAGCGGCGTCGGCAAAAGTACGCTGCTCGGGATGATTGCACGGAATACGGAAGCGGATGTCAATGTCATTGCGTTGATCGGTGAACGTGGACGCGAAGTGCGCGACTTTATCGAACGCGACCTTGGTCCGGAAGGTCTTAAGAAATCGGTCATCGTGGCGGCGACTTCGGACCAGACCCCGCTGCAGCGCATCAAAGGCGCAATGACAGCGACCACCATCGCGGAATATTTCCGGGATCAAGGGAAAAACGTCATGCTGATGATGGATTCGGTCACGCGCTTTGCGATGGCGCAGCGTGAAGTCGGGCTTGCGGTAGGTGAGCCGCCGACCAGTAAAGGTTATACGCCGAGTGTCTTTGCTTTATTGCCAAAATTACTGGAGCGCTCGGGGACTTCGGCCAAAGGATCAATCACCGCGTTTTATACGGTATTGGTCGACGGCGACGACATGAACGAACCGATTGCGGATGCAGTCCGCGGGATATTGGACGGGCATATTGTGCTGGACCGTAAAATCGCGCAAAAAGGACAGTTTCCAGCCATTAATGTTATGGCCAGCGTCAGCCGCGTCATGCACGAAGTCGTCAGCACAGAACACCAGAAAGCGGCTGTCGAATTCAAAAAAATGCTGTCGGCATATGATTCGGCAGAGGATCTGATTAATATCGGAGCCTATAAGGCGGGTGCCAATAAAGAGATAGACCAGGCCATACGCTCTTATCCACTTATCAAAGATTATCTGCAACAGGATATTTATGAAAACACCACGCTTGATGCAAGCATCGAAAAATTGACAGAGCAATTTGGGGGGACTAAGAATTGACGCAATTCAATTTCCGATTTCAGAAAATCCTTGAACTGAAAGAGAACGAAAAAGGCTTTGCCCAGGTACAGATGGCTGACGCGATAAAAAAAGAGCAGGCGGGCTATCAGAAAAGCAGAGCGATTACAGACAAACTGGCGGAAGCAGAACATCTCAAAAGAGAAAAGCAGCAAGGCGGCATCAATGTCGGCGAGTTGCAGAAGCTTGAAATGTACATAAACCAGCTGCAGGAGCAATCCATGGTTACCAACCGGGAACTGGAATTCCTTCAGGGCAATGTCACAAGAACGCAGAACCAGCTGCAGCAGAAAGCGCAGGAAGAAAAGACTTGGGGCAGCCTGAAAGAACAGGAGCTCAGCAAGTTTCAGGACGAGAAGAAAGTGCAGGAACAGAATTTCTTCGACGAACTGGCGAGCACCCGTTTTTACCGAACATCGAAAGCCATTACAGCTGAAAGAGGGTGAATCCAATAAATATCGCAAGTTCAGTATCTACTATGACTGTAAAGCAATCTGGCGAATCAGCGTCCGCCAAAGCTGAAGCTCCGGCGGCTGAAGGTTCGAAAGCTTTCTCAAGCCTGTTCCAATCATTGGCGGGCGGCGCGAAGCAAAGCGACAGCTCAGACCAGGCGTTGCCGAAGCAATTGCTTAAAAAGATTGAAGACATGCTTGCCGCTCTGCAGGAGCAGCCTGTTGAAGAACTTTCAGAAGAACAGCAAAAGCTTATGTATGAATTGATGCAATTGGTCAATTTGCAGCCGGCAAGAAAAGAAGGAACGATTCTAGTTGATACAACAGGAAAGAGAAAATTCACACCGATTAACACGGATGCTGAAAAGCAGGTGATACCAAAAGAAGTTCAGTCGAAGTTAATCGAGTTGGTTAAAAAGCTAAGTGATATTTTGCCGGCAACTACAACTGCTGATACAAAAAAGTTCGACGCCAGCATGAGTTTAATGGGGGTCGAAGGAAAAACTATCGCGATGGATGCTGAAAAAATCGAAAAGATAGCCAATAAAATCCTGGAAATCACTGGTTCACTCGCTGATAGCGGAAAAAAAGTTTCAGCAGCGGCCGCTCAACCTGAACAGGCAGCAAAAATCGGTGCAGTCGTCCCAGCCGAATCAGATAAACAGATGAAAGTCGCTGGAGAAACCAAAAGCGTAGACGCGGATGAAGCGCAGGCAGCCAAAGCGCAAACTTCTGCCGCTGTTGTCATTGCGGGTCGAAGCGACGGAGGACAGCAACAGGAAGCTTCACAGCAGGATGACACCAAGCAGAGCCTGACGCAAACTGCTGCTTCCGCAGACACAGCAAAATCAACTACTGCGCCTGCGCAGGCAACTCAACCGGTGCAGGCCAGATCAGAGCCTCCAATTATGCCGGCTCCGGTGGTACGGATGAATAACCTGACCGAAGAATTGGGTGAGGTATTCAAAAATTCGATGCGCATGAGCACAACCGGTGAAAGTACCCAAATCAAAGTGAATATTTCACCGGATCATTTAGGCCATCTGGATATTCGGCTGACAGAAACGAACGGCAAAATCGCCGCACAGATTTTCACGAGCAGCATGGCGGCGAAAGATGCCTTGGATCTTCAGCTGAATCAGCTTCGGAGCACATTGATCCAGCAAGGCTTGACGGTTGAAAAGATTGAAGTTGTGCAAAATAACTCACAGCAATCACTCGGCCAGCAAAATGCCCAATCCGAGCAGCGATTCACACAACAGCAGCGACAGAATAACGCCGGCCGCGAAAGCAATGGCTATCAGCAGATAGAAGAAAAAACAGCAGTGCAGCGAAGCCACCTCGACTCGGGAATGATGAAAGTGGATTACACAGTTTAACAAGAAAAGAGGTGTTCTGATGAACGTTACAAATACATCGACTGCTAATGTGATGGCGGGGACAGCGGCAAAAACGTCTGATCCGCAAAATACGCTGGGCCAGGATGCTTTCCTAAAGATTCTCGTTACGCAGATGAAGCACCAGGATCCGATGGAACCATTGAAAGACACTGAATTTATCGGGCAGATGGCACAGTTCAGCAGCTTGGAGCAATTGACGAACTTGAACAAGACGATGACTAATTTTGCCGCTGGTTCTAGCAACAATCAAACATTGGCAGATCACGCAAACCTGATCGGCACTTCGATCGATTGGTCTTATGAAGTAGATAGCCAGATGGAAACGGGCCAGGGAATTGTAAAAGCTTTATCGAGCAAAAACGGCGAACTGACGATTGAACTTCTGGACAGCGACAAGAAAATTCCACTCACAGCAATCAACCGGATTGAAATGAATACAGAAATTAAAAACGACCACGAGATTGTCTGATTCCAACTGGGATACGGACAATACTTGAAAGGGGAAAACTAAATGTTACGTTCAATGTACGCAGGTGTGTCAGGTATGAAAGGTTTCCAAACGAAGCTAGATGTCATCGGTAATAATATTTCCAACGTCAATACAATCGGGTACAAAAAAAGCACAATCAACTTCCAGGATTTATTGAGCCAGAATATGTCCGGTGGAGGAGCTAACCCGATGCAAGTCGGTCTTGGATCTTCAACAGGAGCGATCAATGTAAACCACAACGCCGGATCTTCTATGACGACAGGCGTTGGGACGGACCTGGCAATGATGGGCGACGGCTTCTTCATTGTGCAAGACCCGGAAGCTGCAGGACAAGATGGCCAATACTTGACGCGTGCCGGTAATTTCACGGTAACTGAAGATGGACGTCTTGTTACTTCGCAAGGATACAATGTACTTGGTTTTCCTGCTGCAGGAGGAGCGGCTGCTCCAATTACGATTGATCAGGGAACATATAATTCATTCAGTGTTAACCGGACAGGCGAAGTTATTGGGAAAGAACCAAATGGTGATGAAACAGTTCTTTTTAATCTCGCTATTTCAAATCCTGAAAACCCGACGGGCCTTAACAAATTTGGTGGTTCCCTGTATGAAATGACTGGACTGGCCAGTGCAGATGGCATCAACCCTCAAACAGTGGCAGGTGCAAACACATCCATCGCATCCGGCATGCTTGAAATGTCCAACGTTGACCTAACGGAAGAGTTCACTGAAATGATTATTGCACAACGTGGATTCCAAGCAAACTCACGCACGATCACTACTTCTGATGAAATTCTTCAAGAAGTTGTTAACTTGAAACGATAATAAAGGAGGGCGGCCTGAGGGAAGCTGAGCTTCCCTCGATAGGCGCTTTTATATGATCCTATTGACGAAATTAAATCAGACGCCGTTTACCATAAATGCGGTTTATATCGAAAGAGTCGAAGCTACACCGGATACAGTGGTGACACTGGTGTCGGGCAAGAAAATCCACGTTCTGGAGTCAGTCGGAGAAGTCACGGATAAAGTGACAGCCTATTATCAGCAGATCAGCATTTTGCCGACAATCCAAAAGCCTGACCCGATTGAATAAGGAGGAAACATCCATGGTAGATCATTTATCAGACGAAAATATAGATGCCATTCTTTCCTCCATTAAAAAAGAGAAGCCTGCACCTTATAAGATCGGCAAAGAACGTACAGTGAACAATTATGACTTCAAAAAAGCATTGCGGTTTTCACAAGACCAGATCCGGACATTGACGCGGATCCATGAAAACTTCGCGCGCTTGCTGACTTCTTATTTTTCTACGCAGTTACGTACATATGTCCAGCTTACGGTAACGGGAGTGGAACAATATTCGTACGAGGAATTCATCCAGAATATCGAGAAAAATTCATTGCTTGGTGTATTTGAAGCAAGCCCGCTGCCAGGCAGCATGGTGATGGAATTCTCTCCGGATGTGGCGTACGTGATGTTCGACCGTCTGCTCGGCGGGCAAGGGAATGCATTGAATAAAACAAGCGATTTGACGGAAATTGAAACTTCAATCATTGAACGGGTTTTTGTGAAGGCACTGGATTGTTTCCAGGAAGCATGGACATCGGTTATCCGGTTGTCACCGTCTTTGAAGGAAATTGAAGTAAATCCTCAATTTCTGACGATGTCACCACCGAATGAGACAGTCATCATGGTGTCGCTTCACACGAAAATCGGTGATGTAGAAGGCGTCATCAATCTGTGCCTGCCGCACCTGGTACTGGAAAAGGTGCTGCCAAAACTGTCGGCGAGGCATTGGCTGGCGAATCAGACAAAAACGAAAGAAAATCACGAAGTGGCCGCTTTGGAGAAAAAACTGCAAAGCACCAAAATGAGTGTGAAAGCGGTTCTAGGGCAATCTTCCATCAATATTGAAGATTTTCTGAATCTGAAAAACGGTGATGTGATCCGTTTGCAGGAATCCTTTTCGGATCCGGTGACGGTGCTCGTTGATGAAAAGCAGAAGTTTTTTGCTCAAGCCGGGGTTTCCAAAGGCCGTTTGGCGGTACAAATTACGGATGTTCAAACGCAGGAGGATGACAGCGATGGTAACTGGTAATTTGTCTTCAGATGAAATAAACGGCTTGTTGAACCGGGGAGAGAAGGAGGAGAAGAAAATGGCGAATACGTCACTTTCCACAATCGAAAACGAAGCGCTGACGGAATTGTTCAGCGTGGCACTCGGCAGTTCTTCGGCTGTATTGTCTATATTGCTGTCGAACCAAGTGACGGTAAGCTCACCGAAGTTGTCGGTTAAGCCGAAAACAGAAATCATGGCAAAAACGCAGGCGCCTTTCTTCGTGCTGCTCGGTGAATATACGGGTGATGTGTCAGGCATTCAATTTGTTTCGGTGAATAAAGAACAGGTGCAGGCTTTGACTGCAATGGTGGACCCGGGAAGCGCAAGCGAAGATACGGAACGCCAATTCGAAATCCTTCAGGATATCGTACAGCAGATGTATGCATCTGTTTCCCAGACATTCTCTGCTTTATTGGAATTGGAAGTCAGCCATTCCCTGTCCGGAATGGACATGGTCGAAGATCGGGAAGATTTTCCGGCAGCGAATTTTACTGCGGAAGAGTGGTTTGCTGAAGCCGCGTTTCAATTGAAAGCGCAAAACGGCCAGTACGCGGAATTCCATATGTGTATTCCGGTGCGTCTGGCAAAACAAATGGCAGGAATCTTGACCGGTTCAGGTGAAGAGGAAGTGCCGGAGGAGACACAGGATATGCAATTTGACTCGAACAATGAAAACAACGAACAGAATAAAAAAGAACAATCCGTTTCTTCACCAAGTATCCAACCAGTACAGTTTTCAAGTTTTGATGATTCAGCGGCCGCAAATACCGAACCGAACAACTTGAATATGCTGATGGATATTCCGCTTCAGGTCACAGTGGAACTGGGACGCACGAAACGGACGGTTAAAGAAATACTGGGCGTTTCTCAAGGGTCGATTATTGAACTCGACAAATTAGCGGGAGAACCAGTCGATATTTTAGTGAACAACAAATTGATAGCCGTGGGTGAAGTTGTAGTCATCGATGAAAACTTCGGGGTCCGCGTTACCGATATCCTATCTACAGAAGAACGAATCTCGAAGCTTCGCTAATACCTTTATGTAAGGAGTCTACAAGCTTGATCCAAAAAATGTCTTTATACAGTATTATGATGATCCTGCTGCTGACGCTGTCGGCAGTATGGATACCATCCGGAGCACAAGCCGCCGACCCGAAAGTCAGCGACAGCTATGACACGGACCAACCGGCAGTCGAACAGCAGGAACAACCCGCTGAAGCGGCAGCGCCGGAAGAAAAAAGTTTTATCGTGGTGATCGGCCAATTGATCTTCTACACCTTATTAATTGTCTTCATGATTTACGGCCTGATCAAATTCCTGTCGATGAAGCAGAAAAAGCTCCAGCCCAACCAAGCTGTAAAGCTGATGGGCGGAACAGCCTTAGGAAACAATAAATCCCTTCAGCTTGTAAAAGTGGGAGGACAGATTTATCTGATCGGTGTCGGCGATCAAGTGACGTTGATCAAAGAATTTACCGAAGACGATGAAATCAATGGAATCGAAAAAGACGTGGAAACCCAAGCTTCGCCATTACTGCCGAAGACGGTGACCAGTTTCATAAAAGAAAAGGTCGGCGGGCACTTGGAGAAGAACCCTTCCCAAACGAAAGGGTTTGAGCAATTGTTCAAGCAGAGTCTCGATAAACAGCGTAAAAAGCAGGACAAATTGGAATCGGATCTCAGCAAGCAGCATTCCGAGGATAAAGAAGGGCGTTTGTTATGATGGATTCTCTTCTCATGCTCGTCAACATTCCCGGAATCGATTTTGGCAACGATAATCCCGAAGACGTTTCAACTACACTGCAATTATTATTCCTGCTGACGATCTTGTCAGTGGCTCCCGGAATTTTAATCCTGATGACCAGTTTTACCCGCATCATCATCGTGCTGTCCTTTGTCCGGACCGGTCTCGGTACTCAATCGATGCCGCCGAACCAGGTATTGGTGGGACTCGCATTGTTCCTAACCTTCTTCATCATGGCTCCGATATTCTCGGAGATAAATGAAACTGCGCTTCAGCCTTATCTGGACGGAGAAATCGGACAGGAAGAAGCGATGGACTCAGCGGCATTGCCGATGAAAGAGTTTATGGCAAAACACACACGCGAAAAAGATTTAGCACTTTTTTATAAATACGCGGAAATGGAAAAGCCCGACAGCATCGCGGAAATACCGCTGACCTCGCTGATCCCGGCATTTGCCATCAGTGAGCTCAAGACAGCGTTCCAGATAGGCTTCGTCATTTTCATCCCGTTTCTGATCATCGACATGGTCGTGGCCAGCACCTTGATGGCGATGGGTATGATGATGCTGCCGCCGGTAATGATTTCATTGCCATTCAAAATTCTTTTATTCGTACTGGTCGACGGCTGGTACCTGATCATCGAATCGCTGCTGCTAAGTTTTTAGTGAAGGAAGTTAAATGAAAGAAACGGTTTTAATCCGCTTCGGCGCTTAGGACAAAGCTCCCGCAATAAGCCGAGAAGACCACTCGTCTTATTACTCCGCTCAGTCCATAGGCGCGCCGGCGCTGAAAGATATCTCTAGAGATATGGAGCAAAACAGCGAAGACGCCATGGTGACCAAGCGAAGTGCTGAGATCCACTCGGGCGAAGTGCAACGAGCCCGAGTTAGCTCAGCGCAAGCCACCAGGCAAGCGAGCTGTTTTGCGGAATATCGGCTACTAAAGATCATTAATTCAATTTGCATCGTTATGGAAGGAAGAACTCAATGACTCCAGATATGGTAATCAAACTGGCAGAACAATCGATTTATACAATCATCATTATTTCAGCGCCGATGCTGCTGATCGCATTGGGTGTCGGCCTGCTCGTCAGTGTATTTCAGGCGATGACACAGATTCAGGAACAAACCTTGGCGTTCATACCGAAAATACTCGCTGTTTTTATTTCGCTGGTTGTATTCGGACCGTGGATGCTGACAACGCTGTTGGATTATACGCGCAATCTGTTCCAAAGCCTTCCGCGAATAATCGGATAGGGAGCTTGCAATGAATTCTATTTTAGAAGTTTTGCCATATTTTTTATTAGTACTTATCCGGTTCACGAGTTTCTTTCTGATTGCACCGATTTTCTCGATGAAAGGTATGCCGAACCAATTCAAGATCGGTCTCGGCGTGTTCATTGCGCTGATAGCCGTTTCCACTCTGCCGGCTGAAGAGCCGATTGTCCTGGACGTCTATTACACGTTAATGGTCATAAAGGAAATCGGAGTTGGTCTGGCGCTCGGGTTTACAGCGGCGCTGCTGTTGTATGCGGTGCAGGTTGCCGGAGCGTTCATCGATTTTCAGATGGGCTTCGCTATTGCCAACGTCATTGATCCGCAAACCGGCGCGCAGGTGCCGATCATCGGTCACTTTAAATACATGATGGCGCTTCTTTTCATGCTGACGGTAAACGGCCATCACATGCTGCTTGATGGTGTGATGCACAGTCTGAGGCTGTTTCCGGTAGAAACAACCGCCTTCGCTTTTGAAGCAGGAGACCTTTCATCCTTTATATCGGCATTATTCGTCCAAATGTTTACCATTGCTTTGCAAATTGCTTTGCCGATTGTCGGCGCCCTGTTCCTAGTGGATGTAGCTCTCGGAATATTAGCGAAAACTGTACCGCAATTAAATATTTTTGCAGTCGGTTTTCCAGTTAAGATTTTCACCGGCTTTGTCCTGTTATTGCTGACAATGCCCATCTTCTTTTATCTTCTGCAATTTCTATTTGAAAAAATCATGATGAGCATGGCGCAATTGGTCAAGATAATGGGAGGGACATAAGTGCAGAAACGATTGGTTCTCGATCTTCAATTTTTCGCAGGTGAGAAAACAGAAAAAGCGACACCGCAGAAAAGGCAGGAGTCGAAACGCAAAGGACAGGTCGCAAAAAGTCCGGAAGTCGCTGCAGCCATGATTATGCTCGGCGGCGTCCTGTTGCTTTACTTCACCGGTGGTTGGATGCTTGACCAGATTCTTGCGATGTTCCGCATCAACCTGACGCAATTCTTTAACTGGGATCTGACACCCGCTTCCACGCGGACCCTGCTCGAACAGATGGCGTTTGAAGGATTGAAAATCATGGTCCCTATGGCGTTGATCGGCATGATTTTTGGCTTTTTCGGAAACTACATACAAATTGGCCCGATTTTCTCAACAGACCCATTGATGGCGAAACTTGAACGAATCGATCCAATCAAAGGCGCAAAAAGGATTTTCTCGGTGCGTGCCCTCGTGGAACTGGCAAAATCTTTACTTAAAATCGCTATCATCGGAACGGCGGCATTCCTTGTGTTATGGGCGTCGAAAGAAGAATTGTTTTTATTGTCCCAGCAAAGTGTGCCGCATGCCTTGAGTTTTGTCGGCGGGCTGGTCGTCAAACTGGGATTGACCGCTTCGATCATCCTCTTGTGTCTGGCGGTGCTGGATTATATGTATCAGAAATACGAGTTTGAAAAAGGAATAAAGATGTCGAAACAGGACATTAAAGATGAATACAAAAAGTCGGAAGGCGACCCGCTCATCAAGCAAAAGATCAAAGAAAAACAACGGCAGATGAGCATGAACCGGATGATCCAGGATTTGCCGAATGCGGATGTCCTTATTACAAACCCGACGCATTACGCGATCGCAATCAAATATGATGCCGAGACTATGGAAGCCCCGCAGGTCATTGCGATGGGGAAAGATCATCTGGCACTGAAAATTAAAGAAAAAGCGAAAGAACTTGATATTGTGATTATGGAAAATAAACCGCTCGCCCGCGCATTGTACGCACAAGTGGAAGTGGGCGACTACGTGCCGGAAGATCTCTTCATGGCCGTAGCCGAGGTGTTGGCATATATCTACCGTTTGAAGGGCAAGATCAGTTAAACATTCACGAAAGCAATAGGAGATGGGAAATAACTTGAAAATCAGAGATTATGCAGTCTTAGTATCCATACTTATGATCGTCGTCATGATGGTCATTCCGTTGCCGCCATTATTACTCGATATATTGATCCTCATAAATATCAGCCTAGCCATGACAATCCTGCTGGTGGCAATGAATACGAAAGAAGCGCTGCAATTCTCGATTTTCCCGACATTGCTGTTGTTGACGACGCTGTTCCGTCTTGGCTTGAATGTTTCGACGACACGATCGATTTTGACCAATCAAACCGGTGGTGAAGTGATCGAGACGTTCGGTTCATTCGTAGTCGGAGGCAGTGCCATCATTGGTATTCTGGTGTTCCTGATTCTTGTCATTATTCAATTCCTTGTTATTACGAAAGGTTCGGAACGGGTCGCGGAAGTTGCCGCCCGTTTTACACTCGATTCGATGCCCGGTAAACAGATGAGTATCGACGCCGATCTTGGCGCAGGCATGATTTCGGATATGGAAGCGAAAAACCGCCGGGAAAAAGTCAGCCAGGAAGCGGATTTCTACGGTGCCATGGATGGTGCCAGTAAATTCGTAAAAGGGGACGCTATTGCCGGGATTATCATTACAATCATCAATATCATCGGCGGATTGCTGATCGGGGTTATGGTCCACGGACTGCCGGTCGGCGAAGCAGCCAGCTTGTTCACACTCCTGTCCATCGGGGATGGTCTTGTGAGTCAGATACCGGCGCTGTTAATCTCAACTGCTATGGGTATTGTTGTAACACGCGCTGTTTCTGACGGCAACCTTGGATCGGATATCATCAAGCAGCTTTTTGCTTATCCGAAAATGATGTATGTCGTAGCGGGCACATTGATGATGATCGCTTTCCTGACACCAATCAATCCTTTCTTGATTTTGCCGGTGGCAGGGGTTATCGCATTCGCTGCATATAGAATGCAGAAAGCGTTGAACGAAGAAGAGAAATCCGAAAAAGAAGCCGTTTCCGGAGACGGCAAAGAAATTGAAGCCATGAAGAGTCCGGAAAGCGTCATCGACCTTCTTCATGTTGATGCCATTGAGTTTGAATTCGGCTATGGGTTAATCCCGATAGCGGATAAAAATCAGGGCGGTGATCTGCTCGACCGGGTCATCATGATCCGCCGGCAATTGGCGATGGAGCTTGGAATTGTGGTGCCGGTTATCCGCATACGCGATAATATCCAGCTCCGTCCAAACGAATACATCATCAAGATCAAAGGAAACCGCGTTGCAGCGGGTGAAATTATGCTCGACCATTATTTGGCCATGAGCCCTGGGATTGATGATGACAGCATTGAAGGCATTGAAACGATTGAACCGGCGTTTGGCATGCCTGCACTATGGGTCAATGACAGCATGAAAGAAGACGCTGAGATGGCCGGATACGCCATCGTCGATCCTCCTTCTGTCGTGTCAACGCATCTGACAGAAGTCATCAAGCGCCACGCACATGAATTGATCGGGCGACAGGAAGTGAAGTCGCTGATTGAAAATATGCGTGAAGCAAGTCCGGCAGTTGTTGAAGAATTGATTCCAAACTTAATGACCATCGGAGAAGTGCAGAAAGTGCTGATGAAACTCCTGAAAGAGAAAGTTTCCATCCGCAACTTGCTTATCATTCTCGAAACGCTGGCCGACTATTCATCGCAAACAAAAGATACAGATGTTCTGACAGAATATGTGAGACGTTCGCTGTCCCGTCAGATTACATTGCAATATGCTCCGCAGAATGAAGCCCTGAAAGTTATCACAGCAGGAGCGAGCGTCGAGAAGAAATTCGCCGAGTCGGTGCACCGTTCAGATCAAGGCAATTACTTGTCGATCGATCCGGAAACGTCCCAGCTCATATTCCAGAAAATATCCGAGCAGGCTGCGCAATTGCAGCAGACCGGCGTCCAGCCGATTTTGCTGACATCACCAGCCATCCGCATCTATATGCGTCAGTTTATCGAAGGTTTTGCACCGGATCTTCCGGTCCTGTCCTATAACGAACTCGAACCGAACATTGAGATTCAAAGCGTCGGCGTCGTCAATATCAGTGGAGGAGTAAATGTCTGATGAGATTAAAAACATATATCGTCCAGAATGTCAGTGAAGCTTTGCCGATGATCAAACGGGATTTGGGGGCTGACGCTTTAATCCTGAATACGAAAAAAGTGAAGACAGGCGGCTTTATCGGGTTTTTCCAGAAAGAAAGACTCGAAGTCACAGCCGCTGTAGAAGCGCAGCCGAAGAAGAAGAAAGCAGCGAGCAATGAACAGCAGGAAGCTGCATCGGATTCCCAGAAAGCCTCCGTACCGGTCCAGCACAATACAGTTGCCGCGCCGGAAGCTTCAAACAATCACTTAACGGGAGACTTGATCAATGAATTGAAAGGCATCAAGCAATTCATGATGCAATCCATGCAGGAAGAGCATTTGCCGGCTTCTTTGAAACCGTTGAATCAGCGTTTGAACAGCCAGGAAGTGACGAAGGAAATCCAGTCGGAAATCCTGGCGAAGATGATGCTGACAATTGGCCAGCAACCGGATATCTCCACTGCACAGATCCACAGAATGGCCAAGACGGAAATCATCCGCCTGATCGCTTTGCATCAGCAGAAACCGGTTGTGAAGGATCCGGAAATCATTTGTTTCATCGGACCGACCGGCGTCGGCAAAACAACGACGATTGCGAAAATTGCGGCTGACCTGCTGTTGCGTGAAGGCAAAAAAGTCGGCTTGATTACATCCGATACATACCGGATTGCTGCAGTGGAGCAATTGAAAACATACGCAGGCATATTGAACATTCCGATCCAAGTGGTTGATTCAGCTGAAGACTTGAACCGCGCAATGGTTGAACTGGCTGCATGCGATATCATCCTGATGGATACGGCAGGCCGCAATTACCAGCAGAAACAATACATCGACGATCTTGAAGCACTGTTGGCTGACAAGAATAAAATCCAGATCAATCTGGTATTGAGCCTGACTTCCAAATACGAAGATATGAAAAAAATCATCGACAATTTCCAGACTATCAAAATGGACCAGTTGCTGTTGACCAAACAAGACGAGACAAGCTCATCTGGCGCGATTTTGAATCTGATCTATCATTATTCGATTCCCGTTACTTATATTGCCAATGGCCAAAATGTTCCAGATGATATATTAACGGCAACTCCTGAGTTGATCGCAAACTTTGTGCTAGGGGAAGATGACAATGATTGATCAGGCAAAACAATTGCGGGAAAAAATGATGCAGAAAAAACCGAAAAAAGAACGCAAGCAAACGCGCATAATTGCCGTAACAAGCGGCAAAGGCGGCGTCGGAAAGTCGAATTTTGCCTTGAATTTCGCTTTGAGCCTTGTTGAGCAGAACCGGAAAGTCCTGATATTCGACGTCGATTTAGGCTTTGCCAATGTCGATGTGCTGCTTGGCCGGTCACCTGAAGAATCGATTGCGACGATGGTCGAAAAAGATTTATCGATTTGGGACATCATTGAAGAAGGACCGAATGGTTTATTGTTCATTTCCGGAGGGACCGGATTCAACGAAATGTTCAAACTGGATGAAGCGAAGATGAAGAAATTCTTTGACGAACTCAGCGAAATCCAAGGACATGTCGATTACGTGATCCTCGATACCGGTGCTGGATTATCGGATGAAAACCTCCGCTTTATCCTGGCGGCAGACGACGTGATTCTTGTTACGACACCAGAACCGACATCAATCACCGATGCTTATTCCATTGTAAAGATGGTTCATGTAAAAGATCCGAATGTCCATATGAAATTGATCGTCAACCAATGCACGACTGAAAAAGAAGGTAAACAGACGGCGGATAATTTCCGCCAGGTGACGCAGCAATTTCTCGAAAAAGAAATCGGCACATTGGGTTATATTCCAAGTGACTCGAATATACCGGCGGCTGTTAAGAAACAAGTGCCGTTTCTGCTGGCATTCCCAAACACATACGCTTCTCAGGCAATGAGAAAAGTGACAGGCGAATTTCTCGACTTGCCTGTACCTTATAAGCTGGGCATCAAAGGATTCCTGCTGAAAATGCTGTTTAAATAGACGTGCCCCGGTATCAAATGAATGGTGGTGAAACGCTTGTTGAATGATAAATTATCAAAAGAGGAACTGGAACACTGGGAAGGCTGGCAGCAGGGACGTGATCCTGAAGCCGGAAATTACCTGGTCGAACGCTATATGCCGCTGGTCGATTATGTGACCCAGCGTTTCATGATAAGCCTGCCGAAAACAGTGGACAAAGATGATATACGCAGTCTGGCTTTTGAAGGGCTTCTGGACGCATTTGATAAATTCAACCTGGAGCGGGACCTGAAGTTCGAAACCTATGCAGCATGGAGAATCAAAGGCGCGATCATCGATGGCTTGCGCCATAATGACTGGCTGCCGCGTTCTGTCCGCGAAAAGGTGAAGAAAATCGAAAAGGCTTATGCGGTTCTTGAACAGGAAAACAACCATTCCGTCACAGATGCAGAAGTCAGTAAATACCTTGGCATCACAAAAGCAGAGCTCAATAAAACTGTATCGGAAGCGGCGTTATCAACGATGATTTCGATGGATGAAAATCCTGGTGAGGACAATAATCAGGTAGGTAAATACAGTATGATCGGAAACGGTGAAGCAGGGTCTCCTGAACGCCGTCTCTATGAACGGACCATCAAGGAAGCGCTCACTGCAGCGATCGGGCGCTTGCCTGAAAAGGAAAAGATCGTCGTTTCACTGTGCTATTTCGAAGACTTGAAATTGACGGAGATCGCAGAAGTTCTCGGCGTCAGTGTTTCCCGAGTCTCCCAATTGCATTCAAAAGCAATTTTGCGGCTGCATTCGGCGACGCTTTCGGTCCATGAATATTATTAAGTTGTGCAAGTTGCGGAAAGACAGGTGATGGCCATGGAATGGCTGCTGATTTTACTTATTTTATTGGCGATAGCCGTGAATATACGATCGTTTATAGCGTTAAATCAATTCCAGAAACAGCGCAAAATCATGCTCGAAGACAGGGAAGCCGTCAATTCGAGCATGGAAGAGTTTGTAGCGAATCTCGAGCAGGAAAATGATGAACTCTATAACCGATTAGTGGAGCATATTGCCCAAAAAGAAAGCCGTATGGAAAAACGGATACGCGAATTGGAACTGAAAAGCGACAATGGAATCGTTGTTGAATCAGTGGACAAGCTGCCAGTTGCACCCAAAACCAAAACGGTGAAACAAAAGAAAATGGCTAAACCGGCAGAACCGGAAATCGATCCCAAACTGCCTGAAAATGAAAAAATTGAACAATTGCATAAACAAGGATTTTCACCGGTGCAAATTGCCAAAGTGGTTGCGGCAGAGCGCGGTGAAATCGAATTGATCATCAATATGTATAAAAAGAAACAAAGCTATCAGAAGTAAGATGGGGTGATTGCTATGCGCATTGAAAGCCAGACGAAAATACCGGGTGACCGGATTCAGAAAAACACAGTGGAAAGCAAATCGATCGACTCTTTTGCCAATGTCATGAAAAAGTCGCAATCGAAATTGCAATTGGATGCCTTGCATCAATTGATGAGCCGCGTCGACGCCCAAGGAGAAAAGCTGGGGGAGCAGCGCACCTTTGAAAATTTACGGGATTATAAAAATCTTGTGAAAGAATTTATGAGAGAAGCCCTAAGTTTTGGTATACAATTAACTGATAAACAAAGCTTTTCTCCTGGTGGCGGAATGAAAAATCATCAAATAGTGGAAGTCATTGACAAAAAATTGATTGAACTTCAGGACGAAGTGTTAAATAATGAAAAGGAAGGCTTGGATACGCTCCAGTCAATCGGAGAAATCAAAGGCTTACTGATTAATTTATACATGTAAAGGATTTGTCTGAAGTTAAAAAGGGTCTTCCCGCTTAATTTCCTGCTTTTGCATGGTTAAAGAAGAGAGAAGATTGAGGGGAGAAAGAAATGAGCGAAAATCGCCGCGAGTTTTTCCGTGTAATTTTTCATGAATCGGTCAATGGCAAAATCACCCGCCTCGGGGAAGCTCCAATGTCTATAGTGGTGGACAATATCAGTGTAAACGGTATGAGATTTAACTCGCCGGTCAATATTCCGATGGGCGAAAGGCTGGAATGCAGTTTTGAGATATTGGAACAGGCATTTCTGCTTGAAGGCACCATTGTAAGAAAGTCGACGAGAAATGACAGAGTCGAATACGGAGTAGGTTTTACAATCGATCAGGAAACGTCATCGCAATTATTCAAACATCTTAATTATTATCAGATCCGCCAAAGAAAAGGTTCATACGCAGATTGAGCATTATTGCAGAGGAAGCTGGCGCCGCGAAATTTCGCGGCGCCAGCTTTTTTATATCCGAAAAGTTGAAAGGGAAGTATGTTAAAATAAATTACAAGAACATTCCGTTAATTAATATAGAAAGGAGCGAAAAGATGAAAAAGACAGCGACAATTGTACTGACGATGGCACGGAGGATCAATGCGAATTCAAATGACGTATTCAAAGCCTGGACCAAACCGGAGCTGATGAAAAAATGGCTGTTCACGACGGAGGCTACGAATGTGGTTGCGAAAAATGATCTGCGTGCGGGAGGGAAATGGGAGATTATTGACCGGCGGGAAGGAGAGGAGTACCGCGCGACGGGTGAATATTTGGAAATCGATGCGCCTCACCGGCTGGAATTTACTTTTGAAATGCCTCAATTCAATAATTTACAGGATCAGATCATCGTCTGGGTTTCGCCAGTTGGAAAAGCTTGCGAAATGACCTTTAAACAGGAGATTACAGTGCCTCATGAAGAGAGTTGGGGACCTGAAGACATCAAAAGCGCAATGAAAGAGTACAGCGAAGAGTCGGAGGCAGGATGGGACAAGATGTTTGAAGGGTTGAAGCAATTAGTGGAAACCGGAGAAGTCAGAGCCATGGACAGTAAGTGAATAGCTGAAGCACAGCAGCTGCCGCCCACAATCTCATTGCGGCAGTTTTTTGGTGAAACCTTTTCGAAGGGATTGCTACTAATAGGATATAAAGCTGCAATTTGCAGGAGAGGGCGGTCGGCTATGAAAAATATACTGTTGTTATTAATGATTGCTGTAATGATTGCCGGGGTTGTGGCTTGGCCTGCTGCTGCCAGTGCCTGTTCGTGTATAGAACCACCTGGCGTGGCGGAAGAATTGGAGCGCTCCGATGCAGTATTCAGCGGAAAGGCGATTCTGGTCGATGAAAAGCCGGTGCTGTTTTCAGCAGCGACACGATCTGTTGTTTTTCAAGTTGCCCAGGTCTGGAAAGGACCCGCACATTCACAGATAAAAATAAAAACTGGTCAAGGTGACGGAGATTGCGGCATTAATTTCAGTGCCGGACAGGAATATCTGGTGTATGCAGTGAAATCCGAGATGTACGGAGCAAATGAGCTAACGACCATCATTTGTGACCGGACAGCTGTTTTAAGCCAGTCGCAAGGAGATTTTGCGGTGTTGGGAGAAGGGCAGGAACCGACAGAGGAAGTGGATTTGCTAGGCCGCAACGGATGGCTTTTGCCGCTGGCAGGATTTATTGTATTCGGGATAATCGCTTTTACAGTTTACCGAAAAAGGAAGACAATAAAATAGGGTGGGTGGAAGAGATGAAAGCACCAGAGGAGATACTGGCCGTATGGCGAAAATTCGACGATTTTCCGATGGAAACGCTGACGAAGGCGTGGCTCTATTCGAAACAGTCAAACCGGAAACAAAGAGATGTTGAAGCCATGAAACAGCATCATAAGGAATTCGGCGTCACAGGAAATTGCTTTGACTTGGCCATCTGGTTATTGGATGCATTTAAAGAAGCGGGGATTGAAGCTTACCCGATCGGAAGCGAGCTTGGGACAGGTGATGACCATGCTGCAGTTATGGCTGTCGACCGCAAGGGGCGCAGGTTCTTATGCGATCTGGGGGACCAATGGCTGCAGCCGATTTTGATAGATGGTGATGATGTAGCTTACACGGATGAAAAATTGGCAGGTTTTTTTCCTGGCGCAGAAGTGCAGGTGCTTCCGGAAAAGGATACCTTTAAAGTGGTTTATCACCGGCTGAACGGCAAGTTTTCAACGCAAATTTATTCAACCCTTCCTGTGTCGATGAAGGAATTCCTCGCAGCGGCGGATTTTTCGCAGAGCCATGTGTATCCGAAACCATTGTTGGAAGTGCGTTTGCCGTGGGAAAATGAAACTGCGCACTGGGAATTCTGTAATTGGAAAAGCTTTTTAAGCACAAGCAAGGGACTCGTTGAAGATCCGCCACTTTCAACGATTGATGAATGGGTGGAAAGAATTCACGAAAAGACCGGTTATGACAAAACGCTGTTAAAAGAATCGCTGGAATACTTCAAGGGTCTCGAAGAATCCTCTGCGTCTTGAGGCCTTTTCTGTTCCTGCAAAGAAAAGAGGTTTAAACGAATGGATGAGGAAATGATTACAGCTTGCGAGGAAGATGGCACGCCAATCGGAATCGCGACGCGTGAAGAAATACATAGAAAAGGCCTGTGGCACGAGACTTTCCATTGCTGGATCGTGGAAATCGAGGATGGCCTCCCTTATATTCACCTGCAACTGCGCAGCCCCGACAAAAAGGATTTCCCCGACCTGCTTGATATCAGCGCAGCCGGACACATCCTTGCACACGAATCGGTCATGGACGGTGTCAGGGAAATCGAAGAAGAACTGGGCATTGAGGTGAAGTTCGAAGAGCTGATTCCCCTCGGCATCATTAAAGATCAGCTTTCGCTGCAAAATTTCAAAGACAATGAACGATGCCATGTCTATCTGTATAAAGCGGCACAGAATCTGGATGAAACGTACCACTTCCAGAAAGAAGAAGTGGCAGGCATGTTCAAATTCGATTTTCAGGACTTTGCCGATTTATGTATAGGTGCCACGGAAAGAATCGATAGTGCAGGGGAACTTGCCACGGCGAAAACACCGTCACAAAAGAGTATTACATTGGCGGATCTCGTGCCGCACGGGGAGTCCTATTTGGAGCAGGTAGTGAAGGGGATACAAAAGGAATTAGGCTGAAATAAAGAAATTTCTGCGATAGAGGATCTTTTATAGAAAATAAAAAACCCGCAAACCAGCCGATTTTGGCAGGTTTGCGGGTTTTTCGATTAATTGGTGAAGAATACTTCATAATGGCGGCTGAATGCTACAGCAAAGTCTCCGCGAAGAACTTGTTCGCCGGGATTAAAGACAGCTTCTACAGTAGGTTCCAAGTCATATTTTCCTTGAGTGACTGAGAACTGGGCATTAAGAATATTCAAATCCAAGGCAAGCTGGACGTATGGTTTTAACTCGGCAGGAATAATGTCCTGGTCCTTAATGGTGACACGTTCATCTTTATACTGAACCGTAACGTCACCGCTGAATTCTTCGGCCTGTTTTTGCAATCCAAGGCTTTGCACTAATGAGTAGGCAAGTTCAGCTTTTGTTACGTTGCCTTTCGGATTGAATGTTCCGTTGTCTTTAGTGTTCATGACACCGTCAGATACTTGGCTGTAATCACGGAAGGCCGCTCCTTTGGCTGTAACTGCTTCAGCGTAAGGAGTAACGGAAGAATCCGTATCGGTAAAGCTTGGTGATGCCGGAAGGCTTTGGCGGATTTCAGCGCCCATTACCAAGTAAGTGGCCAAATCCGCTCGGGTCAGTTTATCATCAGGTCTGAACTGGCCTTTTGCATTGGAATCGAATAGACGGTTTTTAACGCCCATTGCGATTGCCGGTTCTGCCGGATGACCTGCTACATCAGTTAATCCTGTAATTCCGTTTACCTTGGTGAATGAAATATTCCCTTCGACTGTTTCCGGCACTGCCAGACCAATCGGATTAAGGGCATCACCGTGCAAGCCGCGCACTTCAGCTTTCCACTCGCCGGCCTGCGGATTATTTACAATTACAGTACGATCATAAGTCGTCGCGAATAAAAGGCTGATTCCTGAGCTGTATTCAGTGCCGTCTGGAGCGATCAGCACCAAATTCACAGGATTTCCTGTCTCTCCAAGAAGACCGGCAGCATTCACTTTTGCATTTACTGTAGAAACACCTTCTTCAACAGTAAAAGCGTGCTGGTTACTTACAGAAACAGTGTAGTCGACAGAAAATGCCTCTCGTGTTGTTTCTTCGGATACATTTGCATTGAAAACTTTTTCACTGTTTAAAGTTTCACCGTATGTTTTAGTATTGAATACTGCATCGATAGCTGCATAAGCATTCACATAACCTGCTCCGACTTCCCATGATTCATAGCCAGGCATGTTTGTTGCTGTTTGCTGAAGAACAGTTTTTACTTCATCAGGTGATAGCGTTGGATCTACTTCCAACAGAAGTGCAGTGATTCCAGCCACATGCGGCGTTGCCATCGAAGTTCCGCTCATAGTTGTGTAGTAAGGAAGGTATGCGGGTTCAATAGTAGCAGCATCTGCATCCGCTGAAAGAGCTGTAAGCGGTGACACAGTTCTTGTTGAAATGATATCGACTCCAGGAGCTACAATCGAAGGCTCATCTGCCCATGTCCATGTTTTGCCTTGAAGTTCAAAAGTTCCGCCTACCCCTTCTGTTCCGCGAGAGGAGAAGTCAGCAAGAGTACCGTCTTTTTCACCAGCTCCAACTGAGATTACCCACGGAGCTTTCGCATAAGGGTTATGTGTGTTTTCACCTGGACCAGCATTGCCTGCGGCGAATAAAACAACGATTCCGCGGTCATAAGCTTTTTTACTCGCAAGGTTGATCGGGTGGTTCGGATCAAAGTCTCCTGAAGAGCCCCACGAATTTGTGATGACGCGGATATTATATTCGTTCTGATGCGTAACCGCGTAATCGAAACCGCCGATTCCATCAAGGACGAACAGAGCTCCGCCGGAACCGTAACCAATCAGATCAGCGCCAGGTGCAGCACCTTCGTATTTTCCGCCGGAAAGTGCACCAGTACCACCGACCGTTCCTGCTACATGCGTACCGTGACCGGAGTTAGTGTCAGTGTTCGGTACATTTTCAGTGTAAGAAACAGGAAGAACACCTGTAATGCTTTGGAGGTTCGTAGTACCTAAAACGTTTTGAACAAGATTTCTTCCGAGTTCATGGTCTTTATGAGTGCCATCTACTCCGCTGTCGTTGACGACAACGCCGATGCCATCACCGGAAACCGGCAAGCCGCCGTTCAGTTTTCGGAATGAGTCATCCTGCTGAGCTTTATCGACGCCTGTGATCAGGTTGGCATCGGAATTGAAATATTCCAATTTTTCGTTGAGATAAATGGATTGGACTTGTTCATTGTTTGCAAGTTGTTCAATTTGTTGCTTTGTTGCAACAGCGCCCACAATCGGAAGGCTCTGCATACTTATGGCGGATTCAATTCCTAATCCTTCCAACAGTGACAGCTGAGCTTCTGTGGGCTTCTCATCTCCCCGGAAGGTAACAATCACCTGGGCAACTTCGGCATTGCCGAGAACCGACCAAACTTTTTCGTCCACCACTGCTGCAGTAGAAGAAACTGTGTTGTTTGCATTAACGGACGAGAAAGCCGGGAAGATAAGAAATAACATCATGACGATTAACAGGATTCTTTTCATTTACTCATTCTCCTTTTCCAAATAGTTTGAAAACTTCTAGTTAATTATCATCTGCCAGCGATATTTTGCCTATTAAGCAAAGGGTCTATTTTTTACACCCTCATGGACTATCTGATTTACTACCAAAGGAGTAGCATAAAAAAACGCCCCTTCGGGTAAAGGGGCGGGAAAACTTAGTTATTGGCATTTTTTTTCGAAGTTGTTACTGTTTCTGTTTTTAATAATGTAATCGCTTCGTATGCATTTACATACCCTGCGCCGGCTTCCCATGTTTCATAGCCTGGCATTGGTGTAGCGCTCTGCTGCAATAGTGCTTTTACCTCAGCAGGGGAAAGAGTCGGATCCACTTCGAGAATCAAAGCGATGATGCCGGCTACATGGGGAGCAGCCATTGACGTCCCGCTGAAAGTCGTATAGTACGGAAGGTGGGCAGGTGAAATACCTGATGTATCCTTCTCAACGCTTAAAGCTGATAAAGGTGAGATCACACGCGTTGAAACGATATCAACTCCTGGAGCAGTAACGGTTGGACGGTCTGCCCATGTGAAAGTTTCACCATCAATTACTACAGTGCCACCTTTATCTTTAACGCCGCGTGAAGAAAAATCAGCGAGCTCCATCGATGAATTGCCTGCTGCTACTGTAACGACCCAAGGTGCTTTCTTATAATTTCCTGAAATGGTAGATTCACCAGGACCAGAATTTCCGGCTGAGAAAACAGTAATGATACCGCGTTCATAGAGTTTCTTGGTCGCAATATTGATCGGGTGGTTTGGATCAAAATCAGTATTGGAATCGCTCGTGTCACCCCATGAATTCGTGATGACGCGAATATTATATTCTGTTTGATGAGTAAGTGCGTAATCAAAGCCGCCAATTGTGTCCATAATAGCTATCCCAGCTCCAGATCCATAACCGATCAGGTTGGCTCCCGGTGCTACTCCTTCATATTTACCGCCTGACATAGCGCCTGTACCGCCGACTGTTCCGGTAACATGTGTTCCGTGTCCAGAAGAGGAATCAGTATTAGGAACGTTTTCAAGGTAAGCGATTGGAAGGAGACCGACTGTGCTGTTCAAATTTATATTTGCCATAACGTTTTGAACCAGGTTCTTTCCGAGTTCATGATCTTTATGTGTGCCGTCGACACCACTGTCATTGATCACAACGCCAATATTCTCTCCGGTGATCGGCAAGCCGCCGTTTGCAGCTTGGAAGTCCGCGTCTTCACGCACTTGATCAACACCGGTCAATGAAGTAGAAGATTCGTTATCATATTGCAAAGGGGCATTATAGTAAATAGATTGAACTTGTTCCAAAGCTGCCACTTTTTCAACTTGGTCGGCAGTTAATAATGAACCTACAAAAGGAAGGTTTTGAAAAACTACCCCATTTGAAACTCCTATATCCTCCAGCAGCTGAAGGCTTGCTGAATCTGCCTGTTCCACATCTTCAAATGTAATGATTACTTCAACAGGAAGCAGGCTGTCTGCCAGTACTTGCTGAAGGCGTGGATCGATTATGGCCCCCTCTGTTGAAGCTGAAGACTTTTGGTTAAAAGAATATGGATTAAAAGCTAGGCCAATTGCTAAAGTGAAGATACTAAAAAGAACTAAAAACTTCTGCATAAAATTCCTCCTACAAATTTCAGAATAGTTGATCTTCTATATTCTTTCATTATCATGACAATAAAGCCATTCAACTACAGACCTAATTTAGGAGCTTAAAAAGGCGTAGGCAACTACTGCTTAAGTAGTAGTTGCCTACGCCTGAATTTTTATCTTAAAGGAACCAAGTTATTTTGCACTGCGAAAATAATCGCCTGTGAGCGGCTCTTGACATCAAACTTTTTGAAAATATTGCTGACATGGATTTTTACAGTTTTGTCGCTTATGTAAAGCTTGGAGGCAATTTCCTTATTGGACAGCCCTTCTACAAGTGCCAACAGAACTTCCATCTCGCGCGGGGTCAATGAATTATCTTCTGTTTGATTTTCATGCTGATGCATCGACAGCAGTTTCTTGGTCATAGTCGGCGGAATTACCGATTCTCCGTCAATTACAGTGCGGATGGCTCCAATTACATCCTTAGAAGGTGAATCCTTCAATAAGTAGCCGTCAGCGCCTTCCCTAATTGCGGCCATGAAATATTCGTCATTGTTATACATAGTCAGAACAATGATTTTAATCGCCGGATATTTGCTTTTTACCCATTTGGTCAATTCAATGCCATTCATATGCGGCATATTGATATCCATCATGATTATATCCGGATTGGTATTTGGCAGCATATCCATCAATTGCTCACTGCCTGTTGCTTCACCAGTTACTTCCATGTCATCTTCTTGCGCAATGAGTGTTCTTAATCCATCCCGTAAAATAGCATGATCATCTACCAATAGTACTTGAATCATTTATTTTATCCCCCTTCGAACCCCATTTTCGGTATTCTTACAATTATTTCAGTGCCTTTTGTTTCGCTGCTTTCAATTTGGAGGGTAGCCCCGATTTTTGCTGCATCTTCATTCATTTGCAAAATACCGTAGTGGGGTTCCTTCATCGCCTTAGTCATAGCCTCATATAAAGAAAATCCTACCCCATCATCTTTGATTTTCAGGAAAATCTGCTCTTTTTGGTAACTGAGCAAAATATTCAAAGAAGAGGCACGTGCGTGTTTAATGCAGTTCTGGATACTTTCCTGTGTGATCGAATAGATTACTTTTTCCGTCAATAAGCTTAATCGCGTTTGAACTCCGCGCATTTCAAATGAAATATCAACATCATTATTAGTATCTTTTTTCATTTCGTCTATCTTTTTCTTTATAGCCATATCCAAACTCAGACTTTCAGTAGGGTAGGGGCGAAGGGCGTAAATGGAGTCCCTTATCTCTTTCAGCCCTTCGCGCAAAGTACTATTGCTGTCGTTAATCATCTGCTGCGCATCCGCCGGGTGTGACGGGATTTTTCGGGCAGCGCTGTCGAATTTCATAACTGCACCGGCCAGAGTTTGAGCAATTCCATCATGGATGTCATGCGCGATTCGATTCCGTTCCTCCAATAGAATTCGCTGTTCTTTCTCACTGAATAGCTGTTGGGTCTTCAGGAAAATGGCCAATTGATTTGAAATGGTCGAAATGGAATGAACATCTTCGACGACAAAACTATTTGTCCGGATTTTCGTCAGGATCAGACAGCCGATCAGTTCATTATCCAACAGAAGAGGAGCATAAACTGCTGCCTGCATATTTTTATCAAAACAACCTGATAAGGGAGCCTCATCAAGGTTTTGTTTGTTAAATACCTGTGTAGAGCGTACTTTCTCCAACTTTCCGAGATCCATGGATCTAAGGGTTTCATGCAGATCGAGACGACTGCCTTGTGAAAATGCGAGTTTCCACCCGGTTTGATCATCTTTGGTGAATAAAAAGCTTTCTTCATAGAAAACGACATCACTCAGCAGCCGCTTAATATCTTCTTCCCATTCCTTAACTGGAATTGTTTTATTTAATTCGGAAGAAAAATGGAACAATGCTTTCAATCGTTGTTTATCTGCGCGTAAACGAAGAATAATTGAACTGATGATAGCAAGAAAGATCAAAGGGGACAAGAAGAAAAAATAACTGAAAATATCCACTTCCCCCCGATTTTGCCCACCCAGGTAATAGAGGAGAAAACCGTATAGAAGCGAGATGCTGAAACTGAAAAGCTCTCCTCTTCCTTTTTCCGCCCAGATTTCTACTGTGTATTTTTCCGGACGGAGAAAAAGGACAATATCTACAATGAAATTATTAAGAAGGTAGAAAAAAGCGATGAAAAAGAATAAAGAAACGAAATTCATCCATACTTCCCGTGAATCGAGTAAGGGTAGGAAGTTACTCTGGAAGAAATGGGCTCCTGCCAAACTGAGAACAAGCTGTGCAGGATTAAAAAAGATAATCCGCAAAGGTCTGCGATTGATCCAAGTCGTCAGTAGAACTCCGATAAAATAAAGGATGATGGTAATTTCGATCCCATAAATAAGATAAGTCAGAAATATGATGGGAAAGGCGAGAGAAGAATTCCCTTTTCTGAAGGGCATCGGGTAATGTTCACATATAAAGATAAAAGAAAGAAGGAGTAATAGTTCAAAAGGTTTTTCAATAGCTGGCAATTGCAGCAAAGAATAGAGGGCTAGGGACCAGCCGATCAAAGAGACAATCATCATGAATAATTGGGCGCTTTGGTGTCTGGCGGCTATCTTTTTCAAACTTGGTTCACCTGCTTTAGATCATATTTTAAGTACGTTGAAAACGTTCGCTTATACAATTTCCGAAACCTTCGTCGGTGTGATGCCGGCTTTCAGCAAGGATGCCGAAATTTTTTCAGCAAACGCCAAAGCATCCAGGCCATCTCCGTGAATGCAAATGGTATCGGCTTTCAATTCGGCATCAATTCCCTCGAGAGTCATCACTTTGCCTTCGCGCACCATCCGCACAACACGCGCAATCGCTTCACTGGAATCGGTGATCAAGGCGTTGGCTTCGGAGCGGGGTGTAAGAGAGCCATCTTTCTGATAAGTGCGGTCGGAGAATACTTCGTTAGCCGTTCGCAGACCGATTTCATTGCCTGCTGTGATCAGTTCACTGCCGGCAAGCCCGTATAGGATCAATGCAGGATTTACGTCATAGACTGCTTCTGCAATAGCTTCGGCATAAACAGCATCTCTCGCGGCCATATTATATAGAGCGCCATGGGCTTTGACGTGTTGCAGAATGCCGCCTTCCGCATTGACAAAAGCCGACAGGGCACCAATCTGGTAAACGACGATGTCATAGATTTCCTGGGCAGACAGGTGGAGATTGCGGCGGCCAAAGCCCGGCAGGTCCTGAAAGCCTGGGTGCGCGCCGATGGCTACATCTTTTTCGAGCGCCAGCCGAACAGTTTGGTGCATCGTAGCCGGATCCCCAGCGTGAAAACCGCAGGCGATGTTGGCCGAACTTACATAATCAAGGATTTCTTCATCCCGGCCAAGTTTATAAACGCCGAAACTCTCTCCCATATCACAATTCAAATCAACTTTATAAGTCATCACGTTTCCTCCCTTTTATATTTTATTGCCCGTTTCAAACGATTTATCTTTTTTTCCTGAAGCTTTAGCAGATGCTGTGCTTCTTCGACGCTGACTTCTTTGAACCGCAGACGGTCTCCAGGTTTCAACTGGCTGATGAGCGGCAGATCAACGGTGACGACTTCAGCGATTTTCGGATAGCCTCCGGCTGTCTGGCGGTCGGCCATCAAAATAATTGGATTGCCATCCACCGGCACCTGGATGGAACCGAAGACCACGGCCTCAGATGTCATTTCCTGTGCTTCTGCAAGTGCCAAGCGAGGTCCGTCGAGACGGTAGCCCATGCGGTCCGATTGGGAATTTACAGAAAAAGTTTCTGATAAAAAGTGTTTTCGGCTCTGTTCGGAAAACAATTCGAACTGGCGGCCTTTCGTTATCCGGATCACCGGGTTGGAAGAATAGGAGGGTGAAGGTACAAACCAGGACCCATTTTGAGCTGCTGATTTCTGAACGGCGCTTGCTTCGCCGATTGCCAGTTGGTCGCCGGATTCCAAAGCGCGTCCCTGATATCCGCCAAGCTCTGCACGTGTGTATGTGGAGCGGCTTCCCATCACTGCCGGAACATCAATTCCGCCTGCAACCGCCACGTAGCAACGGCTGCCGGTTCGAGGCTTACCAAACGTCAGTGCTTGTCCTTTTGCTACAGGAATCGCCCGCCAGCATCCCACAACTTTGCTGTCCAATTGGGGAGTGAGATTGCCTCCGCAAATCGAGATGACGTGGTCTTCAACAAAATGAATAGAGGGTCCCATTAAAGTTATTTCCAGTGCCGCCGCGTTTTCTTCATTGCCAACGAGCAGGTTGGCCATGCGCAGTGCATAGGGATCCATCGCACCGGATGCCACAACACCATATTGTTGGAAGCCTGTTCGCCCAAGATCCTGTACGGTTGTCTGCATACCGCTTTTACGTATGGTCAGCATTTTCTTTTTCCTCCAAAGTTTGATATTCCTCAGCTGTAATTCGGCGAAAAACAATAGTATCTCCCGCCCGCAGCAGGCTCGGAATTTCTTTTTTCGGCAAAAACAGCCGGGTCGGCGTGCGGCCGATCAATTGCCAGCCGCCTGGTGTGGAAATTGGATAGACGCCGGTCTGGTTCCCAGCGATTCCGACACTTCGCTCGGGAATGCTGACGCGCGGAGATTGTCTGCGCGGTGCTGCGATTTTTTCGGACATGCCGCCGAGATATGGAAATCCCGGCGCAAAGCCGATCATGTGGACGGTATAGCTTGTTCCAGTATGAATCGCTATCACTTCTTCCGTGCTCAAGCCATTGTGCTGCGCCACAAATTCAAGGTCAGGTCCATGGTCACCGCCGTAGCAAACAGGGATCTCGACTGTGCGGGGCGGTGAAGGCGTGATTTGGGAAGCTCCTTCCAGCAGAGCGGCCAATTCTTTTTTCACGTCCTCGAAATTGATGAGAAGAGGATTGTAGACTACGGATATTGTAGTAAATGCCGGGATATACTCAGTCATCCATTGTGGGCTATTCGCTTCGAGAAATGAAGATATCGCAAGTATCTCTTTTTGCGTATGTTCATTTATTGCGGTACCGACTTCAATGACGATTGCCTGGTCACCGAGCGGAGAAAAAGAATAATCCATGAACACCCTCCTGTTTCTTGATTAATCTGATTATTTTATAAGTATAGAGCTTTAAGGAGGAGGACGGAAGGGGAAGCGAAAGTAATATTGGCTGAGAATTGACGAGTTGGGAATAAATCGGGGGAAGTTGGGAGTATTTCGACCAGAGTTGGGAGTAAACAAAAATTCGCCAAAGAGGAGCCGTCGCGATTCCTCTTTTTGCGACTGGTTTGCTGAGTTGGGCATATTTTAGGGAAAGTCGGGCATATTCTGTCTGAAGTTGGGCGTATCTCAACCAAAGTTGGGCATAAGTATAAATCTTCGAGCCGCTGACCGTTATTCTAGAGCATGAACATAGTTTTTCTGCTGTCTATAAGATTTCATTATTTTCTGTAAATTAATATTGACCACCCTGGTCGACAGGCTTATAATGGAATCGACCGGAGTGGTCTAATGAGGAGGCGGAAATAATAAATGGAAAAATTCAAAGGCCTCGATGAAGAGAAGCAGCAGAAAATATTGGATGCGGCGTTAATGGAATTTGCGGAGCACGGCTACGAAAAAGCTTCGACAAACCGGATTGTAAAAGAAGCAGGCATCGGCAAGGGAATGCTGTTTTATTATTTTAAAAGCAAAAAAGATTTATACGAATTTTTGGCGGAATACAGCCTCGATTTTGTGGTAGAGAAATACTTTTCCCGGATCGATATGACGGAAGCGGATTTTATCGAACGTTTAAAACATACATCGCAAGTTAAGTTTGAAGCACAAACGGAAAATAAAAATGTATTCAACTTCCTGGGCACATTTATGCTGACGGCGGACTTTAAACTAGCCCCGCATATACAGAAAAAATACGAAGCTATGCAGAAGACAGGGAATGCAATGATTTATGAAAATGTGGATTTATCGCTGTTCCGCGATGATGTTGATGTGCAAAAAGCATTTAAGCTGATTCGCTGGTCGATTGAAGGCTATCAGAATGAACTTTTGCACAAGTTGCAGGGACAAAGCATGACGTCGATTGATTTTAATCCGTATTGGGAGGAATTTTACGAATACCTGGAAATTTTGAAGAAAAGTTTCTATAAAAAGGGGAGCGGGATCGATGACTATTCTTAAAACGACAGGTTTAACGAAAAAATTCGGTGATTTTGCGGCGCTTGATGGCGTGGATATCGAAGTGGGCAAAGGGGAAGTCTATGGATTTATCGGCCCGAACGGTGCTGGGAAGTCGACGGCCATTCGTGTATTGCTCGGAATCCTGAAGGCTACGGAAGGGCAAGCGACGATTTTCGGTAAAGATGTCTGGAAAGATGCGGTCGATATTCACAAACGGGTCGCTTATGTACCGGGAGACGTCAATTTATGGCCGAACCTGACTGGAGGGGAAGTCATCGATTTATTCATCAAACTGCGGGGCGGCAACAATAAATCACGGCGTGAAGAGCTGATCCGGAGATTCGATCTGGACCCAAGCAAAAAATGCCGCACCTATTCAAAAGGGAATCGCCAAAAAGTGGCTCTTGTTGCGGCGCTATCTTCAGATGCCAATCTTTACATTCTGGATGAGCCGACTTCGGGACTCGATCCTTTGATGGAACGCGTATTCCAGGAATGTGTCCGGGAAGCGAAAGCGGAAGGCAAAAGCATCTTGCTGTCGAGCCATATCCTGTCGGAAGTTGAACAGCTTTGCGATAAAGTGGCAATCATCCGTCAAGGCAAAATTATAGAAAAGGGTACATTGAAAGAACTTCGGCACTTGACGGGGACGATGCTGCTGGTGGAAACAAAAGAGCCGATGCCAAATTTGGCTGAGGTCAAAGGTGTACAGGGAATCGAACAGAGAGATGGCGCATTGTCATTTCAAGTGGATCAGGAAGAACTCGACCATGTGGTCCGGTACGTCAGCGGATTTGGCATCATCCGCATGGAAAGTGCGCCGCCGACTTTGGAAGAACTGTTCATGCGCCATTATGAAGGGATTGGAACAGGAGGCGCATTGTAATGACCAATCAGTTATTCAGTGGGACCGGCAGCTTGAGCCGTTTTATCCTGCGCCGCGACCGAATTCGGATTCCGATATGGATCCTGAGCTTTGTCTTTGCGACAGTGGCTACAGCGGTGGCATTTATTCGGCTATATGAAAATGCGCAGGAACGGCAAGCTATAGCATCGACAATGGAAAATCCTGCGATGACGGCGATGGTCGGCCCGGGATACGGGCTCGCCAATTATACAAGCGGGGCAATGATGGCGCATCAGATGCTTCTGATGACCGCGGTGGTCGTCGGGTTGATGAGTGTTTTACTGGTGATTCGCCACACCCGCACAGATGAAGAAGAAGGGCGCATCGAAATGGTGAGGTCTTTGCCGGTCGGGCGGCTGTCCAATGTAGCTGCCACGTTACTGGTGCTGTTTTTGGTGAATATCGTGCTGGCGATTCTTACCGGCGTCGGTCTTTATGCCCTAAATATCGAAAGCATGGAGCTGGAAGGCTCGCTTCTTTATGGAGCTGCGCTTGGGGCAACCGGGATGATTTTTGCTTCACTTACGGCTGTTTGCGCCCAACTTTCGCATAATGCAAGAAGTGCTATGGGCTTATCCATTGGTCTTCTGTTGCTGGCCTATATTGTGCGGGCAATCGGCGATGTGGGGAGTGAAGCCGTCGCTTGGCTGTCGCCGCTCGGGTGGATCGTCCGTTCGGAAGTTTACGTCAATAATATTTGGTGGCCTGTATTGATGACGGTGGGTGCTGCCATCATACTCGGCGGATTGGCGATGTACTTGAATTCGATCCGGGATCTTGGCGCCGGTTTTCTGCCGGCGAGAGCTGGGAAAATCCATGCTTCTCCCCTATTGTTGAGTCCCTTTGGGCTTGCATTCCGGCTGCAGCGGACAGGATTTATTGCGTGGGCAATCTCGATGTATGTGCTGGGTGCTTCCTATGGATCGGTAATGGGCGATATGGAATCCTTCTTTGCAGATGTCGACCTCATGCAGGATCTGCTTGTACCGATGGAAGGGTTTTCGCTCGTTGAACAATTTGTTCCGACATTGATGGCAGTGATGACCATCATAGCCACAATACCGGTGCTTATGGCCATATTGAAGGTAAGAGGCGAAGAGAAGAACGACCGTATCGAGCATGTTTTGGGCCGAGCGGTTTCAAGAAATCGCCTGCTCGGCAGTTATTTGCTGATTTCTCTGATTGCCAGTTTTGTGATGATTTCGCTGGCCGGTCTCGGTCTCGGAACAGTGGCGGACGCTGTAATGGATGAAGGATTTGATGTAGGTATGGCTTACCAGGCGGCACTCGCCTATTTGCCGGCAGTATGGGCAATGATTGGTGTGACGGTGCTGCTGATTGGCTGGCTGCCAAGATTAACCGGCTTTATCTGGCTGTATCTCAGTTTTTCTTTCTTTGTCATTTATCTCGGCAGTTTATTTCAATTGCCGGAATGGGGGGAGAAAACAACGCCTTTCGGCTATGTCTCAGCTATCCCGCTGGAACAATTCGATTGGCTGCAGGCGACAGTACTGACAGCAGTCGCGATCCTGCTGATTGTAATTGGATTCGTCGGATACAATAAAAGAGATATCGGCAAATAAGTTTTTGAACCTTGTTATGGAACGGATTTTCGTTGCATAACAGGGTTTTTTTGTCAGGTATTAAACCAATGAAAAGTAATAAGAAAAACTGGCACATTTTGTGATATTGACCGGCGGAAACGGGTATGTAGGTAGCAACATCAGAAGCCGGTTGATGAGGGAGGTTCCCTATGGCCAGTGACCTAATGAGTTATATTTTACTTGGATTTTCTCTTTCCGTTCCGGTTGGCGCGATTACGGTTGAAATGATCAAAAGAGGGCTGCTCAACGGATTTTGGCACGCATGGCTAGTCGGCGTGGGCGGAATGTCAGCGGACGTGGTGTTAATGCTGTTGATTTATTTTGGCGTCGCTAACCTGCTGACTGGGCCAGCTGCGCAAATAACAATCTGGCTCTGCGGTTTTGTGGTACTGGTTTATTTGGGAATCGGCAGTATAAGGGAAGCTTTCCGCAAAATAGAACTGGGTTCGGGAAGAGAAAGACGGTCTGATTCGCTTGCTAAAGCTTATCTGGCGGGATTTGCAATCGCAATATCAAATCCTCTCAATATTATTTTCTGGATCAGTATTTACGGTTCAGTGCTCGCTACAACTTTGCAGTCAGTAAGTGGAGGCAAAATCCTCTTTTACAGCAGCGCTATTTTTATCGGAATTGCGATTTGGGATCTTGTTATAGCAGGATCTGTCCATTTTGGCAGAGGGTTTGCTGGAGAACGCTTTATGAAGTGGTTCTCCATTGCTGCAGGTTTAGCGCTGATCAGTTTTGGATTATCGTTCGGATGGCAGGCAGCTGCTAAATTGATATCGCTGATGATTTATGGCAATTAAGGACAATGAATCAGTTGCAGCCTCCTGTCTTTGAGTTCATCAATCAAAAGGAGTGGTCGTATGTATCAAGATTTAGCAGAAAAAACGGCAATTGTCACGGGATCTTCAAAAGGAATCGGCAAAGGAATTGCTGAGCGTTTCGGAAAAGAAGGAATGAATGTGGTTGTCGACTATTTAACGGATCCAAGCGGTGCGGAAGATACGAAGGCGGCAATTGAAGCGAATGGCGGAAAAGCCATAACCGTTCAAGCGGATGTATCAAAGGAAGAAGGCATTCGGACATTGATGGAAACGGCGGTAAACGAATTCGGTTCACTGGATGTTTTGGTCAACAATGCCGGTTTCAGTGAAAGTGCTCCTTCTGAAGAGTTGACACTCGAGAACTGGCAGCGTGTGTTGGATGTCAACCTCACTGGTGCTTTTATAGCGAGCCGTGAAGCGATCAATTACATGTCGGAAAACGGTGTAAAAGGAAGCATCATCAATATAACAAGCGTTCACCAAACAATTCCGAAAGTGGAAAATGCGCATTACGGTGTAACAAAAGCGGGTCTTAAAATGCTGACGGAAACGCTGGCGCTGGAATACGCAGAACAGGGGATCCGGATTAATGTCATCGGTCCAGGCACCATCAATACGCCGGCCAATCCGGTTCATGAGCAAGATGAAGAGACGAAGAAAAAGACATTGGCGAAAATCCCGATGAAAAAAATCGGGGAACCGGAACAAATTGCAGCAGCGGCAGCCTGGCTCGCATCATCCGAAGCGGATTATGTGACTGGCGCTACGTTATTTGTTGATGGTGGCATGACGCTTTATCCATCGCAATTGGAACAATAAACAGTGCTTTAAATTGGAAAGCTGAAGGACAGGATAAACGCCTGTTGTTCAGCTTTTTTAATTTATTGTTATTTCAAGAAAATTACACATAGATGCTTACTTAGTACCTATTTCATCGGAATAGACAGATTCTTAGAATATTTGTGGCAAAAACGGTTGATTTTTCGATAAAACGATGTAATATTACATTATGCAATATATCGCATAATGTATTTTAGGTCTGGTAATTATATTGAAAATATATAAAGGACCGATAGCAGTATATATAGAAAACAGAACGAGGAGGAAAAAGAATGGATAGTAAATTATCGTTTAAGTCGTATGCCATTGTCGGAATGATGTTGTTTGCTTTGTTTTTTGGAGCAGGAAACCTGATATTCCCTGCACAATTGGGTCAATATGCAGGGACGGAAGTCGGCATTGCAATTCTCGGATTTTTAATAACAGGTGTTGGTTTGCCGCTTCTCGGAATTCTGGCTATCGGCTATTCGAAAAGCAATGATCTTCAGGACCTTTCAAGCCGTGTGCATCCGCTTTACGGCATTCTCTTCACTTCTTTGCTTTACTTGACGATCGGACCGTTTTTCGCTCTTCCAAGAACAGGTGCTGTCGCTTATGAAGTCGGAATTGCACCTTTTGTCAGTGATGGTTCAATGGGAACGATATTGCTTATTTTCTCAATCATCTTTTTTGCCATTGCCATGTTCATTTCATTGAACCCATCTAAAATTGTCGACAGTGTCGGTAAATTTCTGTCACCAGCCATTTTGGTTACGCTCGCAGTGCTTTTGGTTGCAGCGTTCATCACTCCGATGGGCGAAGCGGGAGCTCCGCAGGGAGGCTATCTCGATAATGCATTTATGACCGGCTTCCTGGAAGGCTATAACACCATGGACGCGCTGGCATCGTTGGTATTCGGAATCATCGTCATCGCGGCTATCCGCAAAATGGGTGTCAACTCACCGAAAGGCGTTCTGACCGCTACACTGAAAAGCGGACTTGTAGCTGCGGCATTGTTGGCTATCGTCTATACGGGAATCGCGCTTCTCGGCGCAACGAGCACAGGTACACTTGGCCTGATGGACACTGGCGGACCGGTATTAAGTGGCGCATCCGCTCATTATTTCGGCACTTTCAGTGCTTTACTGATTGCTGTCATCATTTCACTCGCTTGTTTGACTACAGCAGTAGGGCTTATTGTTGCGAACGCGGAATTTTTCCATAAGCTGGCACCGAAAGTCAGTTATAAATTATTTGTCGTCATTTTCGCTGTTTTTTCACTCGTTGTTACAAATGCAGGTCTTTCCAACATCATTACGTATTCAATTCCTGTATTGATGTTCCTGTATCCTTTGGCAATTGTGCTGATCCTTCTGGCTTTCACATCGCCGTTATTTAATCACGCACGTGCTGTCTATATCGCGACAATTACTGTAACGTTCTTTATCGCAGTGATTGACGGATTCAAGACACTGACTGGCACACTTGGGGTAGAAAATCCGGCATGGCTTCAAACAGTCATTGATTTCTATGGGACGGTTCTGCCGTTGTACAATGAAGGGCTGGGCTGGTTATTGCCGGCTATCATAACAATTGTTGTTACCGGGCTAATCGCTTCGAGCAGAAAAAGTGAAAGCGTCGAAGCCGTAAGAAATTAAAAAGAAAATATAAGAAAAGCTGTTCCGAAAGCATATGCTTTCGGAACAGCTTTTTTTGATTGGGATGTTGTTATTTGGCATTCAGTTCTTCGATGGAGCGAATCCAATTGTTTTTTGTCAGCGAAGACAGGCGGTCGACATCTTTGTCTTTGAAAGCCTGGATAATTTCATCATGTTCGTTGCGTGAGGCTTCTGACAGTTCCAGTGAATGGTGGAAGAATTGTCTCCTGACATGGGACTGCAGGCGGCTGAGCATGATGGTGATGTAAGGGTTCTGAGCGGCTTCGATAATAATCCGGTGGAACTCTTCGTCTATTTTGAGCGCATTGAAACTGTTTTTTTCTTCAATTGCTTTGGCAAAGCGCTTGTTCGCTTCTTCCAGTCGCTCGATTTGCTCTTCGGTAATATTCGGGACAGCAAGTTCACCAGCCAATGCCTGCAAAACGGCAAGTGGAGGCAGTAAGTGCTTGATGTCTTCTTTATTGACTTCGGTGACAGTGGTAGCTTTTCCAGGATACATTTTCACAAAACCAACCATTTCAAGCAGTTGCAGCGCCTCGCGGATGGGTGTTCTGCTTAAATTGAGAGCTTGGGCCAATTCAATATCGGTTAACTTTTCACCTGGCTGCAATGTACCGTCAATGATCCATTGTTCCAGTTGGGAATAGGCACTTTCTTTGGCGCTCATACGGACAGGTTTTGAATGGTTAGTTGGAACCGGCATAATAAATCTATCCTCTCTGAAACGATTATTATTATCCATTATACCCCAATAGCGGACAGTTGACATTACTCAATATGCAGTATATCGCTAAACAGCGTTTTCTGAAACTAGAGGTAGAAGATCCATACAAAGACGGGAGCAAGAAATGACCCGAACACGGCGCTCAGAGACATGGCGACCGAACTGACGGATGCTTCCTGTGCACCATATTCCAAAGCTTTGGCAGTGCCGATGCCATGAGCCGAAGCACCGAACCCTATGCCGACGCCGATTGGAGTCTCGATGTGCAGCATCTTCATGAAGGCTGGACCGATGATAATGCCGGAAAATCCCGCAATCATGACAAACACTGCCGCAAGGGAAGGGATGCCGCCCAATTGCTCTGTAATTTCCATCGCTACGGGAGTTGTAATGGATTTCGGCAGCAGGGAAAGGAGCAGGATCCGTGAAAAGCCGAATAATTTTGCCAAAGCGAGCCCGGTGGACATGCCGATGACCACACCGACCAGGATGCCTGAGATAACCGGCACCAAATTATCGAGAAGAAGCTTCCGTTGTTTATATAATGGAATTGCCAGGGCGACAACGGCCGGTCCCAGAAGGCTGTCAATCCACTGGCCGCCGATCATATAAGTATCGTAAGCGGTGTCCGTCATCAATAAGAAAAGTACGATGATTAATGTTGCTGTCAAGGCAGGCATTAAAAAAGAATAATGGAATCTTATATATAGAAGGTTCATCAAAAAATAAGCAGCAAATGTGAATACAATGAAAAATAGTGCAAGCAATATAGTCTCCATCATTCCTGCTCCTTCCTTGCTTCAATCCGTTGGCCAAGATATTGGCTGGTCAATCCGGATGCAGCCATCGTCAACAAGGTGCTGATGATAACGACGGCGATCAGGAAAAATCCTTTGCCGGCGAAGACATCGATATATTCGATGACGCCGACAGTGGCGGGGATAAAATACAGGGGTAAAAAAGACAGCAGCAGAGTGGCTGTGGATTCCACAAAGCGCAGCGGAAAAAGCTTTAGCGATAAAGCGGCGAACATGAGCATGAAGCCGATAATGCTTCCGGGCAAAGGAATACTGAACAGCTCACGCAGCAATTGTCCGAGAAAGAAAAAGCCATATATGAAGATGAATTGAAGAAGAAATACCAGAAACTTCATTGCGCGTGCGCCCCCTTTTCTTCCCAGTACTTAAAAGTCTGTGTTTTTTCCATAATAAGCTATTTTACATTATATCAATTGAAAAGCGAAAACATTGCGGGATCGATGGAACGGTTTTATTCGCGATGAAACTTCTGTAATCTGTTAACCGTATAGTAAGAAAAAGAATGGAGGAATTGGAATGAGCAATTACACAATCAGGGAGTTTATCGAAAAGACGCGGCAGGACGAACGTGAAAACGATTATTTCGAGCTGGAGACGGAAAGAATTCTGGAAGTGAATCTCGACGGGCTGGTATGGGCGAAAACCGGATCAATGATTTCCTACACGGGGCAGATTAAATTCGCGCGGGAAGGCGTCATGGAGCATGGCCTCGGCACGATGTTCAAAAAAGCGCTGACGGGGGAAGGCACTTCCTTGATGAAAGCGAATGGGCAAGGTCGCTTGTATCTCGCGGATCAGGGCAAGAAAATCACGATTTTCGAATTGAACAACGAAACGATTACGGTAAACGGCAATGATCTTCTCGCTTTCGAACCGGGAATTGAGTGGGAAATAAAATTAATGCGAAAAGTCGCGGGCATGATGGCTGGCGGTTTATTCAACGTTACATTGAAAGGCAAAGGGCGTGTCGCCATTACCTCGCATTACGAGCCGCTGACGTTATTAGTGAAACCGGGGCAGCCAGTAATCACCGACCCGAATGCAACAGTGGCATGGTCGGGCAACCTGACACCGGAATTCCGAACAGATGTCAGCTTCCGCACCTTTATCGGCCGGGGCAGCGGCGAATCGATCCAGATGGAATTCCAGGGAGACGGTTTTGTCATCGTCCAGCCTTTTGAAGAAGTTTACACAGTTTCCAATGGATCTTCGTGATCCGGTTTCCGGATTCTTGAACGGGGAATAGATATAGAAAAGCGCAAGCGCCAGTTAACGCATGGCATTCTCCGTTCAGGGAAAGGGGGGTCTCCTATTGTTGCCGACTGCTAAGTTGCCCGCTGAACTTCAACATCTATTTGCCACTGCTTTTTCAAAGCGGATCCAGAATAAAAACAGTCCCAATGAGGTTCTCTACCATTACACCAGCCTCACCAGCCTGATGGGTATGGTGGAGAGCCGGAAGATTTGGATGAGCAAAGCCGATTTTCTCAATGACTCAAGTGAAATGGTTTATTTCTCGGAAGTCCTGAAAAAGTCCGTGTCCCATATGAAAGATGTGGACAGTGCTGAAGCCTGGCATCATTATATTCGGAAATTTGAAGACTGCATGAATGGATTCTTGAATGATATCGATGAAGATGGACTGGAAGTCTATGTATTTTCCTTGTCCCATAATAAAGATTCTCTGGCTCTTTGGTATAACTACGCTCAAGGCGATGGGTACAACATCGGATTTGAAGCGGAAGATCTTGTCGGAAAAGGCGAAAAGATATTGAAAACCATCAATGGCATTCACGGATTCGTTCTCTACCAAGAAGAGGAACAAGAGGAGTTTTTGAGAGAGTCTTTACGGGATGCCTATGAACTGTTCAATAGGCAGGAAAAGCAGGGGAATGACATTGCCTTTGAAGAATATTTCAATATTCTGCTTGCAGCCTGCGCTACATTTTTTAAAAATCCGGCTTTTAAAAGTGAAGAAGAGTACCGGCTGGCTGCTGTTATAGGGAAAGAAAGCCGAGTGAATGTGGAGTTTCGCGCTCGGCACGGAATCATCATTCCATTTATCGCTGTGGAGCTGGGGGATATTTTACCGATTTGCCACGTTACCATCGGTCCGAAAAACAATATTGATGTGGCCAAAAAAGGTGTAGACTATTATTTGAAAAGCAAGGGTTATAATCTGGATAAAGTAAAAGTCAGCAAGTCGATTGCAGCTTTAAGGTATTAGAAAATAGCTGGGGAAAAGCTTTTATTTCTCCAGCTTTTTACATGAAATCAATATTATTCAAAACGCCCATAGCTTATCTGCAATAAAAGACAGATTTTTTGAAAATTACCGCTTTCTTTTGTTGCTTTTTGCTTTGATTATTGTAAGATGGCTAATGTAATGCATCGAATCATGGAATTTCTGGAACGGTTCAATCCAAATGCTTACGTCCTCAGGAGGAACCTGGATGGATACAAATCTGAACTTTAAATCTTACCTTATAATCGGCATGATGCTGTTTGCTTTATTTTTTGGTGCGGGCAACCTTATTTTTCCTGCGCAATTGGGACAATATGCGGGAACTGAAGTGGCGATTGCCATCACGGGCTTTCTGATTACGGGCGTAGGTTTGCCTTTGCTCGGAATTTTGGCTCTTGGATTTTCAAAGAGCAATGATTTGCGCGATCTTTCAAGCAGGGTGCACCCGGTGTACGGCCTGATTTTCACGTCTTTGCTGTATTTAACGATCGGCCCTTTCTTTGCTTTGCCGCGGACAGCTGCGGTAGCTTATGAAATCGGTATCGCACCGTTTACAGCTGACAGTTCGGGATCGGCCATATTGCTCGTTTTCTCCATTATCTTTTTTGCTATTGCTTTGTCATTATCATTAAATCCTTTAGAAATCGTCAATAAAATCGGGAAGTTTCTATCGCCTGCAATTTTGGTGACGTTAGCTGTACTTCTGATAGCTGCTTTATTCATGCCAATGGGCACGATTGGAGCACCTCAGGACAATTACACGGACAGCCCATTTCTGACAGGGTTCCTTGAAGGCTATAACACAATGGATGCATTGGCATCACTTGTTTTTGGTATTATCGTTATCGCTGCAGTGCGGAAACTTGGTGTCAATTCGGCCAAAGGCGTTCTTGCAGCCACGCTGAAGAGCGCTGTAATTGCAGCGGTTTTATTGGCCGTCGTTTATACGGGCATCGCCTATCTTGGCGCAACCAGCACAAGCACATTGGGTCTTCTTGACACGGGAGGTCCAGTCTTGAGCGGGGCGTCAGCTCATTATTTCGGCACATTCGGCCAATTATTGCTGGCCGTCATCATTACACTTGCCTGTCTGACGACAGCTGTGGGCCTGATTGTGGCGAATGCAGGATTTTTCAATAAACTCACGCCGATGATCAATTATAAAATTTACGTTGTCATCTTTTCCGTCTTTTCATTAATTGTCACAAACGCAGGACTTGCGAATATCATCGCTTTTTCAATTCCGGTCCTGATGTTCTTATATCCACTGGCGATTGTCCTGATTATACTCGCTTTTCTGTCGCCTCTATTTAAGCATCGCCGTCTTGTTTACGCGGCAGCGATCATCGTGACATTTTTCATCGCAGCGGTCGATGGAATGAAAACGCTGACAGCTTCGATCAGCGTAGAAAATCCCCAATGGCTGCAGTCGATCATAGATTTATATAATTCAATACTTCCGCTTTACAGCGAGGGTCTTGGATGGCTGCTGCCGGCACTCGTAACCATTTTCATAGCGGGAATCATCGCTCGCTTCAGCAGCGGAGAAGATGTAACATCAGCTGAAAATCAAAACTGAAGATGACACTTAAAACTGTTTCGAAGCTACAGGGCTGCGAAACAGTTTTTTTATGGGCAGATATTAACGGAGACAGCATTAAGCTTGCAGTTTGATAGCCTGAGAATAGGGAATAGAATAATACGATAATATTAAGGAAGGGGCGGAAAAATGCTGACTTTAGTGCCTAGTAAAGATATGGAAACAATTGCAGTGGAAATCGAAGGCCATGTAACAGAAGATGATTTAACGAAGCTCGATAAAGTTATACAGGAAAAGTTTTCGGAAAAAGGGGAATTCAACCTTTATGCGATTCTCTATCATTTTGAAGGCGCTTCTTTTAAAGCGTTGCTCGAAGAAATGAAAATTGATGTAAAACGCTGGAGCCAATACAATAAATTGGCGGTGATCAGCGATGATGAGAAAGTCGAGAAACTGGTCGAAACCAGTGACTATCTGCCATCCATCAAAACAAAGCATTTCGATATCAATCAGATGGAAGATGCGTGGGAATGGATTAGTGAACAGGGATAATGGCAATGCCATTTCATCTGTACAGTCAAAGAAAAAGGCGTTTTGCACATTCACAGTGCAAAACGCCTTTTTCATTTGTCCAGACTTCAGCGGCCCAGCTCTTCGGGTCATAAGCCAGCCCAGCTGCCGTGGCAAAGAGCGCCACTCTGCTGTTCTGTCTTATGCCTTTCAGAGCTTGACGGGCGCTTGCGCTTTTCTGTAGGTCAGGGTCCTATTTCTTCGACAGTCAGGAGCTCGGCTTTGACGATATGGTACATATTCAGCACAATCGTTTTGCCGGCAGCATCCTTTACTGGAAGCAAACTGACCATGACCCCGGAGAAATGGTATTCGAGCGGACCCTCAAACCGAATATTCTCCAGCCATTCCCCGTTCGACAGGAGAATGTTATAGGTGTGGATCTTTTTCTTCATGGTTACTCCTCCTCAGCTGTTATTCCAATGAAATAAGTGTATTGAGAGAGGCTTTGTTATACACTTATTATAAGATAAATGGGCCAATACAGATAGGATGAGAATTGATGAAACAGGAAATCACCATAAAATTGAAAGACAAGGCCAAAACGGAAATTGCTGGGGGCTATCCTCTGATTACAAAAGATTCACTTGAAAACATCGACCAGTTAAAAGAAGAAGGTGCGATACTGAATCTGACAGACAGCAAAGGGAGCTTTGTGGCAAAAGCCTATTATGGCAACCAAAACAAAGGTGTCGGCTGGGTGCTGACAAGTAATGAAAGCGAAAAGATCGACCAGGCATTCATTGAGCGGAAGCTTATTGAAGCTTTGCGTCGCCGCCCTGAAATGTTCAATAATCCGGAAACAACCGCATTCAGGCTGTTCAACGGGGAAGGCGATGGATTCGGCGGCGTGATCATCGATTATTACGATGGTTACTTCCTGGTAAGCTGGTACAGCGAAGGAGTTTATTCGTTTAAAGAAGAATTTGTGGCCGCTTTAAAAAATGTGGCGGAATTCAAAGGGATTTATGAGAAAAAACGCTTTGATACAAAAGGGCAATACATCGAAGATGATGATTTTGTCGCGGGTGAACGCGGAGAATTCCCATTGATCGTCAAGGAGAATGGAGTCAATTACGCCGTTTACATGAATGATGGAGCAATGACCGGCATCTTCCTGGATCAGCGGGAAGTCCGCAAAGCGATCAAGGAAAAATACGCAGAAGGAAAAACGGTGTTGAATACATTTTCTTATACCGGTGCATTCTCTGTCGCCGCTGCTCTCGGAGGAGCGGATAAAACAACCAGCGTCGACCTGGCAAAAAGAAGTAATGCTAAGACCATCGAGCAATTCAGCGTCAACGGCATCGATTACGAAAACCAGGACATACTCGTCATGGACGTTTTCAACTACTTTAAATATGCCAAGCGCAAAGAACTGAAATTCGATGTCGTGATTTTGGATCCGCCGAGTTTTGCCCGTTCCAAAAAATATACGTTCAGTACATCGAAAGACTATACGAACCTCATGAAAGAAGCGATTGCGATTACAGAAGACAAGGGAATCATCGTCGCTTCGACAAACAGCGCCTCTTTCGGGATGAAAAAGTTCAAAGGGTTTATTGACCGGGCATTCAAAGATCTGGGAAAAAAATACACCATTGTGGAAGAATATTCCCTGCCACCGGATTTCCGGGTCGATCCGAAATTCAAAGAAGGCAATTATTTAAAGGTCCTATTTGTGAAACTTGGGTAAAGCGTTCCGCTAAATGCTGGAACTGTGATGCAACGGCAGGTAAGATGTGACGGAAGTTTGCAGGCATTGGGGCTTTTTCAAGCGATTTTCATGCCGTCCGCTTGTAGTGATGGAAGCTCCTCTTCTATAATGATGGATAGAATGATTAAGGAGTAGAAGACCTTGAAAAATGCGTTGAATCAATTTCGTTTTATGGGATTAGTGGAAGGCGGCTCTTTGCTGCTGCTATTGTTTATCGCTATGCCGCTTAAATACTTTTTCGGCATGCCGGAAGTGGTCAGTGTAGTCGGCGCGCTTCACGGCGGGCTGTTCACCGTTTATGTATTAATGATCGTCTATGCCACTTTTGCAGTGAGATGGCCGTTCCGATTTACTGTTGGCGCCCTTGCTGTGGCGTTTATTCCGTTCGGCAATTTCATATTGGATAAAAGGCTTGAAAACTGGAAGCAACTGAAAGCAGCATGAGACACCTGGGGAATGAGTCCCCCGGTGTCTTTTTGCATCCAAACTGTTTTATAATAGAGAAATCAGCCGCTGCATGGCATTCGGACTGAGTTTATTAATACATAAGAATAATTCACTGGAGGACCTGTAATGGCGAACGCAATAAAGACATCTATGTCAGGGAACCCGGTTTATCCGGTTATGTTTGCAATCGGTGCATGCCACTTGCTGAATGATTCCCTGCAAGCGGTCATTCCCGCAATGTTTCCGATATTGGAAGAAGACATGGGACTGACCTTCACACAACTTGGCTTAATCGCCTTTGCTTTAAATATAGTGGCGTCTGTCCTGCAGCCGGTAGTCGGTTATATCAGTGATAAAAAACCGATGCCCTATGCTTTGCCGATCGGGATGACGAGCTCTTTTCTGGGTATTGCCGGGCTCGCTTTTGCACCGGAATATTGGATGATCCTTGTATCAGTGATGTTTCTCGGTTTTGGTTCAGCAGTATTTCATCCTGAAGGCTCACGCGTTTCCTATATGGCTGCAGGGTCGAAAAGAGGGCTGTCCCAGTCCATCTATCAGGTCGGCGGCAATTCCGGACAGGCGCTGGCACCGTTGATCAGTGCGTTTATACTTGTTCCGCTCGGCCAAACGGGAGCAGCATTGTTTTTATTCGTTGCGGCGCTCGGCATTTTTATCCTGTCGAAAATTTCGCGCTGGTACAAAGAGCAGCTGGAACAGGAAAAGCTGCAGAAAGTAAAGAAAGTGCTTTTATCGTCGTTGCCGGAAATGACACGTAAACAGGTAGGCGTCGCTTTGACTTTATTGCTGATCATTATTTTTGCGCGTTCGTTTTACGTTACGAATATCACAAGCTTCTATATTTTCCACCTCATGGAAGCTTACGGTCTAACGATACAGCAAGGCCAATTATACATATTCCTGTTTCTTGGCGTGGGGGCGGCCGGCACGTTCTTTGGCGGTCCGCTGGCAGATAAAATCGGGCGGAAAAATGTCATCGTGCTATCGCTCGTTGTGCCAATTCCACTCGCTTTGATACTGCCGTATATGCCGCTGTTCGCGGTTCTGCTGCTGCTTGGCCTGATCGGTTTCTTCATTATGCTGAGCTTTTCAGTGACCGTCGTTTATGCACAGGAATTGGTGCCGAGCAAAATAGGGACGATGGCAGGGCTGACGGTTGGCCTGGCGTTCGGCATGGGTGCGATCGGAGGCGTAGTAATCGGCATCCTGATGGATTCAATCGGTGTTTATGAAACGATGGTGGTTGTGTCGTTTCTGCCGCTTCTTGGGTTAGTCGGCCTTGGATTGCCGAAAGACCGTAAAATAACAGCAGTTAAATAGGGGGATGGAGTAATTATGGAGAAAAAAGTTGAAATACCGGAAGTTCCGGAGGAATTATTTACAGAACGGCTGAAACTGCGCATGCCAAAGCCGGGCGATGGAAAAGTGATTAATGCAGCTATCAAAGCTTCCATGGACGAATTGAAGCCGTGGCTCGGTTTTGTATTGGAAAATCCTTCTCCGACTGACACAGAAGTCAACGCGATGGAAGCGCACATCCTTTTCTTGAAACGTGAGAATCTCCGCTATTTGATTTTTGATAAAGAAACAGATGAATTTATTGGTTCGACTGGGTTCCATAATATTGAATGGGATATGCCGAAAATGGAAATCGGCTATTGGATCAATACGGTACATAGCGGCAAAGGTTATATGCTGGAAGCGGTGAGTACTTTGACTGATCTGGCTTTGACCAGTTTCGGCTGCCGCCGCGTCGAAATTCTTTGTGACGCGGAGAATCTCAAGAGCCGCGCTGTTCCGGAAAAATTGGGGTATGTGCTGGAAGGTGTTTTACATAACGACGAATTATCAGTGGATGGAAAAAGGCTGACGGATACATGCATCTACGCCAAATGGCAATAGATTGATCACGACAGGAGTTTGAAAACATGGAGAACAAGCAGGGGGAAAGTGGGTTAAAACCATTCGTCTCTTTAATCTTGTCATTGAAAATTCCGAAGGCGGCTTTGATTCTTGGGCTGCTGGCCAGTTTGATCACGACTCTTATCGGGTTGGTCGTGCCGCTGCTGACCAGAAATCTGGTGGACGGTTTTTCAGTGGAGTCATTGAGCATGCCGTTAATCATCGGCATCGCCGTTGCGTTTATCCTGCAAGCAATCATCAATGGTATTTCCATTTACCTGCTCAGCAAAGTCGGGCAGCGTATTGTGGCCGGATTGCGCGATAAAATGTGGATACGCCTGATCCGGTTGCGCGTCGTTTATTTTGACCAGCATTCGAGTGGTGAAACTGTCAGCCGGGTGGTCAGTGATACGGGAGTTGTACGAAACCTCATTACAGACCATTTCCCGAACTTCATTACAGGCATCGTTTCCATTGTCGGTGCTGTAACGATTCTGCTGATTCTCGACTGGAAAATGACTTTGATCATGCTGCTTGCTGTGCCTGTCACTGTATTGATCATGTTTCCTCTTGGCCGGCGCATGGCAAAGATTTCGCGTACGTTGCAGGATGAGACCGCCGAATTCTCTGGCCACGTCCAGCAGACGATCAGTGAAATCCGCTTGATGAAATCTTCCACTGCTGAAATGGTGGAAGAGCGTAAAGGCTTGAATGGCATTCATCAGCTTTTCAAGACGGGTATGAGAGAGGCAAAGATTTATGCGATCATTGCGCCGCTTATGTATGTTGTCATGATGGCAGTGATTGTAACGATCATCGGATACGGAGGAATACGGGTAGCGGAAGGGACGATGTCGACAGGTTCGCTTGTAGCGTTTCTATTGTATTTATTCCAGATCATCATGCCGGTCACCACTTTTGCAATGTTCTTCACGGAACTGCAAAAAGCGAAAGGGGCGACGGAGCGGATTATCGGAATTCTGGAGTTGCCGCTTGAAGATGGGCAGCAGGGGAAAGAAATGGATATTGCCGGTAAGGCATTGCGCATTTCCGGTGTGACATTTTCGTATGAAACGGGTGAACCGGTGCTGCAGGACGTCAGCTTCGAAGCGCAGCCGGGTGAAATGATTGCATTTGCCGGACCGAGCGGCGGCGGAAAAACCACTGTGTTCGGTTTGCTTGAGCGCTTCTATGAACCGCAAAAAGGCGAAATTCTAATCGGTGACATGCCGATCCGGGAGCTTTCCATCAATTCATGGCGTGACCAGATCGGTTATGTGTCACAGGAATCGGCTATGATGGGCGGGACGATCCGAGCCAATCTGACGTATGGTTTGGCAGACGCTGAGGCGATACCGGATGAGCAATTATGGACTGTAGCAAGAATGGCGTATGCGGAAGATTTCATCAAGGAATTTCCGGACGGCCTGGATACACAGGTCGGTGAGCGCGGAGTCAAACTATCAGGCGGGCAAAAACAGCGGATTTCGATTGCCCGTGCTTTCCTGCGCGACCCGAAAATCTTGATGATGGATGAAGCGACAGCAAGTCTCGACAGCCAATCGGAAGGCATCGTCCAGCAGGCATTGAGCCGATTGATGGAAGGGCGTACGACACTGGTCATTGCCCATCGGCTTTCAACCATTGTGGACGCGGATAAAATTATCTTTATTGAAAAGGGACGAGTGACCGGTATGGGCAAACACAGTGAATTGACTGCTTCCCATAATCTTTACCGTGAATTTGCAGAACAGCAATTAACGTGATATGAATGCTTGACCTTGACGCAGCGTAAAGGTGTAATGTGGACTCATCAGGAGGTGAGGAGATGGAATATACCGTTCAGAAGTTGGCTAAATTAGCGGGCGTCAGTACAAGGACTCTCCGTTATTACGACGAAATCGGATTATTGGAACCGGCCAGAAAAAATTCATCCGGCTACCGGATATACGGCAGTAAAGAAGTCGATAAGCTGCAGCAGATTCTTTTTTACCGAGAACTCGGACTGGATCTGGACAGCATCCAAAAAATCATTTCGAATCCCTCATTCGACGGACCGGCCGCACTCCGGATGCACCGTGAGAAACTCCTCGCCCGGCGCCGGCAGCTGGATCTCCTGATCACTAATGTGGAATCCACGATTTCCGCAGCAGAAGGGAAGAGCACAATGGCTGACAATGAAAAATTCAAAGGGTTCAAGCAGAAACTGATCGATGAAAACGAGCAGCAATATGGAGAAGAAGTTCGCGGGAAATACGGCGACGCCACGATCGATAAGTCGAACGCGAAAATGCTCAATATGAGTGAAGAGAAATACGAAGAATTCAAAACCCTGGAGAAGGAAGTGCTGAGTAAGCTTGCAGAAGCATGTGAAACAGGAGATCCTTCTTCGGAATTGGCTCAGAAAACGGCTGATCTCCATAAGGAGTGGCTGTCGTTCACCTGGCCAACTTACAGCAAAGAGGCGCATGCGGGGCTCGCGCAGATGTATGTCGATGACGAGCGTTTTGCCGCTTATTATGACAAGGGATGCGAAGGCGGCGCGAAATTTTTGCGCGATGCGATTTTGGTATACACCGGGGCAGAGCCGGAGAGTTCTATTGATTAAGGAAATAAAGTGTTGCATGGCCGCGAATTTTATATTCGCGGCTTTTTTATTGAAGAGGGCCTTTATTTGCAGAAGAATGGATTTTGAAATATTATACATATTTTTTGATGACACCTATAAATATAAAATGGAAAGTATTTCGGTCATTTTGGAAAGTATTTTGGGTGAATTGGAAAGTATTTAAGCCCAAATGGAAAGTATTTCGTGGGAATTGGAAAGTAAGCCCAAATAATGGGGTTTTTAATTTATAGTAACCAATTTTAAAAATGGAATGGACGGTATTTCATTCGCAGCAGACAGTACATCCAATCAACTGTGAATTATTTTTTTGAATCATAGGATATCTCGGCAATAAAACGAAAAAAATCAACCGATTCAGCAATCGTAATTTTTTGTTGTATAAATTTGAAATATATTTCCACCGCTAGTTTCATATAATGTTGACAGGGAAAAGCTGATAAAAAGGGGAGGCCGCCTAAATGACTGCTACGGATTCAACGCTCAGAATAATGAGTTTTAATATTTCTTCAGGTTTGACGATAGATGGCCGCCTCGATCTCGAGCTTACGGCCTCGGTCATTGAAAATGCGGAAGTGGATATTGCGGGGCTCCAGGAAGTGGACCAGAATTTCTCGGAACGGACCGATTTCACCGATCAGGTTAAGTGGCTGTCAAAGAGGCTGGATATGCATGTGGCGTTCGGACCGAATTTGACTGCGCATCCGGCTGATGCCAAATGGCCGATGCAAGCTTACGGCAACGCGATATTGAGCCGTTATCCGATCAGGAAATACCAAAATCATTTACTGGAGAAACTGGAAGAAGGACCTGAAAGTGAACAAAGAGGTTTGCTGGAAGCGACCATAGAAATAAATGAGGACTCAATCGCCTTTTTCAGCACGCATTTGTCTTTGAATGAAAAACAGCTTGAACGCAATATCGAAGAATTGCTGAGCATCATCAGAAATCAGGATCTGCCGGCAGTGTTGACAGGAGACTTCAACGCAGAACCGAACAGTCCGCATATGAAACGAATAGAAGAAGAACTTGATAATGTCTTTGGAGCGCCTGCTTCGCATCCGGAAACTTATAAAAAAGAGGGTGACCATGGCCAAAAAATCGATTTTATTTTCTACAGCAGGCACTGGCAAGTGCTTGAAGCAGAAACCATCGATACAGAAGCTTCCGATCATAGACCTGTCCTTGCAGTGTTGGAACTCAACCCCGAAGGTTAACAATTCTTTACAAACCTTTACACAGCTGATACAGTAATTTTTTCTGTCACTTGCTATACTGTATTCGAAGTCAATTATATTTAGTCAGCAAACTAAGTTTGTTCACCAAAAAGGAGAGCGAAGCATGAAAAACAGGAAACCGCCGATTGTCAAAGTCATGTCGTTTAACATCGCCCATGGTTTAGGTATGGATGGAATTACGGATCTTGAGAGGACGGCTACTGTTATTGAAGATTCCTGTGCAACTGTCATTGGCTTACAGGAAGTCGATCGTTTCTTCGGGGAACGGAGTCAGTTTATGGATCAGGTGGAATGGCTGGGGAACCGGCTTGGAATGTACACCGCATATGGTGCGAACCTGGATTATGCACCAGATCGGGAAGGGATGCCGAACCAGCAGTACGGCAACGCAATTTTAAGTAAATATCCCATAACATACAGTAAAAATCATCATATGACTCCAGTAAAACAATGGTACGGCAATGATGAGCAGCGCGGAGTCCTGGAAGCTGTCATCGAAATTGATGATATGGCCATTAATGTATTCAATGCCCATCTTTCATTGAAAGACGAAGAACTGAAACTCAGCGTCGACGAGATTTTGTCGTTGACTCAAAAGAGTAAATTTCCGTGCATCGTAATGGGAGATTTCAATGCTCCTCCGTTCTATTCACCAATTAGTAAAATGAACCGGCATTTCACGGATGCTTTTCTGAAAATGAAGAGAGGCGACGCGTATACGTATCCAGCTCCGCATTCATACAGCTCGACGGGTGTGGATTTGAAGCCCGTCACCCGCATCGATTATATTTTCTTCGGACCAGAGATGGAAGTCGCGCAAACTGCAACAATCTCTACCGATATTTCTGATCATTTGCCAATCGTGGCTGATCTGGTGCTGGCAAGAAATAAACAGGCTTTGCGGCCAAAGGAAAAAACCTCAAAAGCGAAAGCTTAATGAGGAACTAAGAATATATTTGCATTAGAAAAAAGGAGGGCTGCATAAGCTCTCCTTTTCGCATTAACTATAAATCGCCTTGCCGGAAACTTGTTCGCGGCGGCATAATTTGACGAGCAGATAGACAAGCGGTGTATCTGCAGTTGCCACGATCCACTTGAACAGGTATTGCGTGACAATCATGCCGATCAAAGCGCCGGCAGGCATCGTTCCCGCAAATGCAATCGTGATGAAAATAGTTGTATCGGCAAGCTGGCTCACCATCGTAGAAGCGTTATTGCGGATCCATAATTTGGATTCGCCGTGGCGCTCTTTTAATTTGTGGAAAATTGTAACGTCCAGGTTTTGGCTGATGAAATAAGAAACCAGGCTGGCTAAAGTCACACGGAAGCCTGCTGAAAAAATTGATTCGAATGACGACTGGTCGCCGAAAAATGGAGCAGCCGGCAGATGGATGGCGAAGAAGATGAAAGCCAGAGCCGCCAATTGAGTGATGAAACCGGCAAAAACGGTTTTTCTTGCCGCTTCTTTACCGTATACTTCCGCAATCGTATCTGTAATTGGGAAAGTGAAAACATATACGATGACTGCAGCCGGCAGCACCATCCACTCCCCGATGCTGAATAATTTCACCGCCAGGATATTGGAAAGGATCAGTAAGCCGACAAACGCGCCGTTCAAATAAAGCAACATGGATATTCCCCCTTATCGATTGGTTATCGTTTCAGGATTCATGTCGTGATTCATCATCCGGTACGATGCCATTTCTTCGTATTTTGTTCCTGGTTTGCCGTAATTGGTATAAGGGTCAATCGACAATCCGCCGCGGGGAGTGAATTTGCCCCAAACTTCGATATAGCGGGGATCAAGCAAATCGATTAAGTCATTCATGATGATATTGACCACGTCTTCATGGAAATCTCCGTGATTGCGGAAACTGAAGAAATACAACTTCAGCGATTTACTTTCCACCAATTTCTTATCGGGAATAAAGCTTAGGTAAATCGTTGCAAAATCCGGCTGGCCGGTCTGCGGACAAAGTGAAGTGAATTCCGGATTATTGAATTTCACGAAATAATCGCGGGTATGCATATTATCGATCGCTTCCAAAACTTCCGGAGCATATTCGTATTTATATTTTGTGTCCTGATTGCCGAGCAACGTTAAATGATCCAATGTGTCTTCGTTTCTTCCTGCCATTAAAAAAAGCCTCCTCAAATGCAGTTTCGGGAGAGGCTATAAAAAAAGGGAAAAAGAAAAAGCCAAATCGCATGTGGATTTGGCTGAGTTTCAAAATCCATAGTTTTTTATAGAGGGTGAAATGCTATGAACCTCTCCCGTCACCGGGTTATTTAATTTCCTTACCTATCGTATAAGAACCGGAGTTCGCTGTCAATCACCTTTTTTGCTAAAATGGCGATAAAGCAGGAAGGGAGGCAACTTGAAATGGGACATGATCACAATCATTTTGAAACGGCGCGGAGCGGCAATAAAAAAGCATTGATTCTGGCTTTGGTCATTACGTTTTCCATCATGCTTTTGGAGTTTTTCGGCGGCCTCTTTACAAACAGCCTGGCACTTATTGCAGACAGCGGGCATATGCTGTCAGATGCCGTATCACTTCTATTGAGCCTCGGCGCTATTTGGTTTGCAGGCAAAGCGGCTTCTGCCAACAAAACTTATGGTTATTACCGTTTTGAAATCATTGCCGCATTTTTTAATGGAATTACACTTTTTCTTATGGCCGGTTTTATCATATATGAAGCAGTTGAACGTTTTAATAACCCGCCGGAAGTGATGGGCGGATGGATGCTTGCAATTGCAGGCATTGGACTGGCGGCAAATATCCTGAGTGCCTGGGTGATCAATAGAAAAGCGGATGTGAAGGGCAATCTGAATATGAAAAGTGCCTACCTCCATGTAATTGGGGATGCACTGGGTTCAGTCGGTGCAATTATTGCCGGTGTGCTTATTCTTTTATTCGATTGGACCATTGCGGATCCGTTGATTTCCGTATTGGTGGCTTTATTGATTTTGAGAAGTGCCTGGGGCGTATTACAGAGCAGCATACATATATTGATGGAAGGTTCGCCTGTCACCGTCAATGTAGCAGAAGTTAAAAAGGTGCTGATGGATATTGATGGAGTGCTGGATGTCCACGATCTCCATGTTTGGACCATCACTTCCGGCATGGATTTGCTGACCTGCCATATGGATATTGAGGAAAAAGCAAAGGAGCAGGAAGTTTTAAAAGAAGCTATAGCTCTGATCAGTGAAAACTGCAAAATAGAACATACAACGATTCAAATCGAGAAACCTGGTTTTGATCATCATGAATTAAAAGTATAACTATAGGTGATAGTTTGGGTTTTGGGGGAAACAATAGAAAAAAGCCCTTGGAAAAGGGCTTTTTTTTAATATAGTGATGGCAGGGTAATTTCGTTTTTTACATCACTGTCTGACTGTGCCGATGATTAATGATATTGTCAGGCGACTGGCGAATTTTCTGGACATTGCTGATGATGAACCGGCTTTTCGGCATCGTCGGCATCCGCGCCATATCGTAACTCAAGTCCTGTTCAGGAACGGTGTAAGTAATATTTTCCGTTAGATACTTAAAGAACGCCTGCATGACCATAACCGTCATCCACTCGCCTGCGCAGCGGTGGCCGGCATGGAAATCGCCGCCTCCCTGCGGGACGAAAGCGAAGGGGCTGCCTTTCCAGTTTGCAAAGCGTTCCGGTATAAATTCATCGGCGTTTTCCCAATGATCCGGATGGCGGTTCGTTCCGAAAAGATCCAGAACAACCAGCATATCTTCTTTTACATGATAACCGTGCCAGATGAAATCGCGGTTCGCTTTTGCCGCCATTGCTGGAGCAAATGGATAATAGCGACGCACTTCTTGTGCAAATAGTTTACTGAAGTTATTTTTATCGGCTTGCAATTTCGGTTTCATTTCAGGGTACTCGTGGATGGCCAAAACTCCGAAAACAATCAGGTAGGCGGCTGCAATTATCGGTCTGTAGGCATTATTCAAATCGACCGCAGCAACATCCAGATTCAATAACTTTCCTTCCGGGCTTTTCTGCATCGCTACAATATAGGCGGCCGTATGGGACGGAGGAGAATAGACGCCTTCCCGAATATCGCTGATGATTTCCTTCAGCCATGCTTCGTGGCTTTTGCGGGCTTCTGCCCCTTCTTTAAAACGGGTGAGGGAGCCGCCAAAAGAATCCACCATTGCCACAAGTTCCTGCGTCCGCTGCTTCACTTCGCTTTCTTTTAATGGCAGGCCTGCCCAATTCATGACAGACCGCGACAGCACTTCTTCAATTTCATCGAGCAGCAGTACTTCATCCATGGATTCCCATTGAGAAGCTTTTTTGTCCAGTTCTTCTATCGCCATCCGCTTCATGTCTTCCAGCCTTTCGGGCGTCATCATCGACAAGAACATGCGCTTCTGATGATGGTGGTCTTCGCCGTCGCGCCCATGCAGCCCACCTTCTCCGAGTAAAGTCTTCTTCAGTGGTTTTGGCGCGGCACCCGCACGCTTAAAATATTTATTGTCATAAAAAACTGCAGCCGCTTCTTCACCAGCGATGCAAAGAGATTTTTTACCCAATAAACGTGCCTCGAAAATATCTGAGCCCAATTCTTTGCGGCGGTTTGGCAGGAAATTGAAGCCTTCATTGATTAAAGCCATCGTGCTGTCGAACTCTTTTGCTTTTGGAATCGGTTTTTTTACTTTCATAAATCAGGGGCCTCCTTCTATTTATAGCGTCTGGCTGAAAAACCGGAAGTTTTCGTCCGTTTTTACTGTATATAAAAAGCATACCCGCACGGCCCTTGTATAAACGCTGGTGCACATGGCAATGGCTGAGAAATGAAGTCTGGATTAATGTAGTATAAGATAAAATGGAGAAAAAATATCAACTTCGGCAGTGAGAAAGCGGTGAGGTTTATCGATATCCAAAATTTAAGTCAACCGACTCCGGAAAGTATTGGATGGGTGGAAGCAATTATTAAAAATCCAGTGGAAACAGCTGGGATAAAGAAGTTGCAAGGGGGCACTTCTTCGCTTGTTTTTGAAATACCTTTTAAAGAAAAAGGACAACAAGAAAATTTAATCCTTCGGCTCTTTCACAAAGAAGACTGGTTGGCGATGGAACCGGATTTGGCCAGACATGAATCTGAAAGTCTGCAGCAAGCAGCTTCAACTATAATGCCTTCTCCGGAAGTGATCGCCTTTGATGAGACTGGGGAGAAGTGTGGAATGCCTGCAGTGTTGATGACCAAATTGCCGGGAGACACTATTTTTCAGCCTTCTGACATGGATGATTGGCTGGATAAGATGGCTGAATGTTTAACCAGGATTCATCAGCAGAAAGCCGAAAACTTCGAATATGAGTATTTTTCCTATAACGATGCGTTAAGGTTGGAGAAACCGTTGTGGTCTAAGTTTCAGGATGATTGGATGCGTGCGTTTTATATTGTAGCAGGAGTCCGTCCGCAGGCAGATTTTTGTTTTATACACCGCGACTATCATCCGGGTAATATCCTTTGGCAGGATGGGAAGATAACCGGTATTGTGGATTGGGTGAATGCCTGCCGCGGTCCTGTGGGAGTGGATATTGGCCATTGCCGGGTGAATTTGACCCAATTATACGGCCTCTCCGCAGCAGATAAGTTTCTGGAAGCATATATCAAATATGCAGATGACAGTTTTCGATACGACCCTTACTGGGATTTGTTGTCTTTAACGGATACATTGGATGGTCCGCCAAAAGTATACAGAGGATGGACAGCACTTGGCATGACAGGCTTGTCTGATGAACTGATCCGCCACCGTCTTGACGAATACTTGCTGAGTTTACTTGAACGCTTTGATGATTAGGCAGACAGGTTTGATTTCTCTCAATTAGGAAATATACAGAACAAGTAGTTTTTGAGGAGGAATCGGCATGACTGATCAACAAATGAAACAATTGAAGAAACAATTGACTGACCAATTAGAGACTTTGGAAGATCGTGTAGAGCATACAGAGGAGTTCGAAAGAACGGAACTCTCAAATTATGATAATCATCCAGCGGATAATGCGACGGATCTCTTCGACCAGGAAAGAGGGATGGCATTGACGCAGTTTAAAGAAGAGGAAATAGATGATATCAAAGCTGCTCTGGCAGCGATGGAAGAAGGAACATACGGAAAATGTGCTGTTTGCGGAAAAGAAATACCGTTTGAGCGGATGGAAGCCCTTCCTACTGCATTGACCTGTATAGACCACGCGGATGAAGAACTTGATATGGAAAGCCGCCCTGTCGAAGAGGAAGTGCTGCAAGGATCAACTGATCAACCGGTCGAAAAAGAGGACGGAAGAGTCCGTGACTTCAATAACAGCTTTGAAGATGTTGAAGATTTCGGCTCTTCTGATGGACCACAGGATCAGCCGGGTGACGATGAGCAAATGGGTGACTTTTACGATGGTGAAAATGAAAACGATAAAGATTAAAAAATGCTCCGGTCAAATGTGACCGGGGCATTTCTTATTCCATCAATAAAGGGTATTGTTTATTTATATAAGGGAATTAGATATTTCCCGGGAAATATCACAGGGGGGATCCATAGTGAATGATTTGAAACGTGAAATCTATGAATTGGAATGCCGGCATATTTCGCCGGATGTGCGAACATCGAAAGTTAAGCTGGCGGAAGTGCTGGATGATGAATTTTACGAGTTCGGCAGCAGCGGCGGGATAATCCAAAGATGGGAATACGATGGCGACCATCCATTAAGTCCTGACCATATGGAGCTTTCTGAATTTAAAATACATCAACTTGGCAAAGAGGCGGTTCTGACGACTTATCGCATCGAAAATAAAACAACCGGCAAAAACACAAACCGCAGTTCTGTCTGGAAAAAACGGGAGAATGGATGGAAGTTATTTTTCCATCAGGGAACTGTAGCGAAGCCTTAGTGTTTAGGAAGAAACGAGAAAGGCTATTTATATGGTTAAGACGTTTTGCAGAGGAGGAAAATACAATGGATCATGCAATAGTGCTGTTTGACGGCGATTGCAATTTTTGCGATTCGAGTGTCCAATTCATTATTAATCACGATCCGGCAGGCTACTTCCAATTTGCATCGCTGCAAAGTGAAATTGGCGAAAAGCTGGCACGTGAACATAATATTCCGGAAGATGTCGATAGCCTTGTACTTATAGAAGATGGGAAAGCCTATGTTAAGTCTGAAGGGGCACTCCGAATTTCACATCATTTGACTGGCTTATGGAAATTGGCATACCATCTTCGACCGTTTCCAGCAGCAATTCGTGATGGCGCTTATGATATTATCGCCAATAACCGGTATAAAGTATTTGGTAAACTGAACAGTTGTATGTTGCCGCCCCCCCATATACGCAAACGATTTTTGGACAAGTAGAAAATGAGAGCCTGCACCCGAAAAGCAATTGCTTTTCGGGTGCAGGCTCTTTTAATTGAGAAGGTTTGTTTAGTTGTTTCATAACTGAACAGGCACTTCCGCTTTTCTATTGTCCAGACTCCTGCGGCCCAGCTCTTCGGGTCATAAGCCAGTCCAACTGCCGTAGGATAAAGGCTGCTCCTGCATCGCTGCGCTAGCTTCGTCGCAAAGAGATGGGCCCATAAATCTTGGGCCATCTCTTCACAGTCGCTTTTCTTTGTCCAGACTTCTGCGGCCCAGCTCTTCGGGTCATAAGCCAGTCCAACTGCGCGGCCAAGGCCACTTCGTTGGTCTGTCTTATGCCTTTCAGAGCTGAACGGCCGTTTCCGCTTTTCTTTACTCAAAATTCGAAATACGCCAATACTGGCTGGCAATGGGACCGGCCATCCAGGACAAACCTTTGTCTTCGGCTTCATGGATTTGGCCCCAATCAGCATTGCGTCCGGTTTTCAGGTAAACTTCGTGGTTGGGCGCCTGGTCATGGTTGCCGATAATGTCGTAGACACCTACTCTGTAGAAATTGGCGGCCATCTGGTAATCGATATCAGGGGAAGCCACCAACGGGTTGCCGACGGAATGCTTCAGATCGATTGCTATCTTATGGTGATCCTCTTTGACTTCTTTTAATTCGATACCGTCCGAAGAAGCAACATCCGCTTTACGGAATTTTTTGCGCCAATTATAGGCAATGGTCGTTCCGACATCTTTGGCACAATCGACTAATGCACCGTCCTCTGTAAAGCGGACATTCAGGTCGACGCGGGTTCTGTATTCTTTCGACTCTGGATCGAAGCTGCGTCCGTCTCCCTTGAAAAAACGGTTCAAAGATAATGGATTGGGGTTGGGAAGAATTTCTTCTCCCAGGAATGTCAAATAACGCAGCTGCCATTCCGGCTGCTGGATATGGTCTTTTTTAGTCGGCTGTTCAGCAAGCAGCTGCTCACGGCTTGCAACGCGTTTGATGATCCAAAATTCTTCCATCGCCGCTTTTTCCTGGGACGATCTGATATTGACTGCGCCAAAAAATGTAGCCAGCAGGGATTTCCTGTGCTTCTTATCTTCTTCGGATCTTTCAAGCGGGCGTTTGGCTTGTATCCAATACGTATAGGCTTTCTGTCTGTCGGCTTTTAAATCAGTAAACTGATTTTTTTCTGTGGTGGCCAGCAACTCGCCATCGCGGTATATATCAAAGCTTGTAATTCCTTCAATTGCACCCCACGCAATCGCAATTTTTGAATCGGAAATAATCGTGCTTACCGTAATTTGCTGAAGCTGATTAACAAAATCATCAAGGTAATTTTCGGTTCCTGTCTGCAATTTAATCCGGTCGATGACTCGTCCTTCCAGATCCAGTCTTTCAATCGTATAAATGTACAACTCTCCTGGCGTTAGCCCTTCATCTTTGAAAGAGTTTTCTGTTCCTTTATAAATTACTTTTCCATCCCGTTCAATCCGGCAAGTTCCACCGGTATTAGTCCAGATGAAAAAAATAGAGGTATCAGTTTGTTCCAACAATTCCACTTCCAGTCGTATTGGCATAAAGAACCTCTCCTCACTTGATATTTTCTCTTCAATACCCTGAATCCGAAATGACTGAACCTCGAATTAGTAAGAATGAAACATTTGTAACAGAAATAAAACAATTATAAAGGCTTACTGACTGTATAATATAGGTAATTACAATAAACGGAGGCGTTTGTATGGCACATCCGGCAAAAATGCTCAAAGAGTTAAAAGAACTTAAGCCTGACGCTTCAATTGAATATTGGATTTTTGGCATTTTCCATACAAGCCGCTCTGATAAGGTTGATGGATTCAAAGGCTTGCTTGCAGCCAGCAAGGAAACAGTGATTTTTAAAAGTGGTGGAAGTGGAGAAGACTCTTACATAATGGAAATTCCGCTAAAAGAAGTTAAAGACGTGCAAGCTGATTTAAACGGCACTGTAAATATGATTATTAACCTGATTGATGGAGGCTATATGGAGATGTCTTTTATTTCGCGCGGAGCGCCAAAGGAATTCCTGAGCTTTCTGAAAACACATGGTGAAAATTCACAAGATGAGCTTCCAACGATTGAGAATTCAAAGAAATAATACAAGCGCTGAGAAAGTGCACATTTTTAAGAAAACCGGACCTCTAAATAAGAGAGATCCGGTTTTTGTGTTTGAAGTTTTATTCTTTATCAAAGAAAACGTGCCGCAGATTCCATTCTTCTCCGATTTCCAGGATGCCAAAAGAGTATTGCTGCTGCCGGCGCTTGTCAGTTGGAGAGCCCGGGTTGAATAGAGTTACTCCGTTAACTTCTTTTTTTATCGGAATATGGGAGTGGCCAAAGACGACCAAATCGACCCCTTCATCAATAAACGTTTCGAGCGCGCGCTGTTCTGTAGTTTTACTTGCACCATCTCCGTGAACCATTCCTATTTTCAGATTTTCCACCGTAAGGATTTTCTTCTTGCCGAAGCGATCGAGTATTTCCCACGGATCAACATTTCCGGCTACTCCTATAGTTTCAGCGTAAGCAGAGAGTTCGAAAAATACATCGAGATTTTGCCAGTCGCCGGCATGTAAGATTAAATCGGCTTCTTCACAAGCATTTAAAAGAGTTTTGGGGAGCTGTTTCGCTCTTGCCGGTATGTGGGTATCAGATAAAATTACAATTTTTTTCATCGGCTATGCCTCCAATAAAATGAATTTAACTTACTGTATCAAATAGTTCGTACTAAGTCTAAGTGGTGTGTTACAGAACTGACATGGTTAACATTTGGGAAAAAGGGAAAATACACATTACAATGTTAGACTGTTATGGAGGGATTAAAATGAGAAAGCAAAGTATCAACAAAATGGTTTTTGCCGGCACCGCGTTTGCCGGTGGCATTATCCTCTTTAATAATATACGGAAAAAGAATGGGAAAAGAGTTTGGGTTTATGAAGACAATGATATGCGAAACAGTGTTACGGTAGACCGTGAAGAAAGTGTAAATGCCAAATATGATGATGCGGAAAAAGGGCTCACACAATTGGATGCTGCTTACCGTTCAGAGTGGCAGGCCAATGGCTTTCCACAGACGCACCGGGAACTTGAAAATTTAAAAGCAAATAAATAAGCAGTAAAAAAGGGTATGGGGCCGTATGCGGTTAAGTCGGCAGCTTTCAAAATCAGGAGGCGTTGAAAAATGGATACTGAACGAAAAATTGTCTGCTATATAGCCGAAAGTCTGGATGGCTATATAGCGACAGAAGATGATTCTCTTGACTGGCTCTTCAAAGTCGAAGGCGAGGGTGATGCCGGGTATGCGGATTTTATGGAGACAATTGATACTGTTGTTATGGGAAGAAGAACATATGACTGGGTAATGGAAATGGAAAAGGGGGAGTATCCTTATGAGGAGCTCAAATCCTATATTTATTCCAAGTCCGTAAAAGACGGCAGTCCTGCACGTGACATCGAATTTACAGACATGGACATACCGGCTTTTGCGGATAAGCTTAAAAGCGCCCCAGGTAAAAATATATGGGTCATCGGCGGATCGGAATTATTGGCCGGTTTCATGGATGCCGGTTTGGTAGATGAATTTATCATTTCAATCGCACCTGTTGTAATCGGCAGTGGAATCCCCTTGTTTAAGAAGTCCAATCTAATGACTGAATACAAGCTGAAGGATGTTAAAAGGTATGGGGAATTCGCGCAATTGCATTATATCTCAAAGTAAAAGCCTTATCATCAAGAGAGGAATCCTTGCTGTAAACAGCAAGTTATTTCCCTCGAATTAAAAATAAAATGTTTAGATCTATTTTCATAGGGAATTTCTATCTAGAGGACAAAACTATCCGTGTGCATTTTTACAGGCAGGAAAGTTTTTTAGAATGGAGAGAAACCATGAAAATTTTGAATCAAAACATATTTGGTGGAGCGGTTTTGGCCGTTGTTTTTTTATGTTTGCCATTAGCGGAAGCGCAAGCGGCTCAACATAGAATTTCAGGGCCGGGAGTGGATAACGGGGAAGAAATTCGGGAGCAGTTGGCACGAATGGGTTATTACGATGAAGACGTAACGGGATATTTTAATTTCATTACAAGCAACGCAGTCACAAGGTTCCAAGAAGACTATGGACTGCCCACTACAGGCATCGTTGGCCCGATGACGCAGATGAAACTCGAAAATGTTGAAATGATGGCGAAGATCGTTCATGGGGAAGCCCGAGGGGAAAGTTTTATCGGTAAAGTAGGGGTAGCGGCTGTGGTGTTGAACCGCATCGAATCACCGGATTTTCCGGATAGTACCGAAGAAGTCATTTTTCAGCGCAATGCCTTCACTGCTGTGATTGATGATCAATATTTATTGACACCGAACAGAAGCGCTTATGATGCAGTAAAAGAAGCGATGGACGGAGCTGACCCGACCATGGGAGCGGTTTTCTATTACAACCCAGCGGGGGTCACCGACGACTGGATATTTTCACGGACGGTCCTCACCCAGATTGGCCGTCATTTCTTTGCGGAGTAAACACATGCAGCCAACAATTCATATGGAACACAAAAGGCCACCGGGAAGTGGTCTTTTTTTAATCCATCATTTATTGAAGAGAACCGCTTTTGCTTTTGTGATGACATGGTCTTCGTCGTCGTAGATCAGGCAGTCGGCATGAATGAGATTGCGTCCTTCCTTTACAGCAAAAGCGCGGGCAGTCAAGACTGAAGATTTGCTGCTTTTTAGGAATGTCACATTCAAATCGGCGGTCACTGCCTGCTGCCGTCCTTGTTCATCAGGAGCGACCGTGTTGCATAAAGCGACTTCGGCAAGCGTGGAAATGATGCCGCCGTGTATGAGTCCGGCGCTGTCGATATATAACTCTTTGATTGGCAAAGTCACCTTTACACTGTTTTCTGTTGTTCGTTCGTATTCCATTTCAAGAAACTTATCGAATGGCTGGCGGATGAACATAGCTGGAGCCTCCTTCAACACTTCTTTATTCTCTACAATCCTTATTCGCCTTAAAGATCCTTGATTCCTTTTTACTGAGATAAGCCATACCATATGATCATTATGGAGCCCTTGAAAAGTATTGAAATTCCATTTGTTTATGTAAACCAGCCTTTCGTACTTTTTTGTCAAACAAATTAAGGAGGTCTGTTGGATACATAAAACCAAGTTTTAAATTTATACTGATTAGAATAAAAATATAGTTTATTGAATGAAGGGAGAGAAAAAATGAAATTTGTAAAAGCATTTTTATTCACAGCAATGGTATTCGCATTTTTAAGTTTTTCTCAAACAGAAACGAAAGCTCATTTTCCGGATCTCCATACCGGAATGGCAGGGGAAGAAGTAACCGCCCTTCAAAGGGATTTACAGAAACTTGGCTATTTCCACGTGGTGCCCACCGGTTATTTCGGCGAAATTACAAAAAACGCGTTAATCGATTATCAGAAGGATTTTGATGTTCCGGCAACAGGTTATTATGGGCCGTTAACACAAAGCAGAATGGCGGAAACAGAAATTATGGCACGCGTAGTCCACGGTGAAGCGCGTGGTGAAAAATATGTGGGAAAAGTGGCAGTCGCAGCGGTCATCTTAAATCGTAAGCAATCTTCCCTTTTCCCTGATTCTATCGAGAGTGTAGTTTTTCAGAGAAATGCCTTTACGGCAGTCAATGACAAACAGTATTATCTCGTGCCGGACAGCTCAGCTTACCGGGCTGTGAAAGATGCGGTAAAAGGCTGGGATCCAAGTTATGGAGCGACTTATTACTATAACCCGAGCGGTGTAACAGACAGCTGGATCTTTTCACGGACAGTCATAACGAAAATAGGCAAGCACGTTTTTGCCAAATAAGTAAAGAGTCCTGCCCGATCCATTAAAGGCAGGATTTATACTGGCTCAAAGCCTATTGCTCTGCAGCGCTCTCTATTATAATGAAGCCAGAGCTTAAGAAAGGCGGAAGATAGAGAGATGTATACGGTGATCTTGTATGCTCATATATTAAGCGCGGCATTATCAATCGGACCGTTTTTTGTACTGGTTCTACTGGTCAAACGGATCAGAGAAGCGGATACGCAGTACTTATCCGGTCTGATTGCGACGTTCCGTTCCGCTATCCGGCTGGTGATGCATGCTGGACATGTATTGGTTGCAACGGGTGTGCTGCTGATCTGGCAGGGTCCTTGGTCCTGGCATTCCCCGTGGATTCTGATGACGCTCGCCGTGATGTTTTCTTCGGTATTTTTCCTTGCGCGAGCTTTTTCGCCCGTGCTGAAAAAGTTCGCTGAACCGGAAGCGGATCACCCCGCATTGGCCGAAACGCTGCAACGTTCACTGTGGATTTACATATTGCTGTTATTGCTGATGCTGTGGTTCATGGTGGATAAACCAACTCTATGGCAATAAACCAAAAACTGATGTCTCGCCTCTAAGTGGGCAAGACATCAGTTTTATTTCGATAAAAATTCATCCTTTCAATGCGCCTGCTGTCATGCCTGCGACAAAGAAGCGCTGCAGGAAAACATAGGCGATGACCATCGGAGCGGATGCGATGATGACACCGGTGAACAGCATCGGGTAGTTTGTTGAATACTCGCCTTGGAATTCAAGCAAGGCAAGCGGCAACGTTTTATAGGCGTTGTCAGTAATGAACAGCAAAGGATACAGCAAATCATTCCAATGCATGACAAAAAGGAAAATGGCTGTTGCGGACAGGGAAGGCAGGGAAAGCGGCAATGCCAATTTCGTATAGATTTGCCAATTTCCTGCACCGTCTATTGTTGATGCTTCAAATAATTCTTTCGGCAGCGTCTTCATAAAGCCTGTCAGGATAAAAACCGCAATAGGCAAAGTGACCGCGATATTGACAAGGATTAAACCAAGCAGGCTGTTCGTCAAATTCAAATCCAGCATCAGCGAATACAAAGGCACCATATTGACCTGTGCCGGCACCATCATACCGAGTGTAAACAAGCCGAACAGGATATTGCCCATCCAATTATTCAATCGGCTAATGCCAAAAGCGATCATGGAAGCGAAAAATAAAGTCAAGAAAACGGAACACAAAGTGACGATGGTACTGTTCATAAAATACCCGGCCATTGTTTGTTCCTCGAAAATTGCGCTGTAATTGCTCCACTGGAAACCATCTTCAGGCAGTCCGAGCGGGTCTCTGAAAGTCTCCTGCAATGTCTTAACAGAAGTGAGGGCAACCATCAGCAGCGGTATTAAAATCAGTAACGCATAGACTGCCAACGAAAATTTCCGGAATAACAAAAAATCCCCTCCTTCTAATAAGAAATCCGGTCAGACCGCAAAGCTTTAAATTGCAAGAATGTGATGAATGCGATGATAATCATGAACAGAACTGAAATCGAGCTGGCGTAGCCAAAATTATAACTTCTGAAAGCAACATCAAATATATACGTGGCAATGATTTCTGTTGAATTATTCGGCCCGCCGCCTGTCATGGCAAACACCAGGTCAAATGCTTTAAAGGATTGGATGGTCGTATAGGCGATAACGATAGTGGCGGAAGGAGCGAGCAGCGGCCATGTGACTTTTCGGAACGTCTGCCATTTGCTTGCCCCTTCAATTTTTGCCACTTCATAGAGGTCTTCCGGAATCGCCTGCAGGCCGGCGACAAAAATAATCAGCATCTGGCCGGCATGAAACCAGATTTGGGTGATGGCCAAAGAATAGATGGCAATATCGGAATTTCCAAGCCAATTCTGCTGAAGAAAATCAAGGCCAAGCAATCCCAGAATCTGATTCAGGATTCCTAAAGACGGATCATAGATAAATGACCAGATGAAGGCGACCGAAACGGATGAAAGAATTGTTGGGAAAAAATACAGCGCCCTCAAAAATAAATTGGTTTTTGTATTCTTTAATACAATCATGGCGAACGCCAGAGCCGCCAGTGTTTGGAAAATAACGACCATCAGCATGAACTTCAAGTTATTGCCGACAGTTTTCCGGAAGACCGAATCACCGGTCAATGCCCGTTCATAATTCCCGATGCCGACAAATTGATAAGCATCACTCAGGCCGTCCCAATCGGTAAAGGAATAGAACAGGGCGCTAACAGTTGGATACAGGAAAAAGATGCTGTAGAGAAACAGCCCCGGTAAAAAGAATAGATAAATCGTCTTTGAAATCCTCATTCAGCTATTCCAGGTTTTCTTCGACAATTTGTTGTGCTTCTTCTGCCGCTTCCATCGGGTCGGCGCCTCCAAGTACATTTTCAATGGAGCTCAGGACAGCCGCTTCAACTTGAGCGTTGGTAATAAGGAACCGGGGCTGGAACCGTGTTTTTCTTTCATCAATCCAATAAGCGGTGTTCTGCAGCACTTCAGATTCGTATTCTACGTCGTTCACCGTCAAATGCTGACCGGTTTCATTGGCATACTGTGAGGCGATTTCAGGTCTGCTAAGGAACCGGATGAATTCTTTTGCCTGCTCTTTTTTCTCGGAGTTGCTGTTGACTGCCAGCATGAAAGTGGCGGTATTAATGCCTTCGTATTCGGCTTCACTTTCTTCAACTGTAATAGGAGCCATCAAGTCGAGCTCAAGTTCAGGGTTCAAATCAAGAAGGGAGGCCATGTGATAGGATCCGGTTGCGAGCATAGCAGCCTCTTCGTTGGCGACCATTGCCATGGCAGAGTCCTGGCTGGTGCCGAGAGCATCCGGCTGAATATAGCCTTTTTGTTCAAGGAGCTGGAAATCTTCAAGTGTTTTTACCCACCATTCGTTGGTGAGGGATTCTTCGCCGTTCTGCAATTTTTGGAAAACATCTTCATCGGGTGCATTGTTCATCATCATGCTGTTCATGAATTGGTTGGGCCCGATATCAGCACCTGGAAACGCGATAGGTGTGATGTCATTTTCAAGCAAGGTATCAGCCATCTCCTGAAACTCAGTCCAGCTCTTAGGCACTTCCAAGCCGAGCTCATCGAACATGCCTTTATTATAAACAGGCATATTGAATACTAATTGGTAAGGCAACGCCAATTGCTGGCCATCCTTTTCGCCCACCGTAATCAGGCTTTCGTCGAAGTTCCCGACGAAATCTTCTCCGCTGAGGTCTTCAAAAAAACCGGCGTTTGCAATCGCTTCAAACTGGGCGCCCGGGAAAGATGTAAACACATCGCCTGTCGAACCGTCCGTCAGCATACGCTGGCCGGTCGCCTGGTATTGTTCAGAAGGATAGATATTCATCTCGACACCGATTTCAGGATATTCTTCTTCGAATTGGGCAATGATATCATCAAAAACTTCTTTGTCTTCTCCGCGCCAATGAATAAAGCTGATTTGCGTGCGGTCTTCTGATCCGTTTTCACTTTCAGAACTGCTGTCCGGACTCTCGCCGGCGCAGCCAGCCAAGGTTAGAAGAGGGATGAGGAAAAATGCTGGGATTGAACTTTTTTTACTGATCATTTCGAAATCCTCCCTTTTTATATTTATGTATCCTTATTACAAGTTATACCGTAAATCTGCTTTAAATGACAGAATAATTAGATTTATATAGATTCTTTTCAGTTATACGGACATGAAAAAGCACAAGCTTTAGGGCTTGCGCTTTTTTCTTCTTCATTCTTCCCGTATAAGTGGAAGCGTACAACAGCGGAAGGCACCGCCGGACTTGATGATTTCAGAAAAATCGACTTCAATGACCCGAAAATCATTTGCCCTAAGCAAGGCATTTACTTTTGTATTCTGCGGCTGGCTGAATACCCTGCGATCGCCAATCGACAGTACATTTGTGCCTAGGGCAAATTGTTCCTGTTGATCGACAGGCAACAGGGTATAGCGGTTTGATAACATGTCGATTGTTTCTTGATCAAGTGCTTCTTCATAGATTAAAGCTTCGGTTGGAGAGAGGATATTGAAGACGCAATCCAAGTGAAGATACTTTTCATCAAAGGAAATCGGGATGACTTCAAATTCAGGAAGTTTCTTTTGTAATTCATCAACGGCATTTTTGCATGTACGGCTGCTGATTCCCACAAAAACAGTGTCGCGGTCAATTAGCACATCGCCGCCTTCGACCCGATTGCCTCCCAGTGCTTCTGGCTGAAAATCATTCTTAGTAAGCCACTTCTGCAGAACACCTTCTTCGCCTTGGCGAATTTCTGAAGCCATTTCAGCAATATAAACGGTATCACCCACGGTAAAACCGATATCACGGGTAAAGACCTGCTCGGGGAACGCCTCGGAGGGGTTCAGCAAATCCGTTTCCACGCCTTCATGCTGCAGAGCCTCAAGAAATTTCTTGTGTTGCTGCATTGCTTTTTCCGTATTGATATTTTCTTCCTGGTAACTTTTTTGTACATCGTTGATAACATCTTTTATTTCCATATATTCCGGCGGGCATAGCAAAACACGGCGCAAAGAATCGTATTCGCTTTTACACCTGGCCGATGGGGAAGATTTTGTGAATGCTGACATAATAGTTTCCTCCAAAATTTCTAGTTATTACTAATGTTATTCCCGTTTTAGGAGTGAATTAAAACCTGTAAAATGAGAAGATTGGGTAGAGCAGTGGAAGAAAAAGAAAGTGGAGGAGAATTTCAATATGAAAATCACACAGCAGGAAGTTCAAAAAGATCGGGATTTCATACGTCAGAAAGTGGTCGAACACAATAAAAACAGTTTGCCGGAACAATGGGAAAGCCCCTACGGCAATAGCAGTTTCATAGCAAGGAATGATGAAGATGAAATTATTGGAGGAATTACCGGAACTTATTTTTGGCGGCATATGCACATCGATTTTCTGTGGGTCGACCCGGCTCAACAGGGCAGTGGGATTGCTGCAAAATTGATGGCTGAGATGGAGCAGTTTGCACGTGAATTGAAGTGCAGGCTGATGACAGTGGATACATTCAGCTTTCAGGCTCCCGGTTTCTATCGCAAACAGGGTTTCCGTGAGTTCGGTAAGCTGGAAGATCATCCTGCGGGCCACAGCCAGCATTATTTTGAAAAGCGGCTGGTTGAGTAATTACAATGGAAACGCATATTATGGAATGAAAAAACGGACACCCATGGGGTGCCCGTTTTTCTTAATTATTCTTGATAAAAGACTTTATCTACGTTGTATTTCGCTTTTTGCGTGTTGATCAGGTAGGTTTCGTAAATTTCACGTTCCATCGGATCTTCCACAATGGATACAGTGATGCGGTGTACTTCGTCACGGTGGTTCTTAAGTGGCGAAACATTATCCTCAAAATGCTTTTTCACACGTTGGCGCAATTTGCGGGCTTTGCCGACAAACAGCAATTCGCCGCTGTGGTTGAAAAATTGAATGATTCCGCCTTTATCACGCGGAATTTCATGAAGGTCGATAAAGCCGTATAATGGCTTGATAACCGCTTCGTCGCCTGTAACTTCCTGTTTGCGCTGTGTAATTGTCACATCCGCTTTTGGTGGTTGAATATTAATCATACTTATCACGTCCTCTATTATCGTAATGCTCATTTTAACACAAAAGAGAGCGGAAATCCATCCGCTCTCAGGTTGCTTTATTAGACGGTCCCCAATTGGTTTTCCGCGTCTTCTTCGCCTTGCAGGATTTCAAATACTTTGCCGTATGTGTTTTCGCGTTCCAATACGTCTACCAGTACATGTGCCACATCTGCACGCGGAATTGAACGGCCTTCCATCGATTCGAAGCCTTGTGCTGAAACTTCGACTTTTCCGGTCTTCTCATCATCAGTCAAAGCACCAGGGCGAACAATGGTGTAGTCCAGATTAGTGGCTTGCAGAATCTCATCCGCGCTGCGCTTGGCAACGAGGTAAGGCTTCATCGCTTCACCGCCTGCATCCGGATTGTCCGATCCCATCGATCCGAGTTGGACAAACCGTTTAACACCTTTATCTTGAGCATATTTAGCTGCTTTTACAGAACCCCATAAGTCGATTGTCAATGTTTTGTCCGGACCTGTTTTTGGACCTGAGCCGGCAGCGAAAATTACTGCATCAACGTTTTCGAAGGCATTGCTGAAGTCTTCCTCTAAATCTGCCAATACTACTTTGGAAGCTCCAAGTTCCTCCATTTTCGCTTTTTGCTCCTCTTTTCGAACCATTGCAACAGCGTTATGATTTTTTTCAGCCAATTCTTTCACTATATTTCTTCCTACTTGTCCATTTGCTCCAATTACTAAAACATCCATTACATGTCCACTCCTCTAATTATCATGATTTTATTATTATTCCCTCTTCTTTATTGAATAAACAATATAAGGGGATAGTAAACATATGATGAAAAGAGCATTTTCCATTAAAGCTGTTAATAAGAAGAAGAACAAGCTAGAATAGAGATAAGACGGAGGTGGACCATATGGAAATTACCGATTTTACATTTCACAAAATCAATGATCCAACAGGAATAATGGAAAGCGATCGTTACGAATTTTTGCTGACTGTTGAAGTGGATGAAGATGATGAACTCTACACAGAAGCGGGTCTGGACCTGCGTGTCATCATGGCTGCCGATGACAATGGAGCTCGCATCGCACATTATAACTTCATGGATAAGCAAACAGGAAAAGCGATGGAATTTGCCCTTGAAGACGATGAAGAAGCTGAAGTGCAGGCATACTGCCGCGACAAACTTTCATTGTAAGAAAAAACCTCCAACCGACCGGGTTGGAGGTTTTCTTATTTAGGTTAGATTTTCACTTCAACATCAGCCGCTTTCCGCAACTCTTCGATGCGGTCATAAACGGCTTGCTTTTCGTTTTGATCCTCCAAGGATTGGAGGATCATAGGTTTCATTTCTTCGAATTCGGGTGTTTCTCCTTCAGTGGAATCCACATAGCCCTGATAGGCCTCTTTTAGATCTTCCTCTGTTACTTCAGCGCCTTCGATTTCTTTTGCAAGATAGCTTTCGTAGATCAATTGATCCCGCAGCTGCTGTTTCATATCATCCAGCGTAAAACCGGTTCTTTTAAGCGCTATATTCATCTGCTCTTCATTTTCGAATTGATTTTTCAGGTCTTCAAAACGTTGTTCCAGTACTTCTTCATCCACCTCGTGCCCTTTTTCAATGGCATCCTGGATGACCAATTTATTGCCTACTATGACAGAAATGGCTTGTTCTTTCACTTGCTCCGCAACTTCCGGATCATCCGCTTTTTTGCCTTGTGTGGCAACAGAGCTTTCAAGTTGGCGGGCTACGCTATTATAGACAGTGCCTTTGATTTCTTCACCGTTTACGATGACTACTACGTCATCGGCAGCCGGCAGGTCAAGATCCGTAGCAGGGTCATCGACTACAGTTTCCGAAACTGCTTCTGATTCCGCTGGTGCAGGTGTTTCTTCTGCTTTATCTTCGTCTGAACAAGCACCAAGCAACAGCAGCAAAGAAAGGGGCAAAGCCATTAATTTCATCTTTTTCATCGTGCAATTCTCCTCTTCGAATCGTTCTCGTTAAAGTAAACCACATTTGTGGGAAGGTTACAAATACTTCCGTATTATCTAAGATACAAAAAGATGGTATGATTAATTAATTATTTCTTTCAATAATAATAACCATCATGGGGGAATTCGAATGACGAACAGCAGCAATATTAAAACACGCAAAACGCTTGATGTGATCCAGCCGTATTCACCAGGAAAACCGATATGGGAAGTTCAGAAAGAATTAGGGCTCGACCGTGTCATCAAAATGGCTTCCAATGAAAACCCGCTGGGCCCGTCTCCTAAGGCCGTCAAAGCTATACAGGAAAGCCTCGCTGACCTGAACCGCTACCCGGATGCCGATGCCAGTGTCTTGCGGCAGGCAATTGCCGAGCAATACGGTGTTGCAAAACAGCAGGTTATCACGACAAACGGAGCTGATGAATTGATTACGCTCATTTCTGAAGCCTTTTTAGAACAAGGGGACGAAATTATTGTGCCTTCTCCGTCATTCAGTGAGTACGATTTCGGAGCGCATATTATGGGAGCGGTCGTAAAACAAGTGCCTTTCAATGAAGGTTTCCAATACAATGTGGATAAACTGCTCGAAGCAATTACTGAGAAAACAAAAATTATCTATATCTGTTCGCCGAACAACCCTACAGGCACTTATATTGCCAAAAAAGAAATGGCGCGTTTATTGGCAGAGCTGAAAGATATATTGGTGGTATTTGATGGGGCCTACAGCCAGTTTGCTGATGAAGAAGATTATACGGACGGTCTTGAATTTGTAGCTGAGGGACAACCTGTAATCGCTTTGCAGACCTTCTCTAAAATTTATGGCATCGCCGGTGTCCGAATCGGTTTCGGCATCGCATCGGAAGAAATCATCAAGTCCATCCTGAAAGTGAAAGAACCTTTCAACGTCAATACATTGGCGCAAATTGCAGCGTCGGCAGCAATCACTGACACGGAGCACGTCACTGCATCCTTCAATGCCAATAAAAAAGGACGCAATTTCCTGTATAAGAATTTTGAAAGACTCGGGCTGCATTATACCGAAACAACTGCCAACTTCATCCTGGTTCAAGTCGGGCCGAATGGAGAAGATATTTATCAGCAACTGATGGCCAAAGGCATTATTGTTCGCTACGGCAAGACATGGGGCTTGCCTGAGCATATCCGTGTAACAATCGGTACAGATGAAGAAAATGAATTTTTCATCGATACATTAACGGAAATTTTAAATCCATTAAAATAAATAAAGGCCGGTTCCTGTTTTTCAGGAATCGGTTTTTTTGTTGCGTTTTTTGGTTGTTCTATAGAAAGTTTATGAACTGGAAGATAAGGGAAAACCACGGAAAAAGCTTTAATGGAAGAGGTGGAAGGCTTGATATATGATTGTGCCATAATTGGCGGAGGACCAGCGGGATTGAGCGCAGCTTTGGTGCTCGGCCGTTCGAAACGAAATACGCTGTTGTTTGATGACGACCACGGACGTAATCTGGTGACGAGAGAAGCGCACGGCTTTTTGACACGCGACGGCATCCAACCGGAAGAATTGAAAAGGCTCGGACGGGAAGATATTGCGAAATACGACTGTGTGCAAATAAAGAAAAAACGGATTACCGATATTAAGCGCATCACCGAAAGTCATTACCAGCTTGATACCGAAGACGGCGATACTTTTCACAGTATAAAAATCATTATTGCAGCAGGCTTGAAAGAAGAATTGCCGAACATCCCGGACATCGAAAAATTCTACGGCACGAGCCTTTTCAGCTGCCCTTATTGTGATGGATGGGAACTCCAAAACAAACCATTGGCCATCATCGCTGATAAAATGGTATTCAAGTTAGCGAAAGAAGTATATACCTGGAGCAAAGATCTTGTCGTCTTTACCAATGGCATTGGGCGACTGGAAGAAGGGGAAAAAGCCAAGCTGCAGGCAAAAGGAATAACAGTCCGTGAAGAAATTATTGATGGCTTGGAAGGTGAAAACGGACAATTACGTAGCGTCAGACTTGAAGACGGTACACTGGTGGATCGGGAAGGCGGGTTTACCACTCCATTATGGAGCCATGCGACGCCTTTTGCCAAAGAGCTTGGCTGCAAGCTGAGTGAACACGGCGGCATTTTGACGGATGATTACGGCCGGACAAACGTCTGGAATGTCTATGCTGCCGGTGATGCTTCCTTGATCGTTCCTTCCCAGCTGGTGATAGCAGCGGGAGAAGGCAGCGCGGCAGGCATCGGTGTCAACGGAGACTTGACGAATGAATACTTTGATAAGGAATGATATTCGCTATATAAAAAACAGCAAAAGACTCTCCTTAGGAGAGTCTTTTGCTGTTTTTATTGATATAACGGTTCCACAGGAAATTCTGGAGCAGAAAAAGCAGCAAAGCAGTGATGCCTAAATTCAGGTAATACCAGATGCCGTCTCCGAAAAAACTTAAAGGTGTCACGGTATTCGGAAGCTGCATAAGATACAGATAGTTTGCATCGGTCAAGGGGTTTACCAGGAATCCGATGACAAGTGCATAGCCAACCAGCAGAAAAAACACTTTAAAGACGGAACGCAGTGTAATGGTGTCGGGTTTTGCGAGAGCCAAAAACAGGCAAGCCCAAGGAATAGCAGTGTGGTGGACAAAGAATTTCCAGAACCGGAAATGGTGATAATCGTATGGCAAGTCAGGTGTGACTAAAGCAAGAAATGAAGGGACAACACCGATATAAAAGGAAATTTGTATCCAGCTTCGCTGCATGGTCAATAAGCCGATCATGGCAGTAATGGAAGCAATCCCGCATAGATGGAGCGGAACGTGTCCGGCAAAATTCCATATCCCGTTTGAAATGGTCCAATACTGATAGGACACCTCGGATACTAATAATAACGAAAAAAGAATCCAGCGCAGGACTTGAAAGGGCCGGGAATCCGGCACTAAACGTTTCTTGAGAGCAATAAGCAGGATTATCCCCAGTAATGCCACTGCAAGCACAGTCAGATGGCTGGTCGAAAAGGGCGTAAAATAATGTTGGGAGTTTGTTCCGAACCAACTGTCCATGAGCCTTGCTCCTTCATCGATGTGATTTGTGTGAAAATTGTATCATTTACTCTATCATGCCGTCTATCTGCTTTTTTACAACCCGAGTTGGTTGCTTTGATGTTCAAAAATGGGGTAGACTTCATTAAAAGAGTCAAGGGAGGCTTCCGGAGAAGTGGAACAATCAAATCTATTGTCTACTATCACTTATGTCAATACGGAACGTTCCATTGAAGCGGGCGAGTTAAAAATCACCAAAAGCGAGTTCGACCTTCATCTATATGAAGATGTCCTCGTGTCTCCTACTGCAACCTTAAATTTGACCAATGTCTGGGATATCTCGTATAAAACTTTTTCGGATGATGCGAATCTTCTTTATTTGCATACGCATAGAGGCGTTGTCACCTATAATGTGCCTAATGATCCGCGGACGTTCGTTACTGTTTTCAAAAAAATAAAGAATGCCGATTACTGAATGTGAATGCATACAAAAGCTGCCAAAACCATTGGCAGCTTTTTCTATGGGAACGTTTTGGCTGGCGGTACAAAGGGAAATGTAATAACGGATGCTGGCCGCATAAAACGGGTTTGGAAATCTGACTCGAAAAGGGAGTGGGACGGATGACAACCAATATCGAAACGGCAGACAAATGGATAGAAAATGTGAATGCAAAAGATGTAGCTGCTGTGCTGAAAATCTCGGACCGCAATATCGAGTTGATCGGTCCGATGGGGGCGTCAGCGGGACATGAGACGCTTGCCGAATGGGTGAAAAATTCCGGCATCAGCCTTTCGACACAGTCGCGCTACGCCAAAGGCCATTGTGTTGTTTATGAACAGGAAGGCAGATGGGAAAATGAAAACGGCCAGGTCATGGTCTACACATTTATGGAAATCAAAGAAGGCAAAGTTAAAAGGATTGCCCGTTTTGATACGCTGGATGAAGCCTTCGGCTATTGTGGGATGAGCGAAGAAGATTTAGTGGAATGAAAAACAGTTTACAACTTTAAAAACGGTCTGGAAATCCAGACCGTTTTTAAAGTTGTACAGGTATCATTGCCGCAACATGCGGCTTATTCTATTTCTTTTTTTATCAACTGGTGCAGTTCTGCCCAGTCGCTGAAGCGCGGAAGATTCATATGCCGGTTATAGGACTGGTCTCTGACAAAAACATTTAATCCATCGCGTGCCAAAGTTTCAAGCACTTCCGGCTTGTCATCAAAATAATAATCCAGTTCGAGTTCTTCGATGATCTTCACTTTTTCTTCGTCTTTCATCCCGCAATAGAAACGTTCGTCCTGCACCGGGAATCCCTGCTTTTTCAGCCATGCTTTTGTGTCTTCGCCATGCTTCGCCGAACGCGCCGTAATATAGTAGATTTCATGTCCTTCGGCGTTAAGCTGCTGCAGCACCTCAATTGCGCCAGGATAGGCAGGGCAATCAGTGTAATAAATATAATCCACTGACTTCTTCCACATAGCCTTGCCTTCTTCATCGGTCATGCCGAATGCTTCGTGGATTTCCACGCGGTCAAGTTTATGGAACACATCAATCGCAACTTCCTGCTCTAATTGTTCCTGATAATAATGAAAAGCATATTCCCTCAAATTAATTAAAGTATCGTCTACATCAAAACCGAATTTCATATTCTTTAATTCCTCACTTTTCAGGGTAACCGGTAAATTTAAAGTCTTTGCCGATTTTTGTAAATTCTCCGTCCACCAAGTCGACTGCATCCTTCATCAGCTCAAATCCGCGGCCTTCAAGGAAGGTAGGGGCGTTGCTGCCGCCGACAAGCTTCGGCGCGAAATACAGCACCACTTTGTCAATCAGCCGATTTTCCAGAAATGTGGAATTGACAGTGCCGCCGCCTTCGATAAACAGGGAAGAGATCCCGTTTTCACCAAGAATGCGCATCAGATCGTTAACATCGGTTCGCGTTTCGCCCGAAGTTTCAAAAATACGGATGCCGGCCTGTTCAAGCTGTTCTTTTTTGGAGCGGTCGTATGTACGGCTGGTGAAAATCCAAGTTTCGGCAGCGCCGTCCACAACCACTTTGACATCCAACGGCAAGCGCAGGGAAGAATCGAGAATCACACGAACCGGGTTGCGGCCGTTCGGAATGCGTGCAGTCAGTTCAGGGTCGTCTTCTATCACTGTGCCGACGCCGACAAGAATCGCCATATGTTCGCTGCGCAATTCGTGGACATCCCGGCGCGCATCTTCAGATGTAATCCATTTGCTGTCGAGTGAGTGGGTCGCAATTTTCCCGTCGAGTGTTGAAGCCGCCTTTAAGGTAACGAAAGGCCTTTTAGTGGTAATGAATTTATTGAACACTTCATTCATTTTAAGAGATTCCTGTTCCCGAATACCGGAAACGACTTCGATGCCTGCATCTTCCAGCATTTTCACACCATTGCCGGAGACTAGAGGATTTGGATCCAGAGCGGCAATCACGACTTTTTTTAGCCCTGCATCGATGATTGCCTGCGCACACGGGCCGGTCCGCCCGAAATGGGAACAAGGCTCCAGCGTCACATAAATCGTACCGCCGCGCGCCTGGTCGCCTGCCATCCGCAATGCATGGATTTCTGCATGGGGTTCACCCGCTTTTAAATGGGTTCCGACACCGACAATCCGGTTATGGTTCACAATTACTGAGCCGACGAGCGGGTTGGGATCTGTTTGCCCTTTCATGGTCCGCGCATTACTCAGAGCAAGGTCCATATAAAATTCATGACTTGGCATGGACGCTGTCCTCCCCTTTGATATGGCCGGAACGTTTTACTTTCGTATCGAGATAAGCGGCGTTGTATTCGGATTCGTCCCCCCATAATGAAGTGCGTGAAGCAATCGACAAACCGGCTTTTTCTATAGCATCCACTTTTTTTGGATTATTCGTCATTAAAGTTACAGGTTTTGTGCGCAAGGCGCTTAGCACAGCGATTGCATCATCGTAACTTCTGGAATCATCCACGAATCCAAGGCTTTCGTTGGCTTCGACCGTATCATAACCATTTTCCTGCAGGACATAGGCCATCGCTTTGCTGAACAAGCCGATGCCGCGGCCTTCGTGGTTCGCCAGATAGAACAATGCGCCGCTGCCATGCTGGGCGATGCGTTTCATTGACTGTTTCAATTGGAAACCGCAATCGCATCTTTTGCTGCCGAAAATGTCCCCTGTGTGGCAGATGGAATGCATGCGGATCAATGCGTCTTCGCTATTTTCGAAATCTCCGTAAACCAATACGCTAGATTGCTGATATTCAGCAAGATTGGCTGAAGAAAGCTTTTCAATGATTTTTTCGTAGTCTTCTGTGACTTCTTCAAGGTTGAGCCAGCAATACCAATTGAAAATGATTGTATCTCCGTCCAGGTTGACAGGCAGTTTAATTGGCCCGACAAGGTAAATAGCACCTTCCTGTGACTTGATCATTTGTATTTTATCTTTTAAGACCGCAAACACCTGCGGTTCCAGTTTCATCTGTGTCATTTGGATTCCCCCAATATAAATCTGTAATAAAAACATCGTACTACATTCAGTTACTAAAAGTAAGTAAAGAGTTCCCTTGAAATCAAACTATTTTTACAGACGATAATAATTATCGATTAGAAGAAGATGTATAGGATTATAAATGATTATCATTATCAATTGAAAACATATATTCTCAATTACTTTCTTTTGTTTAAGGGGTATGGTATATTGTCTACATTAGAATAATTATTATTTAGAAAAGGGAGGAATTGTACATGTTACCTGAAAAACTTACAAATGCGTTGAACGATCAGTTTAATAACGAATTGCAGGCAGCCCATGCCTATACGGCAATGGCAGCTTATTTCTCGAAAAAAGGATATCACGGATTTGCCAATTTCTATTTGGTGCAATCTCGCGAAGAGCATTTCCATGCTATGAAGTTCTATCATTACTTGACTGCAATGGATGAAAAGCCGGTGCTGCAAAGTTTGGCTGAACCAAAAAATCACTTTGTAAGCGCAATTGATGTTCTTGAAAGTTCATTGGCGCAGGAAAAAGATGTAACCAGCAATATTTATGCATTGGTGACATTGGCGGACGAGTTGCAGGAGCATGCGACTTTATCTTTCCTTGACTGGTTCATAGAAGAGCAGATGGAAGAAGAAAAAACATTCCGCGATATTATAACGCGTGTTCGAGGCATCGAAGAAGGCGGCGAGTACTTCCTGAAAATGGATGACGAATTCGCAACGCGGAAAATGGAAGAGTAAGAAAGCTGAATAAGTAATGAGATAAAACAGCACACTGCTGACTGTGTGCTGTTTTTCTTTTAAGGTTAAGAAGGTATACACTTATTATGTTTGAAAAAGCGTTAAAACGAGCGGATTTCTGTCCAGGCTCCAGCGGCCCAGCTCTTCGGGTCATAAGCCGACTCAGCTGCCGTGGCAAAAGACGCCACTCTGCTGATCGGTCTAAGCCCGTATTGCTCCTGCATCGCTGCGCTAGCTTCGTCGCAAAGAGATGCCCCAAATTGCATTTGGTCCATCTCTTGCCTGTCAGAGCTAAACGGGCGCTATCGCTTTTCTTTTAAGGGAGGGAAACAGGTGACGACGGATTACAAACCGGCCATCCATTTTAACCATGTGGATTATTCTATAGACGGCAATAAAATATTGCGGGGGATAACAGGCTCTTTTCCGGAAGGCAAAATTACGACACTCGTTGGCCCGTCAGGTGCAGGCAAGACAACCTTGCTGAAGTTATGCAACGGCTTATTGTCGCCTGAATCCGGCGAGATTTACATTAAAGATAAAGGGATTGACAGTTTTGAACCCGTCGAGCTCCGCCGGAAAGTCGGCATTGCATTGCAAAGCGCTCCGATGGTCAGTGGCACAGTTTATAAGAACCTAGCACTTCCAGTGGAATTGCGTGGAGAAAAATACGACAAAAAAGAAGCGGAAAGCCTGTTGCGTGATGTTGGACTGGACGAAAAATTTTTGGACCGGAAAGTTACGGATCTTTCAGGCGGGCAGCAGCAGAAAGTTTCCATTGCCAGAACGCTGGTCAATAAACCGGAAATTTTGCTGCTCGATGAAATTACTTCTTCACTGGACCGCACTTCATTGAAGGAAGTGGAAGAATTGATCACCTTGATCAATCGGAAATATGGCACAACCATCATTTGGATTACACATAACCTCCAGCAGGCGCTCGACATAGGGGACTATACCTGGGTGATGATGGACGGTGAAGTGATCGAAACCGGGGAAAGCGAATTATTGCGGTCACCGGCCAACGACCGGGTGAAATCATTTGTTCAGGGGGGAGCGCAATGACTTATCTAACGTTATCGATTACGCTGATTTTTGTTGTGATTCCGCTCGTCCTCTCCAAAACACTGAATCTCGGACTTGAACGGGATACCATTATCGCCACCGTCCGTTCAATCATCCAGTTGCTGCTTGTCGGCTTCATCCTGAAATTCGTTTTTGATTCGGAAAGCCTTCTATATATCTTCCTGATGGTGACATTGATGATCGTCGCCGCTACGCATAACGCGAGGAATAAAGGCGCTTCCATCAAAGGGATCACCTGGAAAGTGGCTGTTACGCTTATTTTTGTTGAAGTGTTGACTCAGGGGATTCTGATCGGACTGGATATTACACCGCCTACAGCCCAGTACATTATCTCAATCAGTGGTATGGTCATCGGCAATTCGATGGTGCTGTCGATTCTTTTCCTTAATCGGTTTACGGCGGAAGTTGAATCCCATCAGGATGAAACGGAGTTGGTTTTATCGCTTGGCGGAACGCCGAAACAGGCCATCCATACCCAATTGATCAATTCCATCAAAGCCAGTATGATTCCGACGATTGAAAGCCAGAAAACGGTGGGGCTTGTGCAATTGCCCGGCATGATGAGCGGCCAGATTATCGCAGGTGCCGACCCGATTCAGGCTGTGCAATTCCAGTTGCTGATTATGTTCCTGTTGCTGACAACAGCATCCGTCACCAGTGTGATGCTCGGCTTCTTATCTTATCCAACCCTTTTCAATCAACGGATGCAATTAATTCAGAAAAGCTGACCTTTTAGGTGGGCTTTTTTCTATATTAGGACTTTTAGATTCAGCAGGTGACAAAAGTCCTCCTAATAGTTGGATAATATTTAAAATTTATGGAATATAGAACTGTTTTTAACTTTTTGCTCTTTCTTTATTGACCGGTCGGTATGTTAGTGATTTAATTATCATTAAATTAAAAATATTTAATTAATTGGAGGGAAGAATAAGTGGCAAAATCAATTACTGGAGAAGTTTTGCAAGGCCCCGTTACGAAAGAAGGAATTGAAGTAAAACCGGTTGACACGAGAGGGGCTCTAGAAGTGCCGGATTTTGAAAAAATTGAGAGATCTGAAGGGTTCAAGAACCTGATGCGCAAAAAGAAACTGTTTCTCATTCCCGCTACGGCTTTATTTTTAGGGTTATACCTGGCTTTTAATATTGTCATTTCCTATACAAACTGGCTGGATGCCCCGATTGTCGGAGATATTCCGTGGGTGTGGGTGTTTGCATTCGGATTGTTCGCTATGACGTGGATTCTTGTAACCGTTTACATGAAACAGGCGGCCCAATTCGACAAAATGGCCGAAGAAACACTGGGAGAATTTGGTTATGAAGAGAAGGAGGACATCCGATGAATGCTACGGTCATAATTATATTTTTGGTCATCGTCGCGATGACCTTGGTGATTACATACTTTGCAGCTAAAAGAACGAACTCCGCCAGCGATTTCTATACAGCCGGCGGCGGACTGACTGGTTGGCAAAACGGTATGGCAATAGCGGGAGATTACTTGTCGGCCGCGTCGTTCCTTGGTATTGCGGGGGCGATCGCCTTATTCGGTTTTGACGGATTCCTGTTTTCAATAGGTTATTTAGTGGCTTATCTTGTGGTGTTATTCGTTGTGGCTGAACCGCTGCGAAATCTCGGTAAATATACGCTGGCAGATATGATCAACGCCAGATTCAATGCTAAAAAAGTCCGTGGTGCTGCTGCACTCAGCTCGATTACAATCGTTATCTTCTATATGATTGCCCAGTTGGTGGGAGCAGGCGCGCTGATTCAGCTATTATTCGGCATCGATTATATATGGGCCGTGCTGCTTGTCGGAATCATGATGACAATTTATGTATTGTTCGGCGGCATGACTGCAACAAGCTGGGTGCAGATCATCAAAGCTGTGTTACTGATGTTAGGGACAGTCATCCTGTCGTTCCTGGTTCTAAAGAATTTCAACTTCAACATCATGGAAATGTTCACGCAAATGAAGACAGCGACACCTCATGGAGAAGCCTATTTAAAACCCGGCGTGAAATATGAAATTCCATTGGATACAATTTCGCTGATGCTGGCTTTAGTGCTCGGTACTGCAGGCCTTCCGCACATTCTGATGCGCTTCTTTACAGTCAGAGACGCAAAAACAGCGAGAAGTTCAGTTATGTGGGCAACATGGATTGTCGGTATATTCTATGTCATGACCATTTTCCTTGGATTTGGCGCTGCAGCATTTGTCGGTGCTGACTTGATTACTTCGACAAATCCTGCCGGAAACATGGCTGCTCCATTGCTTGCACAGGCCCTGGGTGGAGATGTTCTCATGTCGTTCATCTCGGCAGTGGCATTTGCCACAATCCTGGCTGTTGTAGCGGGGCTTGTGCTGACAGGAGCGTCCGCTTTTGCCCATGATATTTACGGCCAAATCATCAAAAAAGGCAAAGCGACAGAACGCCAGCAGATGCTTGCCGCGCGTTATGCTTCAGTAGGTGTGTCGGTATTCTCGATCCTCCTGGCGATTTTTGCTCAAAGCCTGAACGTAGCCTTCCTGGTTTCCTTGGCATTCTGTATTGCTGCAAGTGCCAATTTGCCGGTTATCGTCTACACGATATTCTGGAAAAAATTCAATACCGCAGGGGCGGTTTCAGCGATTCTGACCGGATTGATTTCCGCTTTGGTGCTGGTCTCGGTCAGCCCGAGTGTGTTGAGCCCGGAAGTTGGAGCGGCGATTTTTACTGGAACACCATTGTTCCCGTTGACTAACCCGGCGATCATTTCCATTCCTCTCGGCTTTATCGGAGGATTTGTCGGTACGCTCGTTTCACGTGAAATCGATGCGAAGAAATTTGCGGAAGTCAAAGTACGCGCCAATACAGGCGGTTTCAAACAATTATAATGCGAATCAACCTTATGCCGAACGGACGTGGCAGCGTCTGGATGCTGGGTGAAATGTGAATCAGACCCGGCAGCGTTATTGCCGGGTTTTATTTCTTTAAAAGCAGAAGGAGGAGTTAATATGCCGGATATTCATTTGATACCATATCGTATAGAAGAAATTTCATCGAGAGCGCCGCAGATTCCGGAAGGCGTCCGGATGATTCAGGCACCCGCCGTGTGGGAGGCAGCGAAAAAAGGAATAGGGAATGTCATCGCGATTTTGGATACAGGTTGCCAACCCGACCACCCGGATCTGAAAGACCGCATTATTGAAGGGAGAAATTTTACACCGGATTTTGACGGGGATCCATCTAATTTTGATGATAATAATGGCCACGGCACGCATGTAGCGGGTACGGCAGCCGCCTCGCATCAGGAAACCGGTGGTATAGCAGGAGTGGCTCCAGAGGCGCATTTGCTTATTTTAAAAGTGTTGAGCGGCGAAGGCAACGGCGATTATGAAGGGATTATCAAAGGCATCCATTATGCGGTGGATTGGACTGGCCCGAACGGTGAAAAGACCAGTGTCATCTCGATGTCGCTTGGCGGTCCGCAGGATATTCCGGAACTGTATGAAGCGGTGAAACGGGCAGTGGACGCAGGCATCCCAGTTGTTTGTGCCGCTGGAAACGAAGGCGACGACAGTCCGCAAACTGATGAATTCGCCTACCCTGGCGCCTATGGTGAAGTTATTCAAGTGGGAGCGGTCGATTTCAGACGCAAGATTGCCCCGTTCAGCAACACCAATAATGAGATTGATCTGGTGGCACCGGGCACTGATATCTATTCTGCATATCCCGGCAGCAAATACGCCAGTCTTTCTGGGACATCCATGGCTGCGCCTCACGTCTCAGGGGCTTTGGCGCTGATTAAGAACATCGCTGAAAATGAATTCGCCCGTGACCTGACAGAAGCGGAACTCTATGCCCAGCTGGTCCGGCGCACAGTGCCTTTAGGTTATCCGAAAACGGCCGAGGGCAACGGCTTGTTGGCGCTCGATATCCTGAGTAAATTTGAGCAATTGTTTAAGCTGTTCAACTCGTCTTATGGTATTTCGATGCAGCAAGGTTTAGACCAATAAGTTGCTGGCACCTGGCTCTGCAGCAAAACACGGGCAAGAGATTCCCATGAAATTCATTATTGTGGTAGAATTTCATCATGTGATTTACAACTAGCTGGCGTTTTGAAGGTTGAAATGCGGGAAAGAGCAGGTGCAAGTATGATTGTCGGAATAGATGCAGGAGGTACGCTGATCAAAGTGGCGTACACCGAAAATGGAACGCCCCACTTTGCCAAGTATCCAATTGCGGAAATTCAGCAAGTGGCTGCATGGGTAAACAGTTTGAGCGATGGTGACATTTGCATTACTGGAGGAAAGTCGGGTGTCCTTCTTTCTTTATTGAATAAAAAAGCGCGGGAAATGGTTGAATTCGAAGCGACTCATTTGGGTGTGCAATTCCTGCTGGAAAAAATGGGCCGCGATGATGATTCCTATTTGTTAACGAACGTGGGAACGGGAACTTCCATCCATTGTGTCGAAAACAATCAGCAGGAACGCATCGGCGGCACCGGGATTGGCGGCGGTACATTGGTCGGATTAAGCCGATTGCTGACCGGCGTGATGGATTATGAAGAAATGGTTTCTTTGGCGCGCAATGGTTCGCGTGATCGGATCGACTTGAAAGTGAAACATATCTACGAAGGAAAAACGCCGCCGATTTCCGGCGAGCTGACAGCCAGTAATTTCGGCAATAAAATCTTTGAAGTCGCGCACGAATTATCAAAAGAGGAATTGCTTGCCGCTGTCATCGGCCTGGTCGGCGAAACGGTCAGCACCGTAAGCGTGCATGCGGCGAAGCAATGCAATAATTCCACAATCATCTATATCGGCTCGTCTTTCTTCCATAATCCATTATTAAAAGAAGTAGTGGAAAGCTACACGGTTTTAAGGGGCGCCGTACCGCTGTTTCTGGAGAACGGGGAATACTCAGGAGCAGTTGGGGCAATGTCGGTGTTGAAATAAGAAGATGGCGCAGATTTTGCGCCATCTTTTTTTGATGTGCCTAGCTTGGGAAGCGTATTTTCTGTTTTTCTGACTTTTATGTGCGGAAAACGGAATTTATGTGCGCTGAGAGAAAAATATGTGCGGAGTGCCAATAATCTGCAGTTTATAACAAAAATAGGATGGAGCGATTTCCAACAACTCGCCCTCACTCAAAGTGCAGGTTCAACAGCGGATGTTTTTCGCTGCGCGAAAAACTCCAGTCCCTGAAAGGAAGGCTTCGCGTCCGCGAAGCCTTTTTCCAAAAAGAAATTTAAAAACAAAACAAAAAGGACTCTGAAAATCAGAGTCCTCCTACAAGCTGGCTATTCTGTAATAATCGTCAATTTCTCGCGAATAGCAGTCCGTTCGCGTTTTTGCGGAACCGTCTGCGGATAGCCGATCATCATTGTAGCGACAATTTTCTCGCCCGGTTGAACACCAAGCGCATCACGGAATTCCGGCTTATAAATCCAGTCGTTAGAACGCCAAATCATGCCGATTCCGCGTTCCCACGCTGCTAGCTGGAAATTCTGAAGCAAGGAAGCGACAGCGCCAAGGTCTTCATCGCGCTGTTTTTGGCGCGGGTCTTCTGAAATGACGACGACCAAGTGAAGCGGGATGTCACGGAAATACTCGGCTTTATTGAGCGCAGCCGGTGAAGGTGCGCCGTTAACTTTCGAAGCGGCGCCAAGAAACGCCTCCACAAATTTTTCTTTGCCGGCTTCTGCAAACAACAGGAAGCGCCAAGGTTCATTGACTTTATGGTTAGGAGCCCATTTGGCGATATCGAGCAGCTCGATGATTTCATCGATGTCGACCGGGTCCAGCTTGAAATTAGTGATGGATCGTCTTTCCATAATCGTTTTATCGATAGGGTTTTGCATTTACAAACTCTCCTTCATTCTCGTATTACTTTATTACCATACTATCACGTTTATGGCATGGCTTCTAACAAATGAAACCGCCTGCTAGTCGTTCACTTAGAATACAAATATCCCTGACTGCAGGTTGCCGGTTTTATTGATAAAATAGAATCAACAGTAAGGAGTGTGGTTGGCATGAAAAAAGTGGCAGTTATCGGAGGCGGCATCACGGGCCTTTCCGCTATGCATTATTTTCAGAAACTCAAGCAGCAGGAGAATTTGGATATTGAATTGGTATTGATTGAAAAAAATACAGAGCTCGGCGGCAAAATCCGCACCGTCAAAGACGGCGAATTCATCATGGAAACAGGGGCAGACTCGATTGTTGCGCGACACGGCAGTGTCTGGCCGCTGGTCGAAGAGCTGGACCTAGAGGACCGCGTGGTTTATAACGGCACCGGCATCTCTTACCTGTACACGGACAGCGGACTGCATCCGATTCCGGCGGATACGGTGTTCGGCATTCCGATGGATGAAGAAGCTTTGTTCAGTTCCACGTTGATTTCCGAACAGGGCAAGCAGGAGGCGCTGAAGGATTTCGAAACGAAGAATGAGCATTTCACCCGAGACAGTTCAATCGGTGAATTTCTCGAGAGCTTTTTGGGGAAAGAACTGGTCGAGAAGCAGATTGCACCTGTATTATCAGGCGTCTATTCGGGCAAATTGCATGATCTGACACTGGCCTCGACTTTGCCTTATCTGGCTGACTATAAAAACGAATACGGCAGCATCATAAAAGGGCTGGGCGCCAATAAAGCCAAGTTCCAAGGTGCGGCGAATAAAAAATTCCTGTCATTTGACGAGGGTATGGCGGTTCTGATCGACCGGCTGGAAGAAACGCTGACGGATGTCACGATCATGAAAGGCACCGGAATTGTGGCGGTTCAGAAAAATGGAGAAACCGTTATGCTCAGCATGGAGGATGGCGGTTCAGTAGAAGCGGATTACGTCATCTTGACGACTCCGCATCATTTGGCTCAGCAGGTTTTGAATCTGCCGGAATTAGAGCCGGAATTCAATCAATTGCACAACTCGTCTTTAATCAGCATCTACCTAGGTTTTAATATCCCAGATGCGGAACTGCCGGAGAACGGCACAGGGTTTATTGTTTCCGATAATACGGATCTCCGGTGCAACGCCTGCACGTGGACGAGCCGTAAATGGCAGCATACGTCAAAAGACAGTCATTTGCTGGTCCGCTTATTTTATAAGAGCTCGAATCCAGGGTTTGATGAATTGAAGGGGATGTCCGAACAGCAGCTGGCGGCTGTTGCACTGGAGGATATCCGCAAGAGCCTGAATCTTGCAGCGGAGCCGAAATCGGTGGAAGTCACCGGCTGGGACGGCAATATGCCGAATTATAATATGAATCATAAAGCAGCGGTTGAAGGATTGGAGCGGAAGCTGGCTGACCAGCTGCCGAATGTTCGATTGGCCGGCGCATCTTATTACGGAGTCGGCATCGGTGCGTGCATCCAGAACGGCAAGGATCTGGCGGAAGCGCTTGTTGCCGAAATGGAACGCGAATAAAAGATGGAGAGGGGATGCAGGCACGAGTGGTGCCGGCATCCTCTTTTTTTATTTATGCCCGACTTTGTACTAAATACGCCCAACTTCGGGTGAAATACGCCCAACTTTCTTCGATTTACGCCCAACTCAAGGCCAAATACGCCCAACTCCATAAATCCACCGAAAAACCGCAAAAAAAAGCCGGCCCACAAAATGGGCCGGCTGCTAATTGAGAATATTAACCATCAATTCTCAATAAATTATTTTGTTTCTGCAAGACCAGGGACAGGAAGGTTCAATCCTGCTGCTACGCGTGAACCGAATTCTGCATCCGCTTTGTACAAATGCTCGATCATGCGAAGTTTGATGTGGTCATAAGTTACAGCACTCAATCCGCCGACAAACGTGTTTACAAGGCGCTCTTGTTCTTCAGCGCTTTGCAGACGGTATAGGTCGCCTGGCTGCGTATAGAAATCTTCTTTGAAATATGGCACTGAATCAGTCACACCTGTTACTTCAAGTGGAGCTGGTTTAGCAGCTGCTGTTTCAGTTGGTCCATCAAAGCTGTTTGGCTCATAGTAAACTGAACCACCGCCGTTTTTGCCAAAGTTCATCTGGCCGTCGCGCTGGTAGTTGTTTACTTGGTTTTTCGCTGCGTTGATCGGCAGCATTTGGTGGTTGGCGCCTACGCGGTAACGGTGAGCATCGTGGTAAGCGAACAAGCGGCCTTGCAGCATTTTGTCCGGTGATACGTCGATACCAGGAACCAGTGTGCCAGGTGAGAAGGTTGCCTGCTCAACTTCTGCGAAATAGTTCTCAGGGTTGCGGTCAAGCACCATGCGGCCAACTTCGATTAACGGGTAATCTTTGTGTGACCATGTTTTTGTTACATCGAATGGGTCGAAGCGATACGTGTTCGCATCTTCCAAAGGCATGATTTGTACATACATTTTCCAAGCAGGGAAGTCGCCTTCTTCAATAGCGTTGAACAAGTCTTCTGTATGGAAATCAGGGTTTTCGCCGGCAATTTTGTCAGCTACTTCCTGTGTGATGTTCTTGATGCCTTGTTCAGTCAGGAAGTGGTACTTCACCCAATGGGATACGCCTTCAGCGTTAGTCCATTTGAATGTGTGGCTTCCGAAACCGTGCATGTGGCGAAGTGTTGCAGGAATTCCGCGGTCACCCATCAAGTAAGTAACTTGGTGCAAGGATTCAGGTGACAATGACCAGAAGTCCCACACTGCGTTAGGGTTTTTCAAATGCGTTTTTGGATCGCGTTTTTGTGTATGGATAAAGTCAGGGAATTTGATCGCGTCTTGGATAAAGAAGATCGGCGTGTTGTTTCCGACTAGATCGTAGTTTCCTTCTTCTGTGTAGAATTTCAAAGCGAATCCGCGTGGGTCGCGAACTGTATCCGCAGAACCGTTTTCACCTGCTACTGTTGAGAAGCGGGCAAACATATCTGTCTTTTTGCCGACTTCAGAAAGGAAAGCAGCTTTAGTGTATTTTGAAACGTCCTGAGTTACTTCGAAATAACCGTGTGCGCCAGCGCCTTTAGCGTGGACTACACGTTCAGGTACACGTTCTCTATTGAAATGCGCCAATTTTTCAAGCAAATGCACATCTTGCAATAGGACAGGACCACGCGCTCCGGCAGTCTGTGAGTTTTGGTTGTCTCCGACTGGGGCACCCCAGCTGGTTGTTAAACCTGTTTTGTTTGTACTCATGAATCGAACACCTCATTCTCATTTTTTTAAACTTTACTATTTAATAATAACATTTTTCAAATTAAAATCAATTCTAAATGATAATCATTATAATTAAAGAAAAGATTTTATTCACATAATCGACCATTAAAATAAAAAACCTCTCCTCCGGTTTTACGGAAGAGAGGCTGAAATTTGAAATTAATCCATTGCATAAAGACGTTTGTAGCCAGCGAAGTGCTTGCTCCAGTAACTATTGTCCAAACTTGTGATTTGGACTTTGTCGCCGCCTGCATGGATGAACTGATTGTTGCCGATATAGATGCCCATGTGGGAGATTCCCGCTCGGTATGTGTTTTCGAAGAACACTAAATCGCCGACTTGTGGGGAGCTGATGTCGTATGAACGTGAATCGTATCCAGTTGTACTGGTGCGTGGAATTTTAACGCCGGCTTGGTTATACACATAATAGATGAAGCCGCTGCAGTCGAATCCGCTGGCAGTCGAGCCGCCCCACACATAAGGGGTACCGACAAGCGATTTTGCCGTTTCCACAATTTTGCCCACTGTATCAGTTGCTGCCGGCGGAGCCGGGTTGGATACTGGTGTTGTTGAAGGTGCCACTGTGGAATTTTCAATTTTAAGGACCTGGCCAACACGAATCATGCTGGAAGTAAGGCCGTTCCAGTTCATTAACTGAGTTACAGAAATACCGTTGCGGTATGCGATTCCTGTTAATGTATCGCCGCTGACAACTTTATAGGTTCTGGCAGTTCCTGCCGCTGGAGCTGGTGCCGGAGCCGGAGCCGCTGTAACCGGCGGTTTTGGTGCAGTCACTGCAGGAGCAGAAGCAGCTGCGCTGACCATAAGTTTTTGTCCCGGATAAATCAGATGGCCGGAAATTTTATTGAGTTGCTGAATTTTGCTGACAGTTGTTTTATGTAAGGAAGCAATTTTAGATAAAGTATCGCCCGATTTTACTGTATATGTACTAGTCGCATTGCTGACTGGCTGTGAAGGAGCTGGAGCAGGCGCAGGCGCAGTAGTTGAACTGCCGGTTGCGGCGGCTGCCACTTTGAGAACCTGGTTTGGGAAAATAGCGTCAGATGAAAGGTTATTCCAGGTCTTCAAGTTAGCTACTGAAACATTATGCTGGCTGGCGATCTTCCACAGGCTGTCGCCGGATTTAATAGTATAAGTGGAACTTGCTTCTGCATCTGCAACTCCGATTAAAAGAGCCAAGGAGCCGGATGCAATTACTGAAAAGGCAATTTTATTCATAGTTTCTCTCCCTTTATATGGTAATTTTTTATAGTTAAACAGTAAAGTATACTTAGTAATTTTAGTACTCTCTATTCTATCTGTACCGAATAGAATAGGCAATACGATTTATTGTTACAATTAGATTACAAAAATGAAAAAAAGGTTTGAGAGGGTAAGGAAGGGGTAGTTGAAGTTTTTCTCTTTAATATAGAGGTGAATCAGGAAAAGTCATTGCCAATAGTTGTAATATTTGCCATGATTACATCAGAAACATGCGACTATCAAAAAGGGGGATTCACTGTGCAGATTAAACCTGTGGAAGAAACGATTGCTGGTGTTTTGGGGATTGAAATGGGAGAAATAACGGAAGATAAAGTAACAGCGACCATGCCGGTCAATTCTTCAACACATCAGCCTTTTGGCCAGCTTCATGGCGGAGCTTCCGTCGTACTTGCCGAAACGGTTGCGAGTGTAGGAACCTGGCATCTCATTGATCAGGAAAACGAAATCGCGGTAGGGCTTGAGATCAATGCCAATCACATTAGAGGAAAGTGTGACGGTATTGTTACTGCTGTTGGAACTCCTCTGCATAAAGGGCGCACGACGATGGTATGGGATATTAAAATTGTGGATGAAGAAGATAGGCTAATTTGCGTATCAAGATGTACGGTAGCAATTGTACAGAAGAAAAAGTAGTTTGTTACTTTTCTACTAATAGAAGAAATTCGAAACCTGCTGGAAATTCTCAGCAGGTTTTTCACTTGCTATTCTTTTCTTTCTTCAGCTTCAGCAATGAGTGTTTTAGGATAATAAGGAGTCAATTTAGTATCAAAAACAACATATTTATGTTTTAGTTCTTTTCTTTGTGGAATAAGAGAGTTAACATAAGAGAGAAGGATACGAATAGCAGCTACTATAAGGAAAAACTATATCAAGCTATTGATTTGGAAGTGCGGAAGAAGCAATCGGCCAATAAAATCATTCGTCTCTTCTATAACAACTTAAATAGACGGAAAACTGCCGAGAACCAGCAGAAATGATCAAAAGACTCTACTTCCCGCATTTCGGTTTATGCCGGTATGCGGGCTTTATTTGTATAATCAGCCAGTCGCCGAAGAACGAGGAGAACGGAATATTATTTGAAAAGAGAGTGGACGCAATGTTTGGTGATTTAAACGAATTAATGGAAGCGAGAGCGATTAAAGACAAGCGTTCGGTCTCGTGGAATACAATATGCGAAACAGAAAATTTATCGGAGAAATTCATCCGCGACAATGAAGCGCAGGTTAACTGGTATCTTGTTTCGGGCCATCAGCAATTGTCGGAAGAATTTATCCGTGAATTCAGTGGACGCTTATATTGGGATGAAGTGATCCGGACCCAAAAAGTCTCAGAAGCATTTATCGAGGAATTCGCAAAGGCCGAAATGTGGGAGCCGGAACTGGGGAAACTGAGTAAACGGCAAGCTAAAACGCTGGAAAATGAAGCAAGCCCGTTCAATTCTAAACAGTATTGGGAAATAGTATCCCGTAAAAAAGAATTGCTGAAGTCAAAAGGACTTTCACCTGCCTTTATCGAGCGGCACAGCGATAAACTGTCATGGCCTTCCCTGTCAGTCTGCCAGCATTTGCCGATGTCATTGATCGACCGTCATTCTGAGCAGGTGGACTGGATTGCTGTAACCCGCCACCAAATCCTGTCTGAATTATTTATTGAAAAATACCGGACCAAGGTGGAATGGGAAACGATTACGTTTCATCAGCAATTGTCCGAGCGCTTCATCAACAGGCATCACGCAAAAATGAGTTTTATTTCTGCGGAAGTAAAAAGGTCTGAGGCATTCATCTATACGCATCTGGATAAAATGGATGCAGCGTCTGTAATCGAAAATCAGGATTTTAGGACAATCAAAAATTATGGGCCGATGGATATTTATGTGATAGCCAAAAACGGCCGGAAGAAATATATTTTGCAGTTTAAAGGCCCCGACAAAAATGAGTTATTGGATTATTGCAAAGCTGATGAAGAAGAGCTGCTTGAAATCTTGCAGGAATATCAACTTGAAGAAATGATTGAAAAAGATTTTCCTGAGCTGCTGGTCGGTGAAGGAAGCCTATACTAGTATGAATTCAATTCAAGGCCGTTTAGGAACAGCAACACTGCTTCCTTAGACGGCTTTTTAATTTCTTTGAAAATTATAGTTAGAATAATCAGATATTTATGGCAATAAAATCTGAAAGTGATAAAATTCTCTTATAGGGATAATTTAAAATGAACACAGCTGAACAGAAGTTCCGGGAGGGCAATATGGGCAATCAAGTTACAATAATCGATTATACAGAACAGGGAAATTCCATTTATGTGAATTTGGAAGTGCTGGATGCAGGGCAAGATAAAATATATGCGGAAGAAGTACGGTTTCTTGATGACTTGCTTTACGGGGATCTCGTACATGCCAAAAGATCGCCATTGACGGACGGTTGCCGGGAGGAAACAATCCAATACTTGAGGAATTACTTCAATCGTTGAAATGGAGGTGCCTAATGAAATTCCAGTCAGGAAAGGACAGCAGAAAATTACTTGCACTGACAATTTATAATGATTTCGCGGCTGTCAGGGAGGTTAGAAGCCTGCAGTTTGAAACAGAAATCAATCACTTGGTCATCGGGGACCTTCCGGCTGGAATTGAAGCGGATTCCTTTTTCGTCAAAGGGGCTGCTGTCCTGGAACAGGATTACGAACGGGGCATAACAGATAAAGAGCAGTTGTTGAAAAAGTATATTGGCCGGGTAGTTACTGTGGGAAATTTGGAATCGGGCACTGAAACGAAGGTTCGTTTGCTTAAGGCTGGATTCGATTTTATAGGGAAAATTGAAGGTACCGATGAAATCTTTGTTAACCCTGGTGGACATATTATTCTGCCATCAAAAGGCGTCGAAATTCAAATCGATCCTGCAATATCCTGCCGCATCGAAACTTTGCATGAAGATACAGATGTCGGCTTGCACTATCTGGTTTCAGGCCTCAATTGGGAAGCGAACTATACTGCTGAACTTTTGGATGAAGAAATGATATTGAATGGCTGGATAAAAATTACAAACTATGCCGGAGGAGATTTTGAAAACTGCCAAATAAGAGCGGTTGCCGGTATTTTGAAAAGATCCGGTGAAGGGGTTCCCCTCATGGAGAACAGCCGGTTCAATGCAAAAGACCCCTCCGGAGAGCTGAAACCATATGGCTTTTCTGAAGGAAATGTCTACGAACTGGACGGAACGTTCTCGATTGCAGAAGGCGGATTTAAACAGGTCCGATTTCTCCATAATCAGCATGCTGCTTTTCAAAAAACATACAGAATTGAAGATCGGCAAGAGAATGCATCAATACAGCTTCAGTTAGGAAATGCCACTGATCCGGGATTGAATATTCCGCTTCCACAAGGAATCATAAAATTTTATGGGCATGGCGGGAATGGAGAGTTGGAATTTCTCGGAGAAGATGAAATCAGCCATATGTCAGCCAAGGAGAAAATTGTAGTAACGATTGGCAAAACTTTCGACTTAACCAATAAGTCATTTGAAAAGAGCCGGAAAGTTACAGGCGGTTCAGAGTACGTTACTTTCGTCTACAGAATTAAAAACAGCAAGCAGAAAAATGTTGCTGTACTTGTCGATCATTTAGTCAGCGACCCTATATGGGAAATGGAATCCTCGACCCATGATTATGAAGTAAAAGCTTCGCGTACTTTGGAATTTCATGTGAGAATGGGTGCCGGAAAAACAGTTGAGCTTGAGTTCACTTATAAGGCGAAGAGGCGATAAGTAAAAAATGCAAATTAAAATTAGCTGTTTGTGAAAGCTGCTGACTGTCTTGCCAAAGTAACCAGGGAACGGGCGGCATAACGGTCCGAACATACAACAGGTTTCTGAGTATGTGAATTCTATTATTGCGCCAATGGAGTGATATAAAAATCAATTGAAAAAGCTGTTCCAATAATCCTTAAGCGGATTTGCGGAACAGCTTTTTTCTTAATAATAATTTACAGATTAGATGACAGGTTGAGTGTAGCTAAATCAGGAGTGTTTGATAAAATGAAGCTATAAGTGTTCTCAATAGAAGAAGGGGGAAATGAAATGTTCAAGAAAATGGCGTCAGACGCTTTGGGTTTAAGTGATGTCGGAAAAATAATCGACCCTAAAGATTTCGATAAAACGGATTCGGATGATTATGTCATGCATGAAGATCAGGAAAAGATATATTTCCTTATCAAAACAAGAGCGGATGAATATTGTTTTACGAATCTTGCTTTAATCCATGTAGACGGGGAAAGCGCGGTATCTTCGAAAAGAACGTTAAAACGCTATCCTTATTCAAGACATCCGATTTCCGATGTTTTTTTGGAGACCGCTGGGAAAATAGATATCGATGTAGAGATTACTTTCAAATTGGGAGCTGAACAATTTCAGATCGACGTTCAGAAAAGCCAGATTGAACAATTGAAGGATTTGTATAAATCTTTATTGCGCATTGCGGAAATGACATACGAAAATGGTATTGTAATTGATATGGCCAACCAAAGCCTCGATAAAGCGGCAGGAATTCTTCAAAGTTCCCGTCCTTCAAACGTGGCGCTTGACGAACAGTATTCAAAACTGACGGATTTCGGATTTACCTGGCTGACTTCTGTCAGAAATCAGTATCATGTGAAAGATTTCGGGGACGTATTTGAAAAGTATATTAATAATTAAACAGAAAGCACCGGACCCCGAAGGGGCCGGTGCTTTTCTGTTTACTCCTCACTCAACTTCCGTCTGCCAAAGATAAAGTAGTAATAAGTGGACGAAATGATATACAAGCCGGCTGTAATCGAGAATGCATAGGCGTAGCCCCAATACGAACCGAAAGCAATGACCAGACCAGCCGCAACCGGGCCCATGGTAGCCCAGCCTACATTGAAGACCATCTGGTTCACGGAATTCGCAAGCCCTTTGTATTTATCGTGCACCACTTCCATTGCAACAGCGCTTTGGATGGGATTACCTGCATTCATCAATGCCTGGCGCAGTAAAAACCCTAAAGAAGCCAAAAATAGAGAAGTGGTATACGCGGTTAGGATCAGAAATGGAATCGACAGGACCTGAAAAATGATTAAAGCTTTTACTTTGCCTACCCGCCGGACGAGCATCGGACCAATCAGCATGGCGACAGCGGTCATGGCAGAACCGAGTGAAAGCACCAGGCCGATATAGGCATTGGAAGCATCAAAGCGGTTCGCAAAATAAAGATTCAGATAGGGCACAACCAAACCGGAGCCGAGGCCGATCAGCAGGCTGGCGAATGAGAAGTGGAAAATAACGATCAAATTGCGTTTTAATCCGGGATCATCAGGTTCGATATCAATTCGGGTTTCCACTTTTTCGGAAGGTTCCGGTACTTTATTGTTCAACTTGAATAAAGGCAATAGCCCTGCTGTGAAAAGGGTTGCGCCAAAAAGCAGCGACCAGCGGATGGCTTCGACCGCCGGCATCGACAGATAGACCTGGAAAACGTCGGATACGACACCTCCAAGCAGGCTGCCCACAACATTTGCGGCCGTCATCAAAGCAAAATAGATGCTGAACATATGTACCCGCTCAGAAGATCTTGAGTTCTCGGCGAGAAGCGGCACACCGGATACTTGGACGAATGCCATGAAAAGACCGGTGAAAAAAGCGGCAGTAACAAGAGGGGATTCAAGAACCGCGAAGCTTCGATAGTATAAAGTGGCGGCGCCGAACAAAGCACCGGCAATGATAATCCATTTGCGTCCGATTTTATCGCTCAGGAAACCTGCTGGAATCAGCATGATGGCAGAAGCCAGAGCTGTCATCGAAATCACTTTGCCGTTAACGGTTTCGGGCATGCCAAGTTCTTTTATATAGAGGTTATACATCACCATGAAAACGCCCAGCCCGATTTGGATCAGGACATTGGCGAGCATAAACAGTTTAACATTTCGATTAAAGGAAAGGACTTTAATCTTCCAGTCCATAAACCAGGATTTCATATAATACACTCTTTTCTGAGGAATGTTATTTCGCCTCTCTAAATATATAGTCAGATTTAAATAAAATCAATCAATTCCGACTTTTTTCATTTAAAAAGGTTGGGAATAAGTCGTCCATCCTGTTTAAGTGAAGCTGTCCTGAATTTCCTTTAATGATTAAACTTGTTAAGAATTCAGTGATGATCTAATGTCTGAAAATTTTTACATTTCATACGCCTCTTGATTGATCATTTCCACGTGCTATAATTGGACCATTCTAAAAGAATATTCACTCATATAATAGCGGGGATATGGCCTGCGAGTTTCTACCGGTTTACCGTAAATAAACCGACTATGAGAAGCAACGAAACGATGGACTATGCCCTTTTTGGCGCATATTTCTTTGCGTTTCCTTTCGAATTTAGCTCGAAGGACATTGCTCCGCTCATGGTTATGAATGGATGCACGGTTCTGAGGGCTATTTTTTATGCCCTTGGCCGTGACGAAAGGGGAACCAGCGATATGAAGCAGTTACAGGAGAAAATAGTATCAGAAGGAAGAGTGTTATCGGAATCGGTACTGAAAGTGGATTCTTTCCTCAATCACCAAATCGACCCGGTGCTGATGGATGCAATCGGAGAAGAATTTGCATCACGCTTTGCAGGATCCGGCGTCACAAAAATACTGACGATTGAATCTTCAGGGATTGCGCCCGCTATGATGGCTGGGCTGAAAATGGGGGTTAAGCCTGTCTTTGCCCGCAAGAGCAAATCACTTACTTTGACGGACCATTTATATACGGCAAGCGTCCATTCGTTTACAAAAAACGTGACCAGTGAGATTGCGGTTTCAAAGGATTTTCTGGATAAAGACGACGTGGTCCTCATCCTGGATGATTTTCTGGCAAATGGACAGGCGGTTCTTGGGCTATTGGAAATTATTGAACAGGCTGGCGCATCACTTGCTGGTGTCGGCATCGTCATTGAAAAGGGTTTCCAGCCAGGCGGGAAAACGATCCGCGAACGCGGAATCCGTGTGGAAACGCTGGCGAACATCAAGACAATGGAAAATGGCAAAGTAGAGTTTTTTGAGGAGGCGACTGTCCGATGAAAAAATTATTAGGCGAATCCGCTTTAGGGCTGCAGCATGTACTGGCGATGTATGCCGGAGCCGTATTGGTTCCGTTGATAGTCGGAGGGGCACTGGGCCTCAACTCTGAACAATTGACGTACTTGGTCTCAATCGATATTTTACTGTGCGGGATTGCAACACTTCTGCAGATTGTCAGCAACCGCTTTTTCGGTATCGGACTGCCGGTCGTGCTCGGCTGTACGTTTACAGCCGTTGGACCGATGATTGCCATCGGAGGCGAATTCGGGATTTCCGTGATTTATGGAGCGATTATAGCTTCTGGTCTATTTGTTGTCTTGATCAGCAGTGTCTTTGGCAGTCTTGTGCGTTTCTTTCCGCCGATTGTCACAGGTTCTGTCGTAACGATTATCGGGATTACGTTAATCCCTGTAGCCATCAATAATATGGGCGGCGGACAGGGGGGAGCCGATTTCGGTTCCACAGCTAATATTTCATTGGCATTCGGCACGTTGCTGTTTATCATTTTGCTTTATAAATTTTCGACCGGCTTCGTCAGAGCCATTTCGATTTTGCTCGGACTTGTTGGTGGAACGTTCGTTGCCGGATTTATGGGGTTGGTCAATTTTGCGCCAATCGCCGAAGCTTCGTATTTTCACATGGTCAAACCGTTTTATTTCGGCATGCCGACCTTCGAATGGTCCGCCATTCTGACAATGACTTTGGTGGCGATGGTGTCGCTGGTTGAATCGACGGGCGTCTATTTCGCATTGAGCGATATCACGAAAAAGAAATTGGAACAAAGGGATTTGGCGAAAGGCTACCGGGCGGAAGGCTTGGCCATAGTGATGGGCGGCATTTTTAATGCTTTCCCTTACACGGCATTTTCTCAGAATGTCGGGCTGATTCAAATGTCGGGAGTCAAATCTAGAAAAATAATTTTCATCGCTGCGATGATGCTCATCACACTTGGCTTTGTGCCGAAAATTGCAGCTATGACGACCATCATCCCGACAGCTGTCCTTGGAGGTGCTATGCTGGCAATGTTCGGCATGGTCATTTCCCAAGGGATAAAAATGCTGGGTAAAGTGATGGGTGAATCCACGGAAAACTCCATGATTGTTGCCTGTTCGGTTGGTATTGGGCTAGGGGTGACGGTTGTTCCTGAAATTTTTGCATTGGTGCCGCCAAGCTTTCAGATCTTGACGAGCAATGGCATAGTCGCAGGCAGTATAACGGCGATTGTATTGAATATCGTTTTTAATATGATTCCGGCGGGACGCAAAGCGAAAGTGGATGCGCCAAGCCCGAAATCGGCAGCAGCATCTGAAAAATTATTGAGCCAGAACTAGAAAAGACTCCAAATGAGCGATTTTCCGCTCGTTTGGAGTCTTTTTATCTGCTGTTAATTGAGAGGAAATTTAAAGTTTTGCTCAAAGTTTCCTGTGCATCAAGTGTGTCTAGCGCATACTGGAACTCGTGCTGCAGATTCTTTTCCGAACCCTCAAAGAACATCGTTTCTACCGCTATCCCTTGTGATCGGATTGCTTTTGCAAGTTCGACTGATTGCGGAGCCAGTGGATCACCATCTCCCACTGAAATGAACGTATCCGGGAAATACGGCGTAACGTGCCGGACCGTAGACAGCTCTTCCAAATCGATGAAGCTTTCGAATGCAGCGGTTCCTGTATAGTTATTCAAAAAGTAATCGATATTGGGAAATCCGGTATCACTGACTGTGGCCATATTGTATAAACCGCAAAACAATATAGCGCCGCGCAACTTTTCCGGATCGATGGCCGGCATAATTTCCATTCTATCTGCCAACCCACTATTGGAGATAACCGCGCTGAGCTGGCTTGCAATTTGCGCACCGGCAGAATCGCCGCCAATAAATACACGATTCATGTCGCCGCCAAAATCAGCGGCATGCTTCTGGAGATATTCCAGCGCGGCGTTGGCCTGGAAAATTGGTCCGGGATAAAGCTGTTCAGGGGCAAGGCTGTAATCCATATTGGCTACGAGATAGCCGTCATGGGCAAGCGTCATCGCATAATCACGCCGGCTGTCTTTTGATCCGCCAACATAGCCGCCTCCGTGAATCCACAAAATCACCGGTACCGGTTCATCGAGGGTTGCGGGAATATAAAGGTCGAGAAGCGCGCCTGAATCCTCTTCGTAAATAAGGTCAGAAATTACAGTGACTTCCGCCCGCACTTCTTCTATATGAGGAGGCGGGACAAAGACTGCCGACCCGGCTGGCTCTCTGGAAGCGACAGCATCTTTTGGCGTCACCATGTCTTCCAGAGAAAAAAACGCCAGCAGTGCCAACACGATGAGCAGTGGAAAAATCCATATTCTATTTAACATAAAGTTAGCTGGTTTTTTCATGAAGCACATCCCAACGTCATGATCTGTTGATTCCTGGCTAGTAAGTTCATCCTATCTGTAATGATTGTAATAAAGAAAGAGACTAACTGCCTAAAAATTGTAATATACCCAAATCGGTGTTCTTTTTGCAAAGAAGGGGTAAATAAATAGGTGATGCTTAATTGGTGATTAGTCAGCGATAGGGGGCTTTATATGTTCGGTTTCAGAGATTTATTGTCGTTGATAATTTCTGCCTTCATCATCCTCCCGGTTGTCGTGTTCCTTCGCGAGATGGGATACGTTATCGTGAGCATGCTGCTCGGTGTAAAAAATCCCCGGCTGACGGTTGGGTCCGGACCAAGAGTCGTCAAAATCGGCATGTTTGATATTCGGAAATATTATCACCTTTACAGTTGGTTTTCCTACGATTCTTTGAAAAGGGAAGGTAAATTCGCCTATATTATGTTATATGCAGGCCCGATTCTAATGAACGTAATAGTGGCATTGGTCATCAACGCCATGCTGGCGAATGATATGCTCGAAGAATATAGGACATTCTGGAATCGATTTATCTTCTATGCATTCTATTATGTCCTATTTGATGTTGTTCCCATGAAAACAGCCAATGGTATGCCAAATAACGGATTGATCATCTATGAAATGCTGCGCTATGGCAAACGGACCGATTATAATGAAGAGCCTTTCATCCCTGGTACTTCCGATGTGGAGGAGCAGTATCAGGAAGAAATGGAGAAAATAGAGGAAGTAAAAGAACACCAAAAAGATATGGCTGAAGAACATGCGGACAATAAAAAGGAAGAAAAACAGCGGAAAGCAGAAATCGAAAAAGATAAACAGAAGGAGATAGAAGAATTAGAGGAAGCTGGTGAACACGAACAAGCTAAGAAGAAAAAGCATGATAAAAACAAACCGGAATAACAAAAGTCTATACTGCAATGTCGACTGCCTGTGATTCGAGATAGCTACTTGGTATGATGATAGACGGAAAGCGTTAAGAAAAGGAGCGGATAGTTAATGGCGAATAAAATTTCAGGAATTCACCACATCACCGCCATTGTTGGCGATGCGCAGCAAAACGTGGATTTCTATGCAGGTGTTTTAGGATTGCGCCTGACGAAAAAAACAATCAATTTTGATGATCCGGGAACTTATCATCTCTATTTCGGCAATAGTGAAGGGGCACCGGGAACAATTATGACCTTTTTCCCTTGGGGCAATGCCTACCGCGGAAGGGTCGGAGACGGACAGGTCGGGGTGACAGCGTTTGCTGTGCCGCCGAACAGCCTGGAGTTTTGGAAGAAGCGCCTAACTAAATTCGGGATCCCTTTTATCGAAAATGAAAAATTCAACGAGAAATATATAGGATTTGAAGACCCGCATGGACTGCTTCTGGAATTGGTGGAACGGTCCGAAGGGGAAAACAGTTCTTGGGATTTCGGTGAAATTACGGGAGAAACAGCCATCAAGGGATTTGCCGGAGCTCTTCTTTTTTCAGCCAATGCCGAAAAAACATGGGAATTGCTGGAGTCGGTTATGGGCCTCGAAAAAGTTGGCGAAGAGGGCAATATCATCCGCTTTAAGTCGACGGCGGAAATTGGCAATATCATAGATGTCATGACGGAGCGGCAAGGAACCGGGCAAATGGGAGTTGGCACAGTTCATCACATTGCCTGGCGGGCTGAAGACGATGCGGACCAGCTCGATTGGAAGGAAAAGATTGAAAACTGGAGGCTCGGTGTAACTCCAGTGCAGGATCGGAATTATTTCAATTCCATTTACTTCCGTGAGTACGGAGACATCCTCTTTGAAATTGCCACCGATCCACCAGGATTCGCAGTCGATGAACCGGTCGAATCATTGGGGCAGGAACTTAAGCTGCCGCCGCAATACGAACAATACCGCAAACGGCTGTCGCAGGAACTGCCGCCACTGCGCGTTAGAACCTTGGACGAGGATAAATAAAAGGAGACGCGGATTTTGTCCACGTCTCCTTTTTATGATTTATTCCATTTATTTCGATACAATGCCGCGCAGAGCAAGGTTGATGTTCTGCGGACGTTCCGCTAAACGTCTCATGAAGTAGGCATACCAGTCCTGGCCGAAAGGTACATAAGTCGTGAAAGCGAAACCTTCAGCAGCCAATTCCTTCTGCATTTCCGTACGGAAACCGTAAAGCATCTGGAATTCGAAACGGTCGTGAGGGATATTGTTTTCTGCTACGAATTTCTTCACTTCATTGATGATATTATGATCATGGGTGGCGATGGAAGTAAACGCTTTCCCGCGAAGGCGGAGCTTGATCAATTTCAGGAAGTTTTCATCGATGTCCTGCTTGCTTTGCAGCGAAACATCCGGAATTTCTTTGTATGCACCTTTTACCAGACGCAGACGTACGTCCTTCAGATGGTCAAGGTCTTTTTCTGAGCGATACAGATAAGCTTGTATAACGGTTCCGACATTCGGATAGCTATCCCGGAGCGCAAACAAGATATCAAGTGTCTGCTGCAAGTGGGCGTAATCTTCCATATCCAGATTGATGAAGATGTCGTAATTTGCAGCCGCTTCTGCAATCTCACGGATATTGTCCAGACAGAAACCATAATCGACATCAAGGCCGATCTGTGTAAGTTTTATCGACATATGGGCGTTGACACCATGTTGTTGAATAGCTTCGATTGTGTGCAATATGTTTTCTTTGGCAACAGTCGCTTCTTCTCTGCTGTAAACGAATTCGCCGAGATTGTCGATTGTTGCACTGATTCCCATGCTATTCAATTCTTTAACCGATTTCATTACACTATCAATATCGGTTCCGGCTACCATTTTGCCGGCTCCTAGTTTTAAGCCCCATTTTTTTGCACCGCTGTTCAATAATTGGTTTTTGGACAAAGCAATAAAAAAGTCTCTAGTTACACCCACGTTATTTCCTCCTATACTATCAAACGACTTAATTTATCTTGAAAAACTAGCCCTTCGGTTAAGAATTGAATACAGCTTTTTTCATCGGGAATTCATGAAGAAAATCCAGAGGAACGCTGTGCGCCCGTATCCCAGATATATTATAATTGATTGTTTGAAGTCAGCATATCATTAAATATTATAGAATTAAAACTATTCCTATTAAAAAAATTAATTTTATGTCTTTTTTTAGACCTGTAAACTTTTCATTGTGCTTTACAGGTGTAGAATAGAGGATAACTTTGGATTAAACCGGAAAGGAAGAGGGACTATGAAAGGTATTGCAGTAAAAGGTTTTACCTTTTCGGTATCGATTTATGCATTGCTTCATTTCATCACTTATTTCTATTTTAATGGAACTTTGTTCAATATATTGTCTGTCCTGGGATTAATGACTTTGATTTTCGGACTGATTCTTCTGCCGCTCAATAAAATGTATTTGCCAATTTTCCTGTCCACCATTGCGGTCGGCGTTATGCTGTTTACAGAGGGCTCTCTGGCAGATGGTCTGGCTGAAGGTTTTTTGCAGATGCGCAGCCTGATTTCGCTATTACTAATTGTGCCGATGATCAGCTGGGTGTTGAACGAAGAACCTTATATTGATGAAATAATGAGTTATGGCCATAAATTTCTTAATGAAAGCCGGAAATTCTACCTCGGGTTAACGGGGATGACGCAAATCATTTCCCATTTCCTCCTGTTTGGAGCGGTTCCAATGATGTACAGTTTCATTGATTCGTTCTTGAAAGAGCAAAAAAGCGAGGCGTGGGAGCAATTTAAAGGCACTGCTATTTTGCGTGGCTTTGCTTTGTCCACACTATGGGTCATCAGCATCCCGAGCTTTATTTTTGCTGTGGAGGCTTTAGGCGCCACTTTGTGGAAGTCAGTTTTACTGGGCTTTGCTGCAGCTGCTGGAGGAAGTCTGCTTGGCGCGTTTTTTGCCTATTGGCAGGAAAAAAGAGATGGGGAAGACTTTTCGGCGGTTCTGCGCACTGAAATTGGCAAAGCGATCAAAAACTCGCGGAACACAGGCAAATGGAACCGGGATGTAGCGGAATTCGCTTTCTTGTTTGTATCTCTGTTCGGTACAATTTTTTTCATTCACGAAGTATGGAATATCGATTTTCTTGTAGTGATTCCACTTGTCATCCTGTTTTGGACATTGCTTTATTTCCTGCTTAAAAAGCGGGTGGGGAATTATGTGGCAGATGGCAAAAAGTATTTCTCAAACGGGATTTCCAGGCAGGCGCAGCAGTTCAGTATCCTGTTGTCTGCTGGATTGATGATTTACGCGTTGAATAAATCAGGCACAGGCGCATACGTTATTGATGTCATGGATTACATCACAGAACTCGTTCCTTTTCTGAATATTTTATTGCTGCTTCCGTTCATCCTGATTATTCTCGGGTTTATCGGATTGGGTCCATTGCCGGTCATTGTACTGGTGACGGGGATTCTGGAAGGGGCGGTTTTGCCATATCCACCTGAATTGATCGTACTTGCGGTAACTTCAGGCAGTGTTATTTCCATCATCCTGTCGCCCTTTGTCATGCCGGTCATTATATTGAGCAGCTTGAACGGCTTGAGCGGCATCCGCAACGGCATCCGTTTCAATTTAAAATATGCCATCGCCTTCTATATAATGGTTCAACTGTTTATCCAGACAAGCATTCTTTTATAAAGCGATTATCCACCTTTTAGAGGGTGGATTTTCTTTAGTCAAATATTATAAGTAGCCGAGATGTATACGGTTTGATAGGCTATATATAACTTTAGCCGAAGGTGAGTGGAAATCGGCGATGCAGAAGGAGGAGTTTTGTTTGGCAATTCTTCATGTGCTTACAGGATCTTATGCGACTCGGGATGAAAAAGGCATCAAGCTGTGGCAATTCGATACGGATGCGGGAGAGCTGAAGGAGATAGCGGGTGTCAGCGGGATCGAACGTCCATCGTTCCTCACAATCCATCCGTCACAGGAAATGGCGGTGTCCGGCAGTGAAGACTTCAACGGTGAACTGGTATCCTATAATTTTAATTTGGATAGCGAAATGATAAAAGAGTACAGCCGCAGCAGCGGCAATGGCGATCATCCGGCTTATGTCACGATTGACCGCAGCGGCAAATGGCTGTTGTCCGTCAATTATTCCGGCGGCAACGTAAATGTATTTGAACTGAAAGAAGACGGGGCAATCGGTGAAATGGCCGATTCTGTACAGCATGAAGGAACAGGACCGAACGAAGAAAGGCAGGATGCTGCCCACCCGCATTCCATTATCCAGGTTCCAGGAAAAGAATTGTTTGCAGTATCGGATCTGGGAACGGATACAATTTATTTTTATCGGCTTGATATGCAAAGCGGGAAACTGGAGCTTGACCATGCGTACGATGCCGAACCGGGAAGCGGGCCGAGGCACCTGGCTTTCCATCCGGAATTGCCGTTGTTTTATTCGCTTGGAGAACTCGATTCAACAATGACAGTTTTTTCGCTTGAGCGGGAAAGCGGAATTAAGCAAATTCAGCGAGTATCACTTTTGCCGACTGCTTTTGAAGGAGAAAATACTGCTGCCGAAGTGGCTGTATCAAAAGATGGTAAATTCCTTTACGCTTCAAACAGAGGGCACGACAGCATCGTCTCTTTCGAAATCGATGAAGGCGGCAAACTTCACAGCCCGGAATTCACAAGCAGCGGCGGTGCAGGGCCGCGTCATTTCTCATTGGTTCCTGGTGGAGGATGGCTGATTGCAGCTAATGAGAAATCGGATTCACTGACAGTTTTGAAACTGGAAGATGGACGGCCTATTGAACTTACGCAAGAAGTAAAAACTGTATCACCGGTCTGTGTGAAATTCATCGGACGGACCATATAAAAAACAGGCTGCGGACATTTGTCCGCGGCCTGTTTTCTTTTTACCAATCCCCTGATTCTTTTTCTATGACACCGAATTCTTTCAAAATGCTTGTGAATCGGCTTTCCACGTTTCCTTCGAAAGCTTCAGCCGTACATTCTGTATGCGGCGGATAATTCAGTTCCCGGGCCTGCTGCAAGGTCGATTCCTCAAGGTAATTCGTCGCGTCCGCTTCTTGAAAGCATGAAGGGGCGATGTAAGTCCGGAAGGTATGCTCCAAAACTACCCTTGTATTAGGCGGGGGAACATTCTCGCGCGGCACAAAAAGGAAAATCAGAAACGCAGCTGCAGCCACAATACCGAGAATGATCCAAATATTCGTCTTTTTCATCGCTTATTCCTCCGCCAAAAGGATTTCGATATCACTTATGATTTCTTCTGTGGGCGGATTGATGCCGTCATAAAATTTTCGGACGACACCCTCCTGATCGACGAGATAGAAAGATGTGCCGTGGACAACCTGGTCTTCGTTCGCTGGTTTTCTGGCGACGCTTTGAAAACTTTTCATCGCGAATGCGTCGATTTTTTCAGGAGAATAACCTGTCAGCAAGTCCCAGCTGCTGAGGTCCGCGCCGTAATTCTCGGCATACGACTTTAAGACTTCCGGTGTATCAACTGTCGGATCCACGCTGAAAGAAACGATTCTCACATCCAGCCCTTCCTGCTTCAGCTGATCCTGCAATTCGGTCATGTTTGCCATCATCGGCAAGCAGACTGTCGTACAGTTGGTGAATACAAAATCCGCTAACCAAACCTCGCCTTGCAGATCAGCCAGGCTGACTTCTTCATTATCTTGATTGGTAAAAGTGAAATCCTCTACTTCCCAACTGACGGGATCTTTTATTTCCTGCCCGCAGCCAGCAAGGAAAAGACTTACCATTATTAAAAGGGTAAACCACTTTGTTTTCAGCAATAGTACCCGTCCTTTCTGAAGTTCTTTCATGAATCCTTATAAGCGTAGAGGATATAGTGTCGTCAAACAAGTCCCGGGCTTTAGAATTATGTGTAAATATTTCGAACAACTGATGAAAAAAGAAAAATAATATATACTTGAAATATAATTAACAAAAAATTTAGTTAATTTACAAAGGATTATCATGCGGCGTGTAGAATCTACTAAAGATAGATAATTAAGGAAAGGCGATGTAAGGAGGGGTTCAACATGATCATTCAGGATGAAGAATTGACTGCAGAAAAATTGAAAGACTTCCATGAAGGCCGTATGACAGATGCTTACCGTTATTTTGGAGTCAAATCGGAAGAGGGTCACACTTCTTTTACTTTATGGGTACCAGAGGTGGAAAAAGTGACTGCTGTGGTTTTCAATCCGATATCGAACGAGCGGAATTCCTATGAAATGAACCGGCTGCCATATGATGAAACGGTTTGGCAAACGCGTGTGCCGGGGGAACTGACGGGATATTCATATATCTATGAACTTCTTTTGCCAAACGGTGAACTTCTCGAGAAATCCGATCCTTACGCCAGACAAGGAGAAATGAGGCCGCAAACAAAATCGGTAATTGCAGCACCCTCCCGGCATAAATGGCAAGAGGCGGTTATGAGGGAAAAGAAAAAACTTGCTGATAACCATGTCGAAAAGCCGATGGCAATTTATGAACTGCATATCGGCACCTGGAAACGGAACGAACAAGGCGGTTTTTTGAACTACCGTGAATTGGCTGATGAACTGGTTCCTTACGTCAAAAACCTGGGTTTTACTCATATCGAAATTCTCCCGATCACCGAACATCCTCTTGATGAGTCCTGGGGTTATCAGGCAACGGGCTATTTTGCCCCTACAATACGCTATGGAACTGCAGATGATTTAAAATACTTTGTTTCCGTATGTGCAGAAAATGGAATCGGATTATTTTTGGATTGGATTCCCGGACACTTCTGCAGTGATGCTTTTGCGCTTTCTTTATTCAACGGAAAACCGCTTTACGAAGAATCCCGTGAAGAAAGAAGAGTGAACCACGATTGGGGCACCTTGAATTTTGATATCAGAAAAGGGGAAGTGGTGAGTTTTTTATTATCCAGTGCCCATTATTGGCTGGATGAATTCAAGTTTGACGGCTTTCGTATGGATGCAGTCATCACTCAGCTGTTCATACCGAACGAGGAGTCCCGGCCTTTCAATGCTGAAGGTAAAGGTTTCTTGAGGAATCTGGTGTCCGGTTTGAAACGGGCGTTTCCCGATTCCATTCTTATTGCCGAAGATGCGTGGGGGCATCCAAAAGTGACGCATACCCCGGAAGACAATGGAGTCGGTTTTGATTATAAATGGAATTTCGGCTGGATGCACGACACGCTTGCCTATATGAAAGAGCAGCCGTCGGAACGCTCGGAGCACCACGAGAAGATGAACTTTTCGCTTATGTATCAATACGATGAACGGTATATCTTAGCTTTTTCGCACGACGAAGTCGTTCATGGTGAAAAATCATTATTGAATAAATTGCCGGGGACAATAGAAGAGAAATTCAGCCAATTGCGTTTGCTGCTGGGCTTCTGGATAACCCATCCAGGTAAAAAGCTATTATTCATGGGCCAGGAATTCGGCCATTTTGACGAATGGGAATTCAAGCCGGAACTGGACTGGGCCTCTCTTGAAACGGATGCGCATCAGCGGATGGCTTATTTTACTAAAGATCTTCTGGCTTTTTATAAGGGTGAGGTCTCGTTGTATCAGTTGGACGATCATCCGAAGGGTTTTACATGGCTTGATGCGGATAATCATGAACAAAGTGTTGCTTCTTTTATTCGAAGAGGGAAAAATCCTGAAGAAGAATGCATCATCCTTTGTAATTTCTCCAACCATGCATACCCAGAGTTTCGTGTAGGAGTACCGGGTGGCGGGAAGTATGAACAAGTCTTTTCAAGTGCCGCTGCCGAATATGGAGGGGTCCAGAGCAGTATGGCTCGCACAGCTCCAGCTGAAGGTGTCAGTGCAGATGGCCAGGAAAGGTCCATTAAAATTGAATTGCCTGCATTTACGATGTGTATCTGGAAATTGATAGAGAAAGGGAGCGAAGCGGATTGAAAAAGCAGATGGTTGCAATGCTGTTGGCCGGCGGGCAAGGAACCCGGCTGAAAGAACTTACCTACACGGTTGCGAAACCCGCAATTCCATTTGGCGGAAAATACCGCATCATAGATTTTCCTTTATCCAATTGCACCAATTCCGAGATTCATACAGTCGGTGTCTTAACACAATATCAACCGCATCTTTTGCATCAATATATTGGTCTCGGAACCCCCTGGGACCTTGACCGCCGCGATGGCGGCGTCACGATGCTTCCGCCTTATGCAGAAGCTGACGGCATCAAATGGTATGACGGTACGGCAAATGCAATTTTCCAGAACATGAAATTTTTGGAGGCGCATCAACCCGAGTACGTGCTGATTCTATCAGGGGACCATATCTATAAGATGAATTATATGCTGATGCTCGATTTTCATATAAAACAACAAGCTGCTGCTACCATCTCGGTTATTGAAGTTCCATGGGAAGAAGCCAGCCGCTTTGGACTGATGGAGACGGATGACCAAATGCAGGTAACGCGATTTGTTGAAAAACCGAAAGACCCAAAAAGCAATTTGGCATCAATGGGCGTTTACATTTTTAATTATCAAAAACTCAAGGAGTATTTGGCAAGAGATGCCGAAAACGAAGACTCCAGCCATGATTTCGGAAAAGACATCATTCCGGCAATGCTTGAAGGCAATGAAAAGATGGCTGCTTATCCTTATAAAGGCTATTGGAAAGACGTGGGCACGGTGGACAGTTTATGGGACGCGAACATGGATTTATTGGATCTCGACTCCGGTCTGGTCCTCCATGATTCAGCATGGCGTATATTTTCCTCCAACCCGCAGCTCCCTCCACAAGTAGTGACCGAAACTTGTGAAATAGAGGAATCTTTTATAAATGAAGGATGCATCATCGAAGGAAAGGTGCGGAAATCGGTTATTTCGCAGGATGTCCATATTAAAGAAGGTGCGGAAATTGATGAGTGCGTAATCATGGCAGGTTCAGTGGTCGGGAAGGGTGCAAAAATCAGGCGGGCTATTATAACACCTGACCTCGATATTCCGGCCAACTTTAAGCTGCAGAAAAATGACGGGGCAATCACTCTTTTAACCAAGGAAACAATCGAAAACTGGGAAGGGAGTGAAGACGATGCGTTTAGCAGCAGTAATTGATGCGACAGTCACTATCCCTGGCTTAAAGGAATTGGCGATGTACAGATCTTCGGCTTCAATTCCATTTGCAGGGCGTTATCGCTTGATCGATTTCGCATTATCCAACATCGTAAACTCAAATATTAACTCTGTCGGGGTCTTTGCTTCGCAGCAAAGCGTTTCGCTGATGGACCATATCGGCAAAGGCAAGAGCTGGGATCTGGATCGGCGCAGGAACGGCCTTTACTTTTTGCCGACATCCCAAAGGGAAGGCGATCAATTGAGTGTCGGCTCATTTGCAGCACTGGAAGATCACCTCAATTTTTTCAATAAAAGCACGCAGCCCCACATCGTGGTGACCTGTGCCTTTTCCATTTCTCAATTGGACTATAACGATATGCTGGAAAAGCATTTAGCGTCAGGAGCTGATATCACAGAAGCGGTCCGTGATGGTGAGTGTATGAAATCTTATATATTATCCAAAGAATTATTGATGCAGATGATTAAAGGTTTTCGGGAAAACCGGGTTGTAAGTGTGGAAGATGTCGTTAATCTGAAGAAAAAACCTTATACCTTCGCTCAATACGAATATGAAGGTTATTTCGTCCTGATCAATTCAATGGAAAGCTATTTCAATGAATCAATGGCGCTGTTGAACGAAATTACATGGAGGCAGCTATTTCTGCCAGAACGGCCGACTTATACGAAAGTCAAAGATGAACCGCCGACAAAATATATGAAAGGATCCAATGTTAAACGGTCGCTGGTAGCGAATGGCAGCTTGCTCGAAGGGGAGATCAGGGACAGCATTCTAAGCAGAGCGGTGGAAATCGGCAAAAATTCGAAGATTGAAAAGTGCATCATCATGCAAAAATGTGTAATAGAAGAAAATTGTGATTTACTTTATGTGATTGCGGATAAAGATGTGCGCATCAAAGCCGGCAGTGTGGTCCACGGGACAAAAGAAAAGCCGGTGGTCATCCGCAAAGGCAGTATAGTGTCGGAGGGAGAAGAATTATGAAAATTATTATGGCGGCGGCGGAATGTGTACCTTTTGCCAAAACGGGAGGGCTGGCTGACGTAATTGGGGCATTGCCGAAGGAATTGGCGAAAAATGACCACGATGTTACCGTATTCTTACCTAAATACAGCCTGATTGCTGAAGAATTCGTACAGCAATTTTCATTGCTTGAAGAAATCACAGTCTCTTTTGCCGGGGAGCAAAAAACATGCAGCATCCACCAATTCAGAAATGAAAACGTCCGGTATTTCTTCTTGGAAAATCAGGAATATTTCGGACGTTCCCAAATATATGGCGAGGCTGATGATGGAGAACGCTTCGGGTTTTTTAATAACGCCGTCCTGACAGCCATAAAAAAGCTGGAACTCAATGCGGATGTAATTCATGTTCATGACTGGCACACCGCTGTTATTCCATTGCTATTGAAGGAAGACAGCCGATTCAAAAATATGGGAGAAGGCTTAAAATCGGTGTTGACGATACACAACCTGCAATTTCAAGGGGCTTTCCCGAAATCCGTTTTTACGACTGGATTTGAGTTGGAAGAAAGCCAGTTTGATGATTCAGCCATCGAATGGAACGGAAATTACAATATGCTTAAAACCGGTATTTTATACGCGGACAAAGTAACAACCGTCAGTCCGGCTTACCGTGACGAAATTTTAACTTCACAGTACGGAGAAGGGTTAGAGAAAGTGCTCCGGAAGCGTGAAGAAGACCTGGTCGGAATCCTGAACGGATTGGACACAAAATTCTATAATCCCGCTACAGATCTGGCGATTGAAATGGAATTCGACCATTCATCAATCGAAGAGAAGGCGGTGAACAAGCGCAAGGCTCAATCACTGATGGGCTTGCCAGTAAAAGGGAATATCCCGTTGACCGTCATGATTTCAAGGCTGGCGGGCCAAAAAGGAATCGATATTCTGGAGGAAACACTGCCTGAATTGCTCCAATCCAAAGACATGCAATTTATCCTGCTTGGTTCAGGAGAAGAGAAATTTGAAGATTTTTTCAGGCAGCTGGCTAAAAAGTTTCCGGACAAAGTGGCGGCGCATATTGGATTCGACGAGGACCTTGCACATCAGCTTTATGCGGGGGCCGATATTTTCCTTATGCCTTCGCATTTTGAACCCTGTGGTTTAAGCCAGCTTATTTCAATGCGTTACGGAACCGTTCCTGTAGCCAATAAGACAGGGGGCTTGAAAGATACAGTCATTGAATATGACCGCATTACACAAACGGGCAACGGTTTTCTGAGTGACTTTACCCGAAATTCGCTTTTCACAGAGGCGTTGAAACGGGCGTTAAGGCTCTATCAGGAATCTGAGCACTGGGAAGCCATTAAAAAGAATGGCATGGATGCAGATTATTCATGGAAGCAGTCTGCAAAAGCTTATGAAGAACTTTATCAGGAAATGGTGAGCAACCTTACAGCAAAATAACCGATTAATGCGGCAATAATCAATAAAAGGACAGGTGATCATATGGCAGATAAATCATTCGATAATACAGACTTGGCCGACTATAAAGCAAGTGGAGCGCTGGAAGGGAAAGTGGCAATTATCACCGGGGGCAGCAGTGGAATCGGGCAGGCCGTGGCCATAGCTTATGCAAAGGAAGGCGCAAAAGTCGTCATCGGCTATAAAGGCAACGAAGAAGGAGCGAATTCGACCATAAAAGCCATTGAGAAATACGGTGGTGATGCGAAAGCGTTCCAGGGAGATTTGGGGAAATCGGCAGAATGCGAAAAGATTGTTCAATTTACGCTTGAATCATATGGCCAGATTGATATCGTCGTCAATAATGCCGGCTACCAATATCCTCAAACTTCACCGCTGGATATAACCGATGAGCAAATGCTGAAGACATTCGAAATCAAAGCTTTCGCGATGTTCTATTTGGTGAGAGCGGCATTGCCTCATCTAAAAAGAGGATCACGCATCATCAACACAGCCTCTATTAATGCTTACCGCGGCCATTCGGATTTGATCGATTACTCGGGTGCAAATGGCGCGATGGTGGCCATGACCCGTTCTTTGGCGAGGCGTCTTGTGCGTGAGGAAATTGCCGTAAACGGCATCGCGCCTGGTCCGATATGGACACCATTGATTACAAAGACATTCGGTGATTTAAACCCTAACGTAGCGGATGACTTTGGGGAAGATGTACCGGCAGGACGGCCTGGACAGCCTTTTGAACTGGTGAAAGCCTATGTATTTTTGGCGGACCCGCAAAACTCTTATATGACGGGACAATTTCTCCATATGAATGGTGGAGATTATATGTCGACCTGATTCCTGATCCGCCGGAGACTTTCTTTCTGGCGGATTTTTTATGTGTTTCGATTTTCCCGCTTACGAGGCAGCTGTGATAAAATTCACTGTGAATAAGGGAGTGAGTTTTTGAAAAGAATTTTATTATTTTTAATTGCGCTGCTGAGTCTGCTTGCGGGATGCCAGGAAACTGCGGCGCCCACAAAGCCGGCTGGACCGGAAGATGTGCTTAAAGACACAATGGAACCGACATTATATGTGCATTATATCGATGTCGGACAGGGAGACGCGACATTGCTTGAGTTTGACGGCCATGCGATTCTGATTGACGCCGGGCACTGGAAATCCACTCAAGCCGTCGATTATCTGAAAAAAACTGGCATAAAAGATATCGATATTGCTGTAGGTACACATCCCGATGCTGATCATATCGGCCAACTCGCGCAAGTCATCGGGGAATTCGAGGTGGGAGAAGTGTGGATGCCGGGAAATCCCAGCACTTCCAATACGTATTTGAATGTCCTGCAGTCGATAGAGGCAAGCGGAACCGATTATTATGAACCGAGGGCGGGAGATGTTTTCGACGTTGGCAAAATGCGTATTGATGTTCTTTACCCCGAACAGCTTACTGGCGCCGCCAATGAAGAATCAATTTCCATGAAACTGACGTATGGTGACATCCAATTTGTTTTCACAGGAGACGCAGGGATAAAAGAAGAACAGGAGATGATCGACAGCGGAACCGACTTGCGTGCGGAAATTCTGCACCTTGGCCACCACGGCTCGAATACATCGACAAGCAACGCTTTCCTGGAGGCCGTATCACCGGAAGTGGCGATATACAGCGCTGGAGCGGATAATTCCTACGGCCATCCGCACGCCGAAGTGCTGGCGGCTGTTGAAAATAGCGGTGCAGAAGTATACGGCACGGATGTTAATGGCACGGTTATTGTGGAAACAGACGGCGATTCCTATAATGTGGTTACCAGCAGCACTGGGGTTCCGACTGAAGGGGAGAACCGCTGCATTAACATCAATATCGCCTCCACCGCCGAACTGGAGCAGATTGCGGGCATCGGTGAAACGTATGCGAAAGAAATCATTCGTTTGCGGCCATTTGATACGGTTGAAGATTTAGCGGAAATAAAAGGCATCGGCCAAGCGACAGTGGACGCTATCAAAGAGCAGAATCTGGCTTGTGTGGAGGAGTGATTACGTGAAAGGTTATTTGGACCGGATTGAAGACGGGGGAAAAGCCGTCATCCTGCTGGAAGAGCAGGGCTTCGAAATTGTTGTGCCGTTCAGGGAGCTGCCGGATGGGAGCGGGGTCGGCTCGTGGTTCCGAATATATGAGGAAAATGGCTGCTTTTCCATCCAGCTCGATGAAGCTGAGCGGAAACATAAAGAACAAATGGCTGGCGAAATGACCCAGAAGTTAAGGATGAAAAGCAGCGGCAGTAAATATAAAAGAGACTAAGTTGAAAATGCCCTGGACTGATTGCAGTCCAGGGCATTCAGATTTTTATTTTCTTTTTTCAATCAGCTCGAGATAATAATCCGCCGTTTGCCCTTCTTTGTAAAGATCTGTTCGATCGGTCGCGTAGTTATGGATGGTGGCAGGGAACTCAAGATCCAGATCCGGAACGCGTACCTGGAAATCATTTTTATATAGAAGGACAGCCACGTCGTGATATTCTTCGCTGCTTACTTTAAATGAAAAAGAAATTTTTTTTACATTATTTTCAGCCTCTGAAATTTGCACATTATCGATTTTGAAGTCTGTTGCCTTAATTTGTGTGTCATCAATCCAAACGATTGTCTCCACGAAAAACCCGCCTTTCCAAAATTTTATATACTTAAGACTTTAACACGAAAAAACCGTCAAACCCTTATGCAAGGATTTGACGGTCGAATTTATACTGCTGCTTTTTTATTGAGCGAGTAGCGGATATTTGTCACAACAAGCGTGACAACAAGGAATAGTCCAAGCAACCCGATTACCGGGTAAAACTGACCGACAAGTTCCGTGAATCCTCTGAAGCTCAAAAGATAGGCAACGGTTACTGCAATGACAACGGTTATTTTGAAACGGACAGTATTTTGTTCAGCGAAACGGGCTGTAAACGAAAACAGCATACTGACTGCTGTATTGTAAATCATGGCAAACAAGATCAACGAGATGAAGAATCCAAGGAATGGTGAAATATCATTGGCCATCTGAAGAATCGGCATGTCCGAGTTGCCGACTCTGTCGACAGCTGAGAAAATAGCCAAATGGCTCAGGATAATCAGCACACCCAGACCAAGTCCGCCAAGTAAACCGCCGCGGGCAGCGATCTTTTCGTCTTTCTCTATGCCACCCATGACAATTGCCATTGATGCACCTACTGCTATATTAAATGAAACGTAATTGATCGCAGAATAGAACCAATTGGATAAAGCCGAATCCTGTTCTTTTGCGATAGGATTCAGTTCAGCAAAAGAAGCGTCCATCGTCAGCAAGCTGTAAACGGCAAGACCGATTACCATGAGAATCAGGAATGGTGTAACACTGCCGATGATTGTGATGATTTTCTGTACGTTCAGCATAATCGTCGCCATGACGATCAAAGCCATCACTGTATTTCCAAGGATTGCAGGCAATCCGAATTGCTGGGAAAAAATCGAACCAGCTCCGGCAATCATGACAACGCCAACGCCGAATAGTGTCAGGATAATAATGGCATCCATGATAAAACCACCGATTTTACCGCCGATTCCATATACAACTTCTTTATGGGAAGAAGTTTGCATACGGCTGCCAAGTCTCGTCAAACTCATCCCCATATAAGCGAAGAGAGCGGTGGCCAAAATGGCGGCAAGAATTCCCAGATAACCAAAACTAGTGAAGTATTGAAGTATTTCCTGTCCCGACGCAAACCCGGCGCCGACAATAATACCGATAAAAGCACTGCCAATCTTTAAACTTTTTTTCATGTGGTCCCCCTTGATGTAGTTAAACTTGAAGTTAAAACTTATGTAAATATAGCAAAAAAAGAGCATTTTGACAAAATATATTTGAAAATTCTAGACTTTTCTTTTGGAACTATTATTGTAAGAACATTAAAAATGTAATCAAATAAAAAAAGAGGATGCCAGAAGCCCGGCATCCTCTCGTGATTTGTAAGAGTTAGTCGTTTTTATTTGCGATAATGACCAATTTACCTTTATCGAGTTCTTCTTCATATTCTTCTGCTTCCTCTTTCGTTAATCCGGCGCCTGCCATTTTCGCGCGAAGTTCATCGCCGCGTGAGCTGGTCATATTTTTCATGCTGTCCAGGAAGCCTTGCTCTTTCATGCCGACGCTTTCTGTATCAAGAGCGTCAGTTACATCTTTTTGGCGCTTTTTATCATGCGCGAAAACGTAAATGTCGTCATGATCGTAACCTTGCGATGCTAATTTGTCGATTTCTGTTTTAGCCTGAAGTGCGTTTTCAACTGTCATTTTAATAGTCAAAATAATCCCTCCTGTTTTTTCTATCCACTTATTCTTTACCACACAGCACCCCCGCTTAAACAAGTGTGTCTATTCCTCTTGAGTTATACTAAAGAAAACTGCTTTGCGGGGAGAGTTGATCATGAACATTACGACAATCGGCATTTGGGGCGGTTACCCAAATAAAAACGAAGCGACTTCTTCATTTTTAATCGAACAGGATGGTTTCCGCTGTTTAATCGATTGCGGCAGCGGAGTGCTGGCGGCGGTTCAGAACTATACGGAATTGCGTGAGTTGAACGCAGTTATCATCACTCATTATCATCCGGACCATGTAGCGGATACCGGGGTTCTGCAGCATGCGGCAATGGTGGGCATGCAATTGAAGGAATGGAAAACACCTTTGCCGATTTATGCTCATAACCGGGACGCCGCCGGTTTCGACAGCCTTTCTTATAAAGGAGTGACGGAAGGCAGAGAGATTCATGTTTCTGAGCCTATTCATATCGGGCCTTGGGAAGTATCCTTTTGTGAAACGGTTCATCCGGTTTACTGCCTGGCGCTGAAATTTACTTCAAACGGCAAGACGGCGGTTTTCACAGCCGATACGGCATGGAAAGAAGAACTCGTTGAATTTTCTGCAGGCGCAGACTTTATCGCTGCCGAATCAAACCTTTATGAAAAATACGTCGGTATCATTCAAGGCCATATGAGCGGGCGGCAAGCAGGCGAACTCGCAGCCAGAGCCGAAGTGAAACAAATGGTGCTAACCCATTTGCCGCAATACGGTGAACTAGGGGAAATTTTGGAATCTGCCAAAGAAGCATTTTCCGGTTCGGTTGAATTTGCGGAAATCGGCAAAACGTATCGCCTTTAATGGCAAAAAAGAGCCGATGATGGGAGAAGCAGCCCCTTTCGAGAAAAAATATGAATGAATAGGTGTTTTAATTTTCATTAATGGGAAGTTAGTAGTATAGAAGTTATTGAAAGGGGCAAGGTTTAATATGAGGGAATTATTCGGTTTGATGAAATTCGGGGCTAAATCAGCCTTATGGGCAGCAATTATAAATACGATTCTTGGCATTATAAAAACAGCTGCTTATCTTATTACGGGAAATGTCGCCATGTTCGCTGAGATGATGCACAGTTTCGGTGATGCGGCAAACCAGTTTTTCGTATTTATCGGATCAGGGCTCAGTAAGAAGAGTCCGACGGAACGATTTCCTGGAGGTTTTGGACGCCTCGTGAACCTGGTTCTATTGGGAGCGGTGCTGATTGTCGGCATCCTGGCTTACGAAACAATTATTGAAGGAATCCACCATATCCAGTCTGCAACACATTCGGAAGATTGGTTCTGGTTGAATGTCGGTGTTTTGGGCGTAGCAATTATTCTTGAATTATTTGTTTTGCATAAAGCCATGAAAGAAATTACACATAACTTGCCGAAAGAACAAACTAAAGGAATGAAAATTGTTCCATTAGCCTATAAAAATGTGAAAAATGCCAATCCGGCGACAAAACTTGTATTCCTTGAAGACAACGTGGCAGTTGGCGGGGCGGTCCTTGCGTTGATTGCCATTGTTATCGCAACTTATACGCCGTTCCACAGCGCTACAGGATACGCTTCAGTCATTATCGGAATTATGCTGGTCGTTGTAGTTGGACGTATATTCCTTGATAATGCAGCCGGTGTTCTTGGTGTGGCGGATTTGGATATGGAAGAACGTATGGGCAATGAAATCATGAAGCATCCAAAAATCAATGATATTCAGGACATGGCTGTTATACGTGAAGGCGATGATCTTCACGTTGAATTGAAAGTGGAAGTCGAACCGGATATGACGATTAAGGAAGCGGATGAAATCCGTGAGTATATAGCGGCAGAAATCAATAAACGTGTTCCGAATGTTACAGATATCATTATTGAGTTCGATCAGGATGATGATATTGTCCACTGGAAAAAAGTGACGACGCAAAAACCGGTCGAATAAGCAGCGGATTTACAGTATGCCTTAGCGAATAAACTGGAGGGATTCTAATGAAAATCGGAATCATCGGCGCAACAGGAAAAGCTGGCAGCCTCATCATGAAGGAAGCGAAATCCAGAGGCCATGAAGTGACAGCGATTGTGAGGGATTCACAGAAACTCCCTGAAGGAGAAGACGCAGCGGTTTTGGAGAAGGACATTTTTGAACTTGATGCCAATGATCTGAAACAATTCGATGCTGTCGTCAATGCTTTCGGCGTGCCGCCCGAAAAAGCGGAGCAGCATGTGGAAGCAGGACGGTCACTGATCAATGCACTGAAAGAAGCACAAGATACGCGGCTATTGGTGGTCGGAGGCGCAGGCAGCCTGTTCGTCGATGAAGCGAAAACGACCCGATTGAATGAAACGCCTGAATTTCCGGAAGCCTTTAAAGCTATCGCGTTGAATCAATCTCAAAACCTTGCAGATCTTGAACAGGCGGAAGGAATCCAATGGACGTTCCTCAGCCCTGCAGCTTTCTTTGATCCCGAAGGTAAGCGAACCGGCAAGTACCAAATCGGAGAAGATGCTTTTCTCGTCAACAGGAAAGGCAAAAGTTACATCAGCTATAAGGATTATGCCATTGCGCTGGTCGATGAAATCGAAAACGGCTGGCATATCAATAAGCGCTTTACTGTAGTTGCAGAAAGTGAATGAACATATGAAGCAGCCACCGGAGTGGATATCCGGTGGCTGCTTTTAACGTTTGTGCTTTTTTGTGTCCAGACTCCAACGGGCCAGCTCCTCGAGTCATAAGCCCCACTGACTAGGCGGCTGAAAACATGCCACTACGCCAGCGTGTCTTATGCTTGTCGGAGCTGAACGGCCGTTTCCGCTTTTCTATTGTCCAGACTCCAGCGGGCGCTTTTCTTTAATCGCCACTAAACGTTCACCTTCATTTCTTCATTCCATAAATGAATCATGTATAATAAATTGAAACTTGAAGATAAAGGTGGGTAAGCACGATGGATTTTCTATACTTTCCAGAAGATAAATCAGAGTACATCCCGGGTATCATTTCCGTAATTGTTATCTTCATTCTTTCAATGCTGATTATCTGGTTGCTGATCAGAGCTTCGAAGAAACAAGTTCAGCATTTGGAAGATCAGGGGTATTCCGTTAATTATGATATGAAAAACAGCGACGATCCGCTGTCTATAGATGATAAGCCGGAACAGGATGAAGTGGAACATACTTCTGAAAACGATAACGGCAAAAAGGGGTCCTGACAAAATTCAGGACCTCTTTTTGTTGGGGTAAAACAGGTGTATACTGATACCGCATGGTTATACTTAACGAATTGGAGATTTACTTATGATAAAAAATTTATTTGGCGGCCTGCAATGGGCCGTGTTCTTATTAGCCTCATCCATTGCCGCACCGATCGCCATAGCAAGCGTCTTCGGAATGGATACAGCGGATACGGCATTATTCGTCCAGAGAACGGTTTTCGTTCTCGGCGTCGCTGTTTTGCTGCAGGCATTCATCGGCCATAGAATGCCGATCAACGAAGGACCAGCCGGACTATGGTGGGGCATCTATATCGTTTATGCCGGCCTTGTCGGTTCGCTTTACGCCACTGCTGAAAATGCGCTCCAGGCGCTGCAAAGCGGCATGCTTTACAGCGGTGTGCTGTTCATCATTTTCGCCTACACCGGTCTGGTAGGTAAAATGCGCCGCCTGTTTACGCCGACTATTACATTTGTTTATTTATTATTATTGGTGCTGCAAATCAGCGAATCAATCATGTCGGGTTTATTCGGAATCACAACACCGGGTGAACCCGTCGACCTCGTCGTATTCATGGCGGGAGTAGCGGTTGTTGTCGCTACTTTCTACTTCATGGGCAATAAAATCCCGTGGGTCAACCGCTATTCTGTCCTTTTTGCGATTGCGGCAGGCTGGCTCCTGTTCCTGATAATCGGCAAAACGGAATCCGTGCCATTCGATGCCGGCACTTTCATCTCGCTGCCGCAGATGCTGGTGTTCGGTCCGCTCGTTTGGGACAGCGGCATGTTCGTCACTTCATTGTTTTTAACGCTGCTGCTGATTGCCAATATGATGGCATCGATGCGGGTCATGGAGTATTTATTGAAAAATGAATTCGGTATCCATCAGCCGGACCGGGTCAAACAAGGTTCCGTCGCATCCGGTTTGAACCACATCCTTGCCGGGTTGTTCTCTTCCATCGGACCGGTGCCGATATCAGGGGCAGCCGGATTTGTCAGCGCGACACGGACGCCATCATTAAAGCCGTTCATCGTCGGCGGTTTCCTGGTAGTTGCAATCAGCCTGTTCCCGAATATCATGGCGTTGCTCGCTGCCTTGCCGGCACCTGTCGCCTATGCAGTAATCTTTGCGATTTTCACGAAGATGGTGGAAATGGCATTCAAGGAATTGGAAGAGGAAGCCGACCGGATGCAGGCGTATAAAGTCTCTGCTTTCGGCTTGATGATTGGTGTCGGCATCATGTTCGTGCCGCAGGAAAGCATGGCCCAACTGCCGGGTGTGCTGGCGTCGACCTTATCAAATGGCCTGATCACAGGAACCATCATTGCGATCATTCTTGAGCAGGCATTGATTTGGAGAAAGAACAGAAGATAAAAAAAGCGTGCCGCATCGGTGAGATGCGGCACGCTTTTAGCTTGTTATCGAAAATAAACCTTGAAAGCATGTTTCTTTCGCTTTTCGCTCGCGAAAAGCATCTAATTATCTTTAGATCTAAGTTTTTTTAGGAATTTCGAAGTCAGTAAAGCTTATTGACAGCTTTTCTGCTGCTTATTTTCTTTGTGTGGGTTGTCTAATAGCGGATATCGGCGCTCAGCGAATTATATCGGCGTTCAGCGAATTATATCGGCGTTCAGGAAATTATATCGGCGCTCAGCAAAATATATCAGCGTTCAGCTATTTTACGTCCGGATTCTATAACAAAGCTAAAAAAGCGTGCCGCATCGGTGAGATGCGGCACGCTTTTTATATAACCCGAAAAAATTTTTATTCGCCTTCAATTTCTTCAGTTAATTTCTCGAGCTCATCGATCAATTCGCCGATATAGGCGATTGTGTCGCGCAATGGTTGATCGGTTGTGATGTCGATGCCAGCCATTTTGGACAGCTCGACCGGCGATTTGGTTCCGCCGGCTTTCAGCACTTCCAGCCATTCGTCGACAGCCGGCTGGCCTTCTTCAAGGATGCGTTTCGATACTTGTGTTGAAATGGTCAACCCGGCGCTGTACGTATAAGGATACAAGCCCATATAGTAGTGAGGCTGGCGCATCCAAGTAAGCTCGGCGCCGTCATTGATTTCCACAGTGTCGCCCCAGAATTCCTCGAGAACCCCGCGTTTCAGGTTATTAAGAATTCCTGCATTGACGCTTTGTCCCGCATCGATGCGTTCATACACTTTACGCTGATAAGCAGCTTCGAGAAGATGCGTCACGAAATTATGGTAATACGTCCGTGCAACAATCGATGAAATGACCCAGCGTTTGAATTTAGGATCTTTCGAATTCTCGAGCAGGTGGTTGGCCATCAGCATTTCATTCATCGTTGAAGGGGCTTCGATAAAGTAAAGCGATGGACGCGCGTTGAAGATATTTTGAGCGCGGTTGGCGTTGTAGAAATGTCCGGCATGGCCTAGTTCATGCGCCAGCACAAATACTTCGTTCATGCGGCCAGTCCATGAAATCAGGATATACGGGTGGTTGCCGTAAGGACTCGAACAGAAAGCGCCAGTCGACTTGCCTTTGTTCTGGGCGAAATCGATCCAGCGTTCCGAATAAGAACGTTCGATCATTTCAAGATAATCTTCGCCCATGATGCCAAGCGCGTCGTTGATGTATTTCTTCGATTCTTCTACTGTAATTTCCGGTTCGTAAGTCGGATCCAGCGAAATCTTCAAATCGGCAAATGTCATTTTCTCAAGGCCGTGCGCTTTTTGCAGCAATTTTGCGTATTTGCGCATATGCGGTGCTAATTCGCTGGTGATCAAATCGATTTGGCGGTTATACAGCGAACGGTCCACTTCCTGGTTGAACAGCAGGTAATCGAAGATGGAATCATAGCCACGGAGGTCGGAAGTAGTTTTTTCCGTCTGCAGCTGCATATCGTACGTCTTCGCAGTGGTATGCTGGTAATCTTTCAGTTTCTGCGAAAATGCGTTAAAAGCTGCGCGGCGTTTGGCAGTATCCGTTTCCGCTTCCCAGTCGCCTTCGAACGAAACGTAACTTAGCGGATAACTTTTGCCATCCACTTCGAAATCATCGAATGACATATCCACCATTTTCGTCGTGTTGTAGAGGCCGTATGGCGCGTTGAATGTCGATGAATAAGCGGCAAGTGTCTTTTCCACTTCCGAATGCAATTGATACTGCTTTTTGCGGATCAATTTCTCCAAATATACTTTGAACTCATCGGATTCCTGCATCGCCTGCTCCAGCGTTTCATCCGGCAATGCCAATAATTCACTGGTGACGAACGACAGCTTGCTGTTCACTTTAGCCGCCGCGGAACCGAATTTACTCGACAGCATCTGAGCTTCATCATCGGTTTGGTCTGTGCTGATTTTAAGGCTTGCGTATGTACCCACCGGAACAAATTTTTCATTTATTTCAGCGTAAGCTTTTAATAATGTATTTACTGTTGATGCATTTTTGGTATTTCCTTTATAGGTTGAGGCGAATGCATCCACTTCTTTTTCGAGGGCAGAAAGTGCATCATGAAAAGCTTCATCTGATGCGAATAAAGACTGCAGATCCCATGTTTCATCAATGCTGACTTCTGAACGTGCGGGCATACTCTTGACCATTTATCTCGCTCCTTTTATTACGGTTATCGAACTATTCCAAGTATAGCGGGCAAGCGGAAAAAAGTAAAAACTATTTATCAAATAAATTTAAAAATTCTTATAAATGAGGTTTAAGAAATATTTGAAGGTGGTATCTAGAGAGTACAAGGCGGAACCACCGTAGGGAGAAACGAGTAAACAGGTTAGTAGTTTACAATCGCCTCCAGACGAGGACATGCACAGCCTTGGCGGAAAATTTGCTTTACTGACGATTGTGATCTCGTCGGGTACCAAGTTTGTAAAGTTTTCTGAAGAGAAAGTGTTTCAGACGAAGTTTGGTAAGTTTTTTGTGTAAGTGCAACTGAATATCTGACTGCAGAACAACGGATTCGCTGAGAGGTAAATGCGACGAAAATCTAAAGATGCAGACAGAACAGGAAGCTGTATTGACGAGATTTAGAACATTCGTCAACCTTTATCAGAATGTAGAAGTATGATCGACAAATTTTCCGCGTGCGTAAACTTCTCCGAGAGTGGAGAAGCTGCAACAAGGGAAGCACAGCCTGATGAAAAGGGCTGTGCTTTTCTATTTGCCCAATTTCATCAAAAAAAGCGGATCGCTTAGGCGATCCGCTTTTTTCTTTACAAATTTCAGCGCCCGGCTCTTATGGGCACTTCCACTTTCCTTTTAATATTCTCGTTCTTCAACTATGTTATGGTCCTTATCCAGAATCTGAAGTTTGCTCGGTGTATTGTCTTTAGCGAGTTCTTCAGCAGCAGCAATCGCTCCGTCTTTGCTTGGGAATGACTCGGTCGGAGCCACGTCCTCCAGTTTGACGATCCAGCGGGTTGCATCCTGGTCAGGTGCTACACTATAACATTTCATTCGTATCAAACTCCTTTCCTGATCTCTATTTCTTTTCCCGCCCTATATAGTTTTAAACAATCCACTATGCCAATGAGATTCAGAATAGTTCGTTCTTTTTTTCGTTATTATGCTAAAATTGAGGTAATATCTTACAAAAAATAGCCGAAAATATTTCAAGGAAAGAGGAGAAAAGAATGAGTGATACCCCGATTACAGCAATTCAGGATGAATACGCGGAAGAATTTGCGCATTGTTATGGATGCGGACGTTTGAATGAGCACGGCCATCATTTCCGGACAAGGTGGCAAGGGGATAAGACCTTTACCGAATACGAACCCGGCAGTGAGCATACGGCCATTCCGGGATTTGTTTACGGAGGCGTGATTGCTTCACTTATCGATTGCCACGGAACAGGCTCGGCTTCATTGGCATTGCATAGAAAAAATGGTTTTGAACCAGGCAGTGGAGAAGAGCCGCCGCGTTTTGTTACGGCCTCGCTGCATGTCGATTACCTGAAGCCGACTCCGCAGGGCGTCACATTAACAGCGGTAGGTGAAGTGGAAGAAATCCATCCGAAAAAATTCAAAGTGAATATAGAAGTTGCGGCTGGCGGAACAGTTTGTGCAACAGGTACAGTAGTTGCGGTTGTCATGCCTTCATCATTCGGAAAATGATTTTCTAAGGGGCTGGAGGAAATGGCGGAAGAAAAACAGGAAATTCGCACAGATCTGATCGGGGAAATCCTAAAGGAATACGAGAAGACCGGTGGAATGGATAATTTACCGGGCGCCGGTAAACCGTTGCCGGCAGAATATTTTTCAGGGGATCTTTTTCAGCATTTTCAGCGCATCGCAAATGAAGCCGGATACAAGCCGCATTGGCTGAAATTGCAGCATGAAATCCGCGATCAGATTCAGGGGGTGCTCGAACAGCTGCAGGCCGGCAAGAAAAAAGACCTTCCTCTGCGGTTAGCGAGTATCAATGAAAAAATCCATGAATTTAATAAATCCTGTCCGCTGCCTCTGCAAAAAGGCTCGGTAACGCTTGAAAACATTAGCCGAATGGCAAGCCGGTGGGAATAGCATTATGGAGAAAACGGACACAGCCATGTTTTGGAGTTCGTTTTTGGTTTAACAGCGCAATAATTAGGGAATTTTTCTCGTGAGTCTATTTAGCAGGAAGCAGAAAAGGGAGGGGGAGCAATAATGGAGAAAAAAGATGAAACAACAGAATTGAACAAAACACCGGAAACGGAAGAAGTGAAGGAGCCTGCTGCAGAACCGGTTCCAGAAGTCACAGAACCGCCGGCTGAGCCAGCACCGAAAGCAGAAGAAAAAACGGTGGAGCCGGCAGCGGAACCAAAGCAACAGCCAACACCAGAACCAGCAGAAATTCAAACAGAACCTGTGGCAGCCACTAAAGAACCGGTTGAAAAAGCAGAGGAAAAACAAAAAAAATCAGCGAAAAAAGAAAAAGCTGCTGCTGAGCCCGAGCCGGTAGATGAAACTCCCGAAGAACCGGCAGAAGAGGAAAACAATGAAACTGCCCGTTTCAGCAAAATTTACAGTAATGTAGCTTCGAATCGGTATGAAAATCTTCGGACAAGCTATATAGAGAACAAAGCGAAAGAATTGCGGAAAAAACGCAAATAAAGAGCGAACGCTTTGTGACGCTTTTCGTTATTGTCTAGACTCCAGCGGCCCAGCTCTTCGGGTAAAAGGCTGCTCCTGTCTCTGCATCGCTGCGCTGCTTCGTCGCAAGAGATAGTCCCAAACAAGTTTGGGCTATCTCTCGCTTCCGCTTTTCTTTATTTACGTTCCAATTTTTCCATTTCTTCGGAAGCGACAAAAGCAAGATCGTCATTTCCAAACAATTGCAGTACGTCAAGAAGGGTTTCATTGCTGATTTCAAATTCAGACGGATCTGCTTCTTCGACAGCGCGGACCAGCGCATCATTTTGCGACTGGGCAGGATAGGCTCTTTGATAAAGCTGAACCGGATCCAGGTTATTCTGCAGTGACCAGTTAACAAAAAGCTGGATCATTGTCGCTTCATCCTGCTGGTATTTTTTAATGATATATTCGTCGCGATTTTCGTATTCCATACTTATCAGCTCCTTATCAGCAAACTTAAACTTAAACATACCAAAAAATATAGATGGATGCTTGGACTTCCATTAAAAAATCCTCTAGAATTTAACGCAAGACGTATGAGAGTATCGGAGGGAAAAAGATGAAATTAATTCAAGTTAGAAAAGGGCAGTTTGTCTATTATAATAACGAATTGCATAAAGTCTATTCGGTCAAACCTTTGGCCAAGAAATCCGTTCACCTGTTCCGGATCAAAGACATGGAACAAGTGGATTGCAAAGCGGATGAAGTCTCACTCTATAAGCCGCAGCATCTCGATTCTTTCCTATTCTTCGGGACCCGCTATACTTTGCGGGATGATATAGGGCCGGAAGAAGGCGGCTATATCCTGATCAGTAAACCGGATCCGGATTATATGGACCATTATTCCCTCAATGAATTCGAGAAAGTGGAATCAGTGGAAGGCAAGAATGTGGTGACGACCAGACAAAATACAGTGAAATTCAGAGAATTCTTCGTCATGCAGCCGGGTGAGGCAGAAGGAAGCAAAGATATCGTTTATTACGATAAGTCAAAAGTCGATGCCAGCCAGCTGGAAGCGGACAAGGAATTGATTGACAAAATCCGTGAGCGTGATGCAATCCGCCCATCTATCGGAGATGTCTATTTAAACTTGGATAATACTTCCACTGCTATGGTTGTTGCGATTTCAAATGAACATGTTACACTCGGCAACGGGGATCGCCTGACATTCCATGAGCTTTACAAAGCGGATAACTGGAATTTCCTCTATAACGTCGTTGACGGTGAATTCCGTTAAAGCATGTTAATGAATGGATTTTAATAAAGCCAACTAAGGAATCAACCTTAGTTGGCTTTTTGCATTCTAAAGCGGCTTCAACGCATGTGTACGGTCAAAGAACAGGAACGCGTCGTAACGTTTTGAAATCATGGACGGCACGTAATTGCCATAAGCTTCGTGCTCAGGGTTATAAACGACTCCGACTGCCCGGTGTCCGATCCAGCGATCGAACAGGCGTCGGTTGCTGTCATCGAAAATCAGCAATTTATCATGTGCGCCGGTCCGGTGCAGCAATTCTTCCCATGAATTCTTCCTGCCAGGCGGCAGCACCATTTCTTCATACGGCGCTTCCCATGCTTCCGCTGCAATGACAGTGCCTTCGTACGAACCAAAACCAACGGCGAAGACATCTTCAGGCGGATTCTGCTCGCGCAGCAATTGCCCGACATTTACCATCTTATCGTCTTTCATATCCGTCGCCCGTGCATCGCCGATATGCGTGTTATGCTCCCAGATGATAATACGGGCATCGGTGCCGTGATAGTTCCGCAATTCATTGACCGTTTCCACCATATGGTGATCACGGATGTTCCAGGACTCTGCACCGCTTCTGACCATTGCGCGGTAATATTCTTCCGCGTTTTTCGCAACCAGTGAGTTGATCTGCAGATTCAGGTCGGCTTCTTCTTCATTTGTATAATTCTCCGCGTTGCTTCGGATGGAAGCAAGCAACTGGGTGACTTCATCGATGCAGCCCTCCGAAAAAGTCGCATAGGAAATTGCATATTTCTCGGGTTTCCTATTGCTCGGATCGAAACAGGAAAATGCCTGCTTCGCCAGTTCCACGTCTCCGCCTTCAGGATCCACATCATTCAAATAATGAATCACTTCTTCCATCGACTCCCAAAGGCTGTACACATCGATTCCGTAAAAACCGATCTTTTGATTTAGTGAAGCGTTATAATCCTTCAGCCAATCAATAAAACCAGCAATTTCTTCATTGGCCCACATCCACGTTGGCCAGCGGGTAAATGCTTGTTTGAGCAGATTCCGGGCGGTTTCATCCGCTTCGGTAAAATTATTGATGTAGCGGTGGACCTGGTAAGCGGACGGCCAATCACCCTCCACTGCAATAAGCGTAAATCCTTTTTCCTGAATCAGCCGTTTCGAGAATTCGGCGCGCCATTGATAATATTCTGATGTTCCATGCGTAGCTTCACCCAGCAGGACGATTTTCGCGTCGCCTACTGCTTCCATCAATGGTTCCAAATCATTCAAGCCATTGACCGGCTGCGCAAATCGGCTGATTGCTTCTTCCAGTGTATAATCCATGCCTGCACTTCCTTTCAAAAAAATGATCGGATGTCTAAATGGCAAAGGGTTGAAAAAAGCATACCCGCAAAACGGATATGCTTTTGGGCATTAATTCTTTAGAACATCCTGAAATTCCGGAGTCTTTTCAATGACGCCACGCGCAAATGAACATTGGGCATCGATGGTTTTGCCTTCATTACGTGCGTATTGCACCACTTCGCTCACCAATTGCTTGCCGACGCCCTGCCCGGAAAGTTCAGGTGACACTTCCGTGTGAGTGACCGTCAGCACATCGCCGTCCGGTGCATAAGCAAGTGAAGCCATTTCCTCAGAGTCTTTTTCAACATAGAATTTATTGTTGCCGTGTTTAACATCCATTGTATTGCCTCCTTTTTCATTTATAGTGATGTATTCCCGTTATCTTTAAAAGTATTCAATAGCGGGTATGGAAAGGCAAGTTTGTAATTTAAATACAGCAGGACGAGGTGATTGGATGGCGAAGGAAAAGCTTGCGGAAACCGCAGTCAATAAAATCGAGAAAGTGTTTGGGGAACATAAAACCTATAGACGCGCGCATTCAAGAGGGACGGGATATAAAGCCGTATTCACAGCAAACGGCGAAGGGAAGAATTGGACCGTCGCGCGCCATCTCCGGGAAGGGACGACCAAAGCTGTGGTGCGATTTTCGCACAGTTCTCCAGATCCATTTTGGACGGATAATTTATCACCGGTAAAAGGAATGGCTGTGCAATTCCAGTTGCCGGATGGCCAAGTAATGAACAGCGTCGGCGTTACGTCTCCGATATTCTTTTCGCGCACTCCGGAAGTGTTTACGGAAATGCTGGATATCGCGAAATCGTTTAAAAAGGGCAAACCCCGGCTGCGGGATCTCATCAAATTGTTCATCAAATATCCCGAAAGCCGAGCAGCAATCCGCATCATCCGGAAAATGCAGAGTCCGGCTAGTTTCGCGACCGGTCTCTACCATTCCATTCACGCATTTTACCTGGTTAACGGCACTGGCCAGCGCATACCCGTCAAATTCCAGTGGCATCCGGAAGCGGGCGTGGAGTCGTTGAATCCAGTGGAGGCTGCGTCCGTGAAAAAAGGGGATTTTGAGAAAGAGCTGGAAGAACGCGTAATTCGAGGTGAAACGGCTTTCCGTCTGATAGCGGTGATTGGAGATACAGATGATCCTGTAGATGACCCAACGAAAGACTGGGCTGAGGATAGAAAGAAAGTCGAACTCGGGCGCATAGTGCTAACAGAAAAGACTGACGAAGCGGAAGGGTTGCTGTATGATCCAACTATCCTGGCAGAAGGCGTCGAATGCACGGATGATCCCATCCTGCATTTCCGTAACCCGGCATACGCTATTTCGTATATGCGGAGAGAAGGGGAAAAGCAAAAAGAAAGTTGATTGGTGGGTTCACTCCAGCTGATTGCTCTAAAACAGTGAGAGGGTGGAAGCAAATCCGGGCGAACGTTGATATAATTCACTGAGCGTTGATATAATCTCCTGAACGTAGATATAATTCACTGAACGTCGATATAATCTCCTGAGCGTTGATATAATTTCCTGAACGTCGATAAACGATATTATGCTGCTTTCCAAGATTAGAAAAAGCAGTAAAAGAAGCTGGTCAAGAGAAAATTAGAGAGTTAATTTGATCAAAAAGCCAAAGATAAGAGACAAATGGATGCTTTTCGCGGGCGAAAAGCGAAAAAATCGAAAGAAACACCTAAAAAAAGCTGAAGCCCTTGTGGACTTCAGCTTTTTTAATGCTAATGGGCGCTTTCGCTTTTCTTATTGTCTAGACTCCGCTTGCCCAGCTCTTCGGGTCATAAGCCACTTCGTGTCTAGTCTCCAGTGCCTAGCTCTTCGGGATATAAGGCAAACCAGCTATGCGGCAAAGAGCGCCACTGCGCTGATTCGCCTTATACCTGTCAGAGCTGAACAGGCACTTCCGCTTTTCGAGGCTATGCGGCTGAAAACAAGCCGCTTCGCCAAATCGTCCAAACCCTTATTGCTCCTGCATCGCTGCGCTAGCTTCGTCGCAAAGAGATGAGCCAAATTACATTTGGCTCATCTCTTGCCTTTCAGAGCTTAACGGGCACCGTCGCTTTTCTGTTCAATATAACTTCCCTTGCTTATAAAGAACTTTAGATAATCGAGACACCGCATGGATGTAACAATTTTGGCGGAGCGGGAATGGATCTCCGTAGAACTGCGGCAGGATCATATCGAAAGTTTTCTTCATTTGGGCGACAAGTTTTTGGTAGATTTCGTCTTCTGAATCGTACTGGGTTTCGCGGCCTTGGAGCCACTCGAAATACGACACGATAACCCCGCCGGCATTCGCCAGGATATCCGGGATGATGACGACACCTTTATCGCTAAGGTAATTATCAGCTTCTTCTGTTGTCGGCGCGTTTGCACCTTCAACAATAATCCGAGCTTTAATGTCTTCCATATTGCCTTCGTGCAGCTGGTTCTCCAGCGCCGCTAGGAATAACACTTCCACATCCAGTGTAAGAAGCTCATCGCGTCCGCGGATTTCTGCTTTTGCGCCGGCTTCCGCTAGTTGCTCCTCTGTTGTCGGAAGATCTCCTTTATTTTTCGCTGAGAATGCGATCAACGCCGGGATATTTAGTCCTTCTTCATTATATAAAGTTACGTTGCGGTCACTGACAGCCACGACGGTGTTGTCGACCAATGGACATTTATAGGCCTCATGCGCCGTTACGGAACCAACGTTACCGAAGCCTTGCACGGCCACTTTCAGTGGACGGTGCGCCATATCCAATGTGGTTCTGGCGAAGACATTGTCCGTTGATGACAATAATTCTTCTTTTTCCTTCAGGAAATCATGGATCATATAACGGAATGAAAAATAAACGCCTTTCCCGGTCGCTTCACGTCTTCCTTTTGAGCCGCCGTTTACCACCGATTTACCGGTGAAACTGCCCAGATAAGGGGTACCGTGATGGATTTTCTTGTATTCCGCCATCATCCAGTCCATTTCCCGTTCTCCGGAACCAACATCCGGTGCCGGAATATCTTTATCCGGTCCGATGACATCCGCAAAATAACGGACGTATTTTCGGGAAATCGTATTTAACTCCTTCTCGGAATAAGTACGCGGGTTGATGACGATCCCGCCTTTGCCTCCGCCGAACGGCACATTATGCAAGGCATTCTTTAATGTCATCAGGAAAGCCAGGTTCATGACTTCGTCTTCGTTGACACTTTCGTGGAAACGGATCCCGCCTTTATAAGGCCCGAGTGCATCGTTATGCTGTACCCGGAATGATGGGATGCGCACAACTTTTCCATTATCCAATGGAACACGCAAATAGGATTTATGGACTTTGTTCGGTGTTGAGAGGATGGCACTGAGTGAAGTGAAAGCTTGTTGCCGCATGTTTTCAGTCAGTTCCGGCAAAAAACTTTCATCTTGCATCAGCGCATCGAGTGAAGATTGGATTATTGCATTTGTCGGTTCTTCCATTTTGCTGCACCTCCGAAATTAGTATCTCCTTTCTCCATACCCTGTCGGTATTGAAATATGCACAGGAGATTTCCGGATTTATTCCCAGCTGTCGTATTGCTCTTCTTCCGTAACCACCCGCAAATCGTCGGCTGTGATGAGCATGACCTGATAATCATTCCTTTCGGCGTATTGCTCTGCTTCTTTTTTAATGAATTTCGGCGAGCCGTCCGTCTCTTCGTCGTACATAATCAGGATGCCATCAGAATTTCGCAGGAAAAATTTATTCTTTTCGATAAATTGCCACGGAGCTTCGTAGGGGCGGTTCGTCAGGCTTCGATGGAAATCCGCCTGGCGAACGATTTCTTTATATTTTTCCTGGTTTGCTTCATTCCATTTGTTTTCCTGTTCTAAAAAGGGTGTGAGAAGCGCGAATTTCAAGTGAGGAAATTCCTCCTTCATCTCAATGGCGACTTCTGCAGCCCATGTCTCCACTCCCAGCTGACCACTGACCAGAATCCACTCCAAGCCTTCATCAATTAATGCGCGAAAGCGGTTTTCCAGCGCTTTCTTTATAAAACGGACGCCCGGATTTTTATCGTCGAAAATCCCCAGCTCGTGCTGTTTATACCCGGTGACCACCAATCGTTTCAACAAAATCCTCACCTCGCAATTGTTAAATTTTCATAGTCTCAGTTTACCGTACTCCCACTTCCTTTAATACTCAGAGCAAATTGGATTGGTTGTTGACAGAATAATCAGTCGGATTGTGGTAAAATTTCCTTCATAAAGGAGTGGAGCGGATGGTCAATTTACGTGATATCGAAAATGCTCGAGAAGAAATTAAAGATATTATCCATAAGACGCCGCTGCTGGAGTCGGAATTGCTGAACGCACAAGCCGGCAGGAAAATTTTCCTGAAAGCAGAGCATATGCAAAAAACAGGCTCGTTTAAAATCAGGGGAGCTGCGAACGCGGTAAAACAGGCGGTGCAGGAAGGAGCAAAGTTTATCACGGCGGCATCATCCGGAAATCACGGACAGGCTGTCGCTTTTATCGCCGGGAAGCTTGGGATTCCGGCTGTAATAGTGGTTCCAGAAGACGCAAACCGCGCAAAAGTGGCGGCAATCGAGGCGTATGGCGGAAAAGTGGAATATTGTGGTTTCACATCCGCCGACCGTATACCACGCGCAAAGGAATTGGCGGAAGAAAACGGCGGCGTCTATATCCCGCCTTATGACCATCCGAATATCATTGCAGGACAAGGCACAGTCGGCCTCGAAATCCTCGAGCAATTGCCGGATGTCGATGTCATCGTAGTGCCGGTGGGCGGCGGTGGATTGATCAGCGGGATTTTGACGGCCGTAAAAGAAAGCAAGCCGGACGTCAGAATCATCGGAGTCGAGCCGGAAAGCGGCAACGATACTTTTCTTTCACTCGAAACTGGAAAGATCACAGCAGTGTCCGGCACCCAGTCCATCGCGGACGGTCTGCGCACCTCACAACCCGGCGGACTGACTTTTCCTATTCTGCAAAAATATATAGATGGCATCGTACTTGTAACAGAAGAAGAAATAAAATACGCTATGCAATTTTTCATCGAACGCACCAAACAACTTATTGAACCTTCAGCAGCTACGGCCATCGCCGCCGTCCTCACAGGCAAAGCGGGGAAGCAAGACGAAAAAATCGCTGTCGTCCTCTCAGGCGGAAATATCGACCTGCTGGAACTTCGGACCTGCCTGCCCGATTAGACGTTTAATTGCGTACACGCGGGGAAAAGAATGGTATAACCAAAAATTCATCTACGAACAAAGGAGAGGATTAAGATGGCAGACAACAAGCAGCCTCACGAAAGATTGACAGATGACAATAACGGATTAAAGAAAGCTCAGGAAGTACATTACAACGAAGATTTTAAAGAAGCGGATAAAGCTGGAGAAGAACAGCGCCAGGAAAGTGACGAGAAGAAGAAAAATAGTGATGATAAATAATTTTAGTGCCCCGGTGATTAAACAATCACCGGGGCTTTGTATGTTCAAACAATCTTCTAATCTTTATTGCAATAGTGGTGCCGCAAAGGTAGAATAATGTTTAAGTATTCTGAACATACCAACTGGTAGGTATGTTAGAAAACAAAATGACTGGAGGGGACTTTGCATGCATGTTATGGATTTATTTAAGTTAGAAGGAAAAACCGCAATCGTTACCGGCGGAGGACGTGGTCTTGGTGCCCAAATCGCGCAGGGATTCGCGGAAGCAGGGGCAAACGTTGTAGTTTGTTCAAGAAAACTGGAAGCATGCGAGGAAACGGCTGAGCTGTTAAAAGGGCTTGGCGTCAAAGCGCTCGCATTGAAATGTGATGTTACAAATGAACAGGAAGTTGAAGACGTCATCCGGAAAACCGTAGAAGAATTCGGATCGGTCGATATTCTGGTGAATAATTCAGGAGCGACATGGGGCGCGCTGGCGGAAGAAATGCCGCTCGAAGCCTGGCAGAAAGTGATGAACGTTAACGTTACAGGGACATTCCTGATGAGCCGGGCAGCAGGACAAGTGATGATCAAACAAAAGAGCGGGAAAATCATCAATATTTCTTCTGTCGCAGGACTTGGCGGCATCGATCCGGAGTTGATGAATACCATCGGCTATAACACGAGCAAAGGTGCGGTTATCACGTTTACAAAGGATCTGGCAGCAAAATGGGGCCAGCACAATATAAATGTCAACGCGATTGCACCGGGATTTTTCCCGACGAAAATGTCGGAGGTCCTGATCGAACGGGGCAAGGAGCAATTTTTGAAGCAGACGCCGTTGAACCGCTTCGGCACCGATGAAGATTTAAAAGGAGCCGCCTTGTTCCTGGCTTCTAAAGCATCCGATTATATTACGGGGGATGTCGTCATCGTTGATGGAGGCATGCACGCCCTTTAAAGAATGTGAGGTAAGGCAATGAAAGACAGGATCAAAGAACAGAGTATCATCTTTTTCGAGAAAAAAGGCTTCAGCGAAACGTCGATTCAGGATATCGTCGAAGCACTGAACGTCACAAAAGGTACGTTTTACTATTATTACAGCAGCAAAGAACAGTTGTTGATGGATATTCATAAAGAGTATATCGATGATCTGCTGCAGCGTCAGCAGAAAATCATCGACAGCGGCGAAAGCCAAAAGTCCAAGCTGAAAGGAATCATTCACTTGCTGATTTCCGATATCGCGAGAAACGGGGACAGCGGCAAAGTATTTTTCCGCGAAATGCGCCATCTCACGTATGACAACGCAACGGAAATCAAAAAAAGACGTGAACAATTTCGCCTTTCTATAGAAGAAGTTATTCGGCAGGGGGCAGAAAACGGTGAATTCCGAAAGCAATTGCAGCCGGATATGACGGCGCTGGCAATATTGGGTATGACCAACTGGACTTATCAGTGGTTCAATACAGCCGGCGAACTGACGGCGGCTGAACTTGCAGAACAATACAGCAGCATCGTTTTGGATGGCATCAATACACGGAACGAAGGATGAGGTGGAGAAATGGCTTACGAAACGAACGTAAAAGTGCGTTTTTGCGAAACCGATGCACTTGGGCATATCAGCAACATCAGTTATTTTATCTATCTGGAGGAAGCGCGTACCGACTTTTTTGTTGAAATAGGCTTTGGGGCAGACTTGGAGGATTGGAAAGTCATTATGGCTTCCGCTAAATGCGATTTTGTGCGGCAGGGATATTACAATCAAAAATTGAAAGTGGTTTCTGAAGTCCAGAAAATCGGCCGGTCGAGTTTTACGATTGTCCACCGGATTGAAGACGCGGAAAATGGCGAGTTGATTGCAACAGGGGAGGCAAGCGCCGTGTATTATGACTTCAAAGCGCAGAAATCCGAAAAGATTCCGGATCATCTTCGCAGCGTGCTTGAAAAACATCTAGTGAAGGAGGCGGTAGTGAATGACCAATGAAACATTGAATTATCCAGGCGCTAGTTTCCTTTACCAGCCTTCAGGTGTGGAAGCGGTATTTACACCCGAAGACGTGAGTGACGAGCATCTGCTGATCGGCAAAACGGCCAAAAGGTTTTTGGAAAAGGAAATCCGCCCGAATAACGAAAAGATTGAGCAACAGGATTTCAAACTGGTGAGGGAACTCATGCAAAAAGCGGGAGAACTCGGTTTACTGGCGCATAGTGTACCGGAAAAATACGGCGGACTGGGCCTCGACAAAATCAGTAAAGGCATTGTCGGCGAGAACCTTGGATCAGCTGGGGGCTACGGCGTCGCCCATTCGAACCATACCTGCATCGCTACGCTGCCAATCACATATTTCGGCACACCGGCGCAGAAAGAATATTATTTGCCGAAACTGGCATCTGGTGAATTTATCGGGGCTTATTGCCTGACAGAACCGGAAGCGGGATCTGATGCGCTTTCTGCCCGGACGACAGCGGTCCTAAACGAGGCAGGTACACATTATTTACTGAATGGCAGTAAAATGTTCATCACCAACGCGGCATTTTCGGATACGTTCATCGTTTATGCAAAAGTCGACGGCACTGCATTTACCGCTTTTATCGTAGAAAAGGATTTCCCGGGGCTTTCCCTTGGCGCAGAAGAAGCGAAGATGGGCATCAAAGGTTCTTCTACGCGCACAGTGAGCTTCGATAATTGTGAAGTACCGGTGGAAAACCTGCTGGGTACAGTCGGCAAAGGGCATATCATCGCTTTGAACGTCCTGAATCTCGGCCGCTTCAATTTGGGGTCTGCCTGTATGGGCGCCGCAAAATATGGACTGCATCTGGCAGCTGCTTATACGAAAGAACGGAAGCAATTCGGCAAGGCGATATCAGAGTTTCCGGCAACACAGGAGAAATTGGCGTTGATGGCAGTCCGCATCTTCGAATCGGAATCGCTGCAGTACCGCACCGCCGGTTATCTGGAAGACGCACTTGGCGGGCTTTATGACAGTGAAGACCATGCCCTGATCGCGAAACGCCTGATGGAATATGCCACTGAATGCGCGGTCTGTAAAGTGCATGGTTCTGAAACGCTCGACTTTGTAGCGGATGAAGCGCTGCAGCTGCACGGAGGCTACGGCTATATCAAAGAATACAAAGTGGAGCAAATGTACCGAGATTCACGGATCAACCGCATTTTTGAAGGCACCAACGAAGTGAATCGCTTATTGATACCAGGTGGATTACTGAAACAGGCAGGCAAAGGAACTCTGCCGTTAGGGGAGTATATCGCGCAGGCAGTCGCCGAAATGAACAACCCGAAAGTCGGATCAATCGGCATTATTTCCCGGGAAATAGAGGCAGTTCATGCCATCCGCCGCGTTTTCCTGTTGGCTGCAGGCATGGCTTTTGAGACTTTTGGAGAAAAATTGGTGGAACAGCAGGAAACATTGATGAAACTTGCCGACATCGGCATCCAGCTGTACGCGGCAGAATCCGCCGTGCTGCGAACCCAAAAGGCGCTTGCCAAAAATGGGGATGAAAAAGAAACGTTGAAAATCGAACTGACTAAAGCATTGCTCGACGAAGCGCTGCTGAAGGTGGAAATGTCTGCGCGAAAAATGATGCAGGGAATTTCAAGCGGCCGCGCATTAAAAGACAGCATGGCCCTTGTCAGCAATGAACTCAGTCGCCTTCATGCGGAACAAAGCAATGCGACCAAACGGCACATAGCGGCAGCTGTTCTGGAAGCCGAACAGTATATTAGTTGAGGGGGATAAAAAGATGAAAGTGATCAAATTTGAACAATACGGCGGACCAGAGGTTCTCCAATATATAGAAGAAGAACGTCCGGAGCCCGGTGACAACGAAGTGCTGGTTGAAGTAAAAGCCATTGGCGTCAATTATGCGGATACAGCACGCCGTGAAGGGCAATATGTGGTGCCGACTCCGTTGCCATACATTCCCGGCTCAGAAGCAGCAGGTGTAATTACGGCAACCGGCAGCAAGGTCAAAAGGTTCGAAGTAGGTATGCGTGTGTCGGCGTTGATCGAATCCGGCGCATACGCTGATTATGTGGTAATCGATGCGAATACACTCATCCCGATTCCGGACGAAGTGGATTTTGAACAGGCGGTGGCATTGCCGCTGCAGGGGCTGAGTGCCTATCATGTCTTGACAACGATGGGCCGGCTTGAAAAAGGCGAAACAGTGTTGATTCACGCGGCAGCAGGCGGCGTCGGGGCGATTGCCGTTCAACTCGCGAAATTATTCGGTGCAGGAAAAATCATCGCCACCGCCAGTTCAGCGGAAAAGCTGGAACACGCAAAAGCGTTAGGCGCGACACATCTCGTCGATTACACAAAAGAGAATTGGGTCGAAGAAGTGAAAAGCATCACTGATAACAAAGGGGTCGATCTGGCACTTGAAATGGTCGGCGGTGAAGTTTTCAATAAAACTTTGAAATGCCTGGCGCCATTCGGCCGCCTCGTCATTTTTGGCGCTGCCAGCGGAGAACAGGCGCAATTTCATCCAGGCCAATTGATGAGAAAAAACCAATCGGTCATCGGCTTTTTCCTGCCGCAGATCATGCGTAAACCGGAACTATTCCAAAAGAGTTTACAAGAGTTGCTTAGTTATATGTCAAGTGGCCAGCTGAAGCTCACCATCGGCGGAAGCTATCCGCTCGCTGATGCGGCTGACGTTCATCGCCTGCTGCAGAGCCGTAAGACAATTGGAAAACTGGTCCTCAAGCCATAAAACACACAATAAAACTCTCATCTCTTACTATAGGTGAGAGTTTGTGTGCATAATTTTAAAGGAGGTAATAATAATGAAAATACTCATTGTCGGTGCCGGTGCGATTGGCGGCTATTTCGGTGGCCGCCTTCTTGAAAAAGGGGAAGACGTTACATTTTTGGTGCGTGACAGACGAAAGGAAGAGCTCGAAACAACCGGGTTGAAGATAGAAAGCGCGAATGGCGACTGCATCCTCAACCCAAAATTGATTACCAAAAACAGCGAACCTGAAGCCTATGACGTGGTGCTGCTGTCAACGAAGTCCTACCAGCTGGCAGGAGCTATTGAAGATGTGCGCTCGTTTGTCGGAGATGAGACGATGGTGCTGCCGCTGCTGAACGGCATATCCCACATCGATCAATTGGTCGAAGCTTTCGGTGAACAGTCGGTCATTGGCGGTCTGTGCTTTGTGGAAGCGACTCTTGGTGAAAATGGGACGATTGTCCAGACCAGTCCGTTGAATCAACTGGTTTACGGAGAACGGAGCGGTGAGCAAAGCGACAGGATCGAACGCTTGAAACAATCTTTCGAAAGCACAAAAGCTGAATTTATCCTGAGCGATAACATCAACCAGGAGATGTGGCATAAATACTTGTTCATCACGACGATGTCGGGCATCACGACTTTATTTGAAGAACCGATTGGTCCCATCCGCGAACTCGAATCCGGCCAACGGACCATTACGGCGCTGCTGAACGAACTGGAAGAAGTGATGAAGAAATTCGGAGCTCCTATCGAGCATGGGATTTCCAATAAGCTGTTGGAGAAAATCAACAGCCTGGGCGAAGGGATGAAGTCTTCGATGCAGCGTGATGCGGAGAAATCCCAGCCGATTGAAGCAGATCATTTGCAGGGATATCTGTTGGAAAGAGCGAAAGACCTGGAAGTTGCAGTCCCGGTTCTTGAAACGGTTTACACAAAACTGAAGCTTTATGAAAAAGGTGTTAATAATTAACTGAAATTTAAATAGACGGAACATTTACAAAATTGTTTCATTGACCTATGATTAAAGGGCAAGCGTGAAAGCGTTTGTCCAATATATAAAGAAGAGGGAGTTGAGAGATTTGAATGCTATTGCACTCGCGGCCATTGGACTTTTTATCTTTGCTTTAGGTTACCGCTTTTATTCTAAATTTGTAGCAGAGAAGATTTTCCGTCTGGATCCAAATTACGTGACGCCGGCCCACAAATACAAAGATGGCGTCGACTTTGTCCCAACTAATAAATTTGTCTTATGGGGACATCATTTTACATCCGTAGCCGGGGCTGCCCCGATTCTCGGACCTGCGATTGCCGTATACTGGGGCTGGCTGCCCGCTGTGTTATGGGTTGTCCTTGGAACGGTATTTGCTGCAGGGGTACATGACTTCGGTACACTTGTCCTTTCCGTAAGAAATAAAGGACAGTCTGTCGGAACGCTGGCTCATCGCTTAATCGGACAGCGCGGCAAAGTATTATTTCTTTTCATCATTTTAATTCTTGTGCTGATGGTTAACGCCGTCTTTGCCTGGGTTATCGCAAACTTGTTCATTTCTTTCCCGGCAAGTGTCATTCCGGTATTCATCCAAATTCCGCTTGCCATCTGGATCGGTTATGCGGTTTATAAGAGAAACACAAAAATGCTTGTGCCTTCTTTAATCGCACTCGCAATTATGTATGGTACCGCCATTTTCTCAAGTCAATACGAATTCCTTCAAATTGACCTTGTCCGTTACATGGGCGGAGAAGAAGGAGCGGGGTTATTCGGTCTTGGCGCGATTTCCACAGCGTTCTTTATCTGGATTATCGTTCTCATGATTTATGTTTACATTGCATCGACGTTGCCGGTATGGAAATTGCTCCAGCCGCGCGATTTCATCAACTCCCATCAATTGATCGTTGGTCTGGGAATTCTGTATCTTGGCTTATTGTTCACGAATCCTGAAATTACAGCACCAATGACGAATCCGGGTGCGGATATTTCCTGGTTCCCGTTGCTGTTCATCACAATTGCCTGTGGTGCGATTTCCGGTTTCCACGGACTCGTTTCTTCCGGTACTTCTTCGAAACAGCTGGATAAAGAAACAGATGCCCGCTTCGTCGGTTACCTGGGAGCAGTCGGAGAAGGGATACTGGCATTGATTTCAATCATTGCAGTTATCACATTATTCCCTGACCGTGATGCATTCTTGGCCACTTACAGCAGTTTCGCTGCTTCAAGCGGATCGGGTCTCGGTTCATTTATCCTAGGAGCGACACAACTGGCTACAGGCCTGATGATCCCAGCAGCCGTCGCTTCAACGATCGTATCTGTCATCGTTGTATCCTTTGCGGCAACAACTCTTGATACATCTGTCCGCTTGATGCGTTATATCATTTCGGAACTTGGGGTTGAGTACAAAATCCCGTCTTTGGAGAAAAAACATGTGGCAACAACAATCGCAGTTGTAGCGAGTGCGGCACTTGTGCTGATTCCGGAAGGACCGAACGGTTTCGGATCCGGCGGATATCTGCTGTGGCCGTTATTCGGTACCTCGAATCAGCTATTGGCTGGTATCAGTTTGCTGCTCATCTCCATTTGGCTGAGACAGCTTGGCCGAAGCTACGTAATCACCATTGTTCCAATGATTTTCCTGATGTTTATGACCCTTTGGGCAATGTTCCAGCAGGTGTTCCTGCAATGGGCATGGTACGCTGCAGCGCCTAATATGCTGCTGTTCGTGTTCGGAGCCATTATCTTTGTCTTCGCCTTATGGATCATCATCACAGCTATACAGGTTCTCGCAAGCAAAGATAATTCAAAATTGCTGGGGAACGAAAAAATAGAATAATCATGGAGAAGGGATCATACTATATGTGATCCCTTCCATTTTTATTGTCCAGTTACATACACATTTCTTACTGAAAAAGAGGTGATGAGAAATGCCGATTACCGATAACTTAAAAAGGCTGATCAAATGGTACGAAGCAGTTTTGGAACATCCGCATAAAACGGAAATTGCTCGGGAACTGCGGGCGGAAGACGATTTATTTCTGCTGATGCTTTACTCGGAAATGCTGGGGATTCCGAATCCCGCCTATTATTACACGCTTGAACTGTATCCTTATATGATAGAAGAATTTCATGACTGGCATTTGCGCATGGGCATGGAAAAATCACCGCTTTCCGGAATCCGCTGCTGCTAATTTCAATGAAAAGAGGTAAAGGAATGGACGTTTTATCGAAAAGCATTATTTTTGTCGGGGGCAAAGGCGGCGTCGGGAAATCGACTTCAGCCGCCGCTATTGCCTCGAAATCCGCTGACAGCGGCTTTAAAACTTTGCTGATTTCGACAGACCCCGCCCATAATGTCGGGGATATATTCAACCAGAAAATCGGGGGCAATACGAAAGAAATCGCCAAAAATCTCTATGCACTTGAAATTGATCCGGAAATCGAAACGGAGAAATACATCAAAGGTGTGAAAGAAAATATCAAAGGGACCGTTCACACGAGCATGATGGAAGAAGTGAACCGTCAGCTTGATACGGCGAAAGCTTCTCCCGGCGCCGACGAAGCAGCACTGTTTGATAAATTGATCCATATCATTTTGGAAGAACGCCAGAATTTCGATAAACTGGTTTTTGATACAGCACCGACCGGCCACACGATCCGTCTTCTGACATTGCCGGAATTGATGGGAGTCTGGATTGAAGGGCTGCTCGATAAGCGACGCAAGACGAACGAAAACTATTCTGCGCTGTTGAATGACGGGGAACCGCGTGAAGACCCGATTTACGATGTGCTGCGCGAGCGCCAGGAACGTTTTTCAAAAGCGCGCGATATTTTATTGAATGAAGAAGAAACCGGTTTTATTTTCGTATTGAATCCGGAACGCCTGCCGATTTTGGAGACGAAAAAAGCGCTGGAATTGCTGCATCAATACCATTTGCACGTGAAAACGCTGATCATCAATAAAGTCCTGCCGGAAGAAGCGGATGGCGACTTTTTGATGGAACGCAAAAAGCATGAAAAGAAATACATGGAACTGATCCGGGAAACCTTCCCGAAACAACAGCTGATTTTTATCCCGTTATTTTCACAGGACATCATCAGCATGGAACAGTTGAAAATGTTCAGCGAAAATTTTGAGCAAGGAGGAATAGCGTGAAAGCATTTGTGATTGAACAAGGAGAACTGAAAATAACAGATATGCCGGAACCGGAAGCGAAAAAAGGTGAGGTGCTCGTCGCTTTAAAAACCGCGGGGATCAACCGCCGCGATTTGAACCTGGTGAACCGCCACGGCAATAAACCAGAGCCGCTGATTATCGGATCGGATGGGGCAGGTGTTGTGGAAGCGGTGGGAGAAGGTGTGTCGAACGTTGAAGTCGGCGATGAAGTCATCATCAATCCAGCGCTACGCTGGTTTACGAATAGTGATACTCCGCCGCCGGAATTCGATATTCTTGGAATGCCCGACCACGGAACATTTGCGGAAAAAATCGCATTATCTGCAGAACAGGTTGAGAAAAAACCTCATCATCTTACGTGGGAAGAAGCGGGTGGTCTTGCGCTGCCGGCTTTGACCGGTTACCGTGCTTTGTTTACAAAAGGAGAAGTCAAAAAGGGTGACACGCTATTCATACCGGGAGCGGGGAGCGGTGTTGCCACGTTTCTGATCCAGTTTGCGAAAAATATCGGAGCTCGCGTGATTGTCACCTCAAGAAGCGAAGACAAGCTGGCCCATGCCAAAGAAATTGGTGCGGACCTGGCCATCGCGACCGACAGTGACTGGGTTAAGGAATTAGAAAATGAAACCGTCGATCTGGCTATCGACAGCGTCGGTGCTGCGACTTTCAACCGCACACTCGATGTCCTGAAAAAAGGCGGCCGAATTGTCATTTTTGGTGCGACAACAGATGACGTCGTCGATTTCAATCTGCGAAAATTCTTCTATGGCCAGTATCAATTATTTGGTTCGACCATGGGAAGCCGCGACGAATTGCGCGAAATGATCAATCACCTTGATCAATACAAGATGCATCCGATTGTCGGTAAAGTCTTCGAACTCGATGAAGCACAGCAAGCATTCGATTATTTAAAAGAAGCCAAGCAATTCGGCAAAGTTATTTTGCGGATCAGCTGATAATAATGAAACCTCACGGCCAGTCATCCGTATTAAGGAGTATAAGAAACAACATTACTGGAGGTAATGAATAATGGAAACCAAAGGATTGAAAGTCCTTGTCCACGCCAGTGCGTTTTTTGCTCCGTTCCTTGTGCCGTTTATCGTATTTCTGATTTCTGAAGACAAAGATGTAAAACGCCTATCCATCCAGGCTTTACTGTTCCAAGTGGTCATGGGTGCACTGCTTTTCATCTCGAGTCTGCTCGTTTTCGTATTGATCGGCATCCCGTTGCTTATCGTAGTGGGACTGGTTGGAATAATCATTCCGGTCCTCGGCATCATCACTGCCTTGAACGATCAGCACTTCAGCTATCCAATCGTTGGCAGCTGGTACTACTAAGAAAAGCGGAAGCACCCGGTTAGCTCCGAAAGGCATAAGACAGATCAGCGAAGTGGCGTTCCTTGCCACGCAGACACGAAAAGCGGAAACGGCCGTTCAGCTCCGACAGACTTAAGATGAACTTCCGAAGCGGCGCATGTCGCCGTGCAGGAAGGGCAGCTTAAGTCCGAGGAGTTGGCCGCTGGAGACTAGACACGAGCTGACTTATGACCCGAGGAGTTGGGTGCTGGAGTCTAGACAAAGAAAAAGTCCTTCGGGGCTTTTTTTTCTTTGTCGAAAATCGTTCGTAAAGGTGTATAGTATGCGGCGAACGTTCGTAAAGTGTTTTGGCACATTTACGAACACACTTTTTGTGGGTTTAGAGGGGATTTTGGGGCGTTCGTAAAGGTGTACTTTTGCGAACGCTATCACAATAGGGATGTAAGCTGAGAAAAAGGATTTTAAGAAAGTTCAGCGAAATAAGTAGTGATGGATATATCTGGTTATCAAAGCATGGATAAAAGATAAAAAAGCGGCTTGAGTCAATTTTTGTCTTAAATAAAGTATTAGGAAATGGAGTGAATGAAATGAAAAGGTTAATTATCTTATTTCTATTGATAGTTCTACTTTTTGGCTGTAGTCAAACTCAAGAAGAGACTGGAACAGAAGCGACTGCAAATGATTCAAAAGAAATTGCTGCCTCTATACCGTCTCAAGATTTGGAGTCAAATCACACGCATTTAGATGCAGAAATTCTGGAAACCCGAGAGGAAGATGGTCAGTTTATCATTAAGTTTAGTGCATGGCTTCATGACGGTATGGTTGAAGCAGAAGTTAGTACTTCTGAAATTCTTTATAACGCATTAATAGAATTTCAGGAAAGTCATAGTGGTGAAGATTTAAAATTTGATATTACTGTTGACGGTGACGATAGTTATATGCTGGGAATTGCGCCGGCTACCAAAAGGCACTTTAAACCATAAGGAAAGTATACTTTCTGATTCCCAATGGAGGTGTTTTCAGTGTTGAAATTTTATATCGTACTCATCATACTGATTTCCGTACTCGTCGGTTGTGCACCGGAAAGTATTAAGGATGAAGATTCTTACCAGATTCCGCCATTATTAACGGATGAACTAGGGGAAGACATGAAAGAGGTAGAAGTCTTCACCGATGTGATGCAGAGGGATGGCCAGTTTCCGGAAAAAGTTGTGGTTGACACAAATTACTACAGTAGCAATGAAGTTTCACGCGGAGATCTGGTTCAGGTCAATATTCCAGCAGATCAAGCAGCAGAATATAGCCAAGGAAATCCTGGAAGCCATGTAGTACGAGTGGTCGCATTACCTGGTGAAACAGTAAAAGCAGAAGAAGGTCAACTATACGTTGATGAGGCAGAACTGGAGACCTTCTACGGAAGTGCGTATCGTTGGGCCGGTGGTTCGTCTGCAGAACAGACGACGGACTTTTCAATGCCAGAGTTTACAGTACCGGAATCCAGCTTTCTCCTGTCGGGAGATAACTGGTGGCGAAGCCCTGTTAACATCGCAATTTCCCCAATTCCCAGGGAATTTATTGTAGGAAAAGTAATCGGTTATATTAAATAAACCACCTCTTGATTAACTAGAATATCGAAGTTGATTAGTAATCAGTTAACATATCATGAGGTTATCGGTAGCTGGCATAAATCTTGCACATAATATTAAGAACCCAGAAATCCTAGTATAAAAGGTTGCTGGATTCTTAAAAGTTATGCGTAAAATAAAGCTCGAAATTGATGCAAGTTATCTCTTAAAGTAACACGCTTTTACACAGATGGAAAAAGCAGAACAGCTTGGTAGAATTGGACTTCTAATCAGATAGCAAAGAAAAGAGCCGAAGCGATATTATCGCCCCGGCTTTTCTTATGCGTCTGTACCCCTGTCGCCTACAATAATCATAGGATCTTGTTTTGTTTTTACCTCTTCCTTACTTAAAAGCAAGGCCGAGATCAGTGCAG
>NZ_QLZR01000005.1 GCF_003289955.1 Planococcus halotolerans | reverse complement strand
TGCATGTATTAGGCACGCCGCCAGCGTTCGTCCTGAGCCAGGATCAAACTCTCCATTATAATAGAGTAGTTGATTGCTCAAATACTTGCTGGCGCATCGCCTGTCCGAAGACAGCGCGATTCGCTTTGATCTGCACAAGTGCTGATCAGTAATTAAGTCACGAACCCAAGAAACTCGAAGGCTGTGCTCCGATCGCCCGAAGGCGACCATCGCAAAAGCCGTTCTCGCGCCGAGGCGCTCGTGACGTCTTTCGTTGACGTTTTGCTGTTCAGTTTTCAAGGTTCAGGTAAATAAAATTTTGGAGCGGGTGGGGGGAATCGAACCCCCATCATCAGCTTGGAAGGCTGAGGTTTTACCACTAAACTACACCCGCATTAAGTTTATATTATATAGAAGAAAAAATATGGCGCGCCCGAGAGGACTCGAACCTCTAACCGCTTGATTCGTAGTCAAGTACTCTATCCAATTGAGCTACGGGCGCAATCGGAATACGCTATGGTGCGGCCGAGAAGAGTCGAACTTCCACGGGATTTCTCCCACTAGGCCCTCAACCTAGCGCGTCTGCCATTCCGCCACGACCGCATATAATTATTTTAGGGACAAATTACATTATAACCTTTCGTTGATCCTAAGTCAACAATAATCTTTGACGATCAACCGGCAATATATTTATCTTCATTATTCTACATAAGAAAAATGGCTGGGGTACCTGGATTCGAACCAGGGCATGACGGGATCAAAACCCGTTGCCTTACCGCTTGGCTATACCCCAATAAAAATGGCGGTCCCGACCGGGATCGAACCGGCGATCTCCTGCGTGACAGGCAGGCATGTTAACCGCTACACCACGGGACCATTTGGTTGCGGGGGCAGGATTTGAACCTGCGACCTCCGGGTTATGAGCCCGACGAGCTACCGAACTGCTCTACCCCGCGACAATAATATTTAAAATTGTTTTTCTTTTTATGCCCACATCTGCTTCGGCTTCGCCATCTTCGTATGGCTCGTTGCTCTACCCGCGATAATAATATATAGTGAGTTTTTTCACACTCAATGTTTCTCTCGCATTTCTACGACGTCTAACCAGTATAACACTGTACGCAATTTAATGCTTGAAGAAATCAAATATGTTATTCAAAGATAATTCATTATGTATAAATCACTTGAAAATAGAAATGGTGACCCCTACGGGATTCGAACCCGTGTTACCGCCGTGAAAGGGCGGTGTCTTAACCGCTTGACCAAGGGGCCGGAATGGCTCCGAAGGTAGGACTCGAACCTACGACCATCGCATTAACAGTGCGGTGCTCTACCACTGAGCTACTTCGGAATAATGTTTTAAGTACTTGTCGACTTTTTCTATTATAAAGAGCAGCGAGAGAATCGTCAACTACTTTTCAACAAATAAATTTAATTTTAATTTATCCGTATTTTTCAAGCCGACATAGAAAAAGAAGATCCTCATTTCGAGGACCTTCTTTTAGAATCAGCTATCATACTTCAAGCAATTTTCTCCGGCTTTCAAAATTGAAAATCACCGGAGAAAAATCGGTTGATTTTCAAAACGGATTATTTCATAGCCAGTTTACCGGCGCATCTTCCGCAGCGATATCTCTCGGTGTTCATACGGATTTTACGAGAGTAATCAGTCTGGCACGAAACGCATTGATAAATATAGCGCTTTGTCGTTTGGCGCTTCCCATTCTGTTCTATGTGGGAACAAAACCTGGGAGAGCCTGTCTGCTGTAAAAGATTCCGGAAATCTGCGTCACGGTGTTTATAGCCTTTCCCTTCCAGATGAAGATGGTAATGGCAAAGTTCGTGCTTAATGATGCCTTCCAATTCCTTGTACCCAAATTTCTCATAAGAGCTGGGATTGATTTCAATATTATGCGAACGAAGCATATAACGTCCACCGGTTGTCCGCAACCTGGAATTGAAAACCCCTTTATGGATGAAAGGCTTTTTGAATATGGTTTCAGAGATTTCCTTTATTAATCCTGTCAGTTCGTAATCAGTCATACGGATTCTCCTGTTTCATTATTATAGAAAATGGCCGTCCCGAATTGCAGAACGGCCATAATGTTAAATCTGTTCTTTCGGCTGAAGCATAGTCAATGCGATGCGGCCTTTATCTTTTTCGACCTTTTCTACCCACGCAGTCACGATATCACCGACAGCGACGACTTCGAGAGGGTGTTTGACAAAGCCTTTTTTCAGTTTCGAGATGTGGACGAGCCCATCTTGTTTCACACCGATGTCTACAAATGCGCCAAAGTCGACAACATTGCGGACGGTTCCCTGGAGTTCCATCCCCGGCAGCAAGTCTTCCATTTTCAAAATGTCATTTTTCAATAGAGGCTGCGGAAACTCATCACGTGGATCGCGGAATGGTTTTTTTAACGCATCCAATATATCCTGTAATGTGATTTCGCCGACTTCCAGTTTTGCTGCAAGCTCTTTCGTATTTAACCCATCAAGTTTGTCGGCTGTCTCCGGCTTGCCAACGTCTTTTTTATCGGCACCGACCATTTCCAGCAGTTTTTCAGCCACGGAATAACTTTCCGGGTGGATGCCTGTAGCATCCAAAGGATTTTTCCCTTCTGGAATTCTCAGGAAGCCGATTGCCTGCTCATAGGTTTTTGCACCAAGACGCGGAATTTTCTTCAATTGAACCCTCGAAGTGAAGCGTCCGTTTTCATCGCGAACTTTGATGACGTTTTCAGCCACCGTCTTACTTAACCCTGCTACATACTGCAGCAATGAAGAAGAGGCTGAGTTTACATTAACCCCTACTTGGTTTACCGCTGTTTCTACTACAAATGTCAGCTGGTCAGCCAGTTTCTTTTGAGATACGTCGTGCTGGTATTGTCCCACACCTACTGCTTTTGGATCGATTTTCACCAATTCCGATAGGGGATCCTGCAATCGGCGTGCAATTGAAGCTGCACTGCGCTCTTCCACCTGAAGATCAGGGAATTCTGCCCGGGCGATGTCCGATGCAGAATAAACACTGGCGCCCGCTTCATTGACAATGACATAGGACACATCCGAAGAGTTTTCAGAGATGAAATCTGCCACAAATTGTTCCGTTTCCCGCGAAGCCGTACCATTTCCGATGGCCATAATCTCAATAGGATACTTATCAGTAAGGCGTTTCATGGCCTTTTTCGCGCCTGCCTGGTCATTTTTAGGGACATGAGGATAAATAACAGCCACTTCCAGTAATTTACCAGTCCCATCAATGACAGCTAATTTACAGCCTGTCCGGTAAGCGGGGTCTACCCCCAATACCATTTTGTTTTTCATCGGCGGCTGCAGCAATAGGTTCCGCAAGTTTTCCGAGAAGATATGAATAGCCTGCGTTTCGCCTTTTTCACTGAGTTCATTTCTGATTTCCCGCTCCACTGAAGGCTGGATCAGACGTTTGTAACTGTCTTCTATCGCTTGTTCCAAATAAGGCACCGTACTTCCGGAACCTGTTATCCACTTTCTTTTCATCAAAGTGAGGATCCGGTCTGCCGGCGGATGGATCGATACTTTCAAGACATTTTCCTTTTCGCCGCGGTTAATCGCCAAAATACGGTGAGGGACGATTTTCTGAATCGCTTCTTCGTATTCATAATACATTTCAAAAACCTGTTTTTCATCGTCGTGTTCTTTTTTGACAGAAGTTGCGATAATACCGTCTTTTCTCGTCATATAACGGATTTTTTCACGTATATCCGCATCATCAGCAAAAAGCTCAGCTAAAATATCCTGTGCCCCTTGAAGCGCTTCTTCGCCATCTGCCACATTTTCGCCCACGAATTCGGAAGCTTTTTTCAGCACATCGCCGTTGCCGCCTTCATAAAGCCAGTCGGCTAGCGGCTGCAAGCCTTTTTCTTTTGCAATAATCGCTTTCGTGCGTCGCTTTTGTTTATATGGACGGTATAAATCTTCCACTCTCTGAAGAACTGTCGCTCCCTGAATTTCTTTCTCCAGCTCAGGAGTCAATTTTTCCTGTTCATCAATTGAACGGATGATTTCTATTTTTCGTTGTTCAAGATTTTGGATATAAGCATAACGGTCATCGATCGCTTTAATCTGCACTTCATCAAGTGAACCGGTTGCTTCCTTACGGTAACGGGCTATAAAAGGGACCGTATTGCCGTCTTCGATCAAGGCAATAACCTGCGCCACCTGATTCGGGCGTACACCAGTCTCTTTTGCAATCAGGCTTTGAATTTGTTGTGATTCCATCAAAACACTCTCCTTTATTTCCATTTCATTTTAACACAGAAAAAAGAAGCCAACTCATTTGAGAAGGCTTCCGGTTATGAATGTCGCATCGTCACCTGTTTGAATCGTGGTGAGAATATCATAATATAATTGTTCAGGAAATCCTGAACGGCGCATCAAGGTTTTGGGATTGCGTAATTCCACTCCATCCGAGTGGATAAGGAATAAATCATCTTCCACATAGGTATAGAGTTGAGTATGCAATTTTTGTGGCCGCCCCGAAAGATATCCCATCACCGGAAGCGGATAAATCATTTCATCCGTTCCTTTGCGGTAAAGGTAAAACCGAATATTCCCGACACAGCTGTATTCAAGGGTCTTGCTTTTAAAGTCCACTTTGAAGATGGCAACCGCTGCGCCTCTCTTCTGCACCATCAAATCATTAAAACGGTTCATCAGACTGTCAATCGATTCGTGATGATGTTCTCTCAGAATTTGAGGAATGACCTGTGAAGATTCTCTCGCAACAGGTCCGCTTCCCAAACCATCGGCTACGGAGCAAATAAAGTAATCATCGGTGAGCACTGTATGATAGCTGTCCCCGGATTCAAAATTTCCTTTTTTCGCTTCGTTGAAGATACAAGCGTCAATATATTGGTGACGAATTTTTTCCACTACGAAACGCCACCCGCCGCTAATATGGCTTCCTGTAATTTCTTGATGGCTTTGCGCTGAAGGCGTGAAACATGCATTTGCGAAATGCCAAGTTTATCGCCGGTTTCTTTTTGGCTCAGCTGCTCTATGTAGGTGTATTGGATGATTTGCTTTTCACGTTCAGAAAGCACATTCATCGCATTTGCCACCAACATGCGCTGATCCGCTTTTTCATAACCATCGTCTTCTTGCCCGACAACGTCAAATAAAGTCACGGTGCTTCCGTCTGAATCGGCCTCCAAAGAATGGTCCATGGAAAGAGCTTGATAGCTTTTGCCCATCTCCATTGCTTCCAGTACATCGTCCTCATCTACATCAAGGTATTCAGCAATTTCCCAAACTTGGGGAGAACGCTGAAGCTCGCTTGTCAATACTTCTACAGTCGCTTTGATTCGCGGCCCTAATTCCTTGATTCTCCGAGGCACATGGATCGCCCAGGTCTTATCCCGCAGGAACCGTTTGATTTCACCGATGATTGTCGGTACCGCAAACGCTTCAAAACTGCGGCCAAATGAAGGATCATATCGTCTGATTGCACCCAAAAGCCCAAGCATACCCACTTGCGCAATATCCTCGTGGTAAGATTTACCGTTAGAGTATTTTCGCGCAATGGATTCCACGAGGCGTTTGTAATTATTCACTAGATTAGTTTGGGCTTCCTCATCCTCATTTTTCTGATAAGCCTCAATCCATTCCAATACCTGCTCTTTGGTAGGCTGATTAGGATGAGATCGTTTCGACATCCTCTTCCACCTGCTCTCCTCCAACATACTTTGTCATGAAGACCGTTACGCCTTCCTGATGATGGACTTTTACTTCATCCATTAATGTTTCTATTAAATACAGGCCAAGTCCTCCTTCACGAAGAAATTCTCCTTCAGCCTGGTCATGGTATGGGCCGACTTTGGCTTTGGTTTCCTCAAAGTCGAAGCTCTGACCGTGGTCAGCAACCATTATTTCTATTTTATCTCCATAAAGAGCGCAGCCAATTACAACTTCGCCATCTTCATCATCACTGTAAGCATGTTGAACAGCATTTGTAACAGCTTCACTTGAAGCGATCTTCAAATCTTCAATATCATCATAAGAAAAGCCGATTCGGCTGGCCAGTCCAGATATTGTCAATCGTGCAACACCGACATATTGGGATTTAGCAGGGACACGCATTTCAACATAATCGAAAGGACGCATGTTAATTACCACCTTTTCCAGCTGATTCGATATCCATGATATCACCTAAGCCGGTAATATCGAACAGCCGTTTTAAGCGGGCTGACAGGCCACTCAATTTTAAGTGCCCGCCCTGGGAATTAACTGATTTATAAAAAGCTACAAAAACTCCAAGCCCGGTACTATCCATATAATCTACATCCGAAAGATCCAATTCGGCATCCAACGATTCTACATTTTGATATGGTTCCAATTTCTCACGCAAAACTGGTGCTGTGTGTGCATCAATTTCTCCGCGAATATGTCCCTTCAGGACTTTATCCGACTCTTGCAAATCAACTTGAATATTCATCTTTTTGACACCCCGTTTTTCTATGATTAACGTAAATTTAAAAATAAACAAAAATTAAAAAAGCCACTGTAAGTTTGTTTACCACATTGCTGTGGCGGTTAAACATACAATCAGACTTTTTTATAAATAACTAATGTAAAGTCATCGCTTAATTCTGCATTTTGCATGCGAACCAATTCATCATAAACATACTGGACTATTGTTTGGGCAGGCTCATCTTTTTTCCGCAGGATTAATTCATTGATTACCTGACGGTCAATGAACCCCTCTGCTGTCCGGCCTTCCGTAACTCCATCTGTCATTATGACGACCATATCATCCTTATTCAGCTTCACTTCTTTTTCTTCATAAGTTGCCATCGGAGAAACTCCAAGCAGCAGCCCTTTTACTGTAAGTTCTTCGAATTCCCCGGTTTCCGCCCGGTAAAGCATCGCCGGTTCATGGCCTGCTGATCCATAGGTCAAAACACCGCTTTCCGCTTCATATCTTCCATAGAACATGGAGACGAACATGAAATCGTCGACACTTTTCTCAACGATGCGGTTAATGGTGCTCAACACTTCACGCGGAAATGACATCGAATCGTTCAAACTGTCCATACCAAATTTGACCATGGACATGCATAAAGCCGCCGGGAGGCCCTTACCGATTACATCGGCTACTGCAATTCCGGCGCGCCCTTCTTCATCACTGATGAAATATATGTAGTCTCCATTCATTTTACGCAATGGCACAGAAAGCAGACCGATATCCAGACCCTCAAGAGACGGCATCGTTGTCGACAGCAAGGTTTCCTGGACGTTGGCAGCCAGATCCATTTCCATCCGCAACTCTTCCTGTTTCTGTAAAAGGCTTTGGCGTTCCTGAAGAGCCAGCCCGTAATTGATCATCATTTCAATCAGGAAATCAAAAGAATGCCAGACAGTTTCCGGCATATCTTCATATAATTCCTGCATTGCTGCTTTGTGCATACTGATGACATCTTCCGGAGAGGTGTTTTCAGAAATCAGCTGACGGCTGAAATTTTGTCCGACATAAAGATTCTGTTCGGATTGCCGCTGCATATATTGGTTCAATATTTCCTTGTACTGACTACCGATTTTTTGAACCATAAAGAATTCCCCCTATCGAAGCCACTTGGTAGCTCTTATATCTGTCCCTTCACCTAGGGTTGTTTCTATCTTAAAGTCATCCATCAATCTTTTGACACCCGGCAGACCCGCCCCGAGGCCACCTGAAGTGGAAAAGCCATCTTCCATTACTTTGCGGACGTCCGGTATTCCCGGTCCATTATCTGCTGCAATTATCAAGATGCCATTGATGCCGTTTTCTGTCAGACGCTGGATTTCAATTTTTCCCTGTCCAGCATATAAATAAATGTTGCGGGCAAGCTCGCTGATTGCCGTTGTGATACGAGCCTGGTCTACTGTGCCGAAACCCAACTCTTTAGCCACATTGCGGCCGAGTTGTCTGGCGGCTACAATATCCCATTCTGTTTGAATTTCCACTGAGGATTGGTTGCTCATCTTTAAGCCTCCAATTCCAATTGAAGTTTATCCAAACCGTTTTCTAAATCCAGTGCTGTCATGACATCTTCAAGTCGAATTCCTAACTCGATCAAAGTGATAGCAACTGCCGGCTGGATACCTGTTATAACAACTCGCGCTCCCATTAAGCTTGACATGCTTATAACGTCTCCCAGAACTTTAGCGATGAAAGAATCGATGAAATCAATTGAAGTCAAATCGATTACTACACCCCGGGCACTCGTTTCATGCAACTTTGTCAATAAATCTTCCTGGAATTGTATGGCAGTCTGATCGTCCAATTCCCATTGAATCGAGACAATCAGCGTATCTCTCAATTTTAATATCGGTATACGGACATTCATTCTTCATCAACCTCCACAATTTTTCGATTTGTCCAGGCCAGAGCCTGTTCAACGCCGCGCTGCAAGGTGCTCGTTGTGGTGAACTCATTCAAATTAATACCCAGTGTAACAATCGTTTGGGCGATTTCCGGCCGGATGCCGACCAGCATACATTTCGCTCCGACCAAACGGACAGCATCTGCAGCCTGAATAATGTGATGGGCAACCATTGTATCAACTACCGGAACACCGGTGATATCCAGAAGAATTACTTCTGCACGATGTTTAACCACGCCTTCCAGCAGATTTTCCATAATCAGGCGGGCGCGTTCTGTGTCAATTGTTCCTACAAGCGGCATAACCGAAACCTTATCAAAAACCGGAATCAATGAAGCGGAAAGTTCCTGCAGGGCAATTTTTTGAAGACTTACAGTGCGTTCCCAAGTTTTCGAATATGTATCGATGGTGCTGTCGCGGATAGGCGTTATCCACTTGTTGAATTCTTCAGTAAAACCGCGAAGATTTTCATTGGTGATAATGCCGTCTCTTTCCATGCCATTGAAGACAATTTCTCCGAAATGATTGATGGCTTTCGTGACAAATGTGATCGACCAGCCGTAACGCACTACTTTTTCTGCGAAATCATTCAGGCGGCTTTCATATGCCTGATGGCTCTCCAATAAATTGGATGTCATGAGTTCTGCAAATTCCCTGCTTGTCTGATCCATCAATTCAGCAGGCATCACTTCGAATGAACGTTCACTTTTTTCATTCTTCATCATTTCCTGCCAATTTGAGATAATTTCAGTCATGTTCTCTTGAATATATCTAGCCATTTGCTTATTCATGTTTTTAAGGATCCTCCTTGGGCTGTTGCAACTCTCTTTACATTCCCCAGTACTGCTAATTCTTTCTTTTTAAAGTTCTCTATCTTTTATTGTATCGGAAATATGCATTTTGCACATCTTTTTTATCCCCTTTTCCAGATTTAGAGGGGCTATATTGCAAAAAACATCCGAAGAAAAGCTTCTTCGGATGTTTTCATGGTGTATGTATACTTAAAACTTAACAAGTCCAACACTGATTTCCAGCGCCTCGTCTACTTTTTCCATCAAGGCTTCATCGAGTTGGGTAATTTTATCCGTCAGCCGAGATTTATCGATGGTCCGCAATTGTTCCAGCAGTATTACTGAATCCCTTTCGAAGCCATATTTCTTGGCATCGATTTCCACATGGGTCGGGAGCTTGGCTTTTTGGATCTGAGCCGTAATCGCCGCTATGATGACGGTTGGGCTGAATCGGTTTCCTATATCATTTTGTATTACCAGCACCGGTCGGGTTCCACCCTGCTCTGACCCGACCACTGGTGATAATTCCGCAAAAAAAACGTCTCCGCGTTTTACAATCAAATTGTCACCCTCCGCTTACGAGTCGCACGGTCATATGCTCCGCTTCGTATTCCACATGAGAACATTCACATGAAATCGATAGATTGATCTGTGACATCTCCACGTAGCCCTTGATCATTGCTTCCCGAATATGATTTGAGTCATACATATTTTTCATAACACGCTGAGTGGAAACGTAAATATAATCTCCGTCTTCCTGAACCCGTTCATCTGAATGTGTAGTAAGTTCTGAAATCAATTGTTTTGGCAGTTTCACGACTACCTCTTTTGTCTTGGATCTCTCGTACACAGCTGACACCTCCGGAATACCGTTGTTCTCTCTGGTCTTTGTTTCTATTTTATAATCTTAACATCCCGGAGACCTTATGGAAAGATAATTCTCGAAGTTCTTTATGCCCCAATATAAAGTCTTGGGACGCGTTTAGTCAAAATACACGGGATCTCATAGGGAATCGTACCCAGTTTTTCCGCCCATTCATCTATCAAGATTGTGGTTCCTTGCTGAGAACCAAGCAATTGCACCTTTTCCCCCACTGGAAATTTTCGAGGGAGCCGTATCATGCACTGATCCATGCAAATGCGGCCCACAATCGGCATACGCTGGCCATCAACCAGCACTTCCTGTCCCTGAAGGCCACGGATCAATCCATCTGCATAACCGATCGGCAACGTCGCAATCCACTCATCTTCCACACAAGTGTAGGTCGCGCCGTAACTGAGCGTTTCACCTTTCTGTACCTTCTTCACATGGATGATTTCCGTTTCCAGGCTCATCGCTTGTTTTAATTCGAGGGGCATTTCACGCTTCACATATGCTGAAGGTGCAATCCCATATATCGAAATGCCGGCCCGCACTGCATCGAAAGCCAGTTCCGGGTGCATGATTGCTGCCGCACTGTTTGAAACATGGAAAACCAGATTGCCGCGGTTCCATTTTTTCTTGATGGTGTTAATTCTTTCGACCTGTTTCAGGAATAAAGGATGGTCCCCCTCATCTGCGGTTGCAAAATGCGTATACAAACCTTCCACTTGAAAAGGATGCTGTCCGACAAATTCAAAGGCCTCCTCAGCTTCCTCCGGCTGAAGGCCGATGCGGCGCATTCCCGTATCAAACTTCAAATGGATTTGCAGCGGACTGCCGGCTTCCATTTCCTTCAGTTCTTTAGCAGCCTCTTCCAGCCATTCCAGCGAGTAGGCGGTCAAATTGATATTCCGCGAAATCGCCTCAGGGATGAAATTAACAGGTGAAGCCCCCATTACAAGAAGCTCCGCCTCAATTTTGTTCTTTCGTAAATGCAGCGCTTCGTCGGGCGTCGCCACAGCCAGCATGGACGCGCCGCTTTTCAATGCCTGACGCGCAACTTCCAGTACACCATGTCCATAGGCATCCGCTTTAACGACCGCCATCAGCCTTGCGCCGCCCGCCCTCTCCTTCAAAGCACGTATATTATGATCAATTGCTGCCAAATCGATTATTGCTTTTGTCGGTCTATAGTTGGTCTCCATCATTTTCCCCCGCCTGTATCTTTGATTGCAGCAGAATCTGCGCTGCCGCGTATTCCTTCGTATGTGTAATGGAAATCAAACCCTCTTCTTCGTCCTGAAAATAAACGGAAGGTTTACCATTCAAATCTTTTCTTATTTCAATATCCTTGAACGCGCAAACTTTGCCGATCCCTGTTCCTTTCGCTTTGCCGAAAGCTTCTTTTGCAGCGAAACGCCCTGCAAGGAATTCAGTTTTCCTGTTGGCGGACAGCAATTCGTATTCCGCTAATTCGTTGTCGGTCAACACGCGTTGGCGAAATTTCGCCGACTTGCTGTCAAGCCGCCTGACGCGCCCGAGTTCGACAATGTCCAAGCCGATTCCAGTAATCATAGATGTTTCTCCTTTCAATCGTAAACAGGAAAAAGGTATAATAATCAGTATGAAACAGAGGTGACGAAATGTTTATTCGCAGAGAAAGTTTTTCCGAGTATATACGCTTGTATCCTGTCGTATCCACATTGATCGCGATTAATGTTTTGATACATATTTTAACATGGATTCCTCTGCTCGGTGATATTATCAAAATTTACGGCGTCGGTTACAATCGACTCATCGCTGAAGGTGAATGGTGGCGTTTCATCACGCCGATGTTCCTGCACGGTGGGATGATGCACCTGCTGTTCAATATGTTCTCGCTGTTCCTGTTCGGCCCTGAGCTTGAGCGATTGACCGGCAAAGTGCGATTTATCACGGTTTATGCGCTGGCTGGACTATTCGCGACTGTGGCAACTTACTTCCTTCAGCCGCTGGAATATCTGCACGTCGGCGCCAGCGGAGCAATCTTCGGTGTATTCGGTGCATACGGGGCATTGTTGTATTACGGTGGCCGCGCGCTGCCGCAATTAAAGCAGATCATTCTTCCGATTCTGGTTATCAGCGTCATCATGACGTTCCTGACGCCGAACATCAATGTCACGGCGCATATTGCGGGGATGATCACCGGTTTCCTCATTGGTCTCGGATTCTTCCACCCCAAACGCATTGTCAGCTGGAAAAAATAAGAAATGCGACAGCGCCCGTTCAGCTCCGACAGGCAAGAGATAGACCAAATGGAATTTGGGATATCACTTTGCGACGAAGCTAGCGCAGCGATGCAGGAGCATTTGGGTTTTGATGAACTTCCGAAGCGGCGTTCTTTGCCACACAGGAAGGGCAGCTGGAGTCCGAGGAGTTGGGCAGCTGGAGTCTGGACACCGACAACCGAAAACTAAATAAAGGTCAGCCGGAGCTATTCCGGCTGACCTTTTTGTTTGGCTGAAATCGGTGACGGATGGTACCAGTCGAGAATGCGGGTGGCATCATCTTTCTCCATATAATTGATGCGGGCAGAGTAGCCGAGCATCCCGGATTTGATCGTCGCCTGGATGGAGGCGAGATCTCTCTTCCGCTGGAAATATGTTTGCAGCACATTGACCGCCTGTACCCGCTTTTTCCAGACGAAGAAAGTGTGTTTGCTGAAACCCCTGAATTCCATCGTCAGTTGCCGGCCTGTCAATGCATACCCTGTTGTGCGATGCTGCCAGATGCCTATTAGAATAACTGGCGGCACAATCAGCAGCGACAGCAAACCATAAGGGAAAAAGAAATAGCTCAGGAGGCCGATTACCGGCAGCATCCACAGAAAGTCGAGCCGATAGTAAAAATGGACGCTTCTTTTCGGCGCTTTCGTCAATGCCGGCTGAAATTCCATGTCCGGGAACAATTCAGTTAGAATCGGCAGCATCCGTGCTGTTTTAACAAGTGGGAACAAACGGATCTTTTCATCTTTTCCACCCATCGATCCGCCTGCACTTTCAACCGTTACTACTGCGTAGCCGAATAATTCCCGAAGCGGATTTCTTGAAACTTTTATTCCCTGAATGCGTTTGAAAGGCACGGAGATTTTTTTCTTCTCAAGCAGGCCTCTAGTGATATAAATATGGTCATCATCCACTTGGATGGTGAATTGATAATTCGCCAGCAATGTCAAAATCACTGAAATGATCCAGGCAATCAGAAGTCCGGCGAATATTGCCAAAGCCACGATGAGATAACCGAAACGCAGAAACAGCATTACTTCTTCGTAGATCGTTTCATATGGGATCAAGTCGCTGAACTGTGATAAAAATACAGCGACCGCGGATATGACTACACCTATCCCGCCGGAAGTCGTCGCAAGAATCAACAATTCCTTCATCGACATGCGGTAAAGGGTTTTCAATTCTTTCTTTGGTACATTGGTTTCTTCGACAGATTCTTCAACCGCTTCATGCGGACCCATGGATGGAACGACCCGGTGTTTTGCATTTTCCATTTCCTTTTCAATCCGATCCGCATCTTCACGGTTGATTGCCGTAAGTTCCGCTTCGGCTTCCCCGACTTTGCCGGATCCGGCAGTTTCGACGCGAACTTTTACAAGGTTGAACGGGCGGTGGAAGATTCCTTCTGTATAATTGAGGCTTTGAATCCGTTCAAAAGGTATGTACCTTTTCTTTTTCACAAAAAGACCGTATTCAATACGTAATTCTCCATCTTCAAACCAGTAGACAAACCGCTTCCATTTAATGATTCCAATCACCAGCGAAAATAATATAACCACTAAACCGATTAATAGAGGCAACAGACCGATCCATCCTTGGCTGAACATGGCACTGATGCCGCCATCCCTGAAAATATTGACACCGAAAATCACGATAAACGGAATGATTAATTCCTTCAAACTTTTCATAAAATTAATAAAAGCCGAAACGGGGTGCAATTTATAACGAATGTCAGACATCATCTTCCGCCACCCTTGCCAGCGCCGAAATCATGCCTCTCAGCTCATCAGCTTCAGCGGTAATCAAAGCTGGAATCGTGTGCGTAGTCGCAGCTGTGGAAATAGAAATTTCAGCCAAATCGTAACGCCGCAGAATCGGTCCCTGTTCCGTGTCCACGTGCTGCACGCGTACCATCGGCACTAAAGTGCGTGTGACGATGAATAAGCCATGCTGCAACTCGATTTCCTGTTCCCTCACTTCATAACGCCAGCGTTGCCAACGGATTTTCGGAAACAAGTAAATCAGCAGAAAAGCAAATAATAAAATCACACCGCCATAGACGGCATACAACCAAACCGGCCATTCAAAGAAATAAGTGAGAGCAGCTGCACCGCCCGCCAATAGTGCAAGAACCGCAGTTTCAATAATGCCATAAAGCCGCCAAACCGTTAGTCCTTTTCTTGATATCCTGTTTTTCGGCTGATCATTCATATCAGACTCCCCATTCATATCAGACTCCCCATTCCATTGTTCTTAATCTCAGTCTTTCACATTCTTCTATACGATTCAATAGAAGGAATGTTTCGGAGGGTTTTATTTTAATGAAGCCCAGACCATTTTAACGCAAAAAAATAGCCCGCCAGCAGTTTCCTGCTGACGGGCTATTTAAAAAGTTGATCTTAAGATTCGTGGCGGCGAGTACGTCCTGGACGTCCTCCACCAGTTCCACCGGATCCGCCTTCACGGCGGCGGCTAGCGCCTGAGCTTGCGCCGCGGCTTGCCGGACGGCCTGAGCCTGAAGAACGGTTGCCTTTATAGCCCCCGCCGCTTCCGCTGCGTGATCCACCAGATTTTCCTTTGTAGCCTCCGCCACCGCGTGATGGCAATGGACGCTCTTCAGAAATAGAAACTGGAACATCTTCCGGTTCTTTAGTCAATGTTTTGAGAGCTGCTGCAATCAAATCAACTGCGTCATGCTTTTCAAGCATTTGAGTCGCGAACTCGCGATAGTCACCAAGATTGTTTTTATCTGTCATTTCAATCAGTTGTTCCATTGCGACGCGTTTTTGGCCAAGTACGGCTTCATCAGCAGTCGGCGGAACCAATGCTTCCATTTTTTTCTTCGTCGTGCGTTCAACAATGCTCAAGTAGCCCATTTCACGAGGTGTAACAAACGTGACTGCGACTCCTTTTTTACCTGCGCGGCCAGTACGGCCGATACGGTGAACATAGCTTTCCGGATCTTGAGGAATATCAAAGTTGTATACGTGTGAAACGCCTGAGATATCAAGTCCGCGGGCTGCTACGTCAGTTGCTACCAAGATATCAACTTTGCCTGCTTTGAATTGCTTCAATACAGACATCCGTTTTGCCTGGCTCAAGTCACCGTGAATTCCTTCAGCTACATAGCCGCGGATATTCAAAGCTTTAGCCAACTCATCAACCCGGCGCTTTGTGCGTCCGAAGATGATTGCAAGTTCAGGTTGCTGAACATTCAAAAGACGTGAAAGAACGTCGAATTTTTCGCGTTCAACAGATTTAACATAAAATTGTTCGATGTTTTCAACTGTCATTTCTTTTGATTTGATTTTAACGATTTCTGGAGTCTTCATGAATTTCTCTGCAATTTTGCGGATAGCATCCGGCATTGTTGCTGAGAACAACAAGGTCTGGCGAGTATCTGGAACACTTGCCATGATTGTTTGGATATCTTCGATGAAGCCCATGTTCAACATTTCGTCCGCTTCGTCAAGGATCAATGTGTTAACGTTGTCCAATTTAAGCGTACGGCGATTTATATGGTCCAAAAGACGTCCAGGTGTACCAACGATAATTTGTGGACGGTTTTTCAGTGCACGGATTTGGCGGCTGATTTCTTGGCCTCCGTATACTGAAAGAATGCGCACGTTTTTATCCTGACCCAATCTGTAAAGCTCTTCTGAAACCTGGATTGCCAATTCGCGTGTTGGCGCGATGATCAATCCTTGTACATTGCCGTCTTTAGTGTCGATTTTTTCGATCAACGGAATACCGAATGCAGTTGTTTTACCAGTTCCCGTTTGGGCTTGTCCGATAATGTCCTTGCCTTCCATACCTAAGCGGATTGTACCTTCTTGAATCGGCGTTGCTTCTTCAAACCCCATGCGTTTTACGGACTTTAAAGTTGTTTCGCTGATATTTAACTCTGAAAATTTAACCAAATTTTTTCAATCTCCTTTTGTCTTCATCTTATTAACAAATGGTACACATTTTAGATGAATTGTGACAAGGTCGAGCCTTTATGAGGAAGTTTCACGTCGAAAATCATACTCTGTAGTTATAAGTCAGAGGGATGTGTGAACAGAAAAAGCTCGGGCTTTGCCGAGCGGTCTGATCGGCGGGTGTTTCATGCCCAAAATATGAACAAACCGTTTTGCTCAAAAAAATACTCTTCACAGGGAAGAGTGTCTCAAAAATGTATCCATTGCTCTAAATAGAATAACACGCTTTATAAGCACTTGCAATCAATACGCAAAGGTTCCATTAATCAGTTTATTCATGTGGTTTGGCCATGAATGCCAAAACATGCGCAAACCATTCTTCGCAATCGTCGCTGTAGCATATGAGATGTTGGCCGTTATCGGAATGATAAATTTCTTTTTCGACAGAACCGAGTTGATTGTAAATATGTTCGGCAGCCGTCATCGGAACAATGCCATCCTTTTTCCCCTGAACGATGCAGACCGGCTGCGTCAATTTATCGTAATATGGTTCTACCATTTTCACCACCCGCAGAAATTCCAGGGCTGAAGTCACCGGGGTGTTCAATAATTTATACTCATACAGATGAAAAAGCGGATTTTGCGCAAGCCGCCCTTTAACAGCGTCGGCAGCAGCAACCCGAACTTCTTCCAGCAGCTGTCCGGCACTGATGTATTTAACAGCTGCACTCAATAAAACCAATTTCTCAATTTTATAGCGCATCGCCAGATACATCGCAATAAGGCCGCCCATCGAAAACCCGACGATGATCACCCGGTCCGCCTGCTTTTTCAACTCTTTAAGAGCCAGTTCAGCCGCCATCATCCAGGATTCTGCAGACTTATGCTTAAGGTCCAAACTGCCTCCGTGGCCGGGCAGTGTCGGTATTTTCACCAGCCAATCCGTTTTCTCTTCTATATAATCGGCAAACGGCTGCACTTCGAAAGGGCCGCCTGTAAAACCATGAATCATCAAAACTCCGATTTTCAAAGTACTTCCTTCTTTCAGTCAGTCCTCCGTAAAAGGTTCAATGATGTTTTCAAGAGCCATTCCGCGCGACCCCTTCACTAAGATGACGGATTTTGCAGATATCGATTTTCCAAGAAAATCGATAATCGGCTGGTAATCATCTTTGCTCCAAATCAATTTTCCTTCAAACGAGTCCTGAAGTTTGGTATAAAGCCATTCCATACGTGGACCATACAGGCAAACACCGTTGATCTCAGAATTGATGGATTTCTCGATGGCTTCATGATATTCCCGCTCCTGATCGCCAAGTTCCAGCATGTCGCCGAGCACAACCCATTTATCTTCTTTCATCGTCGTTTCGCGAATAAAATTCAACGCCGCTTTCATAGAAGAAGGTGCTGCATTATAAGCATCATTGATGAATGTAGCTCCGTCTTTTGCAGGAATCATCTGCATGCGCATATCAGTCAATGCTGCGTCTTTAAGGGATTTCCGGATGTCTTCTTCCGTTAATCCTGCTTCCAGCGCAATTAAAATCGCCGACAAGGTATTTTTCACCTGGTGTTGACCGAGAACCGGAATGGTAAATGTGGCGTCGATAATGCCGCTGACCATGAAAGTGCTGCCGTTTTCAGTTGCCCGGATATCGGTCACCGTCAATTCGTTATTATCATCAAAACCGAACGAAACAGCTTGCGGGAAGTTTTCCACAAAAGGTTTCAGCAGCGGTTCGTCGCCATCATAGAACAACTTGCCATGCGTTTCAAGGCCGGCTGTAATTTCGAATTTTGCCTGGGCAATTCCTTCGCGTGAACCAAGATCCTGCATATGCGCTTCACCGATATTGGTGATGACTGCATAATCCGGCCGAGCCAATTCGGATAAGAATTGAATCTGGCCAAATCCGCTCATCCCCATTTCCAGGACTGCGAACTTCGTATCTTCCTCCAGTGACAGAATCGTCAGCGGCAATCCCAGTTCATTATTAAAATTCCCTTGGGTTTTCTGCACTTTGAAATAAGGCTTCAGCACGCTTGCCACCAAATCCTTTGTCGAAGTTTTGCCGTTAGATCCGGTTATTCCGATGACTGTAACAGCCAGTTCATCGCGGTAGGCCCGCGCCATTTCCTGCAGCGCTTTCTGGCAGTCGTCGACGATCAGAATCGGCAAATCATCCGGAGGCGACGGCTCATCCCGCTGCCAAAGTGCTGCAGCTGCCCCTGCTTCGATCGCATGGCGCACATACAGATGGCCATTGACCTTTTCACCGCGGAACGGCACAAATAGATCCCCAGCTTTAAGCGTCCGGGTATTAATCGAAACGCCGGTGATTTCTATGCCTTTTAAATTCGTTTTAACATCCAGCCATTTGGCTACTTGTTCTATCGTCTTTTTCATTAGGTTTCTCCACTCAATCCATTTTTACTTGTAGTAATTGTTTTTCCTCATAGCGTTCAATCGCAAGATCGATCAGTTTTTCAATTAAATCCGGATAAGCCAGACCGGTGTTTTCCCATAATAACGGGAACATGCTGAACGGCGTAAATCCTGGAAGAGTATTGACTTCGTTGATCAAAATATCGTTGTCAGCAGTTACGAAAAAGTCTGCGCGCACAAGACCCGAACAATCCAATATTTTGAATGCCTTCTTGGCAGAAGCCGTCAATTGCTCGTAGACTTCTTCCGGGAGTTCGGCCGGAATGATCATGGCCGTGTTGCCGTCCTTATATTTCGCCTGGTAATCATAGAACGCTTTTAATGGTTTAATCTCACCGGCCACTGAGCATACCGGAGCATCATTGCCAAGTACGCCGATTTCAATTTCACGGGCATCGACACCTTGTTCAACGACGATTTTACGATCGAATTTCAAAGCCTCGTCAACAGCCGCAATCAATTCCTCTTCGTTCTCGGCTTTGTTGATGCCGACGCTCGATCCAAGATTTGCCGGTTTCACAAAAACCGGCCAAGTCAATTCAGCGGCGATTTTTTTCACCAATGCTGCTTGTCCGTTTTTCCATTCTCTTCTTATAAAATACACGTAAGGCGTCTGTTTCAAACCAGCAATCTCAAATAATTGCTTCATCACTACTTTGTCCATGCCTGCTGAAGAAGCCAATACACCATTGCCGACATATGGAAGGTTCATTACTTCGAGCATGCCTTGCACTGTGCCGTCTTCGCCATTAGGGCCGTGCAGTAAAGGAATAATAACATCTAGACCTTTTTCCGGTTCTGCCGGAAGAAAACCCGAGATATCGTTTGGTGCCGCGCTGTCCTGTTCCAGCTGCAATTGCTCTATACTTCCTGCCGGTCCTTCAAGGGAAGCGCCTTTACGCCATTCCCCTTCCTGGGTAATGTAAACAGGGTATACTTCGTATTTCTCAAAATTCAAGGCTTTCGTAACTGCCTGTGCCGTCGAAAGGGAAACTTCATGCTCGGCGGATTTACCGCCATATAATAAACCGATTCTTTTTTTCATCCCAATAAACCTCATTTCGTTTTCCAATATGCTCTAGTTTATCACGAACACGATTAGACGAAAAATTTTTTCCCGCCTGTACCGAAATAAAAAAGCTGCCGAAGTTTATCAGCAGCAAATGGACAATCTTTTCAATTCGATTATTTCCATTGTTTAAGTTTGCGGTCGTAGACTACTTTCCGCTCAACTCTTTGTTTAGTGTATTCATTGATATCTGACCAAAAGTCATCCATAAAAGAGATTTCTTCTATCTGGCGGATATGCAATTCCACCGTATTCTTTGTTTTTTCAGGATCTGCAAGAGAGATCAGGATCCCTTCGCGGTAATACCCCTTCATCTCCTTCAGAAGTTCAGGTGGCAGATCAGGAATCATATCTTTCGATTTGCGCCGCCAAAAATTCTGGCCATGGTCTTCCCGGCGAATCAATTGGATAAAATAATTCCCGACCAATTCGTTCAGGCGTTCCAGATTACGGAAGTATATTTTGGTTGTCTGCTCACCTTCGCTCGACAAGTAAACAAAATCGTTTAGTAGGGTCGAATAAAAAGGCGGCCGCATCGGCTCTTTCTTATGGCCTATATATAAAAGTTCTGCTTGTTCCTGAGGTGTCAGGGAATTGACTTGTTTTTCACTGCGGAAATCAATCCAGCAAAATTCACCTTTCTTAGTGGCCCGGGACTTGCGCAGTTCCGGAAATTCCTCCTGAGAAGCAAACTCCATTTGAGTATGCATATTATATGAAGCATCCTGATACGAATGCTTCAGCAGCAGCAGGTTCTTGGGCATTCTCATTGCATCCATAAACTGGGCGAAGGTCAGGCCACTGAACAAGGCAAATTGGTCAGCATCGTTCAAGTAGATGTAAAGATGCTGAACATAATGTTCTGTATTATTCACTTTCTTCACCATTTCCTTCACTCCATTCTTCCCTTATTATACGGGTAGCCATATTAAATATGAAACATCTAAGCTCGATTGGCGTCATTACTTTTGTAATGCGCATAAACTGTAAGAATAAGTTATAATGTAAACCGACTCTCAATTATAAAAAGTACAGGTGAACTCAAATGCAGACAAATAAAAGCTTTGCCGACCGGATTGACTGGTCGCTCGCTTTCATATTATTCCTTTTTTTCGTCGTCAGTCTGATTGCAATCTCTTCTGCGCAGACTTCGGGCCAATACGCTGTTAACTTTGTCCCCCGCCAAGGCTTATTCTATATAATTTCCATCTGCATGATCGGTGTTCTGATGTATTTCGAACCGGAACAATACAAGAAAATGGCTTATTACCTTTATGGCTTCGGTATTCTTTTGCTGATCCTTTTGATGATTGCACCAGAAGGACAAGGGCAGATCGGTGAACCGGTAAACGGCGCGAAAGCCTGGTTCCATACCCCTTTCGTTAATATCCAGCCGGCTGAATTCATGAAAACCTTCTATATACTCGCTCTGGCAAAAATGATTTCAGCCCATCATGAGAAAAATGCACTGAAAACAATTAAAACCGATTTGTTTTTATTAGCGAAAATAGGCTTTTTCCTCATGGTTCCACTGGCATTCATCCTTCTGCAGCCCGATATGGGGACAGCGCTTGTATTCATCGCCATTACGCTGGCAATCATTGTAGTCGCGGGCATTTCGTGGAAAATCATTCTGCCGAGTTTCGGCGGCGTTGCTGTTATCGGCGCGACCTTGTTATGGATGACCCTTAATATGCAGGAATTTTTAACAAATACATTCGGTATCCAACGATACGCCTTCGCTCGTATTTATACGTGGCTTGACCCGTACTCGTACGCGGATGGAGAAGGCTATAACCTGATTGCCGCCATGAATGCCATCGGCTCAGGTGAAGTTTTCGGAAAAGGTTACCAAGGGCGCGAGGTTTACGTGCCGGAAAATCATACCGATTTCATCTTCACCGTCATTTCGGAAGATTTTGGCTTTATCGGCGCCAGTGCCGTCATCATTCTCTTCTTTATGCTGATCTACCATTTGACGAAGATTACGCTTCAACTGAAAGACACTTTCAGCACTTATGTTTGTGCAGGAATTATTGCCATGGTGACATTCCACGTATTCCAAAACATCGGAATGACCATCCAATTGCTGCCGATCACTGGTATACCACTGCCGTTTATCAGTTACGGCGGGAGTTCACTGATTGGGAACATGCTGGCAATCGGCATCGTCTTTAGTATGAAGTTCCATCACAAAACCTATATGTTCGGCAATGATAAAGAAGACCAATAAAAACTCCGACGCTGCTCTGGCGTCGGAGTTTTTATATAAGATAAGAAGAATAGCTTTTTCAATCAAAAAAGCACTGGAAAAGGAATTCCCCTGCCCAGGCCATTCTGCTCTTCTTATTACGATTGTGTTTGCGGGGGTTGCGGCAATGCAAGTGCTTTCAATAATTCGGTGCGTGATTTAGTGATTTTCGCTTGGATTCCAAGTTTCGATAAATTTGAAACGATATTTCGAACTTCTACTTCCTTCGCCATCCATATCACCTCTCCGTATTCATTCATATATAATAACGTATGTAAATCCTAAATAGATTCATCCAAACAGTTAAATAGTTGACATTTCTGTGTCTATGTATATAATACCATCTTTTCAAGCTTTTAAACTTTTCATTTTCATTACAAAGTTGCAGTAATGTAAACCTTTGTCCTTTTATACAGAACCAATCAGGAAAAACGTTAAAATTTCTGATTTTATTCCTTTCATTTACCTTCGCCGTGAACAGGAGTAAACTGAAAGCACAGCCTTTTTAGAAAGCGGGAAATTATTTTATGAAGAAAACAATTCTATTGCTGATGTCGGTCCAGTTTTTTGTTTACCTCGGATTCGGCATAATTATACCGATTCTGCCGGAAGTGATCATCCAGCAGGGATACAGCGAAATCCATGTCGGCGGACTCATTACAATATATGCGTTATCATCCTTTTTCACTGCACCTTTATGGGGAAAGCTTTCCGACCGTACGGGCAGAAAGAAACTGATTTTAACGGGACTCGCCGGGTTCAGCTTGAGTTTCTTCCTTTTTTCGCTGTTTTTGGATAATCTCACACTCCTCTATTTATCACGCATTGTCGGCGGACTATTTTCCGGCGCCTTGTATACAGCGGTAACTGGATATGTTGCAGACATTACAACAGATGAAGAACGCAATAAATACATGGCCTTCCTCGGGATGTCGATTGGCCTCGGATTCATTTTCGGTCCGGCAATCGGCGGGTTGCTTGGAGCAATCTCACTGTCGTTGCCTTTTACCGTTTCGGCGGTGCTGATTTTATTACTGATGGTTTACGCAAGTTTTGTATTGAAAGAACCGGTACGGCAAGGCACAGCGACCAAACGCGCACTTCTTCCCAAAGGCGCAAGCACCCTTTGGCAATTCCGGATCCGTTACTTATTCCTGATGTCATTCATGGTGACTTTTCTTCTGGCGGGTCTGGAATCGACTTTCCAGCTCTTCCAGATTGACCAGATTGAAATCACTCCGCTGCAGCTGGGCTATTTGTTCATGGCCAGCGGATTTGTTGACGCGGCAATCCAGGGCGGCGTTGTCCGCAGAATAAAAGACGGCGCTGAAACAAAATGGATTATTGGCGCGCAAATTGTTACAGCAGCCGGCTTATCGCTCTTGCCGTTTACTACAAGTCTGATTTTTGCAGGGGTCGCCTTGAGCATTTTCACAGCCGGCAATGCGCTTGCCCGCACCGCGCTGGTTTCATTGACCTCAAAAGAATCCGGCGGCAAATACGGAACCGCTGCAGGGATGACGTATTCGATGGACAATATGGGCCGCATTATCGGTCCCCTATTCTTTACGTGGCTCCTAACAATGCAAGCTGGCTCCATCTACTATTTGTCAGGCGCTTTGGCGATTGCCAGCATCCTGCTGATTGTCCTTTACCGCGGTTCTGCGAAAACCGCATCAGAAAAAGCAAGCACCCCCGCATAATGGGAGTGCTTGCTTTTTTCATTTCTTATAATGGTGTACCGCCGTTGATGTGCAGGACCTGTCCTGTTACATAAGAAGAATCATCAGAAGCCAGATAGACATAGCCTGGCGCAAGTTCATCCGGTTGGCCCGGACGCCCTAGCGGCGTTTGCGTTCCGAATCCTTCAACTTTATCCGCCGGGAAGGATGCCGGGATGAGCGGCGTCCAGATCGGGCCTGGCGCTACGCCATTGACGCGGATGCCTTCTTCAGCCAATGAACCTGACAGCGCACGGGTGAATGACAGGATCGCGCCTTTTGTTGATGAGTAATCGATCAATGTCGGTTCTCCCCGGAATGCTGTTATGGATGTAGTATTGATGATGGAAGCACCGCGTTTCATATGTTCAAGTGCCGCCTTCGTCAAATAGAACATGCTGAAAACATTTGTGCGGAAAGTCCGCTCCATTTGTTCGGCTGTAATATCCTTCAGCGAAGTTTGCATATGCTGTTCAGCTGCATTATTCACAAGAATATCCAATCCCCCAAATTCATCTGCCACTTTTTGCACACTTTCTTTACAGAAGGATTCATCACCGATATCACCTGCGATCAGAATACATTTGCCGCCTTCCTGCTCGACCAGGCGCTTCGTCTCTTCAGCGTCCTCGTGTTCATCAAGGTACAGAATGGCAACATCTGCCCCTTCTTTGGCATATGCTACGGCGACTGCCCGGCCGATACCGCTGTCGCCTCCGGTGATCATCGCTTTTTTACCGGGAAGACGCTGTGCCTGGCCGGCCAAATTTTTGGCGAAGTCGGGTGCAGGATCCATTTCCGATTCAAATCCCGGCTGGCGTTCCTGCTCCTGGCCCGGTACTTTTACCGGTTTATCTTTATCCATTTCGAATCATCCTTTCCAGATTTTTATGTCTTTGTGGATTTTCCCCTTTTGGATAATCGTAAACCTGGAGGCTCACCCTTAACCGAGCATTCACATTTTTATTTCTGCAGTTCCGGATTTACCGGAATGAAATCTTGATCAAGCTCTGGATGCGCCTGTTTTAATATGGAAGGCCGCATCATATAGCCGGTCAATACAATCAGGCAAAGGCTGCTGCCGATAACGACATACTCGGCCGGTACGGCATCATACAGCAAGCCGAATATCAGATAGCCGAGCGGCATCATTGCCATCGCCATCGACTCCAAAATTCCGAAAACGCGTCCGCGATATTCTTCTTCTACATCCTTTTGCATCATGACGCCGATCGGTGTATTGACGAATACATTTGTGACTCCGAAAACCAGCATCAGCAAAAGAAAGTAAACAACCGCTCCTGTATAGGAGAACTCGATCATCAGCGGCAATGCCAAGCCGGCCAATAGAACCGACATGGCCAGGATGCCTCTTTTCGAAAAGCGCAACGGGAACTTCACTTCTTTTCCTACGGAGAAGTAGATGGATGCCAACAGCATCCCCACTGCAATCATCGCTTCAATAAAGCCGAAATGTGTCGTCTCGATTTCCAATTCCTGGATCGCGATAAACGGCAGCCCGATCATCAAAGCGGAAAAGAAGAAATTGACGCCTACAGCAACAGTCACAATCACCATTACCACACGATTCGACCTTAAATAGACAAAGCCTTCTTTCATTCCGGTAACCATCGATTTTTTTGCATCTTCAACAGTTTCAGTGATTCGATTCGTAAACAATTTGAAGTTCATCGTCGACTCCAGCGCCACAGCCAATAAATAAGCAGCCACCTGGATGATCAAAAATACATTCATCGAAACGAACCCGAACAGAATTCCACCTACAACGGGACCGCCGATCGTAGCAATGGCAATGGCAGACTGGTTAAAGCCCATCGCTTTTTGTATACGGTCTGTGTCGATCAGATTCGCGATGGAAGAAGAAAAAGTGACACTCGCAAACATGGAGCTGACGGAAATCAGCGCAGTGGTCGTATAGATGGCCGGCAGCGATAATCCGGCATAAATACTGTAGACCAGCAAGCCGCCAACTGACAAAGCACTGGCCAGCTGCGCCAAAATGACAATCATTTTTTTCGAGTAATTATCCGCGATATATCCGGCAAATGGCGCAAGCAGTGTTCTCGGCAGGATGCTGCAAATCAAATTGAGCGCAAAATTGGCAGCTGAACCGGTAAGCGCGAGTACATATAAACTGATGCCAAAAGCGTAAACGGAACTTCCAAACGTCGAGATAAGCTTACTGATGGTAAACGTGTACAAATGATAAGTAGCCTTGCTGATCTTTACTGCTTCACTCATTTCTTCCACTCTCCACTCCGGATGTTTAATTTAATTAAACAAAATATATCACGCTTTTTCTGGCATTGCAAGCTAAAGTTTAATATAATTAAACAATACTGAAAAGCAGGTGATGAAATGGCTTCATTAGGTGAACGCATAAGAAAATTGAGAAAAGAGAAAGGCCTGACATTACAGGCGTTGGCTGGAGAAGAACTGTCCAAAGGAATGCTCAGTCTGATAGAAAACAATAAAGCTAATCCTTCTATGGAGAGTTTGGCTTATATTGCCGATCGATTGGCAATCGATAAAAATGAGTTGCTGGAGGAATTTTCGACAGCCGAAATCCGGAAATTGCTTCAGGAAGTGGAAGAACTCTATAAAGTAGACATTATGAGCAAAGAGCTCATTAAAGAATATAAAACTATTGTTGCAAAAATACAGCTTTATAAGGATAAGCTGCCTTTCCGTTATGAATCGGCAAGACTTCTTGAGATATACAGCCGCTGCAGTTACCACGCAAAAATTGATGGATGGAAGTCCAGTTTAAAAAAAGCAGAGGAAATTTATGAGGGTTTGCAAATGATCAACCAAAGTGCTGAAATCCATATTTTCCGTGCAATGACGAGTTTTACTGAACATCGGTACAGCGAAGCCCTTACTATGATCCAAGAGTCACGGAAAGTTTTTGAAGAAAGAGTCCGAATTTTGGATCCGTTAAAAAAACTGGATTTTGATTATTATGAGTCGATTCTTTATTCCGCAATTGGAGATGGCAAAAACGCTATTCGGATCATGCAGAATGCAATCGATTATTCAAAAGAGCAGCAGATTTTTTATCGGGTTGACAGCCTTTACCGTCTGGCAGGTTTTCAAGCGGTATTGGACAAGGACATCGAAAGAAAAAATTATTACTGTGAAAAGCTGCGTTTGTTCGCTAACTTTCTGGATGATGAAGAAATGGAGGCTTTTTCGGATGCAATTGAAATTCATTACTTGAATACAGTTTCCCATGAATTTGAAAAAGCTAATGAAATAATTGACCGCAACTTAGCGAAACACGAAGAAATCACCACTTTCCTTTTTACGTTGGAAAAAGGAAAAGCTTTATATGGCATGGGCATGTTCGAAGAAGCGCTCGTCTGGCTCAAGAAACATGAAATGTGGGAGTTTCTGCATCACCCTTATGATTTATCCCTCCATTATGAGAAAGACGCGTATCTGGCTTTGGTTTACGAGAAGTTAGGTGATCACCAATCCGCTTTAGAACATGCAGAAATCGCTAAGGTGAATATCGAGCCAATGCCCGACCTCCCCTATAAAAAGTTCATCATGAAAGTCTATGATCAAATAAATTCATAATAAAACCCGCCGACCGGCGGGTTTTTATCATTCCTTCTGATATTTAAAATAGGTTGCATTGAATTTCTGCAGCGCAGCCCAATCTTTTTCAAAGCTTGGCTGGATACAGGAAATCTGAAAAATGCCGCGCCGGCGCAGATAGCCGCTTTGCGCATGGAGTTCATATCCCGACAAATGGGCATCCTGCGGGAATGTCTCAAATCGCTCAGCTGCCCTGACCGAAATGGCAGTAGGAAAACCTTCGGCCATTAAAGGCCAAGCGCTGATTTCCTGTTTAGTCGTTTCGAACCGCTCCTGCAGCAATTGATAACGTTCCGGGTATTGCTTCAGCGCGATTCCAAAACTTTTCAGCAAACTATAAGGCAAAGTGAAAGGAATATCGCGCTGATATTTTCCGAGATCCAAATAGTTTGGCACAGATTGGTCTTCTGTTATTTCATGATTGGCAAAGACAACAGCAATTCCGCTCATTGTGCCGACCGCTTTTCCGCTGGTCGCCGTCGCAAGCCAGAAGTCTTCCATTGAAAATGGGATAGCCCCGAAACTGCTGATGCAATCGACGCAAAATTTAATCTTATATTTTTTGCAAAGTGCGCCGATGGAATCAATACCATTCACCATACCAGTGGATGTTTCACCATGAACCATCAGCAGCCAGCCGTATTCCCCGTTTTCCAAAAGCTCTTTGATGGCGTCCTCTGAAAACTTTTCTCCCCATCCTTCTTCCATGCTGTCGAATTCAAGCCCCCAGCGGGTAGCCTGTTTTATCAGCCGTTCCCCGAATTCTCCGTTGGCCAGAATAAGACCGCGTTCGTCCAACCGGGAAATCTGCGCAAGCATTGCCTCATTGGATAAGGTGCCGCTCCCTGACAGCAAATACGGAGAAGCTCCTGACATCTTCCTTAATGTGCTCTTCACTTCCTGGTAAATCGCCTGAAAGGTGGACGATCTGTGCGACATCGCTTCTTCGGAAAATGGCCGCGCCAACTCTCCGGTAAGCTTCAGCGGTCCCGGCAAAAATAATTTCCGTTTCGCCTGCAGCCGCGCAGCCACAGACTCTGCATAATCAGCACGGGTTGTAATCATGGGAATAAAAACGGCGTCGCCGCTGCCAACCGGCTCTGCAAATTGGCGGAAGCCGAGTTGTCCATATAATTTTAATTCGCGGACCGTGCCAGAAATTACAGCGGCATCAAATCCTTCTTCACAGCAGTAATCGGATAATGCACGTGCCAGAAGGAAAAATACCCGGCCGTTGCGGTGTTCTTTTTGGACAGCAAGCAGCCTGATTTCACAAATCTTTCCGACCTCATCGAAGTACTCTTCAACCTTTCCGATTTTCCGGTCCAGAGAAAACGGACGATCGGAGCGGAGGGCGATCATCCCTACCAATTCAGTATCAGATAAAACAATCAGGTATGTATTCTCATTATGGTAGGGGTCCACCCGAAGCCCCGTATCATGGGCCTCATGCTGGGGAATCTCTTCTACAAATGTGGTGTAATTCAATTTTGCTATTTTTTCGTACTCAGCTTCAGTGCGGGCAATTTTACACCAGTACACGTTTTTCTCCCCTTTCTATATTTTCCGAAAAACCTGGTCAATGGCATAATCACCCAATTCGATATCCGGCGAAATTCCCATCGCTATTTTAGCCAGTTGTGCGCCAAGAAACGGTCCGGCCGTCAGTCCTGAAGAACCCAGTGCATTTGCGGCGAAAAGATTTCCGTGTTCCGGCACTTGCCCGATAAACGGCAAGGCGCTTAAAGTCGATGGCCGAAAACCGGTGCTGGCACCTGTCAATTCCGCAGCAGCCAAACCTGGAACCACATCCAGCACTTTATCAAGGACGTGATGAATGCCTCCTGCAGTCAATTTGGTGTCGAAACCCGCATTATTTTCATGTGTTGCTCCTGCAATGATGCGTCCATTCGCAAATGGGACGATATATTGTCCGAAGGGCACCATCGCCACCGGCCAGTCACCAGTCGCAGTTTCTTCAAGCTGCAACTGAAGAATCTGCGCTTTCTGCGGAACCACATCCATCTCCAGCCCGAGTGCTCCGAATAATTCAGGTGCCCACGCGCCTCCCGCCGACACGATGCTGTCTGCGTATATTTCCTGCTGCTCCGTTTTCACACCGATCACTTTATCGTTTTCAATAATCAGCTTCGCATCCCCAGCGATAATTTCAGCTCCCAGTTTTCTGGCGGCACTGACGAGCGCATCCCGAACAGCTCTGCCGTCAACTCTGGCCGCCCCACTGACATAAAGAGAACCATACTCATTGCCCGCGTGCGGGAATAAAGCCTGAGTCTGCTCGGCAGTCAGCCTTTCAACTTCTCCCATTTCAGGCGCGTCTTCTTTTCGCTCGCGGGCTTTAGCTTCCATCTTGTCCAGTTTGCTGTCTTCGTGGATGCTGACGATGCCGACCTGCTTATACCCCGTATCCGTTTCGCCAAGCTCTTCCAATTCCTTTATCAAGGCCGGATAATATTTCGCGCCGCTTTTTGCCAGATGATACCAGGCTTTATTGCGGCGCTGGGAAATCCACGGGCAGACGATTCCTGCTGCCGCTCCGGTAGCCTGCCCAGAATCTGCGCGGTCAATCAGAATCACTTCCGCTCCTGCCTTGGCCGCTTCATACGCAGTCGATGCGCCGAGAATTCCTCCACCAATAATGATCAATGACTTCATAATTTCACCTTTTCCTTGCTTCATATGACTATCATTCTAAAGCACTGCGGCAAGAGACTCAACTTCACCAGAAACTGCGCCTGCCTGATTCAATTTCTGCATTTGAGGGTAAAGCAAGAAATAGAAATGATATAAGGACAGGAGGAACTAACAATGGAAAAAAGCAAAAGCACTGAAGCCATCCTTCCGATGACTTCACTTAAGAGCGGTTCCGGAGTGGAAGTTGCCCCGGATGTTTATTGTTACACCAACCAGATCGTCAATCTCTTCTTCATCGGTGACCCGAATGTAAGCAATGATTATATTCTGGTGGATGCCGGAATGCCGCGCTCCGCCAATAAAATTCTTCAGGAAGCTGAAAATCGCTTTGGCCCCGACCATAATCTGAAAGCGATTATTCTTACGCACGGCCATTTTGACCACGTAGGCAGCATTGTCGATATTCTTGAAAAATACCCAGTTCCGGTATACGCTCATCCACTTGAGTTCAGCTACTTAAAAGGCATCACGGATTATCCACAGCCCGATTCATCAGTCGAAGGCGGAATGGTCGCGAAGATTTCAAAAGCATTCCCTGCAGAAGCAATTGATATTTCTGCTCATCTTAAGGAACTTCCAGCAGACGGTTCAGTCCCTGGTATGCCCGGCTGGCAATGGATCCATACACCAGGCCATTCAGAGGGACATGTTTCATTGTTCAGAAAAGCGGGCAAACTGCTGATTGCAGGAGATGCTTTTGTTACGGTCAAACAAGATTCCCTCTATAAAGTTCTGACTCAGAAAAAAGAAGTTTGCGGTCCTCCGGTTTACTTGACCACGGACTGGCGTGCAGCCTGGGAATCTGTCGTGAAGCTTACTGATCTTCAGCCATCAATTGCTGTAACCGGCCATGGCAAACCAATCCACGGTTCAGCACTGGCGGAAGGACTCGTCGACCTGGCGAAAAATTTCCAAGAGAAAGCTGTGCCTTCCCATGGCAAATTTGTTGATCATTGATTTCTCCAACTGATTAGGCTGCAAGAAATTTTCCCGTTGCTTTTTGAAAGACATTTTTTGAACGCCAGCAGACACTGGCGTTTTTTGTGCTGCTACCTAAGTTTTTACAAATATATTAATTTTCAGTTTAAATGTTTATAGTCCCAAATCTTGGGGTATACAATTTACGTAGTCCCAAAATTTTTAATAATGAAAGATAGTAATTATAGAAACGGAGATGAACTCGATGATTAAGAAAGTGCTGTTTGTTTCGGATCATGGAGATCCATTAGCAAAGTTGGGCGGTAAGCAAGCCGGAGGCCAGAATAATTATGTAAAACAATTGGCACTTGCGCTGGAGGATAAAGGTTTACAGGTGGATGTCGTCACTCATTGGTGTGAAGATTCGGCACCCCGTATTGAAGAATTCGGCAAAGCATGCCGTGTCATCCGCATCGAAGCCGGTTACAAAGGATTTGTGTCGAAAAACGAGATGCATTCAATGCTTTCTAAATTTTACTTGGAAATGAAAGAAACACTTCCTCTTGAAACTTATGATATCGTCCATACCCATTACTGGCTGTCAGGATTACTCGGGATCCGATTGAAGGATGAGTTCAATCTGCCATTCATCCATACCTCTCATTCCCTTGGTTGGGCAAAAGAAGAAGCAACCGGAATTGAAGATGAAAGACGTACAGAGGCTGAAACAGCGATTCTGCAAAAAGCCGACAAGGTATTAGCTACTACAAATAGCGAAAAACAATTGATTAGGAAGCATGTTGATTCTCCTTCTCCCATCAGCGTAATCCCCATTGGTGTTGACGAAGCGTTTAAAGTGCGCGGAAGCCGGACACATATTCGCAAAAAACTTGGCTATTCAAGCCCTCTTTTCGTTTTCGCCGGAAGACTGGAAGAAACCAAAGGCATCTTCACTCTGCTCAATGCATTCAAATTACTGGCTGAAAAAACGACAGATACGTACCGCCCTCGCCTAGTGCTCGCCGGCGGTGAACCAGATGCAATTGATCCTGCAACTAAATTGCCAAAAAATCACAAGATCCGTAAAGCCTTGCGCGGCATCGAAGATCATGTGGAATTTTTGGGACCTAAATCACAGGAGGATTTGGCACTCCTTTTCAACTCTGCAACAGCGACCATTGTACCTAGTTTCTACGAATCGTTCGGCATGGTGGCTGCAGAAGCCCAAGCCTGCGGAAGCCCGGTAATCGCTTCAAATGTTGGCGGACTGAAAAACGTAGTGCAGGACGGTGTAACCGGTCTTCTTGTGGAAACAAAAAATGCCGGCGACCTTGCTGTAGCGATGGAGGTCATCTCCATTAACTCCCTTCTTGGCCAGCGACTGAGCCGCCAAGCTGTGGAACTGGCTAAAAAAGATTTCCATTGGCCATCGATTTCCGAAAGAGTATTGAAAATGTATGAGGTGGTAAGCAGTGAAAGAAGCAACACATATACTGGCAACCGATTTGGATGGAACGTTAGTCGGTGATCGAAAAGGTTTGGATGAACTTCTTGAGTTTTATAAGAATCAGCAATACGAAGTTTCCCTTGTCTATATCACCGGACGGCATTACCAATCCGCGTTATCGCTGATTGAAGAAGAAAGCCTGCCAGTTCCTGACGTATTGATCACAGACGTCGGAACAGAAATCCATATTGGAGCTTCACTCGAAAAAGACCGGGATTGGGAAAAAATGATGCTCGAACACTGGCAGCCCGAAGCAATTGATGAACTAGCCGTCTCTTTTGAAGGAATAAATAAGCAGGACCTTCCAGTCACCAACCGCTGCTCCTATTACGCAGAGGACATTGGGACTGTGGAAGCATTTGAACAGCGCCTTGTATCAGCGGAGATTCCGCATAAACTGATTTACAGCGGCGGTGTTGACCTGGATATCCTTCCGGCAGGCAGCGGCAAAGGAGCAGCACTCGAATATATTCTTGAAAAGTTCAATGCACGGGATGCGAAATTGCTCGTAGCAGGTGATTCAGGGAATGACAAAGAGATGCTGACTCTAGGTTTCCCTTCTGTAATAGTGGGGAATGCGCAGTCCGAGCTGCTGGAAAGCCCTGAAAGCCCGATGATTTTCCGGGCTTCGAAAGCTTGTGCAGGAGGCATTCAGGAAGCATGGACCCATTTTTACCCGGAATAGCATCCCTTTCCAAACCTCGTGTTTTGGAAAGGGATTTTTCTTTCCATTAAAGCTCCCAACCGTATTATCATTTGTTTTTTCTGTCAGATGGTTTATATTTAAGGGGAAGGCAAATTCATTTTGCGGAATGGCTGATGCCATGAAAAACATACATATAATGAACCAAGGACTATCCACTTGAAAAGGAGGAATTTGATATGAGCAAAGTTGCGAATCTGCAAAAAGAGTCGATGGTCATGCTGAAAGAAACGAGCCGCACCTTTTTCATTCCGATCAGTTTTTTGGAACCCGTCCTTAAAAAGACTGTGGGCTCAGCTTATCTTTGCATGCGCGCAATCGATGAAATCGAAGATCATCCGGAACTGGATGATGAAGTTAAAAGCAGATTATTAAGGGAAACCAGCAAAATGCTTCATATGCCGTTCGACCGGGAAGCTTATGAAGAGCTGCTTAAACCTTATGAGCACCTGCTTCCGGAAGTAAGCCTCCGACTGGCTGACTGGATCAGCGTCTGTCCACCTGAAATAGCTCCCAAAGTTTTGGAATCGACAGCGGAAATGGCCGAAGGAATGGCCAAATGGGTAGACCGGAAGTTTGTCATCCGTACACGCGAAGATCTCGATGACTATACTTATTACGTCGCTGGACTAGTCGGAACAATGCTGTCCGATCTTTGGAAATGGCATGATAATACCGAAACAGATCCACAACTCGCCATCGGTTTCGGGCGCGGCCTGCAAGCAGTCAATATGTTGCGCAACCTCGACGAAGACCGTGAACGCGGCGTCAGTTTTGTTCCGGAAGGCTGGACGCGCGACGATATGTTCAATTATGCAAATGAAAACCTGGCACAAGCTGATTTATATGTGAAATCGATTAAAAACAAACGGATTTTAATGTTCTGTAAAGTACCGCTTGCCTTGGCACACAGCACTTTAAAAGCGCTGAAATCCGGCAGAGAGAAAATGAGCAGGACAGAAGTTGAAGGCATTGTGGAACAATTGAAAGAACAGGAACAAATCAATTAAACCGCTAAGCCCGTTTCTTTCGAAGCGGGTTTTTACTTTACGAAAGAATCACAAAGTTGATTTTTACAAATTCTTCTTATTGAGAATTATATGGTTTATACTGTAAATACAATGTATTATGCAAAAAAAGGGGAAGTAAAATGACTCTCACCATCATCAGCGTTTTATCTATCGCCATTTTCATACTGAACATCTTCCTTGCAGCAGCACTGGTTTTTCTTGAACGCCGTGATGCTTCTTCGACATGGGCATGGCTATTAGTACTGTTTTTCATCCCGATTGCCGGTTTCTTTGTCTATCTGCTGCTTGGGCGGCGCCTCAGGAAAAAGACTTTATTTAAATGGGAAGGCCGTACACGGATTGGAATCGAGAACTTGATCGCTCATCAGATGAACGAGCTTCATGACGGCACCTTCCATTTCAGGAATGAAAGCTCAAAGGAATACAAAGATCTTATTTATCTGCACCTGCGGAATAACGGTGCTGTTCTGACTCAAAATAATGATGTCCGAATTTTCAATGATGGACGCGATAAATTCGAATCGCTGTTAAAAGATATTGAGAATGCAAAACACCATATACATATCCAATACTATATTTTCAGGCTGGATCAGTTGGGTAACCGGCTATTGGATGCCTTGATAGAAAAAGCGAAACAAGGGGTAAAAATCAGGTTGCTGTATGATGATATGGGCTCACGTACATTGAGCAAAAGGCATTTTAAAGAGTTGGTCAAGTACGGCGGCGAAGTGGAAACTTTCTTCCCTTCCATCCTGCCTCTCATCAATCCCCGCCTGAATTACCGCAACCACAGAAAAATCGTCGTTATCGATGGTTGCATAGGATACATCGGCGGATTTAACGTTGGCGATGAATACATCGGGCTCAGCAGGAAATTCGGTTACTGGCGCGATACGCATCTCCGCTTAGAAGGTGGAGCATTGCATCCGCTCCAAACCCGTTTCATCCGCGATTGGAATCAGGCTTCCATACGCCAGGATATTCAATATGATGAAATCTATTTTCCTGCCATAGCTGAAAAAGGCACAACTTCCATGCAGATTGTTTCAAGCGGCCCCGATGAAGAATGGGAACAGATTAAAGACGGCTATATGAAACTGATTAATATGGCCGATGAATACATTTATATCCAGACTCCCTACTTTATCCCGGATGCCAGCTTCTATGACGCGATTCGAGTCGCGTCTTTATCAGGGATTGACGTGCGGGTGATGATTCCGAATAAACCCGACCATCCCTTTGTCTATTGGGCCACCTATTCCTATGCCGGTCAGCTGCTGCGCGCGGGGGCGCGGGTTTTTATCTACGACAACGGCTTCCTGCATACAAAAATGATTGTGGTGGATGATAAGGCATCGACTGTCGGAACCGCCAATATCGACGTCCGCAGCTTTAAATTGAATTTCGAAGTGAACGCGTTCATCTACGACAATGACATTTCCATAGAACTCGGCAGACTGTTCCGCCAGGATATGGAGCTGTCGAATGAACTCACCACGCAAATCTATTATGAGCGCACGAAATTAATCAAAACCAAAGAATCGATTGCCCGTTTACTGTCACCGATTTTGTAAGAAAAGCGGAAACGGCCGTTCAGCTCCGACAAGCGTAAGACGATTTGGCGAAGTGGCGTCTTTTCAGCCGCACAGCCAAAGTGGCTTACGACTCGAGGAGTTGGCCGTTGGAGTCTGGACAATAAGAAAAAGGCGCCGATCAGCATTAACTGCTGATCGGCGCCTTTTTAAAATCATTTATTCCTGTTCAAGATATTCTTCCAAAGTGATTTTCTCATCGTAAATCTCTTTTGCGACTTCTTTTCCGACATAGCGGAAATGCCAAGATTCATGCATATAGCCAGTCAGCTGCTCTTTGCCTTCCGGGTAGCGCAGGATAAAGCCGAAGCGGTGTGCATTTTCAGCTACCCATTTCCCTGCTTCGGTATCGCCAAAGCTTGCTGCTGCCCAGTGCTGTTCGGCACCGGATTCACCGATGTCAAAAGCTAAACCTGTCTGGTGCTCCGAAAAGCCGGGACGGGCGCTGTAGCGGTCCGCTTTTTCCTGTCCGTCTTTAGCGACATAGCCCTCGTATAATTGCTTCTGGCGGGCAAAATCCCGGAATGTGCTGAAGGCGGTCAAATCGATATTCGATTTTAGTGCTTCAGCACGCATCGCGTCAAATGCGCTTTGTGCTTCCGGATTAACGCCAGGAGCATAATCCGAAGGCAGCGGGTTCTGCTTGTTTGCAAGCAGGATGCCGTTGACCACTGTTGGTTCTTCCGGCAATTCGATCGATTCCGGATACACAGTCGCATCTTTGGCTTCTTCTTCCACCACTTCTTCTTCAGGCTCAGGTGTTACCGGAAGGTCTTCTTCGACTTCATCCTCTTTTTCTTCGGGAATGACAATGCCTTCTTCCTGCACATCCGCAATCTGTTCTTCCGCCGGTTGTTGCTGAGTGCTATCCCCTGTTAAAGCATCAAGGCTCCGTTCCATATTCCAATCATGAAGATATAGCCAAACTGTAATTGATGCCGTAATCAGCAATGCACCGATGATCAAAATCCATTTTATATAAGGTTTCTTATCTTTTTTATTCATTAAATAACGAGATTGCATAGTTCTCCTTCTTTCTCTCAAGTTCTTTATTATTCTAACACTTTTATGCTTTAAATTCTCCCTAAATCAATGAACTTTCGATATACTTGAAATGACTTTTCAAAGATTAGAGGGTACACGAATGAACAATCAAAAATGGCTGTCATTGAATTTTTTCGCTTTCTTCTTTACCTGGGGGATATTCCTGCCTTATTGGACAGGATGGCTCACCAACGATAAAGGGCTGAGCGTTTCGGCAGCAAGCATTATTATGGGTGCCGGGATGATTGCCCGGTCGTTGTCCACTTTGCTCTTTTTCCCGATGCTCACGCGCCTGTTTTCACTCGGCCGCCTGATGCAAATCCTTGCCATCGCTTCACTCGTCAGCATGGCGCTTTACATACCTGCCAATTCCTATATCATGCTGTTTGCCATCACGTTCATCTTCAATCTTATCTATCCGAACATTTTGCCCGCCATGGAAAGTGGAGCTACCGTATTGATGCAAAGCGACCGCATCCATTACGGCAAGAGCCGCTCGTTCGGTTCGCTCGGCTACACAATCGCGCTTCTGATTGTCGGCGTTGTAACCGCCATTTGGCAGGAACAGGCGATTCTTTGGGTCATGCTTGCCGGCCTGCTGTTCATGGCGATTACACAATCGACCGTCTCGCCTGCGCCTTTATCAATAAAACCTGAGCCCAAAAACAAAGCGAGCAAAGGCGCTGTTGGTGAGCTGCTGAAATCCAAAGCATTTTTGACCATCTTAACCGTGTCGATTTTATTGCAGGGTGCTCACGCCGCTTATTATAATTACGGCTTCATCTATTTACAGGATATCGGCGTCAACAGCTTTTATATTGGCCTGATCCTCAATGTCGCCATCATTTTTGAAATCCTCTTTTTTGCCAAAGCGGATACGTGGTTTGACAAATGGAGTGTCTCTTCGATGTTTCTTCTGGCAGGCATCGGTTCGACCTTGCGCTGGATCCTGATTTTCCTGTTTCCTTCTGTTTGGGTATTCATCTTTACGCAGGTGCTGCACGCTTTGTCATTCGGTGTCGCCCATTTCGCTTTTATCCGGTATATTTTCCAGAAGCTCGACCCGCTTCATATTCCCACTGCGCAAGGAATTTATGCTGCGGTCGCTATGAGCCTGAGTGTCGCCTTGCTGACATTCATCGGCGGTTTCCTTTATGAAATCTCACCCGGCTTGTCATTCCTTGGAATGATTGCGTTCTCGTTCCCCGCCATTATCGTTGTTTTGATGACCAGAAAGAAACTTTCTTACTAAATATTTTATTCCACCCCCAAAAGACCTTCCCATCGACCGAATAAATAGGTATCAAAGCTACAAGGAGATGGGCAAAATGAAACAAATTTCACAAAGCGATCTTCTCAATCTTATGAATCGCTTAGATCTTTTACTGAACGAACGGGAACAGGATAAACGGCAAGCTCAAAATACTGCGGCTACCGCTTAAGAAGACCTCAAAGGAATATAATATAGTATGCAAAAAACAGCGCCGCCCGTTTAAACGGGCGACGCTGTTTTTATGTTTAAAAGGAATTCTTCGCTTATCAGTTAAATCAGGATAGTTCCGAGTACTACGAAAAAGAGGATACCGAATATTACTGCCATACCTCTCATCCATTTTGCTTCCCGGTCCATGCCTTGTGCTTTCATCTGGCGGTACCTGAACATATTTGTCATTACGAACAGCACCGTCATGAAAAGAACCGCAATATCCATATATCCCATAATCAGAAATACGACCGCCACAATACTGAGTGAGGCGATTCCGATTCCTTGCAGCATTTTTGAATTCATTTGTTTCACTCCCCAAAAAGAAAGCCGGCATCCGATGCCGGCAAGCTTTCAATATTATTTTTTCTTTTCCAAGACTACTTTCTCATCGCCTTCATCTTCCACTGCTTCCAAAGCTTTTTCCGGATGGTTCGAATAGAATTTCCGTCCGATGAATGTTTGGATGATCAATAGAATACCGCCGACTGTCCAGTAAACCGGCAGAGCGGCCATCGAGGTGAACGAGATGAACATGATCATAATCGGTGAAATGTAGATGAATAGTTTCATCTGTTTCTGCTGCTGTTCAGGCATCGTCCATAGTGAAACTTTTGCCTGGAAGAAGTAAACAGCACCGGCGATCAATGTCATGACGATATCCGGCTCACCAAGGTTAAACCAGAGGAATTCGTGCGAGCGCACTTCCGGCGAATAAAGGATGGCAAAATACAGACCCATTACAATCGGCATCTGGATGACTACCGGCAGACAGCCCATATTCAATGGATTGACTTCATGTTTCTTGTAAAGACCCATCATTTCCTGCTGGAGCTTCATCTGCTCTTCTTTATCCTTTGTCCCTTTCAGGCGCTTTTGGATATCTTCCATTTCCGGGCGCATAGCATCCATTTTCACTTTCATTCCCTGCTGGCGCTTATAAGTGCGCAGCATGAAAGGCATCAATACAAGACGGATAATAACCGTGATTGCTACAATCGCAAGTCCGTAGCTGCCTCCAAAAAGATTCCCTAAATAATCAAGGGAAAAATCGAATGGCGCAACAAAAATGCTATAGAAAAACCCTTCTTTATTCTCTACAGCCGAACAGCCGCTCAGGAAAAGCACCGCAGCAGTAAGCATCGACATTAATAGTAATTTATTTTTCAAATTAGTCACCTTCACCTTTTTAAACTATAAAGAAGTATACCGCATACGAAGAGCATATTTCAAACCGCGCAAAAGAGAGTGTACAATATTCAGCATAGTATATGACAGCATTGTGGCTATTAGAAAAGCGTAAGCGCCCGTTCAGCTCTGAAAGGCATAAGGCAGATCAGCCTAGTGGCGGTCTTTGCCACGCAGTCTCGAAAAGCGGAAGTGCCTGTTCAGCTCTGAAAGGTATAAGGCAAACCAGTGAAGTGGCGACCTTTGCCACGTAGCTGGTTTGACTTATATCCCGAAGAGTTAGGCACTGGAGACTAGACACTGAGTTGACTTATGACCCGAAGAGCTGGGCCGCTGAAGTCTGGACACCCGAAAAGCGACAGTGAGAGATGGCCCCAAGAATTTTGGGGCCATCTCTTGCGACGAAGCAGCGCAGCGATGCAGGAGCAGCCTTTTCCCCGAAGTGCTCCGCCGCCAAAGCCTTATCCCCCAAAAAAAAGCCCAGAAAAAAAAGGAGAATTTCTTCTCCTTACTTAGCGTTCGGCAATGTATATCTGAAATAAGGAATATGCTGGCTGTCGCGGAATTGCTTCGGCGTAACCGTAGTATATTTCTTGAAGATGCGGGTAAAGTAACTCTGGTTGCAGAAATGGAATTGTTTCGAGATTTCTGAAATCCCTTTGTCTGAATGGCGAAGATAATGCTGAGATTCCTCAACACGGCGTACATTCAAGTATTCCACTAATGTGATGCCGGCATGTTCACGGAAAATCCGTGACAAATGGCTTGTCGAAATATGGAAGTGCTTCGCTACATCTTCAACAGACAGGTCGCGTTCAACTTCATCATTGATGAACATCACCACTTTATTTACCGTCTGATGGCCGAATGAAGGCTGTTTGCGTTCTGAAATGACAGATACGAAAAACTCGATCAATTCATCAGCTACATACAGGAACTCTGAATCGTTCATGCGATTATCCACGAGCTCGATGCAGGCATTGTTGAAGGCAAAAGCTTTTTTCGGCGGTACGCGCATTTCAAAAAGTTTTCGTGCCATCACTGAAGAGAGAACTATGTAATAGTTGCGGATCGCGCGGATCGTGTCTTTACCTGCATGCAATGAAATCATATCAATCAAAGCACGAAGGGTCTCTTTCGCTTTTTCTTTTTCCAAGTGATGGATTTCGTAAATTAATTGGGTTTCGGTTTCAAAAAACTTTTCTAGACCATCGTATTGGTTGAGGTTTTCGCTCTCTGCCATGAAAATCTTGGAAATAGTCTCTTGAATTGTTGGTACAGCAATTATATTCATCTTTTCCCCGTCTTTCTTTTCACAAGTTTTTGCACTCACTATATTAACTATATACTGAAACAATAAATAAGAACACAGTTTTGCTCATAATAATATAATATTTTAAGCAATATGGTCTATTACCTAAGCACTATCGCCGGATTTTATAGGAAATATCTTCCCTAAATATATACTAAATATACCGCAAACATTATAAAAAATCTCGCTTTTTCTTTAAAAGTAACATACTTTTAATATTTCTGAAATGCGCCACACCTTCCCCCATATAATGATTTCATTATTCTACTCTTTTAATTCATCTTTATCCGGCGGAATGAGAGCACGAATATGGCGCGGCAGAACTTCAATTTTAAACGGTGTTGCACATCCTTCATCACCGTCAATATTACAAATTAACGGTTCTTTCGTTCTGATGACAACTTTTGTTGTATGGATGGCTTCAACTTCAGGATCTTCTTCCAGTTTCCCTCGCCATAAAGCTCCTGCCATTCTGACAAAACCGGCAAGTTTCGCATGTTCTATAATATATAGATGAAGCAGCCCGTCATCCGTCAATGCTTCAGGCGCCAATTTTTCAAAACCGCCGACTGAATTGGTCAATGCAACCAGAACCAGTTTTGCATCACCTTTCCAAACGCCATGGTCATGTTCGACTTCAAAATAAGTTTCTTCTTCAGAAGTGATCGCTTTGACTCCTTCAATAAAATAAGCGAGCGAACCAAGTCGTGTCTTTTGTTCCGGTGATACTGAGGAAGTAGATTCTGCTATGTCGCCGATAGCCAAAATGTTCATGAAATACATATCGCCCACTTTTGCAATATCAACCGCTTTTTCCGCCCCTTTTTTCAATGCTTCAATCGCTTCTTCCGGATCCAGGGAAATTCCGAGTGCTCGCGCAAAATCATTGACAGTTCCTAGAGGAATCAAGGAAAACAATGGCTGATGAGGCTGTTCCGCCAGACCGGATACAGTTTCGTTTATCGTGCCGTCTCCGCCCATTGCAACAACAAAGTCATATTTCTGCTCGCAAGATTCCCGGGCAAAAAGAGTAGCATCCCTTTGTTTTTCTGTCTCTTTAGTATCGACAATATATCCCATTTCTTTAAGGGTTTTTTCAACACTTTCACGATAATCGGCAGCTTTTTCTTTTCCTGCCGATGGATTTAGTATAAACATAGCCTTTTTCATCATCTGACCTCCAAGTGGTATAATAGCTTCATTATTTCTATTTACCCTTTTTTCACTCACTCTTAATCCATAAACCACTTATTATTTCCAGGGAATGAGGAACAGCAATGCAGCTTTTCATCTATATCATCATCTTCTTTGCCTTCTTCGATTTATTTGCCCAGCTGCCAATCATCAGTCCTTTTGCGATTGAATTGCAGGCGACACCTTTTTTAACCGGATTGGCAGTCGGCATGTACTCGCTTTCCAATACATTCGGGAACATCATCTCGGGTATTTTCTCCGACCGCAAAGGCCCTTTCACACTCCTTGTGGCAGGATTGCTTTTGACCGCTGCATTTCTTTTTACTTATTCGCTTGCAGCAGGACCCTATAGCTTGCTTGCCATACGTTTTCTCCACGGACTATCGGCAGGATTAATTGTCCCGGCGGCCTTCACTTACCTGGCCAATCACACAGAACACAGTCGCCGCGGCAAAGGAGCTGCGGTTTCCGGTGCGTTTGTCGGCCTTGCCGCAATTCTCGGCCCAGCCTATGGGGCAATTTTTGCCAGCCGCACCAGTGTGCCGGAAACCATGTCGCTTACGGGCAGCATGCTGCTGGTCCTCGGGCTTCTATCTTTTTTTCTGTTGAACCGCACCGTGAAAAAAAGAAAAGAGCTCATAACTGAGCCCCTTACATTCAACATGATCATTCTTAGCTCTGGCTTATTGCGCGCCTTTATGGGGGCTTTCTTCCTGATGTTTTCGCAAGGCGTCCTTGCTTATATGCTGCCGTTGAAAGTTTCGGGTCTCGGGCTGCCACCGGAAATGAGCGGCCTGTTACTGAGCGTTTTCGGCATAGCGGCCATTTTGGTGTTCCTGCTTCCGGTGAATCGCCTGTTCGATGCCGTTAAGCCTGTCTATACCTTAATAGCAGGATTTCTCCTTATGGGCACTTCGCTGTTTCTACTGAGTTCCGTTTCCGCCGCCTCCCTGCTTTACTTCAGCATGATCAGTTACGGAATCGGTTTTGCGCTCCTGTTTCCATCTATTAATTCGCTGCTGATCGATTCGACAACGGAACGTTCCCGGGGCAAAGCCTACGGTTATTTTTACGCCTTCTTTTCAATCGGCGTTGTGGCGGGCTCATCCTTTACAGGTGCGCTGGCACTGAGCGCCGACCGCGGATTTATCACAAGCGGGGTATTGCTGTTAAGCGCCGCTGCAGTGAATATGAGCACGTTGAATAAATGAAATAAAAATAAAGGGTGGTCCACGGACCACCCTTTTAGATATTGTCGGTATTTAATTTTGTTTCAGGAGACACGGATTCGGTGTCTTCCGCTTTTTCCTTGCTTGTATCGTTCGGTGATAATTTTGTTTTTTCTTCATTTGTGCCATCTTCTTGCTGCTCTTCTTCATTGTAATACTGCACCGAAGTCGGCGCGCCTTCTGAAACCATCTTGTTTTCACGTGGTTCCTGCGGCTTTGATCCGTCATGCGCTGTTTTTTTATTGTCATCCAAGTTTTGTGATTCCATATATGAATTCACCTTCTCTTTCGTATTATTGAAAGCCAATGTCGCTTTTTCACGATTTTCCGGGTTTTTGAAGTAAGTATACGCACCTACTGCAAGCCCCGCCAATAACAAGCCTCTGCCTTTTCCCTTTGCCATTTGACCACTCCTCCGCGAATTGATGTCTTCTATAATATATACCCTTATTCATTTTATTTAATCTATCTGGAGGTGTTCGGACTACCCCTTTTATCCAGCCTCATATCCACATGCGGAATGCCGTCTTCATCATAAACGTCTGATATCGGGTCAAAGCCGAATGATTGATAGAATTCCTGTAAATAGACTTGTCCCTGCAATCGGATCTCTTCCGGCTGCCATTCATTGAAAATAAAATCGATGCTTTTACGCATCAACTCCCGCGCAAGTCCGCGTCCTCTTGCATCGGGACTGACAATCACCCGGCCGATAGAAGGCACGCCGTATTTAAGTTCCCCCGGAACGAGCCGTGAATAAGCAAGAATCTTTCCATTCTCCCTATATGCCAAATGGACCGATTTCTGATCCAGCCCGTCCAGTTCAGGATACGGGCAATTTTGCTCAACTACAAAAACATCCACACGCAGCTTCAGCATTTCATAGAGTTCTGCTGCAGCCAGTTCATTAAAATCAGCAATTTTCCAAGTCAATTCCACTCACTCCTTTAGTCTCTATTATTCCACAACAGTGGCTATTCAGGGGGAATTTTGATATGATGACGAAAAGAATTTCCGAGGTGATTGCATGATTCGCACAGGTACATCCAAAGATATTACAGCTGTTCAGGAAATTGCCCATATCAGTTGGAATGACACTTACCAAGACATAATCCCGGTGAATATACAGCAAAGTTTCTTAGATAAATCCTATTCCGTCCCAATGATGGAAATGCGCCTGAAAAAAACGATTCTTCTTTTAGCGGAACATGAAGGTGAACCTATTGGCTTTGCCAATTTCACGAAACTCGATGATGACGGAGACGCTGAATTGATTGCATTGTATTTAAAACCTGAACACCAGCGTCACGGCTATGGAAAAAAACTGCTCGACAGCGGTTTGACTTATTTACTCGACGGTTCAAATCTTTTTGTCTATGTGGAAAGTGAAAACAAAAAAGGCCGCAGCTTTTATGAATCGAACGGCTTTGAGTTTGTGGAAGAGTTTGAAGAGCTATTTGAAGGCCACCCGTTGCAGACAGCCAAATATGTTTACAATTTGAAAGCACCCGCTCTATGAGCAGGTGCTTTTCTTTGTCTAGACTTCAACGGCCAACTCCTCGAGTCGTAAGCCTCACTGGCTAGGCGGCTGAAACTTCCCTCTGTCGCCTAGATTGAACTTACAGTGCTCCTGCATCGCTGCGCTAGCTTCGTCGCAAAGAGTCGGCCGAACTTCCTTCGTCCAACTCTTAGCTGAGCGGCCGTTTCCGCTTTTCTATAGTGGACGGTAAGGTGTATCATCGTCGCGGCGCGTACTATCGCGGCGGACTGTGTCGTCTGTTCTGCGAACTTCATCTTCGCGATGTACAGGCTCATCCGTTCTTCGGACATTATCTTCACGGGAAAGCGAATCATCCGTTCTGCGGATTTTGTCATCGCGGTAAGCACCGTCATCTCTTCTATGCAATTCATCATCGCGCATCGGCGGTTTGCGTACGAAGCACATAATTGCAGCAATATAGAATAGAATCGATGTCAGCGACAGGACGCCTGCCAACAGACCGGCAAGTATGAAGAATATGCCTGCAAGGCTTGCATTGCTGGTTTTCTTCAAATTAATAAGAGCCACGATTGCTAAAATGGTGCTGAGTGCAAGCAATGCAACAAGGGCCCAGCCGAATACACCGGTACCTTCCATGATGAAGTCAACAACCATTTGGGCTTCTTCAGGACTTCCTTCAAAAGCAGGGTCGTTCATAATTTCCTGCTGAAACTCCTCAAACTCGGCCGTACCTTCCAGACCGCTGATACTAGTGATCAACCATGCCAATAAGATGATCGTAATAATGTTAAATACAATTCCGATTATACCGAGGACTCTTTCTCCTGTCCTGCTGATTGTTCCATTATTCATCTAACTACCTCCCTCTTATTTGCAGCCGCAGCACTTTTCGATACGGCATACAGAAAAATTGTTCCATAGATAAGATTCCCTGAAAAAAAATGCTAAAACATGTTTAGATTGCTTTCAGCCGGGTATTTATTTAGTAACAAACAATATTACAAACATTTGAGAGGGGTTCTATAAAATGGAAAAAAACTTAGTATTTAGCCAATCAGATTTCATGTACGGTGTAGGTGGAGCTTCAATTTTAACTGGTATCGTATTCCTTATGACATTCCTATAAGAAATTGGAGGTAGTTATGAAAAACTACATAACTGAAATATAGAAAAAGCAATCCAAACCATATAAATGGCGGATTGCTTTTTTGTGTTTACTTGTCTAGGCTCCAGTGGCCCAGCTCTTCGGGTCATAAGCCAATCCAGTTGCCGTGGCAAAGAACGCCACTCTGCTGGCCTGTCTTATGCCTTGCAGAGCTTAACGGGCACTGTCGCTTTTCTGCTTTTACACTTTAACGTCCTCATATTCATCATAGCGATCAAAGACGGTCGCTACATAAGAGCAGACCGGCTCGATTTTGTATTCATTTTCACGGGCATATTCGACTGCGCGGTCAACCAGCTTTTTCGCCAGTCCCTGGTTGCGCATATTTTCATTTACAAAAGTATGTTCCACAACCATAACGTCGGCCATTTGAGTCCAAGTGATTTCACCATTGACCGTTCCATTATCTTCATTGCGGAATGCAAATTCATCCTGGCCAAGCTCCACCATTTTAAAATCCATCTTTCATCCTCCTCGATTAATGCTTATTAATACTCAACGGACGCAACGACGCTTCTATTTCAGCTCTTTTTGGCTCCAGGAATGGCGGCAAAGCCAGTTCTTCCCCTAAACTTTCCAATGGTTCATCTGTCGCAAAACCCGGTTCATCCGTGGAAAGCTCAAATAGAATACCGTTCGGCTCCCGGAAATAGATGGCTTTAAAGTAATACCGATCGACTTCCCCTGAAGTCATAAATCCGTTTTCACGTAAATATTTATTCCATTTGCTGTACTCTTCAAAAGTCTTTACCCGAAATGCAACATGATGAACACTTCCGCGTCCAGGACGTTCCGGCGGAAGATCCGGACGTTCCTCTACATGTACTTCGCCGGCAGGACCGCCTTTTCCTGTCGAATAGACAAAAATATCTTCCATTCCATCAACTTCCGATGGATAGGAACCGATTTCCTCGAAGCCCATAATTTCCGTCAATACAGTTGCCGTCCGATCTTTTTTACGGACAGTCAGCCGCACATTTCCCAAACCGACAATCGCATATTCTTCCGGAACTCCGGCTTTTGTCCAGGGAATGCCGTACTCAATGCCTCTGCCGTTGTCAACGGTCAGCATTAAGCGGGAACCTTCAAAGTCTTCAAATTCCAAAGTCTGGCGATCGAATCTTTCACGGATTTCACCGTGCGGCACCTGAAATTCCTCAAAACGCTTCAACCAGTACTGCAATGCTTCCTCACTTTTCACACGGAAAGAGGTATTGCTGATGCTCGAAACGCCAGGATAAGTGCGCCCGGCCATCGGTATATCGAAATACGTCATGTCTGTCCCCGGCGTACCTACTGCATCTGCATAAAATAAATGATAAGAGGACGTTGAATCCTGGTTGACGCTCTTTTTCACCAGTCGCATGCCGAGAATCCGCGTAAAGAAATCATGGTTTTTATCTGCATTGGCCGTAATTGCTGAAACGTGATGGATGCCTTCCAATTTCATAATAAATGCCTCCTCTAATTATCTCGAATTCGAGATATTAATTAAATAATAACATTCCCAACGCACACCAGCAAGAAAATGGCTTGCTTTTATAAGCAGTAATTTCAACTTTAGATCTTTCTACATAAAAAGCATCTTTTTCTATATTCATTCCGTTTTAGACGGATGCTTTCCGCGGGGAGCGGCCTAAGCCTCCTCATCGCTTCGCTCTTGCGGGGTCTCAGGACACGCTCTTGCTCCCGCAGGAGTCACCGTCTGTCACTTCATTTTGATGGTATTCTGAAGTAAGGTATCCCCTTCTTTACTTGAAATAAACTGAAGCGAATTTCTTAAATATAAAGCAATCTAAAGATATGGAGCAAAACAGCGAAGACTCCCAGGGGATTAGAAACAGAGTTGGTTTGCCAACTCTGTTTCTAGCGAAGTGCTGAGATCCACTCGGACGAAGTGGAACGAGTCTGAGTTAGCTCATCGCAAGCCCCCAGGAAAGCGAAGGTGTTTTGCGTAATATCGATTACAAATAATTTACAATAAAAAAGCGAACAGCCTCGGCTGTCCGCATTTTCAAATTAGATTAGTTGAACCATGAACGCACAGTGTTCGCCAGGTTTCTGAAGAATTCTTTGACGCTGTTCCAGAATCCTTCGTCGTTGACGATTGTGCCGATCTTGTCTTCAATCGTTTTGCTTAAATCTTCAAGTTGAGTCGACCATTGGGAAAAGTCGATATCCAATTGGCGGATCCGGTCCATCAGATCGATCAATAATTGACGGTCTTCCGGGCTCAATTCGATTTGCAGCTTCGACAATTGCTCTTCTACAATCTGTTCAACATCTTCGCGTGAAGCAGGATTCTGTTCAGCAATCTGCTTTTTGATTTCTGTCAGCAACTCACTTACTTTCGCTTCGTCTACGTCTTCAGCGAGTTCAGTCGCTACTTCAAGTTCATCGTTTGCGACGTCTGTCCGTTCAGGATCCAATTGTTCGCCGTTCACTTCATAGGCTTTGTATATACCTACAAGTGCTGAGTGGCCAGTTACCGGTTTTGGTGCGGCAACTTCGACTGTCGCATTCTCGATTCCTGCCGTCAGCATCGCATTGGCATACATTTCCGTCGTTACTTGTGTAATGTTATCCGGTGTTACGATTTGGATGACCAGGCCTTCGCCTTCATCTTTACGTGTAATTTTTGCTGAAGAAAACATACGCGCACGCGCGTCCCCGTCTTTGATATAAGTGACAAGGTCTTCCCCAGTGACTTCGATTTCTTCCACTTCAGCCTCTTCTTCAACACTCAGGCTTTCAGCGACACTTGCTTTTTCGTCTTCAGAGAGGTTGCCTCCGTATACTACAATCGGTACTCCGTATTTTTCATTGATGCCGACATTTGCTGCAGCCCAAGAAGGAATGAGCGTCGATACCATTAAAATCATTGCTATAGTTGCTATCAATTTCTTCATCTTTTTAGCCCCTTTCATAGAAATAATACGAATCTGCTTCAGAAAGGTTGCATTAATGCTGCTGAAGTTTGGTCCAGCCGTCTTCTTGTACAATACGGCGATCTTTGTAAAGTCGGCCCAAAGCACGTTTGAATGCAGCTTTGCTCATGCCGAACATTTCCTGGATTTCTTCAGGTGAAGATTTATCACCGAATGGCATTTGGCCGCCTGATTCAGTTAAATAACGCATAATTGTTTCTGCATCATCCGACAAGCGCTCCTGTTTACGCGGCAGCAGCGAGCCGTTTAAAGTACCGTCATCTTTCACTCCGATGATGCGCACTGTTTTTTCTTCACCGAGGCGCGGTTCTTCTTCGCGCTCAGTTTCGTGAACAAAAATCCGGTACATTTCCGGAACGGAGATCATGAATGTGCCCACTGGCAGCAAGCGATAAGCCCGCGCTTTCAAATCCTGATTATAGACAGACGTCGGCGCTTCAACATACAATTCGTTGACCTTTTCTTCCGTTGCCAGGCGTCCATATAAATCGCCGTAACGGTCTGTCCGGATCGTCATGAAAATGTGGTCGCCTTGTTGTGGCCATAGTTCTTCAAATTGCGGCAAGTCTGCCGGCAATAAATAAACTTCGCGTGTAGTGCCGATATCCACTACCGCTCCTTCGCGCTTAGAGACTTTCAACACTTTCGCCCAGCCATAAACGCTAGGCAAAATATGCGGAATCATAGGTGTTGCTGAAATGCCACCTTGGCGGTTGCGGTAAAGGAAAACTTCAATTTCTTCTCCTATTTCACGGCCTTCTTCGATTTCCGACTCGTTCATCAGAACTTCATCACCTGAACCATCTGATAAGATCCACTGGGAACCCGACCGGTCTTTAATTTGTAATACTGCTTTTTCACCTGGATGCAATGCCATAATGAAACCTCCTGTTTCGTTTAACTATTCTTTTCTTCATTTTTAAGTTTTTCCAGCATTTCGATCAGTTGCGGGTTTTCCTCAAGTACTTGTACAAGGTCAGCAATACGATTAATGGAATTCCAGCTTAAATGGTGTTCAATTCCTTCCACATCATTATAGATGCGTTCCTCCTCGACACCGATCAACCGCAAAAACTGTTCCAGCAGATCGTGTCTTTTAACCAGCCGTTTCCCTAATTTCTGTCCTTGTGGCGTTAATACCAGCCCCCGGTAGCGTTCATAAATCAGATAGCCGTCCTTATCCAGTTTCTGCACCATTTTTGTCACCGATGACGGCAGCACGGATAACGCCTCGGCTATATCCGAAACACGGGCATAGCCTTTCTGCTCTATTAATGAGTATATGATTTCAATATGGTCTTCCATACTTGGAGTAGGCAAATTTCGTTCCTCCCTAACGTAGCTAACCTTAAGTTTACTATACCCTCACCCTGTGAACAACTTAGCCTTGCTGACACTTAATACAGTTTTCTTCCGCGAAAGGTTTGCGGTGTATTTTTTGAGGGTACATATTACTATCTAAGCAGAAAGGTCGGTGAGAACACATGGCTCGTATTTTATGGATTATTCTTGTAGTTATTTTAGCAATTTGGCTTATCGGATTTTTAATGGACGTAGCAGGCGGATTAATTCACCTACTATTAATCGTAGCAGCAATCATTCTAATCGTTAACTTGATTTCCGGTAGGAAAGGCGTATAGAAGAAGAGACGGCGAGGGTAATCCTCACCGTCTCTTTTTTCGTTTATATATACCTGCTATTCTCTGACTTTCGAATAAACACATGTATCCCGTAATTTATTGTCCAGGCGGGAAATAGTTTCCTTACGGAGCATGCCTTCAAGTTTGAAGTTCAATCTTTCTGCAACGGCGCGGCTTCTGACATTGTCAGGGTCGCATCTGATTTCCACACGGTTCGCACCGAGTTCCTCAAACGCGAAACGCGTTATGCGTTCAACCGCTTCCGTCACATAGCCTTTTCCTTCAAAACGGTTGTCTACCCAGTAGCCGATTTCAAACTTCCGCACTTCCCAGTCGATGCGGTGAAGTCCGCTTGAACCGATGAACTCCCCGGTTTCTTTCTGGAAAAAATGAAGGCGGAGATCTTTTCGCAATTGGAAATCGGCCGCCGCTTCTATAAGATTCGCTTCAATCTGTTTCAAGTCTGGCTTCTTCTGCGCAAACGGCATCCATGGACGCAGCGATTCAATTGAATGCTTGATCGCTTCATAGCTGTGGATAGCATCTTCACGGCGCGGTGCACGGATCAGCAAACGCTCCGATTCGAATTCTTCCGGGAACTCAAGCAGGACAGGATTGAACGGCGCACCTGTTGGTTCCGCAATCGTATCTTCCCATAACACAGGCGTCGTCACGCCCTGCTGCCAGTCTTCGCGAGTCATGCCATATGTGACTGCATCGAAATAACGGTTTTCTTTTGCAGAAAACCAGGCTTGCCGGATATGGGCCTCTTTTACAAATCCCGTCCGTTCAAAAGCCTTGCGCATCGCAAAGTTGTCGTGGCGCGTATGACCTTCGAGCCGAATTTTCTTTTCGGGCAATGAGAAAACGAAATCTGCAGTCATTTTCAACGCTTTCGGTCCATAACCTTTTCCTCGGTATGGATCGGCAATCCGCAAATCGAATAACGGGATGTCATCCTGCAAGTCAAAAATTTTCACAAGCCCCACTTGTTCACCTTCATCGTTTTCCACCCAAAAGGTGGTTACCTGATCAGACTGGTAACCGCCTTCTTCTATCGTCTTCTGTATCAACGCGCGGACAGGGTGTTCCTGTCCGTGATATGGCCAGGAATTCGTTGTCATAAAATGGATCAGCTGTTCCTGCTCTTCCATTGTCCATTCAGTTAATTTCAAAACAAATCCTCCAAGCATACATTGCTTACTTTTGAACCTTGACCAGGCGCAGAGCATTCAAGATTACGAGCAGAGTCGCACCCATGTCTGCGAAAATCGCAATCCATAAAGTGAGCCAGCCCGGAATGATCAACAGCAAAGCAATTACCTTCAGCCCCAAAGCAAACATGATATTTTCCTTTATTATACGCAATGTCTTGCGGCTTAGTCGAATCGTATAGGGAAGTTTTTCAAGATCATCAGCCATGAGCGCAATATCAGCTGTTTCAAGCGCTGCATCAGTACCCGCTCCTCCCATGGCAATGCCGACTGTAGAAGCCGCCAGCGCCGGAGCATCATTGATGCCGTCGCCGACCATCGCCACACGGCCATATTGCTGCTGGAGCTCACGGATTGCAGAAAGTTTATCCTGCGGCATCAGCCCTGCCCGTACATCGGTAACGCCGATTTCCCCCGCGATTGCATTGGCGGTCGCCGGATGGTCCCCTGTCAGCATAATGGTGCTGCCGATGCCCATCTCTTTCAACTTCCTGATAATGCCTGGGCTTTCACTTCGGATTGCATCAGCGACGGCAATGACTCCGATAAGTTCTTCTGCCTTAAAGACGGCCATCACCGATTTGCCACCCTGCTGCAGACGGCGGGCGTGTTCAGGGATTTCAAGACTAAACTCTTCTGCCCAGAGCAAGCTGCCGATATGGATCCGCTCTCCGCCAACCTGGGCATAAGCCCCTTTGCCGGTAACCGAATTAAATCCTTTAGAAGGAAGAAGCAGATCAGCTTCTTTGCTGATGGCGCGCGCCAACGGATGCTGTGACATCGATTCAGCTGATGCGGCCAATTGGACCAGCTGCTCTTTCGTATAACCATTTTCCGGAATTGCATCCGTCATTTCAGGATACCCTTTTGTCAGCGTGCCGGTTTTATCGAACGCAACGGCGTTGATGCGGCCCGTTTCTTCCAAATGGATGCCGCCTTTGATGAGGACACCTTGTCTCGCCGCATTGCCGATTGCTGTGACGATGGCAACTGGTGTTGAAACGACCAGCGCACACGGACAGCCGACGACCAGAACAGCCAAGCCTTGATAAATCCACAGCTGCCAGTCACCTGTCACATAACCCGGCACCAATGCCACTAAAAAGGCGATGGCAATGATAGCTGGTGTGTAGTATTTTGCGAATTGGTCCACGAATTTCTGCGAGGGCGCTTTTTCCGCCTGCGCTTCTTCCACCAGGTGGATGATTTTAGCGATGGTTGTGTCTTCAACGCGTTTAGTGACAGTCACTTCAAGTGCGCCTTCTTCGTTCATCGTGCCTGCAAACACTTCAGCTCCCGGTGTTTTGACTTCGGGAATCGATTCACCTGTGATAGCCGCCTGATTGACCGCAGACTCTCCGCGCAGGACAACGCCGTCCATCGCGATTTTCTGTCCCGGTTTGACGATCAGGACATCACCGATACGTACATCTTCCGTATCCATTTCCAGCAATTCACCGTTCCGTTGGATCAAAGCACGTGCAGGCGCAAGATCCATAAGGCTGCGGATCGACTGGCGCGCTTTGTTCATTGAAAAAGATTCAAGTGCTTCACTGATCGCAAATAAAAATACGACTACCGCCCCTTCACGCCACTCACCGATTATGGCTGCACCAATGACCGCAATCGTCATCAATGTTTTCATATCAAATTCAAAACGGCTGAGGTTCATTAAGCCCGTACGGAACATGTGATAGCCGCCGACCAGCATGGAACTGCCAAACAGGCCGATTGCCCAAGGGTTGCCTTCACTTGTCTGGAAAGAAAGGATAACACCGGCAATCAGCAGCATAAACGAAATTGCGGTTTCAATCGTCTGCCGCCGTTTGTAAAAAGGCGTATGCTCAACTTTCGCTTTTTCCGGATAAACACGGATATGGTCAAACGCCCCGGCACGTTCCAATTCCTCTATGGAAACATTGCCGTCAACGGTCAGCTTCGATGCTCCGAAATTCAATTCAACCCTTTTGATGTCCGGCAGGCTGCGAATATTCTTTTCGAATTTTGCAGCACAATTTGTACAGGACAGATTTTCAAGACGGTATGTTTTAACCAATTTCCTCACCTTCTTTCGCGTGCTCATGGGCAATAGTCACAAGCTGATGGACATGCTTATCCGACAGCGAATAGTAGATTTGTTTTCCTTTGCGTTCCGACTTTGCCAATTTCCGTTCACGGAGATAGCGCAGATGATGGGAAGCGGTAGCTGTTGACCCGCCGATTACTGCAGCAATATCACAGACGCACATTTCGTCTTCTATTGTTAAGGCATAAGCGATTTTTAAACGCGTTTCGTCTGCCAAGGCTTTGAAAAGGATGGCCACATCAGCGAGATCAGTCATTTGGTTTTGCACATTTTCAACTCTTTCAGGATGAACTTTCGTAATTTCACAAATCTCTTTCATGGCGTTCCCCCCTTTCAATCAAATATTCGTTTGATTGTTTTCTTCAGTGTACCTTTTCTTTTTTTCATAGTCAAACCTTCATTTGAATGATTGGCCCCTTACATAAGAAAAAGGAAATGCACCGTTTATTGTCGAATAAATACCATAAGATTTTCAGTTGGAGGGGGAATGGAGATGTACCAGAAAATACTTTTGGCAGCGGATGGTTCGGAACACTCAAAACGGGCCGCAGCTGAAGCACTGAAAATGGCTAAGATGTTCAAAGATGCCGTTGTAACTTTGCTTTATGTGGTCGATTATGAAAAAGCCCGAGCCGAAGTGCTGAACGACAAGCTCAGCGAAGAACTTCATCATTACCGCCGGCAACTGCTTCTGCCGCTTGAAGAGATTTTCAGCGCGGCCGGTGTACCTTTTGAAACCACGACCCTTCATGGTACACCCGGACCGACAATTATAAAGCACGCCAATGAAAATGATTATGATGTCATTTTTATCGGCAGCCGCGGCCTCAATGCCTTTCAGGAAATGGTCCTCGGCAGTGTCAGCCATAAAGTGGCAAAACGAGTGCGTGCGCCGGTTATTATTGTTAAATAGAGAAAAGCGGAAACGGCCGCTCAGCTCCGACAAGCATAAGACACGCTGGCGTAGCGGCATGTTCTCAGCCGCCTAGCCAGAGGGGCTTATGACTCGAGGAGTTGGCCGTTGGAGTCTGGACAAAGAAAAGCGAAAGTGCCTGTTCGGTACACAAAAAAAGCTGGAAACAAGGCGATTGTCACCTTGTTTCCAGTTTTTTTAAAAAATCATATACGCCGCAGCGAACAAACCCAATCCGCCGACAAGATTTGCGGCCAGATAAGAAATCCCATCGAGCCACTTGCCATCTTCAAAGTCCTTTACAGCATCAAGCGACATTGTAGAGAAAGTTGTAAATGCACCAAGAAACCCGGTCAGCCAAAAAACGGATAAATTGCCGCTTCCGACAAACGCACCTATCACAAATGATCCGATAATGTTCACCAATAAGGTGGCAATTTTCGGCTGCCGCCACCGGCTTTCTGCAACCAGGTAAAACAGGTAGCGGGCCATGGCACCAAGGAATCCGCCAAGTGCAATTTCAATCAGGCTCATTCCTTCACACCCTTCCTGCCAAGCCATAATCCTGCAGCTGCTGCAGCTACTGCCGCAACCGTCATTGCGAGGCCATAAACTATTCCCGCTGCTGCAGATGACTCAAGTGCACGAAACCAATCGTTCGAGAAGGCTGAAAAAGTCGTGAACGAGCCCAGCAATCCGGTCGAGATGAACAGCCGAAGTTCAGCGGATTTTCCGCTGAGCTTCATGACTGCGAAGCCGATCAGGAAACTGCCGATGATATTAATGACCCAGAGACTGACAGTTCCCGGAACCGCTGCGTATATCCAGGCACGCAGCAACGAGCCCGCCATCCCTCCGAATCCTACTGCCAACATCCTTTTCAAATCTAACGCCCCACATCTTTTTTCCTCATTATAACTTACTCAGCTTTCAGTGTTAAGGTTGACCCTTCTGCTGAACCATCTATTGGGGTCTCGTGGTAATTGCCTTCAGCCCATTTATCTACCTGGTTATGGAAGAAATCCGATTTCATATGTCCGCTGAGCCCCGGTCCAACAATATGGTAAGCACTCGACAAATCCGAAAGGTCTGCAACGAAACGCCATGCTGCTCCGTGGTCAACATTTCCTTCTTTATCAAACGCAGCTGCCTGAACGGTGATATTCGAACCGCCAAGCGGCACAGGATCCGGGTTCAGGATGCTCTCGAAAATCGGAGATGCCCCAGCCAGCGGATGCGGGAATGTCAGTTCATGGTATTCTCCCCAATTCCAATCTTCCGGGTCTCCGCCAAACTCATCTTCAATTTCCGTTAAACTCGTTTCCAGTGCATCTGTCAGCCATTTTCCGACGCCGCCGTATTCACTGACCCACGTTCCGTCATTGCCGGCAAACGAGTCGCGCATCATCGCATCAGTAATGTGATTTTTGCCCGGCATCAAGTCATAGACATCCTCCGGGAAGCTGTCTTCTAGCAATGTATGAGGCAGCTGCTTCATCCATTTATGGAAAACGAGCGGCGCTGCCTGGTCTGCATGATCGAATTGATCCCAATTGGCAAGCAGCGCCAGCGCTTCATCGTACTCATCACTTTCTGCTCTGACCGTGTCGATCATATCTGCCAGAAATTCATCAGCGTAAAGATTTTTCTTATCCATCTGCAGCTCCATCATATCTTCCGGCGTCAACTCATCCGACGCCTCCAGCACCTCCGCTATCCGTTTGTAGCGATAAGGCTGAGCCCAGAAATCAGTTATATGGTATTCATAGGATTCGTCGACCACTTCATTATTCGCTGTGGCAATAAAACCGCTTTCGGGATTTACGACCGTCGGCAATTCGTTGAATGGCACATAGCCTTCCCAGCCATAGTCTGCAGAATCCCCGGGCACAGGCAACTGTCCATCACCTGTTTTACGGATTGGAATGCGGCCGTTCGCTTTATAGGCAATTGTGCCATCGGTTGCCGCGAAGACGAAGTTTTGTGCAGGAGCCTGGAAATCTTCTAGCGCCGTTTCAAAGTCTTCCCAATTCGATGCTTTATTGAATCCGAGTACTGCCTGCAATTCGAGCGTCGGCTCGAGCGCAGTCCATTGCATAGAGAATAGCGCTTCCGGATCTTCTTCTTCATAGAGCAAATCCGAAATGATTGGACCATGACGCGTCACGACCACTTCAAAATCCACTGTTTCGCCGTCTTTCACTTTGATCGGCTCTTCTCTTACTTCAGCTTGTTCCCATTCGCCTTCGTAACGGAATTGAGTCGGATCATCGGGGTGCGGCGTTTCGATATAGAGATCCTGGACATCGGGACCGACATTGGTAACACCCCAGGCGACATCTTCATTGTGTCCAAGAATAATACCCGGCACTCCGGCAAATATGACACCGCTGACGTTCTGTTCCGGTGACTGGAGGTGCATCTGATACCAGATTGACGGCGTACTCAATCCGAGGTGCGGATCATCTGAAAGAATCGGCATGCCGCTTTCCGTCTTATCACCAGAAACGACCCAGTTATTGCTGCCGTTGAATTCATTCGGCACAACGGATGCATCGAATTCACCAGCCACTTTTACTTGGCTGTTGATATTAGCTTCGATAATCGACGGTGCATCTTCCGGATACTCGATAAACAATTCCTTGGCTTTTGCTTCAGGGAATTCACCAAGCGCCCAGTGTCTTACGGCAAGCGAAGACCAGTTGCCCCCAAGATCGTAGGCCATGAATTTTCCGATGGCCAGTGAATCGACCGGTGTCCACTCTTCCGGCTCGTAGCCAAGCAAACTGAATTCATAACTCAGAGTATCTTCTTCCTTAGCTTCGTCTATAAAAGCGTTGACTCCTTCTGCAAACCATTCCAGCACTTGCTTCGACTCTTCGTCGTAGCCTTCCCAGGATTTTTCAGCGGCATCGCGCAAACTGAAGGTGCGGAAAAACTTATCCGTATCGAGAGCCGCTGCTCCAACTGCCTCAGCCAGCCGCCCACTTGCCTGGCGCCGCGACAAATCCATCTGGAACAAGCGGTCCTGTGCCACGACATAGCCTTGCGCACGGTAAAGGTCTGCATCCGATTGCGCTTCTATATGCGGCACGCCGATATCATCGCGGACAACGGTAACATCTTCATCCAATATGGAGACGTCAAGTTCCCCATTGATCACCGGTTTCGATTTCCCTATGTAAGCGTTAACATAAATAAGCCCTATAATGGCCACTGCAAGCAGTACTCCCAGCGTTCCCAACAACCATTTGAGCCATTTTCTTTTTTTCAGCTTTTTATCCATCTCCACTTTCTCCCCCTTTTCCATTTCTTATTTTATTCGACTAAATTCCTGAATATTCCTTTAAAAAAAGAAAAGCCCGCAAATTTGCGGGCTAGTTTACAATGTCCTCTTCACCAAGAACCATTTTCACTTTGGATACTTGTTTTTTCTCTGTCAGGACATAGAGTACGTCTCCAACTTTAAGTTTCGTTGTTCCGGTCGGCATGACCAGACGGCCGGATCGGATGATTGCACTGATCAGCGTCTGTTTAGGCAGGCCGATCGTCTGTACCAGCTGGCCGGCAAACGGTGACTTGCTCGTCAATTCAACTTCCAGCATTTCCGCATTCGCTTTATCCATCGACACCAATTCGAGTGAGTGGATGCGCTTAGGCGATGGCCGGCCGTTCAACTTCAATTTATTCGCAAAGAATGGAATTGTTGAACCTTGCAGCAAAGCCGAAGTCAAAACGATAAAGAACACGATATTAAAGAACAGGAAACTGTTATCGAGGTTAGCGAGCATGGGGAATGTCGCCAATACGATCGGTACGGCCCCGCGCAATCCAGCCCAGGACATGAACAGTTTTTCATTCAACGAGTAATCGAAGAAAATTGTCGATACGAATACGGCAATCGGCCGTGCGATAAAGATAAGCACCAGCGACAGGATGAGTCCTCTCCAGATCAAGTCCCAATCAGCCAACTGGCTTGGGAAAACCAGGAGTCCAAGAATCACAAACATCAGGATTTGCATAAGCCATGCAAGGCCTTCATTGAAACTGATGATCGAGTAACTGTGCGTCAAGTCGCGCGTGCCGATGACGAGTGCCGCCAGATAAACTGCCAACAGGCCGCTGCCGCCCAGAATTGCAGTAAAACTATAGATGAAAATAGCAAAACCGACAGATAATACGGCATATAAGCCTGAAGCATTCAGTTTGATCCGGTTGATGGTCCACGAAGCGAGCAACCCCAGTGCCACTCCAAATATTGCACCAACTCCCATTTGCAGCACAAAACTGCCGAGCATCGTAAAGACGGAGGATTCCGGAGTCAGGATCAATTGGATAAAAGCGATTGTAAGGAACATCGCCATCGGGTCGTTGGTACCGGATTCCGCTTCCAGTGTGGAAGAAATCCGCCCTTTGATGTTTTGTCCCGCAAGAACCGAGAAAACGGCAGCCGCATCGGTCGAACCGACGATTGAGCCGAGCAGCAGGGCTTCAAGAACAGAAATGCCCAAAACGAAATAGGCAGCAACCGCCACTACCGCAGTTGTTATTAGAACGCCAAGTGTGGCCAGTACCAAAGAACCGCCAAGAACAGGGCGTATATTTTTCCATTGTGTCTGCAGTCCACCTTCAAACAGAATGATGATCAAGGCAACTACACCAACCAATTGTGCCACTTCAGCATTGGAGAAATAGATAAGTCCGGAAATATCACTACCGAGGATCATTCCGATGATCATGAAGAGAACGAGGGAAGGAACTCCAGCACGTGCTGAAACTTTTGTCATCAGCACTCCCATTAACAGGAAAGCGCCGCAGATAAGGATGATTCCGTTAATTGTATAGTCTATCACCATCAGCTCCCACGATTTTTTACTATTCAATTATAGCATGATTTTGGTCCATTAAAAAAACGGGAGCCCCTGAGAAAGGGGCTCCCGCCATTCGTTTACACTGTATCGTCGCCGACGATTTTCACTTCAAGTTCCAAATCGATGCCGAATTTTTCACGAACTGCCGACTTCACCATTTCAATCGTCTGGATATAATCGTTGGCAGTCGCATTGTTTTTATTGACAATAAACCCTGCATGTTTGGTCGAAACTTCTGCCCCGCCGAATCCTTTGCCCTGCAATCCGCTCTCCTGGATCAACTTGCCGGCAAAATTGCCCGGCGGACGCTTGAACACACTGCCTGCAGAAGGAAACTCAAGCGGCTGTTTGGATTCACGCTGATAAGTCAGATCTGTCATTTTTGCATCGATGACATTCTGATCGCCTTTTTCAAGCCCAAACTCAGCTGAAAGAACGTAATAACCTTTTTTCGTGATAACACTCTTGCGATAATCCAATTCCAGTTCTTCTTTGGACAGGACCAGTTTTTCGCCAGTACTGGTCAACACAGTCGCCTGTACGATGATATCTTTTATCTCGCCGCCATATGCACCTGCATTCATCGCCATCGCACCGCCGACAGAGCCGGGAATTCCACAGGCAAATTCGAAGCCTGTCAATGTATTGGAAGCAGCGACTTTTGAAACTTCCTTGATATTGGCGCCGCCCTGGGCATATACATTCAGCCCATCGATACGGATTTCGTTGAGGCTTTTCAGGTTTAACACAATGCCTCTTACGCCTCCATCGCGTACGACCATATTGGAGCCATTCCCCAATAATAATAGAGGAATATTATTTTCATAAGCATATTTCACTGTATAAGCAGTTTCATCTTCAGTTGTCGGTGATACAAAAATATCAGCCGGTCCGCCCATTCTTGTCAATGTATGGAGATGTAGCGGCTCGTCGATTTTCACGTGGCTGTCCGCCACAAATCGGCGAAGGTCTGATAACCATCTTTCTTTCGTCATTCCAAGCAAATCCCTTCTAAACGTTTAACTTCTAATAGTATCCGATTTTATTACCCATTTGACAAGCTTTTATGATAAGTTACGTTCAAAAGTCCAATGAAATATTTATCTCGAATTCGAGAATAATTAATTAAATTATATTGACATCATAGTTTTATTGCTCTATAGTTTGGATAGATATAAAAATATTGGAGGAATTCACCTATGAAAAAATGGACAGTAGACGCAGCACATTCAGAAATCGGATTTTCTGTAAAACACATGATGGTATCAAAAGTAAAAGGCTCTTTCGCTTCATATGATGCGACAGTAGAAGCTGACGAAACGGATCTTCAAGGTGCCTTGATCGATTTCAAAGTAGACGTGGCAAGCATCAATACAAACAACGAAGACCGCGATAACCACTTGCGTTCAGCAGATTTCTTCGATGCTGAGCAACATCCGCATATCACATTCAATGCAAACGAAATCGTTAAAAAGAACGATGAGGAATATGAATTGACTGGCGACTTGACGATGAAAGGTGTTACTCGCCCAGCTACTTTCGAAGTGGAATATGGCGGCAAAGGCGTTAACCCATGGGGCGTAGAAGTTGTAGCGTTCAGCGGCGAAGGCAAAGTAAACCGCAAAGATTTCGGCCTTACTTGGAACCAGACGCTTGAAACAGGCGGCGTACTTGTCGGCGAAGACATCAAAATTACGTTGGAATTACAAGCTAACCCAGCTTAATTTTATATTTATAAAAAGGAGCTGCAGTGAATCTGCGGCTCCTTTTTTATTGGGAAAGTAAAATTAAACCGATATTCCGCAAAACAGCTTCGCTTTCCTGGTGGCTCGTGCTGAGCTAACTCGTGCTCGTTTCTCTTCGCCCGAGTGGATCTCAGCACTTCGCTTGCTCACCTGGGAGTCTGCGCTGTTTTGCTCCATATCTCAGTTTGTTTTCTATAAAGAGTAACTTTAAGACATATAAATTTAGTAAGTAGCTACTTCAATTCTATTCAATAGAAGAACGTAGCTTCAGAATGGAGAAGAACAAAAATGTGTTCCTATATCTGTATCACTTCACTATCTTTGAAACATGAGAGTACGTTGCATTGCTGCGTTGCTTTTCAAATAAAGTTCTTTTCTAAAGCGAAATAATTTCAGAAGTTATCAGTTCCATTAGAGCTGAAAAAGAACTGCAGAAAACTCTGCAGTTCTTTTATATAATTACTCTTCAATCCGCTTCAGCGGTTTGACGGCCGGGCCTTCCAGCACCTCGCCGGTATAAGAGAAGCGCGAACCGTGGCACGGGCAGTCCCATGAACGTTCCGCATCGTTCCATTTCGTTTCACAGCCCATATGCGTACAGGTGGTATCGACCAGGTGAAGCTGACCGTATTCATCGCGGTAGCCGCCGCCCGCCCCTTTAGCCGTATTAACGCTTGCACCTTCTCCTTTTTCCAGTGAATCTGGAGTTTTCATCGGTTTTTTCAATTTGCCTTTGACCAATTCCTTGGCCACGGATGCATTATCTTTCACGAAACTTGCCATGTCGACCGCCGTCATCTTCGTACGGGTTGGATCGTAAAGAGACGCGTAGCGGTTTTCATTGCCAAGAACCTGGTCACTCAAAAGCATTCCCGCGAGGGCTCCATGTGCCATCCCCCATTTCCGGAAACCTGTTGCAACCAGGATATTCTCGTAGCCGACAGTGCTTGTGCCGATGTACGGAATTTTATCGAGTGTCGACTGGTCCTGAGCTGACCAGCGGTACGGGATGTCTTCCACACCAAAATGTTCGTCTCCCCATTCCGCCAGCTTTTCGTAATTCTCAATTGTTTCACTTTTGTGCTTGCCGACACCGTGACTTTCCCCGCCAATGAGCAAAAGAGGATCGCCGTTGTCATTTGTCGCGTAACGTAAAGAACGCATCGGCATATCCGTACTGATATACATATGTTTTGGGATTTCACCTTTCACTTTGGCAGCCACTATATAGGAACGTGAAATCGACATTCTTGCGAAATACATGCCGTCTGCGTCATTAAAGGGATAATGTGTGGCTACTATCACTTTTTCACAGGACAAATGGGACATGTTTTCAGTTTGAATCACTGGATTCTTTTTGCTGAGAATTTTCTGGGCGCGTGTTTGCTCATAGATTGTGCCCCCAAGTTTTTCAAATTCCTTTACAAGCCCTGCCAGGAATTTCACCGGATGGAATTGCGCCTGGTTGCGCATTACGATCGCTTCTTTCACGGCAAACGGCAATTCCACTTCATCCTTCGCCAAACCTCCTGGAATGCCGAGCTGCTGGTACGCCTCCGCTTCCTGTTCGATCAGTTTTGCCCCAATTGCCGTATTGGCGTAGACAAAAGCATCCTGATGTTCGAAATCACAGTCGATACCGAGCTCTTCGGCTGTGTTTTTGATAAATTCCAAGCCTTCCATATTAGCATCGTAATACCTCTTCGCGTCCACCTCTCCGGACATCTTGATCAACGGGAAATAAAACAGCCCATGCTGTGCCGAGATTTTTGCCGTAGTGTAGCCAGTTACGCCGTCAATCAGTTTCCCGGCATCGATCAAGGTCACTTTTTTCCCTGCTTTCGCCAATAAATAAGCACTGATGATACCGGCTATGCCACCTCCAACAACCCCAACTTCCGTTGACTCGTTCTTTTGCAGCTGCGGATAATTCGGTATGTCTTTAAATTCGCGCCAATAGGATTCTTTCGATTCTGGAATGTTTGTGTTTTCATTCTTCATCGCCGCATGATACCTCCTAATTATTTCATTTACTTCCTATGTACCCTTCCGTCTGAAAATTAAGCGCAAAGAAAAACCCGGAAACGCATTTGCGCTTCCGGGTTGGGTTTCATTCTATTAGACTCTCACTTTTTCAAGTGACTGAGCCATTTCTTCGACGTGTTTCATGCCGTCTTCAACGATTTCCTGCGCTTTGTCAGGATACATATTGTGGCCTTCGATAATCACTTCTTCAATATCTTCGATGCCGAAGAAGTTCATGATCATGCGCACGTAGTTAACGCTCATTTCACTCGGCGCCATCTCAGGAGTTGAGTATACTCCGCCGCGGGCATTCAAGATGATGACTTTCTTTTCCGGTACAAGGCCTTGTGGACCTTCTTCCGTATACTTAAATGTCACACCAGCACGGTAGATATAATCGATGAAAGTTTGCAATGGCGCTGGAATTGTTTTATTCCATAACGGGAATGCGAATACCACAATATCAGCATCAAGGAAAGCGTCCATCGCTTTGTTCGCAGCTGTCAAAATGCGCTGCTCGATATCATTCAATTCTTCAGCTTGTGCAGATTTCTGCATAGCATCGAAGAAATCCTGCCCGAAATACGGCATATCTTCTTTGAACACGTCGAACGTTTTCACGTTCACGTCAGAACCTATATTATCCATAAATACATCGTACATTCTACTTGAAACGCCCTCTGATGCGGGACGGTTATTGGCTTTTACTACTAAAACGTTCATGAAAAACAAAACTCCTTTATTTCTAAATAATTTTTATCTCAAATTAAAGACTTCTTAATTCTAATTAATTAATGGAATCCAGTCAATTAAGTTGCTCGAGAGTCTCATTCAGATGAACAGGAATCTCCAGTGCAATAGCTTGTTTCTTTACTTCCCAACGGTTTCAAAGCTGGACGCAAACCTTCTTCGTCTGCAATTTGTTTGATGGAATCGACGAAAGCATCCAAAGGTTGAGCACCCGAAATGGCGTATTTCCGGTTGATGACGAAAAAGGGAACTCCTTGAACACCCAATTGCCCCGCTTCCGCAATGTCCTGCTCCACTTCAGACAAGTAGTCATCAGAATCCAGAACGATTTTCGCTTCATTGCGCGGCAGCCCCACTTTTTCTGCGTGATCCAATAACACATCGTGCTTGCCGATATGCTCGGCTTCCAGGAAATATGCGTTCAGCAGCTGTTCGGTTAGAACCGCTTCCCGGCCTTTGGTTTCTGCCCATTTTGCCAGGCGATGCGCAGCCAGTGTGTTCGCCTGAACCATATTGTCAAAGTCGTAGTGGAGCCCGACCTGTTCTGCATGGGACGCTACATCCTTCGTCATTTCTTTTGCCTCTTCTATAGATTGGCCGAACTTCGCAGCCAAACTTTCATATACTGAAATATTGGAATCCACAGGAGTTGCCGGATCCAGTTGGTATGCCTTGAAAGTGACTTCGGCCTGATTATTAAAGCCTGTTTTTAAAAGTGCCTGTTCAAGTGTGCGTTTGCCTATGTAACAAAACGGGCACACATAATCCGACCAAATTTCGATTTTCAACATCATTGTTCACCTCGCCCTTTACTATATCAAGCTTAAATGCAGTGCTCAATCATTCTGCTTATGGAATAGAAAAGCGACGGCGCCTGTTAAGCTCTGACAGGCATAAGACGGACCAGCGTAGTGGCGCTCCGCCACGCAGTTGGTCTGGCTTATGACCCGAAGAGCTGGGCCGCCGGAGTCTGGACACTAGAAAAGCGGAAACGGCCGTTCAGCTCCGACAGGCAAGAGATAGACCAAATGTAATTTGGGATATCTCTTTGCGACGAAGCGCAAAGCGCTGCAACGTACCTTCATGTCTCGAAGCTAGCGACAACGATGCAGAGACAGGAGCATTTGGTTTTTGATGAACTTCCGAAGCGGCGTTTTTTGCCGCACAGGAAGGGCAGCTTAAGTCCGAGGAGTTGGCCGTTGGAGTCTAGACACTAGAAAAGCGGAGGCGTCCGTTAAGATTCGAAAGACATAAGACGATTTGGCGAAGCGGCGGTCTTTGCGGCATAGCCAAAGTGGCTTATGACCCGAGAATCTGGGCCGCCGGAGTCTGGCCAAGAAACACCCTCCCCCCAAAAACCTTCATAGACAAAAAGTTACAATTTCTTACCCCAATAAAAAAACTGACTCCCCGCAGGGAATCAGCTTAATGCTTCAGTAATGACCGGTACGATTTGTTTTTTGCGTGAAACGATACCCGGAAGAAGTACACGGTTATCAACTACGCTCGATTTAAACGCACCTTCTATAATATTGGATCTTCTCCCAAGAACAATCGCTTCTGAATTATTGTTCAGAATATCCGTCACGACGAACACAAAAAGGTCGAGTCCTTTGTTGGTGACTTGCTGATTCATCAGCACTTCAAGGTCCTCCTGGCGATCCAGAACTTCAGATACATCAATCGCATTTACCTGAGCGACTTCAAAACGGTGATCCCCTGCTTCAAATTCCTTCGAATCGAGGGAAATCAAGTCTTCAAGGGTTTTATTGCTTAGATCCGCCCCTGCTTTCAGCATGGCCAAACCATATGCATCGACATCAACACCGGCGATTTCAGCCAGTTCACGTGCAGCACGGATATCTTGTTCTGTGCATGTAGGCGATTTGAATAACAGTGAATCGGAAATAATGGCTGACAGCATCAACCCTGCGATATTGGCAGGTATTTCTACGCCGTTTTCCTTATAAAGTTTCAACAGGATCGTTGTGGTGCAGCCAACAGGCTCAGCGCGGAAGAACAACGGATCTGTTGTTTCGAAATTTGCGATCCGGTGATGGTCGATTACTTCAATTACCTGTACCTCGTCGATGTCATCAGCACTTTGCTGGCGCTCGTTATGGTCGACGAGAATTACCTGGGAAGCTTCTTCTGAAACGCGCTTCACAAGACGTGGTGCCTCAAAGCCGAACTCTTTCAGGGCGAAAATTGTTTCGTTATTCATCTCGCCAAGGCGGATGGCTTCTGCTTCCATTCCAGTTTCTTTCTTGAGATATGCATAGGAAAGAGCTGAACAAATTGAATCCGTGTCCGGATTTTTATGGCCTAATACAAAAACTTTTGACATTTTTATGCCTCCTGATCAATGTTGGTTTCTGTGTAATTCTACCATAACTGTCCGTACAGCTGAACTTTCTGCGCTGAAGTAAAAGGAAATCATTCAAGTTTTAATCCCCTTTGGGAAACCAGAAAAAACAATTTGAAAAAACATAGTGCAAATTCAAATTTTATAGTATTATATGTCTACGCCTTTTTTATTACTTAATTACTTTTAATTGTTAATTTTAATAGTATAAATGGATTTTTAAAGTAAAATATCTCTATATTTGAAATTAATATATTCTGAATAGAGTTTTTTTAGTATTAAGGGACAAATCAATATACTTACTAATAGTACTAATGGTATAATTAATACAATTAATCCATAAATTCGTGAAGGGAAGTGAAAATATTGACTATAATTCTGGAAAAGAAATACATTCCTTTAGCAAATTACTTTTCCTCTGCCACTAATGCGAGAATTAAACTCAGCTTCAATGAAATCGAACAGATTATGGGCCAGCAATTGCCAAACGCTGCTTATTTGAATAGAAGCTGGTGGAAAAAAACCAAAGCCCCCGCCAAGCACTTTCATGCCTGGATGGATGCTGGTTATTTTGTCAGTGAAGTGGAGACGAATCGTTATGTCGTATTTGAAAGAATTGATTCTTCCAACGGGGATAACGCCAAGAATGGCAACGGCGATGAAGACATCCTGCTGATCCGCAACGCTGAACATGGTGATGCCCGGTCTCTTGCCGCTTTGATGAAAACAGTTGAAGCTGAATCCGATTTTATGCTGTACGGAAAAGACGAACGGATACAGTCTACCCAAAAAGTACGGAAACAAATTATCGAGTGGCGCCAAAGCGGCCATTCGACCATCTTTATCGCAATATTGAACGGCGAACACGTCGGCTTTCTGACAATCGTCGGCAACGCGGCGAAGCGTGCTGCACATCGTGCCGAAATTTGCGTAGGTGTCCAAGCTGATGCCCGCCGTAAAGGCATTGCCACTAAGCTTCTGCAAAAAGGCGAAGAATGGGCGGCTTCGAAAAACATCAGCCGACTTGAGTTGACTGTAGTTGAAAATGACAAGCCAGGCAGAAAACTATTTGAAAAAGCCGGTTATGTATCCGAAGGCATCCGTCAGGACTCCATGATTATTAACGGCAAGTATTACGATGAAATCTATATGGCTAAATTTTTGGATTAAACAAAAGAAAAGCGAAAGCGCCCGTTTAGCTCTGAAAGGCATAAGACGATTTGGCGAAGCGGTGTCTTTCCAGTCGCACAGCCAAAGTGGCTTATGACCCGAAGAGCTGGGCCGCTGGAGTCTGGACAATGTAAAGCGGGCACCTTCTTCAAAGGGTGCCTGTTTTTTATTGTTTTTGATTAGCGATCTTTTATGAAGTTAACCGAATTCGCTTTTATTCCCAACTCCGTCAAAAGACCAAAAAGAGGCTCACCTTAACAGGCGAACCTCTTTTATTGCATTAGTTTAAAATTATCAGCCACAGGTACAAGCCGGTCAAAGTGATGAAAAGGGTCGGAATCGTCAGGATGATCCCGATTTTGAAATAATAACCCCAACTGATGGTGACGCCTTTCAATTTCAAAACGTGCAGCCATAATAATGTGGCAAGTGATCCGATCGGTGTGATTTTCGGACCGAGATCTGAACCGATAACATTGGCATAGATCAGCGCTTCCCGCACGACGCCTGTCGTATCGGTTTCAGCGATGGCCAGTGCATCGATCATAACGGTCGGCATATTATTCATGACAGACGAAAGAATCGCCGCGATAAAGCCCATGCCGATTGTCGCTGCATATAATCCGTGCCCCGCAGTCCACTCGATTGCAGTAGCCAATACCGAAGTCAAACCGACATTGCGCAGGCCATAAACCACTACATACATACCGATTGAGAAGAAGACGATCGCCCAAGGTGCACCCTTCAGCACAGTCATTGTCTCAACCGCTTCGCTTCTGCGTGCAATCGCCAGGAAAATGATGGCGACTGTTCCCGCGATGAACGATACCGGAATATCCAAAGTTTCACTCATGAAATAGCCGACCAACAGCACCGCCAGAACCACCCATGACAGACGGAACATCTTCAGATCCTTGATGGCAGATGCCGGAGTTTTCAATACACCGGCATCAAATTCCTTGGGAATATCCTTACGGAAATAAAGGTAAAGGACAAGCATGCTGGCAAGGATACTGAACAAGTTTGGCACAACCATGTGGATCGCGTATTCAGTAAATCCGATATTGAAAAAGTCCGCTGAAACGATGTTCACCAAATTACTGATGACAAACGGCAAGGATGCCGTATCCGCAATAAACCCGGAAGCCATGATAAACGGCAGAATCATTGCATCTTTGAAGTTCAATGCTCTCACCATGGCAAGGACGATTGGCGTCAAAATCAGCGCCGCTCCGTCATTGGCGAAAAGCGCTGCCACGATAGCGCCAAGTACAGTTACAAGAAAGAACATCCGAAGCCCGCTGCCTTTAGCCAAGCGAGCCATATGTAACGCTGCCCATTCGAAAAATCCGATTTCATCAAGAATGAGGGAAATGATGATCAAAGCGACAAACGTCAATGTCGCATTCCACACGATGCCGGTTACATCCCAGACATCACCGAAGTCAACCACTCCAAATAATAACGCTACCGCAGCTCCCGCAATCGCTGACCAACCGATCGACAACCCGCGCGGCTGCCAGATAACAAAAATCAATGTGACAATAAAAATAAAACTGGCTAATCCAACTTCCACTATTCGAACAACTCCTTATTCACAAACTACTCTTTTTCCTTCTGCTTCCAGAGATTCCACCGTAATCTCCGGTTCCGGCAACAGGCTAAGCAAATGGATCAGCATTGGGTAAAGCGCATGCCGCACATTAAGCGACCAAATCGTCCAGCGCCCCCGCTTTTCCTCTGTCACCAATTCAGCTATTTTTAATTTCCGCATATGCTGGCTCACCGCCGGCTGTGTCATATCCAGCAATTCCGTAAATTCACATATGCAAAGTGAATCCTTCGATAAATACTTTAGGATCAGCATCCGGTTATGGTCGCTGATTGCCTTCAAATAGGATTCCATATATACGTAATCCAAACCATTCACCTTCTTTCAAGAGTTCCGCCATTCATTATATAAGTGATTGCTTATTTATTCAAGGGGCGATTGGAAGATGTTTCTCCATGAAAATAACCCCGGCAGCCGAAGCTGACGGGGTTTCTTTGCTTAAATTATTATTTTGCTGAATATTGTTCCAGTACGCGCAATGACTCACGGTTGAATGCCGGGATATCATCCGGCTGACGGCTTGTCACCAATTGGTCCTGGCAGACAGCCACTTCTTCATCCACCAGTTTGGCACCAGCGTATTCCATGTCTGTTTGGATCGATTTATAACCTGTCGCTTTGCGGCCTTCGAGCGCTTTTGCTGAAATCAGCAATTGCGGGCCGTGGCAGATTGCGAATACCGGTTTTTTTGCATCCATGAATGCTTTCGTAAAGCTTACGAAACGGTCATCCGCACGCAATTGGTCAGGCGAGAATCCGCCAGGAAGGAATAGAGCATCGTAATCTTCCGGATTTGCGTCGTCAATGCCTTTGTCAATCGACACGACAGCTTCACCCTGCTTGCCTTTCACTTCCTTGCCAGCTTCTTTTTCAATCGTGAAAACTTCGTGACCTGCATCGTTGAATGCTTTCGATGGGTCGGTATATTCTACATCCTCAAACATATCAGTTATTAGCGTTGCAATTTTCGCCACTATCTTTCACTCCTTTTGTTTAATACTCTCCCTTATTATTCCACACAGAGAAATTACTAAACATGGAGTTCAGCGGAATTTTGATACGTAAGGATTGTCCTGCTCCCAAAACCGGTAAGGATAGTGGACAGCTTCCTGCGAATTGCCGATGCCGACTCTCGGACCGACTGAAACTGCATGCACCGGATCCCCTTCCGCAATATACAATGGCCGCTCGGTAAAACGGTGGCCATAATAATCCATTGTGATTCCCATCGCTTTTGTCAGTTTGCCCGGCCCGCTTGTCCACTGCTTGATCGGCAGATGGCGACCACGCAGTTCCGCCATCAAATCAATTCCTTCGACCGGCTCCACCGCCCGGATCAGAATGGCGCGCGGCGTATCGATGGGTCCGCTGACAACATTGATCAGCGTATGGGTATGCATTTGATAAGTATAGACAAGGCCGGCTTTGCCGAACATGATTTCCGTCCGTTTGGTGCGCCGGTTGCCGAAGCTGTGCGCCGCCCGGTCTTCCGCCCCCATATAGGCTTCCGTCTCGACGATTCTTCCGGCTACGATCCCTTCCGGCAGTTCGTGTACAAGAAGCTGCCCCAGCAGGTTTCGAGACAAATCGAGAGTAGGCGCATCAAAAAAATCAGCTGTGACTGGTTTGAACATCATACATCCCTCCGGCCTCCATTATACCGGGTTACGCTGGGTCACTGCATGGATGAGAGGTTCAATATTTTCGATTTTATTGTCGTGAAAAGCTTTTACGATTGCCGACCCTACGATAAATCCATCGACATCCTCCCGCAGCAGTTCAATATGTTCCAACCTGGATATGCCGAAGCCCGCGTAAACCGGCACCGGGCTCTTGGAGCGAACCGTTTTCATGAATTCTTTCACTTCCTGCGTCAATTCATCGCGCACACCGGTGATGCCGGTTACCGTCACGGCATAAACAAATCCTTCGGCCGCTCCCAAAATGTCCTCAAGCCTGTTTTCCGTAGTGGTCAGTGTAACGAGCTGAATCAGCGTGATACCGGTCTTTTTCAAATAAGGCTCGACCAGCTGCTGATGTTCAAACGGCAAATCCGGAATGATGACAGCGGACACTCCCGCTTCCCTGCATGATTCCGCGAAACGCTCCGCTCCGTACCGGATGACCGGATTCAAATAAGTCATAACGATCAATGGGATTTTTAGATCGAAATCCCAGTTCTTCATTTCAAGTAAAACCTTATTAAGTGTGACACCTTCAGCGAGCGCACGATTGCCCGCTTCTTCGATAACCGGTCCATCTGCGACCGGATCGGAAAAAGGAATGCCGATTTCAATTGCCGTCACGCCCGTTGCCTGTAAATATTCCACTTGGCCGCGCAGCTTGTCCAGCCCTCCATCACCTGCCATTATATAAGCTACAAATGCCTTATCTCCGCTATCCTTTAAATTTTCCAAGCGCTTCATGCCAGTCCCTCCAATTTTTCCGCATAGGTCGCCATGTCCTTATCGCCACGTCCGGAAACGCAGATGATCAATATTTCGTCCGATCCCATTGCGGCGGCTGTTTTTTCTGCTTCCGCCACGGCGTGCGCCGATTCCAGCGCAGGAATGATGCCTTCGAGCCGCGATAATTTGATGACCGAAGCCAGCGCTTCTTCATCCGTCACCGCTTTATATTCAACCCGGCCGATGTCTTCCAAATGGACATGCTCGGGACCTACACCCGGATAATCCAGTCCTGCAGAAATCGAATGCGCTTCCTGAACCTGACCGTTTTCATCCTGCAGAAGTTTCATGTAAGCTCCGTGCAGCACGCCTTCCGTCCCTTTTGTCAGTGTTGCCGCATGTCTGGCCGTGTCGACTCCTTCACCCGCCGCTTCAACTCCGATGAGCCGGACGGATTCATCTTCTACAAATGGATGGAACATGCCGATCGCATTCGATCCTCCGCCGACACAAGCCAGGATTACATCCGGCAAGCGCCCTTCTTTGTCGAGAATCTGCTCACGCGTCTCACGTCCGATCACACTTTGGAAATCGCGGACCATTGTCGGGAACGGATGAGGCCCAAGCGCAGAACCGATGAGGTAATGAGTATCTTCCACATTCGTCACCCAGTAGCGCAACGCTTCATTGACCGCATCTTTTAATGTGGCGCTGCCTTTTGTCACGCTTTCCACTTTCGCCCCGAGAAGCTTCATCCGGAATACGTTTAATTGCTGTCGTCTGATATCTTCTTCTCCCATGAAAACGACACATTCCAAGTCGAGCAGCGCGCAGATCGTCGCAGTCGCCACACCATGCTGGCCGGCGCCTGTTTCCGCTACAATCTTGCGTTTGCCCATTCTGATCGCCAGCAACGCCTGTCCGATTGCGTTATTGATTTTATGGGCACCCGTATGATTGAGGTCTTCCCGCTTCAAATAAACTTTCGGCCCGCCCCAAGCTTCCGTCAACCTTGCCGCATAAGTAAGCGGCTGCTCACGGCCGACATATTCTTTTAGATACTTATGATAATCCGCCTGGAAATCAGCATCATCTTTTGCTTCCGTATAAGCCGCTTCCAATTCTTTCACAGCTTTCATCAATGTCTCCGGCACAAATTGGCCCCCGAAACGTCCGAAAAATCCTGTTTCTTTAACGGTTCCCGTTGTTTGCTGCATCGAATCACCCTTTACAGTTTTTATGAAAATTTTTATTTTGTCCGCATCTTTATTCCCTTCGGTTTCGACTCCGCTTGAAACATCGACCATATACGGTGCCAGAGAATTGATTGCCTGGCCGACATTTACGGCGTCCAGCCCACCCGCCACAATAAGTCTTTCCGGATCGATCGATGCTCCGCCCAGCAAGCTCCAATCAAAGGTTCTGCCACTGCCTCCGCGAAAATCGATTCCAGGTGCATCGACCAGTACAAAATCCGCTATCGATCGTTCAAGTTTTTTTACATCTTCAATGTCACGGACCGAAAACGCCTGTACAACTTTTACTGGAATACTGCGGATAAAATCGTCCGTTTCATCCCCGTGCAGCTGCACCATCGACAACGGGACCTTTTGAACCGCTTCCAGCACTTCATCCAGCCCGGCATTTACAAAAACACCTATTTTTTCTACTGATTCGGGAAGTTCTGCAGCCAAAGCGGCAGCCTGTTCAATGGAAATTCTGCGCCGGCTCGGCGCAAAGACGAATCCCGCCGCATCAGCTGTGGATGCAGCCCGTACATGTTCCAGCTCCTGAAGGCCGCATATTTTCACTTTCGTCATTTCTTCACCCCCGGTAACGTAACTGCTGTGATCCATGCGCCGGCATCTTCCGAACGCATCAGCGCTTCGCCAACCAGAATTCCAGCAGCCCCTTTACCGAAGGCAAACGCTGCATCATTTTCAGTAAAGATGCCGCTCTCACTGATCAGCAGCGAGTTGCTGTCTGCTGGAAAATGTTCGGCAATTTTCGCCGTCTGCTGGAGCGAGACTTCGAAAGTTTTCAAATTCCGGTTATTGACGCCGATCAATTCTGCGCCCAAATCCACCGCAACCTGAAGTTCAGCGGGGTCGTGCACTTCAACGAGCACTTCCAGCCCTTGTGCCTGCGCGTATGAAAACAGGCGCTCGAGTTCTTCTTGTCCAAGTGCCGCAACAATCAACAGAATGATGGTCGCACCGGCACCTTTCGCCCGGTCTATCTGAATTTCATCTACAATAAAATCTTTGCAAAGCACCGGCACCGAAACAAGCTGCGCCACATTTTCCAAATCCTCAATTGAACCCTTGAAATAGGAATTATCCGTTAAGACAGAAATTGCCGCTGCTCCTGCCTGTTCATAAATTTTCGCCTGCGCCGCCACATCAACATCCAGCCGGATGTCGCCTTTTGACGGTGAAGCCCGTTTAATCTCCGCGACGACACCAGGTCCTTTTCTCAAGCGCTCGGCCAATCGGGATTTCTGTGGAAACGCATCTCCTTCAACCTGCTCAGCAGATGAATAGTTTTTTACCTCTTCACGTTTTGCCGCAATAATTTCATCCAGTATATTCATACCAGCACCCCCACTGCCTGCCGGTGTGCTTCGAATACACTGCCCGTTTCTCCGGAAAGGATGGATTTTCTTGCTGCGTGAACACCCTCCGCAATCGTCCCGGCATTGCCGCTCGCAAAAAGTGCAGCTCCTGCATTCAGTGCTACTGTATCCAGATAAGCACTGTCGCGTCCTTCCAGCACTTCCATAAAAATTGCGGCATTGCGCTTGGCATCCCCGCCTCTGATTGCCTCGACTGGCGCCAGCGTCAAGCCTGCTTCTTCCGGATGGAACTCAACCAGCTTCTTGCCATTTTCATCAAAAAACAATAATTCATTGGTTCCCGCGAGAGAAAGCTCGTCCATCCCGCCTGCTCCGTGGACCATCACACCGCGTTTTCTGCCGAGTCTCATCAATGCATCTGCCATCGGCTCCAGCATATCCCGGCGGTAAACGCCGGTCATCTGCACTTCAATCGGCAACGGATTGGCGAGTGGCCCGACCAGATTGAATATGGTCGGCGTCGCAATGCTCTTCCGTACTTCCCGCAATTTCCCAAGTGCAGGATGAATAGCGGGCGCAAATAAAAACGCAATGCCCGTCTTTTCAATCAATTCCGGAATAGTTGCCGGGGCAGCTGTTGTAAGGATCCCCAGTTCCTCCAGCACATCTGCGCTGCCGGTCTTGCTCGAAACACTGCGGTTTCCGTGTTTCGCGACTTTCATGCCGCAGCCCGCCAGAACAAAAGCTGCCAGCGTGCTGATATTAAAGCTGAATGAACGGTCGCCGCCTGTGCCGCATACATCAATCAACATCCCGCTCGTTTCCGGCAAACTCACTGCTTTTGAGCGCATCGCCTTTACCAGGCCCACCATCTCATCAGCTGTTTCCCCTTTGGAATGCAACGCCACAAGAAATTCCTTAATCTCCCGGTCTGTCATTCGGCCGTCCAATATCTCCATTGATTTGCTGTACATTCTATGCTCACTTAAACTCTCTGCTCTTCTCATCTTCATCTCTCCTCAGCTCTTTTGAAATACAAAAATCCCCGCAACCGGAAATATATCCGGTTGCGGGGACGGGTTAAAAAAACCGCGGTACCACCACGCATTAATGCATTTCTGCACTCACTCAAACAGGCTTTTCGCCTTTCCCTTTAACGCAGGGCATACGTCTGCCTTACTCATTTCCATTTTCAGGCCAGCTCTCCTAAGTCCATTCGCGCAGTTTCCCCAATCAGCTTCCACCAGCCGCTGACTCTCTATTATGGAATCCACTGCCTACTCGTCTCAATCCTCGATTTTGCTCTCTGCTATTCTCATCTTCTCTGGGCTCTTCTCTCAAATAGACTTGCCATTCTACCAACAAGTTGAAGTTTACATTAAATTATTTTGTTTATTCTGTCAAGCTTAAGGTTCACAGACCCATTCGCTTCGCAACAATCGTTTTCATGATTTCATTGGATCCGGCATATATCGCTGCCACCGGAATATCGCGGTAGCGGCGGGCGATTTTGTATTCTTCCATGTACCCGTAGCCCCCGTGCAATTGCATGCACTCGCCCGAGATTTTTTTCGCGGTATCCGTCAGCCAATATTTGGCCATCGACACTTTGGAAACGATATCCTTGCCTGCCATATGCTCTTCGATCAGCGATTCGAGGAATGAATGCCCCAGTTCCACTTCGGTCGCCATTTCAACCAATTTAAACTGGGTATTCTGGAAAGCGCTGATCGGCTTGCCGAATGCCTGTCTCGATTTCACATAATCGACCGTCATTTCCAGCATATCTTCCGAAGCCGTTTGAGCGGCCATCGCCACCACCAGACGCTCCTGCTGAAGTTTTTCCATCAAATATGTAAAGCCTTTGTTTTCTTCACCAATCAGATTGGAAACCGGTACGACACAATCCTCAAAATACAATTCGGAAGTATCCTGCGCATGAAGGCCGACTTTATCCAGTTTGCGCCCTTTTGTAAAGCCTGGCATCCCTTCTTCAATCATCAGTAAGGATATCCCCCGGTGCTTCGGTTCCACTTTTGTATCGGTTTTAACGACAACGACCACATGCGTCGAATTGATGCCATTGGTGATGAACGTTTTTTGGCCATTGACGACATAATTATCTCCGTCCCGGACGGCCGTTGTGGAGATATTCGCAAGGTCAGATCCCGCTCCCGGTTCCGTCATCGCGATAGCCGTGATGTAGTCACCGGAAATACAGCCCGGCAGCCAGCGCTGTTTCTGCTCTTCATTGCCGTAGGATTCGATATACGGCACTGTTATATCGTTGTGCAGCCCCACACCAGTGAGACTGGCGCCAACGCGCTCCATTTCTTCCCCGATGATGACGGCGTAACGAAAATCAAGCCCGAGGCCGCCGTATTGCTCATCCACCTGCGGACATAAAAAGCCCATGTCCCCGAGTTTCTTCCAGAATGATTTTGGAATCAGGCGGTCCTGCTCCCATTGTTCATATTGCGGCACCGCTTCTTTTTCAAGAAATTTCCGCAGCGACTTACGGAACATGACATGTTCATCTTCTTCAAAACGATATTTGCCCATCAGTTCATCCCCCTATTTCGGCTGCATCCGGATTGCTCCGTCCAGCCTGATTGTTTCACCGTTCAACATCGGATTCTCTACAATGCTCTCCACCAATTGTGCGTATTCATCCGGCCGCCCAAGACGCGCCGGGAATGGAACCGCCGATTCAAGCGATGCGATTGCCGCTTCCGGCAAACCATCGAACATCGGCGTCTTCATAAGCCCCGGTGCAATGGCCATAACCCGTATGCCATCGCGCGCAAATTCCCGCGCAATCGGCAAAGTCATGGAGACAATGCCGCCTTTTGAGGCGCTGTAGGCTGCCTGGCCGATCTGCCCTTCATAGGCCGCCACTGAAGCAGTTGAAATGATGACACCGCGTTCCCCGTTATCATTCGGTTCATTCCTTTGCATGGCTGCTGCCGCAACGCGCAATACATTGAAACTGCCGATCAGATTAATGCGAATCACTTTTTCGAATTGCTCGAGAGGTTGAGGCTCTCCTTTTGAAACGACTTTGCCCGGCGTCCCGACTCCCGCGCAATTGACAACAAGATTTACGGAACCGAACCGCTCAATGACAGCGGTGGTTTGCTGCTCCACTTGAGCAGCATCCGTCACGTCCGTTTCCGCATACCAGACCGAATCTTCGCCGAGTTCTTCGATAAGTTTCGCCGCTTTTTCGGAATTCAGATCAAAAATCGCCGCTTTCCCGCCTTTTTCCACAATACGGCGGACGGTTGCCTCGCCAAGACCCGATGCTCCGCCTGTGATGATCGCTTTCACTTCACTGGTTTTCATCTCTTTGCCCCCGAACTTTTTATAGTCGTTCAATGATTGTCGCGTTTGCCATACCCATTCCTTCACAGATTGCGAGCAGTCCGAAGCGTCCGCCGCTGCGCTCCAATTCATGCAATAAAGAAACCATCAATTTCGTGCCGGTAGCACCAAGCGGATGCCCAAGCGCAATCGCCCCGCCGTTGACATTCAATTTTTCAGGGTCTGCTCCGATATCCTGGAGCCATGCCAGCGGAACAGGCGCAAATGCTTCATTTACTTCATAGCGGTTCATGTCCTCAATCGCAAGACCCGCTTTCGCCAGCACTTTTTTGGTAGCGGCTATCGGGCCAGTGAGCATCAAGGTCGGATCTGAGCCGACAACTGCGCGGGCAATAATGCGCGCTTTCGGCTTCAGCCCCAGTTCATCCGCTTTTTCACGCGACATCAATAAGACAGCTGATGCCCCGTCACTCATCTGGCTGGCGTTTCCTGCTGTTATGACGCCATTTTCATCAAACACTGTTTTCAGGCCGCCAAGAACTTCCATGGATGTTTCTGGCCGTGGCCCTTCATCTTTATCAACCAAGCGTTTTTCGCCGTTTTCATCTTTCACTTCGACACCGACAATTTCCTTGTCATATCGGCCGGAACTGATGGCATCAATTGCCCGTATATGGCTCTGTAGCGCGAATTCATCCAATTGCTGACGGTTGAATCCCCATTTTTCAGCGATGCGTTCCGCCGACAGCCCCTGGTTGATGATTTCGTATTGCTCAGTCAGCTTGGGACTTGGCTTAGCGCCCTGCATATTCGAAAACATAGGCACCCGCGTCATACTTTCGACACCGCCCGCGATAACAATATCCATGTCTCCCGCAAGAATTGCCTGCGCTCCGAAATGAATTGCCTGCTGGCTCGATCCGCATTGGCGGTCAATGGTTACGCCTGGTACATAATCCGGAAAACCGGCAATCAACGCAGCTGTCCGGGCGATATTCCCACCCTGTTCACCTGATTGAGAGACACAGCCCAGGATGACGTCTTCCACATCACCTTTTCCGACGCCTGCCCGCTCCACCAGCTCATCCAGAACCAAAGCTGCCAGTTCATCCGGACGCGTTTCTGAAAAAGACCCTTTTCTTCGTCCCACTGCCGTTCGTACCCCTTCAACAATTACCACTTCCCGCATATCTATCCACCCCATCATTATTTATCGTCGACTATTTTAATCACTCTAAATTGAATGACTATTCATTCAATTTAATTGTACTCGAATTCCTGCTTTGAGACCATATAAAAATCCCGCAAGCAGTTTGCGGGATCTGTTTATCTTTTTTCTATATAAGTTGAATTAATAATCTATAGTAGTTGATATTCCGCAAAACAGCTGCGCTTGCCTAGGGGCTCGCGCTGAGCGGAGCAATAAGACGAGTAGTCTTCTCGGCTTATTGTGGGAGCTTTGTCCATAGCGCCAAAGCGTTATCTATGTTATATCTTTAATTCATCGCATACTTAGTTTTTATTCTTCTATCAACCCTTTTTCAATCAGAAAGTCTCTCGCTATATCCTGCGGCTGATCCTGGTCTATATCGACACGCGCATTCATCGCAAGCATTTCTTCTTCACTGATCTGCCCCGCAAGTTCATTGAGCAAACTTTCAAGCTCTGGATATTGTTCCAAAGCCTCCAAGCGCACTACTGGTGCAGCATCATACTTCGGGAAGAATGAAAGGTCGTCTTCTGTCGTCTCCAGATCGAACAACCCGATTCGGCTGTCTGTTGTAAATGCCGGGATGACATCCACTTCGCCGTTATTCACAGCTTCGTACATGATTGCGGGATCAAAACTGTCAGTTGCTGAAAATTCAAATGGATAAGTAGCAATCAAATCATCGTAGCCGTCTCCTTGACGTTCATAGAATGGATGCGGTGCACCAAAACTCATATCCTCCGTTTGGGATATTTCTGCAAGATCAGAATAAGTCTCGGCATCATAGCCGCTGTCCTTCGAATAGGCCAGGGTATAGCCGTTTTCGAAACCAAGGGGTTCAAGCCACGTAGCATTTAACTCTTCCTCATAACCTTCACGTACGCGCTGCAAGACTTCTTCCGATGATTGGCCTGGCTCCGATTCCTGCTTCAAAACATCTTTCAGGCCAGTTCCGGTATATTCGACATAAAGGTCAATATCCCCTTGCTCCAGTGCAGGAGTCAAGATGGACACTTCCCCAAGACCATCTTCATATTCAACAGTGTAATCGGAATTCGCTTCTATATATTGCCCCAAAATATGCGGAAGAATGTACTGTTCCGTCCACGGCTTACCGCCGATGACGATCGGTTCCGATTCTTCTCCGCCTGTCGAGCCGCAGCCCGCCAAGATCAAGGCCGATGTTGCTAAAACACCAATTGCTTTCTTTTTCATCCTTCATTCCCCCTCTTAGTTTTTCAAACCTTTCGGCGTCGCCCTTTTCTCAATCCATTTCAGGATCAAATCGAAGCCGATCGCGAGTAGCGCCACTGGCAAAGCACCGGCAAGAACCAATGCATTATTATAGGATTGGAGACCGCGGTAAATGATATCCCCCAGTCCGCCAGCACCTACAAACGTGGCCAGCGTTGCGATTCCGACAGTCAGAACGGTAGCCGTCCGAATTCCTGCCATGATGAAAGGAAGCGCCAGCGGCAATTCGATTTGCCTCAGTATTTGGGTACGCGTCATTCCCATTCCGCGTCCCGCTTCGATAGTCGAGCCGTCAACACCTGTGATGCCGGTGTATGTATTTCGAAGAATCGGCAATAAAGCGTATATGATAAGTGCAATTAAAGCTGTTGGTGAACCGATTCCGAGAATTGGCACCAAAAAACCGAATAACGCGAGACTAGGTATAGTTTGAAATATGGCTGTTACGCCAATGACCGGTTCCGCGTAACGACGGTAGCGCGCTATGATAATGCCCGTCGGCAAAGCAATAGCTATACCGATTGCCACAGCTACAAAAGATAAGTAGATATGTTCCAAAAAAGCATCTTGAATCATGTCCTGGCGGCTGACCAAAGTATCAAAAAAGTTTCTCATACTTTTTCACCCTCCTCTTTCCGGAGAGCCGCTTTTACCAGATCACGATCACTGGCATAAGCTAATATCCTGTCGCCATCCACTATTCGCAAATAGGAGTGGCCGCTTGTTTCCAACTTAGAAAAAGCATCATCAATTTTCGTTTCCCCGGAAACCTGCAACGCATCTCCCATCGGTTCACCGGTGAAAATCGAAATGAATTCCTTCAGTTTTCGTTCTCCGAATGAGCGTTGCCGGTTGATGCGACTGGGGCCGATAAAACTGCGTACAAACTCATTCGCCGGCTCACTGATCAATTCCTGCGGCGAACCGACCTGTTCGATTTTTCCATCGCGCATCACGACAACCCTGTCCGCTATTTTCAGCGCTTCATCCATATCATGTGTAACAAATACAATTGTTTTTTGGATTTCCTGCTGCAGATTCCGCAGGTCATCCTGCAACTGCTCCCGGCTGATTGGATCCAGCGCAGAAAAGGGCTCATCCATAAGGATGATATTCGGATTTCCGGCCAAAGCCCGCACAACCCCTACACGTTGCTGCTGTCCGCCGCTCAACTCCAGCGGGTAGCGCTCTTTGTAGATCTCCGGTTCCAGCCCGACAAGCTCCAATAATTCTTCCACTCTTTTTGCCGTGCGGTCCTTGGGCCATTCCAGTAAACGCGGCACAAGTGAAACATTATCTTCTATCGTCATATGAGGGAACAGGCCGATCCGCTGGATGACGTAGCCAATTGAACGGCGCAGCTGAACTTCATCAAGTCCGGTTATCGACTTTTCATCGATGAATATATCACCTGCAGTCGGTGTTTCCAGTTTATTGACCATACGCATCAATGTCGTTTTCCCGCAGCCACTCGGACCAATGACGGCCGTCAGTTTATGGGTCGGGAAAACCACCGAGACATCTTTCAAAGCTTCTGTCCCGTCTTGAAATCGCTTTGTCACTTGTTCAAAACGGATCATAGCATCCGCCCCTTCCTGTATCTTTCCTACTACCTTTTCCATTACCCTATTTGTTTTCACAGTATGCCATGAGTTTTTGAAAAACGTCCTTATTAACCATTATTCTCCACAAAAATTTTCCGCAATTAAATTTAGTTAATCAAAAAGCGGCTGCATGGCTGCAGCCGCTTTTTAAATTATATTTTTTCCGTTTCTATCATTTTAATAGAAGCACTCAATTCTTTAAATCGCTGGTCTAATGAGCCATACTCCTTGTCCATTGGTTTCAGGAAGCTCAGTTTCCCGAGCACTTCCTGCCTTTCCCTCTCGAGCTGCAATAAATCGAGCCGCTCCGCCGCAGCATCGCGCTCCATCCAATCTGAATAGCCACCTTCATATTTAGTCAGGCTGCCTCCTTCAAAAACAAGTAATTTCCCGCTTAGTTTTTCCATGAAGTAACGGTCATGTGTCGCAATCAGCATTGTTCCATCAAAAAATTGCAGCGTGCGCTCCAGCTCTTCCCTGGACGGCAAATCCAAGTGATTGGTCGGTTCATCAAGCAGCAGCACATTACATTCTGACAGCATAAATTCCATCAGCTTCAGTTTGACGCGTTCCCCCATGCTCATATTCAAAATCTGCTGGTCCCAGTGTATTTTTTCAAAACCGAGATGATCCATTAAATTACGGATTTTCCCCGTTTCTTCGTAGCTTTCAGCCAAGAATATTTCAGAAGGGGTTTTTTCTTCCGGCAAGTCAAAGACTTCCTGGCTTAAATAGCCGATTTTCATGCCACCGCTCAACCAGACGTTGCCTTCGCACTCCATCATGCCGAGCACTATTTTTAAGAACGTCGATTTTCCGCTGCCATTAGCGCCGAGCAAGCCGACCCGTTCCCCGTGCTGAATAGTGAAAGTTGCATCCTCGAACAACACTCTGCCGCCAAAACTTTTACGTACATTTTTTAATCCAATGACTCTGCGGCCTTTTTTTGCAGCATCGTTGATATCGAATGAAATCTGCAGTTCTTCTTTCGGCTCCGCTACACGCTCCTGATCCAGTTCCGCTTGAAGACGCTGTCTTTTGCTGCGGATCTGAACGTCCTTTTTCTTCGCTTTCATGCGGAAATACTCTTTTGCGCCATCTTTCTTTGTAGAATCGGCATGAGCTTTGTCAGACCATGACTGCAATTTGGCTATCTGGTTTTCCACTTGCGCAATTTTCGCCTGCTGCTTGTCGTACTTGCGTTTCTGCGTATGCCGCTGATGCTCTTTTTCAGTTCTGGAGACAGAGTAATCACCTTCATACTCGGTCAAAACAGCATCTTCAATTTCCCACACATGCGTCGCCACCTGGTCTATGAAGTGGCGGTCGTGCGAAACAAAAATCACTGTTCCATCAATCCTCCCAATTTCTTCTGCCAATAATCCCAGACTCTCCGCATCCAAATGGTTGGTCGGTTCATCGAGCAGGTAAACATCGGCAACCTGGGACAGCACCCGCGCGAGCCGCAGCTTCATCGTTTCGCCGCCACTCAATTTCATCCGGTCTCCCGGAATACGCCACATCCTTTCCAGCATTCTTGTTTCCCGCTCGGCACTTGTTGCATCAAGATTCCTGGCTTCCTGTTCCATATAAATAATTTCAGGGGCATTGCCTATCCAATGAATTCCTTGATCCCCCCGTGCTATCGCCTCCAGGAGGCTGGTTTTCCCTGAACCGTTTGCACCAATCACGGCGATTCTTGCTTGTTCGTGGATAGACGCTTTTGCTTCTCCCACAATAACCCGCTCTTTAACCCTTATTGTCATTTTGTTTAATTTTCCTATGATGGCCATATCAATCTCTCCCATTTCGGAGAAATAAAAAAAATTCCCCCGATTGATTTTCGGAAGAATTCGGCAACCCAAATAAACTGCATTAAAGCTGATTAACTAAAAATTGGGCAGACGAATCCTATTTCTTTCAAGCTGAAAAAACTTCAGTTGCTCAGAAAAAGGAATTTATTTCATCGTCCACCCGTCACCTCGTTTACATTGATGTGTGTATTTTACCATTATTCAGATTAATTTCCAATCCTAAACAAACTTAAGATACACTGGATTGGCTATTTGTTCATAACCGATTTCAATATAAATCTTATTGGACGTCGGATTTTTTAAATCGGTATACAGCACGACGAAGTCGAATTCCAGCAGCAATTCTTCTGTCACTTCCGCCACCAATGTTCGCGCGTAGCCTTTCTTCCTGTGTTTCTCAGGAGTGAACACAAATCCTACAGAAATTCCGTGTTTCGAAGGACGGGATTTTTTCATGCAGGAAACCACTTCCCCTTGTACTTCCCAGACGTAAATTTCCTTATCGTCCAGGAATTGCTCAATTTTCGCCACAGCTTCCTTATGGCTGGATGCGCCAATCCCCGTGTCCTTTTCAAACAGGAGATACCATTCTTCCAACAACTCTGCATCCCGCTTGTTGGCGACCCGCCAGGTTCCAGGGCTTTTCTCGAGCCCTTTTGTCACAGCATCGATCCGGTAAAGACCTTCATCCATATGAAGCTCAATTTCCTTACCCATTTCCGCTGCCCAGACCTCCGCAAACTTGCGGGCCGTCTCTTTGTCACCGATTATACCTGAAATTTCCAACCCACTCTTTTTCAGATGCCCGGCAAGCCCCTCAGCCAATTCCTGTTTTTCTTCGAAGATGATGAATTGCAGCGGATGGGGCGGCGTCATCAAAGCCGCTGCCAGCACTTCACTGCCTTCTTCAGCCAAAGCCAAATAATAATCTTCATAGCGCCCATTTCTTATTTGGTTGAGTATTCCGAGAAACAGACTGTTTCTGTCTTCATTTTTATATAGCAGCGCCTCTATCCTGTCACCAAAGGCATTGGGATCCTCATATACTTTCCATTCCATAATTCCACTCTCTTTTCTAATGAATTCATCTACTAACTATTGGCTATTGCCTCTGTTTTTCCTGCTTATTTCCATAAAAAATTTAAAAATAGCTGCCGGCAATTAGAAAACTGCCGGCAGCACTTGAGATTTTTTATTCCAATTCTTTCTGCTTTGTTTCGGTGCCGAGAAAAGCCACAGACAGTGCACCTATGATAATGGCTGCACAGAACACAGCGAAAATCACGTTGACACCAAAGCCTGCCGTCAGCATGAAGCCGACGAGAAGCGGTCCGAAAATACCGCCGATGCGGCCGAACGATGCGGCCATCCCTGTACCTGTCCCTCTGATGACAGTAGGATACTGTTCAGGTGAATAGGCATACAGCGCTCCCCATGCTCCAAGATTGAAGAATGACAGGAACGCCCCTGCTGTAATCAGCATCGCAAGCGACTCCGCGTTTCCGAAAGCGAGCGCACTTGCTGCAGTACCGAAGAGATAAGTAACAAGCACAAATTTGCGGCCAATCTTTTCAATGAGCCAGGCTGCTGTGAAATAACCCGGAAGCTGAGCCAATGTCATGATCAGCACATACTGGAAACTCTTGATCAGCGTAAAACCTTTTAACACCATGACACTCGGCAGCCACAGGAACATTCCATAATAAGAAAAGACGACCATAAACCAGACGATCCAAAGCATTAAAGTCGCTTTGGCATATTTTTTCGACCACACATCTTTAATATTCACTGATACAGAACGAAGAACATTTTTCTTCGCTGTAAACTGCGGCGAATCCGGCAGATTGATCCGCAGATAAAGTGCGTAAAGAGCCGGCAATGCGGTGATCAATAAGGCAATGCGCCAGCCGTATTCTGATGCGGGAATAACAAAATAAGAGATGATTGCCGCGAGCAGCCAGCCGGCAGCCCAAAAACTTTCAAGTAAGACAACAACGCGCCCGCGCTCTTTCGCTGGCACACTTTCCGAAACAAGTGTCGAAGCCACAGGCAATTCCCCACCGAGCCCCATTCCGACGAAAAAGCGCAAAATCATGAACGCCGCCAGTGTTGTGGTAAAGGCAGAGACACCGCTCGCCAATGAAAACAACAGCAGCGTAATGATGAATATTTTCTTTCTTCCCACACGGTCCGCATAAATTCCGAATACGAATGCGCCAACAGCCATCCCGATGGAATTGATGCTTCCTATCCAACCCATTTGATCTGTCGTCAGATTCCAATCCTGCTGAAGCGCTGCGATGATGAAGGATAAAATCCCAACATCCATCGCATCGAACAGCCAGCCGAGACCGGCGACCCATAACAGCCGATTACGTGTAATCGGCGCAGTATTTTTTTCATTATCAGTAATTGTAGACATCTGCATTCTCCTTGTCCTAAGCATTCCACTTGGTGTCTTTACACCTTATTACTATACTCGTAAGGATTAATTGGCACAAGCATGCTTTTTTCAAGCAAGAAGCTGCGCAAAAGGAAAAACGCTTCCGCCCCTTTTAAAAAGGAGACGAAAGCGCCGGAGTTCAATTATGTCACTAATACAAGGCTAACAGCCATCACTGCCATACCGGCTACCAAACCATAAATCGATAAATGCGCTTCGTCATAGCGTTTGGCGGCAGGCAATAATTCATCCAATGAAATAAAGACCATAATTCCGGCTACCGACGCAAAGACGATGCCAAAAAGTGTATCACTCAAAAACGGCATCAGGAACAGCCAGGCGGCGATTGCGCCAATCGGTTCTGAAATCCCCGAAAGAACACTGTAAAGCAAAGCTTTTTTTCGGCTGCCGGACGCATAATAAATCGGCACGGAAACCGCAATGCCTTCCGGAATATTATGGATGGCCACCGCAATTGCAATCGCGATACCGAGCGCCGGGTCCTGGATCGCCGACATGAATGTAGCGATTCCTTCCGGAAAATTGTGGATTCCGATGGCAAGCGCTGTAAAGATGCCCATTTTCCGCAATCTGGCATATTCATCGTTGGTCGGCCCCGTATCCATATCCTCAATCGTCTTAACTTCATGTGGATTCCCGAGCTGAGGCAAGACACGGTCCAAAGCGGCCATAAAAACCATTCCGCCGAAAAAGCCGGCGAGCGTCAGCCAATACCCCATACTTTCACCATGAGCCCCGGTTAGCGAATCTTTTGCTTTGAAGAAAATCTCAATCATAGAAACATATATCATTACACCTGCTGAAAATCCTAAAGAAACGGATAAAAATTTAGTATTGGTCCGTGAAGCAAAAAACGCCAGCAAACTGCCGATACCGGTGGCTAAACCGGCAAATAGCGTGAGCCCCAAAGCAAATAAGACTGCACTGTCCATATCCCATGACTTCCTTCCACTCTTGCTGAATATCGTTATTGTATCCTTAAAGTTTCCTTAGTGCAACTTTTTTCAACAAAGAAAGATATTCGATTATTCGTTCACCTTTTCATCTTCAGGATTTCGCCCAATTTCCGCCAATCATCCTCTTTTAAATAACGTACCGGAGGATTATAAAAAACACTGGCCGGATGAAAAGTCGGGAAGATATGGTAATTCTCTTCAGTTTCTTTGAACATCCCTGCCTCTTCGTCCCATGTCAATACAGGGGTTTCCAGCAACACACCATGCAGTTCCGTCACTTTTGCCTGCGGGCCAATCAGCCGCTGTAATCCAACGTTGCCCAAAGTAACGATCAGCGGCGGCCTGATATCCTTTATTTCTGCATCAAGAATCGGAGCATGGGCGATAATCTCTTTTTTTGTCGGCGCACGGTTATATTTTCTTTCCACCGTTTCTCCGTTCCGCTTTTTCTTAACCCCCCATTTATACGGCCGGCTTCTTACAGCACTCGTTATATACACATCTTCACGGCTAAGCCCGACACTTGCCAGGGATTCCATTAATTCTTTCCCTGCTCTGCCGGTGAAAGGAATTCCAGTTTCCAATTCATTTTCTCCCGGTGCTTCACCGACAAGCATGACTGCCGGCTCCAAAGGACCGCTACCCCGCACAAATCCTTCCACTGAAAATCCTTCTATACGCTTTAATCCTAATGCCACAAGTTCCTCACTGATTTTATACATAAAATCACCTCAAAATAAGTATAACATTTATGAAATGTTAACTTTTATAACATTGATTTCAAAAAATGCTTGCATTATCTGAAAATTTTATTTATTATGTTAAGAAACCTAACATTATTTCATGTTAGAAAATCTAACATCATAGGAGGAAGAGTATGAAAAAGATTGAGACTATTATCCGTCCGTCCGTTTTCGGTGACGTTCGACAAGCTTTAGCTCTTGAAGGCATTGACGGGTTAAGTGTTACGGAAATTGCAGGAATAGGCAAACAAGAAGGGCGAATCGGCATGTTCCGAGGGAATACTTATAAAATGGAGTTTTCACCAAAATTAAAGTTAGAGATGGTGGTAGAAGATTCGAAAGTGGAAGCGATCATAGAAGCTCTTCTGGACTATGCGGCAACCGGAGAAGTTGGAGACGGAAAGATTTTCATTTTCGCTGTAGAAGAAGCAATCAGAATCAGAACGAAAGAGCGCGGCGATGTCGCGGTCGGATAAGGAGGAGATTGGATGGAAGCAGTACAAGGCTCAGTTGATATGATATGGATTATGCTCGGCGCTATGCTTGTCTTTTTCATGCATGCCGGGTTTGCCATGGTAGAATCAGGATTTACACGTTCAAAAAATACATTGAATATTTTAATGAAAAATATCATTACTATATCGTTAGGTTCTATTCTTTATTTTATCGTCGGATTTGCTCTTATGTTTGGACCATCAGCTTTCGGCATGATCGGTACACAAGGATTTGCGCTTTTAGGTGACGCAGACATCGCGTTCTTCGTCTTCCAGGCAGTTTTCGCGGCAACTTGCGCAACTATCGTTTCTGGGGCCGTTGCAGAACGGGTGAATCTGTCGGCATATATTTTATTGACTGTCGCTATCACCGCAGTCATTTATCCAGTCGTCGGACATTGGATCTGGGCGGATGGCTGGCTGGCCGGACTTGGCTTTATCGATTTTGCCGGTTCAACTGTCGTTCATTTGACTGGGGCCGTTGCAGCATTTGTTGCAGCCTGGAAAATCGGCCCTCGTATCGGCAAATATAATGGAAAGATTGTCAACTCAATTCCAGGGCATAATATTCCGCTCGGCGCATTGGGAGTTTTCATCCTGTGGCTTGGATGGTTCGGATTTAACGGCGGCAGTACACTGGCAGCCGATCCGGAGCTGGTTCCTTCAGTGATTGCCAACACTTTATTGGCAGCTTCTGCCGGCGTTCTTGCAACCGCAGGCTATACTCGCTTAAAATATGGACAAATCGATCCTTCATTGACATTGAACGGCGCACTTGCAGGGCTTGTCGGAATTACAGCCGGCGCAGCGAATGTTTCATTTATCGGCGCCATTGTAATCGGTCTGGCGGCTGGTGTCATTATGACCGAAGCCATTCGTTTACTGGATTCAAAAATCCGTGTCGACGATCCGGTCGGCGCCATCTCAGTCCACGGAATCGCCGGAATTTGGGGAACGATTGCAATCGGGTTGTTTGATACTTCAGGAGGCTTGCTGTATGGTGGCGGCCCGGAAATTCTCGGTATTCAAACTGTAGGCGTTCTCGCAGTAGTCGCTTGGACTTCTATTGCAACAGGACTTGTACTTGGAGCCATCAGCCTTTTTGTTCCTCTGCGTGTTTCTGCTGAAGAAGAAGAAAGCGGCTTGGATTTCGCAGAACACGGATCACAAGCATATTCAATGGACGAAGTTTTGCAGGGGTCTTCCGGTACTGGAGATTCTTTTGCCAACCGCCTCAACCAATTAGGCGAAGCTTCAGCAACCTCAAAATCTTAAAAACATAGAAAGAGGATGTCCGCTCAGCGGTCATCCTCTTTCTATGTTTTGATGTCGTTTCCTGAGAAAATATTCCCTCATTTCGTACCAGACAGCAACCGCCACAAACCAGGAGTAACCTGCAAACCAGCCCGCCAATACATCCGAAAAGAAATGTTCGCCGCCTGCCACCCGTGACAGTCCAACTAATGCCACCATAATTACTGTAAGCAGCCAGATCAGCCAGCGGGCATATTTGGACGCCATATGATCCGTCAGGAAGTAAGCCAGAGTGAAGAAGAATAATAACCCGACCATGGCATGACTTGATGGAAAACCGAAAGTTTCCAGTCCCCTCGGAAGATCCGGTCTTTCATTTACAAAAAAGTACTCCATCAGTTCATTCAGACCATTACCGGCTCCGACTGTCAAAAACACAAAAAACATGCCCCTGTAATTCTCCCTTTTGAGCCAAAGGAAAACCATCAAGCCCAAACTGACAACGAAGATCATCCACCGTTCACCGAAAATCGATAATGCATCCAGAAAGACATTGCCATGAAGCCATTCCATCGTACGCAGATCAAGCTCCAGAAATCCTTCGTTCGTATAACTTGTCAAGATTGCAAAAAAACCGATCAAAGTCGCCATTCCCAGTGCATAGAATAGACGTTTGATAGCCTTCACCCTCTTTCTTCAGTATATTCAGTTTATCATAGAAGGACTTCTGCTTCATTTAATGAAACAAAAAAGCGAACCGGAAATCCAGTTCGCCTTCTGCTTCATTCGCTTGCTTATTCATGCACGTGGAAAGTGTTCTGAGTGACTTCGATAATGTGATCAGGTTTCGGTTTCCCGATTTTCGCTTTATGGCCAGCGATATGGTCAGGATGCTTCTCCCAATTCTTCCAGTCCTCTTTGGATTCCCAGCGGACATAAAGAATCACTTCTTCGTCACCGCGGCGGACATCCTTTTTCAGAATGGTACGGTCAATAAACCCAGGCTGTTCCGCCAATTTGTTCTGCCCCGCAAAACGACCTAACACAATCTGCGAAGTTCCTTCTTTTACAACAAAAGTTTTCATTTGCACGAACATTTTTATATCCCCCTATTCGAATATATACCCTAAATTATTTTGAACTGTGTTGTGTAATATCGACAGTTAAAACAATACTCAGCGGTAAGCAGCCCGCTGAGTATTGTTCGCTCTTATTCGAATGCAGATTGGATTTCTTTAACCATTTCGCTGACAGATTGCAGTCCGCCACCAGACAGGTACCAGTAATCCGGGTCAAGGTAGATGATTTTATCTTCTTTATAAGCAGTTGTTTTTTGCACCAATTCATTTTCAAGAGAGTCTTTCGCACTTGCATCCGTACCGACTGCAGCGTTGCGGTCGACAACAAACATCATATCCGGGTTTGTTTCCAGGATGTATTCAAACGAAATGCTTTGTCCGTGAGTAGAAGCTTCAATGCCTTCATCCGCTTGTTTTACACCGAAAACATCATGGATGATTCCGAAACGTGAAGCCGCTCCGTATGCACTTATTTTGCCTTCATTCGCCAAAACGATTAGGGCTTTTTCGTCTGTTGCACTTGCTTTAACATCTTCGATTTGGGTTTCAATTGCAGCCAGCTCTTCTTTTACTTCATCTTCTTTACCGAAGATTTCACCAAGAGTGTTCATATTGCTTTCAAAAGACTCCATGTATTTCGTTGTATCCACACCCAGGTGAACTGTTGGAGCGATATCAGAAAACTCTTCATACATAGCAGCCTGACGGCCAGAGATGATGATAAGATCCGGTTTCATCGCATGGATCGCTTCAAAATCGGCTTCTTTCAAAGTACCGACATTTTCATACTTTTCAGCGTCAGCGAATTTTTCAAGATATGAAGGCATGTTTGCTTGCGGCACACCTGCTACAGCTTCGATGCCCAGTTTATCCATCGAATCAAGAATACCGAAGTCGAATACGACTACTTTTTCAGGATTTTTGTCAAAAGTCGTTTCGCCAAGTTCGTGAGTAACTGTTATCGTTTCAGTGCTGGCTTCTTTCGTGTCTGCCGCAGCTGTTTTTGAATCTGTCGCTTCTTCGTCCGCGCCACATGCTGCAAGGAAAGCAACCATCATTAATGTGAATGCAATCAATAATAATTTTTTCATTTTTCGTCGAGCTCCTCTTTTTTAAGAATTGAAATACACGCAAATTCGGCAATTGTTCATCTGCTGAATCGGAATATCCATATCGTAGATTTCTTTTAATGCTGCACTTTGAATAATTTCTTCTGTCGGCCCGTCTTTTACGACACGGCCGTTTTTCAATGCGACAATCCGGTCCGAATAGACCGAAGCGAAATTGATGTCGTGCAAAACGATGATGACAGTCTTGCCAAGCTCATCAACAAGGCGGCGCAGAATTTTCATGATTTGTACTGAATGTTTCATATCCAGGTTGTTCAATGGCTCATCAAGAAGCACATAATCCGTATCCTGGGCAATGACCATGGCAATAAATGCACGTTGGCGCTGGCCTCCGGACAGTTCATCCAGATAGGCATGCTCCATTTCAGCCAAATCCATGTAGGCAATTGCCTGATCCACCATTTTTTCATCTTCATCATTCAAGCGTCCCTTGGAATAAGGAAAACGTCCAAATGAAACCAATTCGCGAATTGTCAACCGCACATTCATGAAATTCGACTGTTTCAAAATCGATACCCGTTTTGATAATTCATTGGATTTCATTTTTTTCGTGTTCGTCGAATCGATCAGCACTTCACCGGTGTCCGCATCTAGAAGCCGGCTGACCATTGATAAAAGCGTCGATTTCCCGGCTCCGTTCGGGCCGATGAAAGACGTGATCTGGCCCCTTTGGATATCAACAGTGACATTTTCCACGACTTGTTTTTTTCCGTAAAGCTTGCTCAATTCACGTACTTGGATCATTTAGCCCGACTCTCCTTTAATAGTAGATAGATGAAGTAAATTCCACCGATGAAGTTGATGATGACGCTGAGCGTCGTGTTGAAAGTGAAGAGCCTCTCCACTACCCATTGTCCGCCGACCAAGGCCAGAACACTGATGACAATGGCACCAAGCAGCAACACTGAATGTTTATAGGATTTGAAAAACTGGTAGGACAGGTTCGCCACAATCAGGCCGAAGAATGTAATCGGACCAACAAGTGCTGTGGCAACAGCGATTAAAACCGCGGAAAGGATAAGCATATAGCGGACAAGTGAATCATAATTGACTCCCAGGTTCAACGCCGTGTCCCGTCCGAGCGACAGCACATCGAGTGACGCGTTATGCTTCCATGCAAATGCGATCAGCACAACGATTACAATTAGTGAAAGCCAGACCAGGTCCGAATTGACATTATTGAAACTCGCGAACATCTGGTCCTGGACAATCTGGAATTCATTGGGGTCGATCAATACTTGCAGGAAGGTCGAAATGCTTCCGAAAAACGTACCGAAAATGATGCCGATTAATAATAGGAAGTAAATCGGCTGATTTCCTTTTTTAAATAGGAAATGATAGAACAATAAAGCGAAAATGACCATGGCCGCTATTGATAAGATGAAATTGACTTGTCTGTTCATAATGCTGATGTGATCGGATCCAAGGAAGAAGATCAGCAAAGTCTGGAGCAGCATATACAGCGAGTCGAGTCCCATGATGCTCGGCGTCAGGATCCGGTTATGCGTTATGGTCTGGAAAACCACTGTTGCATAAGCAATCGCTATTCCTGTCAGCACCATGGCGAACACTTTAATGCCGCGTCTCGGCAGTGCATAATCGAAACTTCCGTTCAGGTCATGGAAGAGATAAACTCCACAAGCGGCCAGAGCCAAGGCCACAAGTATGAGCATCTTATGTAAATCACGCATACGCCTTCCTCCTAAACAGTAAGAAGAGGAAGATGAAGCTTCCGATGACACCGACCATCAGGCTGATGGAAATTTCATACGGGTAAATCAAAACTCTTCCTAGAATATCGCACAGCAGCAAGAATATGGCTCCAAGCATCGCTGTATGCGGCAATGTTTTCTGTAAATGGTCTCCTTTGAAAATTGAGACGATATTCGGGATGATCAACCCGAGAAACGGGATGACGCCTACTGTCAAAACGACTGTCGCTGTAATCAGCGCAACAAGTGTCAAGCCGATGTTGACGATGCTGCGGTATTTCAGTCCCAAGTTCTTCGAGAAATCCTCACCCATGCCGGCAACCGTAAAGCGGTTGGCGTACAGATAAGCGATGATAAACACCGGAACACTGATGTAAAGCAGCTCGTAGCTCCCTTTCATGACCATCGAAAAATCTCCCTGCAGCCAGGCGGACATGTTCTGGATAACATCCGCGCGGTATGCGAAAAACGTTGTAATGGAAGAAAGGATATTCCCGAACATCAAACCGACCAAAGGAATGAAAATCGCATCTTTGAATTTGATGCGGTTGAGAATTTGCATAAACAGGAATGTACCCGCTAAAGCAAATACGAAAGCTACAGCCATTTTCTCAATCATGGACGCATTAGCGAACATGAGCATTGAAACGAGAATCCCAAGCCTTGTAGCATCGAGTGTACCTGCTGTCGTTGGCGACACAAATTTATTGCGGCTCAATTGCTGCATGATGAGTCCTGCCATACTCATACCTGCACCCGCCAGCAATATGGCTACCAGCCTTGGCAGACGGCTGATCAGGAAAATCTGTGTTTCTTCCGACTGGAAATCCAGCAGATCTAATGGACTGATACTGCTAACTCCGACAAACAGCGAAATGACAGACAGTATGAATAATGCTGGTATTAAATATCTTTTTTTCATGACTGACCCTCATCCGTTTCCAATAAAAACTTACTTGACTGATTATGATAGTGATAATCATTATCACTCTCTCACAAATTTAAGTATAGCAGTTGGAAATTAGGTGTCAACGATTAAATGAGAATTATTTTCATTTAGATGAGAAAAAACACATTTGTCGTTCTTTTGCCACAAATGGGGTGCAATAAAGAAACCGCGTGCTCCACCGTTTAGGGTGGAATACGCGGCCATTTGAACCGTTTTCTTAGTAGCCATTCATTTCTTCGGCATTCTCAATTACTTCTGCCGGTACAGTAATAGTATCGATTCCATTGAAATTGCTGTACTCCGCCTGCATATCGCTTTGGATATTCACGGATTCGCCTTCCATTTCCATGTCAAAATCCATTGTCATATTAATCGTATTAGGCTGGAAAGTTTCTTTATCGATGAAAATCTCGTAATAGATTTTATTGATGGTCATTCCGTCCATGATTTCCTGCGCTTCGACATCCAGCTCGCCAAGCATCTGGCCCATTTCTTCAGAGATCAATTTTTCGTATTCTTCTCCCGCTGCATCCAGTGTCAGAACAAATTCATCACCCGTCTGTTCGAAAGTGAAATCATCCTGAAAAGCTTCCAGCTGTTCAAATTGACCAGCCAGATCGCCTGACTGCTGCTCCATCATCATCAATGCTTCCAAATCTTCCATCTCATCCGCCGGCAGTTTAACCCACATATCCATCATTGGGTCGTAACTATAGAGGCCATCAGCTGTATAGTACATTTCCGTTTCCATGGGCGGCATGTCTTCCATGCCTTCAGATATAAAAGAGGATTGGGCTTTTTGATAAAATGCCAATGGCTCGACAGTCATATCCATTGAGATATCCATTTTCATGTCCATATCCATTTCAGGCCCCATAACCATCGTCTGGTTTGTCACCATGTCCATATGGAAACTTTTCGCTTCTTCAGATGCTGCAGTCGTTTTCGCAAACAGCTCTTCCAGCGTCAGATCACTTGTTTCCTTTGGATCTGTTTCCTCCGACGGTTCCGCCGATTCTCCGCATCCCGCCAAGGTCAAGGCAATGGCTCCGGCTCCCATGTAAGCTATCCATTTCTTCAAATCGCTCATCCTTTCCAATTTCTGTGTTACTGAATAATACGAAGCAATTCTCAAGAAGTTTCATTAAATAATTCTATTTCCGAAATTTCAATCGTTTATTTTCCTTTTTTGGACTATACTTTTCTTTGTGGGAAAAAATCTTACTGCAATCAGTACCGGCATCAGCCGTTCTGTCCAATAAACACAAGAGGTGAATTTTTTGAATTTAAAACATTTTTTCAAGTACTATAAACCGCATAAACGTCTGTTTATCGTCGATTTCTCAAGCGCTGTCATCGTCGCGATATTGGAATTGGCGTTTCCGGTAGCCGTTCAATATTTTATCGATGAATTATTGCCGAGCGGTGAATGGAGTACCATCGTTACTGTAAGCATTCTTTTGCTGGCCGTGTTCCTGCTCAGTACGTTTCTCCAATATATCGTCAGTTTTCTTGGGCATAAGCTCGGCATCAACATTGAAACCGACATGCGCGAGGAACTTTTCACTCATGTGCAGCGGCAGTCTTTCCGCTTTTTCGACAATATAAAAACCGGCCATATCATGAGCCGCATCACCAATGATTTATTTGATATCGGCGAACTGGCCCATCATGGCCCGGAAGATTTTTTCATTGCCATCATGACGTTCTTCGGCGCATTCGGCATCATGTTCTGGATCAATCCAAAACTGGCGCTCGTCACACTGATTGTCGTGCCATTCCTGGTTTGGCTGATCACTTATTGCAACATCAAGATGAATTCAGCATGGAGCAATATGTACGGAAAAATCGCCGACGTCAACGGCCGTGTGGAAGACAGCGTTTCCGGCGCGCGTGTCGTGCAATCTTTCACCAATGAAGAATTTGAAATCAACCGTTTCAAAAAAGACAACGGCAGTTTCCGCCTTGCCAAGCTTGTTGCTTATAAAGTGATGGCCGCCACTCATTCCAGCATCTATATGATGACGCGTCTTTTAACATTGATCGTCCTTGTTTACGGTGCATGGCTGAATTACCAAAACGAATTAAGCTACGGGGAACTGGTCAGTTTCGTGCTGTTCCTGAATGTGCTGATCAAACCGATTGATAAAATTAGCGCATTACTTGAATTGTATCCGAAAGGAATGGCCGGCTTCAGCCGCTTCCGCGAACTGATTGACCAGGATCCCGATATCGTCGATAAGAAAGGCGCCCAGCCAATTACCGGTTTGCAGGGCAATATCACTTTCGACAATGTCCATTTCGGTTATGATGAACACAAGAAAGTGCTGAATGGAATCGATTTGAATCTCCGTGCAGGCGAAACAATCGCTTTTGTCGGTCCATCTGGCGCCGGCAAGACAACCATTTGTTCATTGATCCCACGTTTTTATGACATCCAGCAAGGTTCAATCGCCATCGACGGCATCGACATCCGGGACATGACCAAGCATTCGTTGCGCTCCCATATCGGCATCGTGCAGCAGGACGTTTTCCTGTTCACGGGTACAATCCGCGAGAATATCGCATATGGCAGGCAAGGTGCGAGTGATGAAGAGATTCTTGCCGCAGCCCGAAAAGCCCACCTTGAAGACTTCGTCAATAAATTGCCGGATGGCTATGAAACCCAAATCGGTGAACGTGGCCTGAAATTATCAGGCGGCCAGAAGCAACGGCTCGCCATTGCGCGTATGTTCCTGAAAAATCCGCCGATCCTGATTTTGGATGAAGCGACTTCCGCGCTTGATACGGAAACCGAACGCGTCATCCAGGAAGCTCTTTCCGAACTCGCGGAAAACCGCACCACATTGATCATCGCCCATAGGCTGGCGACAATACGCGACGCAGACCGCGTCATCGTTGTAACCGAAGACGGCATCGCGGAACAAGGCGGATACAGCGAACTTCTTGAACACGACGGCATCTTTGCGAACCTGCATCGCATCCAATTCCAGCAGTAATTAAGAAAAGCGGAAACGGCCGTTAAGCTCCGACAGGCTTAAGATGAACTTCCGAAGCGGCGTACTTTGCCGCACAGGAAGGGCAGCTTAAGTCCGAGGAGTTGGCCGGTGGAGTCTGGACAAGAAAAGCGACGGCACCCGGTTAGCTCTGTAAGGCAAGAGATGGACCAAATGGAATTTGGGACATCTCTTTGCGACGAAGCTAGCGCAGCGATGCAGGAGCAATGCAGGAGCAATGCAGGAGCAATAAGGGGTTAGACGGATCAGCAGAGTGGCGTTTTTTGCCGCGGCAGCTGGGCCGGCTTATGACCCGAAGAGCTGGGTCGCCGGAGTCTAGACAATAACGAAAAGCGAAAGCGCGACCGGTCCTTCCGGGCGCGCTTTTTTACGAGTTGGGCGTATTTCCTTCGAAGTTGGGCGTATTCCGGGTAAAGTCGGGCGTATTTACATGAAAGTTGGGCATATTCGAATAGAAGTTGGGCATATTTACAAATAAGCCCCAAAACAAAAGCAGGCTTCCGCGTGGAAGCCTGCTTTTCGTTATTTACCTACAACAAATTCCTGGTAACGGTCGTAATCCGCCCGGCTCAGTTCCACCCGCAGCGAAGTGCCTTCTTCTTCATACTCCGTTTCCCGGATAGTGGCTGTTTCATTCAGGTAGCCCACGATGTCCCCGCGGTCAAATGGAATGACCATCCGGCAAGTGACATAGTCTGCGAAGATGCGTTGTTTGACCATCGCAAGCAGTTCATCCAGTCCTTTATCGTTTTTCGCAGAAATCCACAGGCCATCCCCATTTGTTCTTGGATGCGGGATACCGGCAAGATCTGATTTATTGTACACATAGATCGTGGGAACATTCTCCACACCAACTTCATGGAGCGTCCGGTTGGTGACATCCATCATATGGCGATATTCTTCGTGTGACACATCGACGACATGAAGAAGCAGATCTGAGTTACGCGCTTCTTCAAGAGTCGAGCGGAACGCACGGACCAAGTGATGCGGCAATTTGCTGACAAATCCTACCGTGTCGGTAAGGAGGAAACTTTTATTGTCTGCCAGCAAAATCTGGCGCACAGAAGTTTCCAATGTAGCAAACAGCATATCTTTTTCGAAAACTTGCTTTTCTTCCTGCTGCCCTGTCTTTTTCAGCAATTCGTTCATGACGGTAGATTTTCCGGCATTGGTATATCCGACAAGCGACACGACCGGCATGCCTTTTTTCGTGCGCTGCTTGCGCTGGGTTGTCCGCTGGTCTTTGATATGTTCAAGTTCTTTATGCAATTTGGAAATCTGGTCTTCGATTTTCCGGCGATCGAGTTCGAGTTTCGTTTCACCGGCACCACGGTTTGCGACTCCGCCGCTGCTGCTGCCCCCTTGGCGGCCGAGTGAAGCCCGAAGTCCAACCAGTCTTGGCATCATGTATTGCAATTGAGCCAATTCAACCTGCACCTGCGCTTCTCGCGTTTTCGCACGACGAGAGAAAATATCAAGGATCAGCATCGTCCGGTCGATGACTTTGCATTCCAGGTCTTCCTCAAGATTCCGTATCTGCGAAGGCGATAGCTCATCATTGAAAATGATCAGATTGGCTTCTGTTTCTTCATAAAAAGCTTTTAGTTCGTCCACTTTCCCTGTCCCGACATAATGGGAAGGATTGACGCGTTCGAGGTTTTGAGTGATTTCACCAAGCACTTCGACGTTGCAGGCTTCCGCCAGATTTTTCAGTTCATCCATTTCGTAATCGAAATGGGAGTCTTTCTGGAGCTGTACGCCGACAAGCACCGCTTTTTCAATCAATGTATCCATATGCACCGTCTCCTTTTCAGCCGCTTCACAAGGCTGACTCTATTCTCTCCATCTTATCACAGGGGCGACAGACCTTTAAATTCAAGCCATCAAATCATGTAAATGCCTTTTTGATACAATACCCGTTCTTTGCCATTTCGAAAATAAACTTCTTCCAATCGCTCTTTTTGGCCCGTCTGTTTCCTGAACTCTATTTCACAATTTGGCAACTGCAAGCTGCCGCCAAGAATAGCCTTCCACCTTCTGCCCGTTGCTTCCACATCCTCCACCCCAAATACGCAGCGTTCCAAAGTTCTGTTTTCATCGGCCGCCTTAATAGCTCCATCTGCCTTAAGCCCTTCATACCGCTCTTCATTAGTTTCACTCCATTCAATAAAGAATGGGTTCGGCAAGCGTTCCGAGAAATCCTCGTTGATGAACAGCATTTTCCACTCGATCAGCTTTCCTCCAGCAGTCCGGCGGCTGCCGTCCAGGATTCCGCTTGTCTGAAAACCTTCCGACGTTAAGCGCTCCTCTAATTGATCAATGGATTCCACGCGACAACAAACGGTCCCGAATCCCGGTCCATTGAGCAGTAATAACTGCGTCAAAGGATGGGAGGCAGACTCAGCGATTTGCCGATTCTCCAGTGACAGCCATTCGATATAACTATCCTTGCCATACCACAAGGCGTTACGTGTCCCCCAGTTTTCGTGGCGCCCTCCTATAACTGCATGCAGATTTTGCTGTCCCCAGAACTCCACCACTTGTTCAGGAGTTTCTTCTATAAAATGTATGACGTGATCGAACTTCATGGATTCCACTTCCTTTTCTTCAGATTCATCAAGCTGTTCTCTACTTTATCTTTTCAAACTTTTCAATTTAATTCTACCAAACTTCCCCCTATCGGTAGTCTTCACGGGTTATTTTCGGTAGTCTAGGGTATATAGAAAAATAACTGCATATTAAAACAGGAGGTCATCATGGACAAAAAATTATGGATTAATCCCGTTTTCATCGTATCAACACTCGTCATCCTGCTGCTTGTCGTACTCGGAGCCTTGGCTAACGAGCAATTTAAGTCAGTATCGGACACCTTATTCAGTTTCACAACCGATAATTTTGGTTGGTTCTACCTGCTCGCCGTATTTATCATTACCCTATTCCTCATCTTCATATCCATCAGTAAATATGGTGGCATTCGTCTCGGTGCAGACACTGACCGCCCCGAATTCCCTTTCTTCACCTGGATCGGCATGTTGTTCTCAGCCGGGTTTGGTGCGGGCCTCGTATTTTGGGGCGTAGCTGAGCCGATGAGCCACTTCTTTACCACTCCTTTCGGCAATGAAGCACAAACACCCGAAGCAGCCCGCATTGCAATGGGATACTCATTCTTTCATTGGGGAGTCAGCCAGTGGTCAGTCTTCGCAATTGTAGGTCTGGTCATCGGATTCCTGCAATTCCGAAAGAAAAAATCCGGGCTGGTATCGACCGCACTCGAGCCCGTAACCGGTTCAAAACCATTGGTGAAACATTCGATTGATTCTTTGGCTGTAATTGCCACTGTCATGGGGATTGCAACTTCGCTGGGTCTTGGCGTATTGCAGATGAACGGCGGTTTGAATGCAGTCTTTGGCATCGGGAATTCATTCACCATCCAATTGATCATCATTGGCGTCATGTTCGCCGCTTATACATTATCGTCTTCCACCGGACTACATAAAGGGATCGCTTACTTAAGCAACCTGAATCTCGGATTGGCCCTGGTCCTGATGGTATTTGTATTCTTTGCGGGACCGACCGTCTTTATTATGGAAACTTTCACATTGGCGCTCGGCGATTATGTTACAAACTTTGTGCAATACAGCCTGCGCATGGAACCATATGCAGGCGGAGAATGGGTTCGCGGTTGGACCGTCTTCTATTGGGCTTGGGCAATTGCATGGTCGCCATTTGTCGGTGCCTTTGTCGCCCGCGTTTCCCGTGGACGGACAATCCGCGAATTTGTTCTCGGCGTATTGGTCATCCCGCCGGCAATCGCCTGTGTGTGGATTGCTGTCTTTGGCGGAACAGCATTATTCTATGATTTGAACAACGGCACCGGTATTGCGGAAGCGGTTAATAACGATCTCACTTCGGCTTTATTCCAGACTTTTGACGTATTGCCTTTAACGACAATTATGTCAGTTCTGGCAATCCTATTGATTTTCACATTCCTGGTCACTTCTGCCGACTCTGCCACGTACATTCTGGCAAGCATGACGAGTTTCGGCAGTCTGAATCCACCGACCGCATTTAAAATCATCTGGGGTGTGCTGATGGCCTCGATTGCCGCGGTCCTGCTTTACTCTGGCGGACTTGAAGCTTTGCAGACCGCATCCTTGATTTCGGCTCTGCCGTTCACCGTCCTGCTGCTGATGATGGTATGGTCATTTGTTAAGCTATTGCGCACTGAAACACCGCCCATCCGCAAATCGGATATACGCCAGTTTAAGAAGATGGAAAGAGAAGCACGAAAAGATCAACAAAAATAAACAAGTTTAAGCCAAATGAAAAAGCTCAACCCTATCCACACGGAAGGGTTGAGCTTTTTCTTTGTTCAGACGCGGCCCAGCTTAACGGGCGCCGTCGCTTTTCTTTGTCCAGACTCCGGTGGCCCAGCTCTTCGGGTCATAAGCCAACCCAGCTGCGCGACCTAGGCCACTACGCTGGTCTGTCTTATGCCTTTCAGAGCTTAACGGGCACCGTCGCTTTTCTGCTTACTTATCTTCTTTGATCAAACGTACTGTTTCATCAAATTCTGTCTCAATTTCTGTATTCGGTTTGTAAGTAACTAGACTTACCAACCAAGCTACAAGAAGACACAGGATAAATCCTGGGATGATTTCATAGACACTGCCGAGGAAGTTAGTAGTCGCTGTTGCGCCTGCATCTCCTTCAGCTGTTCCGATTGAATCCCAAATGATTACAGTAGCAGCACCGACGATCATGCCGGCAAGTGCTCCCATGCTTGTAAATTTACGCCAGAATAATGACAACAGGATCAGCGGACCGAATGCGGCACCGAAACCTGCCCAAGCGTAAGCAACCAAGTCAAGAATTGTAGCATTTCTTTCCCACGCAAGAAGAGCTGCCACAATAGCGACCAGCAATACGCCTGCACGGCCAAGATTGACCACGATTGTATCAGAAATTTTCTTCTTGAAAGCGATCTTGTACAAATCTTCCACCAACGCTGAAGAACTTACCAGCAATTGGGATGAAATCGTACTCATGATAGCAGCCAATACTGCCGCAAGCATAAGTCCCGCAATAAGCGGGTGGAACAGAATTTGTCCGAGTGCGATAAATATTGCCTCAGGATCAGTCAATGTTACACCAGGATTCTGCTGGAAGTACGCGATACCAATGAGAGCAGTTGCAGTTGCACCCAGAAGGCTTATAATCATCCAGCCAATACCGATGCGGCGTGCCTGACGCACTTCTCCCAATGTTTTGATTGCCATAAAACGGACAATGATATGAGGCTGACCGAAGTAACCAAGGCCCCACGCTACAGCAGAGATGATACCGATTGCTGAAGCACCTGTTGTAAAGTTAAGCAAAGTCGGGTCAACAGCACGGATACTGTCTGCTGTTTCACCAAGACCGCCGGTCACGAAAATCCCGATAGTCGGAACCGCGATCAACGCAAGGAACATCATGACACCTTGAACAAAGTCAGTATAGCTGACCGCAAGGAATCCTCCGAATAGAGTGTAGGCTACAACTACTCCAGCTACAATCAGCATACCCATTTGGTAGCTTAGCCCGAATGAGCTTTCGAAGAATACTCCACCTGCCACCATTCCTGAAGACACGTAAAACGTGAAAAAGATCAGAATAATAATACCTGAAACAATTCTTAATAATCGTGAAGAATCTCTCAAGCGATTTTCCAAGAAACTTGGAATCGTAATGGAGTCTTTCGTTACGAGTGAGTAGACACGCAAACGCGGTGCTACAAAATACCAGTTTAAATAGGCACCAATCGTTAATCCGATTGCAATCCAAACTTCCACTAGACCGCCGACGTAAATGGCACCAGGAAGTCCCATTAACAACCAGCCCGACATGTCGGATGCTCCTGCGCTGAGTGCGGCTACGGATGGGCCAAGGCCACGTCCTCCGAGCATGTAATCTGATAAGTTGACGGTCTTGCGATACGCATACCATCCGATGAATAACATAGCGATGAGGTAAATAATTAGCGCTATGATTTGATAAGTTAAATCTGACATCTTATCTCCCCCTTCCACACCATTGTAACATTCTGAGTCTTTAATACCAGTAATTTTTTGTTTCGCATGCTAATAAAAGGGGGAATTGAGTGGCAAGGAGGCGATTATTGTGCCATGGAATAAAGACGATTATCCGGATTCTTTCAAGAACTTAAACCCTGATGTACGTAACAAAGCAATTGAAATTGCCAACGCATTGCTCGAAGATAATTACGAAGAAGGAAGAGCAATTTCGATTGCCACAGCCCAAGCCCAAAAATATGTGGAAGGAGACAAAGAACACCCGGTTTATGAAATCCGATCACACGATGATGGCTGGCAGTTGAAGAAAAAAGACAGCAAGAAAGCGATTTTAATCGAGGAAACAAAAGAAGAATTAATGGATGAAGCAAAACGTTATGTAACCAAGAACCACGGCGAATTGCATATTTACTCAAATTCCGGGGAACTGCAGGATACATTATATGAAGACTAGTAAAAACCATGCACAAAAAAGCCGCTGTCGATTGACAGCGGCCTTTTACTTGAACCAGCCTTTTTCTTTGAAGCGTGATATCGCTTCAATCCGATTTCCGACTTCCAATTTATCAAGGATAGTGGAAATATAATTACGGACCGTACCGGAAGTAATGAACATTTCCTTTGCAATTTCATTGGTGCTGCGCCCTTGCGCAATCAATTCCATTACTTCTCTTTCCCGCTCCGTCAGGGGATTGTCTCCTGCATAAACAAGGTCGACAAGTTCAGGAGCATAGATGCGCCGTCCAGACATGATACTGCGTATCGAGGTGGCGAGATCTTCACTTGGGCTGTCTTTCAGAAGATAACCGCTGACACCCGCGTTTCGGGCACGTTCAAAATAACCGGACCGGGCGAAAGTCGTCAGGATGATTACTTTGCATGGATGTTCTTTAAGGTGTTCAGCAGCATCCAGGCCGCTTTTCATCGGCATTTCAATGTCCATGATGCAAATATCCGGATTCAGATTCGCTACAAGATCGATTGCTTCCTGGCCATTCGAAGCCATTCCGACAACTTCCATATCCTCTTCCAAATCGAGCAAAGAACCCAGAGCTCCGAGCATCATACGCTGGTCTTCAGCGAGTACGATTCGAATCATGCCATCTCCCCCTTGGAATTATAAAGAATCACATTAGGCACCCGAATGTTCAAAGTCATCCCCTCCACACCTTTAATATCAGCAGAACCATTGATGAATTCAAGCCGCTCCCTCATCCCTGCCAAGCCATTCCCCTGCATGAAGCCGCCTGTTTCGGGCAAACCGATGCCGTCATCCTGCACCTGAACCAATACTTCCTGCGCCGTCTGTTTGATAAGAACAGTACACCTTGTCGCCTGGCTGTGCTTGACGACATTGTTGACCGCTTCTTTCAGACACATGCTGAGAACATTCTCCACCAGCAAAGGCGTATTTTTAAGTTTCGGGCTTCCGTACAAGACGAAATCGATTTCAGCTGCTTTCAGAATCTGCTGCACCCGCAGCAATTCGTCTTCAATTTTTGTACCCCGCATATCTGATACCAATTCGCGTACTTCCTTTAAGGCTGTACGCGCTGTCTGTCTGACATCATTGATTTCATTCAGCGCAGCTTCCGGATCCCGGTAAATCAACTTACTCGCCAAATCGCTTTTCAATCCGATTAACGAAAGTTTTTGTCCGAGTGTGTCGTGAAGATCACGTGCAATCCGCTCTCGTTCTTCTATAATAACCAATTGCGAAATCCGCTTGTTCGCGTCTTCCAGCTGGCCTTCCAGCTTTTCGCGTTTATTGCGGTTATACGTATTAAACGGCAACAGGATGACCCCAAGAATCGTCAGCACGACAAACGGCAGCTGCGTCATGAAGAGATTGCTGTGGAAAGCAATGCCAAAAGCGACTGTTGCAATGGTCGTTCCGATATGGATGCCGTAAATGATGAAGAAACCGATTTTATTGCGGATATTACCAATAAAAAATGCTACAAAAATGGCCAAATAAATATAGCCGAAAAGAAAGGTCAAAATGATGTTTACAGCCATTTCTACACTTACCCATACATATACAAAACCGCTATTCGAGTTTATGGATAAACGGTAGGCCAAAAAGAACAAGCCTAAAAGGGCAATCCCAATCGATATTTCAATTACCGACGATGACCGAAAAAGGAAGAAGAAAGGCAAAATACAAAAGATAACCCACGCGTAAAGACTGAGCCACGGGTTTTTCGGAAATAATTGATACCAGCTTTGCATAAGCTCCTCCTCGTATTGCTATTATTATCCATCATACCAAAATCTGATTAAAAGAAAAAACCATTCCGCTGAGGAATGGCTTTTCGAACTTTAGTTGGCAGCTGTCTTCTTGGAATCATTCAGAAGATGCTTGATGTCGCCAAATGTTACAAAGGTTTTGTTTTTTGCATCGTATACTTTGTAACGCAATGACTTAAGGCTTGACTTAATATTGATCGTCGTTGCCTGCTGAAGCGGCGGAGTTGATTCATGCGCTTTTTCCAAATTATAGTTCGGAACACGCGGGCTCAAGTGATGGACATGGTGGAAACCGATGTTTCCTGTAACCCATTGCAATACTTTCGGAAGTTGATAATAAGAGCTTCCTTCTACAGCTGCTTTCACATAATCCCATTCGCTTTCATCTTCAAAATATGAATCTTCGAATGTGTGCTGTACATAGAACAACCAAATGCCAAATGCTCCGGCAACGAACATTGTTGTACCTTGTACGATTAGGAATGCCTGCCAGCCGATTGCCCAAATAAGCAGTGAATAGATCACGACTAACGAGATATTGATCAAATATGTGTTATTACGCTCTTTCTTGCGAGCATCTTTACGGTTGAAACGACTCGAAATCAATACAAGGAACAATGGTCCGAATCCGAACATGACCAGTGGATTACGGTACATGCGGTATTTGAAACGTTCCCATTTAGAAGCTTCGACATATTCATCGATTGTCATAACCCAGATGTCGCCGACTCCGCGTTTATCAAGGTTACCACTCGAAGCATGGTGAATTGTATGTTCCCGTTTCCATTTTTCAAACGCGAATAACGTCATGATTCCAGTGATTGTTCCGACAATAGCATTCGCTTTTTTGTTTTTAAAGAAAGAACCGTGTGTGCAGTCATGGAAAATGATGAATGTTCTTACTACAAATCCTGCTGCTACAAATGATAATGCGATTGTCAGCCAGATTGAAACGTCAAGAGCCAGATAAGCCAAAGTCCATGCGATGATGAATGGGGGAATCGTATTCACCAATTGCCGTACACTTGCTTTTACATCTGCCTGTTCAAAAGGTTTTACGAATTTTCGGAGTTGCGCTGTTTTTTCTTTGCTCATCATTCTTCCTCCTTATGCGGACATTCTGCGTCCGGATAACTTATTAACCTAATAATAGTAAAAATAATAATTATGAATAAGTCATAAACGCATGGATTTATACATGACACTTGTCATGTATGTTATTTCCGGGTGAGTTTCCTTTCCAAATAAGCAGGGTATTGTAAGATAAAATGCGAATACATAACATGACAAGGGATAATTCTTTCAAAATCCCATTGACTTAAAAGGATTACTTTCTTTACACACTATAAAAAGAGGTGGATTCCATGATTTATCTGGTTGCAGTCATTATGATTTTTTCCATACCGTTAGCCGCGATCATCACATCGCACTTGGAAACCCAGACCAAGCTGAAGCATAAAATGATTGAAAGTGAAGTCGAATTGGAAAAGCTGAAGCATGAAAATTACGTTATTGAAACGCAGAAATTACGGTTGGAACTGGAACAGATGAGACTGGAAGACGCGAAAAAGGAACAGGATTTTTTAGCAAAATAAAAAGGCAAAGCTGATACCAGCTTTGCCTTTCAACTTCTGAGCCGCCAAAATTTTTTTGGCGGCTTTTTATTATGCCATGACCTGCTGTTCAATTTCCTTCAACCCATAAAAATAGCCTTTGCTTCGCATCAATTCATCATATGAACCATTTTCAATCAATCTGCCATTCTCAAGTACAATGATTTGATCCATTTTCTCGAGTCCAGTTAAATCGTGGCTGACCACAATGAACGTTTTGTCAGGATGGTCATCAAATAAGCGTTCATAAATCAATTGCCCCGTTTCAGAATCGACAGAAGAAACCGGTTCATCCAACATCCAAATATCGCCTTTTTTTAATAAGGCTCTCGCTATTGCCAATCGCTGTCTCTCGCCACCGGAAAGATTTTGCCCTTTTTCTTCAACTTCCATTGCAAGCGAGAATCTTCCGAGTTCGACTCTTTCCAAAGCCGCTGTCATCTGTTTATCATTTGCGGATGGATCGGCAATCTGCAAGTTGCTCCGGAGGGTACCTTGGAAAAAGTGGTTTTCCTGCAGCACCACATTTAAGCTGCGCCATATATTTTCCTGTGAAAATTCTTCGGCACTAACGCCATTGAATAGCACCTGGCCATCCCGCGCCGGAAGAATATCCATTAACACAGCCAGCAAAGTAGATTTGCCTGAGCCACTCGGTCCAACAATTGCAGTCTTGCTGCCTGCCGGAAAATCGATTGTGATATCTTCCACCGCCAGCCGTTGTTCATTTGGGAACATATAACCCACGTTCTTCGCTGAAATGGTGAGCGGCCCTTCTGGAAGTTCATCACTTCCTTTCTCTCGCGGCTTTTCAGCAACGACAGAGTCCAGCCGCACTGCCGCTTTTCGGCTTTCTTCAAAATGAGCCGGAAAGGCAGCCATGGGCGCCATGTTCTCAAAAACGCCCAGCGAAATCATCACAAGCATGGCAAGATATAAACCTTCCAACTCTCCCGCGGCTGTAAAATAAGCACCGCTCGCCAGAATAGCCAAAGAAATCAGAAGGGCGATGAATCCATTTGCGGATTGGCTGTATACTTCTTCCTTCCCTTCGTTTCGCTGTTCTTCATTATAGGATTCAACCAGCTCCGCCAATTGCTGTTCTTTGCCGGCCAGCTGTCTGTAAACTTTCAAATCACGGAAGCCGTAAAGAAACTCAGCTGCTTCTGCGGATAAAGCTCCCCTGCTCTCCCGCGTTCTCCAATTCCGACGGCGTTTCCGCCAAGCAAAATATGCTGGAACAACTACTGCAGTCAAAAGGTATCCAACCGCAAGCAGAATAGCTGTGTAAATTGAAAAGTACAGCGTGAAGAGAATCGTTCCTGTAAAAACCAACAGAAGCACGATTGGCGGATAAAAGACCCGAAGCAAGAAATTCTGCAGGCTCTCAACGTCACCGATAATTCTTGCCAGTAAATCTCCGCTTCTGTATTTGCTGTAGAGTTCCGGTGCCAAAGGTGAAAGTCTTTCAAAAAACGAAACTCTCAAATTTCCCAGCATCGTAAAGGTTGCTCTGTGCGAAAACAATCGCTCTGAATACCGGCTAACCGCTGAACCAAGACCGAACAGCTTCAAACAGGCACCAATCACTATTAACACAGTCAGTTGGCCGGTCAATGCCGCCTTTGAGATCAAGTAACCGCTCGAGGCCAGTAATGCCACACTTGCCAGCCCTGCAAGCACCCCAAAGATGATTGCCAGTGCAACATCCCTTTTTTCATGCAAAGTTAATTTCAGCACTTGTACTAATTCATTCATCGGGATGCACCTCCTTGTGGAAGCGGCAGACGATTCCGGTAAGGTTCGAAGTTTGCCGCAAGTTCTTCGTGTGTACCGGCAGCTGCCACTTTACCATTTTCAAGAAAAATAATGCGGTCGGAATTACGGATTGTGTGCAATCTATGCGCAACCGTTATAACTGTTGCGTAACGTGATAGTTCTTCAATTGACTGCTGTAATATACGTTCAGTCTGCAGATCAAGGCCTGTAGTCGGTTCATCAAACAAGATGATGGTCGGCTTTTTCAAAAAGGCACGGGCCAGGGCAATCCGCTGTTTTTCTCCACCCGATAAACCGCGCCCCCCTTCTCCAACCCCTGTTTCATAACCTTGCGGCAAAGAGGCGATCAAATCGGAAATACCCGCTTTTTCTGCAGCTTCATCTATTTCTTTCTGGCTTGTCTCCCTATCGGCACCGATTGCGATATTCTCTTTAATGGTACCGGCAAACAGGTACGGAGACTGGGAAATATAACTGATTTGTTTAAACCAGGAGGATTCCTCTATTTCCTCACGAGGTTTTCCATCAATCAAAATATCGCCTTCTTTGATTGGCAGCAGTCCTGCAATGAGGTGCATTAATGTAGTTTTTCCTGACCCGCTTTTGCCAATGACAGCAATTTTGCTGTATGGCTCAATATCTATCGAAACATCACGCAACTCGAATTGCGGATTATATGCAAAATGAAGGTTTTCCAAACTGAGATGTGGTACTTTCCCTTCTGCCAGTTCAGTTTCTCCCCACACTACCCGTTTGCGTTCTTTCGAAAATTCTTCCTCCATCATTTGTGCTGCCGATACACTTCCCCGCGCTGTATGGAACGCACTGCCGAAATCTTTCAGCATTGTAAAGAAGTCGGGAACCAGAATCATGATTAGGAATGCACTGAAAAAGCTGAGATTATCAAAAACGACCAGCCGCAAGCCGACTTCCAGTGCGATAATGCCGATGCTCAACATTGAAATGTATTCAAGCGTCAAAGAAGACAGGAATGCCGATTTCAAAACATCCACGGTTGAATCTCGGAAGTTTTTGCTGCTTTCTTCTATTTTGTCTTTTTGTTTTTCACCCTGTCCGAAAAGACGCAGCGTTGTCAGCCCCTGCAGAATATCCAAAAAAGTGCCGGAGAATCTATTCAGCTGATCCATCTTTTCATCCGCTTTTTCTTTTGTCCGCTTACCAACTATTGCCATGAATACCGGTATAAACGGAGCTGTCACTAAAATGATCAGGCCCGTCGTCCAGTTCTGGGATATAATCGCCGCCAGGAGCATAATCGGGATAATATAGCTTTGGATGAGTTGAGGGATGTATTTACTGAAAAAGCCATCTGTTTCATCGACTGCATCCAATACCAAGCTGACTTTTTGTCCAGAATGGCTCTCAGTCGAAGATAGCAACGGATCTTCCTTGAACGAATTGATCAACTTTAAACGAAGCTGTTTTTTTATAGCAGCCGCCATATCGACGCCTGTCCGCCCGATAAGATAACCGGCAGCAGAACGAACGATAATCGCAAGCAAAAGTCCGAACAAAAATAGAGTTATCTCTCCAAAATCTTTATCTTTTATAAAGACACCGTCTACAACAAGAACGAAAAATACAGCCTGACCAATCATAGCCGCCCCTCTCAGGACAGACATCACAATCAGCAGGCTTATACTGTTTTTCTGTTCGAAAGCCAGTTGTTTCAAGTCTTTCATGCCGCTCTTCCTCTCCATTCGTATACTTTTATTATAAAGCATAGCGGCATATAATCCGTTCTGTGCGCCTGCCGGCAAGGGGGTAATCGGCTATATTGTTACAGCCTTGTTCACAAACTGCCCATGTATTATTTCCCGGGCAATAAAATATTCTGTTGCATATAAAAAACCCGCAACATTTGAAATTTGCGGGTTTTTTAAAACATATTAATTTGTCCATCAGTTTCAGTTTCAGAATTCGAAATCACATTTTGAAGCAGGACTATATCCTCTCTGATTTGCTCGCGCATTGAGAGGTCAGCGCATTTTCGATATTCATGCCGTAATTTATCCAGTTCATATACGAAAACGACTCTTTCCTCTTCTTTAACCATTTCGGCCACCTCATAGTATAGTAGTTTGAAAGGCTTATACTATAGTACCTATTAATATGGATTGAATTATACTCTAACTAGTGAGAAATTGCTATCTATTTGCTATTTTTATATGAATAGAAGTAAAACTGAATACGACACCATTCCGATGCTAAATGACAGGAAACTGCTTTCCCGTTCTTCCGGCAGTTCTTCCTTCATTACATTCAAAATAACTCCCCCCGCCAGCAGTGCTACAAGGAAGGAAACTACGACATCCGCTACTTCTGTGAAAATACCGACCATCCAGCCGATGACAATCGCAGCTGTCAGCAGCCATCTGCCGTATTTGTCATAATCGTCCTCGTGGGAAGTTCGCAGCGCCTTGTCATTTGTTATAAAGTGCAAACCCATCGCAATAAAATAAAAGAAAGTTCCCCAGCTATTTTCAAAATGATCATGGACCAGTAAATATCCAATCAGCGAATTGTACAGTGTGAAGGTTCCAATATGGACCCAGAAAACTCCTGATCCTCCCCTCACTTGACCATCTTTACCTTTCTTCGACTTTTTGACCATAACTTCCAGTCCATAAAAAATAGCAAGTCCGATCATCGCAACTATATAGATATGGCTTTCAATAAAAGCCCAAGTCCCGCCTTCCAGTTCTCCTACAAGTTCACTTTGGAAATGGCCGAGCTCCGGCAGTAAATGCAAAAATACGTAAGCTACTGAAATACCCCCAGCCACAGATAAAAAACGGCTGCGGGGAACGACCTTAAGAAATTTCATATATTTAGAGAATAAATGAATGATTACAAAACCGATTATATAAATTAGAGTAGTCCAAAACATCTGAATCGCTCCATTCGCCTGGTGGCAAAACATCACCTTTTTAAATCGTTGGGGTAAAAATTACGTTAAAAGAAGAAAAAGCAGGCGAGGATTTATTAAGCCCACCTGCTTACCATTTTCTCCTGCTTTATTGCTGGCCTTGGCCATTCTTAATCCACTGAGCCACTTCAACAGTGTGTTTCGCCTGATACGCGACGGCACCTTGAACGTCTTCAACCATATTGCCTTCCTGATCGACTGATACGCTTGTACCATATGGATTCCCGCCGCCTTTAAAGAGAACCGGATCTGCGTATCCTGGTGCCGCCACAATTGCGCCCCAATGGAACATGGACGTATACAAACCAAGAATTGTCGCTTCCTGTCCACCATGGGCATTTTGTGCGGAAGTCATTGCACTGACTACTTTGTTTGCCAACTTCCCTTGTGCCCACAAGCCGCCAGTCGTATCCAGGTATTGCTGCACCTGAGAAGATACATGGCCGAAACGCGTCGGTACGCTGAAAATGATAGCGTCTGCCCATTCCAGCAGATCGACTTCTGCTGTCGGCACATCCTTTGTTGCATTATAATGTTCACGCCAGGCTGGGTTGGAATCGATTGCTGCATCCGGTGCATTTTCTCTCACTTTCGCAACCTTCACTTCTGCCCCTGTTTCCTTAGCCGCTTCTTCAGCCCATCTGGCCAATTGGTAGTTTGTCCCTGTCGAGCTGTAATAAATGATTGCCAGTTTCACATTTGCCATTTTGAACATCTCTCCTTAGATAAGTTTTCCCGTGGCAGATACAGTTCAGTTAAATATCCTGCATTCAAGATATTTGTTACTCTATCAGTTTCCCCTGTATTTACTTCAATTAAACAAATTTTCACTGTTTTCATCACAGAAAAAGGCGCCGCACTTTTTTGCGGCGCCTTTTTGCCTTCGATTCCCAATATGGCTTAAAGTGGAATCCTTATACCTCGCTCTTCTGCGTAAGTTCCACCGACAGTTCGCGCAGTTTGAATTTCTGAATTTTACCGGATGCTGTCATTGGATATTCTTTGGTGAATTCAAAATAGCGGGGGATTTTATGGCGTGAAATTTTCCCCATGCAATAATCACGAAGCTCTTCCGCATCCAAGCTTTCTCCTTCTTTTAAAATGATCCAGGCCATCAGCTCTTCTCCGTATTTCGGATCCGGCACACCGACTACCTGAACATCCTGAATAGCGGAATGGCTGTACAAAAATTCTTCGATTTCACGCGGATAAATATTTTCTCCTCCGCGGATGACCATGTCTTTAATCCGGCCGGTTATGGCGATATAACCATCTTCATCCTCTACGGCTATGTCGCCTGTATGCAGCCAGCCTTCGGGGTCAATTGCATTTTTAGTCGCTTCTTCGTTTTGATAATATCCCTTCATTATATGGTAGCCGCGTGTGCACAATTCACCCGGCACACCAGCAGGCACAGTTTCACCTGTTGCGGGATCGATGATTTTCACTTCAACTTCTGCATGCGGTTTGCCGACAGTCGAAACGCGCTTCTCGATGTCGTCATCTGCGCGGGTTTGGGTGATGACCGGCGAAGATTCCGTCTGGCCGTAGGCAATGGTGATTTCCGTTGCACCCATATCACTGATCACTTTTTTCATCACTTCGATCGGACACGGTGAACCGGCCATGATGCCCGTCCGGAGAGTCGATGTATCGAACGACGCGAAATCAGGATGATTCAGCTCCGCAATAAACATGGTCGGCACACCGTGCAATCCGGTGCATTTCTCATCCTGCACCATCTGCAGCACTCGTTTCGGTTCAAACTGTTCCGCGATGACCATTGTGGTTGAATGCGTGACAGCTGCCATCGTTCCAAGAACGCAGCCGAAACAATGGAAGAAAGGCACCGGAATGCATAACCGGTCTTGTTCCGTCAGGTTCATCGTATCGCCGACCAGTTTGCCGTTATTCACGACATTCAGATGTGTCAGCATAACTCCTTTCGGGAAACCGGTTGTACCGGAAGTGTATTGGATATTGATAACGTCATCCGGATCCATCGATTGGAACCGGTCTTCCAATTGCTCATCGGAGACGTCATTTGCGAAAGCTTCGAATTCACTCCATGTAAAAATTCCCGGATACTGATTTTCGCTCATCACGATGACCCGCTTGAATTTTGGCAGTTCAGCGCTTTGGACTCTTCCTTTTTGGGAATTCTTGAGCTCCGGACATACTGTATTAATAATATCGATATAGTTGCTCCCTTTAAATTCTTCGCCTAAAATCAGCGTTGTCGAATCAGATTGCTTCAGCAGGTATTCCAATTCGCTCGATTGGTAGCTCGTATTGACGGTCACCAGCACGCCGCCCATCTTCCCGGTGGCAAATTGGCTCAACAGCCACTCACGCTTATTATCCGACCAAATGGCGACATGTTCGCCTTTTTCAATACCGATGCCAATAAAAGCTTTAGCCAGCCTGTCCGTTTCTTCATCAAATTCCTTATAGGTTTTACGGATGCCGTATTCTGGATAAACATAAGCTTCGGTTCCAGGATGAAGAGCTGCCCGCTCTCGGACCACTTCTCCTACTGTCTGCTGTAAAATCGCCATTTCCATACCCCCATGTTGTAAACGTTTTCAAACTCTTTATTATGTTATCATAAAATTCAAAATTATTTAAATGGTTAAAGATAGAAACAATGAATTTACTCGTCGATATTCCGTAAAACAGCTGCTGTCTCATTTAACGAATTCCATGATAAACTTGTTCTATCATGAAACAGGAAAGGAACTGCAATGGAATTACAAGAAATGCATCAAAACCTGGCTGATCGCCTCAGCCAGCAGGAACTTGTTTCTGCGACAATCAGCCAGCCGCGTCAGAAATCGAATGATTTAAAGCGTGTTAAAATTAAGCCTGTTGAAATTAAAAACAGCTACCATATACAATTCGAATACCAGCATGAGCATGTGCTGAAGCACAAAAACATGACTGTGGAAGAAGCAGAGGCAGAACTGGAGAATTTATTCGAAGAATTTCGCCAGGGGCTTTTCCAGTTCACTGAAGAAAAAGTTCAGATTCAGCTTTCAAAAAAATTCAAAGTAAGCTGGAAAACCGAAGCAACAGAAAAAACAAAAGCTCAGCTAACACATAACCGCAAGAAGCAGTATTTGCTTGAAGACGGCATTCCCTATCCATTTCTTGTGCGCCTCGGAGTACAGAATCCGGATGGCAGCGTCAAAAAGCAGAAATACGATAAGTTCCGCCAGATCAACCGGTTCATCGAATTCATCGACGACGCTCTGGTCCATCTTCCAAAAGACCGGACGGTGCGTATTCTCGATTTCGGATCCGGGAAATCGTATCTGACATTCGCGCTGTATCATTACCTGCGGGTGGAAAAAGGACTTGACCTTCGGGTGACTGGCCTCGACCTGAAAAAAGAAGTCATCGAAGAATGCCGCGGGATTGCGGAAGACTTGAATTATGAGCAATTGGAGTTTCTTGTGGGAGACATCAATGATTACAACGAAGAGTCCTCAGTCGATATGGTGGTTACGTTGCACGCTTGCGACACCGCAACAGATATGGCGCTGTCCCGGGCGGTTAAGTGGAACGCGAAAGTCATATTAAGCGTGCCTTGCTGCCAAAGCGAACTAAATCACCAGATTGATGCGCCGGAACTCGGCATCATGCTGCAGCACGGCTTGATCAAAGAACGTTTCAGCGCTTTGGCGACCGATTCCATCCGCGCTGAACTGCTGTCACTTGTCGGCTACGAAACACAATTGATGGAGTTTATCGACATGGAGCATACGCCGAAGAACATTCTGATCCGCGCCTATAAAACAGGACGGAAACCGGCAGAAGGCCAATTGGAACGATACCGCCAGTTTACCGGAATGCTATCAGCAAAACCCTATCTTGAAAACGAATTGAAGGAGCTACTATGAAAAGAATCCACATTGTCAACGGCATCATTTTAGCGTTTTCCGTCATACTGGTGCGCTATATCGATGTCCACGTCTACGATATGCACATCATACTCAACTTGCTCGTCCTGGTCGGACTGATTGTCGGCGGGATGAAAATCGCCGAGCGCTTTCCGGCACTCGATTACGATGTCAGCAGAAAAACCGGCATGGTCATCAACACGATTGTCGTACTTACGATTTTCCTGGCGTTTTTCGTTTTAGAATTAGGATGAAAAGAAGCATCCCCCATTTTTTTGGAGGATGCTTCTTTTGTATTTAAGGCGAGTTTTCGTTCGGCTTTTTATCTGCCTGCTCCTGAATGACTTCCATTACATATTCTTCTACGGGCTTGAGCGTGAATTCGAGACCGCTCGTCTTCAAATTATTCTCTAGATAATCCAATTGATGGTCTTCTACGGACTCCGACTGAAGGTTCAAGGCGTTGTTTACATATAACATTCCTTCATTGGTGGCCATCGGACTGTCCACCCCGTCTTCCTTTTTGCGGGCTTCCGCTTTTTCGATGCCGAACACGAGACCTTCATCTTCCAATTCCTTCATCGCTTTATTGTAGCGATCTTCCCCTACCGCATCAGACAGCCGCTTATCCAGTTTTTTTATATCTTCCAATGTGGCACCTTTGAAATACTGTGCATAATAAGCGATCAATATCTGCTCTTTATCCTGCAATTCCTTCATTGTAATTCCTCCCACATTAAAGCTGTTTACACCTCCTTTCCCCCTTTGGCGGTTCATTAGACATTTATTTGGAAATTCTATTGCAATCAATATTGCATCAGCGTACCATTTTTATAGTCAGACTATTATTTTCCTATTATAAGAGCCAGTTCGCCGATTTCAATGAAACAAAGGCAAAGGAAGTATTGGATTTCCTGGAAGTGCCACTTTCTTCAAAAATGAAAAACCTGTCCAAAGGAATGCGCGGACGGGCAAAATTGGCTGCAACTTTAGGGCGTGAAAGCCGTTATTATTTAATGGACGAACCATTCTCCGGTCTCGACCCGATGGTGCGGAGCGATTTGATCAAAGGATTGATCCGGTTCACAGACCTCGAACGCCAAACATTAATCCTGTCGACGCATGAAATCCGTGAAGTGGAAATTCTCCTCGATGAATTGGTCCTATTGAAAGGCGGCAAGGTTTTGGCACACAGGCATTTGGATGAGATCCACGGAGAAACGGGAATGGATACAGTGGAGTGGATGACAAAAGAGACGAAAGCAGGTGCAGCAGGATGAGTGAAAAGCCATTGGTGCAGATTAAAAATCTGTCAAAGACAATCGGCAACAAGAGGATCATCAAGAACTTGAATCTCGATTTATACAAAGGCCAGATCACCGGATTTCTGGGTCCCAACGGAGCCGGTAAAACGACGACGATCCGGATGATGGTCGGTTTGATGAAGCCTTCAGAAGGCGATGTGCTGATCGATGGAAAATCGGTGAAGCACAGTTTCGAAAAAAGCATCGAAAAAGTGGGCGTAATCGTCGAAAACCCGGAGATGTATAAATACATGTCGGGTTATAAGAACCTGCTCCATTTTTCGAGAATGCATAAAGGCATTTCGAAAAAACGAATTGATGAAGTTATTCTGCAGGTTGGCATGAAAAATCGCATCAATGAAAAAGTCGGTTCGTATTCACTCGGGATGCGGCAGCGCCTCGGCTTGGCGCAGGCCCTTCTTCATAACCCGAAATTCCTGATTCTCGATGAACCCACCAACGGACTCGACCCTGCGGGCATCCGGGAATTCCGGTTGTATTTGCAGAAAATCGCGCGTGAGAACGGCGTAGCTGTTTTCGTTTCCAGCCATTTATTGTCGGAAATCGAATTATTATGTGACAGGATCGCCATTATCCAAAATGGTGAATTGATCGATATCAAAAATGTCAAAGAGCTTCAGCAATCCCGCTTCCATTTCAAAGTTGAACCTTTGGCTGCAGCGGAAGAAATACTCGCTGGCATCGGCTTTCCTGTTTCTCAATTTGAAGGTGGATTATTGGTCGAAACAGAAGCGGAACACATTCCCGGGGCAGTGAAAATCCTCGTGAACGCGAACATTTCAATCTTTGCGGTCCAGCCTTTCAAGGCGACTTTGGAAGATCAATTCCTGGAAATGACAGGAGGTGGAGATATTGCTCAAGCTCACACAAAATGAATGGATGAAATTATGGAGCCGTAAATCCTCCTGGATCATGATCATTTTACTGGCCATCATTCTATTGGCTTCAGCTGCCATTACAAAATGGGTAGATAATGCGATGGACATGAACAACACGGAAAGCTGGGAGCAAGTGGAAGCCAGTGAAATGGCTTATAACCTAAGCATGCTGGAAAATCCCAGCTTGAGTGATGCGCAGCGCGAGTATTATGAAGGAGAAGTAGCCATTTCCGAGCACCGCCTCGAGAACGATCTGCCTCCTTATAATTACGACAGTATGCAGCAAAGCGTCATTGATTCGCATATTATGATGTCGGTTGTCACATTGTTTACTGTCATAATCGCCGGCGGCATTGTCGCTGCTGAATTTTCACAGGGAACCATCAAGATGCTGCTGACGCGCCCGGTGAAACGCTGGAAGATTTTAACCTCAAAATATATCGCAACAATGTTGTATGCGATTCTGCTGGCGGTTGTATTATTCATCGTGACTGCACTCGCTGGATTGATCTTTTTTGGCATCGGTGACGGTACGTTCCTTACATGGAACGGTTCAGAAGTTGTCGAAAGATCGTTCTGGCTGGAAGGACTTAAAATGCTTGCGCTTAGTTTTGCGAGCGTTTGGATCATCGGCACATTCGCCTTTATGCTGGGCACCGTTTTCCGCTCCAGCTCGCTTGCCATCGGCTTGTCGATCTTCCTGATGTTCACAGGTATCCAAGCAGTTTTCCTGCTGGCAGATTATGAAATCGTTAAATACTACCTCTTTACCCATACAGATCTGACGCAATATTATACAGGCTTCATGCCGGTTGAGGATATTACGATGACGATGTCCGTGATCGTACTGATTGTGTATTTCCTTATTTTCATGGCGATCAGCTATCTGACGTTCAGCAAACGGGATGTTACAGCTTAATAAAACCAGAATCGAAAAACCGCCCAGGCACTTAATGCCTGGGCGGTTTTTTCGGCTGTTTTGGCGAGTTGGGCGTATTCTGAGCGAAGTTGGGCATATTTCATGCAAAGTTGGGCGTATTCCAACCAAAGTTGGGCATAAACAAAAAACAGCCCCAAAATCGCAGACTGCTTCGTCATCAATAAGCTATACCCACACGGCTTCGGACAAAAGCGGAATCCTCTAATTGCTGATAGGCGAATTCCCCGGTGTCGCTGGTGCTGATTTCCTTGCCGCCTTCAGGAAGAAAGTCTTTTTCGACGCGGTATCCGCCTTTCGCTTCGCCGTCCGGCAAATATGTCGGACAGACGATGGTCCATTCCAGATCCGTTTGCTCCAGCAGGCGAAAAGCTTTTTCGTGCTCTTCGGCTGCGAATGTCATTTTCCGGTTCGAGTCGCCCCCCTGGTAGCGGAGCTTGCCTTCTTCAAGCCGGCTGTTCAGGATGCCGGCTGTCCCGATGGTAATTATCCGTTTGATGCCATGTCGTTCCATTGATTCGATGATGAACGGCAAAGCATCCGTTAAAGTTGTCGTCTTATCAGTTCCCAATGCGCTGAAGACAGCATCCGCCCCAGCAATTGTGCGTTCAACGTCTTTCCCTTCTCTTACATTGCCGAATACCGTTTCGAGATTCGGGTGTTTGTCGAGCTTGGGAGAACGTTGCAGCGCCGTAACCTGGTGCCCATCTTCCAAAGCACGCTTCAGGATTTCGCTCCCGACTCTTCCCGTTGCTCCGAATATCGCAAGTTTCATCGTATCGCCCTCCTTGGAGATTATTTGAAACTATATCCTTTTTTCGCCAATACTTCTTTAATGTCCGGACGGTGCGGTTTATTCAAGAAATTAGCCATTTGCTGTGACCAACTCGCTGTCTTCTGATTGGAGCCACGGCTTCCGTAATATTCCTGGATGTTCTTGTCGTATTCAGGCAGGATTGTTTCGTATTTCTTCTCATCGTAATCATTTTCATGAAGAATCGCTTCCACCGGCAAGCGCGGTTTCACGCCATTGCTTTCATTCGGTACGCCGACCGTCAAACCGTAAACAGGGAAAACGCCTTCCGGCAAGCCGACCAGTTCGCTGATGGCTTCCATATTATTGCGGACGCCGCCGATATAGCAGATGCCGTAACCTTTCGATTCCGCTGCAAGCGCCAGATTCTGTGCCAGCAAGCCGACATCCGTAACAGCGACCAACAGATTTTCAGCCTGGTCGTATACAATCGACTCCCCTTGCATTTCAACAGCGTGCTTCAAGCGGTTGTAATCTGCGCACATCAGGAACACTGCGCCGGCGCCTTCCATCTGTTTCGGATTTTTCGAGAGTTCGCCAAGTTTCCGGCGTTTCTCCGGATCTGTCACCCAAACCACTGAATAAGCCTGGACGAAATGTGAAGTCGCCGCATATTGCGCTGCTCCGATCAGTTCTTCCACTTCTTCTCTTGTTAATTGTTTTTCTTTATAATTGCGCACTGAAGCATGCGATTTCATCAACTCTATTACCATATGTATTCCTCCTTAACGTTATTGCTTCTATCGTACCAAATTCTTTCAGAGGATACTGTTCCAACGATTTTTGATAAAATAAAACCTATAAGAGGTGATGGATAGTGAAACACGCAAAAACCGCATTTACAATACTTTTCCTTTTACTCCTGGGCGGTTTTTTGTTTATTTGGATTCAGCGTGAAATTGAATTCCGTGAAGAATTGGAATCCCGCCCATTGCCTGATTCCCTGCATCCGATTGTGGCGGAGAAAAGCCGCGAACTGGTGGAGGAAGCCGAGGAAATCGGCATCGATATCGTCATCACAGACGGTTTCCGTTCTTTCGAGGAACAGGATGCACTGCACCAGCAAGGACGCACTTCAGGCGGTAATATCGTGACTTATGCTGAACCCGGCGAATCATATCATAATTACGGGCTCGCCATTGATTTCGCTTTAAAACTCGACGATGGTTCGGTCGTCTGGGATATTGAACGCGACGGTAACGGCAATGGCCGGTCCGACTGGTTTGAAGTGGCGGAAATCGGCAAGGACCTCGGCTTTGACTGGGGTGGGGACTGGAACCGGTTCAAGGATTATCCCCATCTCGAAATGACTTTTGGGTTGTCGATCCGTGAGCTGCAACAGGGCTGGCGTCCGGAAGATACGATGGAATAATGAAGGGCTGCTTGGAAAAACATTCCCTGAGACGGAAACCGTCAGATGGTTCAGGTTATAGTGTTGAATTTTGTGCCTTCGCTAAAAATCTCACTCTCCACCCAATTCTGTAACTTTTCCGCCTCCATCTACGTCTTCTTCAATAAAGAGGGGTGTTTTAAAATGAAATTTTACAACTTTCTTCTCTTCTCATTAATGTTATTGATGCTCACCGCCTGCGGCACGGATGAAGAGACCTATTCCGGCACCACTGCTTCCATTGATGATTTTTCAGTCAAGAATACAGAAGCCTCTTCAACCGAAGGTGATTTTATTTACCGCCTTGTTTCCGAAAAAGAAGAATATGAGAGCGGAGGCCCTGTAGAGCTTTATGCCGAACTTGAATATATCGGCGAGGAAGACAGCATCGATATTTTCCACGCCGGTTCTGCGTTCTTTTTTCCGATGGAAGAAAAGACACGCGGCTATCAACTGGATTACCCCATGATCGAGCCATTGCTGACGACAACCCTCACGAAAGGTGAGCCTCTTCGCGAGCAGTATGCCGGCAGCGGTGCTTACAGCGATCAGGATGATGATCGCTATATTGAGTTTATGAAACAACTTACAAGTAATCAATTTCCCCGGGGTTATTACGTCGTCAACGGTTATGCCGACTTTTTCACTGAAACGGCTGATGGCGCAAAGACAAACTACGAAATACATGCCGAAATCGATTTCAAAGTAGTCGATAAATAGTTAAAAGCGCGTCCCCAATAGGGAACGCGCTTTTCTTTTATTCCATTACATTTCCTGTCTCAAAGCCTGAATGATATCGATTTGTGTCGCTTTCCTTGCCGGGCGCCAGCCTGACACCATCGCAACCCCAATACTGATCGCGGATGCGATTACGACCAATTGCCATGGAATTGTGGAGATGACAATCGACATTCCGCTGGCATCCTCTTCACCGAGTGAACTCAATATAATGATTGGAACCAGCCAGTTCGCGAGTATACTGATGCCATAGGAAATAGCGACAGCCAAAGCTGTACCGATCAAACCGATTGCAGCACTTTCCATGAGGAATAATTTACGGATCAGTTTAGGTTGTGCGCCAATCGCTTTCATGACTCCGATTTCACGCGTACGTTCTGTGACCGCCATCGTCATCGTATTAAAAATACCGATGGAAGCGATCAGGACCGCAATTGTTCCCACAAAGATCAACCCTGCTTTTAACCCATTAAAGAAGACATTCATTGTCCCTAACTCTTCCGTTACGGAATAGACGTAATAACCATCCTCTTTCAAGGCATTTGTGATTCCGCCGACGTTCTGCAGCTCATCGGCATATACCAGGATATTCTCGTATCCTTTTTCCAGACCCAACTCTTCATTGAAGATAGGTCCCCACGAACTGTCGGCATAGATGCCGGCGTCGGTCATCCAATCCTTTGCAGGTTCTTTGGCAACGCCTGTTACAACGAATTCCCATGTTGACGGTTCAACTGCTTCCTCTCCCTCAGCCGTGAATGGCGTCAATTCCAATTCCACTGTCTGGCCGATCAGGCTGCCGGCAAAGCCAGCCACTTCTTCGCCATTGGCTTCCTTTTCCATTTCCGCTTCTGTCAGCAATCGTTCCGCCATATGGTAGCCAACTACGACTTCCTCAGCTTTTGACGGCATCTTTCCTTCAGATAAAGCAAATCCCGCCTTTTGTTCTTCTTCCATACTGGATAGCACAACCTGGGAATATGTACTGCGATTGCCAATCACAATCTCTGTTTCCGCTTCAGGCTTGTTGCGCTCCACTACTGCTATTACATGTGCCATTTCCTTGATCTGCTGAAGTTCTGCATCCGGTATGTCCGCTGGAGGAATTTCTGCTTCTCCATCTGATTTACCCGCTACTTCAATCTGCGTCACCATATTATTATCCAAGACATCATCAGTGATAGTCTGGTGCAGTCCAAAGCCCACTGAGGCCAGGACAATCAGAAAAGCGCAGCCCATTGTGGCAGCTAAGATTGTAGTAGCAACGCGCAATTTATTGCGTTTCATATGCTGCCTGATAAAGTCGATTTGATCCTTAAACTGCATGGCGCTGCTCCCCTTTCACTAATTCACCATCGTGCAGACGGTATTGTCGATCAGCCACAGCCGCCACTTCTTCATCGTGGGTGATAATTACGAACGTCAGACCCAGCTTTTTATTCAATGATTGAATCAGCAATAAAATATCTTTTTCCGTTTCAGAATCCAAACTTCCGGTCGGCTCATCCGCCAGAATAATTGGCGCATCCGTTATCAGTGCTCTTGCAATACTGACGCGCTGCTGTTGCCCGCCGGAAAGTTCGTTCGGATAATGGCCAGCCACTTCTTCGAGCCCTACTTTTTCAAGCAGTTTCTGGACTTTCATTTTTCGTTCCGCTTCAGCCATACCTTTGATTTTCAAAGGCAATTCGACGTTTTCGAAAGCGCTCAGCCCGGGCATCAACTGGAAATTCTGGAAGATGAAGCCGAAGTTTTCCAATCGGAAGCTCGCTTGCTGCGATTCTTTTAAAGCGGCGGTTTCCTGGCCATTGACCACGACGGATCCCGTTTCAGGCGACATGAAACCTGCCAATATGTGGAGCAGAGTCGATTTTCCCGAGCCACTTTTGCCGAGGATTGCAACTATTTCTCCCTTACCTACTTCCAGTGTGACACCTTTTAATACCGGCACATGCCGTTCGTTCCCTTTTTTCCCGATTTTAAAATGATGCTGTAAATCTTTTATTTTTATCATTCTTTATTCCCCTTTCCCTGATAACATTAGTATAGGAAGAAAATCTTAATAATTATGAAGCAGGTTTCTGAAGATTTCCTTAAGATGCTGTGTGAAAGCATCGCTGCTTGGGTATTCTTATATATATGCATTTAAAAACAGCGCCTTACCTAACTGTACGGACGATTCACAAATCGGGGTATTCTTGCAATTCAGCAGGACCGGAAAGGAGGTCATACGTGAATCAATTCGCTATTATTATTCCAGCATATAAACCAGATCAAAAATGCCTGAATACCGTCGAGAAGATAATCAACGAAGGATTTGAGCGGATCATTGTCGTCGATGACGGCAGCGGCAAGGAACATGCACATATTTTCATATCACTCGAAGAACATAAAGAAGTAACGGTATTAAGGCATGCTGATAACCAAGGGAAAGGCCGAGCCCTGAAAACCGCTTTTCAATACATACTTACGAATAAGTTTCCTTTTGACGCCGTCATAACAGCGGATGCGGATGGCCAGCATTTGGCCAGTGATATGGTGAAATTATCAAAAAAAATGCAGGAAACGCCGGACAAAGTCGTGCTTGGCGCCCGTGATTTCAGCAAGAAGGACATTCCGTTCAGAAGCCGTTTCGGCAACCGCTTCACCCGCCTGTTGTTCAGGCTATCGACCGGCACTGTCCTCACTGATACCCAAACTGGGTTAAGGGGAATTCCTGTCAAATACCTTCCGCAATTATTAGAGGTCAACGGCGAACGTTTTGAATACGAGATGAATGTTCTCGCTGCCTTGCGAAAAAATGAAATCGAAGTTACGGAAGTGACGATTGAAACCGTCTATATCGATGACAATAAATCGTCGCATTTCAATCCTTTAAGGGACTCATTCCATATTTATAAAATTTTCATCTTCTACGGCTTATCAGGGGGAGCATCCTTTGCACTCGACATCGGATTATATTGGATATTCATCCAATTGCTCAGAGACCCGGCGCCAGAACTGTTCATTATAATAGCTACTATCGCTGCTCGTATCCTGTCCTCCTTATTCAATTATTACATCAACCGAAATAAGGTCTTTAAGCAGGGATCGAGGAAATCGTTGGTCCGTTATTTCGCTTTAGCCGCTTTCATCATGCTGACTTCTGCGGGCTCTGTGCATCTACTGTATGCGGAATGGCTCGGACGCGGAGAAGTAATTTTGAAGGTATTAGTGGATACAATCCTTTTCATATTCGGATTTGTAGCTCAGCGTGCCTGGGTGTTCCGTAAAGAATGATTCAGCCATTTCCATAACCCAGAACAGAAAACAACTTTTCTGTTCTGGGTTATCTTTGATAGATAAGAAAGTATAACTTTCTAATCAGAAGGTTCTTAAAACGGAGTATTGCGCTGTCCAGACTCCAGCGCCCAGATTCTCGGGTCATAAGCCACTCTGGCTATACGGCAAAGAACGCCGTTTCGCCAGAGCGTCTTATGCCTTTCGAATCTAAACGGGCGCTTACGCTTTTCTCGATCGCCAGTAAATACTGCTGATTCAAGCCCCTTCTTTTACAAAATTAGGCTATACTAAAAATATGAAATTAAGAAAAGGTGTGAAGGAAATGTCAGATGTTGATCAGTTTTCCTCTTATATCTGCGAGAATGCTCATTCAATTTCAAAAGAAGTTGTCGAGTATGTGGTAAGCCGCAGCAAGCCGGGAATATCAGAAGAAGAAAAAGAGATGGCTTTGTCCATGTATGTTAAACTTTTGAGCTTCTTCAGCGAATCGTTGAAAAACGAAAGCAAAAGTTTTATACCGGACCATTTAATCGAGTGGAGCAAGAACAACGCTCAAATGCAAGTGAACAGCGGAGGCAAGCTCTCTGACATCATTGTGCGTTATCCCTTAACGCGTGATATTTTTACCGAGGCGCTGGTTCGCATCAGCCTTGAACTTGACCTTTCAACAGCGGATACCGGTCTTGTCCTGAAAGGGATCAACCAAGTTCTTGATGTCAGCCTTAATGAGACTGTACTTGCATTCGAACAGCTATCTGAACAGTCGAAAAAAGAATTGCAGGAAGAACTGCTTTCATTGTCAGCACCAATTGTGCCCATCCGTGATGAAGTCGTTGTCATTCCTCTGATCGGCTATATCGACGAAGACAGAGCCGCCTTTATCATGGATAAGGTCATACCTAAAATTGCCGCGATGAATGTCGATTACGTCATTTTGGATTTCTCCGGTGTACTGACAATCAATCGCCATGTAGCGGAATCACTGCATCAGATCGGCGGCATTTTCCGAATAATGGGTATAAACGTTGTCATTACAGGCCTGCGTCCTGGACTCGTACAAGTCGCTATCAACAGCAATATTAAAATTTCAACAGCAAACGCCTTCAGTACTGTCAAACAAGCGCTAGAGAATATCGAAAAATAACACGTATTAAAAGCTTCTCCATCCAGGAGAGGCTTTTTTTATTTTTTTTTCACTTTTTGAAGAATCTTTAATTGAGCAGGACGAAACAAGATGCTATACTCAAACAGCAAACTTTAATGCCGACAAAAACTATAAGAATTAGGGGAGATAAATTATGAAGAAATCACTTTTATTTATTTTGATGGTGCTCGGGGCAGTTCTATTGCTTGCTGCTTGCGGCGATTCATCAGAAGACACATCTACAGAAGAGAATCAGGAAGCAACCGGTTCTTCTGAAGATTTACTGACGAAAGTTCAGGAAGAAGGTACGTTACTTGTTGGAACTGAAGGAACTTATCCTCCATTCACTTTCCATGACGAATCAGGCGAATTAACAGGTTTCGATGTTGAAATAGCACGCGAAGTGGCTGAACGCCTTGGCGTTGAAGCCGAATTCCTTGAAACACAATGGGATGGAATGTTCGCAGGTCTCGATTCCGGAAGATTCGATATGGTCGCAAACCAGGTTGGTATTCGTGAAGACCGCTTGGAAAGCTACGATTTTTCAGATCCGTACATCACTTCTGCAGCTGTTTTGGTAACTAAAGAAGATGAAACAGAAATTACATCATTTGAAGATTTGGAAGGCAAAACATCAGCTCAATCCCTGACTAGCAACTATGCCGATATCGCAAAAGAATACGGCGCTGAACTGACAGGCGTTGAAGGATTCAACCAAGCCATCGAATTATTGGTATCAGATCGTGTCGATGCAACAGTAAACGATAAAATTTCTGTTCTGGACTTCATGAATCAGCGTCCGGATGCACCAATCCAAATTGCTGACGAATCAGATGAAGCTTCACAAAGCGGTTTGCAGTTCAGAAAAGACAGCGGCGCAATCGTCGATGAAGTAAACAAAGCACTTGCAGATATGATTGAAGACGGCACGTATGACGAAATTTCACAGAAATGGTTTGGCGAAAATGTACTTGAATAGTATTTTCACAAATCCCGAAAGATTGGAACGGTTACTGGACATTGCCCAGTCATCGTTCCTTCCTTTGTTGGAGGGAGCAATTCAGTATACGATTCCTTTGACTTTGATTTCGTTCACAATCGGGCTGATTCTGGCTACTTTAACAGCACTGGCCCGAATTTCCACAGTAAAGTTCTTTCAAATCATCGCGCGAATTTATGTTTCCATTATCCGCGGTACACCGCTATTGGTTCAATTGTCCATCCTGTTCTACGGGCTTCCGACAGTGGGCATTACGCTTGAACCTTTTACGGCAGCCATTTTCGGCTTTTCCCTGAATGTCGGAGCGTATGCTTCTGAAGTTATCCGGGCAGCGATTCTGTCGATTCCGAAAGGCCAATGGGAAGCCGCCAATACAATCGGCATGTCATACAGCCAGGCTTTAAAGCGGATTATTCTTCCGCAGGCGTCGCGTGTATCCATTCCGCCGCTATCAAATACATTTATCAGTTTGGTAAAGGATACATCTCTTGCTTCTTTCATACTCGTGACAGAGATGTTCCGCCGGGCACAGGAAATTGCCGCTTTCAACTACGAATTCCTCCTGTTGTATTCACAGGCAGGCCTTCTTTACTGGATTTTCTGCTTCCTTCTATCATTGGTGCAGGGACGCCTGGAGAATCGTTTTGATCGTTATGTATCAAAAGCTTAATTTCATTCCCATGAATTCAGAAAGGAGACTCCTATGATCGCCATAAATAATCTGCATAAAAGCTTTGGAGATCTTGAGGTCTTGAAAGGCATAGACCTCAATGTCGAAAAAGGCCAGGCTGTCGTTGTCATCGGCCCCTCCGGTTCTGGCAAGACGACGTTCCTTCGCTGCCTGAATATATTGGAGACGCCCACTGCTGGAACAGTGGCCATTGACGGCCACATGGCTGATTTCTCGAAACCCTTGCCAAAGAAACAAATAATGGAGTTCAGAAAACAGTCCGCTATGGTTTTTCAGCATTACAACCTCTTTCCGCATATGACCGCTTTGGAAAACGTCATGGAAGGACCCGTCACCGTACAAAAAATCGACCGGGCTGAAGCACGTGCAAAAGCCGAAGAATTATTGACAAAAGTCGGACTGAAAGAAAAAATGAATGAATATCCTTTCCAGCTTTCCGGCGGCCAGCAGCAGCGTGTCGGCATTGCCCGAGCGCTAGCGCTCGAACCGAAAGTGATGCTTTTTGATGAGCCGACTTCAGCACTTGATCCTGAACTTGTCGGAGAAGTACTTCAAGTAATGAAAGAACTGGCTCTTGAAGGCATGACCATGGTAGTCGTCACGCATGAAATGCGCTTTGCCAAAGGCGTAGCGGATGAAGTATTGTTCATGGATGCGGGTCGTATCGTAGAACGCGGTACGCCGCAGGAAATTTTTGATTACCCGAAAGAAGAGCGGACGAAGCAGTTTTTGAACCTTATTCAAAACGCCGATACAATCTAAATACAGATCAGCAAAAAGAGAACCAGGTCCCCCGAAATGGGGACCTGGTTCTCTTTTTTCATTAAATATTGATTGTTACTTCCGCGCCTTCACGCAGTTCTGCTACTAATGCCTGTACTGCTTCATTCTCTTTTTGCTGTAGAAGCTGTGCTTCAAGTTCTGATTTAATATCTTCAAGCGGCGGTAATTCTTCGCCGCCCATTTCTTCCTGCTGCGCTTTCACTTGATCATAGAACGTCTGAAGTTCTTCTTCTGAAACTTCAGTATCCCCTGTTTCTTCAGTGATCAATTTATCCACTTTTACTTGTGATGCAACCTGCTCCCTAACTTCTTCCTCTGAAAGATCCTGCTCTTCAAGAGCAGCTAAAAATTCATCAGATGAAGCCATGCCGTTTTGTTCTGCCAATACAGTCAAAGTTTCGTTGACTTCTTCTTCAGAAGCCTCGATTTCACGATTTTCTGTTTCCTGAATCAATAATCTCTGGCTGACTAAACTTTCGGCAACCTGCTCTTTCAATTGCGCCTGATCAACTTCCTGGCCGGACATTTGCGCCTGCATAGCCATTTGTTGGAACTGTCCAACGTATGCATTTTCAAATTCCTCTTTCTTTATCTCTTCACCGTTCACTTCAGCGACAACGTCCGGTACGCCTTCTAAATCAGGCTCAGGCATTTCCGGCTGTTCAGCTGTTTCACCATTTTCTTCAGGAGCTTGCTCTTCAGTTGCTTGTTCCTCGGTTGCTGTTTCTTCTTCATTTGTATTTTCATCCGCATTGCCGCATGCCGCTGTCACCATAACTGAGGCACCGATCAATAGGCTTAAAAGCATTTTCTTAGTCAAAATGTATTCCCCTTTCAATCATAATGGTCGTAATTGTATCACATCCAGGCTCTAAGTAAACTGAAAGCCCTCGTGCCACTATGTTTTGAGAGGCGAATAATTGTTGATTTCATGTGTTTTACCTGTCAATCACCATGTGCCCAGGCAATCCTTGGATCTATTTTTCGCGACATCCTCACCATGAACGGTTCAAAGCCAAGTCGTGGCCAGAAATAGGAAGCGATCTGGTTCGGCGTATGCCAATCTGCGTACAGATAATTAAAGCCTTCTTTTTTCATTTCCACAAAACAATGATTGGCGAGCACACGGCCAATCCCTTTGCCCCGCATATCTGGATTGGTTGAAGCCGCTGGCAGCACCGCACAATTTAACGGCGAAGACAGACTGGCCCCGTCTTCTTTTCGGAAATAAACATGGAAGCCGGCAACGCGTTCGCCGAGTTCCGCGATCCACAGAAAAGCCTCTTTATCTTCGGATAAATCCATATAGCTGCGTTTGATGCTTTCCATCGTTTCTTTTGTAATCGGATGCCAGGACGGAGCAGCAGCCTGATGAATGCTGTTCCATAAAGCCACTTTCTTCAGCAAAGGGGCGTCCGCCTGTCCGCCTTTCCGGATAACCACCTTATCCGCATCGGAATCTCCGGACGCTTCGAAATCCTTTAATTGGAGGATTGCGTATTTCTGTTCATAACTGAATCCCTGCTCCAGCCACTGTTCCACCAAGGCCCGTTCTCCCAGGGGAATCATCAGAACATGGGTGAAATAGCCATGCTTGATCCATTCAGCCCCGGCGTCCGCATAAAGCAGCCGCAGCAGGCTTGGATGCTCTTTATCGCTGATTGCGACGGATTCATAATTCATCAGAATATAACGGCCCCGTTCGGTGTCTTCCTTGAATTCGTAAAGCAGGTAGCCGGTCACATCTATCCCGCGGACGGCCACAATGCCGCTGACAAAAGGTTTTTCGAGCTGTTTACGGATTACATTCTCGGCTTCATCAATCTCCTCAAACGCCTGCGGCAAATAAGGAAATGCTTTCCGCTCTTTTTCATGCCTTTTTGCCAATAAAGCGGACATCTGGCGAATATGAATTTCTTCAACCCCTACAAATTGAATCATGGCTTCCACTCCTCTTATTGAAGTTTCACTTCCAGCACCCGATATTGCCCTGCCTCAATCACTTGTCCGAACACTGCAGGAACCGCTTCGACAAATATCGGTCCGTCAAGTATGACTGTATGAAATTCCCCTTCTTCACCACACGCATCGATTCCGATAGCCTCAAGCTCTTCGATCAATTCCATCGTAAATTCCCTGCCGAGGAATTTCGGATCCATTCGCGCCGTATCCACCACCGTAATCACAGCTTTGAATCCCTCCGCAATCAATTCCTTCAACAATTTGCGCCGGGGTTCTCCCCATAGCGGATGGCTGACTTCGATATCCGCTTCCTTACTGACTTTCTGCACCCATGCCCGGTGATCTTCCAGATCGATATCGCCGTAAACACCCATATCGATGCCTTCACTTTTAAAATTCTTTAAAAGGCTGATGAATTCCTTCTCATAGTCCTTCCAGTCCGCCTTCCCGATTTCCAGCGGCAGCCCCATCCGTTCCGCCTGCGCTTCCATAATTTCCAGCGGCAGACCATGCGACCTCGATTTCGATCCGTCTTCTTCGAACATTGTCAGTAAAGTCACCGGCACATGCCCTTCCAGCACAGCCCGGTAGTACGCCAGCGCGGAATCCTTTCCGCCGCTCCATGACATCACAAATGTTTTTTGCATAATGCACCTCTTCCATAAATTCTTTTCTGAATAAAAGACTTCGACAATTAAAGAATAAATCCTTTGCTGCCGTTATACTGCGGCTTAAAACTTAAAAAAGCGGCCGGAAAAGCTTCCGGCCGCTTCATAATATTCACTTATTTGCCAACCATGTTTTCAGGTTTAACCCATTCGTCGAATTGCTCGGCTGTCAGATGTCCGCTCTTCACAGCTGATTCTTTCAATGTCGAGCCCTCGTTATGGGCTTGTTTGGCAATCGCTGCCGCTTTTTCATAGCCGATATGCGGATTCAATGAAGTTACGAGCATCAATGAATTATTCACATGGTTTTGGATGACATCCAGGTTCGCTTCAATACCCACTGCGCAGTGGTCGTTAAAGCTTACCAGGCTGTCTGCCAACAATCGCACTGATTGAAGGAAGTTGTAGGCGATGACCGGTTTGAACACATTCAATTCGAAATTCCCCTGGCTGGCAGAGAAGCCGATTGTCGCGTCATTCCCCATTACCTGTGCTGCAACCATTGTCAACGCTTCACTCTGTGTCGGGTTAACTTTCCCCGGCATGATGGAGCTGCCTGGTTCGTTGGCTGGAATCGTGATTTCACCGATGCCGCTGCGTGGTCCGCTGGCAAGCCAACGTACATCATTTGCAATTTTCATTGCATCAGCCGCAAGTGCTTTGATGGCGCCGTGCGTATAAACCATTTCGTCGTGGCTTGTCAGTGCATGGAATTTATTTTCAGCTGAAGTGAATTCGGAGCCAACAGCTTCAGCAATGAATTCTGCAACGTAGCCGCCGAATTTAGGATCTGCGTTGATGCCTGTTCCTACCGCTGTGCCGCCGATTGCCAATTCACGCATATAATTTACGCTTTCGCTGATCATGCGCTCACTTTTCTCCAGCATATGCTTCCATCCGCTGATTTCCTGGCCCAACGTCAACGGTGTTGCGTCTTGAAGATGCGTACGTCCGATTTTGATGATGTCATCGAATTTCTCCGATTTCTCAGCCAAAGTCGCTTTCAATTTCTGAACAGCAGGGATCAATGTTTCGGTTACAGCCAATACGCCTGCAACGTGCATAGCAGTCGGATAAGTGTCGTTTGAACTTTGGGACATGTTCACATCATCGTTCGGATGAAGTTTCTCTTCAGAATTCTGTTCCGCTAAAATTTCGTTTCCGCGGCGTGCCAGAACTTCGTTCATGTTCATATTCGACTGCGTTCCGCTGCCTGTCTGCCAAACAACCAATGGGAAATGGTCATTCCATTTGCCTTCGATTACTTCATTGGCTGCAGTTTCGATCGCTTTCATCTTCGCTTCAGATAATTTTCCAAGCTTATGGTTAGCTTTCGCTGTCGCTTTTTTCAATTGGGCAAACGCAATTACCACTTCATGCGGCATACGCTCAGTGCCGATCGCAAAGTTCTGGACACTGCGCTGTGTCTGAGCTCCCCACATTTTGTCGGCTTCAACCTGAATTTCACCAATGGTGTCTTTCTCTGTACGATATTGCATTCCATTCACTCCAATTCTTATGTCTAATTAAACCTTCTCCTCTATTAAACACAAAAAAACGTGAAAAAGCGACTTTTCTCTAGAAAAGCGGAAGCGCCCGTTAAGATTCGAAAGGCATAAGACGATTTGGCGAAGCGGCGTTCTTTGCCGCACAGCCAAAGTGGCTTATGAACCGAGAATCTGGGCGCTGGAGTCTAGACAAGTGAAAAGTCGCTATAATCCTGCTGAAAAATTGATATCAAGAACCGATATACCGCAAATCAACTTAAAACTTTTGCTCCTGTCTCTGCATCGCTGCGCTAGCTTCGAGACATGAAAGTGCGTTGCATCGCTACGCTGCTTCGTCGCAAAGACATTGATCTCGCAGGCGTCGATCAATGTCTTTGCTGCATAAAAAATTCCTCAATAATCTCTTCATCCGAATGCGGAATATATTCACCCTTGATAATTTGAGCGCCGTTGATGCAGCCGCTGGATAACAGGATGATATCTTCCGGTCCGCTTGCCTTTAATGCTTCTATTACAGCATCCTTGCGTAAAGGTGCCGTCAATACTTCCTGTTTATAAGGGACTGTAAAGCCCTTAACCACTGCATCCACTACATCGTTGGGGTCATTATAGCCCGGATGGTCAACTGTAACGATGATCGTATCCGCTCTGCCTTCCGCAGCTTTTGCCATTTTCGGCATCTTGGAGAAATCGCGGATTCCGATACCTGCAATCATCGCGATGAGGCGTCGGTGCGGTAACTTTTTCGCTTCATTTAATACAAGCTCAATGGCTACCGGTGTATGGGCGTAATCGAGGATAATTTTTCTGCCTTCGGGTCCGGCAAGAACCTGGAACCGCCCTTCCACCTGCGGAAGCTCTGGCAAGACAGCTAAAATCTCCTCAATGGATTTCCCGGCCAATAAAGCCGCAGCAATCGCTGCAGTCAGATTTCCGGCATTATACTCACCGAATATAGGAACTTGAACCCGTCTTGCAATACCTCCATATATTAAATTGAAAGCCAATCCCTCATCCAATGTCCGGCAGTCTCCCCAAATCAGATCCGCTCCGGAATCAGGGTCCGCACTATAGGTAAGACAGGGATACTGAGCAATCTCCAAAATCTCCTGAGACATGCCGGCATCATCCAAATTGATGACAGCCGATTTCGCCTGCCGGAATAATTCCAGTTTTGATTGGAGATAATGAGTAAAGGTTTTATGGTATTCCATATGTTCCTCTGAAATATTCGTGTGGATTGCCACATCAAAGATGATCCCTTCCACCCTTTTCTGATCCAGCGCAATAGATGAAACTTCCATTGCGGCTGACACGTCTCCTTGGGCAGACAGCTGCGAAAAGATATTATGTATATCAGAGGAAATGGGTGTAGTCGGGGTGCTTTTCTTGTAAGCGAGCTTGCCGGTTGAAGACCATATACCGGTAGTGCCTAAAAATCCGCATGGCATTTCCAATAAATTAAAAAGGCTGTAAACGAAGGTGGCTGTGGTGGTTTTACCATTAGTGCCTGTAACGCCGACCTTAATCAGCCGATCCTGTGAGTTGCCGTAAAAGTAATTGGAAATGTGCGCCATGGCAACCTTTGAATTTTCAACCTGCAAAAATGTCACTTGAGGAAACAAGTTGAAATGCTGATTCAGCATGTCTTTGTCTGTCCCGATTATGGCACATGCGCCTTTATCGATTGCTTCTTCAATATATAAGTGGCCGTCTGTATTTTCTCCGGTCACACAAAAGAAAGCGGATCCTTGTTTTGTCTCCACTGAGTTATAAACGATGGAAGTTATTTCCTGGACTTTGGGTCCGTTTAAGGAAAGGGATGTGAGATGAGGTATTTCTGTAAATTGTATGTTCATAGGGTGCTCCTTAAGTAAATGTTTTCTTTTACCATGAATTTATCATTTTAACAATATTATTATCACGTTCTACCACCCTAATTAAATCTACAAAATGACAGAGAAGCAACAATACAGCATAAATGATAATTTCATACTATATCGCCTATCTTTTCCCCCTCAGCGGTTCCCTGAAACCAAAAACCAGCCACAAAAAGCAAAAGCTTTTCGTGGCTGGTTTGGGTTATTAATATTTAATGTAACTATTTTCCTTCCATACAATTTAATGTATGTGAAATTCTGCTTACTTCACAGGCGTCTCTTTTTCCGCCAATTCGTACCGCAATTGCTCAATTGTAGCAGCGTAATCCGATTTCCCGCTCATGTTCTCGAGCATTTCACGAACATCGATGCCAGATGACTCCTTCAGCGTTTCTTGCAGAGTCGACATCAGATTCGTTGCATACGAGGTCACTTTATTGGCGCCGCCTTCGCCGCTGCCGGTATCGACAACAGTAATTTTATCGATATTGGCAAGTGGGCTGGCAATCTGTTTTGCATATTCCGGCAGCATTTTCACGATCATATCGAGTGTAGCCGCTTGGCCGTACATTTCAAAGGCTTCCGCGATTTTACGTTTCGCTTCGGCTTCGGCAAGACCTTTCAGACGGATGACATCAGCTTCCGATTCACCTTGTGCACGCTGGGAATCAGCTTTCGCCATACCATCCAAGCGGACTTTCTCTGCCTCAGCTTTCGCCATAGCTTCGACCCGGTACTTCTGGCCATCAGCATCTGCAAGCTGTTTCGACTTCTCAGCTTCGGCTGCCTGTTCCACAGCATAACGGTCAGCATCCGCTTTTTTCTTCACTTCTGAGTCATATTGGCGCTCACGGCGTTGAATTTCTTTCTCTTCCAGCTCAATTTGCTTCTGGCGTTCAATGATGCGGATCTGCATTTCCTGTTCTACAACTTCCTGTTTCGAACGCGCTGTTTCCAGTTCATACGCCTGATCGGCCCGGGCTTTTGCACTGTCCTGCTCACGGCGGTATTCTGCCACTTTCAACAGATTCTCTTTTTCCGCTTCGGCGATTTCAGTCGCGCGCTGGATCTCCGCACGCTGTGCCTCTTTGCCAGCTTCAGCGCGTTTGATGCGCGTCTCCATTTCCGATTCGGCGGTTGAAATATCCGCATCTCTTTTCACCTGGGCAATACGTGCTTTACCTAACGAATCAAGATAGCCATTTTTATCACGTACATCTTTAATGGTAAATGACACGATGATCAAGCCCATTTTCGCCAAATCATGCGACGCTACACGCTGAACTTCCTGCGAGAATTTATCGCGGTTTTTATAAATTTCTTCTACGGTCATCGACCCCAGAATGGAACGGAGGTGACCTTCCAGGACTTCTTTCGCTTCATTTTCCCGGTCCTCTTTTGATTTCCCTAAAAACTGCTCAGCAGCTGTTGCGATTTCAGAAATGGAACCGCCGATTTTGATGATTGCCGTCCCGTCCGCCATGACCGGAACACCTTGCTCCGTATAGACTTCGGGCGTCGTCACTTCCAATTTGCTGGACAATAAGCTTAGCGGCGCCGCCTGCTGAAACACTGGCAGCAGGAACGTGCCCCCGCCTCTGATAATTTTAATGCGATTACCCGAATCGTCGGTATGTACGTTTTTCGACCCCAAATAACTTCCCGTAACGATCAACGCTTCGTCCGGTCCTACCGTCTTGTATTTTGTGACGTATACTCCGATCAACGCCAGTAATATAGCTGCCACCACTCCAATAACGATCCACACTTCCATCCTGATTTCCCCCTGGTTTTTCTATTTTTTATTTCTTAATACAAAAGGCTCGTATTCCCTGACATAGAGCGTGCCGTCAGCGATATCAATGATCAGCACCTGTTCGTCCTGCGCAATCGGTTCATTGTCATAGCCCGCTGCCCGCTTCGAAATCATTCCGCCGTACGTTTCCAGCACCACTTCGCCATAACCGTCGACAGGAATCGGAATAATCACTCTAGCCACTTGTCCGAGGAGCGATTCTTCGGTATAGGCAATCGAAGATTCCGCAGATTTCAATGGCAATAAAACAAAGAAATAAAGAAGGAAGTCCAGCACCACCGCTGCTGTTGCTGAAATTAGGATGATGCTGGCACTGTTCAGTCCGCCCGCTTTTTCAAGCACAAAGGCGATGGCGAAAAACAAAGTGAAAAATGCCAGCAGTACAGCTGGGTTCAATAGCGGAAGCCCTTCTCCGGCATCGGCCATATCGCCGAACAGCACGTAAAGTAAAGTCAGCCCTGCCGCAATCAGCAAGCCGTACATATAAATTTGCTCCACCCCTACACCAAACAATTCCATTCCAATACCTCCCATTCCAGGTAACTATTTTCCATCTTATCTTATATACGGTAATAAAGGCTTGAAGTTTCAGAATTATTTATTATTTTTATGCGATAAAAGAAAAAACCCATTCTATTTAAAGAATGGGTTTTACAAATTGAATTTCGTGGAAACCGTTTTTCATTTGAAAATTGATGCCGACGTAACCGGCATCGAATAATTGATGTTGCCTGGTGAAGTCGTCCAGTTTGGCTGCCGCAAAATCCTCGTACCCGATTGAGGGATTTTCAAGGTCTTTTACACAGACATACCGTTCTTTATTTCCATACTTCTCAGTCAATGCGCCAATGTACATATCCTGCGTGAACTTGTCTTTCAGGCTCGGGATGTTCATCGGTGCGACGGTACAGCAGACGTAACGGAAATTCCCCGGAAGTTTTGGAAGCTCCTTCATAATGACATCAGCTAATTTCTGTTGCAGCCGGTTCCCTCTATAAGCGGGCAGCACAGCAGAAATTTCCTGATAAATCACTCTTGGCAACTCCTCTTCAGACAATCCGATGTCATAGCCGAGATGCTCTTCATCGATTTCAGGAATCAACAGTGCGCGGAAACCGATCAGTTTATCTTCTGCATAGGCACCAACCATCAGCCCGCGTTCATTGAGGATGAAAAGAAATTCTTCTGTAGATAAAGGCTGTAAAGCTATTCTTTCCGGCATGGCAGCAACTACTGTTTCTTGTACTTCTTCTATAGCCGGCAGATCTTCGAGATAAAGCCGTTTCATGTGCAGAGGCAGTTTTTTCCGAAGAACCTGATGGGTGATAGTACCTTCATATAAAACTTTCATCTCCGCTTCCCCCAACCGTTCAGATTTATACTTTTATGATACCATTTATTTTTTCCTATGTAAGCGAGTTTTTTAAATTTTACTGCAAATTAGACAATAATTTGATGTGCCATCCAATGAGCCGGCAGTTCATTTCAAAAAGCCGTCTATCTGCTTTTGCGTCTGCAGAATAACCGACTGGTGATCGGGTCCACGGGCAATAAAATCTTTTGCCCTTTGCCGCATCTCAATTTTTCTGTCCGCATAAGTCGTGACGATGAATTTCAAAAATTCCTTATCCATCTTTTCAGGGCATCCTTCTGCCATATCGGGGCGGGTCTTCCCGTAGTTTAGAACCCATCGTTTCAAAGCCCGGTATAGACAAACTCTTAAAGGCAGCTCCAAATAAATGAAAGTATCCGCTTCTGCCAGACGGATTTCCATCGAACTGGCGTAGTTTCCTTCTATAATCCAGGTATCTTCTTTAACCAGCTGCCGCTGCTTGTCTCTGAATTCTTCCTTTTCTCTTTCCAACCATCCTGCTTTCCAATAATAAGAATCCAAATGATGCACTGGCATTTCAAGCTTTTCCCCAAGTTTTCTTGCAAACGTGGATTTTCCGGCACCCGCTGAAACGCCGCACACAATGATTTTCTTCATTTCCCCACCCCTTCGTCCTTATCGTTCTATTAGTATAATTAAATAAAAGATTTTAAGCCAGCGGACCAATTTTTACATAAAGCTTGCATTTTTAATATACCCGTGTTATTCTAAGGAAGAATTATTTTTGTTCGGATAACTTTTAAAAAGTGTCAGATGTTCATCTGCAAGATTTGAGCAAGGATAGTAATACAATGTATGCTTACGCATACGAGGAGGAAACACACATGGAACAAGGTAAAGTAAAATGGTTTAACTCAGAAAAAGGATTCGGCTTCATCGAAAGAGAAGGCGGCGACGATGTATTCGTACATTTCTCAGCAATCCAAAGCGAAGGCTTCAAGTCTCTTGACGAAGGCCAAGAAGTAACGTTTGATATCGAGCAAGGCCAACGCGGTCTTCAAGCTACTAACGTACAAAAAGCTTAATCTAAATATAACTCTTAATGGATTCTTCTTCGGAAGAATCCATTTTTTTATTTTATTTCCAAAAAAAGTTTTTTTACCAAGTTTTAATTGCCCCCTTCCCCACGAATAAATTACACTTTCAGAAAAGCATTATTAGCATATACAAAAACAAGAGGTGATCCGTTTTACGCGGATCACCTCTTGTTTTGCTGTTAATTCAGCATGAAATACAGCTGGAAAACCACAAAAATCAGTACGGCTAAGCCAATCGTGCCGAAAATAATGGATAATGCCAGTTTTTTACCGCTCATGGACTTCTACTCCTTTACGACTGTCAGTTCATTTTTTCCTGTTCAATCAATTGGATAACATCATATGCACCAGCGCTTTCATTCGATAATACCGTTAACGTGCTGCCGTTGGAAGGATAAAATCCTGAATGGAAACTGACCCCCGGATCGTAGCCCATCACATGATATTTAAGGATTTCATCTTCTTCTTTTTTAATCCATACTCCGTAGCCGTAATGGCCTTCCTCATCCGAAGCGTGCACCTTCAGCAAATTGCGTGTCCCTTCTTCAGAAAGCAGGCTGTAATTCATTAACTGCTCCCAAAAAACAGCCATGTCCGCGGCCGTTGTATAAGCACCGCCGTCAGCGCCGCCCTTGATCGGAATAGTGTATTGGTTCGTGCGCCAGGTCGCCCCCTCATCTATATAACCAGTTGCCGTTTCTGCCGGCAAGCGGTCCAATTGGAAATAACCCGATCTGTCCATGCCAGCGCGCTGAAAAATACGCTCTTCTATCACATCGCTAAAATCGTTGCCGCTCAGCTTCTCAACCACCATGCCGAGCGCAATAAAGCCGGCATTATTGTACTCGAAACTTTCGCCCGGTTCAAACTTCATCGGCTTATCCTTGATGAGAGGAAGAAAATCTCTCGTGTTCTTCATTCTATACATCGGCAGGTCCTGCCACAGTTCTTCAAAGTCATCCATGACGGACTCATCGAAATAATCCGGGATCCCGGACGTATGCGTCAGTAATTGATGAATTGTCACAGGGAAATTCGGGAAATGTTCTAGGAGCAATTCGGACAGGACATCATCAAATGACAATTTACCTTCCTCGACCAATTGGGCAATTGCCACAGCGGTGAATATTTTGCAGCCTGAAGCTATGCCAAACCGGGTGTTCACCGCATTCGGCCGCGCATTTGCCCGGTCTGCCATCCCTTTGGCTATCGACCATTCTTCATCTGTTTTCAGCATGGCGGCTCCTGAGAACTCCATTTCCTCCAAGCGGTCTGACAACGGATTTTCCGGAACCGCTGTACCGAATCGCCCTTCTTCATCAATATCGATTTGGCGGCCATCCGTCAATTCGATCGACACCGGATGGACCTCGCTTTTTTTCTTCGAGAAATACCAGGTTCTTTTCGGGGCAACAAGAAGGATGAATGCCGCTCCCTGTCCAAGAAAATTCAACGAACCGGGATCTATGCCTTTATTGCCGCGGACCGGAATTTCCATATCTTCGATCTGCTTGCCGACTTCCGCTACATGCGGGGTGGTTATACTGACTTCACTGATATTCAGCAATGAATCCACAGTGAAATTCCCCATCCTGTCGGTATTCCGGCGCCCGAGAAATTCCACGATATTTCCGGCAGGATCTTCAAAATAAAATGCATCCGCATCAAAATTCGCGTAATAGATTTCATCCATTCCTTCCTGGCGGTTCAATTCCACACGTGAACTTGCCCAGCCTTTGGCAAGAGTGAACTGGTTGCCTGGGATATTGAAGGCAAAATGATAGAAAGCCGGGCGATCGGATTCGCGGAAGATAAGCTGGGATTCACCGATTGCCAGCATAAAGCTGGATTCGTCTTCTTCAACAATCCGGAAACCCAGTTGGTATTCATAAAAGCCTTTTACTTCATCGAGCTTATTAGTAAATAAAGTCACTTTCTTGAACATGTCATCACTCCTTGCTTCAAGCATACCGAAATTTACTGTTTTTTTCCTCTTTTTCCTGCCTCTTATTTTTACACGAAAAAAAGGAGCGCTAAGGCTCCTTTATAATGCTCCGATAAATTGAAGTTGTGAGATGTCCTTTTTATCTGTTTGACCATCCAGTTGAATGGGTGACATAGGCTTCCAGCCTTTAACGTATTATTTATCGGCGATTTTATGAGGTTTATCGGCGATTTCTAGCAGTTTATCGGCGATTTTTCATAGTTTATCAGCGATTTTTTAAGATTTATCCGCGATTCTTCCTTAACCATAAAAAAACCCTTCCCCAAAAGGAAGAGTTTAAGTCAAAAAGTATAAACCAGCCTAATCATGTCGCGGCATTCGATACCGTTTTCAATAATCGGTTCCGGATAATTGCGCGTAAAGAAATCACGGTCGATCGAGTCGATGCGAAATCCACATTTTTGATACAGCATCAGCTGATTAACACTCGAATTGCCAGTGCCTATTTCGACATTGGCGAATCCCAACCGTTTCGCTTCAGACAAAGCATGAAGAATCAGCTTCTTACCGTAGCCTCTCCCTCTCACATCCTCTGCGACAGCGATGTTTTTAATTTCTACGGCTGTGCCCGATAACGGCAATAAGACATATACCCCTATAAGTGAGTCGCCGACTAGCGCTTCGTAGACACAGCCGCGTCCGCAATATTTCCGGACAAATTCTTCAGACGGGTCCGCTTCCAACAGCAAGTCCAAGGGGAGATCATCGCCATCTTTCAGTAAGCGGATTTCCATTATTTTGGCTCTTTAAAACCCTGGTCAATCAAATAGTCTTCAGCATCGCTGAAAGTGCCGAAGCTTTCTTCCAGGTTTTTGCCGGCGTAGACATTCCAGAATGGCTCGTCATAGACCAAATCCACTTTCTCGTTGTCGCGGTTCGTCCAGGTCTTATCGTACGGCGGTTCCGGTTCCAATGACAAATAATCCAGAGAATCGGCAAGGATGCTGCGCAATTCCTTTTCCGAAAAGTCGCGGATATTGACGAAGCCTTTTTTGTCCGCTTCGTAATGCGGCAAGTTGCCGACATAGACAAAGCCATTGCCTGTCGGGTGCAGATGATAAACCACGATTTTCTTGTCGTAGAGACTTTCTTCGTAATGGAAATTGACGCGTTTCATTGATACGTCTTTGCGTGTCAGTTCAGGAAATGATTCGATGATTTCCAGTTTTTGCTCAAATGTAAGCATAGTGCATATACCCCGTTTCATTTTTTCATTCTTTCCCCATTATAACATGGCTGCTATAAATCCTTCATTAACAGAAAAAAGCTGTGGGTGCACACCCTGTAAGGATGGCGCCAGCAGCTTCAATCTATTATTCATCTTTATTTATTTTCACGATTACGATTGCCGAACGGCCACCAGACCCCGCGGTCGAATGACACCGAAATTGCCGGAATGAGCAGCGGCAGCACAAGTAAACCGTAAAGCAACAGACCGGTAACAACAATTGTCGCAATCTGTACGAGACTCAATACACCCGAAGGCATCATCGCGCCGAATGTGCCGGCGAGTATGATGGCTGCCGTGATGATGACTGTACCCATTTTCGCCATCGATGTGTACATCGCTTTACGAACCGAAATGCCGTTGAAAGATTCTTCACGGAAACGGTCGAGAAGGAAAATGGAATAATCGACGCCAAGAGCCACCAGCATGACAAAGCCGAAGAACGGCACTGCCCAGCTGATACCGTCGAAGCCAAGACCGTTGACGAAAATCAACTCCGCGATGGCAATGGAAGTGTAATACGTCAGCAGCAATGAACCGATCATATATAGAGGCATGATCAATGAACGGAACAGAACAGCCAGGACAATAAACAAGCTGACAAGCATGATTGCCACTGTGTTTGTAAAGTCATTTGAAGAAATATCCTGCAAATCGCTGTTGATGCTGGCGATTCCGCCGAACGCAATGTCGGCATCTTCCAGCGGTGTCGCAACTGTGCTTCGCTCGACAGTTTCTTTGATTTCCGCTACCGTATCAATCGCTTCCGGTGAATACGGATCTTCAGCGAGAATGACTTCCATCATAACGCCTGTTTCATCAGCGAATGTATAGCGGTCAAAGACCTGTTCGAACTCTTCTTCATCCAGCGTTCCTTCGGGAATGAATAAACCCGTCGCGCGCACGGAGTCACTGTCGCTCATCGACTGCATCATCTCAGACGCTTCAGTAAGGCCGCCTTCAATTTCTGCAAGTCCTTCATTGGCGGATGCGACTCCTTCAGCAAGCTGGCCGAGACCTGCACCAAGCTCACCAGTCTGGCCGGCTGCCCCTTGAAGACCTTGCTCGATTTCAGTAAGACCGCCGCTGATTTGAGTCAACGCGCCTACAGTCTGCTGAATATTGCCGGTTTGCTGCAAGCCTTGTGTAACTTGCCCAAGTTGGTCATTCAGCTGTCCAAGACCCGCTGCAGCTTCACCAATTCCACCTGAACCGCCAGTCTGGCCGGCAATATTGGATAGATTGGTTTCAATTTCTGCAAGACCAGCCTGAACTTCCCCAAGACCGTCGCGGGCTTCAGTTAATCCATCCGCCAGCAAGCCCAATTGTTCATCAACGTACAGTTCCTCAATTACATCCCCTGTCGGACGCGTAATGGCACGAACCGAATCGACACCGTCAATTTTTTCAACTTCGCGGCTGACCAGTTCAAAATAAGGAATCGTTTCTTCATTCGTCAAAGCATCATCAGATTTGAAAATAACCTGGACAGGCAAAGATTCACCTTTTCCAAAGCCATCTTCAATCGCCCGAAGTCCTTTCACGGATTCATATTCCCCGCCGATTTCGTCAACGGTGTTGAAAGACAAATCGTTATCATACGTAAACAATAACGGCACGGTAATGATTGCTACAACCAGCATCGACAATAAAGGCCGGTTGATCGACAGCTTGCTCATCCAAATCCAGATTTTGCTGTCTGAATGGGAAGCGGATTTTTTTGACGGCCAGAATAATTTTTCCTTCAGAACCGCCATGAAGAACGGTACGACCGTAAACAGCACGAGCAGCAGAACAAAAATCCCCACCGCGACGGCTACAGCTGATTTAAAGATCGGGAAATCCGCAAAACCAATGGCAGAGAAACCGATGAATACGGCAAGTCCACTAATCAGCAGTGTGCGCCCAGCCGTTCTATACGTATTGACGATTGCATCTTCCACACCATGCCCGGAAGACAATTCTTCCTTATAACGGCTGAGCAGCAGGATACAGTAATCGGTACCGATCCCGAACAGAATCGCTACCAGGAATATTTGTGTATAGTTTGAAACCGGGAATCCGAACCAATCAATGAAAAATGCCACGATCGATTGGCTGAGCAAATAAGAAATCCCGACTGCCACAAGCGGTATGAACGGCGTCACGATCGAACGGAAAACCGCCAGCAATAAGCCGAAAATCAATATGACTGTAATGATTTCTGTACGCTTCAAACCTTCCTGGGCACTAATGTTAACATCATTATTAATAATAGCTTCACCTGTAATATAAGCTGTTAAATCGGAGGGGATGACATTTTTACGAATTTCATCCGCAACCTGGTTCACTTCTTCATCGGAACCATCCAAGGTGATTGGAATCAAGATCGTTTCTCCGTCTTCCGAAATCAGTTGTTCTTCCAGTTCTTCACTTTCCACCGGGTTCAACACAGACGTAACCGGTTCTCCCATCGCTTCAATATCCGCAACCATCTGCTCCAGCGTATCACGCATTGAATCATCCAGTTCCGACTCCATTGGAATGACGACGGAAATGGTTTGTGCAGCAGCTCCGGCATCCGCCAGAATATCCGCGGCCTGCTGGGATGAAGCATCTTCAGAAAGCTGGAATGACCCCGCTTCTTCCGCCTGCTCGGTCAAGTTTGGCGCCAAGAGGAAAAGAGCGGCTGTCAATATGATTAAACCGATCAGGATCGGCCATTTAAGTTTTAATATCGTCTTCATAATTTACACCTCATCCATTTTTAGAATCTTTTTAAGCTTACGGAAAATGATGAGGAACTCGTCTATTTCTTTGTCCTCGATCTGCTCCGACATCAGCTTTTCGATGTATTCGGTCAAAGCCTTGTCTGACTGCGCCAGAACTTCCCTGCCTGCATCTGTTATTTCAAGCATTTTCGTCCGCTTATCATCCGTTTCGGCAATGCGAATCAATTCTTTTTGCAGCAGCTTTTTAATCCTGCTCGATATTGCAGATTTATGTACTGATTGCAGCACTGCCAGACGGCTGGAAGTTATTTGTTTTTCTTTGCTGATCAGTTTCAGCATCTGCATCTGTTCAGGTGAATATTCCTTCCAAAGCGGATGATCGACTGACTTGATGACTTTCTCTGTGCCATAGACCATCACTTCCGTAAAGAGATCCACTGCTTCTTGTATTCGTTGATCCAAAATAGTCTACCCCCTCAACTAACTATACACAGTTTAGGGGGTAGACTATTTTTCGTCAAGGAATTACCATCAATAAAATAACCTCCATGAATATGAATTCATGGAGGTCTCGTTAAACATCTCGTGTAGCTGTTTCCCTTATTTCCTGTCGCCTTGCATAAACATTTTTCGCAATTGATTTCACAACGGCGTAAAAAGGAATGGCCAGGATGATGCCCCAAAGACCTGCGATACTGCCGGCTGCCAAAATTAAGGTGATAACCGTCAAAGGATGAACATCAAGCGCATTCCCCATGACATTCGGCGTGATCAGGTTCCCTTCAATCTGCTGGGCTACGAGCATGATGACCAGTACCCAGATCACTTTAACCGGATCAGTCACCAATGCAATGATAACAGCTGGTATTACTGCGATATATGGGCCGAGGAATGGGATGACGTTCGTCACCATACCAATCAGGGCCAACAGCAATGCATATTCCAGGTCAATAATCCAATATCCGATCAGCAGCATGAGTCCAACCAGGAAGCTGACGAATAACTGCCCCTGGATATACGCTCTCAATGTCTTGTCAATATCCTGCAAGGCTTTGATGATCCATGATTTCCGTTCTCCTGAAAAGAACCCTGAGACGAAAGGCACGAACTTCTTATGATCGATTAACAGGTAAATCAAGAAAAACGGCACAAGAATCAACGATACGATTCCTGAAATCAAACCGGTAATGAACGACATCAATACCGAGCCGATGTTGCTCGCCCAATCACCGATATTATCGGTCATTCCGTTAATCTGTTCCTGTACGCTATCCGGCAGACGGCTGCGCTGATCCAGCAGATATTGTGCATAACCTTCGACGTCTTCTATAATTTCCGGCGCACTATCTACCAAAGAGTTGACCTGGTCCGTTACAACCGGTCCGATCAAGGCATAAAGAACCCAAAAAACCAGTACAATCGCAAGAATGATACTGATAATGGACGCCCATTTCGGCAGTCCGCGTTTTTCAAGAAAGTAAAGAATGGGACGTGTCAGATAAAACAGTACTCCGCCAAGAAGCAGCGGCACAAATATTGTTCCTGCGATAATGAATAGCGGGTCGAATATCCCTTGTACTTCTATAAATAAACGAATAATGACTAAAGCCAGGATAATTCCGACTCCTGCTTGGAACCAAAGTTTATTTGTCAAAAGTTTCCCTCCTTTTATTTCTACGGTATACCCAGTTTACCATGAAATTATGTTATTATTATTCTTTGTGAAAGCGAACTTTACTGTTGCTGTTGCGTCTAAACCATTGCCTATACATAATCTTAAACACGAAGAAGGAGTTATTTTTAAATGGAACAATTATGGCTTACGATAAAATTTTTACTGCTTGGCTTATTTCAAGGATTGACGGAACCGATTCCGATTTCCTCCAGCGGACATTTGCTGATCGCCCAATACTTTCTTGATGTCGAAATCGAAGGCAGTGTGTCTACATTTGCCTTGCTGGTCAACACTGCTTCGCTGATTGCTGTACTCATCATTTACCGCGAAGACATCCAGCGCCTAATCGTCAACGGCGTGAGGTTTTTCAAAGTAAAAGACGAAGAAACGACACGCGATTTCATGTTCATCGTTTACCTGGTAGTAGCAACTATTCCCGCAGCCATAATCGGCTTGCTTTTCCAGGACACCATCGATGATTACCTTTCCACTATTGTAACCGTCGGCGTTACTTTGGTCATCACAGGGTTTGCGCTTTGGCTGATCCGCGACATCCATGGCAAACGCAAAGACGGCAACTTGACGATGAAAGATGCCATCATTATCGGGCTTGCTCAATCTGTAGCCCTGATTCCAGGCATCAGCCGCAGCGGTGCCACAATCGTTGCGGCAATGGCACGCGGCATCAACCAGGAAACGGCATTGCGCTTTTCTTTCCTGCTGTTCATCCCGATCAGCCTTGGCGGCGCTGTTCTCAGCATCTCCGATATTCTGAACGATGACAACCTTGCCACATTGGCCGTACCTTATATCATGGCCTTCATCGGCTCACTGATCGCTTCGTACTTCTCCCTTAAATGGTTCATGAACATAATGGCCAAAGGACAATTGAAATATTTCGCAATCTACTGCTTCATTGTCGGACCGCTTGTCGTTCTGGCATGGCTCCTGCTTAACTAATAAAATAAACGAAACGTTTGCTGACCCTTTGACGAGGGTCAGCTTTTTTATGTATTCGGCACTCTTATCATACGCACCTGAAAGAGAATGGTTTCAAAACTCTTATAATTTTTAACGATTTTCAGTTTATGCCCAACTTCGGACCGAATACGCCCAACTTTAGTCGAAATACGCCCAACTTCAGCTGATTTATGCCCAACTTTCACTCAAATACGCCCAACTCGCCAAAAACACACCAAAAAAGCCGATCCGCTTAGCGGACCGGCTTTTTGCCACATTGTCAATATCATCTATTAAAGAAATTAGCTGTATAAAACGGCTGGTTTTCGCTGTTGAATGCTGCACCGACACCTAGATAGCCAAAATCAGGCTTGACTATATTTTCACGGTGGCCAATGGAATTCATCAGACCCTCGTGAGCGAAAATACTGCTGTACTGGCCGTATGCCAAATTTTCACCGGCGACGAAAAAGTTGATGCCATCGTCCGACATCCGGTCGAATGGCGACTCTCCTTCTTTATTGGTATGGCTGAAGTATTCATTTTCCGCCATATCCTCACTATGCTTACGCGCTGTCAGCATTGCCTGTTCGTCCCATTTCAAAAGCGGCAATTCCCGCTGGATCCGGGCCGAATTCGTCAGCTCGAACAGCAGATATTCATAACCTTCGCGAAGTTCGTCATCAGGCGCGGCATAAATTTCGGGACGGTCTTCCTCTAAATCTTCATGGATGACCTGGAGGGCCGTCACTGTGCTTTCCTCGTGAATATCATAGAAAACCGTGATATACAAATCACCGACTTTAAATAAATCGTATTCTTCGCGGGTATCGAGAATGTACTGGACATTCCCTTTTTGAAGGCTCTTCAACGGAACCCCAAATTGACTGCGTACTTCTTCTTTATTGGAGGCCATCGTAATGCCTTCAGTGGAAGAAATTAAATTCTGATTCGTGAACATGCCGTTGACATTGCCGTCTTTATCGTAAGCCAGCAGCACGTAATTCTGGTAATTGGTATGATAGCTGTGCCAATCGGTTCCATACTCGTTCTTCATCAGGCGAAGCGGCAATCCCACTTTGACCTGTGCTTCTTCTTTGGACATGCCGATTGTGACATTATGGATGGCGAACACAGAATCAGTTTCGGACAGTTCAGGTTTTTCGACAGCTTCCGGCATTTCAGCTGTATCTGACCTCACCAGTGATTGCAATTGGCTCGCGAAGCGTGTGGTAAATTCCTTCGCCTCGTCGAGTGCTTCTGTTACATCCGGGCCGTCAGCGAGATTTCCAATGGCATTTTCAACAGTGTCAAGAAAACTCAAATCCACATACTCGCCGACCGGTTCTTCCCAAAGCGGCCGTGCGAAATAAACCAAAGCGACAATGACCAACAATAAGAATAATTTTCGCACGCGCAATCACCTCTTCTGTTCAGTTTAATCTCTCCACGCCGTTCTATAAAGCAAAAAGAACTTCGGACAAAGCCGAAATCCTTATGTAGAAATAAAAAGATAGATATGCCCTCTTTAATTTCCAAATAATTGAATTCAATCCACCAAAGTTTATTTTTACTTACAAAAGACACAAGTGTGCAGAAATCTTCCCCCCCAAAAAAAGCCCTCTAAAATCAGAGGGCTTTCCGTATTTATTGATTAATCGGTAATGACGGTTTTCTTCGGCGAACTGAACAGCAAGGTGAATACCAAACCGACAGTGAAGGTGATCAGGCTTGTCACCAAGGTCATCGTGTCAGAAGCGAAACCTGGGAATACAACAAACAAAGAACCAAGAATCAGCCCGATAATTGCCGCATATGTTACATATGTGTAGTTCTCGAGCAAATAGCGTATTGCTTTACTGCTGACGATAAATCCGACAATGACGCCGGCACCGATCGCCAGGGCAATTGGAATATTCAAAGTCGACAAAGCGTTGATCGCTGTCGTGTAGACGCCCAACAGTAAAAGAATGAACGAGCCGCTGATTCCCGGAAGCAACATCGCCATACTGGCAAGCCAGCCGGAGAAAAAGAGGGTGAAGAAGACCGGCACACTCAATTGCTCAATCGGTGCTATATCTTCGTTTGTTCCGATGAACGCTGTTGAAGCCAAAGCGATTCCGATCAGGATCAAAACAGCGAAATGGCGTTTCGTGAAATTCCGTTTCACTTCAGCCTGCTTCATAATATAGGGGATTACGCCTAAGATCAGCCCCATGAAAAAGAATTGCGTCGCTTCGTAATGATGCTCGAGCAAAAACTCGATGACCCGGCTGAAAAGAAGCAACGTCACTCCAACCCCAATTACGAGCGGAACCAAAAAGCCCAGATGTTTTTTCCATTCACGGCTGAAAAATCCGCTGATCGCTTCAAGCAAACGATCATAAATCCCTAAAATAAACGCGATAGTTCCTCCGCTGACGCCGGGGATCAAGTCACTGATGCCCATCAAAATGCCGCGGTATATATTTTTCCATTCCATTTAGCCAATCTCCTCTTTTTAAAAAATCACTTTTATAAGTATATCATGCCCGCTGTGATTATCCTGCAGAAATCTGCTGATTCCAAAGCGCTATTCTCCAATGATGTTTCGGGCGTCCTCCATGATTTCGCCGATCATCTCAGCTGCCGATGCCTTGCCGTTTATGAGCCTGAGTGACTGACCTGCCCACAGGGACATGAATTCGCTGTTGCCCTGTTTAGCGGCAGCTGCACGAATATCTCTCGTAACTGTATTATGAGACGGAAAAGGCAGCGGTTGGGTTCCCATTTCTTCAAATTCTGACAGAAAACGATTTTTTATAGCGCGTGCGGGACGGCCCGAAAAGTTTTTGGTTACAACTGTCTGTTCTTCATTCGCATCCATCAATTTCTGCTGATAAGCAGGATGCGTACCGGCTTCTTCAGCCAACAGGAAGCGCGTACCGATTTGTACGGCATCGGCACCAAGAGCAAGGGCTGCGATGAGGCCGCGTCCATCAGCAATGCCGCCCGCTGCGATGACAGGAATTTTGACTGCATCCACAATTTGCGGAACCAGTGACAGTGTGCCGATTTGTGCACCATTCGAATGAGTTTTGAGGGAAAACGTCCCCCTATGCCCACCCGCTTCGCTTCCTTGAGCAACTACCGCGTCAACGCCTGAGCTTTCGGCCTGTTTCGCTTCCTCCACGGTTGTCGCCATAGCGATTATTGGGATGCCCGCTGCTTTGGCCGCCTCCATCTGCTCCGGTTCCAATAAACCAAAAGCCGTGCTGACGACCGGGACTCCCATTTCCATACAGATGTCGAATTGCTGCCGGCTCCAATCCGCTGAGCTTGTAATTTGAGGTTCTTCAATCTTTAATTCTTTTCGGAATGGAGCTAAGGCGTGCTGTACATCCACAAGTCGGGAGAAATCGTCTTTGTCTTTAGATGTGAAGATATTGACTGCAAACGGCTGCCCCGTAGCTTCTTTTATTTCAGCAATCGCCTTTCGCAATGCTTCAGGCTCCATATAGGCTGCCCCCAATGTTCCCAAACCGCCCGCTTCACTTACAGCCGCAGTCAGCTTCGCAGTTGCCGGCCCTCCGGCCATGCCTGCCTGGATAACCGGAATTTCGATACCGAACAAAAGACAAATTTTCGTTTGCAATGACAGCAAACCGATCCCTCCTTTTTTGAACGTATTTATTAAAATAAGTATCACCCAGACGGCAGCATACATCAACAGGGAACCTTTCTGTCCGCTCTGCGTTCCATATAATAAGCAAACACTAGAAAGCGGGGTTTCATATGAAGGGGTTCCTTTCATTTCTGGGCATCACTTTAATCACCGTTGCATTTGGATCAATCCTGCTTTTGTTCTACGGCAACCCGTTGGAAGAGTTAAAGAGCCAGGAACGCCAGCTGGCCTACCAGGAAATGCGGGCAAACCATTCGGCTGCCGCAGACCGTTATGCAATCTCACAATTATCAGCAAAAAACGCTGACGACATATTTTTCATGAAAAATGGTCAAAGCTGCTCCAAAGTTTCTTTTGACCAATAAAAAGGTATGCGCCGAGTTTGCGCATACCTTTTTAATTTGATATTTTTTGTGCATTTCGACGAGATTTTTAATATTTTATGCTATTTCGCAACTGGCACACCTTAAATCAGAAGATTTTTAGAGTAAAAAGATGTGGCACATGCTTTTTGTAGACAAAAGAGCTACTGTGCGGAAATTTGTGATCGGCTAAGACCGTTTTATGATCGGCTACCAACCATTTGTGATCGGCTACGGACACTTTATGATCGGCTACCACTCATTTGTGATCGGCAAAGGTAATTTCCCTTCAATTTGGCAGTCTAACCCGGTACAGCCGCACTTTTTGTTCACCGCTTATCTCCAGGTCATATTTCAACAGGATTCTGGAGGCTGCATGACGGGATTCCAACAGTGAAAATTTCCGTAATTCGCTATTGGAAATCGTATGGCTTACCAATGTGAAATATTCCTTTAATGTATTATGCATGGCATGCGCATCGGCATTGCCGCATTTATTGCAATACCAATAAATTCTTTTTATTGTGCCGCTCCCAAAACTTCCGCATTTCCCGCAGCGAACACCCTTGATCAAAATCGATGGTTCAATACGATAATAATCGCATAGGGGGATTCTCTTGTATGGCGTCTGCTGGCTTTCGATTAATTTTTTCAGTTTTTTTAAATTGATTGGTGACTGCTGGGATGTCGCTTCGAGCATGCTGTAGAGATAATCATGGAGTTGGTATGTTTTGCAGACGGGGACGTTCTGCGGTTTGGAGATGAATTCACATTCTTTAGATGTAAAAACGATAAGACCTTTTACGGCAAGGTCCAGTTTCTTTGATTTCAACCAATCATCAAAAAAACGCATATTCCTCTTCAGTTGGATCGCCGGATCTTCCATTGTTGTCTTTTTCCCATCATTATCATATCGGAAAAATTCGCCGGTGGAGACGTCAAAATGGATCTTTCCGTGAATATTTTTCGATTCAATTATGATTGCTTGTGAATGCGTCAATAACAGGCTGTCCAGCTGAATTTTCATATTGTCCCGGCTCAAACTCACATCCGGAAGGATTAAATGGGTTTCCTTCCAATTAAATTCAGCCAATTTTTTAAGCAGTTTTTCCTCTCCTCGCTTACCAGCACTTGTCCGATGCAATTCCACTTCCAGAAATTTTCGGTAAGAATGTTGTGCGGGCAATCGGCTGATCAAAGCTTCAAGTGCTTTCAATTCCGTCAATAAAATTGCGTCATCTCTTTCCATTCCACACCCCCTTCATTTGGATACAAAAAAATTATAGCATTCTCTCATTCTGTTTTTTAAACTTTCAGAAAATAAAATTCTATAAAAAAACCCCCGCTCAAAGTTGAACTGAGCCGGGATCTTACTATATTTCATTAAACTGCCATCCTGATTTTATTGCCGGATGGATCGCGCGTTTCCCAATAATCCGCTGTTTCTGTCACTTCTGCGCCGAGTGCGCGAAGGCGTTCAGCGGTTTGGCTGCGCTTGGCTTCGTCAGCGAAAACCAGTGTGTAGAAATCCAAACCGGCCGCTTGGTCCGGAAGAGCCGGAATGCCGGTGCCGTTCCAGACATTGAGCCCGATGTGGTGATGGTATTTTTGGTCGGATAAGAATAATGCCTGGCCGCCCATCGAAGTCACAACTTCAAATCCAAGACCTTCAGTATAAAACTCTTGCGCTTCGTTAAGGTTTGATACATGCAGATGAACGTGGCCCATTACAGTACCCGACGGCATGCCGCTCCAGCTTTCCTTGGACAGAGCAGCTTCCTGCACTACTCCCTCTGCATCGATTGGATCAACCGCCATCAACACTTCACCGTTATTCCATTTCCATTCTTCCGGATCGCGGTCACGGTATATTTCAATGCCGTTTCCTTCCGGGTCCGATAGGTACAGTGCTTCGCTCACCAGGTGATCGGATGAACCAAGGCGAATCCCCTGCTGGTGAAGATGCAAAAGGATTTTCCCCAGTTCTTTACGGCTCGGCAATAAAATCGCGAAATGGTATAAGCCGGCGTATCGATCCGGTTTCGGCTGCAACCCGTCACGGGCTGACAATCTGATCAAACTTTTCCCGTCTGTGCCAAGGCGAACTTCATTGGCATTTTCAGAAATCACTTGAAATCCGATGATGTCCTGGTAAAACTTCTTCATCCCTGCAAGATCGAGTACTTTTAATCCGACTTCATCTGTATAAGTTACAGGTTTTTGATGAAAGCTCATATTGCAGTCCTCATTTCATTTATTAGTTAGTTACTTTATGTAACCAATTGTAATTTAGTTACTATAAAGTGTCAAGTAACTAAATTCTTTTATATTAGAGGAGAGCTGTGCTATTATATGAAGAAAGGAGTGAGCAATCATGGACACATCCGTTATCTGTCCCCGTTTCGAATCTGCCATTTCCATCCTCAGCCAGCGCTGGACAGGTTTAATCATTTATCAGCTTTTATCAGGTCCTCAGCGTTTCAGCCAGTTGACCGAAGTAATCGGCATCAGCGGACGCTTGCTTTCCGAACGTCTGAAAAATCTTGAAGTCCAAGGGCTCGTTTCACGCACCGTTTATCCGGAAACTCCAGTCCGTATCGAATATGAACTGACTGAAAAAGGAAAATCGCTGAAACCGGTTATGGATGAAATCCAAAGCTGGTCCCAGGAATGGATTGAAGCACCACCAGAGACAAAATAAAGCGGCACATCTGAAGTTCAGATGGCCGCTTTTCTTATGGTTAAAAAAGTATAACTCTTCTAATTCAAAAGGTTCTTAAAACGAGTGTTGCGCTGTCCAGACTCCAGCGCCTAGCTCTTCGGGTCATAAGCCGCCCCAGCTGCGTGGCAAAGAACGCCACTTCGCTGTTTCGTCTTATGCCTTTCAGAGCTGGACAGGCGCTTGCGCTTTTCTTATTGATTCTGTTTTCCCATAATATAATGCAGCCCAGAATTAGCTGAACTGAATGTAGGGATATTACTTTCCAATTGGACAATCGACATTGCCAGTTGCGGGCTGATGCCAACCAAAATGCAGGAAGTGCCGATTAAACTGAGGCTATCCGCCATCATTTGGATCTGATAACGCACCTGGTTCTCGAATTCCGTAATGCCGCTCAAATCAAGCAAGACATATTCAATGCTTTTTTCAGCGCATTCAGTCAAGACAGTGGCAGTCAATTGGTCGGAACGCGCTTTATCAAATTCTCCGATCAATGGAAGTGCGAGAGTCTTGTCCCAAATATGCAGCATTGGAATAGACAATTCCTTGATAAGTTTTTCCGTCCGTTCTTTCTCTTCTGCTTGGGTAGTAACATCCATCAGCATAATGATATAGCCGTCAATACCGCCTTCTTCACCATCGATTGGGGTGATGACAATATCCGTGACAAACTCATTCCGGATGTTGATCCTTGCCCGGTGGACATCTTTTAACTCGCCCATCACTTTTTTTTGATGTTCCGGCATTCTATGGAATAAATCCATATTCATCCCGATCATTTCTTCGCAACTCTCTATTCCGTATAAAGGAGATACTTCAGTCAATAGACGGCAGGCTTCCGAATTCATCCACCTGATATTATAGGAAGTATCCGCAATCATAATCGTTTCCCCTATATGATCAAGAGCACTGAGTAAAGATATATTAGTTGGTATTGTACCAATTGCAGCCATAATTCCATTTGCTCCTTCGATAGTCAAATTCATAACTCTCCCTATTATGCCATAACCACAAGCCTTACAAGCTTTATAGGGAAAATATTATTCAACGGCCATCAGACTGCGCTTGGTTTTCGCTGCAGAATATCCGCCCTCGAAACGTTCAATCTGCTGGTCATGGAGCCAATAGGTCACCGGAAACAATTTATCCAGGAAGTAACGGTCATGGGAGACCGCAATAATCGTACCAGGAAAGTCCGCCAATGCTTCTTCCATAACTTCTTTTGCTTCCAGATCCAAATGGTTGGTCGGCTCATCCAATACCAAGAGGTTATGATTCATATGCATCAATTGCGCAAGACGCAGCCTCATCCGTTCGCCGCCGCTCAATTGCCGTACCGGCTGGAAGACCATGTTTCCAAAGAACAGGAATTTCGCCAATAAATGCCTGGCTTCGAATTCGGATACCGGCACCACATCCCGGAATTCGTCAATAATACTCCGGTCGTTGTCCATTTCCAGCGTATGCTGTGATAAGTGCCCGATGGATAAGCTGGTGCCCGCTCTAATCACGCCGGCATCAATTTCTTCCTTGCCGAGTATGAGGTTGAGCAAGGTCGTTTTGCCTGTCCCGTTGGAACCGACAATGGCCACGCGTTCACCAAACCGGATATGAAGTGAAGCATCGTGGAAAAGTATACGCTCTCCATAACCTTTCCAAACGTCTTCCATTAATACTACGTCACGGCCGCTGCGCTCACCGGATTGAAAATCGAGGGCCATCTGTTTTCTGGAAAGAACCGGCCGGTCGAGCACTTCTATCCGCGCCAATGCCTTCTCCATGCTTTTGGCTCTCCTGTGCATTCCTGCATTCGGCGGATTGGCCCGGTTCGCCCATTCTTTCAAGCGCTTGATCGTTTCCTTCATCTTCTGTATCTTTTTCTGCTGGTCCTGGAACTGCTGGAACTCAATCAATAGCCGCGCTTCCCGCTCTTTCACATAAGAGGAATAATTCCCTGTATATTGAATCAGTTCTCCCTGATCCAGCTCCCAAATATGTGTAACAGTCTCATCAAGAAAATAACGGTCATGCGAGACCAGCACCACAGTTCCTTTGTAATGGCTGATGAATGAGCCCAGCCATTCAATCGCCTCCAGATCAAGGTGGTTCGTCGGTTCGTCAAGCAGCAGAAGATCCGGTTCCTGCAATAATAGTTTCGCGAGTCCAACTTTAGTCCGCTCGCCGCCGCTCAGATGTTCCCAACTCTCGTGTTTCAGATGGAAAATTTTTAAACCGTTCAATACCTGATCGATTCGGACATCAATCTCATAACCCCCGCGCCGAATGAACTCATCCTGAGCGCTTCCGTAACGTGACAGCAGCTTTTCCAGTTCCGCTGGTGCTGCCGTTTCCATTCGCTTCTCCATCATCTTCAATTGCTCCTGCGTTTCAGTGAGCTCCGCAAATACAGAAGTCAGTAAATTATGGACCGCTCTATCTCCTTGTTCGTCGGGGGTTTGCTTCAATAGACCGACGACACTTCCTTTTTTCCAGGTCACCGTTCCTTCTTCCGGTTCCAGGTCGCCGGCCAGAATGTTCAGCAGCGTCGTTTTCCCTTCGCCATTGCGGCCGACAAGGCCGATTCGTTTGCCCTCCGCAACTTCCCCTTTTATATGATTGAATAATTTATGTGTCGCAAAATGGCATTGTAAATGTTGAAATTGGCTGATTATCATAGTTCTCTTCCTTTCATCTGTGGAAGAGACGCCGGCCAAAACAAAAAAGGCATGCAAAGACGCATGCCTTTTGGTAATTCCGTTTGCAGGCAGATGTCTCTTACTGGTAAATTTCACACGATTCGATTAGCTGAAAAAGGACAGACTTCTCCCTTGCATCGATTCCAGTGAAAGTGACGCCATGCAGAATGTAGAGATATTCCTGACACTCCGTCATGCGCTTACCAGTTTGATTCATCATACCCACCTCCTTCGTTCATTTGTTCCATTCTAATCAATATCGGCAAAACAGTCAATCCAAAATCAGAATATTCCATACAGTGAACAACTAAAAAAGCAAGCCCGCAAAGACTTGCTTTTTCAACATTTTTAATTTTGGTCTCTGTATTTTTCATTGGAATTTTCTTGGTACTCCAAGTCACGATCCGGCATAGGATCCATTTCTTTCTCATTTGGCGCATTTCGACGGGGCTCGACTTCAGGAATCAATTCTTCACCTTCGTGATTTTCTTTATCCTTCTTCACGCCTTCCCCTCCTTCAATGGGTCGTTACTCTATAAAATACCCGCTCCTGTGATTTCTAATCCTTCACTCAATAGAAACGAAACCGGTGCGTTCCACCAATTCCTGTCCTTCTTCCGAAACAATCCAATCGATAAAAGCTTCTATATTGGGATTATCAGACCCTGCCGTTACAGCATAGAATTCCGAAGACAATGGATATTCATCTGAACGAATCGTTTCAATGGTCGGCTCCACTCCGTCAATCGCCAATAATTTGATTTTATCGTTTTGCACCATATCCACCGCGAAGAACCTGAACGTGTAGCCGATGGCATTTTTATAGTTTCTGTAACTAGCCACTTCACTGATGATGCCGCCCATACCGGAAGCCATTTCTTCTATTTCCGGCTCTTGGACTGGAGTATCTTCCATAAATTTGAGGAATGTCGTCTGGCTTCCGCTATCTACCGGACGTTGAAAAGCACGGATTTCGTCATTCTTTCCGCCGACGTCCGACCAATTTTTCACGTCACCCGAATAAATCCCCTTAATTTCTTCACTCTTCAAACCATCCACAGGATTTCGGGAATTGACGAAAAAGACAAACGCTTCACGTCCGACTGGAGTCATTTTTAGTTCAACACCCAAGTTTTCGGCTTTTTTTATTTGACCGCTGGACGGACCGGCAACAAAAATGATGTCCACCTTGCCTTCAATGAGCCGGTCATATGCTTCAGGAGTGGTCGTCGAAACTACTTTGCTGAAAGCGGGATCATAAGGCAGATACTGTCCGCTCGGATAGACTGCTTCAGTAAATGCGGCATACAAGGGATAAAGTGCGGTTGCACCATCAAGCTTCGGCAACTCGTTTTCTATTTTAAAACTGGAAGGGGCATCCGGCTGCGCCAACTTACCGCTGTCTGTAAAAGGCTCATATTCATAAAGGTCCACTTCCCCATCAACCTCCGCAAAACTTTGCTTATAAAAATGCGGAATTGAAAAAGAAGCGCCGATCACCAGACAAAGACCGATAATTCCAGCAGCGATTTTCTTGCCTTTCGGCTTTTTGTATAATTCGATGTCTGAGAAAATATATAACAGCCAGACGGAAAGCATTGCAGCAACAATAAGGCCGATGAAATGCAAATCTCCATTTAACGCTGCGATAAACAGGACAGGCAGCCCGAAAAAACAAATGGCTACCCCAATAAACAACGCCATCATTACCCTTCCGAACATCTCCAAGTTTCCCATCCCCCATGTTCCATCTCTAGTTTTTGAGTACAGATTTAATCAGTTCCGCTTCCTCCGGATCAGCAAGGTCCAATAACTCCAGCTTTTCAATCGGCTGCCAGGTAATTTCCTGAATCCAGGGGTCGCCTTCCAGAACCGTGATTTCACCGCCGATAATTTCAACCAAAAAATAATGCAATTCCACCGAGACATCAGAATTGTCAAAGCTGTCTTTTTTCACTCCTGCACTTTTAAGAATGCGGACCATAAGCCCTGTTACTTCGAAGAATTCACGAACACAACTTTCTTCAAGCGTTTCGTCCCCTTCCGGCGGTCCCGCAGGCAAGGCCCATTTCTTTTCTTCGTCCGGCGGTCCCTGCAATACCATCAAAACTTCTCTATTATCATTGAAGCAGATACCGGAAGCGCCTTTCCAATTCGACATTTCCATCAAATCTCTCCTCCTGCATTTTTTTCGATGCGGGCAACCAGTTCTTCCTTGCCGGCAATATATTGGTCGATATCATATGGAAAATCATGTGCCAACTTCTTTTTCAACATACCATATTCTTCCGCCTCTTGGGGATTTTGCCTTAAATAATTCCTGAATGCTAAATGTCTGTCGACTTCCGGGTTTCCTTCAGCATATATATGTATATGATGAGTACGCTCATCGCCGCCCCGCTGGAAATATCTGCGGCCTGGGAGTCCATTCTCGCCTTTCGATTCATAGCCAAGCTTCTCCATTTCGCGGATCACTCGGTCAACAGACTCTATTTCGCGGACCACAGGCATTATATCTATAACCGGTTTAGCTGCCATTCCTTCTATTGATGTACTGCCAATATGGTGGATTTCAATACATTCTTCCCTGAAAATCTGTTTGATTTCTTTTGCTGCCTGTTGAAATTTCCTTTTCCACTCCGGTTGATAATCCGTTACTGTCACTTTTCTCATATTCCATCTCTTTTCAATTATTTTTTGCCATGTAAGGACTGAATTCTCATACATATATTACTTTGCGCTATAACCTGTGAATCAGCAAACAAAATGAAAAAGCCACCGGAACTTTCCGGCAGCCATTTCCTGTTCCTTCTATAATTACTTCGCTTCTTTGGAATATTCGTTATCCAATACGATAGAATGCGTAACGTCAGGCATGCCGAGATCACCGGAGAATCCGTTCGCCCTATAAAAAGCATCCGCATTGGATGAGTCGGTGCGCACTACAATTTCACTGAAATGGCCTTGGCCGTAATTTAAAATCTCTTTCAGCAATTTCGTGCCTATGCCTTGCCTGCGTGCATGCTCGGAAATATAAAACCTTCTCAGTCTGCCGATTCCGCTTTTATCGGAATAAGGATCTCTGTTCAAACCGCCGATTGCCACTAATTCACCGGCTGGATCCCAAACTCCGTAAAGCACTTCACCCGCTTTATTGAATGTATTCGTGCCATCCTCGTATTGATTGACCAGTCGTCTTAGGAATCGGTATCCTTCCGCTTCACTTTCTTCCACCAATTTTGAAACATCCACTTTGCTTAAATCCTCTATCACTTTAATGTTCATCGGCATGCTGCATCCTCCTATGGTACATATTTTTTCCCATTAACGGATTCTACTTCATTGCATCATCGTTCTCTCTCAGTGTATCGAATTAAACAAGTGAATTCCACTAAATATCGGAATCTTCTTACAAATTAATCACTTTCTCAAAGCCTGCACCAGATTTTTCCCATAAAAAAAGGCCAAGGGAATGGTCACCTCGGCTTTGTAGCTAGTTTATTCTATTTAAGAATTTTGATTGTTACGTTTTTGCGGCCCCATTGAAGAGCTGCATCTCTTGACGGGATGAACACGTCAATTTTGTTTCCTTTGATAGCTCCGCCAGTATCTCCAGCGATTGCTGTTCCATAGCCTTCAACCCATACTGTAGATCCAAGTGGGATAACTGTCGGGTCTACTGCGATAACTTTTTGGTTCGGGTTCGAACGTAAGTCAATACCTGTTGCAGTGATACCTGAGCATCCTGTGCAATAAGCTGTGTAAGCTGTTGCTGATACTGTCATTTCTTTACCGGATTGTGGTGCTGTTGCCGGTGCTGAAGATTGTGCCGGTGCAGTTGACTGCGCTGGCGCTGGTGCTGTTGTAGCTGCTGGAGCAGGAGCTTTTGGAACTGAGATTGCTGTTCCGCCGCTGACTACCAATTTGTCACCAGGATAGATCAAGTGGCCTGTAATGCCGTTCCAGCTCATTAGCTGGTCTAAAGAAATTCCGTGATTTACTGCGATGCGATACAAAGTATCTCCGCTTTTAACTGTATAAGATGATTTCTCTGCTGCTGCCTCTTGCTTTTCTTCCCCAATGCTAAGCTGTTGTTTCGGGAAGATTAGATCTGATGATAGATCGTTCCATCCTTTTAACTCACTTACTGAAACATTGTTGGCTTGTGAGATGCCCCACAGAGTGTCACCGGATTTGACTGTATACGTTGAGTCAGCGCTTGCTGTTGTTGCCGCGCCTACACTTAATGCTGCGATTGCAGTTAGTGTAACGATTTGCTTTTTCATAAATGAAATTCCTCCTTTTCACTAACACAAGACAAACTATAACACTTAAACATTTCAGTACAATGACAAAACGACAGTTCAAATTTAACAATTACGTTACGTTAAAGTGCGTTATATTACAGATTGTAATATAACTATTTATTGTGAGTTCGAGATAAATTAGCAGCAAATTTATTCTGCTTTTTTGCGTTTGCGTTTATGCCTATGTAAAATAGGCTAAAGCAAATAAGAAGCAAAACCTTTATACATAGCGTCTGATACTACTTTTATTTGCTTTGGGAATGGAAAGTTTACAGCCCTGAAAAAGAGATGCTGTTTTAACCGGCGCGCTTCTTCATCTTAATTCCACTGCAAAATAGCTTTATTTTAGGAGGAACCAATTTGAAAAATGTTACATCCGTGTTTTGGATTTCACTGGCGATCTGTCTCGCCCTTGTGATGTGGGGGTTTTTCATACCCAAAAACTTCAAGGAGCTGACAGGCAATCTGACAGCTGATATCTCAAGTGTGTTCGGTTGGTATTACCTGACCACTGTTTTTCTTATTCTTGTTTTCTGCATTTATCTCATCTTTTCACGCTTTTCTTCTATAAAACTTGGCAAATCGGAAGATGAACCTGAATTCTCCCTGCTTTCCTGGTTTGCGATGCTGTTCAGCGCAGGGATGGGGATGGGATTGGTTTTCTGGACCACTTCAGAACCGATTTCCCATGCGTTCATCAGTGCTCCACGGGCAGAAACCGGTACAAACCAGGCCATCACAGAAGCCATGCAGTTTTCTTTCTTCCATTGGGGACTGCATGCATGGGCCGTATATGGTCTTGTCGCATTGGCACTGGCTTATTCGAAATTCCATAACGGGGCCCCTGGACTTATCAGTGCAACGCTGATTCCCTTGTTCGGCAAAAAACGTATGGCTGGCCCAATTGGCAAATTGATTGATGTTCTGGCTGTTTTTGCCACTATTGTCGGCGTCGCCTCTACACTTGGTTTTGGTTCTGCCCAAATCAATGAAGGGATGCACTTCCTTCTTGGAACTCCCAATACCTTTCCATTTCAACTGTTAATACTTGCAGTCGCCACCGTCCTTTTCATCGTTTCAGCCTGGTCAGGGATTGGGAAAGGGATCAAATATCTGAGTAATATTAATATGGTGCTGGCTTTTGCACTTGTAATCCTGTTATTGATCGTCGGACCGACGCTCTACATTTTGGATACATTTACAAACAGCCTAGGAGGTTACCTGTCCAATTTCTTCTCAATGAGCTTCCATCTTGAACCTTTGAATACTGACCGCCGCGCTTGGGTGAATGGCTGGACGATTTTCTACTGGGCATGGTGGATTTCGTGGGCGCCTTTTGTAGGTATTTTCATCGCAAGGATTTCCCGCGGACGTACTGTAAAGGAATTTATTTTGGGTGTATTATTCGTCCCTTCTATCGTCTGCTTCATCTTTTTCGCGGTATTCGGTGCATCAGCACTTAATCTTGAACAAAATGGAATCGCAATGATTTCCGAGTACAGCTTGGAAACTGCCACTTTCGGTGTGCTGCAGAATTATCCACTCGGAACTGTAATGTCGATCATGACTCTATTCGTAGTTGCCATTTTCTTTATCACTTCTGCGGATTCAGCTACTTTCGTACTGGGCATGCAGACGACCGGCGGCATGATTAATCCGCCAAACCTTGTGAAGATTACATGGGGGTTGATCCAGTCAGCCGTCGCAGCCATCGTCATCTTTTCCGGCGGAACACAAGGATTGCAGAATATCCTCATTATTGCGGCCCTGCCATTTTCCGTGGTCATCCTGCTGATGGGTGTGGCATTCTTCAAAGCCGCTTCGCAAGACCCCCTGGTCAATAAAACCAAGAGAGTCAGAAGGCAATAAAAAAGGCATTTCCGCTTCTATAGCGGAAATGCTTTTTTCATTGCAATATGTAAGCTGTAATTTATTCACCGCTAATGGCAGTAATATCTCCGATGAACCGAATATCACCGTCCTCCACAATCAAGCCATCTCCGTCATTCCCTGCATAAACGGTGGTTCCGGTCGTTCGGGCATAATCCCATACCTGCTTTTTAAAGGCATCATTCCAGCGGTTGTAATGAGGAAGGAATTCGAAATCGACAAATTGCAATGCTTCCTGTGTCTCGTTGGCATCACCAGCATACAACTGAAACAGTTTCGTCGATTTGCCAAATTGCACAGCCCCCGCGCTTACCCCCGCAAAAATCCCACCCTGTTCGAAATAAACCTGTAAATGTCCGTCCATATTTCTGCGTTTCAAGGCTTGCCGCAGTTCCATCGGATTTCCGGCAGAAAGATGTATGATGTCACATTGCAGCAGTTCATTGATTTTCGCCGAATCGAACTCACCGTACAGATCGAAAAACATCATTTCCCGGACTCCATAATCCCGGTAATACTCGGCCTTAAGATTGAAATACTTCCTTTCTTTATCTTCGGTAGAAGGTATGTAGGCTATCTTGGTGTGTGCGGGATCCAAGCCTTCTAAAAGCAGATGATCCATTCTTTTATTTCCTTGTGTTTCTGCTATCTGATCGCTGTAAAAGAAGAGTTTTCCCATGCAGACCGCCCTTTTCGTTATACTGTCATCGACTGATGCACAGCCGTTTCTACACTTATTTTACCATAATAATACAATTACACAGCAATAAAAAAGCATTCCCGCGCAATGCGGGAACGCTCAAAATTACTTAAATACACTCGTGCTGTGAAGCGGTTGAACTTTGGATTTCGGATCAAGATACGCTTTCGCGTTATTGATGGCTGTCGGCGCTTCGCCGAATCCTACTGCAATCAATTTCACTTTTCCTTCGTAAGTGGCTACGTCTCCGGCAGCATAGATGCCTTCGATGCTCGTCTCCATTTTGGAATTGACAACAACGGAGTTTTTCTCCATCTCAAGGCCCCACTCTTTCAGCGGCCCCAAAGATGTAATATTTCCGTAGTTTACAATGACGTGATCGACTTCAAGGCGTTCTTCGTTGCCTTCTTTATCGATCAGCACCAATTCACGGATTTCTCCGTTTTCACCGACCAACTCCTGAACACCATAAGGCTTCATGACGTTTACAGTAGAGGCCATCATTGTATCAACATTAGCTTCATGTGCCGTCATTTTTTCACGGCGATGGCTCAAAGTTACCTGATCAGCTACATTTTCCAGCATCATAGCCCAATCCACTGCGGAATCTCCTCCACCAAGAACAACAACTTTTTTACCACTGAACATCGTAAGATCTTTCACTCCGTAATGCAAAGTTTTCCCTTCAAACTCTTCAGCACCTTCAACTGCCAGCTTCCGCGGCTGGAAAGCCCCGACTCCTGCAGTCAATAGGATCGTTTTCGAGTAATGTTCACCTTTATCAGTACGGATTACAAAATGATCTCCATGGCGTTCTGCTGCTGACACTGTTTCTTCCAGACAAATTGTCGGATCGCCGTAATTGGCCTGTACAGTCAGGTTATCCACCAGATCCTTCGCCAATACTTTTGAAAATCCTCCAACATCGTAAATATATTTATCAGGATAAAGTTCTGTCAATTGGCCGCCAAGTTGTGGCAAACTGTCCAAAATCTTCACCTTCATCTTGCGCATTCCGCCATAAAAGGAAGCAAACAAGCCTGTTGGCCCGCCGCCGATAATCGTAATATCAAAAATTTCGCGTTCTTCCATTTAAAACACTCCCATTAGTATCAATATATATATCCTATCATATTCTATCCTATTTCACGCCATTGGACTATTGACGGAGATTTGCAAAGAAATACGAAAGCGCCCGTTCAGCTCTGACAGGCACAAGACAGGCCAGCGAAGCGGCCGTGGCCGCACAGCTGGGCTGGCTTATGACCCGAAGAGTTGGGCCGCTGGAGTCTGGACAAGTAGAAAAATTCAGAATTCCAAAACTATTAAACTGCATTATCCCGTGTGATTCGGTAAACTGAGAATTGTAGATTAAACGGAAAGGGTGAATAACGGATGGATTTAGGATTGAAGGATAAAGTGGTGGCGGTAATGGCTTCCAGTAAAGGGCTTGGAAAAGCGACAGCGATGGAATTTGCCAAAGAAGGGGCAATCGTTTTTATTTCAAGCAGAAGTGAAGAAAAATTACAGCAGACTGCGGAAGAAATCAAACAGCAAACGCAGAACGACCAGGTCTTCTATAAATCATGTGATATGACAAATGAACAGGACATCGCGGATTTCTTCGCTTTTGTCGTCGAAAAAGCAGGGCGCGTCGATGTCCTGATCAACAATACCGGCGGACCGAAAGCTGGCGGCTTTGATGGTGTAACGGATGAAGACTGGTACAAAGCTTTTGACCAGAATCTTTTAAGTTATATCCGTGCTTCCCGTGCCGTGCTCCCTTATATGAAAGAGCAGCAATTCGGGCGCATCGTAAATGTATCGTCTTCTTCGACCAAAGAAGTTCTGGACGGGCTTATTTTATCAAATACCTTCCGCGCAGGGATGGTCGGTTTCGCAAAAACCCTGGCGCGTGAAGTGGCTGGCGATAACATCATGGTCAATACAGTCGGACCAGGCAAAATTGCAACGGATCGGGTAGCTGAACTCAATCAGATTGCTGCTGACAAACAGAACCTGACGGTTGAACAAGTCGTTGAAAACACCGAGAAACAGATTCCGCGAGGTCGTATGGGAGAGCCGGAAGAATTCGCTAAAACCCTTGTTTTCCTTGCGTCTTCTGCCAATTCTTATATGACCGGCCAATCGCTGATTGTCGACGGCGGCTTGCTGAAAGCGCTGTAAACCGTCAAATCATTATACACAGACCATCAAAATCGCTATACTTGAGAATGAACAAACCGAAAAGGAGATGTTTTTAATGGCGAAAAAAGGCCACATCCACATGGAAAACGGCGAAATTATCAATTTCGAACTTTTCCCGAATGAAGCACCAAATACTGTAGCAAACTTTGAGGAACTGGCAAATTCCGGTTTCTATAACGATGTAACATTCCACCGTGTAATTCCAGGCTTCGTTAGCCAAGGCGGCGACCCGACTGGAACTGGCGCTGGCGGCAGCGGCAAAACGATCAAGTGTGAAACTGAAGGCAACCCACGTAAACACCAAGCTGGCAGCCTATCAATGGCACATGCAGGAAAAGATACTGGCTCAAGCCAATTCTTTATCGTTCACGAGCCTCAGCCGCATCTTGACGGCGTACACACTGTGTTCGGCCAAGTCGACGCTGCAGGCGTGGAAGTTGCACGCGCAATGAAAAACGGCGACAAAATGACGAAAGTACATGTGTTTGACGAAGAATAAGAAGCAAAAAGATCCTTATCGGAATTTTTCCGGTAAGGATCTTTAACTGTCGAGAAATATCATCTGCTTTAATCATTTCGCTGCATATCTTTTAATGTCTCGAAGCTAGCGCAGCGATGCAGGGACAGAAACGGAGTTGGCTTTCCAACTCCGTTTCGGCGAAGTGCGTAATCTACAAGTATTTAAAATCGTGCTCCTGCATCGCTGCGCTGCTTCGTCGCAAAGACTTAGCCTCGCAAGCGTCGGCTAATGTCTTCGAAGCTGTTTTGCGCAATATCGATTACTAAGCTTTTTCTTTTTCAACAAACAAAAACTCCTTACCGAAATCTCGGTAAGGAGTTTTTCTGTCTACAAAATTTTGCTCAAGAATGCTTTCGTCCGTTCGTGCTGCGGATTGCCGAATAATTCCTTCGGAACATTTTCTTCGACGATATAACCGCCATCGATAAACAGCACACGGTCGCCCATCTCAGCAGCGAAGCCCATTTCGTGGGTTACAACCACCATTGTCATGCCTTCCCGCGCAAGTTCCTTCATTACATCAAGCACATCTCCGACCATTTCAGGGTCAAGTGCAGATGTCGGCTCATCAAACAGCATGATTTTCGGGTCCATGGCAAGCGCTCTCGCAATCGCGACGCGCTGCTTTTGTCCACCTGAAAGTTCGCCTGGATAAGCCTTTGCCTTTTCGCGCAACCCTACTTTATCGAGCAATTCATACGCTTTTTTCTCAACAGCGGCTTTGTCCATATTTTTCAGTTTCATAGGCGCCAGTGTTACATTTTGCATCACCGTCTTATGCGGAAACAGATTGAACTGTTGGAACACCATGCCGACGTCCTGACGAATTTTATTGATATTATTCTTCGGATCCGTAATATCGACACCTTCAATATAAACATGGCCGTCCGTAATCTCTTCCAGCCGGTTCAAACAGCGAAGAAAAGTACTTTTACCTGAACCGGATGGACCGATAACACAGATGACTTCCTTTTCTTCGACCACTGTACTCATATCTTTTATAACTTCAAGATCACCGAATGATTTTTTTAGGTTTTCCACTCTGATCATAGTCATCGTAATACAAACTTCCTTTCTACAAAGCTCGCCAGCATGGAGAGCAAGTATATGACGATGAAGTAAATAATACCAAGCAGCAAGTAGATTTCAAACGCCTGGAAAGTGGCACTTGCCTGGATACGCCCTTCCTGGGTCAAATCGGCAACACCGATTACTGACAAGAGCGAAGTATCTTTCAGGGAAATAATTGCCTGGTTGGTAAAAGTCGGCAGCATTCTTCTGAATGCTTGCGGCAAGATAATGTGGCGCATATTTTGAGTCGAATTTAAACCCAGTGAACGCGCCGCTTCCGTTTGCCCTTTATCGATCGATTGAATACCGGCCCGGATGATTTCCGAGAAATAAGCCCCGGCATTAATTGCCACCGTTACAATACCGGCTGTGGTATTGTCCATTGAAATAAAATCTAATGAGTTCAATCCAAAGTAAATGAAGAACAATTGAACGATAAACGGTGTACCCCGGATTGCATCAACGAATATCTTGGCGATCCAGTTCAATATTTTAAACGGCGACAAGCGCAGCAGGGCCATAAGCAGACCAATTAGAAATCCGATAATAATGGCGATAAAGAAAATATAGAGTGTAATTTGCAAGCCTTCCAGTAAATACGGTAAGGCATTAATCCATGTATCCATTCACATAACCCCTTTCCATAAAAAAATGCAGCGCGCATCTGCGCGCTGCATCCAGTTTCTTATTCAGAAATATACTTGTTCAAAATTTCATCATATTCGCCGCTGTCGCGCAATTCCTGAAGGCCTGCATTGATTTTTTCAAGCACTTCAGCATTTTCGCCTTTCAGCACTGCAATACCATATTGGTCACCAGTCAGACGGTCACCTACAGTTTTCAGCTCAAGGCCACTTTCAGCAATCGCATAGGCGATGACTGGGTAATCTTCAAGAAGGACATCCGCGTTGCCGTTCGATACTTCCTGGAACATAGATGGGCTGTCTTCAAATTGTGCAATTTCATAACCATATTCCTCTTCGTTATCGCGAGCAAATTGTGCTCCCGTTGTTCCGCTCTTAACGGCAACTGTTTTGCCTTCCAGGTCTTCCAAAGAAGTGATTTCCGAGTTATCTGATTGAACGACCAGCGTCAATCCTGCATCGAAATACGGATCAGAGAAATCCACTATTTCTTTCCGTTCATCCGTAATACTCATCCCAGCAATCGCAATATCCAATTGGCCCGCTTGCAAAGCCGGAATGATTCCGCCAAAGTCCATTGGATTGAATTCGATATCGAAACCTTGATTTTCAGCAATCGCATTGATCAGGTCAATATCAATCCCTGTATATTCCCCGTCCACTTCATATTCGAACGGTGGGTAAGTCGTATCGATTCCTACTTGGTATGTTTTGTTTTCGCCGCCTTCAGTACCGCTTCCTTCTCCCCCGGAAGTCGATTCTTCATCAGATCCACATGCAGCGATGAAAAGCATCAATGCTAAAAGCATCACAATAAAACTGAACTTCTTCATCATATTTCCCCCTTTGAATAAATTAAGTACATGTCTAATATATCATAATATTCTTATACTTGATAAGATAATCATATATTCTGTCAACTTAACTGGAACTTTCGGCAACATCCCGCTTTTTTCTCAGCCTGATAAAAAGCCTGAAATTATGGATCAGCGTTTTTAACACCGCATACAGTGGAATAGCAATCAACAACCCGATGAAACCGTAGAGAGCAGAAGCGATCATCAATAATAATATGATCGTCAATGGATGGATGTTAAGACGATTCCCCATGATATTCGGTGTGACAAGATTGCCCTCCAACTGCTGGACAACTACCAGAACCAGTATGACCTTGATTGCCATAAAAGGTTCTCCTCCTACCAAAGCTACGAACAGCGCTGGAATAATCCCGATAATCGGACCCAGAAATGGGATGATTATAAGAAACATCGCAAAAATAGCCAAGGTCAATGCGTAATCCAAGCCGATAATCACATAGCCGATATACATCATCACACCGACTGTCATTGCCACGAGGGCCTGTCCGACGATATAGGAGGATAGCGTGGCGTCGACATCCTTCAATAGTTTTCGGCCTTCCGGTTTGTGTTCTTCAGACAGATATTTCGTTATATGCGGTACCAGCTTTTCGTCATCTTTTAATAAGAAGAATAGGATAAATGGCACGACAATGATGACGATCGCAATATTCATTAGCGCTGATAAAATGCTCGCAATATTATCGACCAGTCCTTTGGAAAGAGACTCGATATAGGATAACGCACTCGCCCTTATTTCCGAGCCCTGGATGCCCATAAACTCGAAGTTGGCCATAGCGGTTTCGGATTCCTCTGTCACTTCCTCTACTTTCTCCGGTGCCAATTCCATAAAACTTTCCACTTGTTCTTTAACGGTAGGACCAAAGAAATAGACGCCAATCGAAAGAATGAGTGCGATTGCCGTAAATACAATGGCGATGCCAGCCAATTTCGGTACATAGCGCCTCAGCAGGTTAACTAACGGACGTAGAAGATAATAAAACAAACCTGCAATCAAAATAGGTGCGAAAAGTGTTGCAATAATGATTTTGAATGGCCATAGCGCATAATCGATTTTGCCCAGAAAAAAAAGGATGATCAAAATCAGCACTGCGCCAGTGGCATATTCAAAAAAGGGTTTCCTGATCCACAATGGGCTTCTCTCCTCTCGCTAAATTAAACCGGCAAAAAGAGCGAAAGCAAGAATTCTCTCTGCTTTCGCTCTGATAGATTCATGCGTTATTTATCTTTTTCCAACTCTTCCATCTCCCGGTGCGTTTGAGGGAAAGCATTTGCCTGCCATTCGTCCCGGTAAGCTGAATCCAGTTGAGTTAAGCCTTTTTCAGCGTCATCTTCATCTGCTTCAACACTTTCACGCTTATCGATCTCCTGGCTGTTATGCATATCTACATCTTTTTCCAGAGCTTCCTGTTTTGTTTTTTCCTGATAGGATTTATAAACAAATATTCCGGCAACCGCCGCAAACACACTGGTTAATACTGTAATCATTGTTGATTTCTTCATCGAATCCCTCCAAATAAAACTTATATTTCCTGTCATATAATTTTGTATACCCTTAAAATACAATTTTAACTAGAAAAGTTGAAGATTTTTCATAACGATTCTCAGCCTTCCATTTCACGAAGCGCTTTTTCTTCAGCCGGAATACGGACAAGCAACAGCAGCAATGCATTCGCTGCACTAAACACCAAAGCCGTTCTCCAGGCTCCGAAAATCATCGGCAAAGAAGCGATTTCAAGCGCGACTACAATATAATTCGGGTGAGGCAGCCATCGGTATGGCCCTTTCTTCACCTTTTCCGCTCCCGGCAGCACCAGTATTTTCGTGTTCCAGAAACGGCCCAGCGATGCAAGCGCCCAAACACGTAAAATCTGCGCCACGACAAAAACAATCAGGAAAACCCACCAAAAGCGATTATCCAGAAGGTCAAAATAAAGCACTTCGGTAAGCAAAGCGATAAAAAAGAATAGATGCAGAAGCACAATCCATTTGTAATGCGCCGCTCCTGATTCAATCGCACCTTCCTTTTTCATCTGCTTTTCATTGGATTTCGCGTAAATCATTTCCGCCAACCTCTGGAGGATCACAAATATGAAAACGATATAAAAGAATCCCCTCATCCGTTCTGTCCCCTCCACTCCACCCAGAGCATCTCCGAGCTGAAACCGGGGCCGAGGGCAGTCAATATGCCTTGCTCTCCTGCGTTCGGCTGTTGTTTCATGAATTCCTTTAAAACATATAATACGGTCGGAGAAGACATATTGCCGAAATCCCTTAATACATTTCTGGCGTTCTCCGTTTTCTCCGCTCCAATCGACAATGATTTTTCATAAGCGCCCAGCACTTTCTTTCCTCCCGGATGGGCAATGAAATGCAGAATATCTTCCGGTTTTCTGCCCAGTTTTTCCAGAAATTGATCTAAATTAGGTTTCAGCCAGCTTTCGATGATCCGGGGAATATCACGCGAGAAAACGACGTGCAACCCTTCATCTTTCACATCCCACCCCATCACATCTTCCGAATCGGCCATCAAAGTCGATTGCGTATCATGGATGAAAAACCCTGTATCATCGCCTTCCGCCTTTATGCCGGTAACCAGCGCGCAAGCCGAACCGTCTGAAAATAAGGAAGTGCCGATCAAATTGCTTTTGGAAAGATCTGTGCGCTGAAAAGTCAGGCTGCATAATTCAAGGCACAGAACGAGCACTTTTGCCTCAGGATAAGCCCTGCAATAATCATGTGCCCGGCTGAGGCCCGCCGCTCCGCCCGCACAACCAAGTCCCCAAATCGGCAAACGCTTGATATGCGGAGGCATTTTCAATTCATTCATGATCCGGGCGTCTATCGTTGGCGTCGACATGCCTGAACTGGATACGAAAATAAAGGCATCGACTTCCTCTTTCTCTGTGCCGCTTTCTGACAGGCATCGTTCAACTGCCCGGCTGCCCATGCGCACAGCTTCTTCTATATAGAGGAGATTCTTTTCTTCCAAACCTCTCTCTTTTTCAAACCATTCCAGCGGCGCTGCAAAATATCGCCCTTCAATCTGTCCATTGCCAAAAACCCGAAGCAATCTCTCAATATCACTGAAATGGTCACCAAATAAATTCCTGACAACTTGGACGATTTCTTTTTGATCAACATGGTACGGTGCGTTCTCAGTCACCACTTTACGGATTATCGACATCGGAATAGCTCCCTTCTCTAAAGGTTATGAAATCATTTCAAGCTGATCCAGCAATTTAAGGGCGACGCCTCTTGCAGAAGCCGGATTCTGTCCTGTAATGAGCCGGCCGGAAACAACTGTGCAGGCTGCCATGGGAACGGAAGCCTTTTTGAAGAGTCCGCCGCGGTCCTTCAATACCTGTTCAAGAGAAAAAGGAATGTGCTTATACATCCCCAACACTTTTTCTTCCCGATCCGAAAAGCCGGTTACAACATGGCCAGAAACCAGCAGCCGCCCACTCGAAAGCCGAACATTTTGGATGCCGCTTGGTCCGTGGCAAACAGCGGTGACGTAGCCGCCCTGTTCGTAAATCTTTCGGGTCAACTCCTGCAGGTCTTGATTATCCGGAAAATCCATCATCGTGCCGTGGCCGCCGGTAAAATATATTGCCGCATAATCTTCAGGATTCACCTGCTCCGGCATCAAAGGTTTTTTCAATTGAACCATAAAATCATCATCCATATAATAATTCCGTGTCTGCTTATGCGTAACAGCTCCGACCAGGCTTCGCGGATCAATCGGCACCCGATCAGCCGCTGTGCTGATAATGTCCACTCCGTACTGTTTTTTCACTTCATGATAAAAATCTGTGAGCTCTCTCAACCACAATCCTGTTTTCTTTCCTTTAGACCCCAGTGCCGAACTATTCGTGACAACGATCAATATTTTATCCATGCCAATCCCCTTTCGGATAATTTCCGTGTTTTTTACATTATTCCCTCTTGAAAAGATTTTACTCCCTGCAAGTGAAATGAAAAAACGATGGAACAGCCTCTTCAAGGCCATCTCCACCGTTTAATGCGCTGCTATACTTTCGATTAACCCTTCCAGGTTCACCGTAAATTTTTCATTGTCTTCCGGTTTGCGCTTTTTCGGTCCTTTCATCCGCCCGCCGCCTTGCCGGATTTTTTTGGCAATATGCCGGCCGTGCAAAAGCTGGTCAATATTCTCTTCCGAATAAAGCCGGCCATTCTGATCAATCGGATAGCCCTGCTTCGCCAGCACCATCGCAGCCAGTCCATAATCCTGCGTTACGACTATATCCCCTTTTTTCACACGGTTGACCAGCACGAAATCGACTGCGTCCGGCCCTTTGGAAACCGTAACCGTTTCAGCGCCTTCCCGGTACATCTCATGTGACGTATCACATAACAGAATTACGTCCAGATTATATTTCCGTGCTGCCGCGATTGTCTGGTCCACCACCGGGCAACCGTCTGCATCGATCAATACTTTTACCATCAGGCCTCTTTCCCTCCCGCCATTTCATCGACCAAAGTTTCTGCCGCCCTTCTGTAAAGGTTGCTCATATGGACAAGCGAAGCGATCAGCAGCACTTTATTGATCTCTTCGCGGTCATTTCCAAAGTCCGCCGACTCCGCTTCTGCTCTCTCCACCTGCTGTTCCACATTCCTCTTGAAAATCTCGTCGTTAAATCGCTGGATCTCCAAATAGCTGTCATAGAATTCACTGAGGTCTATTTCTTTCTGCGCGGCTTTTTCATTGATGCCGGCAAGCACTTTTTTTACGTCATTGATCGACAAGGCACTTTTCATTTGATAAATCAAGCTGATTAACATTACGTGATTCCGGGAATATTTCTTATTGGTTACCGGATAGAATAATTTTCCTTTGGCGTAATTATTGATCATTGTCTTGGTCAGGATTTTGTCTTCCGGAGTTCTCTTCATCTCAGAGAACCCTGTATCAAACAACTGGATGACCTGGTCAATGTATAAATCTATTTTCGGAATCTCTTCGACCGGAATCTTTTTTTCCAGCGCGAGCCTGCTGATTAACTCTTTGGCGTCCGCCATGTTCGAACTCCCCCTCAATAATGCTATTGCTTTGATTTTATACTATGATCATCAAATAGCCAAGCTTGACTAGAATAAAAAGCATGTATATTATATTAAGTAGTTATCATAACTACATAACGAAGAGGAGATATTAAAATGCATACATATTTCAGAGAACCTTTTAACGCTATATCCCATCTAATTGGCGCTGTCTTGTCCATCGCGGCACTTTTTGCAATGGTCATCAAAGCAAGCTCTGCAGGATTACCGACTCTCCATATCGTGTCCGTCATTATTTTTGGCGCAAGCTTAATCTGTCTATATACAGCATCGACTGTTTACCATTCTGCAAAAGCAAAACCCGAAACCATCGCTTTTCTGAGAAAACTGGATCATTCGATGATTTTTCTGCTGATTGCAGGCTCATACGCGCCGTTCTGCCTGATTGCACTCGACGGCACCCTTGGCTGGACCGTTTTCATCCTGGTGGCAGTTCTTGGAATCAGCGGCATCCTCTTTAAGATGGTCTGGTTCCATTCACCACGCTGGCTTTCAACTGCCATCTATATCGTGATGGGCTGGATTATCGTATTTGCCGTTGTGCCTTTGGCAGATAATCTGTCAGCGATCGGCTTATCTCTCTTGGTCGGCGGAGGCATCATGTATACAGTAGGCGGTATCATCTATGGGTTGAAGCCAAACTTCCTGTCCTTCAAATATGCCGGTTTCCATGAAATTTTCCACATTTTCATCCTGCTCGGCAGTCTGTGCCATTTCCTGGCCGTTTATTATTATGTATTATAAATGAAAAAACCAGCCGCAAGATTTAACTTGTGGCTGGTTTTATTATTAAGTTTGAGTCTCCAAAGCACGCATCAGGTTTGCGTGGACTTTGATGTCTTTAAAATCAATGCCTAACGTGATGGCGGTTTGGGCAATTTCCGGACGGATGCCTGACAGTACCGACTGTACGCCGATAATTTTCAGCGACGCCATCACCTGGAAAATCTGCTGCGCCACCATTGTATCGATAATGGCCACCGCCGATAAATCGATATAAAGCGTATCCAATTGCTGCTTCACACTTTGCTCAAGCGCTGTTTCCAAAATGATTTTGGCGCGGTGTGTATCAATATCCCCCACCAACGGCAGGATGCCGACACCTTTTTTTATTGGGATGACCGGGCTGCTCAATTCATAAATCATCTGCTGCTGGCTTTGAAGAATTCGCTGATCTGCTTCGTAATGGCGGATGGCGAAGCGTTCGATGATGTAATCAAAGGAATTGTTTAAGATTTCGGCCCATTCCAGAGCGTCGTTGCTGTCAGCTTCGAAATCCTCATTAAAGAATTTTCTAACATAACCCCAGTAAATCCGACGGAATACGCGAATCTGCGCAATTACTTCATGAAGTGGAACCGATTGGCGTGCACGCGCAGTGGCAATTGTTTCAACCCAACTGTCCAATGCACCCAAAAATTCATCTCCGTCGCTGGTAAACACCGAAGTCACTGCTTCTATGAAAGCATTGTTCTGATTTTTCAATTGTTCTTCAACCTGGGAGGAGGCATTGCTTGAATACATGGAGCCGTCCGTTTTTTTACGGCTATCCAGCCATTCCTCTGTGATCCTCTCTCTATTTTCGATTATGTAGTTATATAATTCCGCATTTTTTTGTCCCATGAAAAACAAAAACCCCTTCTGCTTACAGACTATCTTCTCAGTATAATGCATTTTTCCTATTAAATAAAATCAAACCCGGCTCAGCTTTTGGCAGAACCGGCAGTTTTAACGCTTATCCATTTATAATAAACGCCGATCAACAGTACAAAAATCGCCAGGGTCAAATACAATTTCGAATAGCCGAGAGCAGAAGCCATTACTCCAAGGGCAACTGCTCCGATAGCAATGCCGGTGTCATAAAAGGCAAAAAAGGTACCTGTTGCGTAACCGCTCCGGTGTTTATCGGCCGCCTCAATCGCCAGCGTTTGAAAGCTCGGCAGCAAAGTCCCATAACCCAAGCCGATCAGCGCTCCCGACAATAGCAACATCCAGGAAGATGCCGTGTAACTGAGTGTCCATAAGCCGAGGGCAAAGACGATAATCGAAGGAATGATGACATAATCCGGTCCCTTCGCGTCGAACAGACGCCCTGTAAATGGCCGAACAAGCAGCATCGCTACTGCATAGACGACGAAGAAGAAGCTGGCTGTCTGCAAGAGGCCGAGCGCATCCGCATACACGGAGATGAACGTGATGATGCTGGCATAAGCAAAGGAGATAAGGAATCCGACACTCGCAATCGGCATGCTTTTCGTTTCCAAAAAGTTAATGAGGGCAAGTTTGCGGGCAGGCGCTGTCTCTTTCGGTATCTTCTGCACCTGAACCACCAAGGCGCAAATGAAACCGATAACCATGATCGCCCCGAAAATGATGAAGATGATTTGAGAGGAAACAAGCGGCTGCAAAGTCAGTGCAATAAACGGACCTGCCACAACAGCAAGGTTCATGGCAATCGCGTAATAACCCATGCCTTCTCCTCGTCTTTCCGGCGGAATAATATCAGCGGCAATTGCCCCCGCCACCGTGGTTACCAGACCGAACCAGATTCCGTGGAAAAAGCGAAGGAAGAGCAGCGCTGCAAATGTGCCTATGAAAATATAAAGAATCGTACTGACTGTAAACATCAGCACCGAAAATACAAGCACTTCTTTATTGCCGAATTTATCGAGAATCATTCCCGCAGCGAGGCGCACGATGATGGCACTGACCAGGAACACGGAAGTCGCCATGCCGCCTTCCGCCACCGTCCCGTTTAAGTCTTCCATTACATATAGAGGAATAAATGTCAGTAACGCATAAAATACAGTGAAGATAAAAAAAGTGCTTATTGATATATTGATGAAGCTTTTCGTCCAAATAGGTTTTCTCTCAATCATTTTCTACATCCTTTTCAGTCCGGGCTGCAGATTGGATCTTTTTCAGTAAGCCCATCAATTGTTGCTGTTCATCCTGGCTCAAACCCGAAAGCATGTCTTCTTCAAGCATCGTGACCCGCTCTTCGATTTCCGCAACTTTCGATTCTGCCTTAGCCGTCAAACAGACGATGCGCTGACGCTTATCCGCCCCTTCGTTCCGCTCTGCCCAACCGCTTTCTTCCAGCTTCGAGAGAGTCCGCGTAACGGTCGGCGCCTCCACATTCAAGTATTGCCAAATCTCTTTTTGTGTCATGGGACCAAATTGCTTCAGACAAAACAAAATCGACCATTGTGCACTGTATAAGTTGTATTCCTTCAGAACCTCATTGACTTCTTTAATCGCCAAGCGGGATTTCTGATGGATTTCATGAAACAATAAATTCTCCATGCAAACCGCCCCTTCATAATACTTACCTAAGTAAGTATATTGAGTTTCACCGGTAAAGTAAAGGCTGGGTCTTGGGCTGTGAAGCGTTACAGTTCCAGTGTGAAGCAGTCCGCTGCCGGCGGACTGCCCAGTGGGCGGGGTCTTTCCCCGCCCGCTCTTCAGCCAATTGTCGATTGGGTTGAGTCGAAAACCGTGATGTTGATGAAAGAACATCCGCTGGCGCGGGATGTTCCCTGGATGGTTTCCGCTTTGCGAAAACCATCCGACTTTGAGGCGTGTGGTGGAATTGGTCTTAGATGTTGGGCGGGAGCTGCTCGAATTACCATTTTTCTGGATATACTGTCTGTTATGGTCAGAATACTGTCCATTAGGAGGCAAATACTGTCCATTGTGATTTCGGAGTAAAATTTTTAACTGAAAAGAAGCCGATGAAGATGAAATTCCAAAATATGATTTCCAGCATTTGGTGATACTTTCTAAATACCATCAAATACTTTCTGTTTCGCCCGAAATACTTTCCAAAAACCCCAAAATACTTTCCAAATTGGCCAAAATACTTTCTATTTCATTTTTATTAGAATCACTATTATTTATTGTATAATTTTTCCTGTCCCAAATACCCATTTCTCCCCCGCCACATAAAAACCGAAGAAAGCAGCGCTTTCTCCGGTTCCCCCTCATATGCTATTAAGAGACTCTATTCATTAAATCATAATTCCGTTCTTCTTGGCGTCAAACATCAATTCTTCACGGAATTTCGGGTGGGCAATGCTGATCAGGCGCTTGGCGCGTTCGGAAATGGAGACGCCGTGCAAGCGGGCCATTCCGTATTCCGTAACAATATTATCGACATCGTTTTTGCCGGTCGTGACGACAGAGCCCGGCGCCAGTTGCAGCTTGATGCGGGACAGGCTGTCACCTTTGGCAGTGGAAGGCAAGCAGATATAGCCTTTGCCGTTTTCCGCAAAACGCACTCCGCGGGCGAAGTCGACTTGCCCGCCGCTTGATGAATAATATTTCCCGCCGACTGTTTCAGAAGCGCATTGACCAAAAAGGTCCACTTCTGTTGTGGCGTTTATCGAAACGATATTCTTTTCCTTGGCGATTTCCCGTGGGTCGTTGACCGTGCTGACAGGCAGGAATTCCACTACCGGGTTATTGTCGAGGAAATCATACAGTTTCTTCGAACCATAGGCAAAAGTCGCGATGATTTTGCCGCGGTTCGTGAATTTCTGTGTTCCATCGACAGCGCCGGCTTTCACCAGATCCACGACGCCGTCCGGCAGCATTTCTGTGTGGATGCCGAGATGGCGGTGATCTTTCAGCATGCTGATGACGGCGTTTGGAACCGAACCGATGCCGATCTGCAGTGTATCACCGTTTTTAATATCTTCTATAATCGAAGAGGCAATCAATAAATCCTTGTCGCTGATCTCCCCTGCTTTTTCTTCGGATAATGGTGCGTGATGCTCAACGAAACCAGCGATTTGGCTGATGTGAATATGATTATGGCCGTAGGTTCTCGGCATATTTTCATTGACTTCAAGAATAAAAGGAACTTCCCCGACAAATTCGGCCACGTAGTCAGCTTGTGTGCCGAACGTGAAATAGCCGTGTTCATCCATAGGTGAAGCCACTGTCATGATCATCGACATTTTCGTCGTCTTTTTCAGCATCTTAGGAATCTCATGGAAATTATTCGGTACCAATTCCATTTTCGCTTGCTGATAAACTTTACGGGTCGCACCGCTCAGGAAATAAGAAACGTGTTTTAATTGTTCAAGCTCGCCTTTGATATAGCTGCGTTCACGCAAAGCCAGCATCTGGTGAATTTTTACGCCATCCAGCTGGTCTGCTCTTTCTTCCAATATATCAAGCAATTTAACCGGTTCACCATTGGCAATCGGTATAATGATATCGGCTCCCTTATCAATCAACCCTACCACTTCTTCAGGATTCAATTTCTTTGTCATTCTCTTCACTCCCGCTTTATCTGTTACCAACCACTTTATCATATATCTTGCCTGTTCCTGTATTTGCAAACTTTCCGTTAAATTCGCTTTTTTCTAAAAAAAGAAACGCAGACCTATTGTCCGCGTTCCTTCTTTTTCTTCGCCATCGTATAAAAAATACCACCCAGGCCGAATGCCACCATCAGCCCCCACAAAACGAGCAGCACATAAGAACCGGTACCCACCTCATTGTTCACGACTGCATAAAGCTGCAGCAGGAAAAATCCAAGGCTGAAAAAAGCGAGCAGCGCGAAATACAATATCCTGGATCTGTAGCTGAATTTATTCATAGTCAGGACCTCTTTCCGTTCCGTTAGACTTTTTCTCCAAATGAATTTTCGTCCATACAAGCGAAGCCAGCAGGATGAGTTCGAAAATGTTTGTCACTGCGGCGCTTTCAACCGGGATTGTTACACTGCTGCCGATGCCCATGATCACTGAACCAACGAACATCCATGGCCATCCCGCTTTTTTCCAAACGATCAGTCCTGCAATCAACAGCACGGCTGATACCAACAAGATCATTATCGGCGGACCCCCCGCTTCCTCAGTCGAAGCGTACTTCAAGACACCGTATTCCCTGACCGGCGCAAGCTCCGTGCCCCAAGTCACCTGCCAGATTTCAATGACGACCCCCAATATAAAGAGGACAACCGCACTGTATAGCGCCCATGATTTTCTCGCCCAACCGACTCCAGCGGCGCGCAGTGCGCCGAGCGAAAACAGCACCAATGCCGGTGTCAATAAAGCATGGATCCAGTAGCGCATGGCATTCAGGTTTTCCAATAGCGCACCTTCGCCTATGAATTTGCCCAGCGCAATAATGCCGTTGTCGTAAATCAAACCGAACAGCACCAGATAAACGGCCGCCATCAGCGTCCATCTCTTCTGTCTCATCACTGCCCAGACAATCAGCCCTATATAGGCGGCTGTGAGAATAAAGAATAGAATCAAATCCATCCAATCACCTTCCGGAATTTACCTGTTACCTACTAAGTTCACCTTTCGTCAGTGTTTTAAACTCTTAATCAAAAATCCTGCTATTTAATATGGAAACTTGTTTTACTGAAGCCTTCCTTCGACTTTCTTACTTCCAGAATCGCCGGTATCGCCGCCTTCAATTCCTGCACATGCGAAATGACGCCGATCATACGGCCCGACCGCTGCAAATCAATCAATGTTTCGATTGATTTGTTCAACGACTCTTCATCGAGTGAACCAAATCCTTCATCGATGAACATCGTGTCGATGGAGACATTGCCCTGGAAGCTTTGGATGACGTCTGCCATGCCAAGCGCCAGACAAAGCGATGCATTGAATTTTTCTCCGCCGGATAAAGTTTTGACGTCGCGCGTCTGCCCCGTATAGGAATCGTAGACATCGAGGCCGAGGCCGCTCTGTTTGCCGCGGGCTTCCTGCCGGTCGCTCCGGATCAGATAGAACTGGCCATTCGACAGATTACGCAGCCGCTCGTTGGCGGCTTGAATAATCTGTTCCAGGTATTCAATCTGCAAATAACGTTCAAATGAGATTTTGAGGCTGTTCTGCCCACGGATCATATCGTGAAGATCCGCCACACGATTAAATTGTGCTTCGGCTTTAGCCGCTTTTTCAACAGTTCCATTGATCTGCTCAATCAATGCTTCGCCTTTTGCGCAGCAATCCTTCGAATGATTCAACTGCGATAACGCCTGTTCATAATCGACTTTCAATTGCTCCAGTTCCGCTTCCGCCAGTGACAAGTCTTCGTTTTTGCGTTCTGCCAAAAGTTCAGCCAGTTCGCTGATTTGCTGTTCAAGTGTGTGGCGGTCCTGTTTGAAACGCGTGATTTGCTGTTTCATCTCTTCCATTTCCGAGTCGCGCATTTTCGCCCGCTGGTAAGCTTCTTCCGTTTCGAATTCCGATTTCTCCAGTGCCTGCTTGAATTCCGCTTCCGCTTTTTGGCGTTTGGCGGTCATTTCTTCGGCTGTGGTTTTCGAATGCTGCAACGCCATTGCCGCTGAAGCCAATCGTTCTTTCGCTCCCTGGAATAATTCCTGCACCGCAGTCCAGACTCTTTCCATATCGTCCTTTTTAGCGATGGCCTGACGGATTTCCTGTTCCAGAACAGCAAGCGAGCGCATTTCTTCCGGTATCGATGCCAGTTTTTCAGCCAGCACTGCTTTCGCCGATTCAGAAGCGGATTTCTTGTCATTCATTTCCGTCAGGAGGAGCGAGCGGTTCTGCTCCGCTGTCTCCATCTCTTTCACCAAATCCGTAAGTTTCGTTTTCCACTCGCGAAGTCCCGTTTTCCATCGTTGCAGAGTTTGAACATCTTCCTGCAATTGCTGTTTGACTTGCTCCAGTGAGGCGACTTCTTTATCGGTATCCGCTGCCGCAATCCCCTGCTCTTCTGCCTCGCTCTGCTTGCGGCTCAACTGCTCTTCCAATGAAACAAGGCGTGCAGCAGCATTTCGGTAAGCATCATCCAGCGTATTCAACAGGGATTTTTCCTGGTCCAGCTGCTCTTTTGAAACAGCCGTTTCCGCTGCTCCCTGGTGTTTTACAGGATGCTCGTGGCTGCCGCATACCGGGCAGGCCTCACCGTCTTTCAATTGCTCAGCCAAAAGATGCGCCTGATTGGCAAACCAGCCCTCTTCGATCCCTTTGTATTTTGTCAGCGCTTCGCTGTATACCACTTCTTTTTGATCAGTCACTGCTTTTTGGGCTTTCATTTCCGTTTGCACGGCCAGCAATTCCCTGGCAATGCGCAGACGATCCTCTGCGACCCGAAGTTCTTCCGGCTTGCTGTCAAAGCTGTCGGTTTGTTTCTCCAGCTCACTGACCTTTTCGGCAACGGCTGTTTTCTGCTCTTTTTTAGCGGCCAATTGTTTTTCGATTGCCTGAAAACGCTGTTCGGCATCCTGGACCGCGCTGCTCAAATTGGCAACTTCTTTTTCTTTAGCCGCCAAATCCTGTACCTGCGGCAATAATTGCTGAAGGCGCAGCACCTGATCCTGGGCAGCCGATCGTTCAGCGCTGCGGCCCTGCTGTTCCAGGAATTTCTCTTCTGCCGCCAGTTTTGCCCCTTCGGCTTGCTGTTCTTCATCCACCGCCCGTTCGAGCAGTTTGTGTTTTTCCGTTTCATTAACTTGAAGTTCCCGGTAAAGATTTTCGATATTGGCAATAAAACCAGCGCGCTCCGCCTGCTGCACCGCTTTTTCTTTTCCAGCGATTGCCGGCAGCTGTTCCGTTAAAGCGTTGTAACGCCGCTCTTTTTCGAGCTTTTCATCAAAGCGTCCGTTCCACTTTTTCGCTTCGTGATAGCTTTCCAGTTTTTCCTGATGTTTTTTGTACAGCGTTTCATGCCGGATTTTGTCATCAGCGATTTTTTCTTTATAGAAAGCCGTTTCCAGTTCAAGTGCCGACAGGAGCTGGTGGATATTGCGCTGCTCTCTCCCCAGCACTTCGAACAATTCGGATTCCCGTTCCGGAAGCGAAGATTCGATGCTGCGCAGATGGCTGTTCAGCACCTGTTCTTCTAGTCCATAGGCATCTTTTGCCGCGTCGCGCTTTTGCTTCAGCCGTTCGCTGATCATTTTATACGGTTCTGTTTTAAAAATACGGCGAAGAATTTCTTCCTTATTATCTGTTTCTGACGTCAACAGTTTACGGAATTCCCCTTGCGGCAACATGACAATCTGGCTGAACTGATTTTGCGTCAACCCTAGAATCTCTTCGACGCGCTGGTTGATTTCCGATACGATCTGCCGTTCCACACATGGCTTTTCGCCATCTTTATGGACTTCAAAAAATTCATAGCGTTCACCAGTCTGGCTTTTATTCCCTTTTTTGACATGGGGCATCTGGCGAAGAATCCGGTATACCTGGTTATGTATCTCAAATTCCATTTCGACACAGGTATGCACAGCATCATCCGCGAAATCACTCCGCAGATTGCGTGTTTCACTGCGGTCCGAACCGCTTGCAGCACCGTACAGCGCAAATGAGATCCCGTCAAAAATCGTCGTTTTGCCGGAACCCGTGCTGCCGGAAATAACAAACAGCCGATTTTCCCGGAGGTCATTAAAATCGATTGTTTCCGTCTCTTTATATGGGCCAAATGCCGTCAGTTTCAGTTTTAAAGGTCTCATGCTTTCACCTCTTCTTTCTCAGCAGGCTCTTCCTGCAGGAATTCCTGCAGCACTTCTTCAAAAATCGCCGCAGTTTCATCCGACGCTGCTTCGCCTTTCACTTCTTCATAGAAAGCATGGAATAAAGACAGGGAATCCATCTTCTGCCGTGATTGGCCGTTGCTTTCCGCTTTTTCACGGATGAAGTTCTTGCGTTCGACATGCATCGCGTTCGGATAGACGGAACGCACTTTCTCCATTGGGAATAGAACGGGCGCATCGTCCAGCAAAGTTACGAATACAAAATCCTCACTCACTTCACGGCGAAGAATCTCATCAATTGTGCCTTCCACCCGGCGCATATTGCGGCGCGGTTCCAACAGCCTTTTTTCAACTGTCGCATTTCCGTCAGCATCCAACTCAACCACTAAATATCCTTTTTGATGATGTTCTTCCGAAATTGAATATTTCAATGGCGATCCGGAGTAACGGATGGTTTCATTGCGCACAAAATGGGCTTTATGCAAGTGGCCAAGCGCCGAGTAATGGAAATCTTCCAAATGGGCGGCGCTGACATGCTCCGCTCCCCCGATCGCCAGCGGACGCTCGGAATCACTCGTATTATCTTCCTGTTCACCGTGAGAAGTCACAAATGCATGGCCCACAAAAACGTGGCGCGCTGACCTTTTCCAGTTTGATTTGATGTTCGCGGTGATGGCCTGGAGTGCGTCATCATGCGTGCGAATTGCCGGGTCATCGAAAATATAACGGACCATCGACGGGTCGGTATACGGCACCAGGTGGAAATGAACTTCCCCGTGTTCGTCTTCAAGCACGACCGGCTGAGGATCTTTCTGAACATGGCCGGCGATGTGAATGCCTTTATCCTTCATCAGTCGGCTGCCAAAATTCAGGCGCCCCGGGCTGTCGTGGTTGCCGGCGACTGCCAGCACCGGCGTCTCAAGCTCAAGAACAATTTTCGCAAGCAGTTCATCAAGCAAATTGACTGCATCTGTCGGAGGCACTGCGCGGTCGTACAAATCTCCCGCGATAATCACCGCATCCGGCTTCTCTGTTTTAATAGCATCTATAAATTGCTGCAGCGCGTAACGCTGTTCTTCTGTCATGTAAATCCCTTGGATGAGCTTCCCTAAATGCCAATCGGCCGTGTGAAATATTTTCATGGTATTGCTCCTCTCTTTGCTCTGAAAAGAATATATGTTCGTTCCATTATACACGATTCTGTTTAGTTGTTTTAGGGGGTAATTTGGTTTATAATGAGAACAAGCGTTCTATTGAATTAAATATATCTAGTAAAACGATATTCCGCAAAACAGCTGCGCTTGCCTGGGGGCTCGCGCTGAGCTAACTCGGACTCGTTGCACTTCGCCCGAGTGGATCTCAGCACTTCGCTTGGTCCCCTGGGCGTCTTCGCTGTTTTGCTCCATATCTTAGATACTTTTCAGTCATAGCTGTTTTCTCAGCGATGGCGCGGCTCCGGAGCAGGCGAATGCCGACCGGGCAGAAGACGAGTGATCTTCTCGGCTTATTGCGGGAGGCAAGGTGCGCCAAACGAAGATGGCGCCTCCTTTGCGACGAGCTTGCGCAGGAGCATAATCTTTGCCCTTGTCCAAAGCGCCGAAGCGATATGCAAAGTCACCTTTATTATCTAGAAAATTAAATCCAAGGAGGGAAATGAAATGAAAGCACAGATCCTGAAGGCTTTTAAGTATCAGCAGCTTGTCGATATGATGTATATGGCGAATGACGGGGGCATCAGCAAACGCCGGATTAAAATCCTGAAAGTGAGCGGCGAAACGTTTCAGGCGTATTGCTTTTTGCGGAAAGAAAAGCGTACTTTCAAGATGGAGAATGTGCTTTCAGTCATTCCCGTCATCAAAAAAGACCGCATGATTGTCTGATTCCAATCCCTTTCTGAAAATATGGTAAACTGAAAGAAATGGGTTTTGGAGGGTGAATCATGAGACTGACAGTTTATCTTGCAGGAGAAATTCACAGTACGTGGCGCGACGAAATCAAAAAGAAATCTTTGGCACTCGATCTGCCGTTTGATTTTGTCGGTCCGATGGAAAATCATGACCGTTCCGATAATATCGGCGAAGAAATTCTTGGGGAACAGCCTGGCGCGGTCTATAAAGATGCCGCCGCCTCGAACTTCAATAATCTGCGGACAAGTGTACTGATGCACAAAGCCGATCTGGTTATCGCGCTGTTCGGCGAGCAGTATAAACAATGGAACACCGCGATGGACGCCAGTGCCGCACTTGCAGTCGGCAAGCCGGTCATCATCATCCGTCCGGAAAAATTGCACCACCCGCTGAAAGAATTATCCGCTAAAGCAAATGCGACGGTGGAAACATGCGATCAGGCGATAAAAGCCCTGGCTTATATTGTCGAATAGATTTCAAATAAAACGGAGAAAAGAAGCTTGTTGCGAGCCTCTTTTCTCCGTTTTTATTTGCGTTAGAAGCCCGTTTCATCAATCCGCTTAACAAATGGAAAATCCGGGTAAGTGTGATACAAAATACATGAAGATAATTTGCGTAAAGGAGGAATTCGATGGCGGTCAATCGGACAAATTTAACCTCTAATGGATTCGCAGGCAATCAGGTTCTCTACAGCAGCCGCAACTTCTGGTCGGGGCTGCTGTTTGGCATCGGGCTCATCGCGTTTATGGATGAAGTATTTTTTCATCAATTGCTGCAATGGCATCATTTTTATGATTTGGCGACGACCCGAATCGGCATTCTTTCCGACGGTTTGCTGAATTCCTTTGCCTGGTTTGCCGCCATCTTCTCGCTCTTTATGCTCTCGGATCTGCGGCGGCGAAATGCATTATGGCCTGTAAAGTGGACGGGTGCTGCGTTCCTGGGAGCCGGATCGTTCCAGCTTTTTGACGGCTTGATCCATCATAAAGTGCTGAATCTGCACCAAATTAGGTATGGAGTCGACATTCTGCCATATGATCTGGTTTGGAATATTAGCGCGGTCATTTTTATAGCAATTGGCCTGTTCATCCTTTCACAGACCCGGATTGCAAAGAGGAAGAAAGCAGGCAATTCCCATGCATGATAATCACGCTTTAATGGATTCAGGAGGATTTCTGCCTTTATTTCTATTGATAGCTTTGCTCGGGATTTCACCCTATTTGGCTGCGGTTTACTTTAGCAATCAAAAATACCGAAATTGGCCCTTGCAACGGATCGTTTTTTGGAGCTTCGGAATAATCAGTGCAACCGCCGCTTTGGTGGGTCCTCTGGCTGAGCAGGCTCATGTGGATTTCCGGATGCATATGGCAGTCCATCTGCTTCTCGGGATGCTTGCACCGCTCCTGATTGCAATGTCTTGTCCGATGACGCTTTTATTGCGCACCTTGAATATATCCGCCGCCAGAACAGTGATGGCTGTGCTGAAAAATCCGCCGTTCCGGCTAATAAACCATCCTGTGACTGCAGCTTTACTGAATATCGGCGGTTTGTATGTACTTTACCTGACCAGTCTGTATCATTTAATGCATGAGTCTGCCTTCCTTTACGCGGTGATCCACCTGCACATCTTTTTGGCGGGTTATCTGTTTACGGTTTCCATCGTCTATTTTGATGTCACGCCGCATCGCTTCAGTTTCCTGTACCGCTCCATCGTATTGATCGTCGCCTTGGCAGGACATAAGATTCTGGCAAAAACTCTTTATGCTACTCCTCCGGAAGGCGTACCGCGAACTGAAGCCGAGGCAGGCAGCATGCTGATGTATTATGGCGGAGACTTGATCGATGCCGTTCTGATTTTTTACCTTTGCTGGCATTGGTATAAATCGACCGCGAAGCGTGAGCCTTCATTTATAAAATAATTGTTCCTGCATAAAAGAGATAAGATGCATTTTTTCTAATGACCTTTAAACTTCACGATTTGAGCAAATAGACTTAAAATGTTCAAATTAATATCCATAAAAGAGCGAAAATGATGGAGCTCCCCTTGTCCGCTGGGTTATAGTAATTCTGTGGCTATAAGAGGAGATTTAAGTACAATGAAAAAGCAATCGCAAAAAAAATTATGGGCTCAAGTGGTGAAAACGGGGATCATCAAGTCGAACCTGATTCCGATGGCCGCCGGATTGATGCTCGCTTTATATACGTATGAATACAGTTTTATCGATAATATCGGAAATATCATCTTAGCGTTTTTAGGAACAACCGCCATTATTGCCGCTTCAGGTTCATTCAATAACATTTATGACCGCGACATCGATGCTATCATGGCACGGACGAAATCACGGCCGACAGTGACTGGCGCCATTTCGATCAAGAAAGTGGCAATAGCGGCAAGCCTGTTTTTGGTTATCGGATTGATCCTGCTGTACCTCGCTTCGCCGTTAGCGTCCCTGCTCGGATTTTTAGGAGTCTTTTTTTATGTGGTCCCGTATACGATGTGGACAAAACGCTATACCATCTGGAATACCGAAGTTGGCAGCATTTCGGGCGCTATGCCTCCTTTAATCGGCTGGGCCGCGGTAGCCCCGGATATTTGGCATCCAGCGTGCTGGGCCCTGTTTTTGATCATGGTGATTTGGCAGATGCCACATTTCTATGCAATCGCCATCCGCAAACAGAAAGATTATGCAGCAGCGAATATCCCGATGCTTCCAGTCGCCAAAGGCGCAAAGCGCACTTATCTCCAAAGCAATATTTATTTGGTTTTACTCGTGCTCTCCAGCTTTTTGTTCCTGCCGCTCAGCCTTGGCCTGACTTTGGTGTCATTGCTCTTAGGCCTTATGTGGCTGGCACTCAGTCTTTTCGGCTCCCGCGAATTGGGAATCGTGGCCTGGGCCAATAAAATGTTCTTTTTTTCCTTGGTGCATATGATGGGCGTATTCTTCACCGTCATCATATACGCTTCGATCGGTTTGATCCTTGCTGCCATTTGATGAACTTACGGTATACCAAAGAAGACCTCCAGCCAGTGATTTTTCACCGGATGGAGGTCTTCTTCTGATTTCTTCAGTTCTGAATTCCATCTAATTTTTCATGCAATTCTGAGTCCCTTTGATAGGTATTAATCTCTTTCGGTGTTAGGCTTACCTTGCAGCGAGCATTATAAAGGTTCTCTGTCTAATTAATAATCGAAGTATCAATAAACCGGACTGTTGTCTGTTCCTAGGCTTTATCTTCAAAGTTGCTATTCACAGGCAAGCAGGCATTGTGAAGGCATTCCGTACCCCCTACCATTTGGATAGGGGGCTTTTTATTGTCTCATGAAATAACTGTGGAGATACAAGGAAAGAAGAGACTGATTACAACTTATTTTCTCTCACTCTGTATTTATACAGCTTCCGATAATACGTCATATGTTAACTATAAAACTATATTTAATTATCCAAAGTATTCAAACCTCTTTTTAACTTTAACCTAATACAAAACTGTGCCCCCAAGGTTAAAGAAAATTCAACTTTTGGGAGGCAGCACTTTTCGTATACGACAATTAAACACTGAGTTAAACAGCTCTACTTTTTAGTTTCAATGTCATCGCATTGATAGCCACGATAACAGTGGACACGGACATCAGAACTGCTCCTGCTGCAGGAGCCAACGTAATCCCAATGGAGGCTAGAACACCCGCCGCTATGGGAATGGCAATAAAGTTATAACCGGCTCCCCACACAAGATTTTGTTTCATTTTACTGGTTGTTTTGTTGGCCAATTCGATAAAGGATTCAATATCCCCTGGATCCGACTGAGTCAAAATCACATCAGCGGAATCGATCGCAACTTGCGTTCCGGCTCCGACTGCTATACCAACGTCTGCAATTGCAAGAGACGGTGCATCGTTTACGCCATCACCGACCATGATGACAGTCTGCCCTTTGTTTTTCAGTGATTCCACTAAATCATATTTATCTTGTGGGGATTGATTGGCTCTGTATTCAATGCCCAGTTCCTCAGCCACCCCCTGGGCAGCGGTTTCATTGTCACCCGTAGCCATGATCGGTTGGATACCGTTACGTTTCAATGCCTGTATCAGCGTTTTACTCGCTTCTTTTAATTCATCCCCTAAAGCGACCGTACCGATCGGTTTCCCGTCTTCAACCAGGATACTTAATGTGGCCCCTTTCGGAACATCCACCGCTACATCCCTTCCAAATGCCTTTTGACTGATCAATTCGTATTTTCGGCCTTTGGCGCTTCCTTCCACACCAGCACCCGACACTACATCAATCGAATCAAAGCGGACAGGCTGAATCCCCTGTTTTTCAGCATAATGGACGATTGATTGGGCGATTGGGTGGCTCGATCCGCCTTCAATCCCAGCCATAAGGGCCGCGATTTCAGCTTCGGTATGTCGGCCATCCAGTATTTCCATGCTTAATACTTTAAATTCCCCAGTCGTCAAGGTGCCTGTTTTATCCAGTATCATCACATCAGACTTAGTTGCCAGTTCCAATGCTTCCCGGTCTTTCACCAGCAACCCGCGGCTTGCACCCAAACTGGTGCTTCGTGCAATAACCAGCGGAATGGCAAGACCAAGAGCATGCGGACAAGCGATTACCAACGTCGTGACCGTAAAGAGAACTGCGGTTCGGAAATCTGCTATAAACAGCCAAATGACAAACGCGATGACAGCTGCCGCAATGGCGACATAGAATAGCCATCCCGCTACTTTTTGTGCTAGATTTTCAGCTCTTGAAGGTTGCTTTTGAGCCTCGCTAATCAAGGTTTGCACTTGAGAAAGGAACGATTGATCACCGGTTTCCTGTACTTCAAGGTATAAGATGCCTGCACCGTTCGTGGAACCGCCGATCGCTTTGTCTCCGACTCCTTTTTCAATGGGTTTAGATTCTCCCGTCAAAAGAGCTTCATTGATCCGGGAGGCTCCTCGTTTGATGATGCCATCTGCCGGAACATTTTCACCGGCCTGGACCCGTACCAGATCTCCGACTTTCAACTCGGTTACGGGACGCGTCTCGGTCGAATCGTCTTCCAATACCACATGCGCATCTTTCGGCACTAATTCAGCGAGCGACTTTTGCGCGTCCCCTGCTTCGCCGACAGCTTTCATTTCAATCCAGTGCCCAAGAAGCATAATCAACAGCAAGGAAGCGAATTCAAAGAAGAAATCCATGATATGTTCGCCGGTTACATAGCGTGCCAGCACTGCGTAAATACTATACAGATAGGAAACCGATAGTCCTAAAGAAATTAAAGCCATCATGCCCGGAGCTTTTTCCTTGAATTCAGCGATTGCCCCTTGATAGAAAGGTTTTCCGCCATAAATTAGCAATATGGTCGCTAATACCGCGACAATAATGTCCGAGTATGGAAAGGTGAATTGAAAAGGAAGCCGAATGTCCATCATCGGCGACAATATCAGAATGATGATGCCAACCGGCAGCGACTTCAGGAAAATCTCCTTAAAATTACCATGATGATGGTGTTCGTGATCATGCCCGCTGTGATCGGTATGATCGTGATGATCGTGGTTCTGAGATGGATTGCTGTGGTCATGGATGCCCTCTTTTACTTGCTCTTCATGATAGACATGCCCAACATGTTCGGAATGATCCATTTTACTATGATCTACTTGTTCGTCGTGATGTTGATGATGGTCTTTTTCATTTTTAGCCATTCAGTACGCCTCCTTCAAAATCGTGCCTCTTTACTCCAATTAACTTTATTAGATACTTAACAGCCACAAATTCCCTCTGAATTTTACTGCTAGGGGGTATATTTCATTTAAAATTCAAGAGTGCTGTAAAAGCACTCTTATACGACATCATATCCTTGTTCTTCAATCGCTTCCTGAATTTCATTTAATGATGTCTTGCCAGGATCATAGTCTACTGCCACTTCACCTTTTTTAAGATCCACTGTCACAGACAACACCCCTTCGAGTTCACCAACACCCGTTTCAACCGAATTTACACAGTGGCCGCAGGACATGCCTTGTACTTTTACGGTTTCAACCATTATTATTCCTCCTAAAGTAGTATTTCCTTAAAGCTACCATACCCCATTAGGGTATATCAAGTAACCAGTTTCCTTTTTACTTTGTCCTTGTTTCCATGACGTCTATATAGAGGAATTTACTTTGACCCAAAAAAAGAAAAATCCTCCCCACTGACTTGAATATTTCGATACGTGTCTATAAACTGCTAAATTGACCCGTCGACAGATAACCTTTTTGGCTTTTCCGGAAAGTTTTGTTATTTAATTAATAATTTTGTGCAGTTTCTATGGAGTTTCGGTATTTCCGTTTAGTTTGGAAAGAAGAGGGAAATTCAGTAAATGAAGCAAGAATAAAAAAATGGAGGTTTTAGAATGGCTCATGAACAACATCAGGAACTGATTCAGGTCTTGCACGATTGCGCAGCGGAATGTAATCATTGTTTTGACGCTTGTTTACAGGAAGATGATGTAAAGATGATGGCCGAATGTATCCGCTTGGACCGTGAATGCGCAGATATTTGTGCGTTTCTCGAACAAGCGATTACCCGCAACTCTCCGTTTGTTTCCGAACTGGCTAAAGTATGCGCAACCATTTGCGAAGCATGCGGTAAAGAATGCGACAAACACGCAGATATGCATGAACATTGTAAACGTTGTGCGGAAGCTTGTCACAGATGTGCAGAAGCTTGCCGGAGTATCGCGTAACTTACACGAAAAAGGCTCATGGGAATTCCTGATCCCCATGAGCCTTTCTTTTGAACCGTACTATTCTCTCTCACTGACCCATTTATAGCCGATACCCCAGACCGTAATGAAATAATTATCAATTGGAAATCCGGACTGCCGGATTTTTTCCCGCACATTCCGTACATGTGAATCGATGGTTCTTCCTTCCGTCTCTGAGTCGAATCCCCAAATCAACTGAATCAATTGTTCTCTCGTGAACACTTTGTCGGCATTTTTCATCAAATGGCCAACCATCAGAAATTCTTTCGGTGTCAATCTGATGGAATGTTTATCGTATGTTAGTTCGAACCGGTCTTCATCCCATGACAGTCCCTCTACTTCAATCGTGTTTTTCGGGGTTCTTCTGCGCAGCAATGCTTTCATCCGGGCTAACAATTCTTCTTCATTAAACGGTTTTGTAATGTAATCATCTGCTCCTAGATTTAAACCTTTTATGATGTCCTCCTGCTGTTCCCGCGCTGTCAGCATAATGATTGGTACATCCGAAAACTTCCGAATTTCCCGGCACAAATCCCAACCATCCATATCAGGCATCATGATATCGAGTAAGATGATATCAAACTGCTCCTCTTCAAGGCGGGCGAGCGCTTCATATGCACCCATTGCTTTTTTACAGAGGTAGCGATGCGGCCGTAAATATAAAGCCACTAAATCCAACATCCGTTTCTCATCATCCACCAACAATACTTTCTGCAACGGAATCCCCCCTTTTTAATTCGATTCGGACAGTTGTCCCCTTTCCTTCCTCACTATGGAGCGTGATGCGGCCGCCATGCGCCTCGACAATTTCTTTGGCAATCGCTAACCCCAGACCACTTCCTCCGTATTGTCTGGATCTGGATTTGTCTACCCGATATAATCGTTCAAACACAAACGGAAGATCTTTTTCCGGTATGCCTTCCCCCTGATCACTAATACTGATTGTAATCGTTTTTTCATCCTGGGTTCCCCGAATTGTTACTTGTGTTCCTTCAGGGGAGTGTTTCCGGGCATTGTCCAATACATTCAGCAGTACTTGCTGGAAACGCTCCGGATCAATGAAAGCAACGATTTCTCGTTCACAGCGGATAGTTAAAGAGATTTGTTTTTCGTCAAAAGCTGGACGGACCAAAGCAACGACCGATTGAAAGAGGACTTCTAAAGAAAATTCCTCTTTTCTGATCGAGAACTGATTGTGATCCAACTGCGCCAGTTCAAACAACTGACGAATCAATTCGGTCAAATGTGCCGTCTCTTCCCGAATAATGGAGATGTATTCCCTTTTCTCTTCTTCGGATGCAGCTGGGCGGCTCGCAATATCAGCATATCCTTTGATATAGGTCAGTGGTGTCCGCAATTCGTGTGAAATGCTTGCCAGAAACTCATTCCGGGCATTTTTTAAACGGTCCAAATCATTGGAAAGTGTAGTGATGGCATTCGCCAGCTCACCCAGTTCATCATTTCGGTCGATATTCAACCTGACCTCGTTGTTTCCATTGCTCAACTGCTCGGTCGCTTTCTTCATCCGAATTAGAGGCAATGTAATCAGTCGTGATAACAGGAAAATCGTGACCACGGTTAGCCCGATCGCAATCAAGCCCACGGCCAGAAATTGATTTCTCAGATGACTTACCATCTGTTTGATCTGGTTTGTTTCTGCAAACATGAACACATGGCCTTGATGTTCTCCGGCAACCGTAATCGGACTGTCGGTCGCAATAAATTCTTTTTCGTTCCATCTTTCTTCAACTATTTGCCCTTCTTGTGGCACTTCACCAAAGTCGGTATGTTCCAAGACTTCCTGCATCTCCGGTTCAATTGAATCGGAGTGAATCAATTCGTTGCCAGCTGCATCGGTTATGATGACGATGAAATCGGAAGCGGATTCCATGAGGGCAACATGATCCAACGTTGCCGGTTCAAAGCTGTCGGCCAATACTTCACTGTGTGTATTGCCTCTTGCGAGCAGATTCGTCATCACTTCATCCACCCGTTCATTGACAAAAGTGACGTATAAAGTCAAAAACAGAACCGACTCAATAATGATGATAAAAACAAAAAAAAGTAATCCGATTTTTAACGCAAGTTTATTTAGCATGGCGTCCCTCTTTAAGACCATTCGGTATAGCGCACCTAGCAGCCGGCTACCCCAAAAGTCGTTGAATTGAATTCGTTAAACCGGTTTTCTGATTTTCTTTAATCGGTTTTTTCATCTTGCAGCAATGCTTCCCAGGTCTGTGAGCCGTCTTCCGATAAGTACGCTTGGCCTTGCAATGTATAGATGGCCAGTTCCGACTCATCATTCGGGTTTTGTGCGATAAAAGCGATGGCATCTTCCGGAAGATCCGGTATATTCAGTGTCTCCAGCTCTTCATTTTCAATCGTATACTTTGTCAAAGCTGCAGTTGTCCCATAGCTCCCGAAATACAAAAAGTCTTCAGTGAAGTGCACCGCTGTGCCTGTTTCACTTTCCGCTGTAATCGCCTCAAAGTTTTCTCCGCCATCACTTGAAATATAAACACCTGCAGCAGTAGCTGCAGCAACGAAGTTCGAATCGGTCGGGTGAAGGGCGAGTGCAGTTACTTCACCTGCTAATCCTGCCGCACTCACCGGCTCCCATGATTCTCCTTCATCATTACTTTTGTAAAACCCTGCTTCCAGCAAGGAATTTTTTGCGGGGTTAAGCAGGAAAATGTCATGGCTGTTGTATCCTACAGCCATGGCATGAAAATCCGTTTCTCCTTGAAAAGCTATCTCTTCCAAGGTTTCTCCGCCATCTGTACTTCGCTGAATTCCAAGCGGATTGGGCAAGTCTGAATCAGCGCTCGGGTGTCCGGAAGAATAAAAGCCTTTGTCTACGGCGTTGAAGCCCATATAGTCGTAAACATTGTCCGTTGTTTCAAACCATTCGCCCTCACGATATATCTTGGGACCGCTGTGTGAAGCAAAATACAAATCATTTCCACCTCCTGCATAGCCCATTCCGTGGACATGGCTTAACTCCCCTTCAAACGGTACTTCGAATGATTCTGTTGTATTATTGCTGCATCCTGCTATCAAGACCAGTGATAAAAGTACACTCACCAATATTCTCTTCTTCATCTTTATATCCTCCAATTTTATCGATTTCCTGAAGTTTTTTATATGAATATACATACTTACACAGTCTAACGGAAAAGTTTCAATTTTTTGTGCAGAAACCCTGCTTAAATCCGTATTTATTTTGCTCTTCAAGAAGATGACATCTTTTCTGCACAGCAAATGCAAACTATTACTATAGACTGAGTGAAAGATGAACAGAAAGAGGCGATTTAATATGACAAAACGGAACTTACTTATGGGGGCTGCATCGGTGGCGTTTGCCCTTACTTTGAGTGCATGTTCAGATAACGCAGAAGATGGATCAGCAACAGAAAGCCACGAAAATATGGAGATGGAAGCGAATACGGACGAAGAGATGCCGATGGACAGTGAATCTGAAGAACACATGGATATGGATCATTCAGGATCAGGCGAAGTCCCTGAGGGATTACAAGCGGCAGAAAATCCGACTTATGAAGTCGGAAGCCAGGTCACAGTGGAAGCTGACCACATGGCGGGGATGCAGGGAGTGGAAGCTACAGTGTCCGGAGCTTTTGATACGACGGTCTATTCTATTTCGTACACACCGACAGACGGCAGTGAACCGGTCGAAGATCACAAATGGGTCGTTCATGAAGAGCTTGAAAATCCCGGTGAAGAACCGCTTCAGCCTGGAACAGAAGTTACGGTAAATGCAGATCACATGGACGGGATGGACGGAGCCAATGTGGTCATCGATTCGGCCGAGGAAACGACGGTTTATATGATTGATTACACAGCCTCTACAGGGGAAGAAGTGACAAATCACATGTGGGTGACAGAAAGTGAAATCACTGCTGAATAACTTCTATTATATTTAACACGGCTATTCGAATGAAAAAGCTATCTGGTAGCAGATAGCTTTTTCCTTTTGTGCCAGTAACGATCTTATTTACGGAATCTCGTGTCTGATTCTTTTGCTCACTCTGGTTGTACAAGGTTCCACTTTGAGCTTTTCTCTCCTGTATAAAACCTACGTTCAATCGAATAATAGAAATTCTGTGTAAATTTATCTACGCAGCCAATAACAAGTGCTTTTATTACTCTGAGTGCAAAATTGATTGTTACATTTACATTTCAAACAGTTCAATTTCTTTACACTTCTTCCCTGCTTCCAAATCTGCACACTTTCTCAATACTATTCGGTTACTATAAATCGATTATAAAGAAAGCATCGGAGAGGTTTTGAAAAATGAAATTAAGTTATTTATTAGATGGTGTTGAACTGAAATCCCTATCTAACCATCTGGCTCCGGACGTAAACATCCAAGGGATTTCAGACAACTCGCAAAACATCAATGAGGGCGATTTATTTGTTGCCGTTGAGGGTTTTGAAAAAGATGGCCATCAATACATTGATAGCGCATTAAAAAAGGGGGCCGTTGCGGTAATAGGAGAACAGCCCGTCGCCAATTTACCTGTACCCTATATACAAGTTGAAAGTAGCCGGCAAGCACTTGGGATAGTTGCCGGAAATTTTTATGGTAATCCATCGAAATACAAAACAATAATCGGCATTACGGGCACAAACGGCAAAACAACGACCTGCTATATGCTAAAACATATTTTGGAAAGCAATGGGAAGTCCTGTTCTGTGATTGGCACTTTACAGAACATTGTGAACGGCGAGAGAATTCAAAGTTCCAATACAACTCCCAGTTCTCTTGTTTTACATCAGCTTTTATCCATGAGCCACGATGAAGTCGTAATTATGGAGGTTTCATCCCATGCGCTAACCCAGCGGCGGACTGAAGGCATTGAGTTTGACTATTGTTTATTTTCTAATCTGCATCCTGAACACCTGGATTACCATTCCACGATGGAAGAATACTTCTCGGCAAAATTGCTGTTGTTTAACCAGTTGAAAGCCAACGGTAAAGCTATTGTGAATCAGGATAACCCCTGGGGTGTAAAACTAACAAAGATTTTACGGAGTAGAGGAAAAATCGTTTGCACGATTGGCGAGTCCGAAGAAAACCACCTTCGGATTTCGAGTTTGAATTCAGAAGAATCCAGTGCTTTGGTTGAGACGGATAACGAATATATGACCATCCATTCTCCCATGAACGGCGTACACAATATTTACAACACGTTAATGGCTTATCTGACTGCGAAGTTAATAGGTGTAAACCAAAGTGACATTCTTCGCTCTATCGGTGAATTCAAAGGTGTTGATGGACGATTTGAAATCTATAAACTAGTGAACGGCGTCACCGTTATCATTGACTACGCGCATACACCTGACGCGATTTCTTACTGCTTAACAACAGCAAAGCAGCAAGGAGCCAAAAAAATAACGCATGTTTTCGGTTTTCGGGGTAACAGAGATGCGAGTAAAAGAACGGCCATGCTATCGCTCACAAACAGTTTAAGCGACAAATACATTTTGACGTTGGACGACTTAAACGCTGTTCCTCCTGATGAAATGATAGCTTCTTTAAGAAACTTGCATGACGCTTACGGAAGTAACAACGGACACATTGTTCCTGATCGCACTTTGGCCATTAAACAAGCGATAGAAGACAGCCAGTCAGGTGACTGGGTTGTGATTACAGGCAAAGGACACGAGAAGTATCAGCAAAACTTCCATCTGCCGACTGACTCGGACCGGGAAACAGTAAATTTTATAACGAAGTTGAATGAAAAAGATTAACGAGGAGTAATTATGAAAAAATTAGTTGCTATTTCAACAATCTTAGTTTTGATCTATATACTATTCGCATCTGCCGTTTTCAGTAAAACTGTTGCCCCTCCCCTGCCAGTCCTATCCAGTGAAGCAGCTATTGTGATGGAGGCAACTACTGGGCAAGTCCTTTACGAAAAGAATGCACGGTCGCAGATGTATCCTGCCAGTGTAACAAAAATCGCCACAGCCATTTACGCAATTGAAAGTGGGAATTTAAATGATGTCGTAACAGTCAGTAAAAAAGCACGAAATACCGAGGGCACCCGGGTTTACCTGGAAGAGGGAGAACAAGTGACTTTAGAAAAACTGTTGCTGGGGCTTTTGGTCAACTCCGGAAATGATGCCGGTGTGGCCGTTGCTGAACACATCAGCGGCAGTGTTGAATCGTTTGCTTCTGATGTAAATTTATATTTAAAAGACGTAATCGGCCTGCAGGATACAAACTTTGAAAATCCCCACGGTCTTTTTGATCCCCAGCATGTAACTACAGCCCAAGACTTGGCGGTATTAACCAGATATGCGACGAAGAACGAAGAATTCATGAATATGTTCGGAACAAAAGAGCTGCCGTGGAATGGCGAAGCCTGGGACACCACTCTTTATACGCATCATAAACTGTTAAGGGAAAAACCTTATGACGGCGTAACAGGCGGTAAAAATGGATTTGTTCCAGAAGCAGGGGTCACGCTGGTAACGACAGCCGGAAGAGAAAACTTGGATTTAATTGTTGTTACCTTGAAAAGCGAATCAGAAGCAGAAGCTTACAATGATACGGTTCAGCTACTGGACTTTGGATTCGACAATTTCGAGACTTCGAGCATTCCAACGAACAGCGGCTTTTTTGCCGGAGAATTAGAATACATTACTCCCCGAGAAATAATTTATACGCATCAAGCAGGTGAACAAGTAGAAATCGATGTAACCGAAGACGGCAAATTAAGGATTACTGATCAAAAAGGCACTCTTCTGTCTTCTTATCAGTTCCCGGTTATCAGCGATTCTGCGAAAAACCGTTCCTCTATTCAAAAGGACTCTGGCTCATTTTTAGAACAAGTTTTTTCAAATTCCTTATATTTGTTAGTAATAGGCGGTAGCATAGTGAGCTTAGTATATTACCGAAGTCGAAAAAAACGATGATAGAAAGCACTTCTCTGTCATAAAATTGCGCTCAATAAAAAATTTTATACATCATCAATTTGTCACTCTCTCTAACAGTGCAGGAGGCGGATTATACCATTAACACTCAATTTCCTGTTTTCGAGTTTCTGCTTTTGCTCATTTTTTTCATAAATACGAGGAAAGAAATGGTATTTGATTTTTATACTTATACGAACAACAAGAAGGTAAGAAGCTGAATCTAAACCTTTTTCCCTTCTGTAATGCGTCAGATGTTAACTTCATACGCTTTAAGAATTTCTGTTAAGTCATTTACACAAGATATTCTACGCTCTCGCTTTTAATGAACTATCGCACCCGTCAGTAATATATAGAGAGACATAAGTGGGCATTCTATAAATAGCCAAAAATAAATTCAGTACTTTTTCTAAAACCCGTCTTTCCTTTTTTCCAGCTTCTAAACTTGTAATTAGCCAACTAATAAGCAATACCTTTTACCCGATTAACAAAGGAAGAAGATAACAAACACCCCTTCCTTATACCCCCTCTTAAATTTAACCTAAATTGACTAGACTAGTGCCCTCAATCCTTTGCTATAATAAGAGCGCATCATATCCATAACTGACACGCACAAAGGAGCGGATAGACCTAATGCTTAGACTACTCACGCTCATTTTATTCACCTTTCTAACAATCCCTTCTACTGCTCTTGCAACCAGTACGCCCCCGCCGGCGAACCTTGGCGAACAGGAAATGATGCAGGAAAACATTCCGGATTCGGTCAGCACAACCGCCCGTGTCCTGGAAATCATAGAAGAAGGAACAGAACTGGATGAAATGACT
>NZ_QLZR01000004.1 GCF_003289955.1 Planococcus halotolerans | reverse complement strand
ATGGCAGCCAGCGTTTTACGGGAAAAGCCGCTGACAATCAAAAAGGTCAAAGCCGTTACAATCGCGCCGGTAATGAGCACAAGCAAAATAGGATTATGTCCTTCCAGTAAGTAAGGAATCATAAATTTAAAGAGAATGAATATGGTCAGTCCTAAAGTTATAACGGATTTGACACCCTTCAGCTTTCCGAAGAAGAGTAAAAGTGCAATGAAAAGCCCAACAAGGAGATAGGACGGATAATCCCGGGCGTAATCGAGGGGAGCGGCAAAGCTTATTTCCCCGTTTTCAACCTGAAACCGGACGGTAATCCTGTCACCTTCTTCAAACCAGAAGTTGCTGCTTGCGTAGTAGGTGTCTGCGTAATTGTAGCCTATGACTTCTATCTCCCGGCCTTTGTATTCTCCTGATAAAATCTCTACATTTAAATGTTGAAATTCTCTTTCCGCTTGAGTCATTTCATCCAGTTCTGTTCCTTCTTCTATGATTTCCAGGACACGGGCGGTTGTGCTGACCGAATCCGGAATGTCTTCCTGCATCATTTCCTGTTCGCCAGGGTTCGCCGGCGGGGGCGTACTGGTTGCAAGAGCAGTAGAAGGGATTGTTAGAAAGGCGAATAAAATGAGCGTGAGTAGTCTAAGCATTAGGTCTATCCGCTCCTTTGTGCGTGTCAGTTATGGGTATGATGCGCTCTTATTATAGCAAAGGATTGAGGGCACTAGTCTAGTCAATTTAGGGTAAATTTAAGAGGGGGGTATAAGGAAGGGGTGTTTGTTATCTTCTTCCTTTGCTAATCTGGTAAAAGGCATGGTTTATTAGTTGGCTAATTACAAGTATAGTAAGCGAGGGAAAAGGAAAGACGGGTTTTAGAAAAAGTACTGTACTTATTTTTGGGTATTTTTGAACTAGTCACTTATGGTTATCTATATATTTACTGACGGGTGCGATTGTTCACTAAAAGCGAGAGCGTAAAATATCTTGTGTAAATGACTTAACAGAAATTCTTAAAGCGTATGAAGTTAACATATGAGGGCTTGTCGGCAGGGAAGGGTTGCATACAAAATCATTTCCTTTTTTCGTTCGAGTTAGTGTACTTTTACCATCGCTTTCGCAACAGGAATGAAAGCTGATCATATGTTTTTATTTGAAGGAACTGAACATGGGAGAGAAGCATCTGCAATTCGTAATTTTCAATAGAAGTTTGGGTTTCTGTAAGTCTCATCACTGGTTCACCTGTCGGACAGACGTCCTTTTTAGTATAGCAAAGCTTAGATAAAATAAAGGTGAGGTGACCAATCATGCAATTTGTATTCGATCTTGACGGAACCATCTGTTTTAAAGGCCAACCCTTAACCCAAGAAATTTGTGCTGCTTTGGATGAGTGCCTGGCAATGGAACATGAAATCATCTTTGCATCTGCCCGACCAATACGCGATTTATTGCCGGTGTTGCCGGAAAAATATCACCGGTTAAGAATGGTCGGTGGAAACGGGGCTTTTCGAAACGCGGATGGCTCAATCGAAGTAAACAGTTTTGACAAGAGTACTTGCAAGCAGCTATTCGATATCATTGGTGTGCATCAATTATCGTATTTGATTGATAGCAGCTGGGATTACAGCTATACCGGAGAACAGACCCATCCGATCTATCAAAATATTGATCCGTTGAAGAGCGCGAAAAACGTGCCGATTGATTTGCTGGAAAATGTAGTGAAAATGGTTCTTTTTACAAGCAATGCCGAGATACAGAAAAGCTTGGAAACCCTTCCGCTGACCCTGCATCTGCATCAGGATGAAGGAATCCTTGATTTGAGTCCGGAAGGCATTGATAAATGGGCCGGGCTGCAGCAACTTGGAGTCAAAGAAAATGAGTTCATTGCTTTTGGTAATGACTCAAATGACATTTGCATGTTTGAAGCTGCCAAAGAAAGCATCTGCATTGGTAATCATTCGGTTGCCAAAGAACATGCGACCATACAAATCACAGCGGATCAAGTGGCAAAAACGATTTTGCATATGAGTGAAAAGTATCTCAAGCAAGAGATTGAAGTAAAATAGTCTAAGTAAAAATGTATTTACACTTTCAAACCCCGTTAAATTAGAAAAGTTATCTAAAGATTTCCAGGTAACATGTGACGTATTATCAGATGGGAAGGACCTCGATTGAGGTTTCTTCCCTTTTTTGTTCGGAGAAGTGTACTACTTTTACGAACGCTTTAGAACAGTTAGTTGATGACAGACAATAGCAGTCCCAGTCATACATCAATTTGAGAACTTTATTCTTCTATCCACTGTACAAGGGGAGAGGGAAATTTCATTCGGCCCCAAGTTTAAGAACCGCCTCTTAAGGGAATAGGAAATTTGCAGTGTTATAACCTCTTTTGCGCAGCATATTCTACCCAACATCCATCTACTCAACATATCTATAAATCACTTCATAAATTCATCTATTACTTCACAAGTAAGCTTTTGTTAACCTCTACTGTTTTGCCTTGCAGACCTTATTTCTTTTTGTTGCTGATTAGAGATTAAATTCTGCACCAATTAATTTCTACTACTATTCCTCAATTGCTTCAACAATGATTCATCCATAAGGTGACAAGTAACCACAAAATAGGAGGGAAACAGTTGAAAAAGAAAAATAAGAAGTTGCTCAAAACCTCGCTGGCTGTCGCTTTAGTTTCGGGAATCGGCGTAGCCGCCTTAAGGAAAAAGGGCGTCACAGGTGTAATGAAGTCCGGTATGACTGAGAACATGAGTATGACAAACACCATGGTTAAAGAGAAAATGTTTGGTATAAGGCAGGAAATCGCCAGCCAAAAATTAAAGCCGTCTTCCAATTTTCCTTTAATTCACCTTCCTGAAGGCTATGAAATCGAAAAAGTGATTGACGGGCTTACTTACCCGACGTCTGTGGCGTGGGACAATGAAGGGACTCTGTATGTTGCGGAGGCAGGCGGTGCCTTTAAGGATGAAGAGGGTGCCGAGGCGAGAATCCTCCGTATTGAAAATGGACAGGCGACCGAAGTTGTTAATCTAACGGGCAAGATTTACCCGGCCATTTCCGGTATGACTTGGCATGACGGGGCTTTCTATATTACGCACAGGGAAATGGACTTATCCGGAGCAGTTTCCAAGGTAACAATGGACGGCGAGGTGACGCAGTTGATCGGCGGTATCGTCGATGCCAAGTCCGACCACCAACCAAACGATCTCCGGGTTGGAAGAGACGGGAAGATGTATGTCTGCTCGGGCATCGGAGGAAACTCGGGGTTTATGGATCAAAACGTAATGGCGGCCGTTAAACGGGCTCCGGATGGACATCCGACCACGGCCAAAGATATCGTGCTTACCGGTGTTAATATAGAACTTCCCAATTTCCTGAAAGATTCGCCTGATTTGATCCAGACGGGTGCTTTTGTGCCTTTTGGCACCGTGACAACACCTGGCCAAGTGATCAAAGGCCGCAATAAATGCGGGGGAGCGATTCTTGCGTTTGACCTGGATGATCCTGAAGGTACAGTCAAACCGTATGCATGGGGGTTCCGTAACGTCATCGGCATCGCCTGGAACAAAGCGGGCGACATGTTTGCCTCCGTCAATGGATACGACAATGCGCCAGGAAGACCGATTAAAGACGTGTACGATGGAACTTACCGTGTGAAAAAAGATGCCTGGTATGGCTGGCCGGATTTCCTGGCAAACTTTGATCCTGTTATCGATGAAAAATACAGACCCATCAGCTCATCAATCGCCCCTGTCTACATAGACGGGAAGAGACGGGAAAGGAAGCTTTACTTTTTGATCGACCATGAAGCCAGTGGTCTGAAGCAGCCCGATAAGTCACTTATTACAGGGCTGCATGAAGTCAACTCCTCCCCTTCAAAGGTTGATATTGCACCTGAGTCTTGGGGTGAATATGCCGATCAGTTATTTGTGGCTGAATTTGGTAATATGGAATGGCTGACGAATCCGGCAAGAGACAAACCCGCCGGAAGCCGGATTTCGGTCATCAATACGAAGAAAAACGGCGCACAAAAAGTGCAGCCCTTTATTCAAAATGAAGAACCGGCACCTGCATCGCATTTAGGGAAACAGGGCGAGGGAATCGAACGGCCATACGATATGAAATTCGGACCGGACGGAGCGATGTATATCGTTGATTTTTCCTCGCTTCTCGTAAACCTGAATCGCTTAGCTCGAGATAAGGGGGCATTCCCGGTTGATTTTCATATGAAAACGGGTATTGTCTGGAAAGTAACCAAAAAATAATGGGAATGATGCAAGAGAAATTTCCATCATTTTCACTGACTTTCTCGTACAGAGGCTGGAAATAGGGACTTAAATATCGCTAAGATAAAAGGGCAGACCATACTTGGTCTGCCCTTTTATCTTAGTTTTAATTTTTACTGAACTAAGCTAGTAAACCGACAGGAAAGCCGCTGAGATTCATTCTATTTAGAGGGACTTTTTTGGAAATCGAAGGGGCCTTTTCCTATTACTCGATCCATTCTTTTCACCAGCAATAGAAACCCTTTCATCCAAATCCAACTGTAAAAAATTGAAAACAACAAAATTGCCATGATTAAATTCAAATCGGCACCTGAAGTACCCGCCGGTCCTAATATTGGAAACTGGATGACAAGCAGGATAAATAAGATGCCCAATGTCAGGGTAATCCCGGAAAACGCAGCGACAAGAATCCCTCTTTTGAAATACCTGAAAGCGAAGCCCATACCCAGCCCCAAAAGCCCGGTGGTAAAAGGGAACGCGAACAGTTCACTCGGCTGAATGATGGCAATCATGACAAGCGCTACGGTATAGGTCAAGAAACCAAGCTGCAGAGAGATCACTGTAGCAATTAAAATGGGTAATGTACTAAGCGCACTGACCACGAATCCAAGTCCACCTAACATTCCAGCTGATTGGAGGATGGTCGCAAAAGAAGCCAAGAGCGCGCCGTACACGATTTTCCTGGTAGGGGGGAGAGGAAAACCAATATATTTAGCGGCAACTTTTGTATCGGAGTTGATAAATTGTTTGCACTTCTTGAGTAATCTGCTCATATTCGATTAGTCAGCCCCTTTTCCTTTTTCATCCAAGTCGAAGGCCATTCCCCTTTTATAGGAAAATGGCCTTCTTTGGTGTGTTTAATCCAACCCCAACTTCTCTTTTGCCTTTTTGATGGTTTTGCTAATGACTTCATCCTGAAGAGTGGTTTCATCGGTATCGAACTTTTCTTCGGTTTGCAAGTCGAACTGGAATTGTTCCGCGTAAGGTGCCGGCTTGTTCATCACATAAGCAGCTGTTTGTTCCGTGTAAAGTTTCCGGGCCTCGACCGCTGTTTTTTTGCCTGTTGCGATTTCATGCATCATGTTCAAAGCGAGAATATTTGCGGCTTCCATGTCGCAACGTGCCGAGACTTCCCCTTTTGTCCGTTCAATCACGACACTCCCGTCGAATTTGGCGATTTCACTGAACTTTTCAGGAGGCACTTGGTAGTTGATGACTTGTTCAATGACATCGGAATGTGGTTGTGGAAAGTCATGCGGGATTTCATCCCGGTAAACAATCGTTCGTTTCCACGGGCCATTAAAGTACCAGATCAATTGGCTGGGTGTGGCTTCATTGGGAGGTCCATAGGCTTCGATGGTTTGTTCCGAAGACTTTTTTGACATTGTTGGCCAATCTTCGGTAATTTTTTTAACGAGTTCAATGTCCGCGGTGACAGAAGTCCCTTTTTCTCCGCCGGTATTCGATGAATGAAGTTTGATATTACTCGCCATTCCGATAGCTGCTGTCTTCAGCCGTTCCTGGGGATCCACTTGACTGGCGGCTGTTGGCGCTTTTTCGTTGTGTTCCATCTTTTCATCTCCTCAGAATTTTTACTTATAAATAAGTTTACTTCTACAAATTTCTTTTAGGGTTAAAATGATATCCTTGCTTTTTTCCTATTCCCCGGTCTGAATATTGTAAACTTTTCGAATGACACTAAGCGCCTTGGCAATTAAGCATGAAATACTTTCATTGTCCGGATGAACTTTACGCATATAAATAGGTCTATTCTTGTTGAAGGAGATGGAAATACAAGGATGCGGCTAAATTTATAACACCTTTTACAACCAATATCATACTTATTTTGTTTTTTTCATGTTTTTTTGCGTACGTTCCCTTTGAATTAATTTTCTTTTAATATCGTTAATCCTCTCTTCAGCTCTTTCCGTATTGATTTATGTAAGTGTCCTTTCATAATTGCTTATTTTATAGATCATCATTTGAAAAGTGAGAGTATATGTCTTATGTGTTTAAAGAGGGTTATTGCGGGAAATTTAATCAATGGTCGACAAAATAAGTTCAGTTACAGAAAAAACCGAGGAGGAATGCAATGTGCACGGAGACTTTCAGAACAACTTCATTCGAACCCATTTACTGTATCATGCCAATCAGCAAGCGATTTCCGCTAGAGAGATCCTCGAGGAAGTCAATAGCCATGGGTACAATGTGACAGAGGAAAAGATTGAGAAGCAACTGTCGCATCTGGCCGCAGAAAACTTCCTTTCAACTGCTGATTCTTCGTACATGATTACAGACTCAGGAAAAAAGGAATTAGAAAGTGTTCAAAAACACTTGAAGCCGCTATATGAAGAAGTCGGAAGAAACTAATCACCAAGCTGTACCATGGGTATACAGGTTGAAAGTAAAGAAGCCCAGAAATTAACCTAAGAATTTCATGAAAATATGAAAGCACACCAGAAATTGGTGTGCTTTTTAGCGCTTGTTAAATATGTTATGGAGGTAACAAGACAGCATGACTACGTTGCATTCAACCTGAAGACCTTTAGTCGTAAGGAATAAAAATGGGCCATGTTATCCGTAAAACATATCTAAAGAAACTAATAAAAGCTATCATCTTATAGCAGAACATCACTAAAAATCAGATTGAATTGCTAAAAGGTTTTCAAAAAGTTAATAAGGGAATCAAAAAAATAACGAATGAGATTTAATAAGGAAGGAGAAGAAATTCTAAAAGTTTGAACAAAAAAAGGGCTGAAAAAACGACGACTTATGTATAAAGAGACGGTCAGAATCAAATCTATTGCTATTCTCGAGGAGAAAGGAGGAGTTTGATGAAAAAGGATAAACCAGAAAACATTCCGGCTCAAAAACAGGAGCAGTGATCGACTACTCTGTGACAAAAGGCGCCATTTTGTCATTTACACGCTCACTTTCGGGTTCTCTTGTCGAAGAGGGGATTCGAGTGAATGCGGTTACCCTTGGACCGATTTCGACGCCGCTGATTTCAGCATCGTTTCCGTCAGATAAAGTGGAGGGATTCGACAAAGAAGGGGGCATTCGGCACACCGATGAAACGGTCGGGCCAGCCGGATGAACTGGCGGGTGCCTATGTTTATCTCGCTTCGGATGACGCCTCTTATATCACGGGGCAAGTGCTGCATATCAATGGTGGTACACCTTATTAAAGGGAGAAGGGCTTTGTTCTAGGAGCCCATAGTTGTATGTTCTATAAATGAAAAACAATGAATAATTTTTTAGCTTGCAGTGAAAAGCTACTGCTAGACCAAGGAAGGATGAAGGAAAATGCCAAGCACTGAATTGAAAGCCTTAATCATTAATTGCACATTAAAAAAGAGCCCGGATACATCGAATACGGATGCGCTCATTAATGAAGTCATCAAGCATTTTGACAAAGAAGGCGTTTCATCAGAAATCATAAGGCTAGCTGATTACAATGTTGCCCATGCCATGGTGATTGATGCAGGGGAAGGCGATGAGTGGCCGAAGATTTACGAAAAACTGCTGGATGCGGACATCCTGATTATCGGAACGCCTATCTGGATGGGAGAAAAAAGCAGCTACGCCACTAAAGTCATTGAACGGATCTATGCGGGAAGCAGTGAGACCAATGAAAAAGGGCAGTACATCTACTACAACCGGATTGGCGGAGCGATTGTGACCGGAAACGAAGACGGAGCTAAAGACAGTGCCAAATCCATCTTATATGCTCTTTCGCATATGGGCTTCATTGTGCCGCCGAACGCCGATACTTATTGGGTAGGACCTGCCGGGCCGGGGCCTTCTTTTATTGAAGCGGACGGAAATCAAAATGATTTCACGATGCAGCATGCAAAAATCATGGCTTATAACTTAATCCATTTTGCCAGAAACTTTAAAATGCATCCGATACCTGCGGAAGGGAATCTGATTGAATAGCAAGATTAAAATACAACTCTTTAATCGAAAATACGGTCGGTAAAACCCAGGAGAGCTGGATCACAGATACGCCAGCCCTCCTGGGTTTTGTACAGGGTTGCGAGAAGAGATTCAAATACCTCTCGTTTCCATTAATATGTCTGGAATTATAGCGATGCGACAGAACGGAAAGATACCCTCGCTGTTTTTGAGACAATCGAGACATTCTTAAATTAAATATCAGGTTTATTAAACGGTTGCATATGACAAGAAAGGCTGATGGATGGACGCTGTGTACCGCAGCAAAGGAATGGGGGGAAGTAAGGGCTGTGTAAGAGTTGCTTCGGTTGCTTCCATGATCTGCTGGTTTCTTTCTGTCCTCGTGGCAGACGAAGCAACCTTTACACCAAGCAAATCAACAGAAGGTTGCGTTGCAGAAAAGTGCTTTACGATAACAGCTCGCTCAGTTGACAGCTTTAGATCTTTGTCTTGAAAAAGATAGACGGAATACAGATTGGTTTCAATGATAATTTCCTTTAGTTCAGCTATATGCATCGCTTGAAACGTTTCTTGCATAGTTTCCATTGCCCAGTTTCGATAAAGCATGGACCGATTCAAGCTAACACTCCTTTCTTCTTGAAACTGCCGATGGCAGCCATCAATTCATTGCTGTCTTAGCGACTAACGGCGCTTCGATGATATATCGGTCAGGCGCTGATCCGATAAAGGTAAACGGATAGCAGGTAGTCAGCGTCAATGTGGGTGCATCTTTCTTTACGATGACAGTGCGGTCTTGCGCATCGGTAATCCACGTTTTTTCAATTTGATATTCATATTGCACATCTTCGAATTGGATATACATTTTGCTTCCGGTCTTTAACTCTCCCAGTTCTTGAAAGACGGTGTCACGGTGTCCAGACAAAACGGTATGCTTGAGTCCATCGGGCGGGGTCGTGAAATTTCCTATATGATAACCGACTCCCTGGTTCAAGGTATCGACGTCTGTTCCCCAGTAAATGGGATATTTCATATCAAGTTCTGGAATCAGCAGCCATCCGATTTCTGCTCCTTTGGCGTACTCTTTATAATCACGCAATGGCGAAGCATCTGGCTTTTCAATTTTTTTGTCGGTTTTGATAGGCAGGGGTTCAACTTGAGCGGAATCTGTCACCACGCCATCAGAATTTCCTCTTTCAGTAGCCATGATCAGCTTATGATTTTCAGAACCTGACAGCGGACTGTCCGTGTTTTTGACAATGTCATCTTGTCCAAGGGCTTCGCGGCCAGAAGAAGTCCCAGAAAGCCAAAAATAGCCGTTCCATCCGGCAAGTACGAGTCCGGTTATGATCAACAGTGAAGCCATTTTCTTTCTCATCGTCTGTCACCTCTTCAGGATTCAGTGAATCTCTTAGTACGTAACGCTATTGAACTCCTTATTCCCTCTATTTTACTGCATAACCCTCATTGATTTGGTTTTTTTATTAAAGAAGGTCTTTTTTTATCATTTAAAATCCAAGTTGAAATGATAAAAGATTTGTTGCTAACATACTGGCTTAAACTTTCATCTAAACCATTAGATTTCTTCATTGAAGAAAAGTAATTCCAAAAAGAAGGAAGTGAAAAGGTGTAAACTTCGTGGGTAATTATATTCAAAATTCTGATAATTTTATTAATTAGTTTGGTAAAAGGGTAGGGGAAGGCTATCACCGTATGGTGAAATCGATCAAGAGGAGATGAACAAATGAAAAAAATCTTGGTTTTACTGCTGGTATCGGTATTAGCAGCAACAGGTTTTGCCGGCGCAGTTTTCGCAGCACATGAAGGGCTCGAGTTCAATGTGGAATTGACACCGGAACAGGAAGTCGGGGATGTGACAAGTGACGCGACAGGACAGGCGCATTTCAAAGTCAGTGAAGACGGGGAATCATTGGAATACACGGTAAGTGCCTCTAACTTGAACAGCACATTGGCTGGTCATCTGCACAGCGGCTCGGCAGGAGAAAATGGCCCGGTGGAATTGTTTTTATTTGAAAATGAAGAACCGATGGACTATAACGGAGAAGTAGCGACGGGTACATTGAATGCGGATGATCTTGTCGGAGACATGACATGGCAGGATTTCTCCATGGCACTTGTCGCTGGCGACATTTATGTGAATCTGCATACGGAGGAATATCCAGATGGTGAAATTCGTGACCAGCTGGTAGCAGAAGGCGATGAAATGGCCGATACGGCTTCAAATGGTCCATTGTTTACGATGGTGGGGTTATTTGCAATCTTAATGGGTGGAATTCTGTTGATTGGCAGACGCCAAAAAGCCACTGCGTAACACAAGCCCTTAAAAAGCTGAACTCCTGTTATAGCTGATAACAGAAATTCAGCTTTTTTATATTGCCTTGAAGTAGAGCGAAGTGTTTAACTGATACCCAAAAAACCTTAAATACATACATACATTCAATCGACTCCTTTGACTGGCAGTACTGAAGCGAATCTTTCCTGAAATAAAAAAAGCCCCATGCAAAATATAGAAGTGATGATCCGTTTCGGGATCCGTCCTTCTTTATTGCGTGAGGCTTGTTAATTTTTTTTTTCTAATTTGAAGCTTATTTCGATGATGCATTCTTAAGTAAATCAATTACGGAAAAACGGCATGGCTTTCGGCCGATTTTCATTTTCAACCTAAGGTGCAGATACAGTGGTAACAGCTTGATCAATGACCTCTGCAGCAGCATCAACTGATTCGTAATAATGAACAGCTTCCGTTTGTAAGTAAGTCAGTTCGAGAGTTGAGGTACCCGTTTTGCATTTTACATGAAGCCAATCCGTTTCACCTTTCGTAAAAACCTGGGTAATGTGGACATCTTGAAATTCACGCATCGTTTGCAAAATGCTTCGAATGTTCTCTTTAGTCATAACGGATTTCTCCTTCCATCTTTAGAACGGGGCTAAGTAATCTAGGGAATCCAAATGATCTTCACATTTAATTTTACCATAAAATTCAAAAAACTTGATGAAAAAAGCGAAAATGATATACAACTGTCACTGGAAAAGTGTTTTTAAGATAAAAATAGTGCTGATTAGAAAATCTTCTAAACTAATTTTATCATCTGAAAGCTCAAATAGATTAGAAAACGGACGCAGAAAACCAATAGGGAAAAAGTTAAAAAAATTCATCCATACTCATGGAAGCTTAAACGTCTGCTGTGAAAAGGTTTTAAGACTAATTATTCATGTAAATGTTAAATAGATTCAAAAAATAAAAAAATAATATGTTTAGGAGAAAAGTGTTAGGGAAAGTCATGGGGTGTAGGAATATTACAATCATGCTACATTCCGGTGAGAATTGTTACAGAGTGAATTCGCAGTCCAGAGGGTGTATTTAACTTTTTTAAAAAATATGTCCAAAATGTGATCTAATCTGATTTCATTTACGTAGTGGTTGTAGAACGATCGGAAAGATACGCAAGAAACAAAAAACAAGGAGGAATTTGAACATGAATTGGAAAAACGCAAAAAGAACGGTAATCGCAGTCCCATTGAGCGCGGCATTATTGGCAACAGGAGCCGGAGCAGTCAGTGCATCTGGCGGGAACAACGCTGATGTACCTGAGAAAGTGGCAGCACCGACAGTTGAAACACCAGCAGCACAATTGAGAGCAGATTTGAGCCAGCTATTATCAACTCACTTCATCTATCAATCAGAAGTGGCGTTACAGGCTTACCATAAAGCTGAAGAAGGTGGACCGACTGGTGACGGACTCGAGCAAGCACAAGCACAGCTTGAGGTGAACGGCGAACAACTGACTGCAGCTATTAAATCGGTATACGGTCAGGAAGCAGCAGATGCATTCGATAAAATCTTCGATACGCAATATGAAGACAGTGCAGGCTACGGTACTGCCGTTGCAAACGGCAACGAAGAAGAAATTGCACAAGTCAAAGAAGACTTGTTGACACAATTCCCGACAGACCTTGGAACTCTTTTAAGTCAGGCAACAGGTGGAAACCTGCCGAAGGATACAGCGATTTCAGTTCTTCAGGAACATGAAAAAGATGTAATGCAATTCCTTGATCATTCCATTGCGGGCGATTTCGAAGCAGCATACACGGAATTCAATGAAGGCTACGAGCGCATGTTCACAGTCGGCACGGCATTATCAAGTGCAATTGTGACACAAATGCCAGAGAAGTTTGAAAACACGAAAGCGGTAACACCGGCATCAGATTTAAGAGCCACTTTCAGCCAATTGCTTGGTGCTCACTTCTATTATCAAACAGCTACATCAGTAGAGGCGTATGAAGCTGCCAAAGGTGAAGGCGGAGAAGCATTTGAAGCGGTAAGCGAAATGCAGGAAGCGAATGCTGAACAGATGAAAGCGGCAGTGAAATCACTTTACGGACAGGAAGCTGCAGATGCGTTCAGCGAGATTTTCAATACTCAATACGAAGACAGTGAAGCATTGGGTGAAGCAATTGCCAATGGTGATACGGAGAAAGTAAATGAAATTACCGATATGTTGCTGAATACTTTCGCTGTTGACTTAGGTACTTTACTGAGCGAAGCTACTGGCGGAGAACTGCCGAAAGAAACAGCCATCAGCGTTCTTCAACAACATGAACAAAGCACGATCGATCTCGTAAACAGCTATGCAGAAGGTGATTACGAGGCCGTTTACAACACGTTGACTGAAGGGCATGCCTTAATGTTCACAATCGGTCAAGCGTTGTCAGGTGCAATCGTTAAACAGAATCCGGAAAAATTTGCTGCAGCGCCGGGAATGCCGGAAACAGGTATGGGTGGTATGGCTGATTCAGGAAATATGAACTGGATGCTGTACACATTCCCATTACTGGCACTTGCCGGAGCTCTCGTATTCACAAGAAGAAAAGCGGTACAGGAATAAGATCTGGATGAAAGGGGAGAGAAATTCTTCCCTTTCTTTTTATAATATGAACCCTCACAAAACCTGGTTATCGATAATTTATGTTTTTATTCAAATTATTACGGTAATATTATTTGTTTGGCTAATAAAGGTAGACTTAAACAGGATACTGAATTGGGAATAGGGACATCCTTTGGTGTTTCTATTCGCGCTTCAGTTAAAGAAATGATGGATAACTTTCGTGCTCGAAGTTTCCTTACTGATTTTCTAAAAATAAAGTAAAGTTTTGTTCTATTATATTGAAATAGCTTGTTAATGAATGAAAAAAGCAATAGAAATTAAGTAATAAAATAACATGTTTATTAAATTTATGACAGGGAAAGAGAGTGAGCGTACAAGGGTAGTTTGAATTTACTAAAAGGCATCCTGATTTTACATAAAACAGTAAGTGATGACTGCCTAAAAAATTTTAGGAGGTTGTTAAATGAAGAGGAAGAACAAAGTTGTTGCTGTATTGCTTAGCCTGGTGTTGCTGGTTCCAGTTGGAGGAGGAGCTGTGCTGGCTGTCAATCATGGGGGACCGACAGTCGATACTGCAGCCGTTGAGTTGCGAAGCAATACGGACCACCTTTTCACTGAACATGCTTACTTGATCATCACCGCCATGCGCAAATCGAATAATGGCGACCCGGATGCCGCTCAGGCAGAAGCGGCCGTTATTAACAACGGGAAAGACTTGCAGGCAGCCATCGCTTCTTTATATGGCGAAGATGCAGGGGCAGAATTCATCAAGAACTGGACGGATCACATCGGCTACTTTATGGATTATGCCAATGCAGTTTCAGCTGGTGATATGGAAGCTAAGCAGACAGCTTTGGATAACTTGGCGAACTATACCCATCTTTCCGGAAAATTCCAGGAGAAACTGACGGAAGGACGGGTGATGGAAGCAGCTGTTGTTAATGTGCTTTCAACTCATATTGATCAAATTACCGGATCATATGATGCGTATGTTTCTGGAGATTATCAGCAAGCCTATACCATTCAAAGTGAAGCCATGGAGCACCTGTTAAACAATGTCAGCAAAACCTTATCGGACGCTTATACACAACAGTTTCCGGAGATGTTCAACGATACAAAAGCCGTGACAAAAGCTGCGGATCTCCGTTCAAACCTCAGCTTCCTGCTGGCGGAACATTTTGCTCTTCTGCAGCAATCCATGCAAAATGGATTTGAACAGTCAGAAGAATATGATGCCAATCTGGCATTGTTGAATGAAAATACAGAGCAATTGGCAGCTGCCATTGCTTCAGTCTACGGGGAAGAGGCAGGAGCCCAGTTCAACGAGACATGGAGCAATCATATCGATTACTTCATGGAGTATGTAATGGGTACAGTAAATGAAAGTCAGGAAGAAAAAGAAGCAGCTTTAGCAGAGTTGGACCAATATCGTGCTGATTTCTCCGAATTCATGAGTGGAGCTACGGAAGGTCGAGTGGAAGCTTCCGCACTTTCCGAAGGATTACAAATGCATGTGAATCAAGCGATTGGAACGTTTAACAGCTATGTTGAAGGCGACTATGAACAAACATGGACTACAGCACGTGAAGGCTACAAGCATATGTTTACACCTGGGAAGTTGTTAAGCTCGGCAATTGTCCAGCAGTTCCCGGAACAATTTGCCGGATTGCCGGAAATGCCTGAAACCGGAATGGGTGGAATGGCTGATTCCGGAAACTTGAACTGGATGCTTTGGACCTTGCCTTTACTGGTGCTTGTGGGGGTTCTGGCCGTTAACAGAAGAAAAGTATTGCAGTAACGCTTTGACCATTGAGAGGGGAATCAGCCTCCCCTCTTTTTCTACATAAGGAGTGAAACTTATGAACTCATTTATTAAAAAAGCTGGCCTCGTTTATATCCTGTTTCTTTTTACAACCCTCAGCGGTAACCCCATACAAGCAACTGATGCTACACAAGTGGCTCCAGAGATAGAATTTGAAAAGATGGAACAACGGTTCCCGCAGGAAGTGGTCTGGCAGGAAGATACGTTGGAAGAAGAAATTTTGAGAAAAGTAGCATCATTCAGTTCATCTTCCAAAGCAGAGAATGAAAGTACGGCAGAAAAGAAAATAGGTGTCGTCCCTGCGTTAATTGAAATACCGGCAATCAAGGCGCAGGCAAAAGTGATTCCGGTCGGCCAAACCGCAGACGGCAACATGGAAGCACCAAAAAGCATCTATGAAATTGGCTGGTACGAACCGGGGACAAAACCGGGAGGCAGTGGCAATGCAGTCCTGGCCGGTCATGTAGATGGTCTTTCACAGCCAGGTACATTCTATAACCTGAAAAAACTGGAACCAGGCGATGAAATTCATATCACCGGAACAGAAGGAAAAAAACTCACCTTCAAAGTTAAGGGTAAGGCATCTTATTTGCCTGAGGATGCTCCAATTCAGGAGATCTTCGGCAACAGTTCGGAATCCCATTTAAACCTCATTACGTGCACGGGGGTTTTTGATGACCAGACCGGCCATTATGAAGAACGACTGGTCGTTTTTACGGAACTGGTCGAAAACTAAGGCAAGGTAACTGGAAAAATAGCTGGTCAATGCCGACAGTGGTAGCCAGTCCATTGCAAGAAATGATGCTCCAATAGACGGACTGAGAACAGCGAAGAATGCTTAGGGGAAAGCTGCATAAAATTGTGGCTTTCCTTTTTTGTTGAGGATTATTCCTATTTTCATTAGGAATATACCGTAAAGTGTTTTTCACTATTTTTTTGTAGGTATTTAAAGTTGAGTGAAGGAGTAAAAATGACTATAGGCGAACTCTTACTAAAAAGATTAGTAGAAAACGACGAATGGGTATCCGAAATAATCACGGATAAGTATCATATACTTTTATGGAAAGCTTGTCGGAAGACAAAGTCAGAGGATGCCTTATGTGAACAGCTTGTCACTCAGGTGTTCGAGTGTGACACCTGAAAGGCTCGATTTGAACGCGGAAGAGGAAGAGCTGACCTACCTGTTTGTGGATAAAGGCAGGTTAAACAAAAGGATGCTGGATCGGCTTGGCAAGTCAAAGGAGTGGCTAGAAAATAAACTGCAGAAAAGAGGCTATCCAGCCTTAAAAAACTTGGTTTATGTCGATTGGTCGCCAGACCAGGGTTTCCAGGTAAGAACGAGGCAGGACGGTACAATTAATCTTGATCGAATGAACTATAAGTGGCTTTGTCAATGAAGCATGTATTTGTGGAAGTCTCCTTTTAGCCCAGGCGCAAAAGGAGTGCATAAGCCCTTTAGTTGCTTTTATAAAGAATAGACGATGGAAGAGAATAGGGAAAGAGCCGGTTGCTTCTTTTCAGGAAAACCAACATAAGTGATTGCCCAGAACCTCCGGCGTTCTTCCGGTAAAACACAACGTTAACAATTGCCTTTCGCCAATCAATCAAAAAAATAACACGCTAATCCGTTGCGGCATTTGGGCCGCTAGGATTAGCGTGTTATTTTAAGTCGAAGTGATTTCTCACTATTTGGTAATTGTGATCAATGGAGCTGCTGCCGTCAATTCTGAGCGATTTGAAGTCGTGTAGCTGTGTCCTTTCATGGACTTTCTCCGCAAACCCCATTTCTTTTTCCATCCAATGCCGGAATGCTTTTTCCGGCTCTTCTGTCTGTTCGAGTATGCCATCAATCCATGGCCTTCTGGAATAGTGATGGATTTGAAATTCGGGAGTCGGAAAGAGCCAGACTGCCTGATTAGCCTGCGATAGCAGCGGAGCCACTTGCGAGGGCAAAACAACCGATCCTTCCACCAAAATCGGGGAGGAATCCGGCAAGCCAAGCAGATCCTCCAGTACCATCGAAAATTGTTCTTCATAAAATAGTAGGGACTCCTGGATTTGTTGCTCGACATCGACAGTGCAGAACCGAGGTGACCAGTATTCGTCCCATGTAAGCCCTTTCAACTTACTCAAGTTGGGGTGTTGATTCCGACTGCTTCTATTCAGATGTTCATCATACGTATCATCACTTTTGTAATACCGGAAACCGTATTCTTCTGTCAACATGCGGGCGATGGTAGACTTCCCTGCGCAAGGAGAACCCCCGATCCAGTATACATGCGAGAGTCTCTGTGCTAAATCCAATAGTACCAATTCCTTTTCTTGCTGAATTAAAGTCAAATTGTATCGTATTTGCGCCTGTATTGTATAGCATGACGATGTTTTCTGGAATGAAATTAACTACATTTCCTATATAGCCTAGATCCTCAAACTCCTCCCTTTGATTTCCCTCTTTCAGCTCGAAACAGCCGGTTGCTTAGCCTTTGTTTCTAGAGTTATAGTGCTCAATCCAATCAATTTCTCGAATTCCAAAGAATCGATGGGCCTTGAAAACAGGTAACCCTGACCGATAGGGCACCCCATTTCTATAAGGGACTCCATCTGGTTCGCGCTTTCAATCCCCTCGGCTACGATGTTAAGGCCCAAATTCAAGGCCAAATCGATGATCGCTTTGACCATGGGTTGCTTGCAGTTCTGCTCGAGCTCATCAATGAACGCCTTATCGATTTTCAATGTATCAATCGGCAATTTTTGAAGAACGTGCAAGGAGGAATAGCCGGTTCCAAAATCATCAATAGACGTCTTCACGCCTAATTTCCCCAGTTGCTCCAGAACTTCCGTACTTTCCGCTATATTCTGCATAATGCTTTCGGTGATTTCCAGCTCCAGAAATTGGGGCGGCAATTGGGTATCCCTTAAGATGGACTTTACGGTTTTTATGAATTTTCCGTTCTGAAATTGAAGAACAGATACATTCACTGAAACTTTTAAGGAAGGAAGACCTTGGTCCTGCCACAATTTATTTTGCCTGCATGCTTCCTCCAGCACCCATTTGCCAATCGAGACAATCTGGCCGGTTTCCTCGGCGACCGGAATGAATTCTGCTGGCGAGATCCACCCCATTTCGGGATGCTTCCACCTTAACAAGGCTTCCATGCCGACAATTTCCTGTGTTTTCAGATTTACTTTCGGCTGATAACAAAGGGAAAGCTGATGTAATTCCATCGCTTTTACCAGATGATTTTCGATATCCATCTTTCTCATCATGTTCTTGTTGAGTTCTGCATTGTAGAAACTGAACATATTTTTCCCTTTTTCTTTGGAAAGGTACATGGCGGCATCGGCATTTTTTAACAAGTCTTCACTTGTTGTGCCGTGTCCCGGAAACAGACTGATTCCGATGCTGGTGGTCACCTTGATTTCATGTGATCTTATAGAAAAGGGTTTCTGAAAACTAGCCAATATCTGTATTGCTGTTTCGGCAGCTATTCTTTCAGTCGCATGGGCTAGCGTAATGACAAACTCATCTCCTCCCAAACGGAAAATCTGTGTGTCGGGAGACAATGAATCCTTTAATCGAATAGCAGTTTTCTTCAGGATTTCATCTCCAACATGATGACCAAGCGTATCGTTAATGAGTTTAAAACGATCCAAATCAATCAGTAGGAAAGCAACCTGGTCTGTAGTGGTTTTATCTATAATTTTTTTCATATTTTCTATAAAACTGACTCTGTTGGCCAAGCCGGTAAGAGAATCATAGTAGGCAGCATAGCTCAGGTCAGTCATGAGCTTACTATTTCTTCGGATAACAATGAACTGATGCCCCAGAACGAGTAAAAAAGCGAAAAGAAGTCCTATGCTTAAAGCGTTGAAATGCCAGCTGTTACTAAATAGGCCTAGTACCAGGAGACTGACGATACTGACGTAAGGCAGGGTGGACCTTTTTTGTTCTGAATTGTTCTCTTGACGCTCATTCTCTTGTGCCAGGGATTCTTTATGGTAATAAGCTGCACAACCGATCAATAAAAGCGCGCTTATCCACATCAAATCGAGGAAACTGCCCGGGCGGTAACTTTCTTCGATGGATAAAAAGGCACTCAATGAATCTGCCGTTACTTGAAGGAGTAAGCCGGCAATAACAAATAGAAAAACTCTCTCCTCTTTCTTGGATTGTATGCGGTAGTAGAGAATAATGGAAAAAAAGAGAATCCCTAAATCAACCAGTTGATATCCTATTGTAAGCAGAAGATTAAAGAATGACGCTTCAGTGGCCATTAAAAATGGCTGTATTAAAAAATGGTACGTAATGGCACTCGCTGTAAGCATATAAATAATCAGATTAAAAGTATAAGTTCGAGAAGAAAAAGCGAAGCCGATTAATTGGGTTCTATACATCAATGCCAATAAAAAAGTGAGGTATGAAAGTACCCAGAAGACAGAAGAGAACTCATTGGAATAAAGAACTTTATAGGTTACTTGAAAGTATAGCCAAATAAAATTTCCGGTAAAGGAAAAAAGTAATCCTAAACTTAATAAGAGCCAGAAATTTCGGTTTCTTCCCGTAGAACGAATATATTCTTGGCACAGACATATAAAGCTGAGTGCCCCTACCAAAAGCTGAATACCATTTATCCCTATTAACCTAACCCATTCTTGATTGCTGAAAATGCTGTTCCAAGCAATAAAAGAAAGAATTACCGCAATAAATAAGAAGGCGGGAAGCCATTTAAACTTTAACATTGAAATTCCTCCTGATGCATAGCGCTGTTGTGAGCCCATCCTTTTACGATGCTGTAATACATCGGCTAACAGGATAGGATAAAACTTTTCTCTCAATAGTATTATCGGCTTCCAAGCGAAAGCGTTAACCTGCCTTCTCAGTTTTTCCTTTCCAACATAAAGCAGAAAAATGCCGATAAAGACCGCTAAATTCCAAGCTTGAAATAAGAGACCAGTTCAGCAAAGTTTAATAGTAGCTTTTGTACTGTGTCAACTTGTTCGCAATTCTCTGCAACTCCACCTTAACAGCTAGAAAATCCATGGCGAAAATGTGGGGTTTGAATCCAGAGAAACGGATAAAGCAGCACCGATGCTACTGAAGAAAAATAAAAGTTAATTAACATTATTAATAACAAAATATTACAATAAAAAGAATATAAAGTTGATAAAAAATGATGTATATTAGTCAGAAGGATGCTGGGCGGAACTATCTATTTACGTTCTCATTCGAAAAAGGCAAGTCCGTTGAAAGGCGGATACGCAAAGTTCCGGGCCTACGGTGTTATTCACTACGGCGGCCGAACTGCTGAAGAATGGAGAAAGGACTCAATATGAGCGATTTCAAAATTCTCCAAACCAAAAATACGTTTTGGAGGGATTGTTATGTCAAAGTTTTTTATCAATCAGAAGCTTCACCGGGCACTGGGGGCTGGTGTGGCTTCAACGGCCTTTGTTTTCACTTTCGGAATCAGCCAGACATTTGCGGATGATCATGGAACTACCGAAAGTGAGCCAGAAGAACAAGTAGTTTCACCTGTCGAAGAGGCACCTGAAAGTGCTGAAGAAGTGGCAGAAACGGAAGAGCCGTCTCTTTTGCCTGGGGATTTCTTTTATTTCGCTAAAAAGTTGATGGAGAATGTCCAGTTGGCGTTAACGTTTAATGAAGCAAAAGAGGCAAAGCTGCTGGCTTCTTTCGCAGAGGAACGGATAAGTGAAGCAGAAGCTCTGTTGGCGCTGGGGGAAGAAGAAAAGGCGCGTGAGTTACTTGAACAAGCTGTGGAACAGCAAGAGCTCGCGCTAGCGAAATACCTGGAAGCTGCCGACACGTCAGAAGCCGAAGAGGAAGAACAAACTGATTCGGCGAAAGAGGGTGCGGCTGTGGAAGAAGTGCCGGAGCTCGATGAAGCTCTTGCAGCACTAAAAGAACAGCTGGCCCAAAACCTGACAGCACTGACAGCTGCACTGGAGAAGATTGAAAATCCGGAGGCGAAAGAAGCCTTGCAGAAAGAAATCCAAAGTGCTCAGTTGGAGTTTGATGAAAAGCTCACAGAAAAGCTCGCTAAATTAACGGAAAAAGAACAAGAGGCCGCTGAAAAACTGCTGGAGCTCGAAGCCAAGCTGGCTGCCGGTGAAATTGACGAAGAAGAATACCAGGAAGAACTCGCTGAACTTACAGAAGAAGCTGCCGAAGAACAGAAAGAACTGCTGGCTGAATTGAACGAGGAAGCGGCAGAACTGGAAGCGGATGTTCAAGAAGAGATTGACGAGGAAATGGAAGAAGAAACCGAAGTGGCAAAAGAAGAGGACGATGAAACAGAAGAAGAAAAAGAAGATGAAATGGAAGGCAGTCTGGTGACGCCTGCTAAAGAGACGGCGGAAAAGAAACAGAAGGAAGAAGTGAAGAAACAGGAAAAAGCGAAAGAAGAAGTGAAAAAAACGGAAGAAGCGAAAAAGGCTGAAGAACGTGAACGGGAAGAAGTGAAAAAAGCGGAAGAAGCGCAACGGAAAGCAGCCGAAAAAGCAAAAGAAGAAGCGAAAAAGGCTGAAGAGCGGAAGCGGGAAGAAATGAAAAAAGAAGAAGAACGGAAACGGGAAGAAGCTGAAAAAGCAAAAGAACGTGAAAAAGAAGAAAAAGAAGAAAAAGAAGATGAAAAAGAAAAAGAAAATGAAGGCGACGGCGATGGAGATGGCAATGGAGACGACGAAGACGAAAACGGAGATGACTGACTCCATGATGCATTTTCATTTCCAATAAAGGTTCCAGCATTACGGGAAAGAAGGCAGCTTTAGCTGCCATTCTTTCCCTTTTTGTGTTTCCAGGCCAGTTCTTTGCTTTTCCTTCCGGAATTTCTTTAGGAAACAGGATAGGTCTAGAATCCTTTCGTGGGTAAACCTTGACCGGTAACAGCAAAAAAAAAGGAACGGGTATTTAGACAGAAGCGCTGAGAAAGCGTAAGGCATGAAAACGGAAGAAAGCCAGTAAAGTCAAACAAGACTGAGCAGCGGATCAGCCTACCATCCTTGCGGTAGTATTTTATCCCCTGGATGGTATGATAAATGTAATGAGGCGTACAGCCTCGAAGATTCTACACAGTCGAATTTATTCTATGTATTTGATAATAATTTCCCCCACAATGCTAGAGGAATTGCCGAAGAAGCCATCAGACTCCGCGCTGAAACGGATTCCTCTTACCCTGATTTATCGGAGTCCGCTTTGTCGAATTTCAGCATTGGCAGGCGTAAAGGTTATAGTGACGGGAATCAGTCCACCTATAGCTCAGAAATATGTTCAGTTGAATATCGAGTTGGATCAGTTGGAAGTTTCCTCAAGTTTACAGCTTGTTCTAGAGGCGAATGTATGCGGCTTGTTGCCGCAGAGAATCAGGAACGGTAATGGTCAAGTATAAGGTGAACCCATTTGATCTCCGGTGATATGAGGGGTTCACCGATGTAGTACCCGTATATGGGAACTGTTTCACTTCAGATTGTAGATTCCGCAACCGAACAGAGTCGGTCATCGTTAGTTTTGGTTGAAGGGGAATGCAAGTATTGTAAAGGTTATGCGTAGGCCAAGGCTATTAGGTTACACAAAGGTGGTGGAAGAATGAAAGCTACAAGTAAGCGGATGACCGATATCGTACTCATTGATTCCCAGCCGCTGTTCCGTGAAGATATACGGCGTATCTTGGAAATGGAAGAAAGTTTTCGAGTTGTGGGAGAAGGAGACACAAGCGATCAATTAGTTCCGCTCTATAACCAACATTATCCCCAATTGATTTTAACGGAAGTCCATTTTCCAGGGAAAAAAGATCTGCACGCTCTCGAAGAGCTGATTATACAAGTTCCTCATGCTAAAGTGGTGATTTTCACGACAACCACAGATTTTGACCTTTTAGAGCAGGTTCTCGAGAACGGTGCGTCCGGTTACCTATTAAAAGAGATGGATTCATTCTCTCTCACGAGCGCATTAAAAGCAGTGATGAAAGGCGGCTTTTTCTTACATCCAAAAATCGCGCGAACGGTCGTCTCACTGCTTCAAGAAAGAAATGCTTCAGCAAACAGTGAAAATGCCCATCAACAAACCGCTGTCCGAAGTCCTTATCATCTTTTAAGCTGGAGAGAAATCGAAGTGCTTCAGTTGCTGGGTGAAGGGCACAGCAATAAGCGTTTGGGGGAACTGCTGCATATTAGCGATAAGACAGTCAAAAACCATATCGCGGCCATTTTAAGAAAAATGGGCGTGAGGGACCGCACCCAAGCGGTGGTCAAAGCCTTGAAAAAGGGCTGGATTGAACTGAAATAGACAAATTATTACCCAGATAAGTTTTAAAGGGCACCTACACAATGTATTGATATTTTAGCTGGTTTGACGGGTCTACGATGAAGAAGGGAACCAAGGTCAACTTTTCGAGAAAGTACGGAGTATATTGCTTATCAGCGATCTGCCGCAAGTTTTATAAAAACGAAAGGAAGCGAAGAGGCTAAATTTAGCACCTCTTCGCTTCCTTTCGTCCGTAAAATTGTACTTTTACGAACGCTTTATTTTTTGAAATTAGCTTCCTTCAACATTAGTCAATATATTAAAAGAAAATTAATTAGGTAGGTTCAAATAGTAACTTTACATTGTAAGTGATTTTTGTCTATAGAAATTCAAGAAAATAAATAGCATATTTCAATATGCATTGAAATATCTTTAGCCATTAAAAAGGAGGGAAATAACTAATTAACAAAAACAGTTGGCGCTCGGGAAATGAATATATGGTACAACTGCCTAACGGAAAATGGACTGCTCTTACTATCCTAAAAGAAATATAGAAATTCCTATTTAGTCTATACAACTCCCTTCCATAAGAAATCTTATTCACTAATTAGCAATCCGAAATTAGCAGAAATTATTTGCGAAATTCTTTCTATACTCGAAGCTTGAACTAGAAATTTATTGATTGGATAGAAAACCAGAGAAAAATTTTCAACTGATAGGAAATATTAACTTAAGTAACAAGGAAGAAATTCAAGAAAGTAGAATTTGCATGGGTGTATGGAAAAATTTTTCTATACAACTTGTTTATGATGTAAACACTCTCGGAGGAATCAATCCAATGCCAGGGTGAAAGCGTTGAAACAGCGCCGAGTTTTCCATAGTATGTGCCGACGAAGTGGATCAAACGTTACATTTTTTACTACAAGCATGATTGTGTCAAACAAAAATTGGCTGACATGAGTGGATACAATCCCAAACTCATGCCAGCCAATTAGCTGCATAAACTTAAACTCTAACTTTAAGGGGGTCCTATCTTCCAATGGTCTTTTCTTTTTCACACCTTGTTGCTGAGATTGTTAGCAACTTTAAATATAGAATGGTTTGATATTAGCTGTTATTTTTCCATTCCTTGGGAACGTATAAACCAATGGCTGGTACTAAACAGGGACTAAATGATTCATCTTCATTAATTTTTAAAATATTGTGCAATACACTATTGTTAATATCTCTAATTTTACTATCCTCAGGTAATTTATTTGCTCTCTCAAGTATATTAACATCGACTTCAAAAGCTTGTATTCCCATCTCGCTAAACCAACCATTAGTATATTCACTATCTGGACCGCCAAGCCCATGTGGACAATTATATAGTTTTTCATTCTTTTCCGTGCAATGACACCACCAAGTTACTAAGTTCACAATAATTTTATTTTTAGTTAATTCTGATACGAATTCATCCACTATATCAATTGGAATAATTAATTCAGAGTACCCTATACCAACAAATTGAATTTTATATTTTTTTACTAGATTGTTGATTAACTTTTGATAGTCATTTTTTTCATGATTTAATTTTTCAAGATAGGTCATCTTTTATGCTCCTTTCTCACTCTATGAATTAATTTCTTTTAGGTAGATATGGATTCTTTATATCTTTGTCCACTTTCCAATTTTTGCTATTTTTATCGCTAACTTGAATTATTTTACCTGTAGTTCTATCTTTAACTACATAAGAACCATTTTTATTAAAATAAGCAAAAGTTGGTGCATTATTATTGTATCTGTTAATACCAGATCTAATAGCATAAGGGAACTTCATGGTGTACTGAATAGAAGAAACTGTCCATCCCCGGTTGGCAATGTGCGTTTTCCAACCTTGGGAAGTTAATTTATTACTAAAACTCACTTGGGGCATAGTTCCTTTATACGTGCTGCCTCCACCGCTTGAAGATCCACCGCCAATTAATTTATATTTATTGTTTTGTCTGCTATTACCATCTTGATCAATAAAATCTACTGGATTATTTGCAGTATAGGAATACCCGTTTTGCGTTAGAATATTATCTATTTCTCCAGAATCATTATCTTTAGAAATAAAAATTCCGACTTCTGAATTATAATAACGTGCCATTAAATAGTAATTTTGAGTTTCTTTATCAAACTGATATCCTGCATAACGATAGGGGTTCTGTTCTGCATACGGACCTTCTTGATAGACAGTATTCCCCCAAGCGTCATACACATACGAAGCAACAATTAAATTAGATTTATCACTGCCGTTACCGTTTGTCACCATGACCACATCACCGTGGGCATTATAATGGTAGTAGTAATGTGTGTTTGTTGAGCCGTTTACCTCCGTACGCGCCATCAGTTGACCATTCGCATTATACGAATGATAGGCAGTGATAGTATTGCTTGCATTTGTCTCGTATAAGACATTTAATCCATCACCATCATATATATAATTCGTAACCGAGCCATTCGCATTCTTGCGGATGCGACGATCAGCGGCGTCATACCAGTATTCGGCTATCAGTACAGCGGTCGCTTTGTCAGTTACTTTCCTCAACCGATTATCGGCATCCCACTGATAGGTGAATTTCCCATCATCCAACACATTGCCATTGTCATCATATTGCCAATTGGTGCTGCTCGTTCCGTTTTTGATTTCTATAAGTTGATTTCGCCCGTTAAAGACATGATCGATAGTCTGCGTGACTGTACCGTTCTTCGTCACTTGCTTCTGTTCGCGGTTACCTACTGCATCATACTTATAAGTAATTGTCTCTCCGGTAAACGGAATGCTCTCTAACTTGAGCTGATTCATGGAATCATAATTATACTCTGCAGTTCCTGTAAGTGTTGCGCCTTTGGCAAATTGCTGGGTGATGTGCTGTTTTAATCGATTTCCATTTGAATCGTATATATAATCGAATTTAATCAATCCATTGATATTATTGTGACCGATATCAATAGATTTCACGAAGCTTCGATCATCGTACACGAATAGAGCGCCCGTTCCGTTCGGTGCACTATAGGCTTTGAAGTTTCCGGTTTCATCATATTGGAAACGGTACTTGCCGTTGCTTGGATCAATCAGTTCCGTATTGTAATTCAAACTATTGTAGTTGAACTGGTGTTTGTAGTTGACCGTTCCGTTTGAAATCGTCTCCTCAGTGACATTATCGTTGGCATCAAATTTCCAGTCGATGGCTGGACCGGTTGTTAAGCTGCTGCCATTTGACTGCCGGGTTACACGATTTCCACTATCAAACTTCTGAAACGTTTTCGTGTCTGTCAGTAAATTATGGATTTCCGCTTGATTGCCGTTCCCGTCAAGCTTGAATGCCGATACCTGTTGTACAGTTCCGTCCGGTAAGGTGTGCATCATACCTGTTGACCGGTCTGCGGAATCGTAGAGTACAGATACTTTGCTGCCTGTTGGATATGTCGTCAAGCTGACTTCTCCACGGGAATTGTAATCAAAGTCCGTGACGTAAGTTTTGCCGTCTGCATGAACCGTTTGTGTCTGAAGCTGCCCAGCATCGTCATAGTCATAGCTAGTCTTGCCATAAATAGTTGCCGGATTTGTTTTGGAACGAACAATCTTGTCTTTATTGTTGCCGTTTCCATCATACGTGTAATAAATCTGCGCATCTGAATCCGGTAGGGAAGTGGTTTCCAGTTGGTTCGCTTTGTTGTACGTATAGGACGTCACGAACCCTTTGGCGTCTGTTATGGATGTCTGGTTGCCCCAGTTATCATGTTTATAACGGGTTGCATAACCCAGTTCATCTGTTTGGACTTCCAGGACATTTCCTTTAGCGTCATAGGCACTGGAAGTGGCGACCAATCCTTCCTGGAGACGCACGCTGTCAAACCAGACGGTACCAGTCGTCTCGCCGCGGAATGACAACTCGATGGTAATATCCTTAATCGGTTTGGCCGGGTTAATGGAAGCGATGGCCTTTTGCCAGTCATGTGTACCGAGTGCAAAATAGCCGACCACTGACAACATGGCGACATTGTCGTAATCGCGCGCAGTAAGCTTGATCGCATAAGCGCCTTGTCCGGTGGCAGTTGTTCCATTCAGCACAGTTTCTGCCTTACTAAGGGCAGACACGGTAAGGGCTTCAGGTTTGTCTGCCAATTGATTGACTGGAATCGTCTGTTTCATCAAAAAGATCGGATCTGTTGTCTTTTTGCGGAGCACTTTGACGGAGGCTGTTCCATCAAATGTAACCTCTTCATCCAACACCCCTTTTAGTGCACCTGCGCTGTCATCCCAATGGTTGAAGGCAGTCGGCAAACCGGAGCTCGCCACTTCAAAACCACTATTCAAAACGGGATTATACGTGGATGAAACTCCCCCGTATTCCAGCTGGATATTATCAAATGTGGCAGATCCCCCAGAAAGTCCCTTCGCCCCATTATCCGTTTCCAAATAAACATCAAAATGAGTCGTACCAGCAGGCGTCTCGAAGGATAGTTGCCGTTCTGTCCATGGGTTGGTGCCAGTCAGGTAATGGTAGCGGTTATCCTTCCAGCCAATATGGTACGATGTTCCGTCCGTTTTTGTCCCTTTAAAGCGGATATTGAAAAAGGCGCGTCCGCCGAGATTACTCGTTTTCAGGAGTCCGCTCAATGTATAGAGCGTGAACTCTTCTGCCTGTACGGTCTGGATAGCCGACAGGGAAGACAAGCTGCCCATTGGAAGCGTACTGGATGGCTGTGGGGTGATGGTAAGGGCCCGCTGCTGTTTCACCCCGCTTGTCGTCAACGCGATTGTTCCGGTATCGCCTCCGCCGGCACTGTACTTCCAGCCGGTATAGCTTGTCGCGTTTTCCTCGAAACCGCCATTTTGGAGCAGATTGAACGCAACACTCAGTTCCTTCGAGGAGCGGATGACATTTCCGTGTGCATCGTACTCCGTAATAGCACTCGTTTTGGATGGATCATTGCTGGTGACAGCAAGCACACCATCGTAAGCTGTCGTATAAGTTTCTTTTAATGGATCCGTGATGGAGACTACGTCGTTGTTTTCATTATAGGAAGCAAGTGTCGTTTCCTGGTTTGCACCGACGACTTCCAAGACATTACCTTCACCGTCGTATACGGCTGTCTCAGTTCCAGTACGCGGATCCACTGTTTTGATTAGTTCATGTAACGAGTAGGTATAAGTCGTCTTCAGATTTAACTTACCGGTTCCTGCATCCGTAATCAGTGTGGCCGGATTTCCTGCGCCTGTATATGTCAAGGTATCTACAGACGAAACCGCTGTACCTGCTGCCGGGGAAGAGGAAGCCTCACCGTTATACGTCTGTGTCGCTGGATGCGTAATCGATGCCTGTCCGGATCCATAAGCCAGAGAAGTAATCTTTCCAACCGCATCTTTTACACTTGTCAGACGTTTAGAGGCATCATAACCCATGACCGTCTGCTTGTTTAATGCGTCGTTGATTGTCTTCAGCAAGCCATTCTCATACGTATAACTGTACGTAGCTCCTGTCGGATCCATATAACTCGTCAACTGACCGTTGGTGTAAGCGTATGACCAGACACGGCCACCGTAATCCTCAACTTTCGTAATCAAGCCGTTCGATCCCGTGAACGTGATTTTCGTAACACGTCCGCTTGCATCCGTAATCGTCAATAGGTTGGAGGACCACGAGAGACCAATTACGTTCGACGATTTATCACCATCGACAATTTTAAGGAGTCGACCTTTAAATTCGGATGTCCCTCTCTCGAAGTGCAGTTTATCCTGATTCTTGGTGGTCAGCGTAAATGTAGTGGCTGTACTGGTGATCGGCAAATACAGCCCGTGCGGCTGCGCATACACGCCTTCTGAAATGTATTTGTAAACGTGAACCGTACCGTCTTCTTCTGTCAGTTGCACGTCTTTGTTGCTGAGTTCATCCAAACGGATATCGTAAGAGAACAGCCAGCCTTTGCCGAAACTGCCGACTTGGTCGCTCAGACTATTGTATGTCCGTGCAATTTCAATCGATGGTCCTCTTCCGGACAAACTCGCATCCGTCTCACTGAATGTCAGGTTCCCGTTGATGGCATTGACCGTTCCGGCAGGTGTGCTGAGCGTTGGCCAGTAAGCTTCCAGTCCGAGTGGTTCCTGCTTATCGGGCATTTGTGCACGGGCTACATTCGAATTGACCGACTGCGGATGCGTCGAAGTCGTATAGGCGACCACTCGGGTGTAGTAATTCTTGTTGGCTCCGTATCCTCCTACTTGGTAGACAGCGGATGGGTCTTTCGCCAGCTCGACTCCTGTTCCGTCCAATCGGAGCTGATAACGTCCCGCACTGATATCGGCAGCGGTCGGCCACAGTTTCTTGCCCTGGGAACTCCACTTCAATGCCTGGTCCGGTTTGGTGGGATCAACCGGCAGATCGGCCACCTGCTCATAGGTTTTCCCGTTAAACAGGTAGACCTTGTAGCCTTGTGCCAGCGGCACCGGATTCCAGGTGGTTGACAGGTAGCCCGTGGCATCATCCAGATAAATACTGGTGTTGCTGACGGTACCAGTAGGTTTTGACAACGGGATATACGGGATATTCGCGCTGGACATGCCTGACCGCCCCGCTTCATAGACGGCAGCCACCCGTACAAAGTATAGGGTCCGGTCTCCATAAGTGCCGCCTGAAACCTGATAGGTTTCGGAAGGGTCTACCGGCAGTTCCTGGCCTTGACCGTTTGAACTGAGCTGATATTTGCCATTGTACAGCTGTTCCTCTGTGGGCCAGAGGTTTTGACCTTTGGTTGACCAGGAAGTGGCGTTCCCTGTCCGGAAACCTTGATAGGAAGCTCCATTGTAGAGATAGACAATATAATCGGTCGCTCCGGGGACACTTGGCCATGAAACATCCAGGTACCCTGTATCTGTCCCGTCATTGTTGTTGGTCGCCTTTACCGTCGGTGCTGCCGGTGTCGGGTAACTGTACGTGACAGACAGATACGGTTTGTTTGTACTGTTTTCAGACGCATAGAATCGTTTCCAGTAAGTCTGCCCGTTTCCGTTCGTATGCAGCTTGAAGCCGTAATTGGCTTTTGTGCCCGTCGCCCATTGCTGGACCGTGGAAGTTACATTGAAATTGGCCCATTGGCCTTTGTACACATTGGTGCTTGTGATGGCTGTCGAAGCCGGTTTGTTGTTCCATGTCAACGTGGAAGGGGACCACGCAGCACTTACCGCATCAATCCACAAGCCGGTGGCGGTTGTCGGATAATAGGAATGCGACGTGTAGACGCTGAAGGTGGCGGAATCAATCGTTGCCCCTTTCAGGTGCGCTACGTTTTGTTGCAGGTACGAAAACTGCGTTCCGGAAGAAGCATCAAAATAACCGGCACGCAATGAATAATAGCCGCCGTTTGAATCCCAATAGGAATCGTAGTTGGCTGTCGGGTAGGCACTGGAGACGAACGAATCGGCCGAAGTCGGCAAGCTCGTCGTCGGGTCGATGTAGATCGGGTACTCCCGGTCCGGAGAAGAAAGCCATTCCGGATCGGCCGTCAACGTAACCAGATACCCCAGTTCATTCTTTTCCAGTGAAAACGCCAGGTCTTCCGACCGGACCGCTTCTCCCGAAAATTCGTCGACATTGGAGTCTGACATGACCGGGGCCGGGGTAGTAAAGATCTCTTCCTCGTTCTCCGTCCAGGAGATGGAGCCGTCTTCATTCAATTTCCCTTTCAGGCTTGTGTGCACCTGGTAATGGAACGTATGGTAATCGGCCGCTTCCGTCAGGATTAGGTCTTCTTTTAAGGAGGTATCAAACAGAATGCTGCGCAGATCTACTGCCGGAAAGATTTCCCGGTGGAAAATGGTGTTTTCCGTGTAGTCGATGGTGGGGGGCAATGCTTGCACCACTCCGGCTGGACCTTCTGCAGAAAGCAGCTCATATTTCAGTGTATTTCCGTCGTTTTGAATCGTGACGTATGTATCGTCGACCACAGAAGGGAATACCACTTCCAGCTTCGTATTTTCACCGGAAATTTTCTCTTCCTTTGTGTCTTCTTTCAGATCCGTGGAGATGTCCTGCCAGTCGCCCGCCGCATCTTCATTGTGGATGGGTTCCGGGTAGATTTCCTCGGTGAACGTGCCGTCACCGTTGCTGAAAACCTTGGAGTTTTCGGTCCGTTCTTCGACCATTTCCCCTTCCTCCGGATAGACAGGTTCATCCCCATTCGTATAAGTGACTGGGGCCACGTCGGCTTCAGGATCTTCCATTTCGATGGTGTACGGATTGTCGGGACCATTCAGGCCGAGCCGTTCTTCGTACTCGGCCAGTTCGTTTCCTTCTGCCTGCGCCATCTGCTGCCAAGGCAGGCTGGTGAAAATTAAGAGGATACTAAGTAAAATGACCAATAACTTTGTTGCGTTCTTCATATTCCTTCTCCTTTGCTAAGTTAGTTCATTATTGAGCCGTTTCACTTAGTCCTCGCTTCCTCTGTTTATCTTGTTTAATTTTTCTGAAAGTGAAACAATCTTGCTAATAATATGTCAAAAGAGGGGGAGAAAATATAGTAACAAATACTTATTTTCCAATTTAAAGGACTTTTATGAGCATTTTCTCATTCTGTCCTTCCAGTTTCTTTTAAACTTCTTTCGTTGTTCTAGTTTGATTCGATCGAACTCTGACTTTCTAAAAAAACTATGTGCTTAAATAGTTCAGTGTATTAGTAAGAATCGAGAATGCCGCTTGCTCTTTTTGAAATCACTCAGAAAAAATATTCAGTATTAAGAAAGGCGAGAAAAGAAACAGCGGTGCGGTTTCGTAGCTTGTTCAGAGCGAGATTAAAAAACGTTTCTAGCAGGTACTATAGATCTGGTGTTAAATAGATTTTTAGTAAAATAGATATAATGACCTAACAAATAAATACAAATATTGGCTATACATAATGAATTTATGAAGCTATACTAATTTTAGTTTTATATCCAGAAGGAAAGGAGGCGCTACCAAATGAAATGGTTTGTCACAGTACTGAAAAAAGCATTCAACTTTTCCGATCGTTCACGACGGAAAGAATATTGGATGTTCATGTTGATTGCAGCTTTGTTCAGCCTTGTACTAACGATGGTTGATGCATTCGCTGGATTGGAAATAGCTGAAGACGTTGGCATATTAAGCACTTTATTCTCTCTTCTTCTTATCATTCCGAGTCTTTCGGTTACGTTCCGGCGTTTGCATGATACAGGTAAAAGCGGCTGGTGGATACTGATTTCGTTGATTCCGGTCATTGGCTGGATCGTCTTATTGGTCTTTACCGTTCAAGACAGCGAATCGGGCATCAATCGTTTCGGTGCCAATCCGAAGGCGGCAGTGTAGTCAGAGGCAAAGTACGGGGACAGCAATTACCGGTTTCTCTGCATGCAAAACGATATAGTCACAGACGGACGAAGGGGGCAGTTAATCTGTCCTCTTTTTAGCGTTCAAATTTTTTCTGTTCTCCCTTTTAAAAGAAGTTAAACAACCCTCATCAAATGAAGGTTTTTCATTGAATAAAGGGAATGGACTTGTAAAAATTCATGTGAAGGAAAATCAACTGCTCGCCTGTATGTTCGCAGACATACACTTCTGTGAGTGGTTAAAAAATAGATGAAGGTCTTGAAAAAGGAGAAAAGGGAAATTAGTCGAATTAACCAATAAAATCAAGGAACAACTTGCCTGGGAAGCGAATGAATATGGAGGAGGGAGTGGCGTGAAATGTTTTTTGAAATTTTTTAAATCCAAACCGCCTTCTTCTCATAACGCCTATGTCGGGATTCCCGACACAGCCTTTGATGAGGAGTTGAAAAGAGCATTCCAGGAAGTCGAAGCATATGCAGCAGAACTGGCAAAAACGTTGCAAGAGCAATATACGAAGGAATTTGAAAAGAAAAATCGCAAGCACCTGAGAGTGTGTTTGGAGCGCACTATTGACGGGGATGAAGTGGAAGGGATATCAAGCGACCATGTCTTTGAGAAGGAATATTGTTCGTTTATGGCGGTGGAATACGACAACTTCGAGGATGACAATCGATACGAAGACATCGACATGCCGTTGTGGTATTACTTCGGCGGCTATTGGCACGGTACGGGCACACTTTATCAAGCAGCTTACGACAATCTGGAAAAGGAAATGGAAGAAGCCCTTAAAAGGTTATTGAACCGATTCTGAAAGAAGCAAATACATATTTTGAATGTAACAAAAGTGCAGTTAAGTTACATTCAAATCCTCTAAAAAATTGATACAAAATTATAGAATAGAGGTGAGCTATCATCAAGGGAAAATGGGAAAGTAAAGAATATAAAAAGAATCCTATGGCCAACTTTTCTGATTCTATTAATAATACTTTTACTGGAAATTTCAGCAGTTTAGGCAATATTGGTTGTTTCGCTTCCGTTATCTTGATTTTGATATGTATTATTATTCTTTACTTCAACTCCAGATAAGGCTGAAATTAGAAAGAGTTTATATCCGGTGGTGAATGTAACTTATTGTGAATTAAGTTACATTCATGTAGATTCTCCTTGGATTCTCATTAGAGTTGTATTGGAGGTGCATTTGTTTGTCTTTGGAAAGAGAGGCGATGATAGTTTCGTTAAAAAATGTAGTCATTCCTGCATTAAGAGAAAAAGGATTCAAAGGATCATTTCCGCACTTTTATCGAAAAACGGAAGAACGTGCTGATTTATTAATGTTCCAATTTAGTTTGTGGGGAGGCGTCGTATATATCGAAATTTCAAAATGCCCTCCAGAAGGATTCACAAGTATTTCTGGAGAATTTCGTCCACCAAATAAGATGAAAGTTTATAATATTGGAAATCCCTCTTATGGTTGGCATCGTCACCGATTAGGTGGTCATGATAAGGTCATGTTCGAATTCAATGAAGATACCACGAATGAAGTTGCTCTACAGATCAAAGAATCTATGAAAGAGGCAGAAGAGTGGTGGGAGTCTTATCCAAATTGGTGGAAGTAAAATGCAACCTTTTAAGAAGGAAGTGAATGTAACTTAATGGTAATTAAGTTACATTCAGAACCCCTATCCTAAAGAAGTTAGAAGAACTACAAGAGAAAGTGAATTTATTAGAAAAAAGGATACATACGAAAGCTATTCCAACAGGCTTTAAAGTTGGCATTATCGAGGACACAGTTTGAATATCGTATATTAACAGCAGCTAATTGCATTACTTGAGATCAATCTAAATAGAACAAGCAGGAATAAAAAATTCACATTTGAATTCTTGACCTGCTTGTTCTAATTTATTTTTAAGACTATTTAGACAGATTGTTGAAAAGACTAATCCAAAGCGATACTTTCTTGAAATTCTTCACCACGTCCATTTTCCCATTCCACTTCTAAAGTAATGTTCTCTGCAAATTCTTCAATATCGTTTATTGTTCTATCTCGGGAACCCCCGACCGCTGTTATTTTAATATCTTTACCTCTCGAATTACCATAACTTCCTCCTTGTGGATAAGATATGTAATAATTTACTTTATGAGGAATGGTATCGTCTAAGAATTCTAAGTTTCCTTCAATAAATCTCTCATTAGGATCTTCAGTAAATGTAATTTGTAAATCAGCCTCCCAGGAAGAGGAAGTCCCGTGGAGTGAATGGGTTTCATCTGTTAAATTCGCCCTACACCCCGATAGTAATATTCCTATTAATAAAGTCAAAGTTATATACTTGATAGTATCATCCTTTCTAATTTCATTTTATTAGCTCTTACAAATTACACCTTTTATATGCAGTATTCTGAAAACTTATGATATATACCAACTTTAACACCTCTGTCACAAAATGGGAATAATATAAATTACTTCATATTATATACAAGGATTTCGAGTTTTTTTGAATTTTAATGTAGTTTACATATGATCACTTATCGGGAGAAAAGGGGCTCAAGCATGAGTCTCTTCTTTTTTTGTCTATGAAAGTGTACTTTTACGAAAGCTTTATAAACAACTAATTTCTTAATCAATAAAGGAAATATTTAGTAATGTCTCGAATCTATGTAAGTAATATCCCTTGTTTTTGGATAAAAACATGAACTGAACAAAGAATAGGCCGGTTTCAAGGATTGGAGTGAAGCAGATGCAGGAACTGAATGTGGCATTTGATCTTTTCGATAAAGGAGAATTTCAGGAAGCCGAAGAGATCTATCTTTCATGTTTGAGGAGCATACCCGATAAAACCTCAACGTCCTATAAGGCGGCTTTAAATGGACTTGGCTATGTCAAAAGCTTTCAAGGGCAGTTTGGAAAAGCCGCTGCCTACTATCAGGAACTGCTGGAGATCTCTAAGAGAGAATCCAACCTGAAAGAAGAAGCAATGGCTCTGCATCAACTGGGAATGGTCGAGCGAATGGCGGGAAACTATCAACGGGCCACAGACTTTTTTACTGCTGAAGGTGAAATTTGGACTCGTCATTTCCCCGACTTCTATGTTGGCTTTGCTGCTAATTTTTATGAACGGGGTTCCATCGCCATCAAAGAGAAGAAGTACACGGAAGCAACCATCCTATTGAATCAATCGCTGGAATATGCGGTCTTGGCAGAAAGTTTGGTCGCCCAAGGCTGTGCGTATAGAGGGATGGGGGAATTAGGAGTAGCGACATCTAACTTTAATGAAGCAGAAAATGCTTTCCAAAAAGCCCTCTCAGCGTTTAAAGAAGCTGAAGATCGTGTTGCTGTAGAGGAAATTCAACGTTTATTGGAACTTCATGGAGATGCGGTATCGAAAGAGGGGGAAGTATAGAATGATCATTAGAAGCGTTCAGGAAGAAGAGTTCGAGATTATATCGGAGCTGTTAATGAACATGGGAAAAATGGAAACAAAAGGTTTACAAGAACGATTTAAAGAAACTGTGCAGAACCCAAACTATATGTTTATTGGGATATTTCGCGGAGGACAAGCGTTAGGTTATGCGATAGCGCAAGATTATGGCTTCCACCTGCGCCTTGGGAAAAAAACCTGTCGATTGCATGATTTATATATCTTGCCTGAACACAGGAGGGAAGGACTTGCACGTCAGCTGATGGAAGCGACGTTTGATTGGTGCAAATCGGTCAATGCAACGTGGCTCCAATGGAATGCCAGCAAGGAATCGGTTCAATTCTATGAAAGGATTGGATGCAAGAGTTTAGGATACGATGAAGAAATGCCTGAATTTGAGATTGAATTTAATAATACTATATTAGTTAACACATCATGAGGTTATTGTATATGAAGAAAATTTGCATAAAGTTTCTTCTTTAGAAAAATCTATTGTTTTAAAAAGTCTTGAAGTTACCAACATTCCTGTTTATTTGAAAAAATGAAGGAGTGATACAATAAAAAAGTAGTTATGCAAATTTACATGAATGAGGAAAAATGCAATATAAGGAGCTATCGTCATATAATGAGCGTTCAAAAAATCGATTTATTGGTCTTAGATTCCCATCCTCTTTTCCGGGAAGGGCTGAAGCGTATCCTGGAAATGGATCCTTATCTACAAGTCATAGCGGAAGGAGAGACCGGAGAACAACTTATGCCCTTGTACAGGCAGTATCAACCGGATGTCGTGTTGATGGAAATCAATCTACCATCCAAAACCGGTATTGAAGCACTAAGTGAACTCACTCAACATTTCCCACATGCAAAAGTGCTCATTTTTACGGTGGTTGATGACTTCTTCTATGTGTCTCAAGCGATTCAGGCAGGTGCTTCAGGTTACTTATTAAAGGAAATGGATCCGGCAGCCATCGTTCAGGCCATCAAAACGGTCGTCAAAGGTGGCTTTTATTTGCATCCGAAGGTAACAAAGGATTTCATTGGCGCGCTAAATAGGCTGGGGTTGGCAAGCGGTGGACCGTTCCTTCAAACTACAGTCATCCGTCCCTACCACTTGCTTACTGCTAGAGAATGCGGGGTCTTGCAGCTAATGGCCGATGGTCACAGCAATCGTTCCTTAGGCGAAGCTTTGGAAATCAGCGAAAAGACCGTGAAGAATCACGTTTCTTCCATTTTACGAAAGATGGAACTGCAGGACCGGACACAGGCCGTTGTCATTGCGATAAAGAATGGCTGGGTAGCACTTAGTTAATAAATAAGACGAGAGGAAGCCAAGACAGTTTCTTCTCTTTTTCCTTCTGCTTTGGAACAAAAATTTTCTCAAAATCAGAACACTCCTTCAGGTAAGTGGGTATAATAAGAACAATTGTTCTTATTTTTGAGGAGGAATGGATGATGGAAGATAAAAGAAGTAACAGTTCAGAAAATGAGAGAAGGCACACGCAGTGGGAAGGGCTGTTCGTCTCGCAGCATGCGTGGGATTCTGATAATTATGCGAAGAGCGATCCGCAGCCGATGCTCAGTGCCGATGAAAAACAAGCCATATGGGATATGCTGATCGTTGCCCTTCACAGCCAATGTACCGTCTTCATTCAATCCTGGGAAGGCTGTCATTTCAAATTCCATCGGTGCACGATTCGAGAAATAGAAGATACCCAGCGTATTGTCATTTATGAAGATCCATTTGGCGAATGGCAGCTTGCCATTGATACGATTACTTCCATGCAGATGCTGGACTGATTCATCCGGCTGCGGTAGATGCAGAAAATCCATTTCTAGGATTTTGTGTAAGAAAAAATAAGTGAGGCTTTCACTGCTTTAGAAATGATGCTAAAGAATAAGAAAGACCCTTCCCATATAACTGATTGGGAGGTTATAAAATGCAGATAGATTTTTCACAGATTGACACGAGTGTTGTTGACAGAATGGCGTTGTTTATTGGAATATTAGCAGCGGGTTGCCTACTTTTTCCTTTATTCGTAGGGGGACTGCTAAAAATTATCAGAATGCCTTTTTTCATCATAAGAATCGGCGTGGCGGGTACAGGGTTAGGATGGTTTTACTACTGGGCCACACATATTTTGGGTAAATTCTAGAAATGGATAACTGTTTTCTGAAAAGATCGACCTTGGTTTTTGATAGGAGCAGCAATCGTACAAATAAACATCATGCCTGATGCTTACATAGAGTAAGTAAAAGTCGAGAGAGAATAGAGGGGGGATAACCAGGTACTGGTTATCTTTTTCCTTATATCCTATTTGTTCGCAAAATATCAATTTAACGAACATATATTACTCTCTATGATATAATTTAACATATATTACTGTTTACAAGCTTAAACGCAATGATAATACTTAATTAATTCACATTAAAGTAGAGGGTGCTCATGGAAAAATTTTTAAATTATATACCAGTTATTAGTTCTACAGCAATTCTATCATTTCTTTTTTTGCAATTTAAAATAGCTGTTGATTCAATCAACATGAGACCAGTAGAAAGAATTTTCTTTACAAATTCTAAGAAATTTAGAATTTACTTTTCTGCGCTTCTTTCTTCCTCTCTGATAGTAGGTCCTCTTTTATTAATATATATCAATTTTATAGAAAAAGTGCCTTCACTTAATGAAAACACTATAGTTTATTCTATAGCATTTATACTTATGTTTTTTATTATTATAAGTATTATATTTTTCATCCTATTAGCAGTAGTAAGACTCTTAAGTGTGAAACTAGATTTTTACATCTACGATTCTACGAAAAAAGAAAAATGGTATATTGTAAAACCTATATCTAATTCAAAAATATTGCTTTGGAAGGCTGGAGATTTCTATAGGTTTATCGATTCTGAGGGCCTTATGAACGAAGTATTAGTCAAAGAGGTCAACCAAAGTAAACCTATCCTTTTCCAAAATTTCATTTGTAAAAATAAAAAAAATGTTGATATCATACTCTACACTTCTATTGCTATTAGTACCATCATGCTATTTGCCGTCACTAATTTAGATCTCCTATGGCGTGTATTAGTTTTCGGTACTATTGTTATTGAGTATTTAGCAGTCATTTATATTTTAATAGCAAATAATAACGGTAAAATGATAGAAAAAACAAGTAACTCTTAAAATTTGTTCGCTTAAATTACATTTTGCGAACAATAAAAATTCTGAAGAAAAAAGCAGGCTCTAATGGGCTAACTTTTATTAGGAGATCATCAAAATAGTTTGAATTTACATATCAACACTTATCGGAAGTTCCATAGGAAAAGCAGGTACTTTCTATAAAGTATCTGCTCTTTTTAAACAACGTTATTATTTTTTTATATCAATGATATCTGGATTAACATCAGAAATTAAACAACTTAATTTTCAGTTTTGTAAAACACGGTCTTGATATAGAGGACTTCCTGAGTTTGTTTTTAAACGGCTTTATTACTAACAAACAGTTCATTGAATCAGAAATATGCTGCTGCTAAAAATATGAAGTGTAGATTTTCCGGAAAAGGGAATTCCTAAAAAGAAGCTTTTAATTACAATAACGCAATAGGAAGGAATGAAGATAATGGCTCAATCACTGAAAGGGAAGACGGCATTTATTACGGGAGCGGGTAAAGGAATTGGAAAGGCGACGGCAATTGCCCTTGCAGAAGAAGGCGTCAATATCGGAATGATGGCACGAACAGAATCCGATTTGAAGGCGGTTGCGGAAGAATTGAAGATCCGTGGCGTCAAGGCGAGCTATGCGACAGCCGATGTTTCAGACATGGAGCAGGTCAATCAGGCAGTGGATAATTTGACAGGCGAGCTCGGTCCGGCGGATATATTGATCAATAATGCCGGAATCGGCACATTCGGCCCATTTCTCGAAATCGATCCAAGCGAGTGGAAAAAGATGATCGATGTCAATCTGATGGGTATGTATTATGTGACGCGCGCTGTACTGCCGCAATTGATCGAGAAAAACGGCGGGGATATCATTAATATTTCATCAATGTCCGGAGTCAAAGGCACAGAAGGCTCCAGTGCCTATAGTGCTTCGAAGTTTGGCGTGCTCGGCATGACCGAATCGCTTTCCCAGGAAGTCCGTAAACACAATATCCGTGTTTTTGCATTGACACCAAGCCTTGTTATTACTGAATTTTTCGGTGATGGCAATAAACCGGAGAAGAGTGAAGAGAAATTCATGCAGGCAGAAGACCTGGCTGAATATATGGTTGCCCAGCTCAAGCTGCATCCAAGGATTTTTATTCCGAAGTCGAGCTTGTGGGCGACCAATCCATTCTAAAAACAGCTGCGGATAGTATTTTGCTGCTTCCGGATAGTATTATAGATTTGCGGGCAGTATTTTAAAAATGCGGACAGTATTACGTTGATTCCGGAGAGTATATCCATTTATCTGGGAGATCGAGCAGGGAATTCAGAAGGGGAAGTGGTCATTTGGTGAAATGGAAAGAAGAAATGATGATTAAACAACCGATTGAGAAGGTTTGGCAGCTGTTTTTGGACGAAAACGCCAAAATTCTTTATCCTAAACTGGAAGATCACGTGCTGGTGGAGAATGAAAACAATGAAACGGGTGCAAAACATGCGCAAAGTTATATGGAAGGCAAACAGCTGCAGACATATATAGTAGAGACAAAACTCTTTGAAGACACACCTAACAAAAAAGTCCGCCACACCCAATTTGAGATGAACGGGTTATTTGAAATTGATTATATCTTCACATTGGATAAAAAAGGCGAAGATCTAACGCTGTTCACCTATGAGGGGACCCAAAAAGGATTGACAGTTACGGGGAAAGCCATGCTGATGGCCGGCAGCAAAAAAAGACGGAACGAAACAGTCCGTGATTTTATGCAGCGAGTTGAAACCAAAGCGGAAAAAGTTGCAGCTGAATAGGGGATCGCAGAAAGCCTGGACACCAGGCTTTTTTTTATTTTTACTCACGCTATGAATCAGCAGCAGGAAAGCTTCTGTTATTTTTTTGAACAATATGAAAAAAACCCATAATTTACCGGAAACAATAAGTTATAATAAAGAAAAATGAAAATTCTATTAACGAACCGTGAATAGGAAAGAGATAATTTAAGCATCTGGAGGAGTTGAGAGGTATTAAGAAACAAGAGTTATAGGTAAGCTAAACTAGTATATGTAGTAAATTACATAAGGATAACTTAGAAAATATAAAAAACAGTAAACAAGAAGCCGAAAGCACTAAAACTTCCTATAACAACCGTATCAAAGACAGTGGCCGGAATCGATAGTGAATAAACAGGGGATTTTACTAACTATTAATCATAATTAACAAGTTACTGGAAAATAATCAGGAAGCTGTAACTTTTCATTTCAGACAACTAAATAAAAACAAAGTCAGGAGAGATAAGATATGGATTTTCAAATTCGTAATATGAAACCTGAAGACATTAAAGACGTTCAGCACGTTGCTAAAATGAGCTGGAACGATACATATGAAGGGATAATTCCGGCACATATCCAAGAAAACTTTTTAAATTCAGCCTACAGTGACGAAATGATGATGCGGCGCCTGGATGTGTCTTCCTTGTATGTTGCTGAAGCTGAAGCCCAAATTGTGAGCTTCGCCAATTTTTCAACCGTAAAAGAAGAGGGGAAAGTTGAACTGGGTGCTATATATCTGCTTCCTGAGTTTCAGGGGAAGGGAGTGGGCACAGCATTATTGAATGAAGGAATAAAGAACGCACAGAATGCTTCAAAGGTCTTTATAAATGTGGAAAAAGAAAACGAAACGGGAGTTACCTTTTACAAAGCAAAAAATTTCAAAACGCTATCGGAGTTTGAAGACGATCTGGAAGGCCATATAACTATAATGGTTCGGATGGTAAAAGATCTGGTTAATGAAAAGAGGGATTAGGGTTTACTCGATTAGTATATGTAGATAAATACAAAAAGATTTATTATAAATAATAAAAACGTAATAAGAAATCAAAAGACCCAGGAGGCGGAATCATGAGTAACAATTACCCGAAACATATTGTGGCAGTATCCGCGTATGTAACAAACGCAGAGGGAGAGGCATTGCTCATCAAAGCACATTGGCGCAAGGATACATGGGAGCCGCCGGGCGGCCAAGTGGAGCAAGGCGAAGCACTGGATGAGGCAGTGCGCAGGGAAGTACTGGAGGAAACGGGGATAGAGATTGATGTTCACGGTATAACCGGCGTCTATTATAACGCGAGCAGTGAGATATTGTCTGTAGTATTTCGCGCAACGTGCAGCAAACGTGAGATCAAGATGCAACCGGAAGAGATTTTCGATGCGAAATTTGTTTCGTTGACGGAAAAAAATATAGAAGAATACATAACACGCCCGCATATGATCTCCAGAACACTCGATGCCATGCTGGCAGAAGATTTTATCCCTTACGAAACTTGGGAAGTAAGGCCATACAATTTGCTTGGACGTCTGGATAAAACAAAATTTCAGGTGTAACTGGAAGGAGTTGAAAATTTTGGACAGTCGACAAGCAATAAGAATTTATCCAAAACATATTGTTTCAGTTTCTGCCTATATAACGAATAAAAATAACGAAGTATTAATGGTTAAAACTCATTGGCGAAAAGATACATGGGAATTGCCTGGTGGACAGGTGGAGTTGGGAGAAGCGTTGGATAAAGCGGTTTGCAGGGAAGTTTTAGAGGAAACAGGTATTGAGGTAACAGTATTAGGCATCACTGGGGTCTACTATAACAGCTCCAAAGAAGTTCTAACGATTGTATTCAAGGGAATCTCAAACAGTATTGATATCACAAAACAGCCTCAAGAAATCCATAATGCTGAATTTATAGCACTCTCACAGGACAATATAAGTGTTTACATAACCAGACCAAATGGTTTGTCCAGAACACTCGATGCCATGCTGGCAAAAGATTGTGTACCATATGAAACCTGGGAAGCCCGTCCGTATAATCTACTGGGGCGCATGGAAAAGAAAAAACTCTCCGGTAGATGAGAGCCACAAAGGAAGTGTAGTTAATATGCTGGAAGTTTATGAACGTAACAATGTAATTTGTGCTGAAGGTTTGATTGAATCGATTGGACAGAAGGTTTTTCTTTATTTGGTTGATGGCATGCTGATTGATTGTGGTCCTGAAATCTTACAGGAAGAATTGCTGCCTTTTTTCCGCACATACACTTTTAAACAAGTTATTCTCACTCATAATCACGAAGACCACACAGGAAACGCAGCCTGGATCCAAAATAATATGGATAAGCCTATTTATATTCATCCAGCTGGCCTTGCCGTTTGTTTGGTGGACGGTGAATATCCAGCTTATCGGCAATTTACCTGGGGAGGCAGAAAAGCATTTGCACCAGGTGTACTGAAGTCAGAAATTGTTTCTAATACACTTGAATGGAAGACACTATATACACCAGGACATGCAGATGACCATATCGCTCTTTATAATCAGGATAGAAAACTCATGTTTACAGGTGATTTATATGTCTCTTCTAGAACCAAAGTCAGTATGAAAACGGAGTCGATTCCACAAATAATGGCATCGATCGAGTTGGTGCTTCAACACGATTTCGAAGCAATTTACTGCAGCCATGCTGGATATCTTGAAAATGGAAGAGAGTTGCTTGAGAAAAAGCTCAGTTATTTGGCAGGGATCTCCGTCAAAGTACAGGCACTTATGAGCGAAGGGAAGTCTGCCCGTGAAATTGCTGATTTCCTGTTTCCAGGCGACTATCCAATTATACAATTCTCCGAACGGGAATGGGATACGGTGCATATGGTCGCCTCATTCATGAAAAATCCAGCATTCAAATAAATTCCTGTTCTCTTTAGCTATTGTGAAAACCTCCTGATCAGGAGGTTTTTTCTTTCATTAAAATTAAATATCTTTTTTTGGTATACTGAACGAAATGATATTGACGATTTTTTCTGATAATTATCCGAAGGAGTTGCTCCAATGGGATTTTTGAAGTTTTTTCTTGAGTTATTAGTGATTGCTGTCCTTATTTATATTATCAGCGGCCGTTTGATGGGCCCTAAAGTGGATATCCGAAAACGCATACTTTCTGTTTCTTTAGGAATTGTGCTTACCACATTCCTTTACTGGTATTCCTATTTGCGTTTTACAGACTATATGGATTTAGGCGCAATTCAAATTGTTCAAGATGAAACATCCATCCTTTGGATTGGCAGCATGCTGCTGATCTCGATGTTATTGTATTTATTCTTTGAATTATTTGATCCTGTGGAGTTGGGTGAATCGGGAGATCCAAAGACTGGGAAAGCTATCTTTTTTATACGTTGGAGAAATCGGCTGAGAGAGCAGAGGCGTCTCAGCAGAATTCTAGAGATTTCTGTCCGCAACGGATTTTCTCAGGCGCTGGACTTTGCACGCCACCGCGGAGAGAATGACCTTGAACTGGCGCGGGCTTTCCGCGTTACGCTGGAGGAAAGCGGAGGCATATTTATAAAATTCGGCCAGATGCTTTCGACCCACACCGAATTGTTTCCACCTGCATTTATCAGAGAACTGGGTTCATTGCAGCAAAATGTCAAACCCCTGACCAGTGAACAAGTGCAGCGTTTATTAAATGAAAAGCTGCCATACAGAATCCAGGATGTTTTTGCAGAAGTGGACAAGGAACCGATTGCTGCGGGGTCCATCGGGCAAGTTCATAAAGCGCTCTTGAGAAATGGTGATGAAGTGGTCGTGAAACTGCTGCGTCCTGATATTCGAAGCATCATGAGAGATGATTTGAACTTACTGGTGGCGTTTACCGAATGGCTGTCCGTGAAATCTGCTTGGATCAACAGCATCGGCATCCGGGATCTGGCAATCGGTTTTGCCAGCAATATGCGTGAAGAAGTGAACTTCAATATTGAGATACGCAATACAGTTCAGCTCGGTAATATTATTGGAAAAAGCGAATATGACATCAAGGTTCCAAAAGTCTATACGGAATTCAGCAATGACAAAATAATCGTGCTGGAATATCTGGAAGGCAAAAGCATTGCGAAAGGACAGGAATTATTTGACCGATACCAGGTCGATCGCAGTGAATTTGCGCGGACTATTCTTTTCTCTTATCTGGAACAGATGTTTTTCAACGGCATTTTCCATGCAGATCCGCATCCTGGCAATATCTTCATCGATCGTATGGACGGCAGTCCGATCATTCTGGACTTCGGCGCAGTCGGAAGGCTGTCTGATGAACAGCAGAAGGCGCTGAACCTGTTTGTTATCGGTATTCAGCAGAATGATGCAGAAGTTATGGCTGACGCTGTTATGGCGCTTGTACAGGACACCCACAGCATAGACAGAAAGAAATTTGAATACGCCATCGGCCAAAGCCTCATGCGCATCTCTTATATCGATAAGATCCCTACACGGGAACTGATTCATTCCATGTTTGATATCGTTCGGGATTTCGGTTTAAAATTCTATCCGCCTGTGGGTACGGCGTTACGGGCTTTAATCGTTCTCGACAGCACGATCCACACGATGGATCCGAATTTCGATATGTTCAGGGAATCCAAGACATTTGCCAAAAAGTATAAAGCTTCTTATCTGTTTAAACCTTTTACACAGCCTTCAGCAACAAAAGAAAAATTGGAAGAAGAGCTGGCTGTATGGCTTCCGGAGTTAATGAAAGTGCCTAAAAGATTGGACCGGCTTGTCCAGCGTGTGGAGTCTGGCAAAGTGATCTTGCATCACGACGTATTTTCGGACAAACATAATTCCATGTTCGTCACGCAATTATTTTCACGCTTCGTATTGCTGATGACCGGCATCACATTTGGTCTCGTGTCAGCAGCTTTACTGGCAATAGCACAGTTTATTGACACTGCGTATGCGGTATATTTAAATATAGCATCTTATGCAGGCTTGTTTCTAAGTGTAGTATTATTGGTAAGGCTGTCGATACAGGCAATACGTGATATGAAACGTACAAGTGGCCTGTAGGATGTTGCAAGCTCGTGCAGAGACACTGCAGGAGTAAAAGGAGTGATTAGATGGAACGCCCGAGCCCAAGAGAAATTCTCGATCAGAAAATGCGCGAAACCCGTCCGAAGTGGACACGTAATGCTCCAGCAAAACCGCGAAAGTACAAATCCAGTATGAAACGGGTCGATGATTATGTTGTACTCGATTTTGAGACGACCGGCCTGCGTGCCGGAAGTGATAAAATCATTCAAATCGGTGCCGTAAAATACATTAACCATATGCATAAGGACACCATGTATTTAACGATTAATCCTGAACAGCATATCTCGAGCACAATCACACGGATTACTGGCATTACAAATGCTGATGTGCGTGATGCACCGGTTATTGAGGAAGTTGCACATGAATTGATCCAATTCATCGGAGGAATGCCGATCATCGCACATAATGCGCCGTTTGATATGGGATTCCTGTACGCGTTGGAAGAAATAACGCCGATACCGGAGTACACGGTGATCGATACAGTGAAACTGGCGCGTAAAGTGATACCAGAGACACCGAACCATAAGCTGACGACTTTATCAGCATTTCTGGAGCTTGAGCATAATGCCCATGATGCGCTTGGTGACTGTCTGGCAACAGCTGCGATTTATCAGTTTTGTATAGACCGGTTGTAATCCAATAAATAAAGAAGCACGTAAGCCGCTAGTAAATGTGGCTTGCGTGCTTTTAAATTGTTATGAGGCGCAGTAAGATAACATATGTAGCAACTGCAGAGTGAGAAGAGGAGCATCAATGGGTATTAGAGTTAAAAAAATAATTAAGGTTACATAATATAAATTATAGGAAGTTACGTATCAAAACATAAGTATACTTTTGATATTGAGACGAAAGCTGTTTTTTTGATGAAATCACTCGAATTTCAGATTATCACATATAATCACGTTTACAGTTGTTCTAACTGCGTTTCTTTTTAATAACTATCGAAATTGGTGACACCATTTATTTAAGCTCTGATGCTGTCTCAAAATAAAAAAACGAAATCGCCTGTGGAACTGTCAGCAATTTCGTTTTTATTTTTTTACCGGAATCTCTATACCGTATTTAATTTTTATTGTTTGCTGCATTATAATTTCTATCATATCAAGTCTTCCAATTCATCTTTGATCTAATTTTACAGCGTCTCAAAATCAATATCTTCCACGTATGCATCTATTACTGCAGCTTTGTTGCTCACTTTTGCCTTTTCCAGCACATCTTTTAACTCCTGCCGGTTTCTGGCTGTATAGCCTAAACCGCCGCATGCTTCAGCAAACGCCGCAAAATCTATATTCGCCAGCTCAATATTCGTCGGTTTGTTCCCCATTTCTTCCTGTTCGGTTTCTATCAATTGAATTTTCTGGTTGTTCATAATCACAATAATGATTGGCAAATCGTATTTGACCGCTGTTACAAAATCCTGCATACCCATTGAAAAACCGCCATCACCGATTAAAGCAATCACTTGTTTCTCCGGATATGCCAGTTTACCGGCTATAGCACCTGGCAAACCACAACCCATCGTTGCAATCCATGCGGAAACGACCAGTTTTTGATCTGTCAGTTTTAAAAAACGTGCGGACCAGAGCGTCACGCTTCCTACGTCGAGTGATACGACCGCTCCAGGTTCCAAAATGTCCTGCACTTCTGCTATTACTTGCTGCGGCTGCAGCTGTTCAGTTTCCTTCTCCATCCCCTGCTGCAATTGCTGATTCCATTTATCTCGTTTTTCCTGATATTTTTTAAGGAAGTCTTCCTGTTTCGGTTCAATATTCTCTATAAGCCAAGCCATTACAGGGTCGAGTTCACTGGCAATGCCTATAGTTACCGGATAATATTTGCCTATAACAGCCGGATCGATATCTATCTGGATGGCTGGTGCATCATTCGGCAAATAATCCCGATAAGGATAGGCAGTCCCCGCCAATATCAGGAGATCCGCTTCTTTCATCACTTCCTTAGCCGGTTCAGTCCCTAATTGCCCCAGATGGCCCATATGATTGGGATGCTCGTCAGGAATCAATCCTTTTGAAGGAAACGAAGCGATAACCGGTGCTTTGATTTCTTCAGCAAACATCAGAACCTCGGCAACTGATCCTTTTGCCCCTTTGCCAGCTAATATGACCGGTTTTTTTGCTGCTTCAATCAATTCTGCCGCCTTTTTCAGGTCTTCCGCTGCCGCTCTGATTTTCGGTTGTGAATAGGAAGCTGAAGTCATTGGTTTTTCATATTTTATCTTCGTGCTGAACAAATCGTCCGAAACAATCAGCACTGCTGGACCGTTTTCTGCATACGCTGTCCGAATTGCCTGATTCAGCATATCCGGCAGCTGTTCGGCTGTCTGTACACGCCTGTTGTAAACCGCAACCTGTTCAAACATCGATTCCAGTTTCAGTTCCTGGAAATTATCCGTCCCCACCACTTCACTGCTTACCTGTCCGACTATCGCCAGCACCGGCACTTTATCTTTTTTCGCGTCATACAAGCCATTTTGCAGATGAACCGCTCCAGGACCAGCAATAGACATGCAGACGCCGATTTGCCCGGTTAATTTGGAATATGCAGCAGCAGCAAGTGCACCGGTTTCTTCATGACGGATCTGGATAAATCGAATGGCCTCTTCCTTACGCAGTTCTTCCATGAATTCATTGATTGAATCACCCGGCATACCGTATATATGATTGACCTGCCATTGCTTCAATAGATCAATGACGTAAGCTCCTGCTTTTTTTTCGAACATCCCTTCACTCCTTTTGGCTTCTGAATAAAAATAATGGCTATTTACTTCCCTACTAAAATATCCTTCACTTTTTTCAAAGCCTGAACGGCTGCTTTATCGGCAATAGCCATCTTGTCTGTGTCGTATTGTTTGCCAGGCGGAAGTTCGAATTGCAGTGTTTCCGCATAAGGAGCCGGCCGGTTCATGATATACGCCGATATTTCCTTTGCATTGAATTTCCTAGCTTGTTTCACCGTCTTTTTGCCGGTAACAATCTCATGCATCATGTTCAATGCCAGGATGTTCGCTGCTTCCACATCACAGCGGGCCGCCACTTCCCCTTTGGTTCTGTCCACGATGATACTGCCGTCAAAGGCTATAACATCACTGATTTTTTCAGGCGGCACATGGTAATCTATCACCGATTCCAGCATATCTGAATGCGGTTCGGGAAAATCATGTGGAATCTCATCACGGTAAACGACCGTCCGTTTCCATGGGAAGTTATAGTACCAGAACAGGCGGCTTTCTGTTGCTTCATTCGGCGGTCCGTAAAAGCCGATGGTCTGCTCGGCTGCCATACGTGAAGTATCAGGCCACAGCCTGATAATCGCTTCGACCCGCTCCATATCGACACGTTTGACCGAACCTTTATCACCGCCGTGATCTGTGGCATGCAGCCGCTTATTGCTGGCAGCGGCTGTTGCAGCAATTCTCATACGCTTTTCGGGTTTCAATTGTCTGGCAGCTGTTGGAAATCCATTTTGGGTTTTCATTCGATCCACTCCTCCGGTTAAATTGAGCCTCTCTTTGTTCTCCTTCGGTTAAATGCTAAACTGCTATTTCCTGCGTTGTCTGCAATCAAAAAAAGGTTAACCAGTCATGTACGGCTAACCTTAATTCTTTCATTTATTCTTTATTCGGCTTGGCCGGTTCCGATATATCTTCAAGAGCTATTTCCGCATCTTCATCAGATGGATCTTTGACTGCGATATCACCCAGAGAGACGATTCCGACCACTTTATCGTTTTCGACAATCGGCAAACGGCGAATCTGATTTGAAGCCATCAGGCTGGCGGCATCTTCCACATCCATATCCGGTGTACCCGTAATCATATCAGAAGAAAGGATTCGCGATACCGGGGTGTCGAGTGCGAACTGTGCCGCAATTCCTCTAGTGACAATATCCCTGTCTGTAATGATGCCATGCAGTTTATCATCATCGCTGACCGGGATTGAACCTACATCAAGTTCCAGCATTCGGATAGCCACTTCCTGAAGAGTCGCATCAGGTGAACATGTTTCAACATCAGCCGTCATAATTTCTGGGACTTTCATGTTTTTTGCCTCCCTTTCATAACGTATAGTCTTCTTTAACCGCTTTGAAGAAATGAAAACCTTATTTATGTAAATTCGCAGAAAGAGATTAACTTGTATTAGCTTATTATTATTGGATAGTTATCCCCCTTTACAAAGAAACAACATCTGTAACTGCTGTTTACTTTTGATTGAAACTTGTATGTCGATTAGCTAATGTTAAATTTACATACAGGTAGATAAGGAGGAATGAAAATGCCGGATAAAAAACTTCAGCTCCGAACCGAACATCGGAAAGCACGACCTGCTCCAGTGCAGCAAAAACAGATTATACCAACGGGAAAGCTTCTGCTTGTTACAGTAGCTGGATTAACCACAGTGGGCGGTTTTATAGCCGACTGGAACAAGACACATCTGTTCAATCCGAACTGGCCGCCGCACGCAAAATTCCACGATGCGATGTCCATCACAATTGCCACTTTTCTTGGAGGCGCCGGTATGTATTTACTTCTAAGAAAAGGAGAATATCTGCAAAGGGATACACAAATGGCCGCGATGCTTCCTGCTTTCTTTTGGGCTTCTCAGGGAATCAGCTTTGCTTTTCCTGGAGCAAAAGGGCTGGAATCGGAATTTCCCGAACTTGTGCCACGGATCAAAGGCGTGTGGCTGAACGAAAAGTTTGTTGCTATTGCTATGCTTTCTTTGACGGGAATCGGTTATACGCTTGAACGACAGCGACAAAATGACTAAAAAAAAAGCCCATTCACATTTGAATGGGCTTTCCTGTTTAATTAAGACTAATTTCGAATGTCTGCATTTCTGTTTAGAGATTTTACGTTTCATCCTCCGACAGCATTCCTTTATACCTTCTCTTAACATCATCTTCTTTTCCGATAATCATAATTTTATCGCCTTCCTGCAATTCCACTTCAAATAGATCAAAGCGCAGGATTTCATCTCCCCTCCGGATGATGAGCAAAACGATATCGAGGTTCTCTTCGACTAAAGCCCTTCCCGGGGCACCGATGTAGTCGGAATCATGTTTGATTTCAATGATTGCGACCATCTCGTCCTCATCAAGAGCGAGAGCCGTCTTCATGGGCCAGTCTTCCAGGTTGTATTCAGTATCCATTTCATGCTCGAAGCGATTTTCTAAAGTAGTAAAGACCGGTTTATTCTTAAAGATCAATAATATAACGATTAAACCGACTATAACGGCAATTAATAATTCAATCCGAAGATCATTGGAAAGAATTGTGGCAATGGAAGAAATGATTACAGCCAATGAGAAATAACCGAATAAGATCAATCCGCTGCTGATTCTTCTGCGGATCGGATGATCAATGATCAATGCAGATTCCTGTGTTGTAAAGCCAGTACCAGTCAACATGGAGATGACCTGATAGCGTGCAACTTCCCTATTCAGCCCTGTCATCCGGAAAAGCAAAACTCCAATTTCGATGACCAGAGCAATGATTAACGCATAAAGCACAATAAACGAATAATCCCACATAAATATCACCTCGTCTATTCTTAATTTCCTTTCGCAGCTTCTTTCAAACAAGGAGATACTCCTGTAAAAAAATTGAAATATTTATGAAAAGCGATACTTCCCTATTCCCCTTTCGTCTATTCTTATATAAGGAGGCGAACATCGTGAACCAGCAAATTGAAAACTATTACCATGAACACAGTGATCGGGTCTACCGTTATATATTTCTTTTGGTGCGCAATAAGGAAAATGCAGAAGACCTGACACAGGAAACGTTCTATAAAGCACATAAAGGCATGTCTTCATTCAATGGAGAAGCATCCCCTGCGACGTGGCTATTAAAAATTGCACGCAATGTAACGTTTGATTATTTCCGTAAAAAACGGATCATCCAGTTTTTCTCCTGGGGCGATGAACACGATCAGGAGGCTTCCTCAATCGCTCCGGATGCTTCTGCAGAAAAAAAAGAACAAATACTTGAATTGTACGATGCCATCAATCGCCTCAAGAAAGATTACCGGGATGTCATCATCCTCCGGAAAATCCAGGAATTCCCCATCAAAGACACAGCATACATATTGGGATGGACGGAAGCGAAAGTAAAAACGAAATCCGGACGGGCGATGGAAGCGTTGAAACAAGAGTTAGCAGGAAAGGATGGCGTTATTCATGAATCTTTCTAAGAATAAAGATCCACTATTCATAGAACTTGGCAAAATTGAACGATCTGAACAGATGAAATCGGCAACGTTCCAAAAGCTGCAGACACGGATTCAGAAGAAGCGCTCTATTCCTGTAATGCCAGCTGTCATCTCCGTTGCTCTTGCCACAGTCACCTTTTTCCTTGTGTTTTCATTCATGAACGAGAGTCCTGAAACCGCAGGCTCACTAACAGATGCAGAAGCTATTGAAAAGGTGCTGAATATGCAATTAAATAAACCGGAAGATGAATTTTTTGAAGTCGTTTATGCCAAATGGCAGCGGATGGAGGAAGTTTATGCATCAGAAACCGAGTATACCAGCGATCCGATGGAAGGCACTCCGGAATTGATTGCCTATGAAGAATACATTGAGAAGAATTTCAAACCTTATTTCACCACCAACGGCTTTGATAATTTCAAAGTCCAGCCAATGGATTTCCATTATTTCTTCGCTATGGACAATCAGCGGAATTACGAAATGGAATTACTGGATTTGAACATAGAACAAAGCGAAAACACAGCAACCAACTACTCGTTCACTGCAGAAGTTGAATATACAGATCCAGACGGCGAATCGAATGTATATAACCTGACAGGAAGAGCCATTGTCCCTGAGCAAGGCAAAATTGGCCAAATAAATTTCACTGACGCTAATGAATTTCAGCAGAAAATTTCGGATGATGCTACTCCCTGAACTTTAGGCATCTAGCAATTAATCAAATATTTAATATTTTCTTTACTTTACATCAAAAACTGGTTATTGTTTAATTAGAGCTAAAATTTTTAGAAGATGGATGCCCATCACACTTTATGCAACAGCGGCTGCTGGCCGCTCCTATAAATTGAAATGGCTGTGTATCCCGGACACTAGTGCTGCTGATAACGCCGAAAAGGATTTTTATTCTTTTCGGCGTTTTTTAAATGCTGGAAAAGGAGTGAGGAACAATGAAGTACTTTATCGACCATCTGAGAAAAAGTATTCACTCCCAGAAATTTGCGGGAGATTCCTGCGGATTTATCTCCACTCCGGTTAATTACCGGGAATTTACAAACTCCCCTGCCTATGTGAAACGGCTGATTGAAGACGAGAATTATACAAGATGCCCGCATTGCGTTTCCGCTCCGACAAAGCTTGTCAGAAAAACGATCAGTTAGATTAAGGAAGCGGAATCTAATATCTGCTGACCTTGGGTTTCTTTACAAGATTAGCGACTTTCTGTATAGTATAGCTATATAACAAATGAAGCTTTAGCATGCGAACTGCGTGTCTTTCTCACTTCATTCCAGCCACACAAAATATGAATCAGGCAGAGTATTTCAGACAATAGAGCTGATAATAACGCCAAAAAAGAATGATATATTCTTTTTTGGTGTTTTTTTTGTTTGAAAATCTTAATAAGTCCGTCTTATTGCAAGCGGATTTGCCTATTTTTACCCTCTATCTAATGTTAAAGGAGTGTTGCAGATGACTGAGAATCATGCTATTCAGTCACAAATCTCTGCTTATACAGCAAAATTTCTGAAAGACCATTTTGGTGAATCCCCCCGTGATATAGAAGTCAAAATCCATATACCTTTCCTGGTGATCCACTTGCAGGGGTTTTTATTGGCACCTGAAGAGCTGTTGATTAACCGGTGCGAATCAAAGCGTATATTGGAGAGCCGGGATTTGCTGATGAACTCTTTAAAAGAGAAATTTCTTGAGGGTCTAAGCTCTTATGCGGAGTTTCATGGAAGCGACCTCTTTTATGACTGGAATTTAGCGAAACAAAGCGGTTTGCTGCTCGCAGTTGCAGGCAACAGCAAAGACGGAAGGGATTTTTCAATACCTTCAGATATCGATGAAGAACCGATCAAGGAAATTATAGAAATGAACAGCACTTTATCACAAAAGAGACCGGAAGAAACCGATTTGTTTTGGTTGAGCAGCTGCATCCTGCTTATCCGAAGAACCGGAATCCTGGTGGATATCGAGAAGCAATTGATCAAAAACGGTGTGTTGGAAGAATTGCGAATGGCAAAAAGACCATTAGAGTACAGGATTACAAAATTTTTTAATTTGGATTACTTGCTTCCACACCCGGTTGAAGATATTTTTGTCGATTGGGATTTTTGCCAGGATATCAGTTACATGGTGCTGATTATGGAAAGGCCAAAGCCATGAAAATTTAAAAGCACCATTGGTATTATTCACTTCTGATTGTCTGGCAGCTTGTTATACAATCAGCTTGTTGGAAAGGAACTGCATCTCATGCCTAAAGAAAGAAGCATTGAAACAGAAGTAGGCGGCTTTATATCGACTTTACTGCGAAAGCACTTCGGGAAAGGCCCTACTTCTATTTATGTAACGATTAAACGACCATATATTATTATGCACTTCAGGGGTTTCACTACTACGATGGAAAAAATCCTGCTGAAACAGAACGAATGGAAACGTGTATTGGAAACACGCGATTTACTGGTAGATGAACTAAAACCGATCATTAGCCAGCAGCTGAAAGATATCGGGGGATGGACGTTTGAAGAGTTTTATGTGGATTGGAATTTAAATTTGGAAACCGGCACATTCCTCGCCATTACAGATGATAAGCAAGAGCCCAATGATTTTGAATGGCCAACGGACTTCCCAAAAAAAGCTTTTGAAATGAAACTTGAAAACGTAAGTAAATCCCTGCACCGGGACCCGGATCAAACAGCAGCCCATTGGGTCAACGACCGGACATTACTGATCCAGTGGTCAGGAGTCTTAACGGAAATTGAAAAAGCATTAATAAAAGATGGACACAGTGAAATCCTTAAATTCACAAAACGGCCGCTTGAACGGTCAATACTTGAAGAAGCAGGTTTCGAATCTGTATTTGAACGGCGTATCCAGGTAATATTTCTCGATTGGGATTATGATTCAAATATCGGCTATGTTGTTATTGTCCTGGATGCAAAAAAATAAGGTAATACACATTACTCAACTAAAATCCGGTTTGCAGACACTAGCAAACCGGATTTTAAGTGTACGTAAAGATCAATTGACATCCCCTAGATAAACCCTTTCTGTTTTACCGTCAAGCAATTGCTGGACAGGTTCAACAATTGCTTTGGGATAGATTCGGTAATTCGCCAATTCTTCAAGAGGCAGCCACACAATACCTACTTGGTGTGAATCCGGATTGGTCGGCGGCAGAAAGTCAGCTGCTATTGAGTGAGGTTCGCAGCGGAAATAGTATTCGATTTGGTGGACCGCTGAATCGAAGGAGGCGTGTTCATGGTTTTTGCCGATGTATTCACGAATATGGAGCAGTTCTTTTACATCGACATCTGCCCCCGCTTCTTCGAGGCATTCTCTTATCAAGGCTTCTGTTAACGTTTCCCCGTGCTCCTGCCCGCCACCGGGAAATAAATAAAAAAAGCCTTCTCCATCTATATTTTTGGTCAGCAATAACCTGTCATTTTCTATTATGACTGCTTTTGCTGAATTTCTGATATTCATCTTTCATTTCTCCTTTTTCAGCTGCTGCACTATCCACATCGCTGCATCCAGCACGTCTTCTGCAATGTGGTCCGGTTCAATGCCTGGCCAATGATCTTTGAATTTGGTAAGAGATCCTTCGCCTCTCCCCGTTTTTACCAACACCATCCGTGTCCCTGCCCGACTTGCCGCAAGCATATCCGATCCCCCGGTGTCCCCCACTACAAAACTTTTTTCAAGGTCCAGCTGAAGTTCCTGTTTAGCCTGTTCAAGCAAACCAATATTCGGTTTTCGGCAATCACAATCGTCTTTCGGATGGTGAGGACAATAATAAATAGCATCAATATATGCCGAATGGGCAGCCAATTCAGTTTTCATCCGTGTAAATCCTTCGAGCAGCTCTTCTTCTGTAAAATAGCCTCTTCCGATCCGAGACTGGTTAGTAAACAGTACTACTTTCACACCTTCATTATTTAATGCTTTAACAGCTTCAGGCGCAAAATCGAACATCTCAAATTTATCGGGATGAGTGCCATAGCCGTCACCGCCAAGTGTTCCATCACGATCAAGAAATACAGCTTTCATTGTCATCAACTCCGCTACTGAAATATAGTTCAATGATTTTTAACTATTTACAAGGAATCGGCCCAAAACTTCTGCGTACAACTCCGGCTGCTCGTCATGCACCAGATGGGAAGCAAAAGGGACGATGGAAATGTGAACATTTCCTTGCTCCCTTCTGTATTCAATTGCACTAAGGGATTCATTCGTGCTGCTTTCACCGGCAATCACCAGGACAGGAGAAGAAACTTGGCTTAAATCGCCGGTTTCATTAAAAGGATACCAATCTTCAGATTTACCCAAATCGATAAACCTTTTCCAGTCGGGTCCATGAAGATCAGTAAAATAGGAAGCAGCCTCTTCATTGTTCAATAATCCAGCTTGCATTTCGACATCCTGCTGGTGCAGGCTATGCCAATTGTCCGGTTTTTGTTTCGTTACACCTGATATGGTTAAGGTTTTTACTTTGGCCGGAAAACGTTTTGCAAAAACTATGGCAACCAGTGCACCTAATGAAGCCCCGACTATATGTGCTGACTGAAGACCAAGCTTTTCAAAAGTTTCATACAGATCTTGGGCAGAATCCTCAAAGAAATTGCTAATGTCCGCTGCAGTCGATTTTCCATGCCCTCTCAGATCGGGCGATATTACTTGGTAGTGTTCACTGAATACTGCTTGTTGCGCAATAAAATCAGTTGCAGCAGTTTGAAGTCCTGTATGAAGGAAAACAAGTGCCTCGCCGCTCCCTTTTGTTACAGTATGTAAAATCATTTAAGCGTTCTCCTCCATGTCCCATTATTAGCGATTTGAAAGCTGCCGCAATATCGCAAGGGTCACATCTTCTTTGGAACCACTGCCATCGACCATAAAATCCGAATTCGGTTTGATATCCGCCAGCATTTGCAGGTATGCCGCTCTTCCCTCTTTTGCATAAAATTCAATGTCCGAGATTATTTCGGTGCCGGAGCTGCCGGCAAAGTCTCTTGCTATTCGCCTTGAAAGGGCTATGTCCAATGGTGTATCGATGAAAATTGTAAAATCCATATACGGACTGGAATCGTGGTGTAAACGGGCAAAGGGAAAATCCAGGACAATAAAGTCCAGGGGTTCTGCAAGCAGTTTCCTGATGTCCTTGAGCATCGGCTCAAGGTTCCATTCGTTATAATCCGTTCCGCGATGGAGCCATTGCAGTAAATCATCTGGTCCTTGAAAGTCATAATCATCGAAATATAAAGCTTTAGCATTCGGCAATTGGTCTGTTACATTGGCTGCCGCTGTCGTTTTTCCGCCGCCTGACACACTGGCGATCGCTATTATTTTTGGGGAGCTTTTAGTTTTCATTGGCTACCTGCCTCTCCTGCAGTTAAATCTACCTTTTAATCATACCTGAAGATTCGCAATGAAAAAACAAAATGTAGGAATTATCCGAAAATATGATAGAGCAAACAGAATATTAACCAATTAAAAAGAAGATGCCGGGTGGGCATCTTCAAGATGAAAGTAAGCTTTTTGGGTCAATTTTTCTCTTATAAATATTCCTTCTCGATATTGCGCGTGCTGCGGACTGTGTCTATTGGACGCACCATTTTTTCGATCCGCTCACGTTGTGTTTCCAGGAATGGCGGCAAACTGAGTTTTTCGCCTAAAGTTTCATAAGGCTCATCTCCCAAGAATCCAGGGCCGTCAGTTGCCCATTCAAAAAGAATTCCCGGCGCTACTCGTGCATACAGTGACTCGAAGAAGAAACGGTCTACGTAGCCGGAGGTGCCAAAGCCGGCAGCCTGCATATGATCGATCCATTCATTCAGTACCGAAGTATCATGGACGCGGAACGCTGTATGGTGAACAGTACCAAACCCTTGTTGTCCTGCAGGAAGAATTGCATTGTACTCGACGATAACCTGGGCGCCGTTTCCGCCTTCGCCCATTTCAAATAAGTGCAAGGATCCTTCTTTGGCGATTTCACGCATCATCATCACTTTTTCCAGTACTTCTTTCAAGTAATCAAATTGCGCTATCCGGATATGGATCGGCCCTAAACCGGTGATTGCGAATTCCAGGGGCACCGGACCGTTTTGCCACGGCGTACCCGACTCCACTCCTTCGTTCCGTTCATCTGACACAAGCATATATTGCTGATCGTCAAAATCGACAAACGATAGGGTCTTCTTACCGAATAACTCCTTGATGCCTGAATGTTTCACTTCGTACTTGGCAAAACGCTTCACCCAGTAATCCAACGCTGCGTCAGAAGGAACACGGAAAGCAGTCTTGTATATTTCGTTTGTACCGTGCGTTCCTTTTGGAATGCCAGGGAAATCGAAAAATGTCATATCGGTTCCCGCTGAACCTTTGTCATCGGCAAAAAACAGATGATAAGTTTGGATATCGTCCTGATTGACTGTTTTCTTCACGAGCCGCATACCCAATACATAAGTGAAAAACTCATAATTTTTTTCTGCGCTGCTTGTTATTGCCGTAACGTGGTGGATTCCTTTTAATTCATTCATTATAAAATCTCTCCTTCTAATTGGGTTTGTATCTCGAATTACAGACAATATCAAGTTAAAAAAATTTAGCTTTTCAATGCCTGGTAACCCACTTTTTTCAAGTCGCTTATGATTGCCTCTGTTTCATCAGTGTTCAGCTCTTCAAACAAGCGGTTCACCTTTGCCTCATGTTCAGGCCAGATCCGTTCCATTAATGCCTGTCCTTCTTCTGTCAATTCAGCGTACGTGACGCGGCGGTCTTTGGAGCATTCGGATCGCCTTACATATTTTTTTGTTTCCAGTTTATCAATTACATAGGTGATGCTGCTGCTGGCGATCAAGACTTTTTTACCGATGGATTGTATCGGTTGTCTGCCCTGATGATACAGCAATTCGAGAACAGAAAATTCCGTTGGATTCATTCCGTTCGTTGCTGCGTCGCTTTTGATAACTTCCCGTATGGCGTCTGCCGCGCGGATAATAACAGTCACAGCCTTTAAATTACGGTTTGCGACTTCCATGCTCCTCACCTCTTTTATTTATAATTCGTATATCTTTAATTCAAGATAATCATATCATGCTGATTCTAAGACGTCAACCGAACGGCCTGGGTTGACCTCTCTCCTGTGTGGTCATAAGAAAAAAGCAGTTTTGCTTTCACTGACAAAAATTCTTGTGTATAATTTTAAGTAATCAAATAGAAGACAATGTTTTCTAGGGTTCCGCAAGCTTTTGCTTGGACTGGTCCGAGAGAAAACGCACAGCTTGCTGTGACACGGAAGGACAAAAGCCTGGGAGAAACTGTTTAACAGTTGCTCCCGGCTTTTTTATTTTGAGATGGAGGTTTTTATAGTGAATATTGAATGGGTGAAAGTCTATATTGCCGCTTTTTTTGAAGTTTTCTGGGTGATTGGATTAAAGCACGCCGAAGGCTTTTGGCCATGGACGGGTACAGTGATTGCAATCATCATCAGTTTCTATCTGATGATCATGGCCGGACGGAAGCTGCCCGTGGGTACGGTGTACGCTGTTTTTGTTGGAATGGGGACGGCAGGAACAGTGATTGCCGATATCCTCTTATTCGGAGAACCGCTGCAAATGGCTAAACTTCTGCTGATCGGAATTTTACTGGCTGGTGTAGTGGGTCTGAAACTGATTACGGATGACTATCCGGAAAAAGGAGTTGAATCGTAATGGCATGGCTTTCTCTGCTTGCCGCCGGGATATTCGAAATGGCCGGTGTGGCGATGATTAATAAATGGCATAATGATCGAAAGTGGCAATCCTTTTTACTGCTGCTGTTGGGATTCGGTTTAAGTTTCCTATTTTTATCCTTTGCCATGGAAACGCTGCCGATGAGTACGGCGTATGCTGTCTGGACGGGAATCGGTGCATCCGGCGGTGCCATCCTTGGCATGCTTTTCTATAATGAAGCAAAAGATTGGAAACGGATTTTATTTATCGCAATGGTGCTCGGTTCAGCCGTCGGTTTAAAACTCGTTTCATAAACTTAAAATATTTTAAAAGGAAGGTTTCCTGAATATCCAGGGAACCTTCCTTTTATAGTGTTTTAATATTCTCCCGATTGCAATGTTGCATAAAGCTCATCCGGTGTAGCCGCTCCTGCATATTCCAGTGCATTCATACCGTCTGCTCCTGACAGATAAGGATCGGCACCATATTCCATCAGGATCAGCGCTGTTTGAGTGTCTCCGTACATAATGGCATTGGTCAAAGCTGTAGCATAGTCATCAGCCGTATTGACGTCTGCCCCAGCGTCAATGAGATGGGCAACAATATCGGACTGTCCGGAATACACAGCATACATTAAAGCATCTGATCCTTCAGAATCACGAGCGAGGAGATCTTCCCCGTCAGCAAGCGCACGGTCGATGGCAGTGATATCGCCTGCCGAAGCAGCTGACATCAATTCCGTCTGTCCTTCATACGAATAATCTTCACTATAGAAAGAATCTTCTTCTATGGAATAAGGGTCCGGAAATTCGTTGGCGAATTGGGAAAATACCAGCGTGCCGCCTGCCAACAGCAAGATACTGATAAAGTATACAGCCATTCCCGCTCCGCCGATCAGCATCATGCCAAAAACGATCTTGCCATGGTCCGGTGTATAGAGACGTTCCCCACTGCCTTCAAACTGCTGAATTGCCTGTATGCGTTTTGGCAGGCGTGGATGAGAAGAAAGCACTTCACTCAGCCATACAAAACCGTTTGATTCTGTCCGGATCTGTTCTCGGTAGGCATCGTCGTTCACTTCCACATACATTTTTTTGCCGATTCCCAGAAGTGTCAGGGCCCGTTTTGCCGCCGGCGCATTTTGAATAAGATAAGCTGCATGGCGGTCGCAGGTATATTCACATGAACGGCTGTAAGCCTGGCTTAAAAACGGGATAAACCCGGCCGGCATAAGCAGAATGTTTTTCCAGACATGGCGGCGTTTGATGTGTGCCAGCTCATGCGCAATGATAAAATCAAGCTCCTCTTTACCTTGTTCCCGTGCCAATTCAAAAACCTCCGAATACAACACCACCATATCCCTGCCAAAAAAGCGGGTGGCAAAAGCATTCAATGCCCCTTCTGACTGAATGACAAAAACATCGGGAACATTTTTCAAGCCAATTTGTTTAGAGAGTGACTGCACGCTTTCATAGACATCCGGAAATTGTCTTTCGTGTATGCGAACGCCATTGCCGCGGATTGAACCAAGCATCATGGCGTTAGCGAATAGCATTAAAGCAAAAACACCCAATGCAATTGCAATTCCGATAACTGATACAAGAACCAGGATATAGACTGAAATACTGAATACTAAACTGATGATGAAATAAGCTGTCTCTCTGTTTGACTGAATAGCTGTATGATTCATCCCTTTCTCCCCTTCAACATGAAATATCTTACATATAATAGCACAATATGCCTAAAAAGAAACTATAAATTTGATGTATTCAAAAAAGCATCAAAAAAAGCAATATCCCTCCAATATAGTGGAAGAATATTGCTCATGAGTAAAATCGTAACCGCAGGTTTATTTAGTAGTGCAGATCCTCACAGAAGCGGAAGCTGGTGGAATAGATCAATGCTCAACAAACTGTAAATCGGTTTGGTTCACATATAATTCGATTGCTTGTGCCGGTTCCAGTTCTTCTGCCTCTTCGCGGGATAAGGTGCATTCCAACTGCTGGTTCCCTGCTAGTATCTGAGCTATATAAGAACCTTGTTTGAATTTTAATTTGCTGACTTTGCCTTTTAGATGCACTGAATCATTTTGTGGCTTACTGCTCGAAGTTATAGGGCGCAATACTTCCGGCCGCAAAATCAAAAAATGTTTGCCGTCAATTATCGGTTTACCCGTGTGGAATTCTATGCCGCTGTCTTCAGATGCGAAATGACCAGCTCTGATATTGCCCTTGATAATATTTTTCAAGCCCAGAAAAGAAGCGACTTTTGTACTGGCAGGCTGCTCGTATAATTCCGTTGGTGTGCCTACCTGGAGTAACCGGCCATCACTCATGATCCCGATGCGATCGGATATTTCAAAAGCTTCTTCCCGGTCATGGGTAACGAACAGCACTGTCACCTCCAGTTCTCTTTGGATCCCGCTAAGCAGTTCTCTCATGTCTTCCCGAAGGCCCGGATCAAGCGCGCTGAAAGGTTCATCCATCAGCAAAACCCGCGGCTTGGCGACAAGCGCCCTTGCCAGCGCTGCACGCTGTTGCTGGCCGCCGCTCAGTTCCTCGGGGAAACGGCCTTCATATCCTGCAAGTCCTACCATCTCCAGCATCCGGGTCGCTTCGAATTGGCGTTCTTTTTTGGCGACTTTTTGCATTTTCAGTCCGAATGACACATTATCACCGATTGTCATATGGGGAAACAGCAAAGGCTCCTGGAATACCATGGAAAAGCGTCGCGATTCGGGTGGTATCAGTGTAATATCTATGTTCCCGAAGCGAATTTTCCCTGCATCCGGCTGCAATAAACCTGCCGTAAGTTTGAGAAGCGTGGTTTTGCCGCAGCCGGAAGGTCCCAGCAGTGAAACAAACTCACCTTCATGAATAGCAAGATCAATCGGTTCAAGGGCGAAAGACTCTTTTTGGCCAGTTTCAGCTGTCATATACTTTTTCTCGATTTGTTCGATGCGTAAACCGTTCATCTCTTCACTCCCTTAACCTTTAGAACTGACGGATTCTTTGTTTGATAGTATTTCTTTAAGACTGCATCCATTGCCAATAAAGCCAGAATGGCCATACCGGCGAACAGCAGCGAATAGGCCGATGCAACCGCGGGATCACCGCCGCTGATAAACGGAAACAAAAGAATGGGCAAGGTTACGACCTGGCCAGAACCGATGATAAAAGTTATCAGGTATTGGCTTAAGGAAATAAGGATGCTCAAACTTGCGCCAGCAGCGATTCCTGGCAGCAAATGCGGCAAAACAACGTAATAGAAACGAAGAAACGGCCCCGCTCCCAGCATGCGCGCCTGGTTTTCCCAGTCCACCGATAAAGTGTTGTAACTGATCATCACAGCACGCACCATATAAGGAAGTGTCGGTGAGAGATGCGCCAGCACGACGCCAAGAATTGTTTCCGTCAAGCCGAGCCTCAGGAAAGTCAGATGGATTCCCATAACAGCGACAAATGGCGGAATGATGATAGGGGCAAAAAGAATAGCTTCCGCAAACCACTTCCCCTTGAATTGAAAGCGCACCAAAGCGTTGGCTGCCGGCACCGCAAGCAGAACATTGATAACCGTCACAATCACTGCAATCAGTAAACTGGTGCCAATTGATTGCCATGTCCTCGAACTGCCGAAAAGCACATACTCCCAGGCTCGAAAACTGTATGACTCAGGAAATAATACGGGCCATTGCCAACCGGTGGCTACGCTCGACAGCAGTAGAGCGATAAAAGGAATGCCGATGAATAAGAATAATAAAAGAGAGAGAATAATTTTCAGGGGCGAAAACACCTGTTTCATCATTGCCACCCCTTCGTTACATTCCAGCGCTTGCTGAAGTAATAGGCGATCAGGCCGAGAACAATGGTCATCAACGCCAGAATGATATTTACAGCCAAAGCTTCCGGCCGGTCAGCCAATGTTCCGCTTGTATAGAGCTGAAAAGAGTAGACCGGCAGCATACTTGGATAAGTGACGCCAAGCAAAAATGGAATTTCAAAAGCTGAGAATGTAAAGACGAAAACGATGAAGACAGCTATGATCCATGACGGCATCATAATCGGCAAGGCAATTTCGCGTATAAAACTTAAATTCCCTGCACCGTAGACACGGGATACATCCCGCCACGAATCCCGAATCCTCGCCAACACAGGATAAACCATCAGCAAGACAAAAGGGACTTCTTTCCACGTATAAGCAAGTATGATGCCCCAGCCGAATGGGTCGTTGACGAGAACCGGAAAATCAGTGATTTGATCAATTATGCCGACTGTTGCCAGCAATTTGGAGAAGAGGCCGCTTTGCATGAATAACAGTACGATTACATAGCCGGCCACCAGATGCGGTATAGTCAGCGGCAGCTGAAATAACCGCTGCCACAGCCGAGATTCCTTCGCTTTCGTTGATTGGTTCATCATGAATAGCGCTATAGCAAGCATGCCGCCTAATATTCCCGCTAATAAGGAAGAAATTGCTGCAACCCTTAAAGTGAGGCTGAGTGATTCCCAAAAGCTGTCAGAACTTAATAACTCAGTATACGCAGTGAGATGCAATTGTCGTTCTCCGATTGCTGGAAAATATCCTAAGCTTTTCAGCATTCCGTCAAAAAGCCCTCCGAAAAAAAGGAGGACTATCGCGCCGGTGGCTGGCAGCAGCAAAAGATAGGGCTTACTCTTTTGCCACATTTTCCATCCACCCTTTTTCTATGATTTCTATATAATCCGAAGACAGTTCAGGCAAGCGATTGCTTTCCAATTCCTCCAAAGGAAGCGTCGCTCCTCCAAGATCCACCTCGTTCATCGCCTGTTGTTGCTCTGGTGATAATTTTTCCAGGTCCAGCGCTGATAAATCGCCCCAATTTTCCGGTGACAATTTAGCAGTCTGTGCTTCCGGTGACAACATTTCATTGATGGCCACCATGGCTCCTGCTTTATCGGACGAATTGAACGGGATAGAAAGGAAATGCGTATTGGCAAGCGTTCCTGCGTCTAACAGGAAGGTGCGTGTAGACTCGGGAAACCGCCCTTGCAGCACTTCACTGGCGGCAAGAGCCGGGTCGTAGCTCATCGTCATCGCCACTTCCCCGCTCGCATAAAGCTGATCGAGTTTTGACAGGCTTTCCGGGTATGTCTCCCCTTCACGCCATAAATATGGTTCAATGTCATTCAAGTAATCCCACATCGGTTCCAGTCGGGATTCAAGGTCGTCGATTTCAGCAGCCGGTTGTTCGTATTGTTCGTAACCGCCTGTTGTTTCGTAGAGGACGTGTCGGATAAAAGCGCTGCCGGTAAAGTCAGGCAAGGCGGGATACGTAAACTGCCCAGGGTTTTCATGAACCCATTCGGCCAGTTCATCCATGGAGCCTGGAGGATTTTCCACTTTGTTTTCATCCCGGACAAGTACAAATTGCGCTTTGCCCCACGGTGCTTCAAGCCCTTCAACCGGTTCCCCGAAATCATGTGAGATTTCAGGAGCATCCTGATCTATGTACTCATTGAAATTGGGCAATTGACCGGCAAAGTCGCCAAAAAGCAAACCGTTGTCTTTTGCGGCTTTAAAATTTTCGCCATTGATCCAGATGATGTCCATGCTGCCAGCCGTCTTGCCAGCTGATTTTTCATCCAGCAATTGGCTGATAAAATCCTGCGCATCGCTCACCGGGACACGGGTAAGCTCAATATCATGCAGTTCTTTCAAGCGCGGTGCCACCCATTCATCCAGGTAACGGTTGATATTGTCATTGCCGCCCCACATATACATATTCACTTCCTGCCCTTTGGCCGTATCGGTGATTTCCTGCCAGTCGGATGCAAGAAGTTCGCCTGCTCCCTGTGCAGCATCCTTGTCAGATTGCGCGGAACAGGCCGCCAGCATAAAAGCCAGCAGCACAGGCGCGGTTAAAGTTTTGATTTTCATTGTGTTCACTTCCTAAGTCCATTATAAATTTCTTATTCAAGATCTTCTTTCCGCTTGTTTATCCAGCGTTTACGAAAATAGACTGGAAGAATGGTAAGCAGAATAAACACACTGCTGGCCAAAAGGATCATTTTCGGATTGCCGCTGGCGGCACTGCTCCCTAAAAAGTTATAGGCGAAAGTGCCCGGGATGATGCCGATCAGCGTTGCTGATGTGAATGAGCCGAAACGGACCTTGGCAAAAGCAGCCAGGTAGCTGATCAAATCAAAATTGATGATGGGGATCAATCGGAAAATCAAAACATATAAAAAACCGTTTTGTTCCATTTGCTGTTGGATCTTTGCTGCATTGCCGTCCCAATCTTTCTTAATGATTTTTTTCCCGAGCCATCTGGCAACTGCGTATGAAAGTATCGCTCCACTGACAGCACCGATTATAGTGTAAAAAGTACCCAGCCAGACACCAAAAACCAGACCTCCGGCAAGCGATAACAGCGATGCCGGGAAAAAGATCAAAGGCCTGACCGTGTAGAAGATGATGTAGACCACCGGCGCCCATATGCCGTAAGATTCAATCCAAGTGCGCAAGTCGTCTATGCTCACATCAAATACGGCACGTCCGAGCCAGACGGCAAGACCCAATACTGCCAGTACCAGCAGCCATTTTAAGACTAGAAAAATGGTCGCTCTGCTCACTGGCTGCGATTATGTGAAGCAATGCTCAAATATCTTTTCCGCATCTCTTCATAACGCTTAAGGTTAACTCCGGCATCAGACGTACCAACGCGTGAAGCTGAACGAAACTCAATTTGCTGCGCCGCATCGTTAAAATAGAATTCCAGGTCATCCTTGAACTTGAACGTCTTCGATTTAGCAATGGCATGCAGATAATTTTCCTCTTCCTGAACAATCTCAACACCCCGATAACCTTTGAGCATGCCAATCAGGCATTTTTTGGCTTGTTGGCGACTGCCCGTATATGGCATAGCTGGAACGTATTTATCTTTTGATTTGGTCTGAGAGGAAACTGCATTTGGAGTAATCGGAACTTCTTTAAGCCGGCCATTCTCTACTCCAAGTTTAGGTTTGACATTGTTCTTGATGGCCATATTGGCAATTCCGATTCCCGCAGCAGCCGCTGCTCCATATATTCCGATTTTTTCTGCAGGCAATTCACCGGATCTGGCTTTATTGAAAGTTTTGACTACCGGTTGATTCAATAAATTGTCTACATACACCTTCTTGCCGATTTTCACAAGGACTTCGCTGTAGGTCGGATATGGATGGATGACACCGGATAGTTTCCCCATATTTATGTGGAGGGATTTGATGGTCTGAATCTGGCTGATTATTTCTCCGGCACGGTCACCAAGAATGCTCGCTCCCAGGATATAGCCTTTTTTATCAAGAATCATTTTCACGGTACCGATACTGCCTTTTTTTGTATTGGCACGGTCGATATCAGCATATTCATGTTCATAAACGCGGATCTCATCACCGTATTTCTGGCGGGCTTCCTCTTCCGATAAGCCGGATCTGCCAAGTTCCGGATCCGTATAAGTGCACCAAGTTACATGTTCATAATCGATTTTTTTATTGATTGGCAGAATGGCGTTCTGTGTCGCCGTTATGCCCTGGTAGTTTGCCATATGCGACAATTGATAAGGACCGACAACATCACCGATAGCATAAACGCCTTTAGCAGTTGTTTCTAAATGATCATCTACATGAATACTCTTCGAATCATATTTCACGCCTGCTTTTTCAAGGTCATAGCCTTCCACATTCGCTTTGCGTCCGAGAGCAACCAGGAGGGCATCATTGGTAAGTGTCGTCTCTTTGCCATCTTTTTCAATGACCAAATCGATTTTGTCTCCCTGCGGTGCCGCTTTTACCGCAGTGGCAGACGTATGGATCACTACGCCTTCATCGAGCAGACGCTGTTGAATCATGAGAACTTGGTCTTTCTCATCTTTTGGCAGGATCCGCTCGAATTTTTCCACAAGCGTCACTTTTACGCCGAGTCGGTTCAATGCCTGACTCAGCTCAACGCCGATTGCACCGCCGCCGAGGATTGTCATCGTTTTTGGAAAAGATTTCAGGTCGAAAATGGTTTCATTCGTTAAATAAGATGTTTTCTCCAATCCGTCAATCGGAGGAACGAGTGGAGAAGATCCGGTGGAAAGGATGATTTTTTTAGCTTCAATACGTTCGCCTTCAACTTCCACGGCATGCGGTTCTACGAATTTTGCGTAGCCATTGACGAAGTCGATGCCGGACTCCTGTAAAACTTCAGGGGATTCACCCGCATATACTTTTTGGATGACATCCTGAATATCTTTCAGTACAACTGACGTATCGACCTGAAGATTTGGGGTGTATTTTTTTGCATGATGAACTTCTTCAGCAATATTAATCAAAGACTTGCTTGGAATACAGCCTGACCACGTACACTCCCCGCCCGGCAGGCTTTTATCAATTAAAACCACTTTTTTCGAAAATCCGGCGGCTGTAAATGCTGCAGTCAGTCCAGCTGCTCCTGCTCCGATTACGGCAATGTCGTATTTTTTTACCAATTCTACCAATTCCTTTCATCAGTAAGTTGCTTCTAGTTTATACATAAAAATTAAAAAAATTCGCTTATTTACACTTGGGCACAATACCTATAGCTTTAAGGGATTCACTTTTTCAGAGTATAATTGTGGGATTGGCAAACAAAGATATACTATACTGAGGACAACTTGAAAACGAAAAGGTGATTTTATGCTTGATACACATGCGCGAAAACATGTTCAGCCTGTTATCGAAAAGACCGCAGATTTTTTACTGCGACTCGGTTTGACGGCTGATGCCGTAACGAAGATCGCTTTTGTGACCGGCCTTTCTTCCGGTGTTTTCATCTATCTGGATCATCCTTTCTGGGCGATATTCGCTCTTTGGTTTTCCGGCTATCTTGATGTGGTTGACGGAACGATGGCACGGAAAACAAAGCCTTCATCATGGGGCACTTTACTGGACATCAGCTTCGACAGGATGGTTGAAATCAGCGTTATTCTGGGGCTGGCTTTCCGTTTCCCGGAATCGATGTGGGCGCTGCTGCTGTTAAGTGTCTCCATCATAATTGCCATGACCGTATTTCTGACTGTTGGTGCCTTGTCGGATAAACAAGGGATGAAATCTTTCTATTACCAAGCAGGATTGGCTGAAAGAACAGAAGGTTTTATTCTCTTTACCCTAATGATTGCTTTTTCAACATATTTAACTGCCATTACTTTGATTTTTTTGGCGATGCAAGTCATCACTATTTATCAGCGAATGGCTGAAGCCAGAAAGATATTGAAATAACTTGGAGGCGATAGTATGAGGACGCTCATTTTGGTTGGAGGCGGACATGCACACCTGCATTGTCTCTCCCAGATTGCTGCTGATCTGCCTTCAGACTGCCGTGCCGTGTTGATCTCCCCTTCCGAATATCAATATTATTCCGGAATGTTTTCTGGGTTTACAGAGGATAACTATGATCTGGAAGATATCCGGATTGACTTGAAACGGCTCTGTAAAAATATCGGAGCGGACTTTATAACCGGTCAAGTTATTGCGGTGGACGCAAAAAATAGACGGCTTACCTGTGCTGATGGATCTGTTTATGATTATGATTTGCTATCGTTTGATATTGGTTCCACTACAGGAATACCACAAGAAATGAAACCACAGATTTCTTCCATTAAACCGAATTATCTTTTCCCAGAACAGTTAAAACGGATCCGGGAGACTCCGAATCCGGTGGTCGTGGGCGGCGGCGCATCAGGTGTTGAACTGGCATTTTCCATTCATGCCTGGAGGAAACAGCATCAGCTTCCATTAAATTTAACTCTAATAAGTTCATCCCCCCTCCTCTCTGGGTTACATAACAGGATTGCAAACAGCATCGAATCGATCGCCAGCGAAAAAGGGTTGCTTTTTTTCACCGGTGAATCCGTTGAGGAAATTTCAACTGATGCTGTTACCACAAGTTCCGGGCAATCGTTTCCGCAATCCGAAGTGCTCTGGCTCACAGGCCCAAAAAGTTTCAGCCTCTTCCAGGATTCCGGTATCAAGACGGATGGCAGCGGCTTTCTTCTTGTTAATAAGTATTTGCAAAGTGTGATGCATCCTGAAATTTTCGGTGCCGGAGACTGCATTGCAATCGAGCACTACCCATCCATACCCAAAAATGGCGTTTACGCGGTCAGACAAGGACCGGTCCTTTGGGAAAACTTGAGGAACCGATTGGATGCCGGGGAGCTGAAATCTTTTACTCCCCAAAAACGGTATATTTCCATTCTTTCTACAGGCGGTGGAGAAGCTTTTTTGACTTATGGACGGTTTTCGATGCACGGCAAACTCCCTTGGCGGCTCAAACAGTGCATTGACCGGAAATTCATGAAGCAATATAAAAGTATTTATGAATAATTTGGCAAATACCTCATGCTGTTTATGTTAATTTGCATAGAATTAGGGGTATAGAAAGAGCAATACGCGAACATAATGGAGGAGGAAACAGAATGGACTCAACAATATGGTGGTGGATTGCACTTGGTATCCTAGTGCTGGGATTGATTATTGCAATAATCGGCGTGGTATTGTTCATCAAAGGTATGAAAGAACCGATGAAGAAGATTAAAGGATCAGCTGATAATCTGAAAGAACGCGTCGATGGTTTGAATTTGGAAGTTACCACCCTTACCCATACGGCTACTGAACTGCAAGAGGAAATTGCAGTGAAATCCGAAAAAGTTAGCGTCCTGGTGGACGCAGCAAAAGGAACCATGAATTCAGTTGTCGATATGAACGCGGCTGTGCGGGCAATTACCGACAGAATCATTACCCGGTCAGAAAACGATCCGCAGAACAAACGTCAGGTGAAACGCCTAACCAATACAGCTGACAGCATCATCCATTTGCCGCAAAATCTGCAGACCATCAATCCTGATGCAGAAAATGAAAACTACGATACACTGTATTTCGGGAAAGTACGTTAAGACATTAAAGCAAGGCAGCCTTTTACGGCTGCTTTTTTCATGCCGAAATTCAAGGGTAGAATCTCCTGTCCCTCCCTTGCTCTACCGTCTTTTAATCTGCCTCTACATACTGTGACCATTAATCAAATAATATTGATTTATTAGTTGCCAACCTTAGAAAGATGACATACAATTAATTCATCAAATAAATTTGATTTATCAGAAAGGACGTAGTGGTTATGGCAGCTGTATCCGAGTCAACCAAAAATAAAAAAGACGAATTGGAAGAATTGGCCCTGAAATACAAGGCATTGGCCGATCCAAAACGCCTCGAAATACTAAATAAAATTTGCCTGAAAAGTTCTGCCTGTGTCTGTGATCTGACGGAAGAAATGGATCTTCCCCAGTCAAAATTATCGTATCACCTAAAGATTTTATTGAATGCCGGCTTACTGGATAAAGAAGCACGAGGAACCTGGAGCTTCTATTCAATCAACCAGCGTGAAATGGACCGATTGATCTCCAACCAAATCTGTAACGTAATTACTCCATCCTGTTAAAGGATGGATCAGTTTTTAGTTTATTAATCAAAAAAAATTGATTAAGGAGTGAGTATCATGAAAAAAGAACTTTTACCGGTAGCAATCATCGGTGGTGGCCCGGTCGGGTTGGCTGCAGCGGCCCAGCTGTCTTTAAAAAGAAGGCCTTTTATATTGTTTGAAGCCGGTACAGCGTTGGGGACAAATTTTCTGGACTATGAACATGTCCGTCTGTTTTCAACATGGCGTTATAATATGGATTCAGCAGCGAAAAAACTTCTCGAAATGCATGGCAAAAAACTGCCCGATGAAGAACTTCTTCCTTTAGCTGCCGAAATAGTGGCTGATTACCTTAAGCCACTTGGTGAACTTCCTGAAATCGCACCTTATGTACACCTGAACAGTAAGGTCATCCATATCTCCCGAAGCGGATTGGATAAGATGAAAGACTATAACCGCGAAAACAAGCCATTCCTGTTGATTGTCGAAAATGAAGGCCTATACAAAGAATACGAAGCGGGAGCTGTCATAGATGCTACTGGTACATGGCAAAACCCGAATCCCTTGGTTTCCGGTGGCATGCAGCAAAAAGAATATACATTCCATTCCCGGCTCCCTGACATCTTAAATAAGGATCGCGCCACTTTTTCAGGTAAGAATATTGCAGTAGCCGGGAGCGGCCATTCCGCATTCAATACGATACTGGACTTGCTCGAACTTCAAAAATCTTCACCCGAAACAGAAATCACTTGGCTCGTACGAGGAAAAGTACAGCAATCCTTATTTGGCGGCGGCCACACAGACCAGCTGGCAGCCAGAGGAGAACTCGGCAATAGAATGAAAGAAAGTGTGGATGCCGGCATGCTTAGAGTAGAAGAAGAATGTTTCATCCGGCAAATTGAGCGAGATGAAAATAATCGGATGCTGCTTACAACCAGCCAGAAAGATAAAAGTAAAACCCTTGGTCCCTATGATGAAGTGATTGCCAATACAGGATCCCGTCCGGATTTCTCTTTTCTCCGTGAAATTCGCTACCAGTCAGATCCATCGCTTGAAAGTGTCCCTGCGCTGGCTCCACTCATCGACCCGAATGTTCACAGCTGCGGAACAGTACGGCCACATGGCGAAGAGGAATTGCGCCAGCCTGAAAAGGATTTTTACATTGTCGGAGCGAAAAGCTATGGGCGGGCACCCACTTTTCTGCTTGCCACCGGCTATGAACAGATCCGTTCAGTTGTGGCTTATCTGACTGGGGATCTTGAGGCATCGAAAAAAGTGGAATTATCATTGCCTGAAACAGGCGTATGCAGCTCTCGCCCTATCAAGCTGCAACAACTTGCAGCTAATTCCGGCAAAGCATGTTGTTGAAGGTTAGAAGGAGCTCTTAAGCGAGAGCTGCTTTACAAAATATCGAATGCTTAAAACTGCAGTTCAACTTATATAGTTGTTTAACAGCTGCGATTTATGTGTAAAAGAACAAACATAAGAAACAATAATATTAGCTGCAGAGAGAAGGTCCTAACTGATCAGCAGTGCCCAACATCCTGACTCCGAATCTTCCGAATGCAGAGAAGCGGTTTGAGAAAGGGGAGGACTCTTTTGATATACAAAGCCCATGACGGCCAAGCCAATTACGGAGAGTCGATCGGCATATTATTGCTTGACACATTTGTCCCTTTTATCCCTGGGGATGTGGGAAATGCATCCACCTTCCCTTTTCCTGTCCGTTATCAGAAGATTGATGGATTAACTTATCGGAAATTACAGGAGCAAAAAGAAAAAGCTCTCCCTCAACTCATTGAAGCTGGACGGCAATTAGAAAGAGCGGGAGTAAAAGCGGTAACTGCAGACTGCGGTTTTATGATTCCCTACCAAGCCGAAATAGCCATGGCTTTACGCATTCCTGTGTTCACTTCAAGTCTTTTGCAAGTGACTTTTATCGAAAAAATCATCAGCAGGCAAAATAAAGTGGGGATAATCACCGCTGAATCTGATCAGCTCGATGATTCTTTGTTAATTGCCGCCGGTGCCTCGGCGGAAAGAGTTGAAATCATCGGTATGGAAAATAAATTGCATTTCTCACAGGCAATTCTGGATGAGGCAGGAACCCTTAACAGTGAACAAGTGGAAAAAGAAACAGTGGAAGCAGCACGTGAACTGGTACTTCGGGAACCAACCGTCTCCACAATTTTACTGGAATGCAGTTCCCTCGCTCCATATGCCAAAGCCGTGCAAAATGCGGTCCAGCTGCCGGTTTTCGATTATATTACCATGATTGAATTTGTTCATCGGAGTCTGGTGAAATTGGATATTCAAGGCTTCATGTAAAGAATATTGCCCGCAGTTATCTTTATCATATTTTGCCAAGCTGCCAGTTGCCGGTATCTCATCGGTGACTGGTTATTTATTTTGCAACGAAACAATACATAATAGTTAAACCTCCCCATTAAAGGAAGCGATTAATAGTTTACATAATAATAATATATATACATAAGAACTTGCTTATGTATTATAAATTAAACAAAAAAACGGTAAAAAAATACCCCCCAGCCGGGAGGTATTAGAGACTACTCTTTCACTTGTTTCAGGTAAACATCCAGCACTTTGCCATCAGAAGATTCATCAAGCACAAATGAACCATTTGAATAACGGTCTACAGGTTTAAGGTTAGCAGCTGGAAGAGTCAAACGAATATTTTTCGCTGTTTCCAGGATGATCTCCTCACCGCCTGTTACCCCATGAACCGAGATGACGCGATGCGGATTTGACTTCAGCTCACGCAGCATGACTACCCCTCGCTTGGCTCGGCTGCCTGTTTCAAATTCGGTTATACGCATTTTCTTGGCTGCCCCTCGCTGTGTTACGAGGATAAGATCCTGTTTAATTTCAGCGTCGAGCAAGACCGCTGATACAGCGAAATCTTTATCTTTCAAGTTAACACCTTTTACTCCAGCTGTCCGCAAGCCGGTCAAAGGAATTTCTTCAATCGGAAAACGTACACCATAAGCATGGTTTGTACCAATGAACAATTCGGTTTCCTTTGTAACCAGTCCTGCAAAAATCATCGAATCATCTTTTTTCAGATTCATCGTTTTGATTGCCCGCGAATATCGCTGCACCTGATAATCCTTAAGCGCTGAACGCTTGACTTGGCCATATTGGGAAACGGTTAGTATGCTGGCATCTGCATCAAAGTTTTCAAAAGGATAAACCGCAAGAATCGATTCGTCAGATTCCAGCTGGACGATACTGGACAAATGCTGTCCAAGGTCCTTCCATTTGATATCCGGCAATTCATTGATCGGCTGATAGACGAAATTGCCTTTTGTTGTGAAGATCAAAATGGTGTGCTGCGTATTGAGGTTTCCTTCAAACAACAGATGATCGGATTCCTTCATTGCGAAATCGCGTCCATTGGAAGCAGCATGTGACCTTGTGCTCGTGCGTTTCACATAGCCCTCTTTTGTAACAGTTACGACTACTTCTTCACTTGGAATCATCACTTCACGTGTAATCGTGATTTCTTCGATTTTCTCTTCAATCACTGACCTGCGTGGTTCAGCAAATTGTTTACGCACGCCGGCAAGCTCTTTTTTGATGACATTTTTCAATTTGGTGGCGCTTGTCAAAATGCCTGTCAATTCTTCGATCAGTTTTTTTAGAGAAGCTTCTTCTTTTTGAAGCTCCGTAATATCGGTATTGGTTAATCTGTAAAGCTGTAAGGAAACGATGGCTTCAGCCTGTGCTTCAGAAAACGAGAAGGACTCGATCAAATTGTTTTTGGCATCCCGCTTATCTTTTGAAGCCCGGATTGTTTTGATGACTTTATCCAGTATGGACAAAGCCTTCATCAAACCTTCAACAATATGCATGCGGTCTTTTGCTTTATGCAGATCGAATTCAGAGCGTTTCGTTACAATTTCTTTTTGGTGCGCAATATAGGCATCCAGCAATGTCTGCAAAGTCATCATCGTCGGACGGCGTTTGTAGATGGCGACCATATTGAAGTTATAGCTCACCTGCAGATCCGTATTTTTATAAAGATAGTTTAGGATGCCTGCTGCCTGGACGTCTTTCTTCAGTTCTATGACAATGCGCAAGCCGCTTCTGTCGGATTCATCCCGGACCTCCGAAATTCCATCAAGTTTACGGTCGAAGCGCTGGTCATCGATTTTTTTAATCATCGTCGCTTTATTGACTTCGAACGGAATTTCAGTGATGACAATCTGTTCTTTTCCGCCTTTCAACGGTTCAATGTCAGCTTTTGAACGGACGATAATTTTTCCTTTACCGGTTTCATAAGCTTTTTTGATTCCGTCAACACCCTGGATAATTCCGCCTGTCGGGAAATCCGGACCTTTGATGACTTTCATCAATTCATCGACTGTCGCGTCTGGATTGTCCATCCGCATTAATACTGCGTCCAGCACTTCATGCAGGGCATGTGGCGGAATGTCGGTAGCATATCCAGCAGAGATACCGGTAGAGCCGTTCACCAATAAATTCGGGAAACGGGCTGGCAGAACAGTGGGTTCCATATCCGAATCATCGAAGTTCGGAATGAAATCAACTGTCCGCTTATCGATATCACGCAGCAATTCGCCCGAAATTGCGGATAGGCGGGCTTCTGTATAACGCATAGCGGCTGGTGAATCACCGTCCATGGAACCGTTATTGCCGTGCATTTCAACAAGCATATGCCGTATTTTCCAGTCCTGGCTCAAACGTACCATGGCTTCGTATACAGAGCTGTCACCATGCGGATGATAATTTCCGATAACGTTTCCGACAGTTTTAGCGGATTTACGGAAAGCTTTTTCATTGGTGTTGCCTTCGTGGTACATCGCGTAAAGAATTCGGCGCTGTACGGGTTTTAACCCATCACGGGCATCCGGCAATGCACGGTCCTGAATGATGTATTTACTGTAACGCCCAAACCGATCGCCGATGACTTCTTCTAATGGCAGATCCTGAAAACGTTCGATTTGCGTCATACGAGTTCCTCCTCAGCGTGGATCAGGTCGTTCTCCAGAATATTGCTGTCTTCTTCCAAACCGAAGTCGACATTATTCTCGATCCACTTTCTTCTTGGTTCGACTTTATCACCCATCAACGTGGTAATGCGGCGTTCGGCACGAGCCCCGTCTTCAATGGTTACACGGATTAATGTCCGTGTTTCCGGGTTCATTGTCGTTTCCCATAATTGATCGGCATTCATCTCGCCGAGACCTTTATAGCGTTGCAGCATATAGCCTTTGCCAACTTTTTTCGTCGATGCCTCCAGATCAGCTTCCGTCCAGGCATAATCGACAACTTCTTTTTTACCGATGCCCTTAGAAACTTTATAGAGCGGCGGCAAGGCAATAAACACTTTGCCTGCTTCAATGAGCGGTTTCATGTAGCGGTAGAAGAATGTCAGCAAAAGAACCTGAATATGCGCACCATCCGTATCGGCATCGGTCATTATGATGACTTTGTTATAAGCAATATCGTCAATTGAAAAATCAGAAGAGACTCCCCCGCCAATTGCATGGATGATCGTCGAGATTTCTTCGTTTTTCATAATTTCCTCTAGTTTCGCTTTTTCTGTGTTGACCACTTTACCCCGAAGAGGCAATATGGCCTGGAATGTGCGGTCGCGCCCTTGTTTGGCTGAACCGCCGGCAGAGTCACCCTCCACCAGATACAGCTCGTTCTTAGCAGCATTGCGTGATTGTGCAGGCGTCAATTTACCGGACAACAGCATGTCAGATTTCTTGCGTTTTTTGCCGTTCCGCGCATCTTCACGAGCTTTCCGGGCGGCTAAACGGGCTTGTGATGCACGAATCGCTTTTCGGACCAATGATGCGCTGAGGTCTGCGTTTTCTTCCAGGAAGTACATCAATTTCTGCGATACGACTGAATCTACAATGCTGCGTGCTTCGCTTGTACCAAGTTTACTTTTTGTCTGGCCCTCGAATTGCAGCAAAGCCTCCGGAATCCGGACAGAAACAATCGCCGCTATCCCTTCACGGATATCGGAACCTTCGAGATTTTTATCTTTATCTTTCAATAGATTGATTTTCCGCGCATAATCATTGAAAACGCGGGTCATCGCAGCTTTTGCCCCTGTTTCATGTGTGCCGCCGTCCCGGGTGCGGACGTTATTGACAAATGACAGGATGGTTTCCGAGTAACCATCATTGAACTGGAACGAAAATTCGACTTCCAATTCATCTTGCTTGCCTTCGATATAAGCCACTTTATGCAGTGTATCTTTTTCTTCGTTCAAGTATTCAACAAAGGCTTCGATCCCAGTTTCGTAAAAGAATTCCTCAAAACGCTCTTCTTCAGCACGTTTATCGGTAAGTTCAATTTTTAATCCTTTTAATAAAAACGCAGATTCACGTAAACGTTCACTCAACGTTTCGTAATTGTATTTTGTAGCAGAAAAAATAGCCGGATCCGGACGGAAATGGAGATTTGTGCCGCTCTCCTTTGTCGTGCCGATTTCTTCCAGTGTAGTGGCGGGCTTGCCGCCATTTTCGAAAAGCTGACGGTATTTCTTGCCGTCTCGGTGAATGGTAACTTCCAGGTATTCTGACAGGGCGTTGACAACTGAAGCACCAACACCGTGCAGTCCTCCACTGGTTTTATAGCCTCCCTGCCCGAATTTCCCGCCGGCATGGAGAACAGTCAAAATAACCTCAGGCGTCGGTTTTCCGCTGCGGTGCATGCCAGTCGGCATACCGCGGCCGTAATCACGGACGCTGATGCTGTTATCTTCGTGTATGGTCACGCTGATTTTGTCACCAAATCCAGCCAATGCTTCATCAACCGAGTTATCAACTATTTCATAGACCAAATGATGAAGGCCCCGTGTATCCGTTGAACCGATATACATACCAGGGCGCTTTCTTACGGCATCTAAGCCTTCAAGTACCTGGATCGCTTCTTCGTTGTATGCCGTATTCTTCGTTTTTGCCATCTAATTCCCTCCAACAAACATCTGTTCGCATGTCTCTATCTTTTAATCGTATCGATAACTCCGGCATCTGTCAATAACCATAGAAAAAGAGCGCCAGGCGCCCTTTTCCTCTATCTTGCTTATTTAAGGATGGCGTGTTCGACTTTGATGCAGCGGTCCATAATGACCGTGTATCCCTGTTCAGTCAGGCTTTTGAATACATTATCATCCACGACGTTCAATTGCGTCCAGAAAACGGGGCAATCGATTTCAATAAACTCTTCTGCCAGGTCTGTTAAAAACTCACTACGCCTGAAGACATTGACGATATCAACCGGCTCCGGAATCTCTTTCAATGAAGCGTAGCTTTTTTCACCCAATACTTCATCAGCAACAGGGTTGACCGGAATGATCCGGTATCCAGCTTTTTGCATCGCCTCGGAAACCATATAGGATGTTCTGTTCGTGTTCGGACTGAGACCGACAACAGCGATGGTTTTGGCATTGTCCAAAACTTCCTTGATTTCTTCTCTGCTTGGATTGTTCATTGGGATCACCTGTCCTTTTTATTCTATCATTCTATCATACATGATATTCTCGCTGTTTCATAAAAATCCTGCAACTATTGTTTATAGATCTTTTTGCGTGTTAAACTGAGATTACTAAATAGAGAGATAAAAAGGAGTCTACAATGGATATATTGATACCCGTGTTACTGGCTTATTTACTTGGTTCGATCCCTTCCGCATTATGGATCGGCAAAATTTTCTACAATACCGATGTCCGTACCAAAGGCAGCGGCAACCTTGGGGCCACCAATACTTTCCGGGTCCTCGGTTCGACGGCCGGGCTGATCGTCACCATTCTTGATATTTTAAAAGGGACAGCGGCTACGCTTATTCCCTTGTTCATCGCCACTGACATTCATCCGCTTCTATTGGGACTGATTGCGGTTGTCGGTCATATGTATCCTGTATTCGCTAAATTCAAAGGCGGTAAAGCTGTAGCAACATCCGGAGGCATTCTGCTCGGCTATCAATGGCCGCTGTTTCTTGTAGCGGTTGCAGTGCTGCTCATCGGCCTGAAAATCACCAAGATGGTGTCGCTGTCTTCAATGATCCTCGCTGTAGTTGCTGTTATTTATGCCATCATATATGCTGTTAACACAGGAGATTATCCGTTTCTTGCCGTGATTCTTGTGCTGGCGTCCTTTATCTTCTATCGCCACCGAGCCAATATCGCTCGCATACGTACGGGCACGGAGCCGAAGATCAAGTGGTAGTTCTGCCTGGCAACCGTTAAGTTGAAAGGACGTGAAGCAAGATGGAAATAAAGATCAGTGAAGATGCTTTCAAATGGTTCCATGACGAAATGGAAGTTGCTACAGGCGAATCCGTCCGATTTTTTGTGCGTTACGGCGGTTCTGGATTGCAGCCGGGGTTTTCGCTTGGCGTGACGAAAGACCAGCCAAATGAAGCTGCTGCCGAAGTTGAGGACGGCGGCGTGATTTATTTTATCGAACAGAACGACCTCTGGTATTTTGACGGTCATGACCTCGCCGTAAGTGTCAATGACGATCTCCAGGAATTGGATTATTCATACGAAACAACTAAGAAAGCCGGAAAGGAAGAATAAATCTTCCTTTCCGGCTTTTCTATTTTTTCTCCAAGCGTTCCACTTGCTCCAGGAGTTTTTCCGCTTTCAAAATTGATTTTTGACGTTCTCCAAAAAGATCGAAATGCGGATAATTACCCCGCAGATCCAGCCATTCCGGCCGCAGACCGTACTGCTTGCCCCAAAGTTTCAGCTTCTCTAAATCACTGCAGCCGACTTTTGTTACCGTGCTGCATCCGGGAAAACGTTCATCAATCCAATAATGGGTCAAAAAAGCAATATTTCCCTCTTCCACTTCCCGTTTCCACCTGTCGAGTTCTGCCCGCTTAATTCCGAACGCCATGGTCTTCCCTCTTTTTTATTTCCTCATATTTTTCGTGCCATTCCGGATAGATTTTCTTTAAAGAAACCGGTCGGAAAGTGTCTTTTTTCACGACGACATGTTCTGATGTGGCTTTTGCTGCCAACGTCCCGTCTTCATGAAGCACTTCGTATCCATAGGTTGTGCGCAGGCGTCCATGTTCTTCCACCCACGTTTTCACAATCGCTTTTTGCCCATAGCGCAGGGCAGCTTTATATTGGATGGATATATCGGTGACAGGAGACAAATATCCCTGGCTTTCCATTTCCGCATATGTAAATCCGACATCTTCAATCAGTTTTGTGCGTCCGATTTCCAGCCACACCAAATAATTGGCGTGGTAGACGACGCCCATCTGATCCGTTTCCGCGTAGCGGATTTCTATTTCTTTTTCACTGATGTGCATTCATTTTCACCTCTATGTAAGTATACAGAATATCATATGGCTTCGGAAAGCTGCTGCTTTAAAATTCCAAGCTTTCAGTTATGAATAAAAAAAGGGCTGCCCGGGGGCAGCCCACTTATTTGATCTTACGCTTCTACCAATTTTCTGCGGAGTACCATTTGCAGGATACCACCATGGCGATAGTAATCCACTTCAACTTCAGAATCGAAACGCACAAGCGCTTTGAATTCTGTCACTGAACCATCTTCTGCAACAGCAGTTACAGTCAGAAGGTCACGTGGTTTTACATCATCCGTCAAGTTGACAGAAATTGTTTCGCGCCCTGTCAAACCAAGTGATTCAGCGTTTTCTCCATTGATGAATTGCAATGGCAATACGCCCATCATTACAAGGTTTGAACGATGAATACGCTCATAGCTTTCTGCAATGACAGTTTTGATGCCAAGAAGGAATGTGCCTTTAGCAGCCCAGTCACGGGATGAACCCATACCGTAATCTTTGCCGGCCAGAACAACCAATCCAGTACCTTGTTCCTGATACTTCATAGCTGCATCATAAATTGCCATAGTTTCGCCAGTCGGCCAGTAAGTAGTATAACCGCCTGTCGTGCCTGGTGCCACCTGGTTACGGATGCGGATGTTTGCGAAAGTTCCGCGCATCATAACTTCGTGGTTACCGCGACGGGAGCCATAAGAGTTAAAGTTGCGTGGTTCTACGCCGTTTTCACGCAAGTATTTACCTGCCGGAGTATCTTTCCCGATTGCTCCTGCCGGTGAAATGTGGTCAGTTGTAATTGAATCTGCAAATTTAGCGACTACACGCAAATCTGCAAGAGTTTCAATCGCTTTCGGTTCTCTTGACAAACCTTGGAAGAATGGCGGGTTTTGAATATAAGTTGAATTCTCATCAAAGTTGTAAAGAGAATCGTCGTTAGTTTCAATCGCATTCCAAGTTTCGTTTTCGTCAAAGACACGTGCATATTCTTTGCGGAATAGTTCTGGAGTAACTGTGCTCTTCACAACTTCATTCACTTCCTCAGTTGTAGGCCAGATATCGCTAAGATATACATCGTTTCCTTCTTGGTCTTGTCCGATTGGATCGTTTTGCAGATCGATATCCACTGTTCCAGCAAGTGCATAGGCAACAACTAACGGCGGTGATGCCAGGTAGTTGGCTTTTACAAGCGGATGGATACGGCCTTCAAAGTTACGGTTACCGGAAAGAACTGAAGTTACCAGCAAATCGTTATCCAGGATTGCATCTTCAATTTCCGGAAGCATTGGACCGGAGTTGCCGATGCAAGTAGTACAGCCGTAACCAACAAGGTTAAAGCGGATTTGCTCAAGGTAATCAAGCAGTCCAGCATCCTGAAGATAGCCTGTTACAACTTTTGAACCAGGAGCCAAAGATGTTTTTACATAAGCTGGTGGCATAAGCCCTTTTTCAACCGCTTTTTTAGCGACAAGTCCGGCACCGAGCATAACATATGGATTAGATGTATTCGTACAAGAAGTGATAGCCGCAATACCGATTGCGCCAGTCTTCATTTCGGCAGTTGAGCCGTCTTTGAAGTTGACAGTAGCAGTCTTGTTGATCTCTTCCTGATCCAAAGCAAAACCATGTGGTCCTTCAGGAGCCGTTACAGCTTTGTTGAATTCCGTTTTCATTCCTGACAACGGGATCAAATCCTGCGGACGTTTTGGTCCTGAAAGGTTTGGCATTACTGTAGAAAGATCTAACTCCACAGTGTCTGTGTAAATCGGATCTTTGTCAGCATCAAAGAACATATCGTTGGCTTTCAAATAAGCTTCTACGACTTCGATGTGGTCGTTTTCACGGCCAGTCAGGCGAAGGTAGTCAAGTGCTTCTTCATCAACCGGGAAGAATCCGCAAGTTGCGCCGTATTCTGGAGCCATATTGGCAATTGTTGAACGGTCTGCAAGCGGCAATGTTGTTACACCTGTACCATAAAATTCAACGAATTTGCCCACTACGCCTTTTTGGCGAAGCAATTGTGTAATTTTCAATGCCAAATCAGTAGCGGTTGCACCGTTTGGCAATGCATTCGTCAATTTAACGCCGATAACTTCTGGAATCGGGAAGAACGAAGGCTGTCCAAGCATTCCTGCTTCTGCTTCGATACCGCCAACACCCCAGCCCAATACGCCAAGACCGTTGATCATTGTCGTGTGGGAGTCAGTTCCTACCAATGTATCCGGATATGATTCGAATGTGCCGTCTTCGTTTTTAACAGCATGGACAACGTTAGCCAGATATTCAAGGTTAACCTGGTGAACGATACCTGTTTCCGGCGGCACTGCGCGGTAGTTATCATAAGCTTTTTGTGCCCAGCTTAAGAACTGATAACGTTCTGCATTGCGTTCGAATTCAAGTTTTGTATTGATTTTCAAAGCATCATTAGTACCGTAGCTGTCTACCTGTACAGAGTGGTCAACTACAAGGTCAACCGGAACATCCGGATTGATTTTGTTTGGATCTCCACCCATTTCAGCCATTGCTGAACGAAGTGCAGCCAAATCAACTACTACTGGTACACCCGTGAAATCCTGCAAAATTACGCGGGAAGGTTTAAATGGAACCTCTGCTTCTTCGTTGGAATTTTTACCCCATTTTGCTAATTCTTCTACGTGCTCATCTTTAATCACATAGCCATCATGCTGACGCAAAACGGATTCCAAAAGAACTTTTATTGAGTAAGGAAGGCGTGATACTTTCGCGATTCCTGCTTCTTCGAGTGCAGCAAGACGGTAATAGTTATACGTATTACCATTCAGCTCAAAAGAAGTGCGGCTGTTGTGCAAACTGCTTTTTGCCATGTCGTGTTCCTCCTTTGAATCTTCTGAAAAGGCCTTGAAAAGCTTCTTTTCTCCTATACCATCATAACGAAATCCCAAGCATAAGTAAATTACATTAAAATTATGGAATGTGATAAGTTTTTCTAATTACTGTTTCTATTGTTTATTAATTTCACTTAAGGTGTTTTCGAGCTGTTTCAAATGCCTTTTTTCATGCAGTCCTACAAACGGAAACCACTGGAACAAAGGCACTTTGCCGAATACAGGATGCGGCATGGATTTAGTTTTCAGCAACTCCTTCGGAGCATTGTCATAAACTGCATTCAAGTTTGCCCGGGAGGAAGCCAGTTTTTCCGTCATCTCCACAAGTGTGATAAAACCTTCCGATGGTTCTGTATAGGATGGAGCATCCACTTTGATAGTTCTGCTGACTGTCAGCTGGATCGGCTTTTTCATTGCTTTATTGCTGTTTCCGCGCTCCAGCTCTTTTGATACATTTCTGGCAATGACATTTTCCATTAACTGAAGATGGTCCAGTATTTGCATAGGCGACCATTTTCCCTCTGCTGGCTTTTTGTTCAGCTTCTCGTCGGATAGCCCCTCTACCGCTTTAAAAATACGCTGCCGAATTACTTCATTCTCCTCTTTAAACATTTTTTCTCCCCTTTCAGCTTTTATAGCCAGCCTTACTACCTGCATACCCTATTAGTAACTTTACAACTCTATCTTTTTCTTACTTCTTATTCCTATAATTATGATGGACTTCTTTTTTCTTGTCGACTTCTTTTGATTTTTATGATAAACCCTTATGTATCTAATTATTCGAGGAAAATTAACATTTAAATAATTTCCTGCGAACTTTTACTTCACCTGCTCCACAATTACTCCTTTTTTGCATTACGGGAAAGTACGTTCTATTTTTACTTTAATATGGTATAATTTTCAGTAAATATAGATGCAGAGGTGAGATGAAATGCCCTACGGCTATGAGAAATATCGCCTGGAAAATGGCATCAGCCCGAATACGGTTGTACATGAAGTCCAATTGATCCACTCCCTTCTCGCTTTCCTTGCCAGGTATTACAAAAAATCAGTGGAACCGCATGAAATCAGACCGGTTGATATACAAAATTTTTTGCATGAGCAGCGTGCAACCGGCATCAAGGACAGTACATTGAACCGGAAGATCATTTTTATACGCCAATGGTTTGATTATATGTGGCGCATCGGCCGGATACCGGTCGATTTCATGCCCAAATTCAAATATTCAGAAAAACTCGATCTCACTCCGCCCGATATTCATTTGGATTACAGTCAATTACTGGCCAAAAAAGATGCGGTGCTCGACACGGACCAGCTTTCACTCAATGCCAAAATTCTTTATATCCTTTATCTTCGGGGACTTAGGCTTCGGGATATGGCAACAATCGATATCGCCAATTTCGAAGATAAAGGCCATAAGCTGACGCTTGCTTTTGAAAAAAAAGACGGTTACATGAGCCGGATTGATTTTACCGGCAAGGAGATTGCTGTCCTGCTCGAAGGAATCGAACGTGCTGTATTCAGGGGGACACCTTATTTGCTTTCTTCAAAAGTTAACAATGAATTTACGATGTTCCAGATGGGATCACTTTCTGACTACACTGAAGCCCTGTCTTCTTTTATCGGGCTGCCGATGCGTTCAGGAGATATCCGTTTCGCTTATGTCCATTACCTCTATTCCGAGGAACAGAAAAACCTGGAAGAGATCCAGGAAATTCTTGGTGTATCACTGGATTCCGCTTCACGTATCCTGAAAGACTCACTTCAACGATTAAAGAAATAATCATTCGTAACACAAAAAAGAATAAGCCGGCGAAGGATGTTCCCTTTGCCGGCTTATTCTTTTGGAGAAATTTGTATAACCTGCCTGTCAACCTAAGAAAAGAACCCGAAATTCAGCGCCAAATTGAATACGATAATCGTGTGGATGATCACAAACCACATTCCCTGCCTATTCAAACGTTCCACGTTTTCGTATTGCATGCGGTTTCACCCTTCCTTTTCTTTTATTATACCGAATATTCAGTCTACTTTCAACCAGCTGCTCTTTATATTTTCACTTCAATATGATTAGATTAAGAAAAAAGACAGGAGGAATAATCATGAATAAAGCATTATTAGTGGTTGATTATACGGTTGATTTCGTGGCAGATGAGGGACGCTTGACTTGCGGCAAACCTGGACAGGCTATCGAGGGAGCTATCTGCGCAATAACCGAACAGTTTTTAGAAACGGGCGATTTTATTGTTTTTCCAGTTGATTTGCATGAAGAAGGAGATACGCTACATCCCGAACATGAACTGTTCCCTTCGCATAACATCAGAGGGACTGAAGGCAGGAATTTATACGGCAAATTGGATTCGCTGTATAACGGCCATAAAGAAAAAATAGTATGGATGGATAAAACCCGTTACAGCGCTTTTGCTGGAACCAGCCTGGAACTCCTGCTCCGGGAAAGGGATATTGATGAGATTCATATTGCAGGCGTCTGCACCGATATCTGCGTCCTCCATACAGCCGTAGATGCATACAATAAAGGCTTTAAAATAGCGGTCCATCAGGATGCGGTGGCAAGCTTTGATCCGGAAGGACATACATGGGCTTTGCGCCATTTCACCAATACCTTGGGCGCAAAGGTTTTATAAATATTTCCTAGTCGATGTTTTAAACTTCCCGAATCAGGTTATATCAGTAGTGTAGCAATAATAACTACTAAAAAAGGAGATGGAACACGATGGGATTTATTTTATTTCTAATCATGGGTGGTATCATCGGATGGTTAGCAGGACTTATTTTAGGTAAAGATATTCCAGGTGGTATCATCGGCAATATCATCGCAGGTATTATCGGCGCATGGCTAGGAAGCCTGCTGCTTGGAGACTGGGGTCCTGAAATCTGGGGCGTCTATATCATCCCTGCATTAATCGGTGCTTTGGTTCTGGTTTTCGTATTGAGCCTGATTCTTGGATCAATGGGCAAAAACAGACGAAACCGTGCATAATTAAATCAAATAAAAAAGGAGCGGACATCTTGTCCGCTCTCTTTTTTATGTTTTATTCCGGGAATTGCTCGTTATAGAGACCGTAGAAATGCATAACGTCCTCAACATATTCGTCGCTATGATTGTATTGAAATATCGCTTTCTCCAATTCCCCGTCAGCTGCCCCGTTTTTCGCCAAATAATTTGCAGCGCTGTATAATGCGTCCGTCAGGTTGTAAGGATCGGCAACTCCATCACCATTGCCATCGGTGCCATACCCTCCATAAGCCTGAATCACTTCAGGGTCAGTTTTTTCGCTTTCCGGTATTTCCCCTTCCCCTAGACCTGAACAGGTTGGATGGGTCCAGCCCACAAATGTACAGGGCATGAATTGCATATGGCCTTCCGCTCCAACAGGTGATAATAATGGATCCATTGTAGAAAATCGCGTTTCCACCCTGTGGTGAGCTGCAAGCAACGTCCACGGCACCCCATAGACTTCAGCCGTTTCTTTATACAATGGTATATATTCCTCGGGAACTTCCATTTCCCTGAATAAATTCGGAGTTTCCTTCAACGCGGTCATCACTGTATCAGGGTTAAAGGAATAATACACGATGACAAACAACGTAATACTGACCAGCAGCGCCGGCAATAAGGTGATAAGGAACAAAAGTCTCAGTATGCCGCCTTTTTTAAGTTTTCTTTTTTTCTTTTTCATTGTGTCACGTCCAACTGCTCATTTTCTACAGTTTAGCATAAACAGCGCTTTAATTCTGTTGCTGCAAGCACTATCTTTTCTGTAAGCCCAAATGTAAAGTAAAAGATGGAGGTGAAAATTGTGTGGGAAGATTTTAAAGCTTTTGCGTTGAAAGGCAATGTACTGGATTTAGCGATTGCTGTGGTTATCGGGACCGCTTTCGGAAAAATAGTAACATCTTTGGTGGAAGACTTGATCATGCCTGCAGTAGGATTGCTGCTTGGCGGCTTCAGTATGGCAGGTGCAACCTATACAGTCGGCGATGCCTCCCTGGAATATGGAGCATTTCTGCAATCGGTATTGGACTTTTTTATAATTGCTTTTTCTATTTTTATAGTTATTCGGATATTTATGAAATTCCGCCGAAAAGAAGAAATGCCAGAAGAAGAAGCTGTGCCGGAACTGGACAAGAAAGAGGAATTGCTCGTCGAGATTCGGGATCTCCTGAAGAAGCAGCAGCTTTAAAGCTGAAAAAAGGCTTATTCCCGATTGGAATAAGCCTTTTTATAACTTTCGCCTAGCTTTTCTACTTATCAATCAACACTTTTAGATCTTCAACAATTTCCTCAACCGGAACATCACTATAGCCATCATAGTTATGGGCAACTTCCCCGTTTTTATCGATCAAATAAAAGCTGGTGCCATGCACCACCTGGTTACTTGAAGGGTCATTTTTCACAAATGATTTGAAATTGTCTTTAGCGTACTCAGCAATATAATCCTGGGAATAGCCGGTCAAAAGATGCCATTTCGATTCATCAGGCACATTGAATTTCCCGAGATAATCAGCCAATACTGCCGGTTTATCGGTCCCGGGATCCACTGAAAATGCAACAATTTTATATTCTTCGATGCCCTGTTCCAACAGTGCCTCCTGGATTGAGACCATATTAAAAGTCATGGGCGGGCATACAGTCGTACAATTAGTGAACACAAAAGTTGCCAGCCAGGGCGTTCCTTTAAGGCTTTCAAGTGTAATTTCTTCTCCGCGCTGATCGGTGTGCGAAAAATCTTCGATTGAGGAATCACCGCAAGCTGCCAGAAATAACACAAGGGCGATCACTGCAATTCCCATTAATTTTTTCATGTGGCGCCTCCATAATACATACTGCCTTCATATTAAATGAAGAAAGCAGACCAGACAACTGCATTACGCAACCCTTTGTCACGAAATTGTGAAGTTACAGCCTGATGGCGATCAATGCTTCGTGAATTGCCACAAGTTTTGTTTCCACTCTGTGCATCAGATAAAATGACACAAAAATAGGAAACCCGACTTCCTGTATCAACCGCATCCAATCTTCCATGTCTTTTCCCCCCTTCTTTTTTAAGAAGATAAAAAGCCCTCCAATTCAGGAGGGCTCCAGTTCTTAAACTTCGTAATCGACGACGTTGCGCTCGACTACACGTGCGCCTTTGGCAACCGCAAAAGGCGACCCTTGAATTTCAAAGATGTTCTGGGTAATAATCGTCTGCATACCAGTCGCGAGCTCTAGAGCCGTCAGGTCTTCTCTCGGTTCTTCCACAGACAGTACAACATCTTTTCCTGCCCCTGTTTCAAATATCAGTTCCAATGTCTTAGCCATTTCCTATTCCCCCTTAGTAGTATTATGCAAAGATTGATTGATTAGACTGCTTTTCCAAATCCATCAACGGTTTCATTCCGAACTCCGTCAATACGCGTGCTGTTTCGAAAATCTCAGTTGCAGCAGCTGTATCAGTAACATTGTGGTACGCTTTCACTTTCTTTCTCGGTTTCCCGAGTGCATCAAAGCCGTTATCGAAAGTCAGCCGGATGCTTGCCTTTTTAAAGTTGCTGTTAGCCATTTTGTTTCACCTCCTCTCACCCGCTATATAGACAGTTAGGGCAAAAAGGGATACATTTTTAATGAATTTTTTTTATTTTGCTCTTATAATGGAGATATTGGAAGGTATGAGGTGAATAACGTGGCGTTAGAAGGTTGGTTTTTATGGTTCATCCTATTTTGGGTAGTGGTCCTTGTCGGTTTATTTGCGATTGGCGGGTATTTTATGTTCAGGAAGTTCCTGAAATCCATTCCCAAGAAAGACGGACTGTCGGATTTGAATTGGGAAGAGTATTACGTCGGCAAAACGATCCATTTATGGGGAGACCGGGAAAAAGAGTTATTGAACGAATTGGTGCAGCCAGTACCTGATCTGTTCAGACCGGTCGCAAAACAAAAAATAGCGGGCAGAATCGGACAGATCCTGGTGGAAGAAAAAGTTTCGAAAATGGAACATGAACATATCATCAGAGGCTATATACAGGCGACGCCAAAACGTGACCATAAATTTTTACGGAAAAAGCTGGACGAACTCAATATTGATGTTGCTCCGTACGAACATTATTTTGAACAATGAAGAAAAGCGCAGCACCCGTCAACTGGGTACTGCGCTTTTGTTTTTTTCTGCAAGTTTTTTAAATTGAAGGTACATAGCAAGACGCCACGGGATTATCATCCCGAATGCGAGTATCCAGAACATGCCTGCCAGTTCACCGATATCGATGGTTGAGCTTAGAATCACTTTAGCAAGCAGACGGACCAGCAGTAAGCCAATCAAGATAAAAATAAAAGCCTTGGATTGCTTTAAATAGATCTCTCCATCTCTTTCCTCAAATTTCGAAGTCCATATCAGGACCACCGAAAAAATGATTCCTGCTGCCAATGCTTCAGCAATCTGGGGAGGTTCAACCCTGAAAAACGGAAAGATGAACATCAATGCTCCAGTGGACATGAATAACGGAGGCAATAGAATTTTTTTAACGGAAGCTGGTTTTTTAGCTGAACGGGACCTCACAAAGATTGCAAATATCCCCATAAAAACTGCTCCAATTGTCGTTATTACCAGATAAACCTCCGGTGGAATCTGTTCAAACATCCAATCCCTCCTCCAGTTCATCCAAACGGCTTCGCAATTCTTCGATGCGGATAAAACGCACAAATCGATGAATTTCGCTGCCTTCATGGAATATTAGTACGATTGGGGCTGAAAACAATAGAAGTTCCCCTGCCAACTCTGGAAATCTTGCGCCGTTCACCAAATAAAAAGGGATTTCATAATCATCTTCGAATAGTTCAATCTGGGGACGCAATCCTTCACAGACTGAACAATTATCGGTTTTGACAAACAGCAGAAAAGTTTCTGCGCTGCTGGTCAGTTGTCGGTATTCGTTCATGGAATTAATGGTTTTCATCGGTTTCACCTGCTTTAAGATCAATTAGAATCCCTGGAAGTCACCGAATATCGGGCTCAGAATGCGGATTAAGTAAGTCATTCCATCAAAGAACAGCAGAATTCCAACTGCAATCATGATGAATCCACCGACTTTCATGATGGTATTATTGTGCTTGCGCAACCAGCCGAGACGGGTTACGAAGAACGAAAGAACAAAGAATGGAATCGCAAATCCGAGTACATATGCAAGCATATACCAGACACCTGAGCCTGGATTTGCTGCCGCCAACGTATAGATGGCTGCTGTGATAGGCCCTGTACACGGTGTCCAGCCCGCGGCAAACGCCAAACCGATTACAAAAGTTCCGAGAAAACCCGATGGGCGGTTCTTAAATGAAAACTTTTTATCAGCCATCAGGAATTTCGGCTGGAAAACGCCGACAATCATCAATCCGAATACGACGATGAATATGGCGCCGACTTGGCGGATCAATTCATCATATCGGATAAACCACTCATAGAAGAATGATGTGCTGAAGCCGAGTGCGATAAATATAGTTGAAAATCCAAGCAGGAAGAAAAGCGTATGGAACATGCCTCTTCGCTGCATGACTTTCTTATCGTTTTTTATTTCATCAAGCGACATGCCGGTAATATAGGATAAAAATGCCGGATATAAAGGCAAAGTGCATGGTGAAATAAAACTTAGGAATCCTGCTCCAAAAGCCAGGAATAGATTAATGTCACTTGCCACTGTTTCCACTCCTTCATTATACTCATCCCATCTTATCAAATTTAACATGAGAAAACTGCCCTTTTGCCTGTGAACTCTTTGTGAATGAGCCGGACAAAAGTATTTTGTCCGGCTCATTTGCGACGAAGCTAGCGCAGCGATACAGGAGCACAGGTTTTAGACAATATTAATTTACTCTACCAGGTATAAGTCAGAATTCAGGGACCAAATTTACCCCCTATACAAAAACAGGAGAGAAAGATGGGTATCTTTCTCTCCTCAGGCTGTCCAGAAACATTATCTACTTCAATCATTTCGCTGCATATCTTTTAATGTCTCGAAGCTAGCGCAATATCGATTACTTCCCTTTTATCTTTCTCTGCTGTCTGAATCTCTGCTCTCTTCAATTCCTTCTTGCTTTTGATCTCGCAACAAAAATAATAACAGCCATGATAATCAGGACAACAATCATCAAAATGCGGCCGTCCAATAGAAGATTCATAAAATGGAACTTCGCTTTCTGGCTGTAAACAGCCTTCAAATATTCCCCTTCCACATCCACAGCTATCGCTTCGCTTGTGCCTGTGTCCTTTATCGCATAATAGACCGTACCGACGGGATAAAAATTGGATGTGTTGCCGTAATAATCGCCTGACATATCATTCGCCAATGTCGCCACGCGTCCAATCGCTTCAGCAATTTCACCTTCCGACAGCCGCTCTTCTTCTTTGACTTCGTAAAGGGTCCCCTCCCAAACCACAAAAGGATAAGCCCAGGATAGAGCTTGAGCCGTGCCGCAGAACATAAACAACATCAGCAAGCAAAAAGGAATGATTTTTTTCATGACAGCCTCCAATGTTCATTTTCACATTCAATTCATCAATTGCCGACGTTTTCCACGATGCCGTTTTGGAGCAGGTACATTTTATGGTAGAGACCGCGTGCGGCCAATAATTGCTGATGGGTTCCGCGTTCGACAATTTCTCCTTGATGCAGCACCAAGATCAGCTCTGCATCCTGAATCGTGCTTAACCTATGGGCAATTGCGATGGTTGTCCGGCCTTTGCGCATCCTTTCGAGACTCGTCTGGATGGCGACTTCCGTCTCCGTATCGATGTTAGCCGTCGCTTCATCCAGCACCAGAATCTTCGGATCTGCCGCCATTGTTCGGGCGAAAGCCAGTAATTGTCGCTGGCCGCTTGAGAATGTGGACCCTCTTTCCGTCACTTTATGGTCGTAGCCATCCGGCAATTGGGCAATGAATTTATCCGCTTGCACGAATTCAGCAGCCGCCCGGATTTCTGAAAAAGGCATTTCCGGATTATAGAGGCGTATATTGCTTTCAATCGTTCCATAAAATAAAAATGGATCCTGCAGGACCAGCCCCATTTTTTTGCGCAGCTCACTTGAACGATAATCTTTGACGTTGACGCCGTCTATCAAAATATCTCCTTTTTCGAATTCATAAAATCGCATCAATAAATTGATGATTGAACTTTTCCCGCTCCCCGTATGCCCCACAAGAGCGACAGTCTGCCCGGGTTCGGCAGTAAACGAAATGTTTTTCAAAACTTCAGCCTTGCCGTCATAGGAAAAGCTGACATTCCTGAGTTCGATGCGGCCTTCCGTGATGTCAGCTGCTGCTTCTTTTTGAGCCGGAGCTTCGTCTGTCTCATCCAATAAATCGAAGACACGCGACGCCGCTACAATCGCCTGCTGGAAAATCGACAGCCGCTGCATGACCTGATTGATGGGTTCAAAGAAACGATCGATATACGTTACAAAAGCATAAATGACCCCTACTTCAATAGTAGAATTGAATGAAGTGATGCCGAAATAACTGAGGAGCATAATCAACGCCAATGTATAAACCAGGTCAATCGCCGGCCGCAAAAGCAGCCCGTCAATTTTAATATTGCGTTTTCCGGCGTTCCAGTGTTTTTCATTGATTTCGTTGAATTCATCCTGCATCCGGCCTTCTTGGCTGAAAGCCTGGATCATACCCATTCCCTGCACCGACTCGGAAATTTTGGCGTTTAGCTGCCCGAGCCGCTCGCGCAGATCCTGGTAAAAAATCGAGCTGTATTTGCGGTAGATGTACATGATCCAAAAAAGGATTGGCAGCAGGATCAACGTAATCAATGCCAGGCGCAAATTCAGGAAGAACATGGCGATGTATACACCGATAATCAGGAATATACTCTGAATAAAGCCAATGAGCACAGTAACGAACATTTCCTTGATCGCCTCTGTATCGTTGGTGACCCGGGAAACAATGCCGCCTGCAGGTGTCCGGTCAAAATAACGCATTCCCAGGCTCTGCACTTTTGTAAAGACATCGATGCGCATTTGCTGAATGATTTTCAGCGCCGCCTCCTGGAATTTCAACAATTGAAAATAACTGATGATGACATTTGAAACCTGGATGAATAGATAACCCAGCGCCAGGCCGGTCACCGGACCTGTCGGGAAATTACCCGGTGTCAAATAGCCATCGATGAATGTTTTGATGATCAATGGCCCCAAAACATCGCCCAAAACGGTCAGTATCAGCAACAGCATGGCAATGGACAGCATTTTCTTATGCGGAATCAGGTAAAGGAGCAGTCTTTTGAAGACAAGCCACTGATCTTTGCCGGTCAGTTCTTTTTGCTTTTCCATCATTGTGTCTCGCCTCCCTGCTCGACGAGTGCTTCAAGTTGCTGCAGCTCATACATTTCATAATAGATTCCTTTTTTCTTCATTAACTGGTCATGTGAACCGATTTCCGCCACCGTGCCGGCATCCATCACCACTATCTGATGGGCATGCTGGATGGCACTCAGCCGGTGGGATGTAATAATTGTCGTTTCCCCGGTGCGCATCCGTTTCAGTGATTCAAGAATCGCTTCTTCCGTTTTGGCGTCCACTGCAGACAATGAATCATCCAGTATCAGCAGTTCAGGCCGCATCATCAAAGCGCGGGCAATCGAAATTCGCTGCTTCTGTCCGCCCGATAACGAAACGCCCCGTTCTCCGACTACGGTATTATAGCCCTCTGTGAAATTTAAAATGTCCTGATGGATATGCGCAAGCTGTGCCGCTTCAAAGATCTCCTCTTCCGTAGCCTCTGGCCGCGCGAAGGCGATATTCCCAGCGACAGTCGTTGAAAACAGGAAATGATCCTGCGGTACATAGCCGATTGCCTGACGCAGTTTTTTCTTTTTATAGTCAGTGATGGAGCGCCCGCCGAATGTTATCGTTCCGCGGTAATTTTCAAATTCGCGCAGCAGGAGCCTTAAAATCGCTGATTTTCCGGAACCTGTTTTCCCGACTATCCCCAGGGTTTCTCCGCGTTTGAGTGTAAAACGGACATCCCGTAGTGCCGCACGGTCGTCATCAGTGAATTTAAACTCTTCCAAATCAAATATAATATCCCCTTCCGGATGGATATCAAGCGCACCTTTCCGGTCGTCAATATCCGCCGGTTCTGCGAGCAGCTGGCGGATCCGGTCATATGAAGCTCTTCCGCGTTCTACGATATTGAAAAGCCAGCCGAATGCCAGCATCGGCCATACCAAAAGCCCAAGATATGCTGTGAAAGCGATCAAATCCCCGATTGTCATATCTCCGTTTGTCACAAAATAGGAACCGAATCCGATGGCGAGGAAGTAACAGATGCCTATAATTGCTGAAATGGTGGGGTCGAATAATGAATCGACCCTTGCAACCCGAATGTTTTCATCCACCACTTTTTTTGACAGAGCGCGGAAATCTTCCACGTCTTCTTCCTCCTGGCCGAACGTCTTGATCACTTTCATACCTGAAATACTTTCCTGTGTTTTATCGTTTAGACCCGAAAACGCCGCCTGTGCATCGTGGAAACGGAGATGCATCAGTTTGCCGTAATAATTAGTCAGATAAGCCATCAGCGGCAGAGGCAGCAAAACGATCAATGTCAGTTTCCAATCGATGGTGATTGCCATTGCAGCAATGACGAAGCCTCCTGTCGCCAGTGAATCAAACAATGTTAAAACACCAGCTCCTGCTGTCATCTGTACAGCCTGCAGATCATTGGTGGCATGCGCCATCAAGTCTCCCACCCGCCTCTTTTGATAAAATGACGGGGACATTTGAGTAAAATGATGGAACAACTGCCGGCGCAGATTCCGCGCCAGAATGATTGATGAGCCGAAAATCATCAAGCGCCATGCGTAACGAAGCACGTACATAATCATCGCTGACCCCGCCAGGATACCGAGCCACTTCATCAGATACGCAGGAGTCAATGTCCCCCTGCTAATCTCATCAACAACGAATCCGATGATTCGCGGCGGCAATACACCGAGCAGCGCAACAATCATCAACAGGAAAATGCCGATGGCGTATTGCTTTTTCCTCTCTTTAAAAAACCAGCCTAATTCCAAAAAAACACGCATGTAAGTCTTCTCCCTGCTGTATATAATTGTAAGTACCGAACTTTTTAAGTTTATCAAATGTTTCGATAAAATAGGAAGAAGTATTTCGTAAAATGAAATAAATCAGCCTTCTGGTTGAACACCAACGAAAAGCGGAAGCGCCTGTCCAGCTCTGAAAGGCATAAGACGAATCAGCTAAGTGGCGTTCTTTGCCACGCAGCTGGGGCGGCTTATGATCCGAAGAGCTAGGCGCAGGAGTCTGGACAGCGCTACACTCGTTTTCAAGAACCTTCTGATTAAAAAAGTTTTACTTCTTATCAAAAGCAAAAAAGCCAATGCAAAATTTTTTCTGCATTGGCTCTTCATATAGTTACCGTTTTTTAATGCTTAACCAGCGTTTTCGCCTGTTCCATTTGCTTATGCACCTGTCCGAAACCGGTGCCGCCCAATGAATTTCGGCGTTCAACAGCTGTGCGCGGTTTAAGCGTTTCATAAATATCTTCTTCGATTAACGGGCTCGCCGCCTTCATGTCATCGAATGGAAGATCCTTCAAATAATATCCGCGCTGGATGCACGTGAACACCAATTTACCGGTGACATCATGCGCTTCCCGGAACGGCATTCCTTTTGCCGCCAGATAATCTGCGAGTTCAGTGGCATTTGAAAAATCAGACGACACCGCTCTTTCCATGGAATCCGTGCGGACAGTCATCGTGCGGACCATGCCCTCGAATATCGGCAATGACCCCATGAGAGTATGGACCGTATCGAACATTCCTTCTTTGTCTTCCTGCATATCTTTATTGTATGCCAGCGGCAAACCTTTCAGTGTGGTCAATAAGCCGAACAGGTTCCCGTAGACACGGCCTGTTTTGCCGCGGATCAATTCCGCCATATCGGGGTTTTTCTTCTGGGGCATAATGCTCGAGCCTGTCGAAAATGTATCATCCAGTTCGATAAAACGGAACTCCTCACTTGACCAAAGAATTATTTCTTCAGCAAAGCGGGACATATGCATCATCAGCATTGAAGCGTTCGACAGGAATTCTACGATGAAATCGCGGTCACTGACTGCATCGATGCTGTTTGGATAAACGCCGGCAAAACCTAGATATTCCGCTGCCAGCTCACGGTCAATCGGAAAAGTCGTGCCGGACATTGCTCCCGCTCCCAGTGGAGACATATCGATGCGCTTCAGGGATTCGCTTAAACGCTCTTTATCCCGCTGCAGCATCCAAAAATACGTTAACAAGTGATGGCCAAATGAAATCGGCTGAGCTCGCTGTAAATGTGTGTAGCCAGGGACTATCGTTTCGACATGGCTTTCCGCTTGTTCAACAATTGCCTGCTGGAAATTATCAACTGCTTCAATTATTTCACCCACACGGTTTTTCAGGTATAGATGCATGTCTGTCGCGACCTGGTCATTGCGGCTTCTTCCGGTATGGAGCTTGCCGCCGACCGGACCGATTTCTTCAATCAGGAATCTCTCGAGATTCAAGTGGATATCTTCATTGGCCGAACTATAGGCAAGATCGCCGGCAGCTGCTTTTTCTTTCAGCGTTTGGAGCCCGGATAGAATCAGCGCCGTGTCATCTTCCGTGAGAATTTCGCAGGCGCCGAGCATTTTGACATGCGCTTTGCTGCCTTCGATATCTTCCATCACCAGCTTTTGGTCAAATTCGATTGATGCCCCGAACTCATCGACCCATTGTTCGGCCGATTTTTGAAAGCGGCCGCCCCAAAGCTTGGTCATGATTTCACCTCTTCTTTTACCTGTTCTGTGACAGGCACCGGTTTTTTATTGACCACCGCGTTGACGACTGTCGGAAGGCCCCATAATTCGATAAAACCGACTGCTGACTGATGATTGAATGTGTCATCCGTAGAATATGTCGCCAATTGCTCGCTGTACAATGAATTCGGAGACTTGCGCCCTTCAACGATTGAGTGTCCTTTGAATAATTTCACACGCACTGTGCCGTTGACAAAATCCTGTGTTTCCTTCAGAAATGCTTCAAGTGCTGTGCGCAACGGCGAGAACCATAAGCCTTCATAGATAAGTTCTGTCAATTTTTTCTCGATGACCGGTTTGAAATGCGCCATTTCTTTTACAAGCGTGATGTCTTCCAGCTCTTTATGCGCGGCAATTAACGTCATTGCTGCTGGAGCTTCATAGATTTCACGTGATTTGATGCCGACGTGGCGGTTTTCCACGTGGTCGATGCGTCCGACGCCATGTTTGCCTGCCAAATGATTTAATTCGAATATCAATTCTTTGAATGTATAGGCAATGCCGTCCAGTTTTACCGGTACACCTTTGACGAATTCGATTTCTACGATATCAGGAGTATCCGGAGTATCCTCCAATGCGTTTGTCAGTTCATAGGCATCAGCTGGAGGCGTAGCCCAAGGATCTTCCAGTATGCCGCATTCATTGGCGCGGCCCCAGAGGTTCATATCGATCGAGAACGGGCTGTCCAGATTTACGGGAATTGGCACATTGTGCTGTTTGGCATAAGCGATTTCTTCATCACGTGACCAGCCCCATTGTCTGACGGGAGCCACGACTTCCAACTCCGGATTCAGGGACTTGATCGATACTTCAAAACGCACCTGATCGTTGCCTTTTCCTGTGCAGCCGTGTGCAACTGCTGTCGCGCCGCATTGTTCAGCGATTTCAACCAGTTTCTTTGAAATCAGTGGACGGGATAGCGCAGAGACAAGAGGGTATTTCCCTTCATATAACGTATGTGCCTGCATGGATATTAATGCATAATTATCAGCAAATTCATCTCTGGCATCCACCATATAACTTTCAACTGCGCCAACCTGAAGCGCTTTTTGTTTAATAAATTCAAGGTCTTTGCCTTCTCCGATATCCAAGCATACCGCCACTACATCGTAGCCTTCTGATTTAAGCCACGGAATGGCCACCGATGTATCAAGTCCACCTGAATAGGCCAGAACAATTTTCTTATTCAATAGAAAAACCACCTTTGTATTTTTATACATTAATTAAAATTAATATACATACAATAACACGCATAAAAATTTCGTGCAAGTGGTAACGGTTAAAAATTTGCAGAAAAAAATACGGTGGAATCCGGCTCCACCGTATTGCTTTTAACTTGCGTCTTCTGTATTTTCTTCTTCTGGTTCTTCTTCGCCATTGCCTACCGTATATTCATGAGTATCCATGTTTATGCGGACTTCCTGCATTTTACCCGTGTCCATATTATTGAACAGGAAGCCGATTTCATTGTCCCGTACAATCGGCTGGCCAAGAATCAGAAGGCTTGCGATCTGTTCTTTATTGATATAGGCCTGCAGTGCTTCTGTTTGCTTAAGCGATTCTTCATCACTCAGGATTGTGATGCTGTCTGCTTCAGCCTGTAATGGAAAAGCCTGCTCCAGCGGCCCCTTATAAGCGATATCCACTTTCATGCCTGTCCGGATATCACTCACTACCGCTTCTTTATTTTCTGTGCCATCGGCAGTTTCCACTTCAACCTCTTCACCGACCGCGAAATAGATATTATTGACAAGTACTTTATCGTTGCGGATCTGCGTGATAAAACCGCTTTCCGTCATTTCCGTTTGTTCCTGCTCTACTGCCACTTCTTCTTTTTCTTCAGTTTCAGCAGGTTTTGCTTCTTCTTCTGAACATGCTGACAAGAACAACATTCCAGCTAATAATAAACCCCATTTTTTCAAATTGATTCATTCCTTTTCCTGTTAATCGTGATGGCAAAAACTTATTTACTGACGCGTTTATTTTACACGCTGCTGCAAATAGTTGCAATAGAAACAATTAGCAGTAAATTTAGGCTTCTTTATAATAGAAAATCCCTTTACTATCCATGCTTTCTGTAATGAGGCCATCTTCCAATAGATAATCAATTTGCCCGATTGTTTCAGAAAGCGTCAGCCCCAGTTCCTTTTCATAGGCATGCGGAAATAACTGAACCGTTAGTTCATAGACCGTTTTCTCTTCATTGCCTATCATCGCCAGCACTTTCATCGCCCGCTGGTGCTGTTTGGCCAGGCGCTCCGTGATGAGTTCATGGACGTTGCGGACTTCTTCGCCGTGGCCGCTGTAAATTATGTCGATCGGCATTTTTAACAGGCGGGAAAGAGATGCATTATATTGGAGCAGCGATTTCGGCCTTCCCATCGATGGATCGAGTGGCGGCTCAATCAAAGGATTGGAAGATACTTTTGCGATAACATGATCACCGCCGATCATCTCTTTTGTTTCTTTATTCCAGAATGAAAGATGGCTTTGGGCATGTCCCAGTGTTTCCATTACCGCCCAATCCGCGTGACCCGGCAGAACATCTCCTTCATTGATCGTCATATCAAGCGGACGGCTGCCCATCAGGCTGAGCGGACGCTTCATGCGCTTAATCCAAAACAATTGGTCTTCCGGGACACCTTCTTCTTTAAGGCGTTCGAGATAAAATGTATCGTGAAAATCGAAAAATGCCTGATCTCTCCGGAGCCAAAAATCATTATAGGGATGACCGAACAATTTGGCATTGTCAAATCCGTCAATCCAGCCGGCATGATCAGGATGATGATGGGTAAGGACAACCTGTTCGACGTCTTCCGGCCGGACGCCGGCTTCATTCAGGCCAAATTTTAGAGCCTCCCATGCTTCCGGTGTTTTCGGACCGGCATCAATAAGGGTCAAAGCATCGCCTTTTAATAGATAGGAATTTACATCACCGACCGCAAATGGGGTAGGAATAATGATTTTATGTATGTGGTTATTTATATTCAAAGCTTTTCTCCCCTTTAAAATGAATGAGTATTCATCTATCATAACCTGAAACAGGAGTGGCGTCACCTGGGAATGCTATTTGACATTCAATTGGGCTGTACGTATAATTTATAGACATATGTGAGCGATGATAAAGATCAGTACAAAAGGTGATGGTGTAAAGAGAGTGCCGCTGAAGCTGAAATGCGCACCCCCTCTCCCTTTTCGAACCTGCTTTTGAGCTGCCGTGGAAACACGGCCGTAGATCCGCGTTAAGGATATCGAGTGGTGTCTTAATTGGCAAAGCTAGGTGGTACCGCGGAAACGAAGCGTTTTCGTCCTTGATCAACAGGGATGATTGCGCTTTTTATTATGATAAAAGGAAGTGGAGAAAGATGAAAATTGTATGTGTAGGAGCAGGATCGATGGCTGAATCCATGATTCATGGATGGATCAACAAGAGGATAATGAAACCTGAGGAAATTTCGGTGATGAACAGATCGGATCAGGACCGTTTGGAATTTTTGCATGACGAATACGGCGTCAATATCGTCGACGAAGACAAAACCGAATTGAAAGATGCAAACTTCATCCTGTTGGCGATGAAGCCTAAAGATGTGGCAGCCGCACTTGGCGGCATCAAGAAAAAATTGACTGGCAACACGGTGATAGTTTCCGTAGCTGCCGGAGTCTCTATTGACACGATTCAGCGCCATGTCGGAAACTTCCCTGTCGCACGGGCTATGCCGAATACCTCTGCGCAGGTCGGGAAGTCCGCGACTGGAGTAGCTTGGAGCAAATACGTAACAAAAGAACAGCAGCATGAGCTGCGCAAATTGCTGTCTTCCATCGGCAGTGTCACTGTTGTTGAAGAAGAGCAATTACATGCACTGACAGGTGTAGCAGGCAGCGGTCCCGCTTATCTGTATTATTTTGCAGAAGCTATGCGTGAAGCCGGTGTTGCCAACGGCCTGTCAGCAGCTGACTCAAAAAAACTTGTACGCCAGACATTCCTCGGAGCTGCCGAAATGATGCAGCAGGAAGATTTTGCGGAACTTCGCCGGAAAGTGACCAGCCCGAACGGCACGACTGCGGCAGGACTTGATTCACTGGCCGAAAATAATTTCAAGGACATCGTGGAACAATGTGTAAGTGCAGCGGCTGCACGTTCCCGGGAGCTTGGAAAGGAATTCAAATAATTCTTCCGGTATACTGAATTTATGTATAAAGGAGGATTCTTCATGGCAAAACTTTTTGAACCCTTGACCATAAAAGATGTGACTTTCAAAAACAGGATTGTAATGGCACCTATGTGCATGTATGAAAGCGACAAAGAGGACGGCCGCGTCACTGACTGGCACCGGATCCATTATCCGGCACGTGCAGTAGGCGGCTCCGGTCTTATCATTCTCGAAGCGACTGCTGTCCAGCCGAAGGGTCGCATTTCTGACCGTGACCTCGGCATATGGGATGACGAACATGTAGAAGGGCTGGCTGAACTTGTGCGCCTGATTAATATTTCCGGCGCCAAAACTGGTATTCAGCTGGCGCATGCCGGAAGAAAAGCGACAGTCGACGGCGAAATTCAGGCTCCCTCTTCCCTGCCCTTCAATGAAAAGTACAAAACTCCTGCAGAAATGACAAAACAGGAGATTGCAGAAACTGTAGAAGCCTTCAAACTTGGGGCGATCCGTTCAGATAAAGCAGGTTTCGATTGTATAGAACTGCATGCGGCCCACGGCTATTTGATCAACGAGTTTCTCTCACCATTGACCAATAAGAGAACGGATGAATACGGGGGCAGTGCTGAAAACCGTTACCGGATTCTGCGGGAGATTATCGACGCGGTAAATGACGTATGGAAGAAACCATTGTTTGTCCGGATTTCTGCCCATGATTATACGGATGGCGGCATGACCCCTGAACTGTATATTGAAATGGTTAAATGGATGAAGCAGCAAGGTGTCGATCTGATCGATGTCAGTTCCGGAGCACTTGTGCCTGCCCAAATTCCCGTCTATCCAGGTTACCAGGTGAAATTTGCTGAAACTATCAAACACGGGGCAGACATTCCGACTGGTGCAGTCGGCTTGATCACCAGTCCATTGCAGGCCGAGGAAATACTGCAGAATGACCGTGCGGATATGGTATTCCTTGCCCGTGAACTGCTCCGCGATCCTTATTGGCCCTACCGCGCATCCAAAGAGCTGGGAGCGAAGATAGAGGCTCCTGTGCCTTATAAACGCGGTTGGGTATAAGTCAGTTGCAAAATAGAGTAGATTTAGTATAATAAGAGTATATTGAGTATAATTAATGTAATGCAAAAAACCGAATGCTTTCGCATTCGGCCAGCTGTATGCCGCCTAGAGAGCGGTTGGCTGGAATTCAAGGCATTAAATAACCGTCATTCCACGCCACATGGGACGGTTATTTTTTTTTATTTGCGACTAAAATCATTGAAATGATCAGGCTCAAGCCGCTGATCGTCAGCCCGATGCTTGTAAAGACCAATCCAAATGATTCGTAAACCGTCATATTACCACCCCCTTTCCTGGGGAATGGCCAAACCGCCCTCATACAACTGTACCTTTATTTTATCACAAACCGAACGTTTGTTCTATTATTTAGCTAAAAATAATTAAAATTATCCATAATAATGAATATATTCTTAGTCGGAATGGAAATTATTCCTATACATTTTGAAATTTTATTACGTAATTAAATTTATCCGACAATACCCCTCTTTCTTTCCTCTGCAAAAAAGAAGCCTTCTTATATAGAAGGCTTCCCAAATTCATCGCTTATATTCTTTTCAGACGCCGTTCGTTAATCTTCCATTCAAATTCATCAAAATCATGTGCAATAAAAGCTTGTTCATGTACATCCCGCATTTCTTTTACCAGCTGCTTTTCATCTTCCGGTAAAAATCGGGAGCTCATATGATTGACGATCAGGGTATTGGCATTTGCCTGTTTTGCTGTCTCTGCCGCCTCTTTAATCGTTGAATGGCCATACTCACCAGCCAGTTTTTCTGTGCTGGAGTCAAAAGTCCCTTCATGGACCAGTACATCCGCATGCTGGCCGAGGTCTACTGCTGACCGGCAAAAACGGGTGTCTCCCAGTATAGTGACGACAAAGCCCGGTTGTCCCGGTTCTGTAACATCCTTACTTCTTATGATGGAGCCATCGTCCAAAGTGACATCTTTCCCGCTTTTCAGCTTTGCCAGCAACGGACCTTTAGGTACACCCAGGTCCCTTGCACGGTCAATCAGCAATTTCGGCGGGAGAGGTTTTTGTTCGATTCTGAAGCCATACGAAGGAATGACATGATCGAGTTTTGCAGTTGTGACCTTCATTAGATCATCTTCGAAAATAACCCCTTCCAGTTCTTCGATAAAATGAATCGTGTAATTGAGATGCGTTCTGCTGATGCGCAGAACACTCTCCACAAATTCCTTTATCCCTGGGGGACCATATATTTCAACCGGTTCATCGCCGCCCTGGAACGAGCGGGACCCAAGAAGTCCCGGCAACCCGTAAATATGGTCGCCATGCAGGTGTGTAATGAAAATCTTTTCGATTTTTCGCGGTTTTAAAGTGGTGTGCAGAATTTGATGCTGCGTCGCTTCGCCGCAATCGAACAGCCAGACAGCGCCTCTTTCCTCCAGGAGTTTTAGCGCTAAAGCAGAAGTATTGCGTTGTTTCGACGGCATGCCTGCGCCTGTTCCCAAAAATAATATTTGCATACATACCCTACTCTCTTTCGTGATCATCAAGAAAATCTTTGCTGAAACTGGTTTTGGAATCATAACTGGTTTTCTTCAATTTTGTCCCTTTCGACAAAACCGACTTACCGAATTTTTTTTCAAGTTTTGACATGAGATCGAGAATCGGCTCATCTTTTACATGTTCCTGAAAATTAAACAATGATAATTGTTCAGTCATTTCACCTTTATCCACCACATTTGACACTGTCACGCCCACAAGGCGCAGCGGCTCTCCGTTCCAATGCTTCATAAACAGATTCCATGCATTACGGTTGATATCGTCTGCTTTCCACACTGTGTTTTTTAGAGTCATGCTGCGCGTCCGGTTTTGCCAATCGGAACTGCGGGTCTGGATACTGACGGTCGGTCCTGCCAACTCTTTTGCTTCAAGCCGTTTGGCCACTTTATCGCTTAACTGCCGAAATATTTTTTTTAAGTTTTCTTCATCTGTTTCGTCTATTGGCAAAGTCGTGGACGTGCCGACACTTTTCGTGTCATATATGGAATCCGGATCCACTTCACGGCTGTCGATGCCATTAGCGCGTGCTTGCAGCCTGATGCCGTTCTTGCCCATCTTTTCTTTAATAAGCCCTGGATTCGCAGTCGCAAGATCCCCTATTGTCAAAATGCCGAGCCGCTTCAATTTTTCGGCCGTACTGTCCCCGATTCCATGCATTTCAATTACCGGCAGCGGCCAAAGCTTTTTTTGAATATCTCTCTTGCGCAGAATCGTGACGCCCATCGGTTTTTTCATATCCGAGGCTGTTTTCGCGAGGAATTTATTTGGCGCGATGCCAATGGAACAAGGTAAATCGAGTTCTGCCTTGATGCGCTGCTGCAATTCGTCCGCTAAACCAGGCGCTGTGCGTTCATCTAGCAGATTCGTTACGTCCAGATACGCCTCGTCAATGGAAACAGGTTCTACTTGTGAAGTATATGAGCGCAGAATATCGAACATCGCTTTTGACGCAGCACGGTACCGTTCGAAATTAGGCGGCAATAAAATCAATTCCGGATATTTCCGTTTCGCTTCATGCACCTGCATTGTTGTATAAATTCCATGGGCTCTCGCCTCATAGGAACAGGTGACGATGATTCCCCGTCTTTCTTTTGGATTTCCGGCAATGGCGAGGGCTTTCCCTTTTAATGCCGGGTCATGCGACTGTTCAACAGAGGCATAGAAACTATTCATATCGATATGGAATATAACTCGGCCAGCCATTGCAATCGCTCCAATTTGATTTTCTTTTATTTTAGCAAAAAAAGAGAGAACATACATCCTGTTCTCTCTTCCTTCTATAGCTTATTCTATTAAACCCTTGAAGTTTCTTTGATGATTTCAACCAAAAGTTCAGCTAGTTTTTCCAGTTCTTCAATCGGCATCCGTTCATTTTTAGTATGAATTTCTTCGTATCCGACACAAAGATTGACCGTCGGAATCCCGAAACCGTTGAAAATATTGGCGTCACTGCCTCCACCGCTTGTCAAAACCGGTGATGGGCGACCAATTTTATCAGCTGCGCGTTTCGCAATTTCAACAACTGGTTCGTCTTCTTCAAAATGGAACCCAGGATACATCAATTTTACTTCGGTTTTAGCCGTGCAGCCGAAGCTCTCTGCCGTATCTTCAAAAACACTTTCCATATGTGCCGTCTGTGCAGCCAGCTTATCTTCCCGGATCGAGCGTGCTTCCGACAGGATATTCACTTCTTCGCACACAATGTTTGTCGCACTGCCGCCTTCAAAACGGCCGATATTGGCAGTCGTTTCCGAATCGACGCGCCCCAGCTTCATTGAAGAAATGGCTTTAGCCGCGATATTGATGGCTGAAACGCCTTTTTCAGGCGCTACACCGGCATGAGCCGTTTTTCCGTAAATTGTCGTCCATAGCTTCGCCTGGTTCGGTGCAGATGTCACGATGCCCCCGACCTTGCCATCACTGTCGACAGCATAGCCGAATTTAGCGAACAATAAAGAGGAATCAAATTCCTTGGCACCAGCCAGTCCACTTTCTTCGCCAGCTGTGATGACCAATTGGATATCGCCATGTTCGATTTGCTCTTCCTGGATGGAACGGATCATTTCGAATAACGCAGCAATACCGGCTTTGTCATCCGCACCAAGAATCGTGGTGCCGTCAGAGTATACATAACCATCGCGGATTTGTGGTTTCACTCCGTTGCCTGGTACGACCGTATCCATGTGCACCGTGAAATAGATGGCAGGCACATTCGATGCCGCTCCGCGAAGTGTTGCGACCAGGTTATTGGCCCCGTGCCCATTGCGGAGTGATGAGTCATCTTCCGCGACATGGAATCCCATATCTTCAAGCTTCACTTTTAATACTTCAGCAATATGGCCTTCATCTTTAGTTTCAGAATTGATTTGAACCAATTCCAGAAATTCGTTCAATAATCTTTCTTTTTGCATTTGGTCCTCATCCTTTCCTTAAAGCGGCATATTGCCATGTTTCTTCGCTGGACGCGAATCTTTCTTATGGCGCATCATTTCCAGAGCCTGGATCAGCTTAATGCGCGTTTCACGCGGATCGATTACATCATCCACCATACCGCGGGCTGCGGCTACATATGGATTCGCAAACTTCACGCGATATTCTTCGATTTTAGCTGCCCGTGTCGCTTCCGGATCATCACTTGCGGCGATTTCACGCGCGAAGATGATATTCGCAGCTCCTTGCGGCCCCATTACAGCTATTTCGGCATTCGGCCATGAATAAACCAGGTCAGCACCGATTGACTTTGAATTGAGTGCCACATAGGCTCCGCCGTATGCTTTTCTTAGAATGACAGTCATTTTTGGCACCGTCGCTTCCGAGTATGCATACAGAATTTTAGCGCCGTGGCGGATAATGCCGCCATGCTCCTGTTTGATGCCCGGGAAAAATCCTGTAACATCTTCAAATGTGATCAGCGGTATATTAAACGAATCACAGAACCGGATGAACCGCGCCGCTTTATCCGAAGAATCGATATCCAGTCCGCCAGCCATGACTTTCGGCTGGTTGCAGACGAGTCCGACTGTTTCACCTTTGATGCGGGCCAGGCCAACAACAATATTGCGGGCAAACTCCGGTTGAACTTCCATAAAACTGTCTTTATCAACCACCTGTTCAACCACTTTACGCACATCGTAAGGGCGGATAGCTTCGTAAGGCACTACATCGGCAAGGTCCGGACGGTAATCGTCATCTTCATCCATTTCAAGTCTTGGCGGCAGTTCCTGATTATTTTGAGGCAAGAAGGCAATCAGTCGGCGGACCATTTTCAGTACTTCTTCTTCTGATTCGGAACGGAAATGGGCATTGCCGCTGATGGCAGTATGTACACGTGATCCTCCCAAATCTTCGGAGGAAATTTTTTCACCAGTTACGGTTTCAATAACTTTTGGTCCGGTTATGAACATCTGGCTTGTTTTGTCGACCATGAATACAAAGTCAGTAATAGCAGGCGAATAAACAGCGCCGCCGGCAGATGGCCCTAAAATTACTGAAATCTGAGGGATTACTCCGGAATAGATGGAATTGCGATAGAATATTTGGCCGTAACCATCGAGCGACAGTACGCCTTCCTGGATGCGTGCACCACCGGAATCATTCAAGCCGATAAACGGGGCGCCATTTTTTGCGGCCAGGTCCATGACATTGGCGATTTTCATCGCATGCATTTCACCCAAGGCCCCGCCAAAAACGGTGAAATCCTGTGAAAACAGATAGATTGGACGGCCGTCAACTTTACCGTATCCTGTTACAACACCTTCGCCAGGACCTTCAGCCATGTCGAAATCTACTGTCCGGTGTTCAACAAATGGGTTTAACTCGACAAAAGACCCTTCATCAACTAGCAAATCAATACGCTCACGGGCAGTCAATTTGCCTTTTTCGTGCTGTTTGTCAATTCTTTCTTCTCCGCCGCCAAGCTCGATTTTGCGTTTGCGGTCGTATAATTCATTTATTCTTTCATAGATATCCATACTAGACTAACACCCCTTATCTACTGTTTCTGACACAATTCATACAGCACGCCGTTTGATGATTTCGGATGCATGAAAGCGACTAAAGCTCCGCCTGCACCATTTTTCGGCTGCTCATTCAATAAACGGACGCCTTTTTCCTTCAACTCATCCATGCGCTGCTCGATGTTTTCGACACCGAAAGCGATGTGGTGAATGCCTTCCCCTTTTTTCTCAAGGAATTTATGGATTGCGCTGCTGTCATCCATCGGTTCCAGCAACTCCAACTTGATGTTGCCCGCATCGATAAATGCCACACGCACACGTTCAGATTCGACTTCCTCGATTTTTAAGAGCGGACAGCCGAGCGTTTCCGTGTAATAAGGAAGAACGTCATCCAGGTTTCGTACGGCGATGCCGATATGATCAACTTTCTTCATCTTTTATCCCACCTTCTTTTTGCTTCCTTCTTATTGTACCGATTCACGGAGAAAAACTCTAGTTGTTGAAGAATATTTGGCGCAAAGCACTTGCCTCTTCAAAATTACAGAGAATTATGTTATTCTACCTACAAGTTCAAATGCACATAAAGGAGATTATCTGCTAATGAGAAACCAAACATTCCGCAAAGTCATCGTCTACGCTATGGTTGCCCTAATGCTTCTGTCCAGCTTAATGATGGGATTAAGCTTTGTACTTTAATAAATTCTGAACACAAAAACGGCCGGGGAGATTACTCCTCGGCCGTTTTCTTGTTTGTAAAACCTCTATAAGATTGTTTGATTTCCAGATAGGAATCCAATTCTTCGATCACTTGGTATAAGGCAGCCATCGACTGGAATTCTTTATGGCTTTTCGGCAGCGGCAGCAGGGAAAATTCCTTCTTCACAACTTCCAGCTTATCGAGGTAATGGTAAGCGGTATTGCCGGCATGGACATGGTCCGCCAGATCGTTGAGGAAATCCGCTATCAATTGGGCGTGTTTAACAAGGACCGGCAAAGTCGAAATTTTGGGCAGAATGCGCTCGATAATTTCAAATTGATCCTGGCGCATATCGAAATACCGGTAGTATTTGTTTTCGAGCCGGGTGACGTGGTTCTCTACGTCCTGATACGCCAAAGCTTTTGCTTTGCCCAATAATTCTTCAGTTTCCATCAACTCTTTGCCATCCCAGTCGCTCTTGCCGTCTTTCAGATAAACAGCCATTTCATGAAGGATTTTAGCATACAGCACTTCTATTTGATAACGGTAATCGTCCAATTTCTTTTCGATGCTCGGCATGTACATATTGACCAGCAAAGCAGTTCCAAAGCCGACTACCATAAGCAGAATTTCATTCAAAAATAAACTTCCGGTCAAGTTTCCTGCACTATAGATATGAAAGACGATGACGGAACTTGACACGAATCCATCAGCTAAGCGAAGGCTGACGAGTACGGGTATGAACAGCAGGATCATTAATCCGACTACAGCCGGATGGTAAGCAATTCCTTCCAGAAATACAAATGCATAGCCAATTGCAATCAGGCTCGCTATGAATCTGGAAAGAGCAGCACGGATCGAGCGCTTCTTTGTCGGCTGAATGCAAAGGATTGTCAGAATTCCTGCAGATACGAAAAATTCGAGCTGCAGCAATTGCGCCAGTGAAATCGCGAGGATGACACCGACAGCCGTTTTTAATGTGCGGTAGCCGATCGATAGTCTTTTAAGTTTCAGATTCCTCGCCTCCTCTTATCCCCACATAAAAAAACGCCCCTTTTTGAGGGGCATTTTCTTTTTAGATTTCGTTGCAATGCTCTTCAAACAATGCCTGAATATGAGTAATTACTGACATTGGATCATGGCCTTCAATTTCGTGACGTCCAATTTCATCCACCATTTTTCCGTCTTTAACGATAGCGAAAGATGGAGATGACGGCAAGTGGTCGTCACCGAAGATTGCGCGTGCCTGCGCAGTTGCTTCTTTGTCCTGTCCGGCAAAAACCGTGTAAAGGTTATCCGGGCGTTTATCGTAATGGACTGCGTGAAGCGCCGCAGGTCTTGCGATGCCGCCTGCGCATCCGCAAACCGAGTTGATCATAACAAGGCTTGTACCCGGTTGAGTCAATGCCTCGTTAACATCTTCAGGCGTTGTCAGTTCTTTATAGCCGCCGTCGGTAAGTTCTTTACGGGCTTGTGTTGCTATATCATTCATAAGGAAATTAAAATCCATACTCAAAGCTATCACTCCTTCTATTATCTGTAACAATCATAGCAGGTGTTGGCGCGTTCTGCAAAAAAGCTTACTCGAATAATTCCTGGATTGCCTGTGCAACTGTCAATTTTTCAGCCAGTATTTGCTGCTCCAGATCTTTGACCATCCGGCGTTTGTCAGGGTCTTCGAAAAACCTGCCGTATAATTCATCTGTGATCATCGAGCGGAACCAATCCTTCGTCTGGGTTTGTCTGCGCTTATCGAAAATACCGTTTTCTTTGGCAGTGGATTCAAATTCTTTTGCCATTTCCCAGACATTCTGGATCCCGTTATTTTCAATCGAAGAAACAGCAATGGCACGTGTTTTCCAATTTTCGGTTGCCGGTTGCAGGAAATGCAGCATCTGCTTATATTCCCTCACCGTTTTTTCCGCCAAAGGCAGATTCCCACTGTCAGCTTTATGGACAAGAATGGCATCTGCCAGCTCCAGAATCCCTTTTTTCATTCCCTGCAGTTCATCTCCTGCTCCTGTAAGAACAAGCAGCAGGAACATATCAACCATTCCCCGGACCAAGGTTTCACTCTGCCCGACACCTACCGTTTCCACCAGAATGACGTCATACCCGGCAGCTTCGCAAACCAGCATCGTTTCACGGGTTTTTTTATGGACACCGCCAAGCGTTCCGGCTGTCGGTGATGGTCGAATAAAGGCTTTCGGGTTTTTAGCCAGCTGCTCCATCCTGGTTTTGTCACCCAGGATGCTGCCGCCTGTAACAGATGAACTCGGGTCAATGGCTAGTACCGCTACACGGAAACCCAGGCCGGTGAGCATTTCACCGAAGGTTTCGATGAACGTGCTTTTACCGGCACCCGGCACCCCTGTTATACCGATACGAAGGCTGTTGCCGGTGGACGGCAAAAGACTGTTCAACAGATTCTGCCCATCTCTTTTATCGGATGGGTTGGAACTTTCCAGCAAAGTGATGGCTTTACCGAGATGCAAACGGGAACCGCTTTTGACACCTTCAGCTATTTCTTCGATATTCAAATTCTTCTTTTCCGGCTTTTTGAATTTTTTCCGGGGCGCCGGCGCCATGCCGTCATGCGCAGCATTCACACCGTCCATGACACGTCTAGAGCCGTTGTTGCGCTCCATCAGTCCGCCACTTCCTCGTATCCGAGGCGTACATAGATTTCTTCTATCACTTTTTGGGCAGCGACCGGAATCACCGTACCTGGTCCGAAGATGGCACTTGCTCCGTTGTTGCGCAGGAATTCATAATCCTGTGCAGGTATTACTCCGCCTACTACAATCAGAATATCTTCACGTCCCAATTTTTTCAGTTCGGCTGCAAGATCCGGCACCAATGTACGATGTCCCGCTGCAAGAGAACTTACACCGATCACATGAACATCATTTTCAGCCGCCTGCTGGGCAGTTTCCGAAGGAGTTTGGAACAGCGGTCCGATATCCACATCAAAGCCAAGGTCAGCAAATGCAGTGGCAATAATCTTCGCGCCGCGGTCGTGGCCGTCCTGTCCCATTTTCGCAACGAGAATACGCGGTCTGCGGCCTTCATTTTCAATAAAGTCTTCCGTCATTTCTTTAACGACTTCAATTTCCTGCTGATTGGAGAAGTTTGAACTGTATACACCGCTCACTGAACGGATCACCGCCTTATGTCTGCCGGATGCGAGTTCGATTGCATCGGAAATTTCACCGAGTGTAGCCCGTTCACGGGCAGCTTTTACAGCACATTCAAGAATATTTTCATTTCCTTCTTTAGCTGCAGCTGTGAGTTCGTCGAGTGCCTGTTTCACTTTATCACTGTCTCTTTTCGCTTTCGCCATCTCGATGCGTTCAATCTGTTTCTTGCGCACCATCGTATTATCGATATTCAAAATATCAATCGGATCTTCCTGGTCAAGACGATAGCGGTTGACGCCGATAATCGACTCTTCGCCGGAATCGATTTGCGCCTGCTTTTTCGCTGCCGCTTCTTCAATCCGCATTTTCGGCAAGCCGGTTTCGATCGCTTTTGCCATACCGCCGAGCTCTTCGACTTCTTCGATCAATTCCCATGCTTTGTCGGTCAATTGCTTTGTCAGACTCTCTACATAGAAAGAACCTCCCCATGGATCGATGACATTGGTCATTCCTGTTTCTTCCTGTAAAAACAGCTGCGTATTACGGGCAATGCGGGCAGAGAAATCTGTCGGCAAAGCTATCGCTTCGTCAAGGGCATTGGTATGCAGCGATTGCGTATGACCCATCGCGGCTGCGTTCGCTTCGAGCAATGTACGGGTGACATTATTGAATGGATCCTGCTCGGTAAGACTCCAGCCGGAAGTTTGGGAATGTGTACGGAGTGCCAGAGATTTAGGGTTCTGCGGATCAAACGACTTCATCATTTTGGCCCAGATTTCACGGGCAGCGCGCATTTTTGCCACTTCCATGAAGTAATTCATGCCGATTCCCCAGAAAAACGACAACCGGGGAGCAAATGAATCGATGCCGATGCCCGCTTTCAAGCCGGTTCGCACATATTCCAATCCATCAGCAAGTGTATAGGCCAGTTCAATATCAGCTGTAGCTCCAGCTTCCTGGATATGATAGCCGGAAATTGAGATTGAATTGAATTTCGGCATTTTCCGGGATGTATATTCAAAAATATCCGCAATGATTTTCATCGACATTGCAGGAGGATAGATATATGTGTTGCGCACCATATACTCCTTCAAAATATCATTCTGAATCGTGCCGGCCAATTGGTCCGGCGTAACACCCTGTTCTTCAGCCGCTACGATGAAAAATGCCATGATCGGCAGGACTGCTCCGTTCATTGTCATGGAGACGGACATTTTATCAAGCGGAATGCCGTCGAACAGTATCTTCATATCTTCCACACTGTCTATTGCTACGCCAGCTTTTCCGACATCCCCGACAACACGCGGATGGTCAGAGTCGTAGCCGCGGTGTGTAGCCAGATCGAAAGCGACAGATAATCCTTTTTGCCCCATCGCCAAATTGCGGCGATAAAAAGCATTGCTTTCTTCTGCTGTTGAAAACCCCGCATATTGTCGTACTGTCCATGGTCTGGAAGCGTACATGGTTGGATATGGTCCTCGAATATACGGAGCATATCCTGGCAACGAATCTGCAACTCCCTCAGTATCTTCTGCAGAATATACCGGCTTTATGGAAATCCCTTCATTCGTCAGGAATGCATCTTCAGATAAGGTTTCACTATTATTAATGGTGAATTTTTTCAAATCGACTTTGGAAAAATCGGGTTTGGTCATATTAAAGCGCCTTCTTTCCTAAGTTCAGAATCTGTTCCAGCTTCGATACGATATTCTGTCCTGAATAGACAGCATCGGACAAAGCATTTGATTTCCATGAATCCATTTGCTCTGCTGGATATTTACCTGCCACATCCAGTACTGCAGAGCTGCTGATGCCCGGAATGATTGCCTCCAGCTTTTCCGGGGCTCCGCACAACACTGCATAATCGAATGCGTGTTCAGCCAGGTATTTGTTAACTGACTCTGCATCCTTCAGCTCGGGACTGATTTCCGGTTCAATCCCTCCGACTGCCAATAATCCTTCGACAAAATCGGATTTCGCCTTAACATCCTTTAAAGGACCCAAATGTATAATGGCCACTTTCAATTCGATTTCCCGGCTTTTGGCGCGAAGTTTTTCGAATGGTGTCGCCAGACGTTTAGCAGTAATATATTCCAGATGGCTGTTGTCGATGGAATGGTCTTTTACAGCTTCTTGCGGATTGGCATAAATATTGGTGCCGATCAGCGAAATTTTCCGTTCTGCTGCAAGTTTTTCCCGTTCAAGCCATTTCCCTTGAATATCGTCGGTCAGCCAGCCGGATTTGATGACTTCAGAATAGCCGCCCGCTTCTTCAATTTCAAGGAAGTAATTCCAAGAGGCTTCTATATATTCGTTTGTCAGATGTTCGATAAAGTAAGAGCCAGCTGAAGCATCCAGCACGCGTGATGCATGGCTTTCCTCTTTAATGACCAGCTGGACATTGCGCGCGATTCTTCGGCTTGACGGCTGTGACACCGTCAGAAAGTCATGCGGGTGAACTGTATGTGCATCCGTTCCACCGAGCACTGCTGCAAAACTTGCATTGCCGGCACGCAGCAGATTGACATACGGGTCCAGTTTCGAATAGGAACGGACAGAGGTTTCGGTATAAACAGGTATGCTTACCGCTTCTTCTCCGTACGCTTCACTGAAAGCTTTCCATAAACCGCGGAAAGCGCGAAGCTTAGCGATTTCCTGGAAGAATTGAGTATCCACGGCAAAACGGATCCACGTCTTCGCAGCTGTTTCCTTGTAACTGCCTTCTTTGATGGTTTCAGCAAGAATGCTCAAAGCCACACCCAATTCATGGATGATCGTGCCCCCTGCATGATGCACCGGAATCGTATCGACCAACCGTGTTCTGACTTTCCCTGGCGCAGTTGCTTCCTCTTCCGAGAAAATTACGCCTTTTAACTGGCCGTGATTTTTTTCATCAATAAGATCAAAGACACGTAAAATATCCGTATCTTCGCTGGTCAATTTAAAATAGAAAGGGTGTTTGACAAGAAGTTCCGCTAATTGTTTAAGCTCCCGGTCGGACCAGATAAACTCCTGTGAACTCGTATAAACAACCATATCATTGCCCTTTAAAAGATCCTCTTTTGTTTTCAGCAGAAAATCTTCCGGAGATTCAGACAGCACTTCCTGTGCTATCAGCCAGCCGGCTTCTTTTTTGCCGCTTCTTACAGCTTCCTGCTGAAAAGCTGGAAGTTCTCCAAGAGCATCAAGCATTTCTTTCGTATATAAGGGTTCTAATTCAACGCCTTCAATCGTCTGTGTTTTAAGTGTTGGATCAACAGGTTTGCCGCCAATAGCCTTTTCAGCAGCTTGCCGCCAATCTTCGTATGTATGCTTCGGAAATTCTGTTTGTTTCATCGAATCGATCGTCAAAATATTCCCTCCCTTATCTATCTCTTCTCCATTTTACCTGAGAACTCCGGTCTATTAAAGCCAAAAAAGCTTGAAGTCCGAAGACTTCAAGCTTTTTTCTTAATACACAGAAGTATTTTCTTTTGACATGTTCTCAAGGATTTCCTTGACGCGTCCAAGGAATTGGCCGCAAACAAGTCCGTCAAGCACACGATGGTCAAGTGAAAGACAAAGGTTAACCATGTCGCGGGCTGCAATCATACCGTTATCCATGATCATCGGACGTTTAACAATCGATTCCACCTGGACAATCGCCGCCTGTGGATGGTTGATGATTCCCATCGACTGGACAGAACCGAATGAACCTGTGTTATTGACTGTAAATGTGCCGCCCTGCATTTCAGCTGAACCGAGTTTTCCGGAACGCGCTTTCAAAGCCAGTTCATTGATTTCTTTACCGATGCCTTTAACAGATTTTTCATCCGCATCTTTGATGACCGGGACGAACAATGCGTTATCGGATGCAACGGCAATTGAAATATTGATGTCTTTCTTCTGGATGATCTTATCGCCAGCCCACATTGAATTCATCATCGGGAATTCTTTCAGTGCCTGGGAGATCGCTTTTACGAAGAAAGCGAAATAAGTGATATTGAATCCTTCTTTTTTCTTGAAATCGCCTTTGATGGAGTCGCGGTATTGAACCAGGTTCGTAACATCGACTTCAATCATCATCCATGCATGCGGAGCTTCGTGTTTGCTCTTCAACATGTTTGCAGCAATTGCACGGCGAACGCCGGTAACCGGAATTTCTACATCTCCAGGAGCACTTTGAATCGGTGCTGATGGAGCTTTCTGTGCAGGAGCAGAAGGTGCTGGCTGCTCCTGAGTTGTTTCCTCAGCCTGTTGAGAAGAAGCTGCTGGTGCGTCCCCTGCTTTTGGAATATTTCCGCTTTCAATCAGCGCCATAATATCCTTGCGGGTGATGCGCCCTTCATTGCCCGAACCTTCAACTTGAGTCAAATCGATGTCATTTTCCTGTGCCAAACGCATGACCGCAGGAGAATAACGCGCTTTTGAACCACTGGCCTTAGCCGGTTGTGAAGAACCTTTTTCGCCTTTCAGGCCATCAGTCGGTTTTGCCCCGGCAGCTGGCATCTCATTGGCTTTTTCATCTGCAGCCGGTTTCGCTTCTTCCACCGGTTCTGAATCTCCGCCTTCAGTTTCAATTGTGCAGACAATTTCACCGACAGACAGGGTGTCGCCTTCTGAAGCAACCAGTTCCTTGATCGTTCCTGTGAATGAAGAAGGCACTTCCGCTGTTACTTTATCAGTATTCACTTCAGCAAGAGCATCATACTTATTGACGTGGTCGCCAGGAGCAACGAGCCATTTTTCAATCGTTCCTTCAGTGACACTTTCGCCAAGTTGAGGCATCTTAATATTTTCAATAGCCAAAGGGATTCCTCCTTTTTCTTATAAATATGTTGAATTAATGATTCTATTCAGTCGATATTCCGCAAAACAGCTGCGAAGACATTAGCCGACGCTAGCGAGGCTAAGTCTTTGCGACGAAGTGCGGAGCACTGCAGGAGCACGTAAATTTAATTTGTGGTTGCTCGGTTTGAACCAATTTAAAATATTGCTCCTGCATCGCTGCGCTGCTTCGTCGCAAATAGTTGCCCTCGCAAGCTTCGGTCAATTATTCGCTGTTTTGCTCCATATCTTTAGAGAGTTCTCTCAGCAAAGGCGCGGCTCCGGACTGGCCGGAGCAATAAGACGAGTGCTCTTCTCGGCTTATTGCGGGAGGCTTGTCCATAGCGCCGAAGCGGCATAATAATACTGGTTCTTTACTTCACCCTATATATTTAAAAATAATTTTTAGTATTCAGCTAGCTCACGCATTGCTTTTTCAACTTTATCCGGGTTGATCATGAAGAATTTCTCCATGGTCGGAGCATACGGCATTGCTGGAATATCAGGTCCTGCAAGACGCATAATCGGGGCATCAAGATCGAACAGGCAGTTTTCAGCAATGATCGCTGCAACTTCGCCAATGATGCTTCCTTCTTTATTGTCTTCAGTTACAAGAAGCACTTTTCCTGTTTTCTTAGCCGCTTCAATGATAGCTTCTTTATCCAATGGATAAATTGTGCGAAGGTCAAGAATGTGTGCAGAATAACCGTCTTCAGCAAGACGCTCGGCCGCTTGCAACGCAAAATGCACAGCTAAACCGTAAGTGATGACTGTGATATCTTCACCTTCGCGTTTCACGTCAGCTTTACCGATTTCAATCGTGTAGTCGTCTTCAGGCACTTCACCTTTGATGAGACGGTACGCGCGTTTATGCTCAAAGAACATAACCGGATCATCGTCGCGGATCGCCGCTTTCAAAAGACCTTTTGCATCATAAGGTGTTGACGGGATGACAATTTTCAAACCTGGCTGGTTGGCGAATATCGCTTCAACTGATTGGGAATGGTAAAGCGCGCCGTGAACGCCGCCGCCAAATGGAGCGCGGAAAACTATCGGACATGACCAATCATTGTTTGAACGGTAACGGATGCGTGAAGCCTCGGAAATAATCTGGTTCACCGCAGGCATGATGAAATCGGCAAATTGCATTTCAGCAATCGGACGAAGGCCATACATGGCTGCACCGATTCCAACACCGGCAATAGCGGATTCAGCAAGAGGTGTATCTAGAACGCGGTCTTCGCCGAATTGATCGTAAAGACCGGCAGTCGCTTTGAAGACGCCGCCTTTTTTACCGACGTCTTCTCCGAGAACGAATACGTTCTCGTCACGTTCCATCTCTTCTTTCATGGCGAGCGTTATGGCGTCAATATAATTCATTACTGCCATTATTCGTTCCCTCCTTTTTCTGCATAGACATATTTCATAGCATCTTCAGGCGCTGCGTAAGGTGCATTTTCAGCATAGTCAGTTGCTTCGTTTACAATTACCATTATGCGGTCGTTGATTTCTTTTTCAAGCTCATCGTTCAGGATGTTATTTTCTTTCAGATACGCCCCGAATAAAAGAATTGGATCCTTATCTTTTTGTTCTGCCAGTTCATCTGCCGCACGGTATTGTCTGTGATCATCATCTGATGAGTGCGCAGTCATACGTTCTGAAACGGTTTCGATCAAACTTGGCCCTTCTCCGCGGCGAGCGCGATCAGCTGCTTCTTTAACATGTTTGTATACTTCAATCGGGTCATTGCCGTCGATTGTAACGCCCGGCATACCGTATCCGATTGCACGGTCTGATACATTCTTGCTCGCAATCTGGCGTTCGAAAGGAACAGAAATTGCGTATTTATTGTTTTCCACCATAATGATGACCGGCAGTTTATGGACGCCCGCAAAGTTCATGCCTTCATGAAAATCTCCCTGGTTGGATGAACCTTCACCAAGAGTTGTGAAAGTGATGAAATCCTGTTTTTTCATTTTCCCGGCCAATGCAACGCCTACAGCATGAGGAAGCTGAGTTGTTACTGGCGAAGAGCCTGTCAGGATACGGTTTTTCTTCTGTCCGAAATGGCCAGGCATCTGGCGGCCGCCGGAGTTAGGGTCTTCTGCTTTGGCAAATGCGGAAAGCATCAGATCTTTTGGCGTCATGCCGAAATGCAGGACTACACCCATATCGCGGTAATAAGGAGCAATATAATCTTTTTCGTTGTCCAATGCGAAAGCTGCACCAACCTGTGCCGCTTCCTGTCCCTGGCACGAAATTACGAACGGAATTTTACCCGCCCGGTTCAAAAGCCACATACGTTCATCGACACGGCGTGCCATAAGCATCGTTTCATACATTTTCAGTACATCATCATTCGACAAGCCGATTTCTTCGTGTTTAGCTGACATTCAAATTTCCTCCTTTAACTGTGGATTGCGTTGCCGTCAACGGCAAGAGCAGCTTCACCCATGACTTCGGACAATGTCGGGTGAGGGTGGATGGTGTCTGCAATTTCCCATGGAGTAGCATCGAGAACCATTGCAAGACCTGCTTCAGAAATCATATCCGTCACGTGCGGTCCGATCATATGGACTCCAAGGACGTCATTTGTTTCTTTATCAGCGATGATTTTGACAAATCCGTCACTTTCACCATAAACAAGCGCTTTACCGATAGCTTTGAAAGAAAATTTACCGACTTTTACGTCATGCCCTTTTTCTTTTGCCTGCTCTTCAGTAATGCCCACGCTTGCTGCTTCGGGATTTGAGTAGATGCACCGGGAAACTTTATCATAATCAATGGCATGCGGATTATTGCCTTTAATATGTTCAATCGCGGTAATACCTTCATGAGATGCAACATGCGCTAATTGCAGGCCGCCGATAACATCACCGATTGCGTAAATATGGGACTCTTTTGTTTGGAAAGTGTTTTTCACTTGAATAAACCCTTTATCCACAATTATGTCCGTATTTTCAATCCCGATATTTTCAACATTTGCCTGGCGTCCCACGGACACAAGCATTTTTTCAGCAGAGAAACTCTGGTTTTCACCATTGATTTCAGCCTGAATTGTAACGCTGTTATCGCCTTTTTCAAGGGTATCAGCCATCACTTTTGCACTTGTAGCAAAAGTGATGCCTTTTTTCTTCAATAATTTAAGCATTTCTTTTGAAATATCTTTGTCCTCAGTTGGAATGATGCGGTCAGCATATTCGATGACCGTCACTTCAACACCGAAGTCGTTGAGCATTGATGCCCATTCTATGCCGATGACACCTCCGCCGACAATCAGTATTGACTTCGGCAATTCCGTCATTGCCAGCGCTTCGTCTGAACTCATAACGAATTCGCCGTCAATTTCAAGGCCAGGCAAGCTGCGCGGACGTGATCCGGTTGCGATGATGACGTTATTCGGAATCAGCATTTCGTTTTCTTCGCCATTATTCATTTCGACAGAAATCGTGCCAGGATTCGGAGAAAAGATGGAAGGCCCCAAAATACGGCCGATTCCTTCATAAACATCAATCTTCCCTTTTTTCATCAATCCTTTTACACCATTGTGCAATTGATCGACGATTCCTTGTTTGCGCTCTTGAACTCTTGAAAAATCAAGGCTGACTTCTCCAGTATTGACTCCGAAATCAGCAGCATGGTTCTTCGCTGTCGAGTAAACTTCTGCGCTTCGGAGCAAAGCTTTGCTCGGAATACATCCTTTGTGAAGGCAAGTTCCGCCAAGATCGCCTTTTTCAACGATAGCGGTTTTCAAGCCAAGCTGGGCAGAACGAATGGCGGCAACATAACCGCCGGTTCCACCGCCAAGGATGACTACATCATAATTCTGTGCCATGTAAGCGTCCTCCTTCTATTATAAAGCTGGATAAATTTTAGCTGTTTCTTCATTATTCAATACTCTGACTGCACCTTCAGCAAGTGCCTGCAATTCATTTTCACCCGGGTGGACTGCTACATCCGCTATCCAGCTGATTCTGTCGGAAATCGCTTTTACAAAGCCTTTTCCGTATGCAAGGCCGCCGGTAAGGATAATGGCGTCTACTTTCCCTTGCAGCACTGCACTCGCTGAGCCGATTTCCTTTGCAACCTGGTAAGCCATCGCATCATAGACCATTTCCGCCTGCCGATCGCCTTTTTGGATGCGTTTTTCAACAGTCACGGCATCATTGGTGCCCAGATAACTGACAAGCCCACCCTGGCCGACGAGGCGCTTCATAATTTCATGGCGGTAGTATTGGCCGGAAAAGCATAGCTCGACCAAATCACCGGCTGGAACCGTACCGGCCCGCTCAGGGCTGAAAGGCCCATCTCCGTGCAAGCCATTATTGACTTCCACCACACGGCCTTCTTTGTGTACGCCGACTGTAATGCCTCCGCCCATGTGAGTGACAATGAGACGGAGATCTTCATATCGGCGGCCTTTCTCTTTTGCATATCTTCTGGCTACCGCCTTCTGATTCAAAGCGTGGAAAATCGATTTTCGTTCAATCAGGGAAAAGCCTGATATCCTGGCAATCGGGTCCAGCTCATCCACCACGACGGGATCCACGATAAACGCTGGGATGTTCAGTCCAGCGGCAATTTCATTTGCGATGATGCCGCCCAGGTTTGAAGCGTGCTGACCGGAAACCCCTTTTCGAAGATCCGCCAGCATCGCTTCATTTACTGCATACGTGCCGCCTTCAATTGGCCGCAGCAATCCTCCTCTCCCACAGACAGCGGAGAGTTTCGAAACGTTCATTCCTTCTTTATCCAAGGCTTCCAAAATGGTCTGTTTGCGAAAAGCATATTGGTCGATGATCGTTGGAAATTCATTGATCGCTTCTGTTGAATGGCGGATCGTTTTTTCCATGATCAGAATATCGTTGTCAAAAACGCCTATTTTTGTTGATGTGGAACCGGGGTTTATGACCAGTATGCGATAGGACTGTTCCTGCAAAGCGATCCCTCCATTTCAGATTAGCGTCTGCTAATGATATTGTGTTCATTGCGCAGGAATTGGCTGCGTGATTTACGGACGCGTTCGATACGCTCTTCAGCCATGCGGTCTGCTGCCTGATAGCTAGGAATGCCATCTCGTTTTGAAATTGCGAAGATGCGGGAAATGCTATCGTAGATTGTTTCCACACGCTTCATCGCACGTTCGTTATTGTATCCGTAAAGTTCATCAGCGACGTTGATTACACCTCCGGAATTGATTACGAAGTCAGGAGCATAAACGATGCCGCGAGCTTCAAGTTCATCACCGTGGCGTTCTTCTTTTAACTGGTTGTTTGCTGATCCAGCAACAACTTTCACTTTTAATTGCGGGATAGTATCGTCATTGATGATTGCACCCATCGCACATGGAGCGAAAATATCAGCTTCCTGTGAATAGATATCATTCGGTTCAACAGCTGTCGCACCGAAATTATCAACTGCGCGCTGAACTGCATCTTTATTGATGTCAGTAACGATAAGGTTTGCGCCTTCTTTGTGCAGATATTCACACAATGTGTAAGCCACGTTCCCTACGCCCTGGACAGTAACAGTTTTGCCTTCAAGTGAATCATCGCCGAATGCTTCAAGAGCAGCAGCCTTCATACCGATATAGCAGCCGTAAGCTGTTACAGGTGATGGATTGCCAGAAGAACCGAATGCAGGGGAAATACCTGTTACGAAATCTGTTTCTTCGTGGATCAAGTCCATATCAGCAACAGTCGTTCCTACATCTTCCGCTGTAATATAACGGCCGTTCAATCCTTGGATGAAACGTCCGAATGCACGGAACATTTCTTCGTTTTTGTCTTTCAACGGGTCTCCGATGATAACAGTTTTACCGCCGCCAAGATTAAGGCCGGCTGCAGCATTCTTATATGTCATTCCGCGTCCAAGGCGGATTGCATCTTCAATCGCTTCTTCTTCTGTTTCATAATTCCACATGCGCGTGCCCCCAAGAGCAGGCCCCAAAGTAGTATCGTGAATGCAGATGATCGCTTTCAAACCGGAATTTTTGTCCTGGCAAAATACCAATTGCTCGTAATCGTGTTCTTCCATTTTTTTAAATATTTCCATATTAAATTCCTCCTAATGATTTATTCAATGGCAGATGATTTAATTGCCAATGCTAGTGAAAACAATTTACTTTCTGCACTATCTGCCCGTGAAGTCAGGACAATGGGAGCTTTAGCGCCCGCAATGACTCCTCCGACTTTCGCTTTTGCGAAATAGACTAATGATTTATACAGGATATTGCCTGCTTCTATGTTCGGAACCACCAGGATATCCGCTTTTCCAGCTGTGGCTCCCATTATGCCTTTATGTTCAGCGGCAATGGTTGATATTGCATTATCCAAAGCCAATGGCCCATCAACTATACAATCCGTGATTTGCCCTCTCCGGTTCATAGCAGTCAAAGCTGCAGAATCCAGAGTTGCCTGCATTGCAGGATTTACAACTTCAACTGCGGCAAGAGGTGCAACAACAGGGATTTCTATGCCTGTGGAGCGTGCAATTTGGACAGCATTGCGGATAATCTGTGCTTTTTGCATAAGATCAGGCGTGATATTCATGCCGGCATCCGTAACAAAGATGAGCCTGTTAAAACCGGCAATTTCAAATGCCGCAACATGGGACAGGATATTCCCTGTCCGCAAACCATAATCTTCATTCAATACGGCCTTTAGAAGCACTGCCGTTGGAATATGGCCTTTCATCAAAACATTCGAATCCTTGACGAAAACGGATTTCACTGCGGCATTTGCAGCTTGTACCGCTCCTTTTACGTTGACCAGCCTGACCTTCGGATGATTCAGCAAATGAGGAAAATGTTCACTGATCATCCCCTTGAGCTTGGCTTCTTCATCGAAAAGACTGAAACTGGCTATATTGCGCGTAATTGCCATATTAACCGCTTCCAAAACTTCCATATCAGCAGCAGCGGCAACCGCCACATCATTTTGTTTTACTTCTAAAGAAATCTGTTCAACTATTTCATTTAATGTGGTCATTGATTATCACCTCATTCTATTTAATTAAAGCAGAAAAAAGCCCGTAATATAAGGGATGTAAGCGTTTTATCAAGTGAAAACAGCCGAACTCTTTGCAAATTCTTGCAAAAACGTGCAATTAGTTGCAATTCAGGTCAACCCGAACTTTTCCAGCTTGTAATATAAAGTTCTCAAAGATATATCCAGTGATTTGGCAGTCTTCGATTTGTTTCCATTGTTTTCTTCGATGGCCCGTTGCAGGATTCCCCTTTCAACAGTATCCAGCTGCTCTTGGAGAGGGCTGCCACTTTCGATGGCAACTTCGTTTTTGGCTTCTGCCGCTTTGATCATATTCAATGGTATATTTTTTTCTGTCAGTACTTTTTCATTGATATTCATAAAGATCATAGCTCGGCTGATGACATTCTCCAGTTCCCTGACGTTCCCGGGCCAATCGTATAAACGCAAAAGCTGCAATGCTTTATCGGTGACACTTTCAACGTTTCTGCCATACTCCTGATTCAATTTCATCAGCAGCCGGTCCACTATACGTGGAATATCCTGTTTTCTGCTCCGAAGAGGGGGAATAAGGATCGGCATTCGGTTGAGGCGGTAATAGAGGTCTTCCCTGAAAGTTCCGTCAAGCAATGCTTTCTCCATATTCGCGTTTGTTGAAGCGATGACCCGGACATTAACAGGAACGGGTTTGCTCCCTCCTATCCGGAGAGTTTCGTGTTCCTGCAGCACCCTCAATAACTTACTTTGTATGGCTGGCGATAATTCACCGATTTCATCTATAAAGATACTGCCGTTATTCGCCTCTTCAAACAACCCTTTCTTTTCACCGCTTTTGACTCCAGGCATTGCACCTTCCTCATAGCCAAAAAGCTCACTCTCCAGCAATTCTTCAGATAAAGCCGCACAGTTTACACGGACAAATTTATTGTATTTCCGGTCACTCGCACTATGTATGGCGTGAGCGAACAACTCTTTGCCTGTACCGGATTCCCCGCGGAGCAATACAGTGACAGGCGTTTGTGCAGCCAGCTTGGCCTGTTGCAATGACAGTTGCATTTCAGGAGATAAGCCGATGATATCGTCAAAAGTGTATTTTGATTCCAGTGTCCGGATAATGCTTCTTGCACGGTCAAGCTCTTTCATAAGAGACCTTATTTCTGTCGTGTCATGAATGACACCCACACTGCCTTTCAGGATATTATCCACAATGATGGGTGCTACATTGACGATTACTTCCCGATTTGCAGGACCTACTTTAAGATTTACACCGCGCACCGGCTTTCTCGTCTGCAAAGCCCTTAAATGCATGCTTTCCCCTTCGGAAATATCGGCAGAGGCAGGCTGCCCGACGACATCCTCCATCTGCAAACCGGTGATTCTTGTATAAGCAGGGTTAACAAGCAGGCCATAGCCGTTCTCATCCACAACTGAAATGGCGTCATCACTGGACTGGATAATTGCCTGAAGCATGGTCTGTATTTCTTTCAGATCCGTTATTTCTTCCGCCAGTGAAACCACTTCCGTAATATCCTGAAAAACAGCAAACGCCCCTATGATTTCACCATTCTCATCAATCATCGGGAAGCGGGATGTCACAATTTTCAACCCGTTTTTCAATTGCAATTCCCGGTTCAATTCGATTCTTCCTGTTTCATAGATGCGCGGGAGTTCACTCGTGGAGATCAATTCATGGATGTGTTTGCCGATGACATCCCCTGAATCCTTTTCAAGCATCCGGGAAGCGGAGCGGTTCATGAAAATGATATGGCTGGTTTGGTCAATGCCTATCATTCCTTCTTCGATCGAATTAAAGATGATGTTTTGCTTATGGCTTTCGCCGCTTAGTTTTTTGATGAAATGTTCTTTCTCATTAATCAGCTTTACGATGAAGTTAGCAATACTTCCGGGAATGATGACCGTACTGCCGGGAAAATAATCTTCCAGTTGCCGCTGCACTTCGTTGCTTCCAGAAACATTGATGACGATGTCAAAATCGTTTGTACCAAAATCCTTATAGCTGTTTTTTATGGTGATGCCCAGTTCTTTCGCAAGATCCAGTGCCGGAGCTGCAGGATTGATATCCGCAATGCCAACCATATCCAGATTCTCTGAATCACGAAGCAATTCAAGAACGGCCGAGCCGCCTGCGCCGCCGCCAATAATTAATACTTTTTGCAAGATAATTCAAACTCCTTTACTGACCATGCAATAGATTGCAATCCTTATTTAAGGGTACCTCAGGTATGAATTCTTGACAACTTTAATGGAAATCGGAACAATAGACAAAGAAGGAGTGGAAACATGGGACGTCTAATTGCATTCATCATTCTTTTAATTCCCGGAATTATGGCCGCTTACGGCATTAAACTGATGAGGGATTCCGTATTCAATAAATTGCTGGAACCATATCCTGTACTTTGGCTTCAATTCTCGCTTGGTCTTCTTTTTACTATTTTGGGCATCGGCTTTTTCGCCGGCTTCCTGTTAAACCGGGACCGGAAAAAAGGGACAGTATCAAAGAGATTTCAAAAGTAGTCTGGGTAAAGAAAAGCGAAACCGCCCATTAAAAAATGCGTCTGCCTTATTCCGGCAGACGCATTTTTTCTTTTATTTTCGCTGGGTAATCAGTTATGACCCCTGAAAGATACTGCGAAGGCTGTTTTACAGCTTGTTCTGTTCCCACAATTCCATAAACCCTTATCGTCTTCTCCATGTCCTTCAGTTTGGCTATAAGATTTTCTGAATAAAGGCGTTTATGAAGATGGATACCGTCAATCCATGGCAGCTGTTTCAATAGCATTAAAGAAAAATTCCTTTTGACTACCAGAGCTGTTTCGATATCCGGTTTTAATCTTTTCATTTCCTTCAGAAGCCCGCTGTTGAAAGAAGACAAATGGATATCCTTCAGTCCTTCAAGCATGGCAGCCAAAATTTCCGGGCCTTCCGGGTGTACAGCGAACGATTCTTTAATCTCTATATTCAATGGAACCTTTTTTTCTTTTGCCCAATGAAAAACTTCATATGCCAGAGGAATGCGATCATCCGAAAACTTCCGCCGACCCCGTTTGCCAATTTTTAAATCTTTCACTTTTTCATAATCAATATCGGCTATATTCAGGTTTTTGCCACCCAGCCTTTTCAAGTTATCATCGTGGAATACCAGCACGACTCCGTCTTTCGTAATCTGCACGTCCAGTTCAATACCTACATCAAGCTCACAAGCTCTTCGAAAAGCAGTCCATGTATTTTCGAGTGCTGAAGAAGAAGCACCGCGATGGCTGTATATTTCAATAGTCTGCACCTATATCACGCTTTCTGCTTAAGGATTTTCAAATGACAAATAGTTAATGCCGTCCGTAGCCATTTTATCATGCCTGCCAAGGATGTACAGTTATCCGTATAGAAAAAGGGCTCCAGAAATAATATTTTCTGATGCCCTCTTAGAAGTGGAAAACTTGTTGCCGCTACTCTGCATTGGCACTTTCATTTTCCATATTACGGCTGACCGTGTCATACAGCATAGCAATAAACTCTGAATTTGCCGGCCGATTTTTCAAATATTCTTCACTGTATCCGAAGGTTTGTGCTATAGCTTTAATATCTCCGCGATTCCAGACAAGCTCAATCGCGTGACGGATAGAACGTTCAACACGTGTGGAAGTCGTATCAAACCTTTCAGCTATTCCAGGATAAAGCGACTTGGTCACTTTATGGATTATATTCGGGTCTTCCAAAACCAGGTTGACAGCTTCCTTTAAGTAGATATAACCGTTAATATGTGGCGGAATCCCGATTTCCTTGATGACAGCAGTAATTGGGTCATCTTTAACTTCCGGCTCCCTGGCCTGCTCTTCCATAATATGTTCAATCTGCAAAGCCAGCCGGTCGAGCTCAAACGGTTTCATGATGAAATAAGAAGCACCATTTTGAGCAGCCTGGCTCATTAAAGTGTCCTGGCCGAATGCGGATAACATGATGACCCGCACATCCTTCAGTTCCTCTTCTCCTTTGATGACGTCCAAAACACCGATGCCATCAAGGAAAGGCATGATATTATCCAAAAGGAGAATGTCCACTTTTTGCTTCTTCAGCATTTCGATGCATTCTTTTCCGTTATGGGCTACTGCTACGACTTCCATATTTTCTTGCAAGTTCAGGTATTCTACCATCATATCCGCTAATTGGCGATTATCATCGGCAATCGCGATAGTTATCTTTTCCATTATTTCTCGTCCTCCTGTAACTGCCCGGTGGAGTTTTATCTCATCGCAAGCTTCCGGTCTTTAGCAAGCTTAAGCAGTTCATCTGCGTGCTGCAAAGTCAATTCTGTAATTTCTGCTCCAGAGAGCATCCTGCTCATCTCTTCCGTCCGCTCACGGCCGTCCAATTCATGGACCGCTGTTATAGTGCGTTTCTTCTCGATTCGTTTTTCAATGAATAGATGCTGGTCGGCCATTGCAGCAACCTGCGGCAAGTGAGAAATGCACAATACCTGGGAATGCACGGATATAGCCGCAATTTTTTCTGCTATCGCCTGTGCTACGCGGCCGCTGACCCCCGTGTCGACTTCATCGAAAATGATGGAAGTGATTCCTTGGTGCTTCGAAAAAATCGTTTTTAGAGCAAGCATCATTCGGGATAATTCACCGCCTGAAGCGACTTTCGTCAAAGGCTTTAAGGGTTCGCCCAAATTTGTTGAAATATGGAACGCAATTGAATCCCCGCCGTTTCGGTCAAATTTGCCCGGTGCAAACGGTTCGAAAACCACTTCAAATGCAGCCTTGCCCATATGCAATTCGCGAAGCTGCTCCATAATGTCCTTACTTAACCGAGTAGCTGCTTTCTTTCTAAGTAAAGTCAGCTCTTCTGCCTCGACTTTTAAATCCTCATTCAATTCTTTCAGTTTTTGCTGGTCAAGTTGAAGACGCTGGTCACGGTTTAATAATTTATCCAATTCGTCGGTCTGGGTCTCCTGATACAACAGGATATCTTCCACGGAGGCGCCGTATTTCCTCTTCAGTCCTTGAATAGCGGCGAGACGCTGCTCGATTTCGTTAAGCCGTGCAGGATCGAACTCCATTTGGTCGAGCATCCGTTTGATCTCTGTCGCTGTATCCTGCAATTGATAAAAAGCCCCACTGACCATTTCCGAATGGCTTTGGTATGTTTCGTCTACAGAGGCGGCATGTTCGAGTTCTGACATTGCAGATCCTACCCAATCCAGACCTTTGGTTTCACCTTGAATCGCCTCATGTGCTGCAGCCACTGATTCATAGATTTTATTGAAGTTCTGCAGTTTTTTTCGTTCCATTGCCAGTTCTTCTTCTTCCCCGGCAACAAGTTCAGCTGCTTCGATTTCCCTTAACTGAAAGGTCAATAAATCAATACGCTGTGCAATCTGCTGCTCATTTTCATTATACGAAGAAAATTCGCGTTTAAGCTTCATGTACTTTTCATAAGTATTTGAGTAACTGGCTTTCGCTTTTAAAAGGCTTTTTCCTGCGTATTGGTCCAAAAGATGCAGATGCCGTTTTTCATCCATCAATTCCTGTGTTTCATGCTGGCCGTGAATATCGATCAAGGCACCGCCGACTTCCCTTAAAATGGAAATCGTCACCATTTTACCGTTTATCCTGCATACGTTTTTCCCTTTATCATTCAGCTCGCGGCGCAACAATACATCACCTTCAGCAGAATCGATTCCCAGCTCATCCATTTTGCGAAAAACGGGATGTTTAGGATTCTCAATGGAAAAAAGCCCTTCAATCTCGGCTTTATTCGCTCCATGCCGGATAAATTCCTGGCTGCCCCTGCCGCCTGCCAAAAGGTTGACAGCATCGATGATTATTGACTTTCCTGCACCCGTTTCGCCGGTTAATACGGTAAGTCCATCGGTAAAACTGACTGTTAAATTATCTATAATAGCAAAATTTCGTATATCCAATTCACGAAGCATACCATTTCACCTCTTTATCAAAGCATTTCAATCAATCGCTGTTTTAATATGTCACGATGTTCGATATCCCTGCAGATAATCAGACAGGTATCGTCTCCGCATATGGTTCCCAAAATTTCCGGCCAGTCAAGATGGTCGATCAAGGAACCGATTGCATGGGCATTGCCGGGCAAAGTTTTCATGATCAGAAAATGGCTGGCGCCGTCGATGCTGACAAAAGCATCGGTAAGTGCCCGATGCAACTTTTGCATGGGATTAAAGCGCTGGTCTGCTGGCAAACTGTATTTATAGCGTCCATCCTGCAAAGGCACCTTCACAAGATGCAGCTCTTTAATGTCTCTGGATACCGTAGCTTGAGTAACTTCATACCCTCCGGCTTTCAATATATCCACCAATTCATCCTGTGTTTCAATCTCTCGGTTCGAAATGAGATCGCGGATCTTTATATGGCGTTGTCCTTTATTCATAATGCGCCCCCTGAATGAATAATTATTCTAATTCTTTTATATCGTAACCTTAAATGTTTGTAAAAACAAGAAAACACATGCCCGAAGGAATGTGTTTGCCTGCTAGAGATTTTCATGAGCCAGTTTCACAGTCTGGTCTGCCAAGGGTTCCGAAATACCATCGATTTCTTCGCCTTCGAAAGCAGATTGCAAATGGAAGAGAAATTCAATATTGCCTTCCCCTCCAGTAATAGGGGAAAAAGACATATTCCGGATATGGAAACCAGCTTCAGATGCAAACCGGCCTACTTTGATAAGAACATCCTTATGGATTTTCGGATCTCGTATAATGCCTTTTTTGCCGACATTTTCTCTGCCTGCTTCGAATTGAGGTTTTACAAGGGCTATTACGTCCCCGCCAGGCACCAGGATTGTTTTCAATACTGGAAGGATAATCTTCAATGAAATAAAAGATACATCGATACTGGCGAATTCAGGCAGTCCTTCTGTAAAATCTTCCGGTTTGGAATGGCGGAAATTCGTCCGCTCCATAACCGTTACACGTTCGTCCTGCCTGATTTTCCACGCCAGTTGGTTATAGCCAACGTCGAGGGCGTAACAATGGGCAGCGCCGTTCTGCAAAGCGCAGTCCGTGAAGCCACCGGTGGAAGAACCGATATCCAGCATCAGTTTCCCTTCTACAGACAAGTCGAATTCAGCCAGGGCTTTTTCAAGTTTCAAGCCGCCCCGGCTGACATATTTCAAATCATTGCCTTTCATTTGGAGAGGAGCATCCGAAGAGATTTTTTCTCCCGGTTTATTCATCCGCTCAGAACCGGAATAGATGATTCCAGCCATGATGGCCCGTTTTGCTTTTTCACGTGTTTCACATATTCCCCTGTCAACAAGGAGAACATCCACACGCTCTTTTTTTATCTTATTCATAGAGCTTTGTAACCTGCCTGTGATTTTTCAGGAATCTGGCTTTTTACAGTGCTTATGATTTGATCGCTGTTCAAGTGAATTTCATCCATCAATTCAGCTACATCTCCATGTTCTATGAATTGGTCAGGTATTCCCATACGATCGATAACGGCATCGTGATAACCATTTTCATGGGCAAATTCCAGAACAGCACTGCCGAAACCGCCTTGCAGAATCGCTTCTTCAACTGTCAGCACGGGAATATTGCGTTTGAAAATACCATGGAGCATTTCTTCGTCCAACGGTTTAATGAATCTTGCATTGACCACCTCTGAATTGATGCCGTTTTCTGCAAGTTTTTCAGCGGCATCCATCGCCATCGGAATTGTCGTGCCGAAAGTAAGAATGGCGGCATCGCTGCCTTCTCTTAAAACTTCCCAGCTGCCGATTTTCAAGGCTTTAAGCTCATCATCCATTTCTACACCAAGACCATTGCCCCGCGGATAACGCAATGCAATGGGACCTCCGTTATAGTCGATGGCTGTTTTGACCATATGCTGACCTTCGTTTTCATCTTTCGGCATCATGACCACCATATTTGGCAGGTTGCGGAGGAATGCGACATCAAATACACCCTGATGCGTCTCGCCGTCTGCCCCTACCAAACCGGAGCGGTCAATGCCGATAAAGACATTCAGATTCTGGCGGCAAATATCATGGACAACCTGGTCATAAGCGCGTTGAAGGAATGTCGAATAGATGGCAAGGAAAGGTTTCATGTCCTGTGTAGCGAGTCCGGCAGACATGGTTGTGGCATGCTGTTCAGCGATTCCCACATCATAGAAACGATTCGGGAATTCGGAAGCAAAGCCTTCAAGCTTGGAACCTACAGGCATTGCCGGTGTAATTGCCACGATGCGCTCGTCTGTGCGAGCCAGCTTGCGGACAGTTTCCGCAATCAAACCGCTCCAAGAAGGTGCTTTCGATGATGATTTTACAAGATCACCGGTATCGATTTTATAAGGGCCAGTTCCGTGCCATGTGCCGATTTTATCCTGTTCTGCAGGCAAAAAGCCTTTTCCTTTTTTCGTAACGACGTGCAGCAGGACAGGTCCGCCCACTTTTTTGGCATATTGAAGATTGTCTTCCAATTCTTCCAGATCGTGACCATCAATAGGACCAAGATAAGTGAATCCGAGCTCTTCGAAAAACATACCGGATACCAATAGATATTTCAGGCTGTCTTTAACCCGCTCTGCTGTAGAGGCAAGCTTGCCGCCAACTGCCGGTACTTTCTTAAGAAGGTACTCAAGATCATCTTTGACTTTATTGTATTTTCCGGCAGTCCGCATTCTTCCAAGCATCGAATGCAAAGCACCAACGTTTGGTGCGATTGACATTTCGTTGTCATTCAGAATAACTACCATATCGGTATTGGCGTGGCCGATGTGATTCAATGCTTCCAGGGCCATTCCGCCTGTCAGCGCACCGTCTCCGATAATTGGTATAACATGGTTTTTGGCTTTCTTAATATCACGGGCAGCTGCCATCCCCATTGCTGCAGATAACGATGTTGAACTATGGCCGGTTTCCCATACATCGTGGTCGCTCTCATTGCGCTTCGGAAAACCGCAGAGGCCTTTGAACTGACGCAATGTATCAAACTGCGAAGCTCTCCCGGTAAGAATCTTATGAACGTAGGACTGGTGCCCTACATCCCATATCAATTTATCGGACGGGCTGTCGAAAACACGGTGAAGTGCAATCGTCAATTCGACAACACCGAGATTGGGGCCGATATGGCCTCCGGTTTTTGATAAGTTCTCTATTAAAAATCGTCTGATATCTTCACTTAATTCGACGAGCTGCTCGTTGTTCAGCTCTTTTAAGAAAGATGGACTAGTAATCGTATGAAGATCCATTCCATCACACACCTTTTTAAAAATTTTTCCGTCTTTATTTCTCTCTACATTATATCAATTGTCAGCGAATGTACAAACGGGAGGAACTATTGTCAGTTTTTTCTTTTGACAATCATGGCGGTCAATTCTTTCAATAACGCCATTTCCCCGTCCAGCCCTTCAATTGCAGCCAATGCTTCAGACGCATGATAATCCAGTTTTTCTTTGGCTCTCGGCAAAGTCAAAATGCCGGGATACGTACTTTTTTCACTATTTTCATCTTTTCCTGCCGTCTTGCCGAGTTCTTCCGAGGTACCAGTCACATCCAGGATATCGTCCTGTATTTGGAATGCAAGGCCCAGATGTTCTCCAAAACGCGTCAACGACATAATGGTTTCAGGTTTTGCCTGCGCAAGAATCGCTCCTGCCAGAATACTGAAAGTCAGCAATGCGCCGGTTTTCAACCGGTGCACCTGTTCAAGTTCCTTCAATTCCAGCTTTTTCTCTTCGCCTTCAATATCGAGTATTTGTCCGCCTACCATTCCTTCGGCACCGGCGGATACACTCATCAGGTCGATCAATTGCACTTTGTCGTCGCTTGAAACATTTTCAAGGCGCGCAATCAAGCCGAAACTGTATGTCACTAATGCATCACCGGCAAGGATGGCTACTGCTTCACCAAAGACCTTATGGTTGGTTGGCATGCCTCTTCTTAAATCATCATCATCCATACTTGGCAAGTCATCATGAATCAGCGAGTAGGTATGGATCATTTCAACAGCTGCGGCAACTTTCAACGCATCCGGATGATTATGGCCAAGCTCGTGCATTACTGCCAGCAAAAGAATCGGACGGATGCGCTTGCCTCCTGCCTGCAGCGAATAGTTCATGGATTCCTTGAGTGAATCCGGAATTGACAGGGAAGAAATCTGATCCAGCAATTCCTGCTGGATCAACGGTTCATAATAGCTGCGAAAGTCATTCAGCTTCATTTCGGGGTACCGTCCTTTCCAATATCAACAGGCGTTTCTTTCCCATCTTTCATCATCGTTACTAATTGCTCTTCTGCATTCTGCAATTTATCGTGGCACACTTTGGATAATTCCATGCCTTTTTGATACAAAGTCAATGCTTCTTCAAGAGGCACATCCCCTTGTTCCAATTGGCGGACGATCTCTTCCAATTGCTGCATCGCATCGTTGAACATGATTTTCTTTTCAGCCATTATTATGCTCCCCTTTTGTTGTTGGAATGGTTTTTACGACGGTCGCTTCAACAGTACCGTCCTGCATTGTCACTTTTAGCTCGTCTCCAGCTTTTACTTGATGGATGCTTTTAACCACTTCTCCGTCTTTATACGGTATAGTATAGCCCCGTTCCATCAGCTTTAATGGGCTCAGTGCATCAAGTGTCCGGATGGCGGATGTCAATTTCATTTTATTGTTGTTCATTGACTGCAGCGTGGATTGCTCCAATCTTTTCTGCAATTGGCTTATATCCGACTGGGATTGTCTGATCCGCTGGGCCGGGATGCGATTGGCCAATTGGCGGTCAAGGTTTGTAAACCGTTCCCTCGACCGGTTAAGGTGCTGGAACACTTCCCGCTGAAGCGAATCCGTCGCACGTTCTACCCTTTCAATGAACGGTCGGTATAAGCGGTCGGGATATGCGAAAGGCATTGAGGTCGTCAGTTTTCTTAGCGCCGTCTTCTCTCTGTCAAGGATGTTCGAAATGATACGGTACATGCCGCTTTGCTGGGTAATAACCCTGTCGAGCAATTCTGACCGGCTCGGAACAGCTAGTTCAGCTGCAGCAGTCGGTGTTGCTGCACGCAGGTCGGCGACAAAATCAGCAATGGTCGTATCAGTTTCGTGGCCGACGGCGGAAATGACCGGAATGCGGGAATCGAAAATCGCCCGGGCAACCGCTTCTTCATTAAAAGCCCAAAGGTCTTCAATCGATCCGCCTCCACGCCCAACGATCATGACATCAAAAGCTGAGTCATTGGCAGCCTGTATCGACTGGACAATCGATCTTGTGGCCTGCTCCCCTTGCACCAGCGTCGGAAAAATCGTGACTTTTGCCATCGGGTAGCGCCGATTCAGGGTGATGATGATATCTCTGACCGCTGCTCCAGTAGGCGCAGTAACAACTGCTATCTTTTCCGGATATTTCGGTAATTGCTTTTTATGGGATGGATTAAAAAAACCTTCTGCTAAGAGTTTTTTCTTCAACTGTTCAAAAGCCAGGTAATAATCCCCTATGCCGTCCGGTTGCATTGACTGTGCATAGAGCTGATACTGTCCGGAAGCTTCATAGACGGAGACATCCCCGCGTATCAATACGGTCATGCCACTTTCGGGTTTGAATTTTACAGAGCGTGCATTCGTTGCGAACATCACCGCCGGAAGCCGGGAAGAACTGTCTTTCAATGTAAAGTAAATGTGGCCGCTTGTATGGATCTTCACATTTGAAAGTTCCCCTTTTACATAAACATCGCGCAAATGGGGATCAGCATCAAACTTCTTTTTTATGTATTTCGTTAACGCTTTTACACTTAAGTATGGGTCGGACGTCAAGTTTTCAGCCCCTATCTTCCATATTAAAAAGCTGTCTTTCTTTCGAAAAACAGCTTTGTTTCTTATTATTTTACATGCTCAGGCTCATTTTGTCTCCGTTAATCCTCTTTCAGCCGAAAGAAGCGTGTTCTCCATGAGCATAGCGATAGTCATCGGACCGACGCCGCCGGGCACTGGGGTAATATGGGAAGCCGTGTCCAGTACATCTTCAAAATCCACATCACCGCATAATTTCCCATTTTCGTCACGGTTCATGCCGACATCAATCACCACAGCACCCGGCTTAATGTACTCTTTTCCGAGAAACTTGGCCCTGCCCACCGCCGAAATGAGTATGTCCGCCTTGCGGGTATACTCGGCCAGATCTACGGTTCTGGAATGGCAGTAAGTGACAGTCGCATCCCTTTGCAGCAGAAGCTGCCCTGCCGGCTTTCCGACGATATTGCTTCTGCCGATGACGACCGCGTGCTTGCCTGCCGGATCGATATGATATTCTTCAAGAAGTTTCATAATCCCATGTGGTGTGCACGGCAGAAATGCCTCACGGCCAATCATCATGTTCCCTACAGAAACGGGGTGGAACCCATCAACATCTTTATCAGGATCAATTGCCAGTATCACTTTAAATTCATCAATATGCCCTGGAAGCGGCAATTGTACAAGGATGCCGTGGATTTCCGGGTCATTGTTCAAATTGCTGATCACTTCCAGCAGTTCGCCTTCTCCGAAGGATTCCGGGAACTCCAATAAATCAGAGCGCATGCCAAGGGCTTCACATGTTTTCTTTTTATTTTTGACATATGTATGGGAAGCCGGGTTGTCGCCGATCAGGACGACCGCCAATCCCGGAACAATTCCTTGTTGCGCTAATTGTTCAACGCGAACTGCTATTTGGCTTTTGATTTTCTGGCTGGTAGCTTTTCCATCGATTAAAGTGGCTGACAAGTAAATCCCTCCAAATTAATTTTCTAGTTCGTCTGTAAACTTTGATAAAACACCATTGACGAAGCGGCTAGATTTTTCATCGCCGAAGGTTTTGCTCAGTTCGATCGCTTCGTTCATGATGACGCGGGATGGAGCATCTTCCATATAAGCCAGTTCGAAAACCGCCATTCGGAGGATTGTACGTTCAATTTTCGGCAATCTTTCCAACGACCAATTTTCCAGATGCCCTTTTAATTTATCATCGATATCAGCCATGTTTGAATAGGTTCCTTCGACCAACAGTGTATAGAAATTGTCGTTTTCTCCGTTCATAACGTGCTCGATCGCTTCGGCCATCGTAAGTTCCGTGCCCTCCAATTGAAATAGAGTCTGGAGTGCTTTTTCACGTGCTTCATGTCGTTTCATAATAAACCCGGTCTCCTTTTCACTGCTAATTACCCCTCATTATACAGATAATACACCGGAACTTCCATGTTTGAAATGTTCGGAAAATAGAGCAGCAGCCAGCGGGCAGAATAATTTGCCTGCTGGCTGCCAAATCTCTATCCGCAATGAACCCAGCCAAATCAAAAAAGCCGCCCCTTCACACCGGTTCGGTGCCTGGGCTGGCTTTTTCTTATTAATCGATATGCTGCTGGGATTCAAACTGGATGCCTGTAATATGGACATTCACTTCCTGCGTCTGCAGTGAAGTCATATTTTCAAGAGTCTGGCGAACCTGCTCCTGAATTTTTTGAGCAGTTTGCGGAATTGAAACACCATAATTGATGACACAATAGACATCAATCATCAAACCGTCTGCTGCAAGCTCGGTTTTTATGCCTTTGCCATGCACCTTTTTACCAAGACGCTCGACTACGCCTGAGGCAAAATTACCGCGCATGCTGGCAACGCCTTCAATATCTGATGCTGCTATGCTTGCGATGATTTCCAAAACTTCAGGAGCCACTTCGATGTTTCCAAGGTCCTGTTTATTAGTCGGTTTCATTTTTACATACGGAATCGTTTTTTCTGCCATTTTGACATTCCTCCCTAGGAATTCAATACATCGTATTTCTCAAGGAATTTCGTGTTGAAATCGCCTGATTTGAAAACTTCGTGATCCATTAATTTTAAATGGAATGGGATTGTCGTGAATACGCCTTCGATGACAAACTCACCGAGTGCACGTTTCATCTTAGCAACCGCCTCTTCGCGTGTATCAGCAAATGTGATCAGTTTTGCGACCATCGAGTCATAATATGGAGGGATGCTGTATCCCGAATACATTGCAGAGTCGATGCGGACACCTAGGCCGCCCGGAGGAAGATACATATCTACGCGTCCCGCTGACGGCATAAAATTCTTCGCCGGATTTTCAGCGTTGATGCGGCATTCGATCGACCATCCTTTGAAAGTGATATCTTCCTGGCCGAAACTTAATGTTTCACCGGAAGCTACTCTCAATTGCTGCTGGATCAAATCTACGCCGGTGATCATTTCCGTTACCGGATGTTCCACTTGAATCCGTGTATTCATTTCCATGAAATAGAATTTCTGGTTTACAGCGTCGAAAATGAATTCCACCGTACCCGCTCCGCGGTAATCCACTGCAAGAGCAGCTTTGACTGCCGCGTCTCCCATTTCAGTGCGCAGTTCAGGAGACAGGGCAGGCGAAGGTGCTTCTTCCACCAATTTTTGCATGCGGCGCTGAATCGAACAATCGCGCTCGCCTAGATGAACAGCATTGCCATGTGAATCTGCCAAGACTTGAATCTCGATATGTCGGAAATCTTCGATGAATTTCTCAATGTAAACGCCTGGATTCCCGAAAGCGGCAGCCGCTTCTTTTTGCGTCATCCGAAGGCCAGTAATGAAATCTTCGCGGCTTCTCGCCACGCGGATTCCTTTACCTCCGCCGCCGGCAGTCGCTTTGATGATGACCGGAAAACCGATTTTTTCTGCAATTTCAAGGCCATCTTCTTCACTTGCAACAATCCCTGTAGAACCGGGAACAACCGGAACCCCAGCTTTGCGCATCGTTTCACGGGCTACATCCTTAGTTCCCATTTTTGAGATGGCATCTGAAGTAGGGCCGATGAACATAATATCGCATTCTTCACAAAGCTCAGCAAAACTGGAATTTTCCGCCAAAAAACCGTATCCAGGGTGGATCCCGTCACAATTTGTCAGTTTTGCGACGCTGATGATATTGGAAAAGTTCAAATAGCTGTCTTTCGATAGTTTCGGGCCGATGCAATAAGCTTCGTCAGCCAATTCAACATGCAAAGCCTCTTTGTCAGCTTCCGAATATACAGCAACCGTTTCGATATCCATTTCTTTGCATGCACGGATAATCCTTACGGCGATTTCACCGCGGTTTGCTATCAACACTTTTTTCATCGTCATTGGTCAAATCCCCTTTCCTCAGTTTGTTTTAACGAGGAATAAAGGCTGGCCATATTCGACGAGTTGTCCGTCTTTTACAAGAATTTCAGCAATTTCCCCATCCACTTCCGCCTCAATCTCATTGAAGAGTTTCATGGCTTCTACAATACATACTACCTGATCAGCAGTTACTTTTGTCCCAACCTGTACATATGCTGGTTCCTCCGGTGATGGCGATTGATAGAATGTGCCGACCATCGGTGACAAGATCTGATGTGTATTGGCATCCGAACTGCCGGTTTCAGCAGCCTGGTCTGCAGCTTTCTCTTCTTTTGCCGGAGCTTCCGGTGCTGCCGGAGCGGCAGGTGCAGCAGGTGCTTGCGGTGCTGCTGCTGCAGACTGTACTGGCGCTGCAGCCGAACTTTCAGCTGAAACTCCCACATTTTTTTTCAATTTAATTTTCGTGCCTTCTGCTTCGTATGTGAATTCGTTAATCGAAGAACCATCGACCAATTTAATAATTTCGCGGATTTCCTGAATTTTCAAATTACCCTACTCCCCTTATGTACAAAATTTAATTGTGTTGCAAATTTAATCTGCAGCTTTTCTAAAAAACGGCCCCCCCGCTAAGGAGGCCACTATTCATTATTGTCCAGACTCAAGCAGCCCAGCTCTTCGGGTCATAAGCCACTTTGGCTATACGGCTGAATAGACGCCGCTTCGCCAAATCGTCTTATGCCTTTCAGAGCTTAACGGGCGCTTTCGCATTTCTTTATTGTCCAGACTCCGGCGATCCAGCTCTTCGGGTCATAAGCCAGCCCAGCTGCGCGGCTAATCGCCACTACGCTGGTCCGTCTTACGCCTTTCAGAGCTTAACGGGTGCCGTCGCATTTCTTTATTGTGCGCGTGAAACGTAAGAAGCATCAGTCGTATTAATAATCAATTGATCGCCTTCATTGACAAAGAACGGCACCTGAACAGTCAAGCCGGTAGAAAGATGTGCAGGCTTCGTTCCGCCGCTTGCTGTATCTCCCTTGATACCCGGATCTGTTTCAGTCACTGTAAGAACCACCGTGTTCGGCAATTCGACCCCAAGAACTTCACCCTGGAACTGAATGACTTGAACTTCCATATTTTCCTGAAGGAATTTCAATTCATACTCGATGCTTTTTTCCGGCAGTTCGATCTGGTCATAAGTTTCAGTGTCCATAAACGCATGGACATCGCCATTCGCATATAAATACTGCATTTTTTTGTTGTCAATTTGTGCTTTGGCTACTTTTTCACCAGCACGGAAAGTTTTCTCCGTGACACTGCCTGTACGCAGATTGCGCAATTTTGAACGGACAAAAGCTGCACCTTTACCTGGTTTAACGTGCTGGAATTCCATTACACGCCAGATGCCGCCATCCACTTCGATTGTTACACCTGTTTTAAAATCATTTACAGAAATCATTTAATTTCCTCCGTTTTTATAAAATGCGTAGCTCTTTTGAAGACTTGGTCAGTCTTTCGTTTCCGGACTCGGTAATCAGTATATCATCTTCAATGCGCACTCCGCCAATACCCGGCAAATAAATACCCGGTTCAACAGTCACAGCCATCCCCGGTTCGAGGACCGTCTGGGATTTGAATGATAAAGCAGGTCCTTCATGCACTTCAAGGCCGATGCCATGGCCAGTGGAATGCCCAAAAGCATCACCGTAGCCTTTTGACTTGATATAATCCCTGCCGATTGCATCTGCGTCGAATCCTGTCATTCCCGGACCGATTTTCTCAACGCCCATTTCCTGTGCTTCAAGTACGACCTGGTAGATTTCCTTCAATTTTTCGGAAGGTTTCCCTACAGAAACGGTGCGTGTGATATCAGAGATATAGCCTTTATACAAAGCGCCAAAATCCATTGTGACAAAATCACCGGATTCAATCACTTTGTCTGACGCCACGCCGTGAGGCAATGCCGAGCGGTAGCCTGAAGCGACTATGATATCGAACGAAGAAGAAGTCGCGCCCTGTTTGCGCATGAAGAACTCCAGCTCATTTGAAACTTCCAGTTCAGTCATTCCTGGTTTGATGAAAGTACAGATGTATTCAAAAGCATCATCTGCAATTTTAGCTACTGCTTTAAGTATCTCCACTTCTTCAGGAGTCTTGATCATACGGATTTTTTCGATAATGCCGCTCACCGGTTTTAACTCGGCATCCATTTTTTCACCGTATTGTTCAAATGATGAGTATGTAACAAAGTCTTTTTCAAAACTCAGCGTTTTGACACCTAATTTCTTCACTTGCTCCGCTGCTTCTTCCAGCAGGTTTGTTTTCGCCTTGATTATTTCAAAATCTTTGATTTGGTCCGCTGCCTGTTCGGTATAACGGAAATCCGTAATGAAAAGCGCATTGTCTTTTGTAACAATCGCCAAACCTGAAGATCCGGTGAATTCAGTAATATAACGAAGGTTGAATTCGCTCGTGATCAGGAATGCTTCAATTTCATTTTGAGCCATTTCGTTGCGAAGTTTTTGCAGTTTCAAAATAGTCATCCTCTCTGATTTCGTAAAAGTAAGGCATGCAGACCAAGGAAATAAACATCTTTCCCAAACCCGGTGATCTGCCCTTCCACTACCGGTGCCAAATAGGAATGGTGGCGGAATTCTTCTCGCTTGTGAACGTTTGAAATATGTACTTCAATAACGGGTACCTGGATGGAGGCGATGGCATCGCGAATCGCGATGCTTGTATGTGTATAAGCACCTGCATTCAACACGACTCCGTCAAAACTTTGGCGTTCCGCCTGTTGGAGCCAGTCTATGATTTCACCTTCGTGATTGGACTGGCTGCAGGTCAATTTAATGTCATTTGCGTATGCGAACTGTTCCAGCTCCTGTTCCAGTTCAGCAAGCGTAAACGTGCCGTATGCGTCCGGCTCTCTTTTGCCCAGCCGGTTCAAATTGGGCCCATTCAATATCAAAGCGCGCATCTTCTCCACTCCCCGTCGGTAACTTCTTCATTATTTTATCATACGAGAAGAATCGAGCAACTATAAGCGGGAAATTGAATCTTCTTGGAACCCAAGACCATCTCCATATAAAAAAGCGGAAGCCTTGGCTCCCGCTTTTCCATCAATATTTTATAGTCCGCATTTCAATTGCGCGGCGCAATTCGTGCAGGTGTTGCAGCCACCCATTTCTTCGACTGTCCCTTTACGGCAGACCGGGCAGGTGTCGCCCACTTCAGAACCGATAGTGACATTCGTTGAGCGAAGGTCCTGAATCGTATCAATCAAAACGATCGGACGTTTTGTCTGTACTTCTTCAGGTGCTTCATCTTCAAACGTATTTTCTTCTGCTTTTAAAGTCAGAACCTGTGAATCACGGCTTCCATCGACGTAAACTGTCCCGCCTTTGGCACCACCTTTATAAAGTCGTTCGTAAACGCCTTCCACTTGTTCGACAGTGTATCCGCGCGGTGCGTTGACTGTTTTCGAAATGGATGAATCGATCCAGCGCTGGATGATGCATTGAACATCCGCGTGTGCTTCCGGTGCTAAATCCATTGATGTGACAAATGCTTTCGGAAGGTTTTCTTCATTTGCTTCCGGATTATTTTTCAAATATTCACGGACGATATCCGCTTTCACTTCGATGAACTTGCCTAAGCGCCCACTGCGGTAGTAAGTGAATGAATAATAAGGCTCAAGCCCTGTCGAGACGCCGACCATCGTTCCAGTGGATCCGGTAGGTGCCACTGTCAGCAAATGCGAGTTGCGGATACCGTTTGCCAAGATGCCTTCTCGGATTTCTTCCGGCATGCCCTGCATAAAGCCGGTTTCAGTAAACGCTTTGCGAAGAGCAGCTGTCTGCTCTTCCGTTTCCCCTTCAAGGAATGGGAAGCTTCCGCGTTCAGCAGCCAGTTCAGTCGAAATTTCATAAGCTGCTACGGCGATTGTTTTGAAAATCTGATCAACGAGTTCATTGCCCTCAGGAGAACCGTATTCTTTGTCGCAGTAGATCAATAGATCAGCAAGTCCCATGACACCTAGTCCGACACGGCGTTCTCCCAGTGCCTGGATGCGGTTATCTTCAAGGAAGTAAGGAGTTGCATCAATTACATTATCCTGCATACGGACACCTACACGCACCGTTTCCTTCAACGATTCGAAATCGACTGTTTTCGTTTTCGGATCGGCGAATTGCGCCAAATTCACTGCAGCCAGGTTACACACTGAGTATGGTGCCAAAGGCTGCTCGCCACATGGGTTTGTAGCAACGACTTTTTGGCCGTATGCTTTAGCATTCGTTTTTTCATTGGCATTATCGATGAAGAAAATACCGGGTTCTGCTGAATAAGTTGCGCAAACATTGATGAGATTCCATAGATCCCGTGCTTTCATCGTACGGTATGTGCGGACTTTATGCCCCATCTTTTCCCATTCGCGGACATCTCCGACTTCCTGCCATTGTTCATTGTAGACAGCCATTTCTTCTTTGGAATAAGATTCTACAGCCGGGAACCGCAAATCGAAATCCTCGTCATTTTCCACAGCTGTCATAAAGTCGCTGGTCAATGTAACGGAAATATTTGCCCCTGTGAGGAATTCTTCGTTGTGAACAGAATAAGTTCCGCCGTCACGAAGCTTCGTTTCTGCGTCACGCATGATCTTTTCATTGAATCCGCCCATACCCGGAATCGCGCGGTAGTTAAGGACGCCTTGGTACATTGCTTCTTCCTGTTCCGTCAACGGCTTGAACTTCAATTTATCTTTCGCCAATTTCTTGATCGTCTCATCTTCCGTGTTTTCAATCAGGTATCTGAGAATGCGCGGGTTCTGCATTTTGGAAATGATGAATTCCGCAATATCCGGATGCCAGTCGGCAAGCATGATCATTTGTGCTCCGCGGCGTGAACCACCCTGTTCAACCAGGTGAGTCAGTTTAGCGATATCATCAAGCCACGATACTGAACCCGAGGATTTGCCGTTTACTCCGCGTGCCAGTGTATTGCGCGGACGCAAAGTCGATCCGTTGGTCCCCACACCGCCTCCGCGGCTCATGATTTCCATCACTTGTTTACGGTGATCGGAAATGCCTTCGCGGGAATCTGCAACAAATGGCATTACATAACAATTGAAGTAAGTGACATCTGTATCAGCACCCGCTCCGTAAAGGACGCGTCCTGCAGGTATGAATTTCAGGCCTACCAGCTGCTCATAGAATTTCGTGAACCATTCCTGGCGTTTTTCTTCTGTTTTTTCAACAGCCGCAAGCCCTGTAGCATTTCGTTTTGCGATCTGTTCATAGTAAACCTCAAGAGGTTTCTCGATAACGTCAAGCGACCTGACAACAATGCCGTTTTCAAGATCATCCTGGTTATCAATCGCGCTGCGGTAGTCTTCCTCAATCCATACTTCCGCCTGATTCGCCGCATGATTAACCGATACGATGAATCCTAACCCGCGTGCCGGAAATTTCGGGTCCTCCTTTACCGTAAGAACAACAAAATCTCCAGCTTTTAATGTTTTCTTTTCCGTATCCTTAAAAGAATAACGGTCGATCATTACCAGTCTCGAAACGCCTTTATGCGTCGTCGACATGTCTGGTGTGATCGGGTGCACTTGCGGAAACTGTTCGATGTCCTTATTCAAAGCCTCAGGATTTAACGTAAAAACAGAATTAGTTGCAGAAACCATTTGACAATTCCTCCTTTATATTATAAGAGCAAACACTATATATAGTATTAATACTTTTCCCATGATACTAGATATTGAAACTCCTTTCCATAACAAAAATTTGACTCCCATTTTAATTTCGTCAAAACCTTCACTGCAGCAGGCTTTTTATGGAGAGAAAATATTAAAATGAGTCTAAAGTGATATTTTTTACACCTACCCTGGTACAATCCCATATTTCCGTTTTAGAAGGTCCAAAGCCCCTTGGTGTCAGCTTTTCGGGTTGGCAGCGTTTAATCTTTCATAATATTGGATTCTTTCCAATCTGCGACTCTTAGTTCTTGTCTTTACCTGGCAATGATAAATTTTCATGATTGAAGAGTAAGGCGTATTCTTGTAAATTTCACAGCATCGCCTCTTTTTCTCATTTATACTCTAATATTGCATTGAATTAAAAGACCATTATCTCTTATAATGAAGAAAGAATAGAAAGGGGAAAGACCATTGGAATTCTTGTATTTTATCGCAGCGATTTTATTCGCGATTATTGTTTACGCGGTGGTGTCATATTTCCGCATGAAAAAAGCAGTTACTACATTAACCCAGGACCAATTCATCGAAGGCTACAGAAAAGCGCAGCTGATCGATGTCCGTGAGCCAAAGGATTTCGCTGCCGGCCATATCCTGGGAGCACGCAATATCCCTCAAACTCAATTGCGCCAGCGCCATAAGGAAATCCGTTCCGACAAGCCCGTTTATCTTTATGACCAGAACGGTGCCCGTGCAGGACGTGTAGCAATTTATTTGAAAAAACAGGGTTATGACCAATTGTATCAATTGCAGGGCGGTTTCAAGCAATGGACCGGAAAAATCAAATCTAAATCATGACTGCCAGCTCTTCCAAAACGGAAGAGCTTTTTTTACCAAAAATCCGAAACTTGACGGAGGCCTGAAATGACAGAAAAAATCCTTTTTCCTCACCACCCGAGTTTAAAAGATCATTTGCCTGTTTACGCCAATATAGCCGAAGTTTCCAACAGGATTTTCAACTGCCTCAATGACCGGTCAGTTGGCCCGTGGAAACATATCGATGTTACAGAACCTCTTATGCAGTTGCACAGCCACCTTCTTGACATGATGAAAAAAGGCCAGCTGGAATATGAAACACTCGCTTACATTTACGAAGCACGTTCCCAAGGCAAAATCACCAATACTGCGGAAGACCTTCAAAGCACAAACCTTACCATTGAAACAACTTTTGAAAACAGGATTCTCTATTTCCCTGGACATGATATCGCCGTCACACAATTAACTTTTTACACACATGCGGAAACGAGCTGGCCCGAATTCCAATGCTACGCAAAATCTGTCGAAGCCGCACACAATTTTCTGCAGGCAATAGATGAATTATTGCGGCAAATGCTGATGGACAACATCACTTTCCTGGTTGATACGGACGACGGAGTAAGGCGACGGAATTTCAGTGCCCATGGCATCATCGAGCGTTCTGATGTCATCCTGGACGAGCCCGTAAAGAAAGACATTTTCAGATCCATCGATGAATTTTTCAAGGATGATGGACAGTTTTTCCGTAATTATGGCATCCCCTATAAACGCGGCATCCTGCTTTACGGTTCTCCCGGCAACGGCAAAACCACATTGGTCAAGTCCATAACCGGGTCTACCGAAGCCCCTGTGGTCTATTGGCAGATTACAGAGTATACAAACAGCGCAACCATCCAGGAAGTGTTCAGCATCGTTTCACGGCTTGCTCCTGCTATACTCGTTATCGAAGACATTGACTCGATGCCGGAATATACCCGCTCTGTCTTTTTAAATACGCTGGACGGCACCCAGGCGCGTGAAGGGCTCTTCGTAATCGGCACAACCAATTATCCCGAAAAGATCGATCCGGCATTGATCAACCGTGCAGGACGCTTTGACCGGGCATATGAAATTCCTTCCCCTTCTCAAAAATTACGAAAAGCTTACCTGCAAAAACTGGACATTAAACATATCTTTACGGAAGCCCAGCTGACCGATATGGCCCTTCGCACAAAAGGCCTATCGATTTCCCAGCTTAACGAATTATATATGTCCAGTGCCTTGAATTGGCATTATGATGGCGACTCCGATTATGAAAAACGCATCGAAGAACTTCAGCAGCAGAATAAAAAGGCAGAACGCAATAACTGGCAGGAAGCTGATTCCTATATCGGATTTTAATTGAAATGACAAAAAGGCCTGGAAGCAAATCTGCTTCCAGGCTTTTTTTGTAATATTATTCAGCTTTGTGGTAACGCAAAACCGGTTTCCGCGCAGCTTTTGTTTCATCAAGGCGACTGATGACAGTGGTATGAGGTGCATTCTGGACGATTTCCGGATTTTCTTCCACTTCACGTGCAATCTGGATCATCGCATCGATGAAGGCATCGAGCGTTTCTTTTGATTCAGTTTCAGTCGGTTCAATCATCATGCCTTCTTCGACATTCAACGGGAAGTAGATTGTCGGCGGATGATAGCCGAAGTCAAGCAGGCGTTTCGCCATATCGAGTGTACGCACGCCCAATTTCTTCTGGCGCCGGCCGCTCAGCACAAATTCGTGTTTGCAGTGGCGGTCATACGGCAGGTCGAAATGCTCCTGCAGTCTGCGCATCATATAGTTTGCGTTCAGTACCGCGTATTCCGTCACCGCTTTCAGGCCATCCGGCCCCATCGAACGGATATATGTGTATGCGCGGACGTTGATTCCGAAGTTTCCGTAAAACGGTTTAACTCGGCCGATTGATTGCGGACGGTCGTAGTCGAATGCAAACACATCGTCTTTTTTGACCAGAATCGGTTTTGGCAGGAACGGCAATAAATCTTTATTGACGCCTACAGGACCTGATCCAGGACCACCACCGCCGTGAGGGCCAGTAAAAGTTTTATGAAGATTCAAATGGACAACATCGAAGCCCATATCGCCAGGACGTGCTTTGGACATAACGGCGTTCAAATTGGCGCCGTCATAATAAAGCTTGCCGCCGACTTCGTGGATGATGGCAGCCATCTCAAGAATCTGCTCCTCGTAAAGGCCAAGTGTATTCGGATTAGTCAGCATCAAAGCAGCTGTATCTTCTCCGACTACGCGTTTCAAATCTTCAAGATCGACAAGTCCGTGTTCATTTGACTTAACCGTTACACTTTCAAATCCAGCCACAGTGGCGGATGCAGGGTTAGTGCCGTGCGCTGAATCAGGAACGATAACTTTCGTGCGTTTTGTATCACCGTTAGCTTCGTGGAAAGCGCGAATCATCATTAATCCTGTCCACTCCCCGTGCGCGCCGGCAGCCGGCTGAAGCGTCACTTCGTCCATGCCGGTGATTTCCTTCAGATGCTCCTGAAGGTCATACATCAATTCCATAGCTCCCTGGACCGTAGACTCGTCCTGCAGCGGATGGATGTTGGCAAATCCGGAATACCTTGCAACGGATTCATTGATTTTCGGATTGTATTTCATTGTGCACGAGCCCAGTGGATAGAAACCGGAATCGACACCGTGATTACGTTTGGAAAGTGCTGTGTAATGGCGCATGATATCAAGCTCAGAAACCTCCGGCAGATCCGCAGCTTCAACGCGGACCAGGCCTTCAGGCAATAAATCAGCAAGATCGATTTCGGGAACATCGAGTTCCGGCAGGCTGTAGCCGACACGGCCTTCTTTGGTCATTTCAAAAATGAGCGGTTGGTTGTCTTTATGCATGAGTAGCCCCCATTTCCTGCACGAATGCATCGATTTCTTCTTTAGTGCGCTGTTCAGTAACGGCGATTAACACATGGCGATCGAACTCTTCATAGCTCAATCCAAGGTCGTATCCGCCGATCATCCCTTTTTGCAGAAGAGAAGCGTTCAGCTGTTTGACTGGAGCACCGGTTTTAACAACGATTTCATTGAAATGCGCTCCATCAAAAGCGATTTCAAAGCCGGCTGCTTTCAATTGCTGTTTCATATAGTAGGTTTTCGTAATGTTCTGAATGGCCATTTCCTTGGTGCCTTCTTTGCCTAGAGCAGTCATGGCGACAGAAGCAGCAAGTGCGTTCAGTGCCTGGTTCGAACAGATATTTGAAGTGGCTTTATCACGGCGGATATGCTGCTCGCGCGCCTGTAAAGTAAGTACAAAACCACGGCGCCCGTCTTCGTCCGTCGTTTCACCGACGAGGCGTCCAGGAACTTTTCTCATCAGCGCTTTAGTTACAGCAAAATATCCGCAATGAGGCCCACCGAACGCTTCAGGGATACCGAATGGCTGGGCATCTCCCACTGTAATATCCGCGCCCAATGTGCCTGGAGGTGTTAAAGCACCAAGTGCTAATGGGTTTGAGGAAACAGTGAACAAAGCACCGGCTTCGTGGACAATCGGTTCGATTTCCTTCAGATTTTCAACCTGGCCGAAGAAGTTAGGATACTGGATCATAACCGCTGCCGTATTGTCGTCAATCATTTCTTTCAAAGCATCAAGATCCGTATGGCCATCTTTCAATGGAATCTCTTCCACTGTGATGGACTGTCCAAGTGCATACGAACGCACGACATCACGTGATTCAGGATGTACTGCACGCGAAACAAGAATCTTTTTACGGCGCGTATGGCCCGCAGCGAGCATGCCGGCTTCCGCCAGTGACGTTCCGCCGTCGTACATCGAAGAGTTGGCAATTTCCATTCCTGTCAATTCACTGATCATTGTCTGGAATTCAAATATCGCCTGCAATTCACCCTGTGAAATTTCAGGCTGATACGGCGTATAGGCAGTGTAGAATTCCGAACGCGAAATGACATGGTCTACAATAATCGGTTTGTAATGGTCATAAACACCAGCTCCAAGGAACGATGCATACGTATTGGAATCGGCATTTTTGGCAGCCAATTGCGACAATTCTTTTGTCAATGATGATTCGGATTTCGCAGGTTTGATATTGTACTCGCCTTTGAACCTTACTTTCTCCGGAATATCCGCAAATAGTTCATCAATCGACTTGATGCCGATCGTATCGAGCATTGCTTTTTCATCTTGAGGCGTCATTGGTAAATAGCGATGTTTCATCGATAGCTGTCCCCTTTTCAATTGAAATTAATTGCTGCGCTTGTAAAATGGCGTTTCTACTGTAACTGCTTTCAGGCGCTTGTTGCGGATTTCCACTTCAAGTTCCTTGCCAAGTTCAGCATGTTCGGCAGATATAAGTGCGAGTCCGATATTTTTCTTCAATGATGGTGATTGTGTCCCGGTAGTCACTTCGCCGATTTTTTCATCGCCCAAGTAAACTGCATAGCCGTGCCGAGGAATTCCTTTGTCGATCATCTCAATGCCAACAAGTTTGCGCGGAACTCCATTTTCTTTTTGTGCGGCAAGTGCTTCTTTACCGATAAAATCGTCTTTAGCCAGTTTTACGACAAAATTAATCCCTGCTTCCAGCGGCGTAATATCTTTTGTCAGTTCCTGGCCATATAATGCCAGACAAGCTTCGAAACGCAAAGTATCCCGGGCACCAAGACCCGCAGGGATAACACCGTCTCCCTTGCCTTCTTTTAATATATCGTCCCACAGCGCTATGGTGGCTTCGGGAGAACCATAAATTTCAAAACCGTTTTCACCTGTATAGCCGGTGCGTGAAATGAGGACTGGATGGCCAGCAACTGCAACATCCTGTTTAAAGCGGAAAGGCTTGATGTCGCTTAAGTTTTCATCAGTCAATCTCTGCAAAACCGTTTCAGCAAGCGGACCCTGCAAAGCGAGCAGCCCGTACCGGTCAGAAACGTTTTCCAGTTCAACTCCATCAATCGAGTGTTTTTGCATCCAGTCGAAATCCTTTTCGATGTTCGACGCATTCACGACAAGCATATAATGCTGTTCATCAAAACGATATGTCAGCAAATCGTCGACAGTTCCACCGTCCGGATAACACATAGCCGTATACTGAGCCTGGCCGTCTTTGATTTTGGAAATATCATTCGTCAGGAGATTCTGAAGAAAATCAAGGCTGTTCGGTCCGGAAACAAGGATTTCTCCCATATGCGACACATCAAAAAGCCCCGCTTTTGTTCTGACAGCTTCGTGTTCATCTTTAATGCTGGAAAATTGCACCGGCAATTCCCAGCCTCCGAAATCAATTGTTTTTCCACCATATTGCGAGTATGACTCAAATAAAGGTGTGCGTTGTAACTCTCCCATTCAACTTCCTCCTCTTTATCAAATTCCATAAAAAAAGGACAGAGATTCCCCTGTTAAGGGAAATCTCTGTCCTGGAACCTGAAAGTTTACCGTTACGGTTTTCCTCTTTGGTAGCTGCAAAGCAGCGTTCTCCAGAGATGCGTCCGGCACGAGTCTTTTTGCCTGAGAGATTCATGGCTGCTGCCACTTGCTCCTTCGGCGACGCTTTCGCGTACTCTCCCCGTGCTTTCATCCGCCCAAATCAAAATGATTGGTCCATAGCGCTATACAGAATCGTATAACTTCGTCTATATCCTAACATTATTGAAGGGTAAGCGCAATCTTTTTTATGAAGAGGTTGAAAACACGAACGAAATCATATTTAAAAGATATAATCATTCGCCTTTTAGGCGATTCACCTGAAATGCTGCATATTGAGTAATTTGCCGCAACGTCCGGAACTCCGTGCGGATCGTAATATGGGCAGCCGCCTTGTAATGCGGGTAGCGCTTTTTGTATAAGGCTTCAATCTGCTCTTTCGTCGAATTGACCACAATGGGCCGTTTGGGATCTTTGTGGATCCTTCGCCAAATTTCACGGAAAGGAGCATCAAGAAATAACACGAGGCCGGTTTTCCGCATGATTCTTCTGTTTACTTCCCGCATCGCCACACCGCCTCCTGTGGAAATGATGCAATCCTCTTCTTTCAGGTTTTTCAGAAATTGAGTTTCCAATTCCCTGAAATACGCTTCGCCTCTGGTTTCAAAAATAGCGGCAATAGTCATACCCATCTGTCTCGCTATTTCCTTATCCATGTCATAATAAGGCTTTTTCAGTAAAAAACTTAGCCGCCTGCCGACAGCACTTTTTCCGCATCCCATAAATCCGACCAAATAAATTCTTTTCATCCAACCACCCGTACTACCCAAAATCACTCAGGTATTTTATTTTTCTCGATTTCTGCCAGTAGTTGTATAGTAGCATGCCGGTGCATATTTTCCAATGCATCATATGTTTTATAATGCTGGCCGTAAATCGCGGCCACATGCGACAAGACTATCAATGCCGATAGAAAAAAGATGAGTGTGACAGGATAAATGGCGGCTTTTTCGGACTTAAGGACCTGTAATGGCATATTCGGACCTCTCTTCTGTTCCGTTGGATCGAATAGCGGTGATTTTCAAAACTTGCCCTTCGATGCTGAAATTGCATTTGATGATGTTTGTCACCATAATCTCATGGCCTTCATTGAACTTCTGTTTCCTGATCAGTGAATTGTAGACTTCTATATCATATTCGGTGCCGCCTTTTATCACGCGGAAGCCTGTTCCCCCGTTAATGATTTCTATGGAATCAACTGCTGTCAAATAACTTTGCAGCTCAGCTGCAAATAAGCGCCATTCAACTTTTCCAGCGTCAAGGTCCTCCATATAAGAAGCAGAATACATATAGAAGATAACTATCAGCGGCATGACTGCTGCTACCAGAACCAAGTCAAGCAATGCATTGAAATAAATGAAACCGCCTTCTGAGCCTGCTTTTGCACATTTTGGCTTTACTCTATGCATACGGTTTCCATTGTTGAGCGGTAATTTCTATAAACCACACATAGATTGGTGCTGTACCGCCATGAAAAAACAACATCATTGACCGTGCGCTCTCCCTCGGCCGATCCATTTCTTTTTATGATCCTTGCCGCTTCATACAGGGTTTCATAAGCTGTAACCCTCAATTGTTTATCATCCAGTGTCTGGTGCATTTTTTGCATGGTCGGCATCAAGGTGCCGAAGAGCATAAATATGATCAGCAGACCAAGCATCGTTTCTGCCCATGAAAGACCCTTTTCATCCAGAAAACACCACTCTCCCTTTACCAAGATGCACGACAATAATTTTTTCTGCGGTACTGGTGGAAAACCGCAAAGTACCGGAAGCCATTACTGAACCATTTGACCAGTAACCGATTTCTGTCAGATTACTGGTACTTTTCAGCGTGACCGACTCCGGTATTACCCGCGAATCAAGTGGGGTGAATTGGTTCTGAACAATATCATATCTGCCAAATCCATCGCGGAAAATTATTTTTACCGAATACCCTGAGCGATATGCTTCACTTTGCGCAAAATATATATCGTTTCTGAGGAGCTGGAAAAAACGTTCTTCTTCTTTTTTCACAGCAATCTGGTTATATGCCGGCAAACCGATGCCGAATCCCGCCATCAGCAGTGCAAGAACAAGAACAACCTCAAGCAGCGAGAAGCCACTGTTGTTTAAGCCGGCGGTTCTGACGATGATACGACACCATCTACAGATATATTCACAATGTCTCCATTCGGACAATCGGTTTCATCCACCTTCAAATACCCTTCAGTGACCAGTTCTGCAACCGTGGGCACTTTCTTTTCATCCATCCGGAAAGATTCCACTTGCCCTTGGACCATCTGCACAAAAGCCTTGCAGCCCTTTTCATCTACAGCTGTGGTTTGCTTTGAAACATTCGGTATTGCGATTGCAATAAGCACGGTGATAATTAGCATGACGATCAGCATTTCAATTAACGTAAAGCCTTTTTGGTTCTTCAATCTCTTCATAATCTTCCTCCTCAAATTGTATGGACCAAGTTATACATCGGCAGTAATATCGCCAAATATGCGGCGACGATACAAGCTGCAATTATGACAAAGAACGTCGGCTGGATGATTTTCAGCCATTTTTGAGTTTGCTGCTCAATCTGTTCCATTTGCACTTCGCTGTAAAGTATCAACTCTTTCCCCAGAAAACCTGTCAGTTCGCCATGTTTCAGAAATGCGGGCATGTCATTTGAGAGAATTCCCATTCGTTCAACGGCCGTCGACAATGGCTGTCCGAGGATAATTTCTGATTTAACGCGTTCAGCAATGAAACGAATGACTGCATGATGATTCTGCTCTATCAGTACCCTCAGCGATTCCTGAAGCGAAATACCGCTATGGACCAGGGTACCAAGTTCCCTGGCGAGCAGATGTGACCAGTAAAGCCTGATATATTTCTTTATGACGGGAATGCGCAAAAGCCAATTGACTTGCACATGAACCTGTTGGAATTTTAAAAGTTTCCAAAAAATCAGGGCACTGACCAAAGAAAAGGCCGCAGCCGCAATAAAATAATCCGGCAGCTTCAAGAGATAAGCCGGCACACCTTTGCCTTCTTCACCACTTTGCAATGATGACATCAGTTCTGTCAGATTCGGAACATAATTCATTCGGAAAAACAGGAACAGCAATGATGTGAACCCAAGTAAAGATACTGGGTATACGAGGATATTCCTCATTTTTGCCTGAACCTGTTCCGTCCGGCCGTAGCTCTTGGCAATGCTCTCCAGCGATTCTGATAAGCGGCCGTGGTGTTCGGCAATTTCCACAGGAAACAGAACCCCGTCCTTAAAGCCAAGAAACTTTAATAACTCTGCTGCATTGCCGCCGCTTTTTAATATTCCGGTCAGACCCACTTCCGCAGCCTCGAGAGTCCGGCTGTGTATTGGCAGCAGCAAGGTCAAGGCCGTTGGCAACAGATAGCCCTCAGCAAGCAGAACTGCCAGACGTTCAAGAAATCTGCCGCGGTCACGCAGACGGATCTTCGGTGATCTTGTCCTGGCGTTCAAACGCACCGATAGTCACTCCTTCCCGGATTTGGCCGATAAAAGACAGGCGCTCAGGAAGGCTGTATTCTATATTGTCCTTTGCAGCCAGCAATGCTTCCTTTAAACGGTCGCCGTGAAGTATTTCGTACAATGCCCGGTAGGACGGTTTCACGTCACCCATTTCCGCAAAAACCGGCATAATGCGCTGTGCCGAAACTGCAATCAGCGTCTGTGACATGTCTTCATATGAAATTCCCAGATCTCTAAGCCGATGCAGACAACCGACAGAATGACGTGCATGTATAGTTGAAAACACAAGATGCCCTGTCAGGGCTGCCCGCACCGCAATTTGTGCAGTTTCTGCATCCCGGATCTCACCGATCATGATAATGTCGGGATCATGCCTCAAAATTGCCTTTAATCCAGCAGCATAATCAAGGCCCGCTTTTTCATTGACCTGTATTTGCAGGATTGCCTGGTTTTTCCTTTCTACCGGATCTTCCAGCGTTATGATATTGCGGTTCAGTTTATCCGAACAATGCTTCAGCAAAGAATACAGAGTTGTTGATTTCCCGCAACCGGTTGGCCCCGTCAGTAAAATAAGGCCTTGGCCCGCTTCGGAAAGTTTCTCGAGCAGCCTTGCAGAATCACGGAAAGCTGCCAATTCATGGATGGGCTTTGCAGCTTCATCGGGCATTATACGGATGACAATGCTTTCTTTGGTTAGGACCGACGGCAAAGTTGAAATGCGAAAATAAAAGGATTTGTTCTTAATAGGAAGATGGAAGGAGCCTGTTTGAGGTTTTCTTTTTTCACTCATGTCCAAAAGGGATAGATATTTGAAATAGGCAATCATCCGATCACCGAAATCAAAGGGGATTTGTGTCACCTGCCGCAATCCTTCGAAGGAGCGGAAAGAAACTTTGTAGCTAGAAGGTGCGGGTTGGATGTGGATATCAGTCGTGTCACAGTCAGCTGCTTTTTGCAGCAGCTCGGCACATTTTCGTTCGATTATTTCCTGCATGGGTCCCTCCTGTTCGAATTCGAACAGCTCCGCCTCGCTGTTCCCCCATAGTATAACCACGTCTTTTTCGAAGCGCCATAGTTTGTGCCATAATAATTTTTTACCCCCTACTTTTCGGGGCAAAAATGATTTTTGGCCACCGGTTCCATAGAAATAAAATTGATAATATTAGTAGCCGATATTCCGCAAAACAGCTTCGAAGGCATTAGCCGTGTCTTGCACGGAGAATGCCTTTGCGACGAAGTGCGCAGCACTGCAGGAGCACGTTTTTTTAGGCTGCTCCTGCATCGCTGCGCTAGCTTCGTCGCAAAGAGCCGGCCTTGCAGGCTACGGCCAACTCTTGGCTTGCGCTGAGCTAACTTGGACTCGTTGCACTTCGCCCGAGTGGATCTCAGCACTTCGCTTAGTCCCCCATGAGTCTTCGCTGTTTTGCTCCATATCTCTAGAAGTTTCTTTTAAAATGAATCAGTATATAAATCACTCTTTGTTTAGTTCAACATGGATAACTCTTAGCTAACTCGGGCATTCGCCCGAGTGGGATTTCAGTACAACTCTTTTTCTTTCCTAAGCCCTCTTAACTAACTTTCATATCCAGAAGCGGATCCCAGCGAAGGCGCGCCGCCGGACTGGCCGGAGCAATAAGACGAGTGGACTTCTCGGCTTATTGCGGGAGGCTTGTCCAAAGCGACGAAGCGGTGTATTCATACTATTTTTTTTTGAAAAGATAACTACAATTTTTTTCCCTCAAAAGATTACACCGGTTTGTCACAAAGAAAGACCAACTCGCGGTTTACACAACGACTCGCTTTCCTATATAATAAATATGAGATTATTGTGTTGTGGCAAAGGAGGGATTACCCATGAATAACATGTTTAAATTAATGGGATGGTGGACTGGGATTTTCGCAGTTCTGTTTTATGTAGGCGATATGGTGGAAGTTTCTTTATTGATGGTTGCCAACACCGGATTTTTTGTACTTCTAGGATTTTTAAATATTTCTGAGCGTATGTATCTTTATATCTTCGCAGCTTACTTAACAGTATTCTTCGTCGGCTTCACATACTACTCAACTTTCATCCACATACCTGGTGGAGGACATTAATCAGAATATTAAACACAAAAAAAGCGGCCAGCATTGGCCGCTTTTTTAATTTGATTGTTAAATTTACTTCTTCTAAAGAAACGGGTTGCTTTTTTCCTCTTCAGCCGGAGTCGTATCAGGGCCATGTCCTGGAAACAAAACAGTATCAGCCGCCAGCGTCAATAACGACGTGCGGATCGATTGAAGGAGCTTGGTTTCAGAACCATCGATCAAATCTGTCCTTCCGATACTCCCTCGAAACAATGTATCACCCACAATGGCGAACCTTTCTTCAGGAAAGGAAAAAGTGAGGCTCCCCGGAGAATGCCCTGGCGTATGTAACAAGTCCATTCTGAAAGAACCTAATACAAGTTCCTTTTCACCGTTGATCAATACATCTGCATCCTTAATCCTGTAATCCGGCAATGCCGCATATTTGCCAGAACCATTCAAATTGGGACGGCCCAGCCAGTCCCTTTCCAGATGATGGAGGTAGACAGGGATTTCATAGAAGTCACGAAGCGCATCCACCGCTCCGATATGATCAAAGTGGGCGTGTGTCAGAAGAATCGCCAGAGGCTTGAGATCACGTTTTTTTAAAAGCTCCCTAACTCTATTTTCTTCCTCACCCGGATCAAATATAAGACATTCCTTTTTCTCATTCGATACGATATAACAATTTGTCTGAACAGGACCTAATTCCAATTGTTCAATTTTCAACATTATTTTCACCTCGGTTTAATTATATCACGGAGCCGTTTCATTTGAATGTTCAAGGGAATGACACTTTTCATGCTCGACAAAGCCAGTTAAATTCATTACAATAGTATAGAACAAGACGGCACTGGCTGTTAATGTTGAAGGGAGTGTCATATATGGAATCAGGTTGGCTATTAGTACTCATTTTTGGCCTCATTGCTATTTTGGCAGCAATAGGTACTGTACAGACATTTAAAAACAAAGAAGTATTAGGATTCTTATTTAATTTCGGAACTTTTGCCATTTTTGGAGGCTTTGCGGTAGCTACTGCAATCACTCAAGGCTTTCCACCAACATTGCATTAATCAGAAAAAAGCTGTTGCATCCATTGCAGCAGCTTTTTTAATTAACATTAAAACATCTTCAAATTAAAAACGGACCCGCCTAGGGTCCGTTTTTTATTCTGCTACGTTTGTTGCAGCTGGGGCTTCGTCAGTCAGAAGCTCGCCGGTTTGTTCATCGTAGAACCTTAGAAGGTCACCGTTGATAATCGCTTCTGAATAATTCAGCTGTTGCAGAGCGCGTTCAACAAATGGCTCACAACCCGCTGGATCGTCTATTTCACCTGTCTCCTGATCATAGCAAGTGCCACCGGCATAGACATTTTCCCCGGTAATGAATCGTCCGTCACGGAACACTGTGAACTCCTCATGCTCTTCTGAGAACAAATCATCACCGAACTGAATATCGTCATCCGATTCTACACCCATCAAGTTCAGGATTGTTGGACGCATATCGATTTGGCCGCCAATCTCTTCATTGACATGCCCTTCACCATATCCTGGAATATGGACAAAGAAAGGAACTTTTTGAAGCTGAGCCGTTTCATAAGGTGTAATTTCTTTGCCAAGATACTGGGACATTGCGGCATTGTGGTTCTCTGAAATACCGTAATGGTCACCATACATGACAATAATGGAATTTTCATAGAGCCCTTTGGCTTTCAGTTCATCGAACAATTCCTTTACTGCTTCATCCAGGTATCTTGCCGTTTGGAAATAGCGGTTCAGTGTACCTGAATTGGAATCGAACTCTGAGATGAATTTATCTTCTTCGTCCAAATAGAACGGATGGTGATTCGTCAATGTGAGCAAACGGCTGTAGAACGGCTGCGGCATTTCAGTCATATGTTCAACTGACTGCTGCATGAACGGAACATCTTTCATGCCCCAGTTCACCGCTTGCCCTTCTTCGACTGTAAAGCTTTCTATATCCTGGAATTCGTCGATTTCAAATGCCTGATACATGATATCGCGGTTCCAGAAACTTTTTGTGTTGGCATGCTGCACATTAGTGAAATATCCATTCTCCCCTAGCTTTTCAGCCATTGAATTATAGGTATTCCCACTGTGCGTGAAGAAAACGGCACTGCCTCCACGAGGATAAAGTGAGTTTTCAAGGATAAACTCTGAGTCGGATGTTTTCCCGAGACCTGTTTGATGGTAGAAATTCGGGAAATAGATCGTGTCTTCATCTTTCGTCAGCTCATTCATAAATGGCGTGATTGTCTCCCCATTCATTTCATTGTTCAATACGAAAGTTTGGAGCGATTCAAGAGTTACCACGATTAAATTGCGGTCTTTGGCGATGCCGAACATTTCTTCTGAAGGCTCTGCCTGAGTGGAACTTACATAATTGGTCACTTCCACCAATTCAGAACCATTCGCCAGTGCCCGTTGAGCCTGTGATTTCGACTGAATATACACATCATAAAGATGATAATTGTACATTCCGATATTTTTCACAAGCATTTCCCGGTCAAAACTTCGGGTCAACAGCTGCGGACGTTCTGCTTCAGCCAAGCCTAAGTTGAAGAACATAAGCGCGGCTGACAGGATGAAATACGCTTTTCGTTGAACAGAAGAAGCTTTTTCACTGATTTTAGCCGTCGGCAGGAATTTAATCGCCAGCAGTACAATCAGGAAATCCGAGAAATAGAAAATATCGGTCCAGAAAATACTGGCTGCTGCGCTTGACTTCAAATCCCCGAAATTCTGGGTTTGAAACAGCAGTGGAAGCGTGATAAAGTCACTGAAAAATCGGTAAAACGCTACGTTTCCGTACAATATAGCCGATGTCAGTAAAGTCATAGCCAATAAATAACGGTTCTTGGCTTTCTCACTCTTGAAGAATAAGGCCACACCATACAGGAACAGCAGCATACTCAGCGGATTAATAAATAAGATAAACTCTTGCAATGCATTATCAATCGTTATCGAAAATGCGGTTTTATAGACAATATAGGTTTTTAACCAAGTTGCGATGATTGCAATTGCAAGGATCGAATGTTTAGGCCATTCTCTTTTTAACATCCAAAACATCCTCCTTTTGGAACAATTTTACCATTCATATCAATTCCATTTCTTTTTGAAATTATTGGTTCGGTGATTATCATATATTTACACAAATATTACATAACCTCAACATAATATTTACCCTCTTAATAGACGGATGAAACGCCTTAAAGTTTCAAAAAAAGGGAAATTCTTTTATATTTTGTTTTGTTCACTGCGTAAAATCAACAAAGCCGAGGAAAATTCCTTTGCTGTAATGAACTGCAGACGGTACAGCTCCCGGATTTCTTCTTCCATTAAATGCAGGTCTGCTTTACGGTCAGCTGTATAGATAATCGTTCCGTACCTTTTCAAAAGCTGCATCACATCATATAAATTGTTCATCGGTCCACCTGCTTTGTTTCCGAGCAGCCATATTCAGTATAGATGCGCTGCACTGGAATGTCATGGGATTCGACCGGCACCGACTCACACAGCTGAGCAGCAAAAGCAAGAGATCTGGTCGGTCCAGTATATTTTGTCAGGTAGCGGTCATAATAACCGCCGCCAAAGCCGATTCGGTATCCGTCATGCGAGAAAACAACGCCGGGCACGATCAACAAATCGATTTGCTCAGGTTCCACTAGTTCAGTTTTTTCAATGATCGGTTCCAGAAGTTTCATATATACAGTTTCCAATTGACTGAAGTCTTCAATCATCCTGAATGCCATTCCACGGGAAAGCGGCTCGCATTTAGGGATTGCCGTCTTCTTGCCAGCCTTCCAGCATTCTTCGATAAGCCGGCGGGTATCCACTTCAGGAAAAGCTGATATCGTCAGTCCTATAACTTCAGCTTGTTGAAACGCTTCATCTTCCAAAAAGAACTTTATGATTGAATCGGATTTTTCCCGATGTTCTTCCGAATCCATAGCTTTCAATTGAGTGATCATATCTTTGCGCTGACTCGATTTATCCATAACAGACATCCCCTTTAAAAGAAAAAAGCCAAAACCCAGAGGTTTTGGCGGTCCATTCATTACTTAGTTTCACGGTGTAAAGTCATTTTTCGTTCACGTGAGCAATATTTTTTCATTTCAAGACGCTCAGGGTTGTTGCGCTTATTTTTAACAGTGCTGTAGTTACGTTCGCTACATTCTGTACAAGCTAAAGTGATGTTAACACGCATCGGTTTCCCTCCTAATTCTTTCAAAGATCATTTTTAAATAAGCAAGATCTATACGACTTAATTATTATAGCATATATCAAAATAAAGTCTACTGATAAAATTCATAAAAAATAAGACGGTTGTTCAGAAAAGTCACAGCCATAAAAATAGCCGGCGGAAAGTTCCCGCCGGATTGCCATTATTTATTCAGATCGTAATGCCGGCCGCGAACCAGGTAAAACAATTGTTCTGCGATATTCGTTGCGTGGTCGGCTGACCGTTCCATATAGCGGCCGATAAACGCCAACTGGGTAATCTGGCTGATTTTTCCGGGATCTTCGCTTCCGGCAAGCATTAATTGTGTTAAGACCTGTCCGTACAGGTCATCCACCTGATCATCCAGGTCAGCAATTTCTTTTGCTTTTGCCACATCTTCTTCCACAAAAGCATCGATTACCTGCATCAGCATTGTCGTCGCTAGTTTATGCATTTTTTCTATTTGGACAATCGGTGCCAGATGTTCTTCCTTGCCGAGACGGATTGTTTCTTTGGCGATATTCACTGCATAATCTCCTACTCGCTCCATATCCGTCGCCACTTTAATAATGACGATCAGCCTCCGCAAATCGGTTGCTACAGGAGATTGTTTTGCAATCAGCAATATGACCCGGTCATTAATTTCTTCTTCAAGCCGATTGATCTTGACATCATTTTCGATGACTTCCAAAGCGGCATCAATATCATGATTCAGCAAAGCGCTGACCGACTTTCCAAGAGCATCTACTGCCATTGTACTTAACTGGATCAGTTGGTCCTGGGATGAATGTAATTCTGTATCAAATTTTTCACGTACTGACAAAATGGAACGCTCCCTTTCTTAGCCGAACCTGCCGGAAATGTAATCTTCTGTTCGTTTGTCTGTTGGATTGGAGAAAATTGTGTCCGTCTTATCGTACTCAATTACTTCACCGTTCAGGAAAAATGCTGTTCTATCCGAAATACGGGCAGCTTGCTGCATATTGTGCGTCACTATGATGATGCTGTAATCTTTTTTCAATTCCTGGACAAGTTCTTCGATTTTCAGTGTTGAAATCGGATCGAGCGCTGAAGTCGGTTCATCCATCAGGATGACATCGGGCTCAATGGCCAACGCCCGCGCGATGCAGATCCGCTGCTGCTGGCCACCGGAGATGCTGTAGGCATTCTCAGTCAGCCGGTCTTTTACTTCGTCCCAGATAGCTGCACCGCGAAGGCTTTTTTCCACAATTTCATCAAGAATCTTTTTGTTTTTAATTCCGTGGATACGTGGTCCATAAGCAATATTATCGTAAATGGATTTCGGGAACGGGTTAGGCTTTTGGAACACCATGCCTACACGCGTCCGCAGTTCTTCCACTCCGTAGTCGCCATCAAAAATATTGCGTCCCCGGTAAAGGATCTGGCCGGATGTTTTAACAGATGGGACAAGTTCCACCATACGATTCAAGGTTTTCAAATAAGTCGATTTGCCACATCCTGAAGGCCCGATAATGGCTGTCACTTCGTTTTCCTTGATATCAAGTTCTATATTTTTCAGTGCATGATTTGCACCATACCAAAGATTGAGCTGTCTCGTTTCGTAAACCGAGTTTGTCGCTGACGCCAATGAACCGTCTGCTTCATACCCCGCTGTTTTGCTTTTCTGATCTAATACGTGTGTTGTCGACATAGTAGAACCCCTTCCACTCTAATAGCGTTTCTCGAATTTATTGCGTATGATTACTGCCACTGAATTCATCAATAGAAGAACAACCATTAAAACAATGATGCCTGCTGCAGCCACTTGCTGGAATTCCGGCTGCGGACGGCTTGACCAATCATAGATCTGCATCGGCAAGGCTGTAAAAGTGTCCATGACGCCAGCCGGCAGAAACTGGATGATGACCGGCACGCCAATTACGATTAATGGAGCTGTCTCACCAATTGCCCTTGATAATGCCAGAATGCTTCCTGTCAGAATTCCCGGAATCGCAGCTGGCAGGATTATTTTTGTAATCGTCTGCCATTTTGTAGCGCCCATTCCGTATGATGCATCCCGTAATTCCCCGGGCACTGAACGAATTGCTTCCTGAGAAGCGACGATGATGACCGGCAGGATTAACAAGCTCATAGTAAAGCCTGCAGCCAGGATGCTGTTGCCGAGTGCCAGCGCTCGAACGAAAATGGTAAGGCCGAGCAAACCGAATACGATGGAAGGCACACCGGCAAGGTTTGATATATTCATACGGATAAACGTTGTGATGCGATTCTGCTTGGCGTATTCTTCCAGATACAGTGCTGATCCTACTCCAAGAATGATTGAAGTCGGAGCCACGACTGCCATCAGCCAAATCGAACCGATCAATGCAGCTTTAATGCCTGCCTGATCAGGGAATCTGGATGCAAAATTGGTAAGGAAACTGAATGATAAATGGCTGATGCCTTGTGTAACGATCTGGTACATCAGAATAACAAGAGCCATAAGAGCCGCTAACGTCGCAAGAAGAAAAAGTGATTTGAATATTGTATTGACGACCATTCTTCCGTTCATCCGCCTTACGACGGTGTCATGTTCAATATATCTCATATCAGTATTCCTCCCTGAAACGTTTAGAGACGTAATTGGCTATGATATTCATGATCATCGTGAAGATGAATAAAGTGAAGCCCACTGCATAAATCGAGTAGTAGATGGTGGTGCCATAACCGGCGTCGCCTTTGGAAACCTGCACGATATACGCCGTCATCGTTTGAATCGAGCCGGTAAAGTCCCCGTCGAACTTCGGAGTCGAACCCGCAGCAAGGGACACAATCATCGTTTCACCGATAGCGCGTGATACAGCCAGCACAACAGAAGCAATGATTCCGGAAAGTGCAGCCGGCACAGTTATCTTCCAGGCCACTTCAAATTTGGTCGAACCCATTGCAAGGGCACCTTCCCGGATGCTTTTCGGCACTGAAGACATGGCGTCTTCAGAAAGCGAAGCAATCATCGGGATAATCATGATGCCGACAACAATTCCCGGGGAAATGGCATTGAATATTTTAATATCCGGAAAAGCGCTTTGCAGCAAAGGTGTAACAAACGTCAAAGCAAAAAATCCGTAGACGATTGTAGGAATACCCGCCAATACTTCCAAAAGCGGTTTTAACACGCGACGTACATTCTCACTGGCATAATCGCTCAGATAGATTGCGGCTGAAATGCCGATCGGAACTGCCACAAGAATGGCAATCAGCGTCACCTTTAAAGTCCCCACTATGAGTGGCAGGATGCCGTATTGAGCTTCCTTATTCGAAAATGGCAGCCACGTTGTGCCAAACAGGAAATCTGTAATTGAAACTCTTGTAAAGAAAGTGATTGTCTCGAAAATTAATGTCAGCATGATGCCGATTGTTGTCAATACTGATACCGATGCAATGAGGAACAAGATGACCGGTATCATTTTTTCCACGAATTGTTTGTTTTTCTTGCCTTTCGACTGCGCGATCATTTCCTGCACAGATTGCCGCATAATGAATCCCCTTTCAACCCCAAAAGGTGAGCAGTGGCTGCTCACCCTGTTCCTGGACTATCTCAGATTATTTCAAAGCTTCCAAATCAGCCAAACCTTTTTCATATTCTTCTTCCGGCAGAGACACATAACCTACTGCCTCGGCCATTTCGCCTGCATTGTCAATTGCATATTCGATAAAGTCATATGCAGCTTCGTTTTCTTTTACAGAAGCATTGCTGACATATGTGAACAATGGACGGGACAAAGGTGCATATTCACCAGACTCGATTGTTTCGTTAGTCGGTTCAATTCCACCGATTTTCACAACTTTCAACGTATCTTTATTTGCTACGTAGTATGCGTAGCCGAAGAACCCGATTGCATTAGGATCAGCCTGGATTCCTTGAACCAAGGTATTGTCATCTTCCGAAAGTGTTGCCGAGCTTACCAGATCTTCGTCTTCAAGGATTACTTCATTGAAATAATCAAATGTTCCTGAATCTGTTCCTGGCGCATAGAAGACCACTTCTTCATCCGGCCATTCCGGGTTGATGTCAGACCATTTTTTAGTTGTGCCGTCTTCCACCCAAAGTTTTTTCAGGTCTTCGACAGTTAAATCTTCCACCCAGTCATTTTCCTGGCTGACTACAACTGACAGGCCATCATACGCCAACAGGAATTCTGTATAATCGATTCCAGCTTCTTCAAGGCTTGCAATCTCTTCTTCTTTTATGGGACGTGAAGCATTTGAGAAGTCTGTCTCACCTTGCATGAACTTCTCAAAACCTCCGCCTGTTCCGGAAACTCCCACAGTCACCTGGACACCAGGCTGAACAGCAGCGTATTCTTCAACAATGCCTTCCATGATTGGTGCTACTGTAGATGATCCATCTCCTGAAACTGAACCTTCAACTTCTCCGGCTGTTGCTGAGCCATTATCCTGCGCCTGGCTCCCTTCGTCAGTGCCGCCTCCGCATGCTGCGAGAAGCATTGTCGAGCCAAGAATTGTTGAAGCCATTTTGAATTTCCAGTTTTTCATCAGTTACGCCCCCAAATAGTTTGTTTTGTTTACAGTCTTAACTATAAAGAATGATTGTTGAGGACATATAAAGGCATTGTTAAGAAATTGTAAATGTGAATTTATTTAAATTCTTGTTGAAATAAACCCGATAGAAAGCAAAAAAGCCCGCTCTGCGTTTAAGCAGAACGGGCTATAAGCTTATTCGTTTTCAGCATCTATCGGTTCTTCTTCGCCTTCTTCAATCAATTCGTTGGAATATGGCGGTTTGATTACTGAAGGAGATTCTTCCATTTTTGTTTCACGCAGTTCAAAATATTTATCTAATGATTCCCGCACAATCAGGTTACTCGTTGGGGGCACTATATTCGTGTTTGTCGTAATATAGGGAATCATTACTGCGTAAGCAACTTCTGGGTTTTCATATGGTGCAAAACCGACATGTGTTGTTGTTATGGACTCCTTTGTATAGTAAGGGTTCGTTTTATCATCATAGAATTGAACTTCAGCAGTACCGGTTTTTCCGGCCGCTGTATAGTCCGTATCATTGAAATAAGCACGGGCTGAACCTTGGCTTCCAATATAAACATTACGCATCCCTTTTTTCAAATGGTCAATCTCCGCTTGTGTGTTACTGATCCGGTTCAGGATTTTAGGCTCAATCACCGTTTCCACCGGACCCAGGTTTTCCCCATCTGTTGATGCGCCGCGTATCTCTTTTACAAGATGCGGCTCCATACGATAGCCATCATTGGCAATTGTTGCAATGTATTGCACCAATTGCATCGGCGTATACGTATCATACTGGCCGATAGCAAAATCGAGTATTTTACTTCCATCACTTGAACCGCCATTATAACCTGTTCCTTCAAAAGGAAGGTCAATGCCTGTTTTGATGCCAAGTCCAAACTGTGCGAATGAATTTCTCATAGTATCGAAAGAACTGGCTGAAATATCAATCGGCTCATTATAAGCATAAGTCTCGTTCGCTATTTCCAATGCTATTTTAAACATATAAACGTTGGATGAACGTTCGATTGCTGTTAGATCTGACATCGGAATTCTATTGAATAATGTTTTATTGAAAATGGATCGTTTAAGTGGTGTGTCCTTAATCTGTAAAGGTTCATCAACCAAATAATCGCTCATTTCCACTGCATCCTGGGCATAGCCTGTCAAAAGAGTCGCACCTTTCACAGAAGAACCGGACGCATAGGCGGCAGTCACTGCTGCATATGAATGGTCCTGTATTACCATTTTGCCGTTTTCATCACGGTCAATCCTTTTACCGACCATGGAAAGTATTTCTCCAGTACGCGGGTCCATCATGACCAAATAAGCATCTTTTACTAATTGCGAGTTCGGTCCAGCTTTTAATTCGCGCAAATGCTTTTCTACAATATCTTCTACAGATGTCTGTAGTTCACTGTCAATTGTCAGCATCAGATCCTTGCCTGGCTTTCCTTCATCTGCAGGAATCGTATCAATGACACGTCCTCTGCCGTCAGTTATATTTTTTACAACTGATTTTTGTCCCTGCAAAACATCTTCATATTGCTGTTCCAAAAAACTGGTTCCCACACGGTCATTACGTGAATAATCACGTGCCAGGTAGTACTCCAGACTGCTGGAGGGAATCCCCTGTTCTGGTGTAGTTGTGCTCCCAAGAATCGTCAGGTCGCTGGTTTTGACGCGTTTCCAATCCGTAATGGTGTTTACGCCTTTCAGTTTCGGGTCCGTCAGTCTTTCGGAAACTCGGGCAAATTCTTCCGGTGTCACGTCTTCATTCTTAATAATTTGTGGAGACAACGCATAACCCGAAGTCATCTCCCGGAATATCGCCAGAGTTTCAATGTCTTCGGCAGTAAGGCTTGCCAACTCTTCCTCTGTAATCTTTTCCCGGATTAAATCATCCAGCTTGCGTTGCTTTTCTTTTTCGGTGATTTCTTCGTTCTGGATGGCTTGGCGTTCTTCATCCGTCACTTTCGCTGTTGCTTCCTCAGTATTAAGCATTATATAAAAATCCTGTTTATCCCGTTCGGTTACACGTTTATCGTCTTTTTCAATCAGTTTCGCCAGCTCTTTTGCTGTATCCAGCATTTCAGAGCGCTTAGTTGTCTGCATTGCCGTGTATGTAATGGCGCTGACAGGATCGTTGTCAACAAGGACACGGCCTTCGCTGTCGAAGATCCGGCCTCTCGGCACACTCGTATTGACCGGCACTTCTTCGGTTCTGGCAAGTGCACGCGCATAATCTTCACCTTTTACTATCTGCAAATAACCAAGTCTCAGTATCAGCATTGAAAAAAGCAGAAAAATGGAGAAAAAAAGGACATTCATGCGAAAGACGGTATGGGATTTCAGCTTTGACTTTGCCTGGCTTACTCTCCTTTTATTGGGTTGAGTCATTTAGTAAAGTTCTCCTTCCGGTGAAATATCCAAAAGCTAGTATATCATCGAACAATAAAAAACACACACTTTTTCAGACGAAAAAGTGTGTGTCAGGTTTCATTTATGGGATATTATTTTGCAGATTCGTAGCGTTTTGAAACTTCGTCCCAGTTTACTACGTTCCAGAAAGCAGCTAAATAGTCAGGGCGTTTGTTCTGGTATTTCAAGTAGTAAGCATGCTCCCAAACGTCTACTCCAAGAATTGGCGTTTTGCCGTCCATCAATGGAGAATCCTGGTTTGCAGTTGAAGTTACTTCCAATTCGCCGTTAGATAAAACAAGCCAAGCCCAGCCTGAACCGAAGCGTGTTTTGCCTGCTGTTTCGAATTTCGTTTTGAATTCGTCAAAGCTGCCGAACTTGCTGTCGATTGCTTCCGCAAGTGCACCTGATGGAGCGCCAGTGCCGTTCGGAGTCAATAATTGCCAGAATAATGAGTGATTTGCATGTCCTCCGCCGTTATTGCGTACAGCTGTACGAATATCTTCAGGAACAGCGTTCAAATCAGAAATCAGTTCTTCTACAGATTTCGAAGAAAGATCGTCGTGGCCTTCCAGGGCAGCATTTACATTAGTTACGTAAGTATTATGGTGTTTTGTGTGGTGAATATTCATCGTCTCTTTGTCGATGTGTGGTTCCAGTGCGTCATACGCGTAAGGTAGTTCCGGTAATTCATAAGCCATGATTAAATTCCTCCTTGAGTCTATTGTTCTACTTTCCTAGCGTATCAAAGTTTGCAAGTTGATACAATTAAAATGCATGAACATCCAATTTAATCAGACCTTAGACTGAGTTAAACCACTATAAAGAATAATATCACCATAACAAACTGGATTATCCCTTTTGTAAAAACCGATGTGATAAACCCGACAACCGAGCCGATCCCTGAACGAAACGCCTGTTTGAAGTTTGACCGGTTGAAGATTAATTCTGCACCAATCGCTCCCACAAACGGACCGATGATAATACCGATGATTGGAATTACAAAAGGGCCAATGATAAGACCCAGCATGCTTCCCCAGAATCCTGCCCTGGAACCGCCGAAGCGTTTGACGCTATAGGCATTGGATAAGGCGTCAGCACTGAAGAGCAGACCGACGAACAATAATTGGATAAGCCAGAACCACCACGGGAGATCCGCAAAGTCGAAAAACAGGCCGTACATGATAAATCCGCCGAAAATAAACAGCACTGCTGGTATGACGGGATAAACCAGCCCGACAAAACCGATTACAAAAAACAGTAAAACTACAATCCAGCCGATCACTTCCAATGCTTCCATAACTGTTCCTCCCCTTAAGAAAAGCGTATGCGCCCATTTAGCTCTGACAGTCAAGAGATGTACCAAATGTAATTTGGGGCATTTCTTTGCGACGCGCTTTTTGTCACGCAGCTGGTATGACTTATGTCCCGAAGAGCTGGGCTGCAGAAGTCCAGACATAAACTGACTCCATTTTAAGCTTTCTCAAACTTGATAAAGCACTTCATTCAAATAAAATTAAAAACTCCCTTCCATCGTGCCTTACATTTTTTAAAATGTAAAGAAAGATGAAAGGGAGATCATTAACGTCAGGAAAATTTTCTGGAGAAAGTGTTTCAGCTCTTCTTAAGCACGGTTGCCCAGAATAGCTTCCGCGATATTTACTGAATGGTCGCCGATTCGTTCAAGGTTGCTGACGATATCAACAAATACGATACCAGCCTGTGCTGAACATGCTCCTTCATTTAAGCGAAGAATATGTTTCTTACGGAATTTACGCTCCATCTTATCGATGAGGTCTTCCTGTTCCGCAACTTCACGTGCAAGTTCATGGCTTGTCGTATCAAGTGCATCCAATGATTTTTGTACAGTAGCAATGGTTAGAGTGAACATTTCTCTCAAATCTTCCATTGCATCTTCTGTAAGATTTACCCGGTTATTAACCTGGTAATCGATCAATTCAATGATATTTTCGAAGTGGTCGCCAATTCGTTCGATATCACGGACAGTTTCCATCAGCATGGTATGGCGCGTTGAATCAGCAGCTGAAATCGACTCTGCAGAAATCAATACGAGATAATCAGTGATTTTGCTGTCCAGATTGTTTATGGCATCTTCCAGCTGATAGCCGGTTTCAGCATTTTTCGAACTCTTGGTTTTTAGATATTCATAAGTTTCCTGCAGACCCTGCACCGAATATTGACCCATGCGTAAAATTTCTTCTTTTGCCTGGCCAAGAGCGATTGAAGGCGACTGTTCGATAAAATGAATGTCCAGATGTTTCGGCTTGAATTCGATCGTCACTTCTTCACCCGGTATCAACTTGGTTACAAGATAAGCCCAAAGCCCGATTAACGGGAATTGGATGATTGTATTTGCAACGTTGAATGTTCCGTGGGCAAATGCGATTTCCATTTTCGGTTCCAATCCAAATGTGCTGCCGAGCCAAGCCACATAAGCCGTGAATGGCACAAGCAAAATCAGGAAGATAACAGATCCAATAACGTTGAACAAGACATGGACTGCTGCTGTACGGCGGGCTGCAACGGACGTACCTAGTGCAGCAAGAACCGCTGTGATGGTTGTACCGATGTTATCACCGAATAGTACAGGCAATGCAGCATCAAGTGTCACAAGCCCTTCAGCGTAAAGACCTTGCAGGATTGCTATGGTACCACTTGAACTTTGGACAATTAAAGTGAAGATGGTTCCCACTGCTACACCTAAAATTGGCATTTCACTCAAATTGACCGTCATATCGATGAAGGCCGGCAATTCACGCAATGGTTTCATTGCCCCGCTCATCGTTTCCATCCCGAAGAACAAACCTCCGAAACCAAAAATAACCTGACCGATATTCTGTACTTTATTTTTCTTAAAGAAGAATATCAGGAAAGCACCAACTGCCATAATCGGCAAAGCGTACGCCCCTACATCAAGTCCAATGATGAAAGCCGTCACGGTCGTCCCGATATTTGCTCCCATGATAACTCCGATTGCCTGGCGTAATGTCATAAAGCCGGCACTTACCAGACCGACGACAATAACTGTCGTACCTGAACTGGACTGAATTAGAATAGTAACGACAATACCAACCAAAACTCCCATGAATGGATTGGTAGTAAAACGATCCAATATATCCCGGAGTTTGTCCCCTGCTGCTTTTTGCAAAGCGTCCCCCATATATTTAATGGAGAAAAGGAATACACCAAGTCCACCAAAGAAGGCGAATAGTATTTCTTGCCAGTTCATTTCCACGATTAACAATCACTCCTAGATTAGCGTATTGACACCTTGTCTATTATGAATAGTTCTATAGCGAATTGTAAATACCTTTAATGAAAATTTACATTCCCGTAACAAAGCATAATTATTTCAAATTAATATCGTGGTAGGATATTAATATAGATGAAAGGAAGATGAAATTGAATATTTATCAATTGCTTAAGGCCAGTTTTATGGAACCTAAAAAGCAGGCTGCCGTTAGGATACTATCGATAGGAAAAATAATGCGCTTTGTTTTTCTGTTCATCCTGCTGCTGACAATCGTGGCTTTTGTAGAGTTCGTGATTGGTTTAAACAGTGTTTCCGGCGATTTGGAAGGCTTGCTCGTTTATATAGAAGAAATCGAGTGGCTGCTCTATCCTTTGGCTTTCGTTCTGCTGTTTGTTTCAACCACTCTCTATCATTTCATTAAAATCAGTTTATTCGCCTGGATTGGAATGGGAATCTTGAAGATTATGAAGCGCCGGGGGGAATATCGTCATTTATGGCGGACAGCCGCACTGAGTGTCACATTTCCGACAATATTATCGTTCGGCATCGGCTTTTTGGTGGAAAATGAATGGCTGCCGCTCATGTTATCGCTGTTGACTCTTGTTTATCTTTACATGGCAATCAAGTATTATCCGAAAAAGCCGCCGCAGCGCAATTAAGGCTTTTAAAGCTCTTTCTTGTATTTTACAAGCCGTGACTGCTAAAATAGCAATAGGCATCCCTTAGTGCCGGAGAGGAAGCAAATTCCGACTTAAATCCGGCAGAAGAAAAGCGGGATCGGCACATCAGCCGGAATATCCCAAAAGGAGAGATAATTGATGAGTGAGATTATTCACCGTTCAAAAACACGCCCCGTTAAAGTTGGAGACATCACAATCGGCGGCAGCAATGAACTTTTCATTCAAAGTATGGCTACAACAAAAACACATGACGTGGAAGCTACAGTCGCAGAAATTCTTCGCCTCGAAGAAGCAGGCTGCCAGGTTGTCCGCGTAGCATGTCCGGATGAGCGCGCAGCATATGCAATCGGCGAGATTAAAAAGCGCATTAACATCCCTCTTGTTGTCGACATCCATTTTGATTATAAATTAGCGCTTATTGCAATCGAACAGGGCGCTGATAAAATCCGGATTAATCCCGGCAACATCGGCCGCCGCGAAAAAGTTGAAGCGGTCGTCAATGCATGCAAAGCAAAAGGTATTCCGATTCGCATCGGCGTAAATGCCGGATCTCTGGAACGTAAAATTTTAGAGAAATACGGTTATCCGACTGCTGATGGCATGGTTGAAAGTGCTCTTCACCATATTAAAATCCTGGAAGACCTTGATTTCCATGACATCATCGTATCGTTGAAAGCGTCTGATGTTCAGCTTGCGGTAGAAGCATACGAAAAAGCATCGAAAGCATTTGATTATCCGCTGCATCTTGGCATCACTGAATCGGGAACTTTATTCTCTGGAACAGTAAAATCAGCAGCAGGCCTGGGTGCCTTACTGCAAAAAGGCATCGGCAACACGCTTCGTGTTTCTCTAAGTGCCGATCCTGTCGAAGAAGTTAAAGTGGCACGTGAAATGCTGAAAGTGTTCGGCCTTTCATCAAATGCCGCAACATTGATTTCCTGCCCAACTTGCGGACGCATCGAAATTGATTTGATTTCGATTGCCAATGAAGTCGAAGAATATATCTCCCATATCAAAGCTCCGCTCAAAGTGGCTGTTCTTGGCTGTGCGGTAAACGGACCGGGAGAAGCGCGTGAAGCGGATATCGGCATCGCGGGTGCCCGCGGTGAAGGATTGCTGTTCATGCACGGCAAGACTGTACGCAAAGTGCCGGAAGATACAATGGTAGAAGAGCTGAAAATAGAAATCGACAAACTTGCCCAGGAATATTTTGAAAAGCAAGCCGCAGAGAAAGCAGAAGCGGAAAAACAACAAGCTTAAGGTAGTGATGCTATGAGATATCGATTCGGCATCGATATAGATGGGACTGTTACATCTCCCACTTCATTGATTCCACATATAAATAAGCAATTCAATAGTGAGTTGACATTGGATGATATTAAGGAGTACGACCTTACATCAGCCCTTCCCCATTTGGAACCTGGAGAATTCTATTCCTGGTTCCGGGAAGCGGAATCAACGATCTATGCTTCTTCCCCGGTATCAGAAAACGCAAAAAGCATTCTGAATCAATGGAAAGAGCAATATGAATTATTCTATATTTCTGCTCGTGGCGAGAATGTTATGGATATCACCTTCGAATGGTTCAAAAAACATGCAATCGCTTATGATCATATTGAATTGATCGGCACGCATAAAAAAATTGAAACAGCGAAAAGACATAATGTTGACCTCTTCTTTGAGGATAAGCATGATAATGCTGTAGAAATCAGCGAAGAGCTTGATATTCCAGTAATCTTATTCAATACCCCATATAATCAGGATCCGGTACCCGATAAGGTTATCCGGGTTTATAACTGGCTCGAAGCTGAACAATGGGTGGACAAAGAATTCGGAGTCCAAAGCGCATTAACAACTCAAAACAAATAGGAAAAAGCCGATTGCTTCTCTGAGCAATCGGCTTTTTTGTTTGGGTATTGGCACCACGTAAATGATTCGTATGAAACCATGGGGCGCTTTCGCTTTTCTTTATGTCCAGACTCCAGCTGCCCAGCTCTTCGGGTCATAAGTCAACTCAGCTACGTGGCAAAGATCGCCACTCTGCTGATTTGACTAAACCCGTATTGCTCCTGCATCGCTGCGCTAGCTTCGTCGCAAAGAGATGTCCCAAATTACATTTGTTCCATCTCTTGCCTTACAGAGCTTAACGGGCGCTGTCGCTTTTCGTTATTTACATTCAGGACATTTTCCATAGATTTCGAATTTATGGTTATCGATTTCGTAGGCCGGCAATGCCGCACCGAGCATATCCATGGGACAAACCGGTATCTCTTTGATTTTGCCGCAATCCATGCAGATGAAATGATGGTGATGGGAATCACTTTCACAGTGCATGCGAAAATGGCGTTCACCTGACAGTTCCGTCTCTTCCAATATACCGAGGCTGACGAAAGTCGCCAAGTTGCGGTAGACCGTATCATAACTCATGCTCGGATAGTCTTTTTGCATTACATCCAGAAGATCACGGGCGGTAAGGTAACGGTCGTCATTAACGAACAACTCCAGTATCTGATTGCGCTTTGAAGTTTCCTTATATCCTTTTTCCTTCAGAATATCCCACGCTTTTACAAGATTCATGCGATCGCCCCTCTCTTTACGCTTACAGCAATTTTTTTATAAATCAAGACAAGCAATAATAATAAAATCGATGTAACGACAATTGTGCCGCCTGGCGCCAGATCAAAATAGAACGCCGATATAAGGCCTGCTATAACGGATGCCTCACCAAAGATGATGGATAGTGTAATTGTTTGTTTAAAGCTCTTCGATACCCGCATAGCCGCTGCCACTGGTATCGTCATGAGCGATGACACCAATAGGATCCCAACGATGCGCATTGAACCCGCAATGACAAGTGCCGTTACGATCATGAACATGAAATGAATCCATTTCGCAGGCAATCCAGAAGCTTTGGCGTATTCATCATCAAACGACAAAACGAATAGTTCCTTGAAGAATACCACGATAAATGCAAGAACCACAATAGCGATAGCGACGACAATCAACAGGTCCTCCCTGCTGACAGCTGAAACCGATCCAAACAGATAGCCGAAAAGGTCATTTGAAAATCCTTGTGCCAGAGAGATGAAAATAGCACCAAACCCGATTCCTGCGGAGAGTATGATGGGTATCGCCAATTCCTCGTAATGCTTGTAGAGAGTCCGCAGACGTTCTATCAAGACCGAACCGCCGACAGAAGCGGCGATTCCGAGAAACAGCGGGTTCAATGCTGAGAAAACAGCGACACTTTGGCTTAAATAGAGGCTGCCGGCAATTCCGGCAAGCGTCACATGGCTTAATGCATCCGCAATAAGCGACAGCCTGCGCACGACGATGAACACACCGAGCAGTGGTGCTATGACCCCTATGATCAAACCGGCGCCAAATGCATTCTGTAAAAAATCATAAGTAAAAATAGCATCAATCATCGTCAATGTCCGCCTCCCGCATGATGGATCTTGCGGACGGAATGCCCGTACCAGGAAGCGCGTTCCTCATCACTTAAAGTCTGGAATTGTTCTTTAAAGCCGTGGAAATGAATAGTCTGGTTCAAGCAGGCAACATGGGAAATCCGGTCAGTTACCGTATCCACATCGTGTGTCACCATAACCAGCGTAATATTCTTCTCCCGATTAAGAGCGGCCAGCATATCGTAGAATGCCTGTACATTCTGGTGATCGATGCCGACAGTCGGCTCATCCAGTATCAGCATTTTCGGTTTCGCCACCAAAGCGCGGGCGATAAACACCCGCTGCTGCTGTCCGCCGGATAATTCACTGATACTGCGGTCAAGAAAAGCTTCCATCCCTACCGACTTCATTGCTTCCAGGACATCTTCATCAACCGTTTTCGGCAGACGCCGGAAAAGCCCCGCTTTTTTTGCAAGCCCCCCTGCCACCACTTCTTTCACAGTAGCCGGGAACCCTGAGTTGAATGAATTCGATTTCTGTGAAACATAACCGATCCATTCACGGTGTTTAAAGTTTTTGGAGTCCACTCCGAATAATTTGATAGACCCTTTTGATGGTTTAATCAAGCCCAGCATGATTTTCAGCAAAGTCGACTTTCCGGAACCATTAGGTCCCAGGATGGCAAGAAAATCGCCCTTTTCCACCTTCATAGAAATGTTGTCGAGTGCTTTTGTCTCTTCATATTCAAAACTGATGTCTTTAATTTCAATCAATGGCGCATCCATATTGCCGCCTCATTTCTAATTAATAATGATTACGATTTACATTTAAAAAGTATAAGTCAGTTTCAAGGCAATGTAAACCTATTAAACTTAAAAGAAAAAACCCCTCTATTAAAGAGGAGCTTTCATTTCTTCTATTACACCGGGTGTAAACACACCGGCTTTGAACATTTCAATTTCAAATGCATATGGAGCTTTTTTATTTTTGGCATCTGCACCGACATACGGCGTTTCGAGGATTTTAGGAATATCCTTCAAATCGCGGTGATGAACTATGCCGTTCAAGGCTTCAAAACCGATTTCCCCAAAGCCGATGTTTTCATGGCGGTCTTTGGCTGCCCCGCGGACATTCTTACTGTCATTGATGTGAAGAACCTGCAGGCGGTCAAGGCCTACAATACGGTCAAACTGTTCAAGTACGCCATTGAAGTCTTCTTTGATGTTATAGCCGGCATCATGCGTGTGGCAAGTGTCAAAGCAAACTGATAAACGCTCATTGTTTTTGACGCCATTGATGATGGCAGCGATTTCTTCAAAATTACGTCCGCATTCCGTGCCTTTGCCCGCCATCGTTTCCAGTGCAATATTCACTGGGTAATCCTGGCTCAGCACTTCATTCAGACCTTCAATGATCTTCGCAATGCCTGCTTCCGCTCCGGCCCCGACATGTGCCCCCGGGTGGAGAACAATTTGTCTGGCTCCAAGTGCAGCAGTCCGTTCAATTTCCTTTTGCAGGAATTCAACGCCATGTGCGAAAGTTTCAGGCTTTTGTGTGTTTGCAATATTGATGATATATGGAGCATGCACGACAATATTCGATAAGCCGTTAGCGGCCATATGCGCCTTGCCTGCTTCTATATTAAGCTCTTCAATCGGTTTGCGCCGCGAATTCTGCGGTGCTCCGGTATAGATCATGAAAGTTGACGCTCCGTAGGAAGCTGCTTCTTCACTGGCTGCAAGCAGCATTTTCTTGCCGCTCATCGATACGTGAGATCCAAGTAACATAAATTCGACTCCTTACTTCTTGCGGTTTTTTCTGCGTTCCGCTTTTTTGATTTCGTCCATTTTCCACTTCATCTTTTTCTTGTACATCGGTTTTACCGATTTTGGTTTATGGACCATCGTTTTGGCTTTTGCATCCGCTTCGTTAGTTGTGCGGACACGCGTTTTTCTGCTGTGGCGCTCTTTAAGATCCACAAACTCGCCTTTTACGATGTCTTTCTGTTGGAAAGGAATGCCCATTTTCTCAACCCGTACAATTGCATCGTCTTCTTCAGGCTTGAACAATGTGATGGCTAAGCCTTTCATCCCCGCGCGTGCAGTTCGTCCGACACGGTGAATAAAGAATTCAAGGTCTTCCGGCAATTCATAGTTGATGACATGGCTGACCCCTTGGATATCAATGCCCCGTGCTGCTAAATCAGTGGCTACGATATATTGATACTCAAGATCGCGGATCTGTCTCATCATTTTGACACGCTCACGGGGAGCAAGGTCGCCGTGGACACGACCAACTTTGATACCGTCTTTTGCTAATTGGTCTGCTACATAATCCGCATTGGTACGGGTATTTACAAAAATGATCGCCAAGTATGGATTGATAACTTCCATCACGTCTTTCAGACGTTCCATTTTCTTTTTGCTGCGGACAGGGACAAGATAAAAATCAAGTCCTTCCGCTGTCGGCCGTTTGTCGCCAAGATTCACGTGGATTGGTGATTCCATGTATTTTTTGAGGAACGGTTTCAGTTTCTCAGGAATTGTGGCGGAAAAGACATACATCTCCAAGTCTTCCTGCATTTTTCCTGCAACTTGGTCAATTTCTTCGATAAAGCCCATGTCAAACGCCAGATCTGCTTCATCAACTACAAGAATTTTTGCAGTATGGACGAATAATGCACGTTCGTTGACCATATCTTTCAATCTTCCAGGTGTACCGATGACGATATGCGGCTGTGTTTTCAGTTTATTGATGGAACGCTGCTTGTCTGTTCCGCCGATAAATGATTTGACCTCAATGCCGGAGCCTTCAGTAAGCTTCTGGATTTCATTGTAAATCTGAGTTCCGAGTTCACGTGTAGGTGCTGCAATAACCGCCTGCACTTCCTGGCGGCTCACGTCAACGCGTTCGACGATCGGAATGATGAAACTATGCGTCTTGCCCGTCCCTGTATGGGATTGGCCGATTGCACTATTGCCTTTCAATATATGCGGCATAATCTGTTTCTGAATTGGTGTCGGTTCCGTAAAACCGAGTTTTTCCACTGCCTCTAACAGGAATGGTTTTAATGAGTATTCTTTGAATTTTGTCATGGGATATAATTCCCTCCTTACGCTCCGTATATTATAGCATAAAACGGCTATTTTACGCGATGCAACTTTTGTAAAGCTGTGCCGTCTCCGTTATAATGAAAGTATTGATTGTTGAAAGGAGCGGTACCAGTATGAAAGTAATGAAAATATCGCCTAGAGGATACTGCTATGGAGTGGTGGATGCCATGGTCATTGCAAAGAATGCCGCAATGGACGAAACTTTGCCCCGTCCCATCTATATATTAGGAATGATTGTCCATAATAAACACGTAACCGATGCATTCGAAGCGGATGGCATCATCACGCTTGACGGCCCTAACCGACTGGAGATCCTTGAAAAAGTGGAATCGGGCACTGTCATTTTTACAGCGCACGGTGTTTCTCCGCAAGTTCGTGAACTGGCTCGCCGCAAAGGTCTTGTGTCGATTGATGCAACTTGCCCGGATGTTACCGTTACGCACGACCTGATCCGTGAAAAAACGGCTGACGGCTATCATATCGTCTATATCGGAAAAAGTGGCCATCCAGAGCCAGAAGGCGCAATAGGCGTAGCTCCTGACCTTGTCCACCTGGTCGAAAATGTTGAAGATGTTAACAAACTGGAATTGACAGCTGATAAAATCATCATCACCAACCAGACAACCATGAGCCAATGGGATGTTGTAGCGATGATGGAAAGGCTGAAAGAAAAATTCCCGCACTCGGAAGTTCATAAGGAAATCTGCCTTGCTACACAAGTTCGCCAAGAAGCGGTTGCTGAGCAGGCCGGTGAAGCTGACCTGTTGATTGTAATCGGAGACCCGATGAGCAATAACTCCAATCGCCTGGCGCAAGTCTCACAGGACATCGCCGGAACACCGGCTTACCGTATTTCCGATTTGTCCGAATTGAAACTTGAGTGGTTAGAAGGAGTCGAAACAGTAGGCGTAACTGCCGGTGCTTCCACTCCTACTCCAATCGTCAAAGAAGTTATGAACTACCTTGATAAATACGACCCGGCTGATCCGGAGACTCATGAATTGAAACGTTCAGTACCATTGAATAAAATCCTGCCGAAAATCAAACATCCGAAACCATCGGATCGCATTGAACCTTATCCGGTAGGAGAATAAAGAAAAGCGACAACGCCCGCTAAGCTCTGTAAGGCAAGAGATGGAACAAATGTAATTTGGGACATCTCTTTGCGACGAAGCTAGCGCAGCGATGCAGGAGCAATATGGGTTTAGGCAAATCAGCAGAGTGGCGGTCTTTGCCACGTAGCTGAGTTGACTGATGACCCGAAGAGCTGGGCCGTTGGAGTCTGGACAATAGAAAAGCGACAACGCCCGCTAAGCCCTGACAAGCGCTGGAGAGCTTGAAAGTAATGGCGTCTTGCCATTGCTGGCAAGACCGAAGCGACTCGAGGGGCTGGTCCACTGGAGTCTGGACACCAGAAAAGCGACACCAAAAAAAAAAGCGCCATTTTTGCAAATTGCAGAAATGGCGCTTTTTATCATATTAACTTAAACGGTTCCGTATCCACTTCAGAAGGAATAAATTCACATTGCCAATTCGTATGTTCAGCCATATATTCGGCTGCACCACGGATCATGACTTTCTCGACATGATGGCCCGGATCGACGATGTTCAATCCAATCGCCTGAGCATCCTGTGCTGTATGGAAATACATATCTCCCGTAACATAGACATCCGCACCGGAACGTTTGGCCTGAGAAATGTATTTATTGCCATCCCCACCGAGAACAGCCACTTTTTTCACCTTGTCATCCCAATTGCCCACTACTCTTGTAAATGGTACATGAAGCTTTTCTTTCACCAATTCGGCGAAGCTCCGAAGTGTCATTTCTTCCGGCAATGCACCTACTCTTCCAAGGCCCATCGGTAACTCCTTGTTTTCCAGAGTAAATACGTCATATGCCACTTCTTCATACGGATGCGCTGCAATCATAGACCGGATAACACGGTCTTTGTCCGATTTACGGACCACAACTTCAATTTTCGATTCGTCTGTCACTTCCATTTTGCCTGATTCCCCGATATACGGGTCAGCATCTGCTGTCGGCCGGAAACGCCCGGTGCCGGAAAGCGTATAACTGCAATGTTCGTAGTCACCGATGGCACCGGCTCCTGCTTTGCCTAATGCATCGCGCAATTGGTCTTCATGGCTTTCCGGAACAAAAACAGCTATTTTTACAAGTTCTGCTTCGTAAGTCTGAACAAGTACATCGGTATTTTGAAGGCCAAGTGCCTGAGCCAGAAGATCATTGACGCCGCCTTCAGCTACATCGAGATTGGTATGAGCAGCATAAACGGCAATATCATGCTTGATCAGCTTTTCCATTAACCGGCCCTGAGGAAAATCAGTCTGAAGATTTTTTAAGGGACGGAAAATTGGAGGATGATGCGCTATGATCAATTCAGCTCTTTTGGCAATCGCTTCATCGACCACTTCATCATTCACATCAAGTGTCACCAAAACACGCTCGACTTTTTTATTTAATGTCCCGACGTGGAGACCAATTGGATCTCCCTCCATTGCCAGGTACTTGGGAGACCATTTTTCGAACTCTTCGATGATTTGCTGGCCATTAGGTATTTTCACCATGCAGCACCTCTTCCGTTAACTGAATTTTGTTGATAAGCTCCTGTTTTTTAGCAAGAATTTCTACGGTTTGTTCTGTCGATTCCATAGACAGGAGAATCCGTTTCCATTGTGAAGTTTCCCTGTCCCACTTCTCGATAAACACCGGCGACTTTGCTTTTATAAGGAAAGGCCCCATCAAAAGTTCCTGCTCTGTATAGGAAACTGGAGACGAAGAAGGTTCAAGAACCAGAATTTCGTAAATTTTATCGTTTTCCTTTAAAATTTCCTCTTCAGTTATCTTCCAGCCGTTTGCGGCGCCCCATTCACGAATCGCTTTTGCATGGACGTTCGGCTGCAGAATCAGGCGTTCGACGCCTGCCAGTTTCTCTTTTCCTTCATCTAAAATCGATGCGATCAATGGCCCACCCATTCCTGCAATGGTGACGGCAGTAACGTTATCTGTTAACTCGACGGCTGCCAGCCCATTTGCCAGCCTGACCTCGATAGATTTACTCAGCCCTTCCTGCTGTACCTGTTTCCTTGCAGATTCATAAGGCCCTTTTACAACTTCACCTGCAATGCCTTTTTGAATATTACCTTTTAAAGCCAGGTAACATGGAAGGTAAGCATGATCGCTGCCGATGTCCGCCAAAATTGCGTTTGGGGGAACATAGGCCGCTACTCTTTTCAGTCTTTCCGATAATTGCTGCGCATTCATATAAAAATCCTCCAATTGACAGAAAAACCCTTAGCTCCAGAAGAACTAAGGGTTTTTGCTATTATTCTCCGAGTGATAGTACCCACTCAGCCATTGCTGGAATGTTTTCAGCTTCTACCAGTCCACCTGGCATACCGCCTTGACCGTTTGCAATGATTTCTTCAATTTCTTCCTGAGACAATTCAGTAGCAACTAATGATGGGCCTGAAGCGCCTTCATAGCTTGAACCATGACAGCCGATACAGCTTTCCTGTGCTTTAGCTTCCGGGTCGAATTCTCCTGCATCAGCAGTGTCTTCGCCTTCACCAGTTCCTTCGCCAGTAGCCATACCTTCGCCACCTTCTTCAGCTGCGTGATCTTCAGCAATTTCAGCTTCGTTGCCGACGCCTTCCAATGATAGGAAGAAAATTAAGCCGATACCGAAAGCCATGATTAAGATATAAGGTACAATTGCATTTTTTTGCATCCGTTACCCCTCCCTCTTCAAGTTCTGCAAATGATAGTATTCGTATCATTCATTATTGTACTGTATTCTGCTCAAAACCGAAAGACATAACGGATAAGTTTTACCGCTTTGTGACAAATTAAGTAACTTAACAGCCGATTTGGCGAGCAATTACCATCCGCTGAACTTCCGATGTTCCTTCTCCAATTTCAAGAAGTTTTGCATCACGCATATAACGTTCCACTTCGTACTCTTTCATATATCCGTAACCGCCGTGGATCTGGATTGCTTCATTGGCAACTTCCATCGAAATTTCAGATGCATAAAGTTTTGCCATTGATGCTTCCTTAGTAAAAGGACGTCCCTGATCTTTAAGCCATGCAGCTTTATAGACCATATTCCGCGCCAATTCAATTTTCATGGCCATATCAGCCAATTTGAATTGCGTAATCTGAAACTCTGAAAGTGTTTTGCCGAATTGTTTGCGTTCTTTGGAATATGCCAATGCGCGATTGAAAGCAGCTTGGGCAATGCCGACAGCCATTGCTGCAATACCGATGCGCCCACCGTCAAGCGTAACCAGGAATTGCTTGAAACCATCCCCGCGTTTACCCAAAAGGTTTTCTTTTGGCACCCGGACATTTTCAAGAACCAACTCGGTCGTGTTCGACGAGTTAAGACCCATTTTTTCATAATTATCGATGATTGTGAAGCCATCAGCATCCGTCGGAACAATGATTGCACTGATTTCTTTTTTGCCGTCAACCATGCCTGTAATTGCCGTAATCGCCAAATGCTTTGCATGGCTGGCGTTTGTGATATAGACTTTTGAGCCATTGATGACCCAGTCATCGCCATCTTCAACTGCGCGCGTTTCAGTACCGCCTGCATCAGATCCTGCGTTTGGTTCTGTTAAACCGAATGCACCGAATGATTCACCTGAACAGATCGGAGCCAAATACTTTTCTTTCTGCTCATCAGTGCCAAACAGGTTCAACGGCGCACCGCCAAGTGAAATATGGGCAGAATACGTAATGCCGGTGGAAGCACATGCTCGGCTCAACTCTTCAGTTACAATCGCAAAGCTGGTCGTATCGGCTCCGGCTCCACCGTATTTTTCATCAAACGGCAATCCCATCATCCCCATGTCGGAAAGCTGTTTGAAAATTTCAGTTGGAAATTCTTTGCTGCGATCACGGTCAATAGCTCCTGGAGCCACTACCTTATCCGCAAATTCTTTCATCGTCTTTTTAATCATCTGTTGTTCTTGTGTCAAATCGAAATTCATTTTTTACATCCCCTTTAATCTGAATACGCTTACAATATTCATTATATAGCTAAAATTCCGTCAAACTCAATAGATAAGGTGAAAATGATAAAGGTTCCATTGATTTGTCTCCTTTAACTTCAATAAAAAGCTCAACAAAAAAAACCGTTCCTCATATATACATGAGAAACGGCTGTGCTTATTCCAAAAAGTCTTTCAAGCGTTTACTTCTTGAAGGATGGCGAAGCTTACGAAGAGCTTTTGCTTCGATTTGGCGAATACGTTCACGTGTAACACCAAATACCTTTCCTACTTCTTCCAGTGTTCGTGTCCGTCCGTCGTCAAGCCCGAAACGGAGGCGCAATACGTTTTCTTCGCGGTCTGTCAATGTATCGAGTACATCTTCCAGCTGCTCTTTTAATAGTTCATAAGCAGCGTGGTCAGATGGTGACTGGGCATCCGAGTCTTCGATAAAATCACCAAGATGCGAATCGTCTTCTTCACCGATCGGTGTTTCAAGCGATACCGGCTCCTGTGCAATTTTCAGGATTTCACGCACTTTTTCAGGTTGAAGGTCCATCTCTTCCCCGATTTCTTCCGGTGAAGGTTCACGGCCTAGATCCTGCAGTAATTGGCGTTGTACCCGAATCAATTTGTTGATGGTCTCGACCATATGCACCGGAATCCGGATAGTGCGGGCCTGGTCAGCAATCGCACGTGTGATTGCCTGGCGGATCCACCACGTAGCATAAGTACTGAACTTGAAACCTTTCGAGTAGTCGAATTTCTCAACTGCTTTGATAAGACCCATATTACCTTCCTGAATCAAATCCAGGAACAGCATGCCGCGGCCGACGTACCGTTTTGCAATACTTACAACGAGTCGAAGGTTTGCTTCAGCAAGGCGTTTTTTCGCCTCTTCGTCACCTTGTTCAATCAATTTTGCAAGCCGCACTTCTTCTTCCGCTTTCAATAGATCAACACGGCCGATTTCTTTCAGATACATGCGGACAGGATCATTTATTTTAACGCCGGGAGGAACACTCAGATCATTCAGGTCGAATTTTTCCTCCGTCGGTTTCATAAGGCGGTCGAGGTGTTCTTCGTCATCGGATTTTCTTTCCAGTTCGATGCCATGGCCTTCCAGCTGGTCAATGAATTCTTCTACCTGGTCAGATTCCATTTCGAATACTGCTAATTTATCAGCGATTTGCTCATAATTGAGTTCACCGCTCTTCTTGCCTGCTTCTATCAATTGTTTCTTAGCTTCTTCCACATTAACTTCCGGACCTTCAGTAGTCAATGGTACGTTGCTTGCTTCAACTTCATTTTGGCGTTCAGACTTTTCAGCCATTCGACTTCCTCCTTTAAAAACCGGAATTAAACTATAGCGACTTTCGCAAAGCAATCACTTCTTGTGCAAGAAGCAAAGCGCGTTTCAGGTCATTCTGTTTTTCCGCTTCTTTTGATTGCTGTATCTTCAAAGATATTTCCTGCTCAATCCGGTGTTTGCCCAAATGCTTCAGACAATCGGAAATTTCTTCGTCAGGATGATCTGGGTCCCGTTCTGAAAGGGCGGTTTCCATTACCAGTTTTCGAAGTTCAGGATCCTTTAGTGTTTCCAGGAACTTGTGGAAATCCGCTTTATTCCATTCTTCATAAAATCCGAGCAATTGCACGTATATTGCCTGGAACTCTTCACTGATAAAAGGAATTCCATCTTCCTGCGCGAGTTTGTCCATGACAGAAGCATCAGCCAGTGCATGCGCCAGTAAAAGGCGTTCTGCACGGTGCAGCGATGTTACTTTCTTGGGTTCCCGCCTCACTGCCTGTGCCGGCGCTTCTGGGCGATTTCTTTCTACAGATTTGTTTTCAAGTTTGCGGTAATGCTGCAAAATTGCTTCCTGGGACAAACCTGTTTCAGTGGACAATTGTCTGATATAAAGATCACGCTCCAGGGGCGTTGAACGTCCTGCCAATAACTGAAGGACCTCCTGGATATATTGGAGCAGATCATTTTCATACTGGAAATTTTTATGGCGGCGCGCATGCATCATGGCAAAAGCTATAAAAGCATGCGGTTTTCCAATGATCTGTTCCTTGAAAGCTTCGCTGCCGTTTTCACGGACATAATCGTCCGGGTCCATTTTCCCTGGCAATACAGCAACTTCCACTTTGAACTTTTCTTCATTCAATGCAATGGCAGCCCGTTTTGCAGCTTCCCATCCGGCATCGTCACCGTCAAAGCATATGACGACATCCTGGGCAAAACGTTTCATGACCCGGATATGCTGGGAAGTCAGCGAGGTTCCCATTGTTGCAAGGGCATTATCGACACCTGCCTTACCTGCTGCAATGACATCCATAAATCCTTCAAAAAGCACAATTTTCCTATTCTTCCGAATCGACCCTCTCGCCAGATGAAAGTTATAGAGAACCTGGCTCTTTTGGAAAATAGGTGATTCAGGACTATTCATGTATTTAGCATCCTGTTTCGTATTTTCCATGATCCTGCCGGAAAAAGCGATTGCCTTGCCGCTTTCATTCATGATTGGAAACATGATACGACCGCGGAAACGATCAAAATAACCATCGGATTGTTCCCGGGCTATGGCAAGTCCGCTGTCAGTCAGCTCTTCTTCTGTATACCCTTTTTTCAGCAGAGCAGACGACATATAATTCCATTCCGGCAATGACCAGCCGATCCGGTATTTTTCAATCATCTCCCGTGTGAATCCACGATTTTCGAGATAATCCAGCGCTGCTTGCCCCTCTTCTGTATTCAAGAGAATATGGTGATACATATCCGCAGCAAATTCATGCATGTCCACAAGCCGGTTTTCAGCTTTGGACGGTGCCGCAGCCGAATCGGAGGATGTGCTGATTTCAATATCATGCCCTGTCCGCTGCCCTAATCTCGATAAAGCTTCCTGGAATGAAAGGTTCTCGATATCCATTAGGAATGTTATAACATTGCCGCCCGCTCCACAGCCGAAACAATGAAAAATCTGTTTATCGGATGTAACCGAAAACGACGGGGTGCTTTCTCCATGGAACGGGCAAAGCCCGAACCAGTTCCGGCCCCTTTTGGTCAATTGGACATACTCACCGACTATATCCACAATATCCGCAGAAGAGCGGATTTTTTCAATCACTTCTTCTGGTACCCGACTGGACACATTCATCACCATCTTTATTTGCTTAACATACTTAATTCGAGATACAGCGGCAAATTCCTTCAAGTTTCAATAAAAATGTGAAGGCGTTAATTTAGGTCTATCTTATTGGTTTAGCCACAATTCTTCATTATAAAACTCTTTTGAAGAAAAATCCACAAATAAAGCAGAAAAACCGCCTTTCCAGGTGGCTTTTCTACTTGGTTATTTCAATTTGCTCATTATTAAGTTTGCAGTCTCTTCTACAGCACGGTTTGTTACATCAATCACTTCACAATTAATCTTCTCGACCACTTTATTGAAATGGATGATTTCTTCATGGATACGTTGTATTTTTGCATAATTGGCATCATCATTCAAGCCAAGGGCAATCAGCCGTTCTTTTCGGATATTATTGAGTTTTTCCGGAGAAATGACCAAACCAAAACATTTTTCTGGTGCTACTCTGAAAAGTTCTTCCGGAGGATCCACTTCAGGAACCAGCGGAACGTTTGCGACTTTCAGGCGCTTATGGGCCAAATACTGTGACAACGGCGTCTTTGAAGTCCTTGATATACCAACCAGGACAATATCCGCCATCAGTATTCCCCGCGGGTCACGGCCATCATCATATTTTACAGCAAATTCGATGGCTTCGACTTTTTTGAAATAATCATCGTCCAATTTCCGGACCAAACCCGCTTCTTCCAGCGGTTCAGCGTTCAGCTCGACCTTTAACGCATCAAGCAAAGGGCCCATCAGATCGACTGCAGTTACATTCAGGCGGGCAGTTTCAGTTACGATAAAATCACGCAACTTGTTGGCTACCAGCGTGTAAACGACAAAAGCCCGCTGATCTGCAGCCATATGAATGATGTCCCTGACCTGGTCAATGGAATCGATATATGGAAATCTCTTCAGTGAAACATTCTGGTCAGGATTCAAATACTGGCTGACCGCTGCTTTGGCAACCAGTTCCCCTGTCTCTCCCACTGAATCGGAAATTACGAATACTCGCAATAGATTCATCGTTTATTCACCTCATAATTCATGGCTTTCGGATAAGGACAAGAATGCCCTTGTAATATTGGTTTTAGTGATCCGGCCGACAACTTTCAACCCGTTCGCCAGCTCTTCGACAACAGGCAGTGCATCAATCTGCTGATTGATCAGCCGGTTCGCCACTTGGATCAGGGAGTCGGTTTTAAAGCAATACGTAATATTTGGCATCCGTGTCATAATGATATGTACGGGGATGGACGTTAAGTCCTGGCTGCCGATACTCGTGCGCAATAAATCCTTGCGGGACAAAACGCCGGTAAGAAGGGAGTTTTTATCCACTACGAACAAAGTGCCGACATCATCAAGGAACATTTGGCTGATGGCGTCATATACACTGACATTTTCCCTGACCACCACAGGAATCGACTGGAAGTCTTTTACTTTCATATTATTCATCGTATCGGTTACGTCGTGTCCGGGCTTTTTGCCGGAATAGAAATAACCCACTCGTGGACGCGCGTCCAGAAATCCGGCCATTGTTAATATGGCAAGATCCGGGCGCAATGTAGCCCGTGTCAGGTGAAGACGTTCTGCTATCTGCTCCCCTGTAATAGGACCGTTCCCTTTGACGATGCGCAATATCTCTTCTTGTCTCTTATTGAGTTCGATCGGACTCACCGCCTCAAAATATGTGTTATACTCAATGATGATTATTATATACTAATTGAAGCTATATTGCTAAGAAAAGTTTAGCATGGTACAATACTTTAAGATTCTATAGCAGGCAATGAAAGATCTATAAGTACTGCCACAGGAGCGAGCGGGGATGGTGAAAGCCCGCATCGGCAGGAAAAGGCAATCTGGAGCCATAATTATTTTCAAGAGGGCTGCAACAGCAGCCAATCGGGGTGGAACCGCGGGTCATAACGTACTCGTCCTCGGACTTTATGTCCGGGACGTGTGCGATTTTTTATTTTATGGAGGTAATTTTTATGTCAATGGAAGATGTAGTATCGTTAGCAAAACACAGAGGCTTTGTATTTCCAGGTTCAGAAATTTACGGAGGCTTGGCAAATACATGGGATTACGGCCCACTCGGAGTAGAACTTAAAAACAATATCAAAAAAGCATGGTGGAAAAAATTCGTACAGGAATCTCCTTATAACGTCGGTCTCGATGCGGCAATCCTGATGAATCCTAAAACCTGGATCGCTTCCGGCCACGTCGGCAACTTCAATGATCCGATGATTGATTGCAAAAGCTGTAAATCACGCCTGCGCGCCGATAAATTGATCGAGGAAGCTTTGGATGCCAAAGGAATCGAAATGATTGTTGACGGTTTGTCGTTTGAAAAAATGGCTGAATTGATCGAAGAACATGCAATCGACTGCCCGGTTTGCGGCAAGCATGACTTCACGGAAATCCGCCAATTCAATCTGATGTTCAAGACTTTCCAAGGCGTGACAGAAGCGTCGACGAATGAAATCTTCCTGCGTCCGGAAACGGCACAAGGAATTTTCGTCAACTATAAAAATGTTCAGCGCTCAATGCGCAAAAGAATGCCTTTCGGAATTGCCCAGATCGGCAAAAGTTTCCGTAACGAAATCACACCCGGCAACTTCACATTCCGGACCCGCGAATTCGAACAGATGGAACTTGAGTTCTTCTGTAAACCGGGCGAAGACCTTGAATGGTATGCCTACTGGCGCGACTTCAGCAAAAACTGGCTGTTAAACCTCAACATGTCAGAAGACAATATGCGCCTGCGCGAACACGATGCAGATGAACTTTCCCATTATTCAAACGCGACAGTCGATATCGAATACAAATTCCCATTCGGCTGGGGCGAACTATGGGGCATCGCTGACCGCACCGACTTTGACTTGAAGCGCCATATGGAGCATTCCGGCGAAGATTTCAATTATATCGATCCGATCACCAACGAACGTTTTGTGCCTTACTGCATCGAACCATCACTCGGAGCTGACCGTGTCACGCTCGCCTTCCTCGTTGATGCCTATCACGAAGAAGAACTTGATAACGATGACAAACGCACCGTGTTGAAATTCCATCCGGCACTGGCTCCTTACAAAGCCGCTGTCCTTCCTTTGTCTAAAAAATTGGCAGAAGGCGCAACTGAAGTATTTGCTGATTTGGCGAAGCACTTCATGGTGGATTACGATGAATCCCAGTCTATCGGCAAACGCTACCGCCGCCAGGATGAAATCGGTACGCCGTTCTGCGTCACTTTTGATTTTGATTCAGTCGAAGATGGCCAGGTAACTGTTCGCCACCGCGATTCCATGGAACAGGTGCGCATGCCGATTGCTGAAGTACAGGCTTATATCGAAAAGCATATTCAGTTCTAATAAAGAAAAGCGGAAACGGCCGCACAGCTCCGACAAGCGTAAGACGATTTGGCGAAGCGGCATCTTTTCAGCCGCACAGTCTCGAAAAGCGGAAGTGCCTGTTCAGCTCTGACAGGTATAAGACGAATCAGCGTAGTGGCGTTCTTTGCCACGCAGCTGGTTTGACTTATATCCCGAAGAGCTAGGCACTGGAGACTAGACACAAAGTGGCTTACGACTCGAGGAGTTGGCCGTTGGAGTCTGGACACAGAAACTCGAAAGCGCTGCTCCTAAATTAAGGGAGCAGCGCTTTTATATTTTGTTTCATTTGCTTGCGGACAGTATTTGCTCTATTCCGGATAGTAAATGAAAAATATGGAAAAAAAGATGACCCCAAACAGCTGGATTCAGCTGTCTTTGGAGTCATCTTCTGCTTTTTTCGGTAAAAACTCCGGAGTGCGTTCGAGCTGCTCCAGGAATTTCCTCGATTTCAGCCGGATTCCGGCCTGTTCCTCATAGATTGTACGGACGATTTGCTTCAATAAAGATTTCGATTCTTTTTTCAGAGTGAGCGAACCGACACGTTCAATCGGCACGAAATAGAAAGTGCGGATCAATTTTACAAGAGCCGGGCTCAAGCGGATAATATAAGGATCAATATGGAAACAGCGATGGCATAGAAAACCGAGTTCCTGAAAAGAAAAAGCGAACTCCCCTTCCGTCGCCCCGCAGTTCGCACATTCATGGAGAGTCGGGGCAAGCCCGGCAGTCTGCAGCATCTTCCATTCAACGAATAACGTGATTGCTTCAGGGTCGTAGCCTTCTTCTATCGCATGCAAGGCCTGAAACAGCATCTCATAGATGCCCGGCTGCGGTTCATCCTGTTCCGTCAGCCTGTCGACCAATTCTGTAACGTAGCTTGCATATGCGGTCGACATGATATCTTCACGGATATGGCGCAGCGATTCCAATTGGTCGCCCGCTTGAAGCGTGCCCATCCCTTTGCCTTTATAGATGGAATAAGTGCCATGCGTAAAAGGCTGGGTTATCGCAGCCAGCCGGCTTGCGGGCTTTTTGGCACCTCTCGCCATACAGGTGATCTTCCCTGCTTCGCGGGTGAACAAGGTGACGATTTTATTGTTTTCACCATATGGCATCGTACGTATGACGATACCCTCTAATTGACTCTGCATGGAGACTACTCCTTAGTATTCATCGTCTCTGAATCCAAAATCACGCAAATGAAGGGATTTATTGCGCCAGTCTTTCTGCACTTTCACCCATAGTTCCAAATAGACTTTCGAACCTAGGAGGTTCTGGATATCCTGGCGGGCACGGGAACCGATTTCTTTCAGCAAAGCACCTTTTTTGCCGATGACGATGCCTTTTTGGGAATCGCGTTCGACCATGATGGTTGCCTGGACACGGACCATTTCCGGATTATCCTCATCAGGTGCAATTTTTTCGATGACTACAGCAATCGAGTGAGGAATTTCTTCCCGCGTCAGGTGAAGCGCTTTTTCGCGGATCAATTCAGAAATGATGAAGCGTTCGGGATGATCCGTGACCTGGTCAGCCGGATAGTATTGCGGGCCTTCCGGCAGACGTTCTGAAATTTTGGCAAGCAGATTTTCAACATTATTGCCCTGCAATGCCGAAATCGGAATCGCCTCAGCGAAATCGAATTCATTGCGGTATGATTCAATAATTTTTGGAAGGTCGTCAGGATGTACCTGATCGATTTTATTCAATACAAGGAATACGGGCACTTCAATGCCTTTCAGCATATCAAGGACGTAGCGGTCCTGTTTCCCGATCCGGTCAGCAGCACTTGCCACAAAAAGCAGCACATCGACTTCGCGGAAAGTATTTTTGGCAACTTTCAACATGAAATCGCCCAGTTTATGGCGAGGTTCGTTGATGCCTGGTGTGTCGATGAAAACCATTTGGCTTTCATTGGTCGTTACGACGCCCTGGACTTTATTGCGCGTGGTCTGCGGCTTATCGCTCATAATCGCGATTTTTTGTCCTACCACACGGTTAAGGAACGTCGATTTCCCGACATTCGGACGGCCGATGATGGAAATGAAGCCTGATTTGAATCCGTTATTTTCCTGCTGCATATTTAAGATCCTCCGGTGTAAAAGCTCCCGGCAATAGTTCGCTGATTGTTGTATCCTGAACATCGCCTTTTAAATTTGTTAGATAGACCGGCATATCAGGCGCACAGAATTCAGCCAGCACCTGGCGGCATGCGCCACAAGGAGAAACCGGCCCTTCCGTATCAGCTGAAACAGCCAATGCCGTGAATGTGCGGTCACCTTCCGAAACAGCTTTAAACATCGCTGTGCGCTCTGCGCAGTTCGTCAAGGAATAACCGGCATTTTCGATATTGCATCCCAAATAGACTTTGCCGTCTGAAGTCAGCAGCGCAGCACCAACCGGGAATTTTGAGTAAGGCACATAAGCGTTTTCACGTGCCGCTATTGCTTGTTCCAATAATTGTTCTTTTTCCATCTCAATCACCTCTATAAAAATTAAAACCATTTTGGTAAAAATATTAATAATCCAATTATAGCACTTGCGATGGCAAATACCAAAACGGCGCCTGCTGCCATATCCTTTGCCTGCTTGGCCAGAGGGTGCAAATCAGGACTGGCGAGGTCCACGATTCTTTCCATTGAAGAATTGAACATCTCAAAAGCAAGCATTCCCCCGATCACCAGGACAATAATCATCCATTCAAATGCGGATAATCCTGTCAGCAGACCCGCAATCAAAACGATGACTGCTGCCGTAAAGTGAAAGCGGATATTCTGTTCGCTCTTTAAAGCAGCCCGAATGCCGGCGAAGGCAAAAACAAAAGAGCGGAAAAACCTAATTGCCTTCATAGCCATCACGCGTGATGCCAAGCGAATTCAAAATCACGTCCTGTTTGGCGAACATCTTTTTCTCATCTTCATCATTCATATGGTCATAACCAAGGAGATGAAGGAAACCATGCACCGCCAAAAAGCCAAGTTCGCGCTCGAATGAATGGCCGTAATCGGCTGCCTGTTCTTTGGTCCGGTCCAGAGAAATGATGATATCACCAAGTACTCTCGGTTCGTCCATTCCATGTATTACCACTTCGCCTTCCCCCGGTTCTTCCATTGCAAATGAAATAACGTCCGTCGGCTGGTCTTTATCCCGGTACTCCCGGTTGATCTCCCTGATCATTTCATTGGTCACAAAACTGACGGATACTTCAGCATCCCCAATTTCCTCTTCTGTCGCTGCATGCTGGAGGATCTTCTCCACAAATTGTATTTCTTCTTGTTGTAAAGTTTCCGTTTCGTCCATAAAATCAATCGTCAGCATACCGAAAACCTCCTTCTATTCTTTATCTTTCGGGTATTCGATTCTTGTATGGAAAATACCGTTCAGCGTTTCACACATGACACTCTTAATCGTTTTCAATTCTTTCATAGTGAGATCACATTCATCAAATTGCCCGTCTTTCAGTTTATCCTCAATTATTGCCTCGACCAATTTTTTTATCTTTTCTGATGTTGGATCCTTCATCGACCGGACTGCCGCTTCTATGCTGTCCGCTGCCATAATGACTGCATTTTCCTTTGTCTGCGGTTTGGGTCCGTTGTAACGATATTCTTCTTCACTGACTTCAGGATTTTTCTCTTTTTCTTTGAAGTAGAAAAACTTCAGCAAACTCGTTCCATGATGCTGGTCAGCTATATCGATAATTTCTTTTGGCATTTTATATTTACGCAGCATTTCTGCACCTTGTGCGCCGTGTGCCAGTATGATGTCCCGGCTGGTTTCAGGCGGAAGCGAATCATGCGGGTTGGCGATATTCACCTGATTTTCAATAAAATATTGAGGGCGCTTCGTTTTGCCGATGTCATGGTAATAACAGCCCACCCTTGCCAACAGGCCGTTTGCACCTATCGCTTCACAAGAGGCGTCCGCCAGATTCGCCACCATTACACTGTGGTGGTATGTGCCTGGCGTTTCAGTCAGAATTTTCTTCAAAAGCGGATGGTTGGGGTTGGATAATTCAATCAGCCGCATTGGCGAAAGGAGTCCGAAAGCCCATTCAAAAAATGGAAGCAAGCCGATGGTCAAAGCTCCGGACAGGAGACCGGAAACGATTGCGGCCGTAAAGTAAAAGCCGACTTCAGCCATATCATATTGGCTCTGGGAGATCAGCAGATAAAAACCGATGAACAGCGAGTTGACAATGGCGACTAAAAGGCTTGTCTGCAGCAGCCTGGCACGCCGATCATCGCGTTCAATCAAATAGACACCTGCAAGCCCGCCGAATAGGATGTACAGAACGACTTCCATCTGGAGAATGGGTGAATATGAATTTTGAAGCATTAGCCCGGCACTCGCGGCAGTAATGAATGTCACTAGAATGGCCGTTCTCTCATTCAGGAGCATGCGGATGATCATGCCGGCAAGAGCTGTAGGGAAAAGAAACGCAATTTCCACATCAAAATTGCCGCTCACTGCACCAAGCAGTTTCATCAATGTCAAACTGATAATCAAAACAGCAGCCAATACCAGCAAAGCAGTCATTTTCTTTTGCTCCGGTTCCTGCGAGCGCTGCACCACTATTAATAATAGCCCCATTACAATTAAAACAAACAGCAATAACCCTAGAGCCGGCTTCCAGTCGGTCTGGTTGTCTGTAATGCCCGCAAGTTCCAATTGGCGGTAAACTTCCCTGTCCACAACCTGCCCTTCCTGCACCAGCACCTGGCCTTGAAGGATTTTGGTGGGTTCAACACTTTCCCGTGCCTGCTTCAGCTGTGCTTCTGTCAGGCTCTCGTCCACTGTTTCATTGGCTTTGACACCGAATCTGACAATGGCAGCAGCAGCCTGCAGGACGGAAGCTGGAATTTCTTCGTTGCTGCGGATCAATTGTTCAGCTTCGTTGCGTTTAATGTTGAGGTCTTCTTCACGGACAGGGGAAGCAAGGATATTTTCCGCGACATTTTCGATTTCCTGCTGAACTGCAACAAGGCGTTCATCAGACAAAGTAAGCAAAGAACGCAGCATATCGTCTGTCAGCCGCAAACCATTTTCACTCGTTTCCATTAATCGAGTGGTTTCACGCAATTCTGCAACCATTTCCTGCAATTCTGCAGCTTCTTTTCCCTCTTCCCCTTCAGTTTCCAGCTTTTTGGCATCCTGAACATAACCAAATAAAGATGAAATGACCGCAGATTGATTGTCCGCCAGTTCATCATTGAATTTATAGCTCGGCGTCAGCTCTGAAGCTGCACGCTGCCTTTCAAGTTCCGTTTTTACCGGGTCTTCAACAGTTTTGGATGACCGGATCGTTTCATCCGATAATTGGAAAAGTTCGATATTATATGTATCACCTTTGATGTTGCTGTAAAGAAAGCTGAAAAGAATGATGCCTATCAAAAAAATCATTGAAAATGAGAAGACTCTAAAACCCGTTTTTTCATAAATCGCCCGAATCCTTGTGACCATCTAACCACCTCACTCTTAGTACTTACATCATATCAATATCAGTTCTTTATTTCACGATATTTCCGAATAATTTCCATTGTTTGCTAATAAGAACTAAAGAAAATAGAAAAACCAGCCTCAAATCGGCTGGTTTTCGTATGCATCGATAATTTTTGAAACCAATGGATGGCGCACAACATCTCCGCTTTCAAGATACATGAACTGGATGCCGCTGACTCCGTGCAATATCTTTTCCGTCGCGATCAAACCCGATTCTGCTCCGCGGGGCAAATCAATCTGCGTCTTGTCTCCGGTAATAATCATTTTGGAACCGAATCCAAGACGGGTCAGGAACATCTTCATCTGGGCTTTCGTCGTGTTCTGTGCTTCATCGAGAATGACGAAAGCTTCATCGAGTGTTCTTCCGCGCATATATGCTAAAGGTGCAACTTCGATTGTCCCTCGTTCGATGAACCGGTTTGTCTGCTCAACACCAAGTACGTCGTGCATCGAATCGTAAAGCGGACGCAAATATGGATCTACTTTTTCCTTCAGGTCCCCTGGCAGGAATCCAAGGCTTTCTCCAGCTTCAACAGCAGGACGGGTTAAGATGATCCGTTTAACATGCCCATTCTTCAAGGCCTGGACTGCCATTACAACAGCTAAATAAGTTTTTCCTGTACCTGCAGGACCGATAGCGAACGTCAGGTCCTTGCTGCGGATTGCCCGAATATAATGACGCTGGCCGATTGTTTTTGCGCGGATGATTTTTCCGGCAGCATTTCTGGCAATTTCTTCGTCATACAACTCAGCAAAGTATTCAATGGTGCCAGCCTTGGCCATTTCGATTGCTGACACGATGTCGCGCTGGTCAATATTAATCCCTTTGCGGATAACTTTTAATAATTGTTCTATTAGTAACTTCCCGGTTTCTTTGCCTTCATCTGTACCTGACAGTTTAATGACTTCTCCACGGGTAATGATATGGATATTGAATGCTTCCTCGATCAATGTCATGTGATTATCTGATATGCCAAGCAGAAGCACCGCTTCATTGGGGTCTTTCACATGAAGTTCTAACAATTCGTTCTCAGTCATTCGGACACTCCTTGGTTGAGTTATTTATTCTAATTTCACTCTATCATTAAACAGGAATAACTGTAAAATATTAATACCGGAAATCTAGTTTACATAATAATAATACGAATAAATAATAGCTAAAAATTAAGTTATTTAGAAAAAACGGCCAAGGGAAACTTCCCTCGACCGTTTTTTCTATTCTTTTTTGCTGATCAACGCCGCTTCGCTTTTGGCGGCATAAATACTTCTGCCAGAATGATGGCTTTTTGCGCTTCATTTTGTGTTAATGGAAAAGGGCTGCGGTTTTCTTCAGGCACCGCTTTCCGAACTGGACGGACCGGCGGGCTTTGATGAGCCGATAACCTGCCGCCAATCTCTGTTGCCTCTACAGGAGTAGCCCGCCGTTCCGGTCTGCGGTTCGTTGGCCGTTGCACAACTTCCCGGGCCACTTCTTTGACCTGCTCCTTTTTATCGGTTTCAGGATTCATCTGTGTCTGGAATTCACCGTACATTTCTTTGGCGTAATCTTCCATCCGTTTAAAGCCGCCCTGGGCACGGCCCCTGGTATTCGGCTGACTATCAGATGAACGTTTAGGCGAAGAGCCGCCTTCTTTCTTTTTACCGCCGAAAAACGCGCTTACCGCCATGAGTATCAATGCGACTATGAGTGGTTCCACGTGACAAACCTCCTCTGTGGATCTTTACTGTTATTCGTCATTTGACTGAGGTGTGCTTGTTTTCGCAATCGAGTCGCGCATGCCCGTATCAGCCTGTACATTTTTATAATTCACATAATCCATAACACCAATGTTGCCTGAACGGAGAGCTTCTGACATTGCAAGCGGCACTTCCGCCTCAGCTTCAACAACTTTCGCTCTCATTTCCACAACTTTCGCTTTCATTTCCTGTTCACTTGCAACAGCCATTGCACGGCGTTCTTCAGCTTTTGCCTGTGCGATTTTCTTATCGGCTTCAGCTTGTTCCGTCTGCAATTCAGCTCCGATGTTTTTGCCGATATCAACATCCGCAATATCAATGGAAAGAATTTCAAATGCTGTACCGGAATCCAGACCTTTACCCAAAACCGTCTGGGAAATCAAATCAGGATTTTCAAGAACTTTTTTGTGGCTGGTGCTTGAACCGAGTGTTGATACGATACCTTCACCAACACGGGCAACGATTGTTTCTTCCCCTGCACCACCGACAAGGCGGTCAATATTGGCGCGCACAGTGATGCGTGCTTTCGCTTTTACTTCGATCCCGTCCATTGCAACACCTGCGATGAATGGTGTTTCGATGACTTTCGGGTTAACTGACATCTGTACAGCTTCCAATACGTCACGGCCTGCAAGGTCAATCGCGGCAGCGCGTTCAAATGGAAGTTCGATATTGGCACGGTGTGCCGCGATCAAGGCATTTACAACGCGGTCTACGTTACCACCTGCAAGATAATGGCTTTCCAGTTGGTTGATCTGTACGGACAAACCTGCTTTTGATGCTTTGATCAGCGGATTGACGATACGCGAAGGGATAACTCTCCGCAATCTCATGCCGATCAATGTGAAGATGCTGACTTTAACGCCTGCAGCAAGTGCAGAAATCCATAATGTTACAGGTACAAATGTGAAGAATATTGCAAGAACGATAATTATGCCGATTATGGCGGCACCTAAACCTATTGCTTCAATTCCCATTTATTCTTCCTCCTCTTTTTTCTCCAGTTCACGTACTACGATGCGTGAACCTTCTACCTTTATAATCTTAACATCTTTTCCGCGGCCTATATAGCGGCCTTCGGAAACTGCATCAATTCTTTCGTCCCCGAAAACTATAGTGCCAGACGGACGTAATTCTGTGGCGGTTACAGCCATCTGCCCGATAAGTTCCGGACGGTTGGCGGTCGATACATAACCGCTTTTTGTGTCAGTGGAATCCGATAAAATGATGCGGTTGAATAATTGAAGTCTCTTTCCAAAGAATTTCACTAATATCACCATCCCTGAAGTTGCTACAATCATTGCGATAAGTACTGCGACAGCTGTAGTCTGAAGATCTCCTCCGGCAAGCAGGATACTGCCCAGCACTGCAGCAATACCAAGAATCCCTGCTACACCACCTGGCACGAAAAATTCAAGGATCATCAGGCCAAGGCCGATGAACAGCAGGATGATTGATTCATATCCCGCCAAACCAGCTACCAGATGCCCGTAGAAGAACAGCATCAATGATGTAAGTCCGATAAATGCCGGAACTCCGATGCCCGGAGTGAATAATTCAAGCAGCAATCCGAGCATGGCAACAGACAAAAGAATTGGTACGACTACCGGATTTGTCAAAAAGCGGGCAAGATTTTCTGAAAATGTTTCATTGATGTAAACCAGTTCACTATTTTCCATGCCTTTCATTTCCAGTAATTCGTCCAGAGATGCTGCAGTCCCTTCCGAATAACCAACTTCTTCCGCTTCTCCTGCACGGAGCGTCAGCAGCTCTCCCTCGCCTGCCCTGTATTCAGGCAGATCAATGGACGCATCCGCCATTGCCAGAGCATACATAGGATCTCTATCCGAACTTTCAGCCGCATTTGCCATGGATGAACGCCAGGCACTGTCGGCTTTATCAGCTGCGGCATTGCCAGCCTGATCGATAACCTGTGCTGCACCCATGCGAGCTGAAGGGTGCATATAGATTTCATCGGCATTCAAGGCAAGAAAAGCGCCTGCAGATAAAGCATCCTGATTAATGTAGGCTATAGTCGGAATTTCGGTGTCCTGCAGCAAGCGGGCAATTCCATCCGCTGCATCAACAAACCCTCCAGGTGTATCAATTTCAAAAATGATGGCACCGGCATTCGCGTCTTCCGCTTCTTCTATACCACGGTCAATGAATGCCTGCAGACCTCTTTCAACTTCCGCTTCCACCGGAATTATGTAAACGGAATGGCTGTCTGCGTGCAATACCGGTATCAACATCAGCAATGCCAGAACAAACAACAATAAAGCAGTAAAGATTTTCATCTTTCTCAAAGAGCTCACCCCTTTACTTCTCCGCTTATTTATATACGTATGAACTTGTAATCGGTTTCAAATTTCCTGCTGATTTAATTATAAATTTAAAATTGTGGAATAGCGAAGATTGCGCTTTGTGACTGCAAAGAAATTGGCGGGCGAAAAAAATTGGTCAAAATATAAAACCGGCTGCACATGTGATGTGCAGCCGGTTTCAGCTGATCGTTCATATTTTTAAAAGTCTCATTTAAAAAGTAAGGGTCAATTAAAATTTACGTTTACGCGCAGCTTCTGATTTTAGTTTGCGTTTCACGCTCGGCTTATCATAATACTCGCGCTTTCTAACCTCTTGCATTGTTCCGGATTTAGAAACAGTGCGTTTGAAGCGGCGAAGAGCATCTTCAATCGATTCGTTTTTACGAACGGTAGTTTTTGTCATCTCTTTTTCCCTCCCTCCGAACACACGTTGAAGCAAATAACAACAAGTGTTATATACCAAAAATTATATCGTATGTTCAAACCTGAGTCAACAGTTAATAATCAGAATCCGATTTCAATCCCTGCATAATCTGTACACCTGAGCTTGCGCCAATGCGGCTCGCCCCTGCATCAATCATACCCTGCACATCTTCAAGGCTTCTTACGCCGCCAGAAGCTTTCACTCCCAGTTCAGAACCGACAGTTTCACGCATCAGCTTAACATCAGCCACTGTAGCGCCGCCAGTTGAGAATCCTGTAGATGTTTTAACGAAATCAGCGCCAGCTTCTTTGGATAGACGTGAAGCCAAAACTTTCTCTTCGTCAGTCAACAGGCTTGCTTCGATGATCACCTTGACAATAGCTTTGCCTTTTGCTGCATCAACGACTGCCTGGATATCATTTTTCACAAGTTCGGAATCACCTGATTTGATCGCGCCGATATTTACAACCATATCGATTTCTTCTGCACCTTTTTCAATCGCGTCTTTTGTTTCAAACGCTTTTGTTTCAGATGTTGAAGCTCCAAGCGGGAATCCGATAACAGTGCAGACTTTCACTTTGCTGTTTTTCAGTTCAGCAGCAGCTGTTTCAACATAAGAAGGGTTTACGCATACAGAAGCAAATTCATATTCAGCCGCTTCCTTGCAAAGTTGAATCACCTGTTCTTTAGTGGATTCTGGTTTCAATAGAGTATGGTCAATATAAGATGCGATGTTTGTCATTAAAATGCTCCATTCTAAAGTAAATTTAGTTAATGATGTCCACGAATGCAATCAGTGCGGACGTGTGTGACTTTATTGAGCGGATTCTGGTGGTGCGCGTTATTATTCGAATTCGTATGACATTGCGGACAACGCATAAAAAGGAGCGGTTTCAGTACGCAGGATGCGTGGCCCCAGCGAAGTGAACAACGCGCCAGCCTTTTTCAGGCTGGAAACTTCATTTTCTGAAATTCCGCCTTCAGGTCCAAAAACAATCAATATCGTACTTTTATCATACAATGTTTTTAAAATATCGGCAAACCGCGCCGGGCTGGATGCCCGCGCTTCCTCCTCATACGCGACGATTACCACGTCAAAAGATTCGGCAGCTGCCAGTATTTGCTTAAAGCTATGGACGTTATGTATTGCCGGGAGGTGCGTCCGATGTGACTGCTCAGCAGCCTCTTTGGCAATTTTCTGCAGCCTGGAAATCTTTTTATCATTCTTGCTTGCATCCCATTTTACAATCGATCTTTCAGCCGCAAAAGGAATCAATGCATACATACCCAGTTCTGTGCATTTCTGCGCAATCAGATCGAGTTTATCGCCTTTTGGCAGGCCGCAGGCGATGGTCACTTTTTTAGGCATTTCCACATTCGCTTCCAGTTCAGCTTCAAGACGCACTTCTATATCCCGCTCTGCAGAAAGGATCGTTGCTTTATATGCCTTTCCTTCCATTACAGCTATCAGCTCTTCACCGGCAGTTTGGCGCATAACTTTGGCGATGTGCTTTGCATCATCGCCAGTTATTTCAGTTATGCGGTTGTCGGGAACTTTGCCTCCAATGAAATATCGTTGCATCGTTGCACCCCGCTCATTCAGGTTTTTTTGAAATGATCGTAACCCAATCTTCCATCATCATAATATCCTCTATCACAAAGCCGGAACCTTCCAAAGCTTCCTTGACATCATTTTTCTTAGCGGAAATAATGCCGGAGGTAATGTAATGGCCCCCTGGTTTTACCACTTTAAAGGCATCATCGGTAAATGACATGATGATCTCCGCCAGGATGTTCGCTACTACAACATCACCAGGCTCATCAATCGTATCGACCAGATTGCCGCCAGCTACAGTCACTCTGTCCTGCACTTTATTGAGTTTGACATTAATGCCCGCAGCTTTGACGGCAATATCGTCTAGATCCAAAGCGTGCACTTCCCGGGCACCAAGTAAAGCTGCGCCAATTGCCAGTACGCCTGAACCGGTTCCGATGTCAATGACCCGTTCCCCGGTTTTCACTGTCTTCTCAAGCGCCTGCAGACTCATGACTGTTGTCGGGTGGGTACCTGTGCCAAACGCCATGCCAGGATCCAATTCAATGATCAATTCGTCGCTGGAGACAGGATTATAGGTTTCCCAGGTCGGCACGATGGTGAAACGCTGGGATATTTTTACCGGATGGTAATATTTTTTCCAGGCAGTTGCCCATTCTTCTTCATTCACTTCGCTGATTGTCACCACGTTGGCTCCGATATTAATGTCGAAAGTGACCAGATTATTGACCGCCAACTTAATCGCTTCTACGGTTTCACCCAAAAAGCTGTTAACCGGCAAATAGGCTTTCAGGATAACACCGTCTTTCGGAAAATCGTCGGCATTAAGTGACCAGATCTCCCCGAATTGATCTTCTCTTTCTTTTGAAAAATCATCCGAATCTTCAATGACGACTCCACTTGCACCAGCTTCGTGCAGGATGTTCGAAACGGATTCAATCGCTTCGTTCGTCGTATGGATGGACAGTTCTGACCATTTCACGTGCAACCAGCTCCTTTAATCGCCTTTGATTGTTCGTTTGATTTTATCGAATAATGAACTTTCCTGTTCTTCTGGAATGTCACCACTGATTTCAGCAAATTCTCTCAACAATTGGCGTTGTTTCTCGCTGAGTTTTGTCGGTGTTTTCACGCGGATGATAACGTGCTGATCTCCGATGCCATAGCCGTGGACATTTTTTACGCCTTTTCCTTTCAGGCGGAATCGTGCACCACTTTGTGTACCAGCCGGAATTTTCAGTTTCACTTTGCCGTGGACCGTCGGCACTTCAATTTCATCGCCAAGTGCTGCCTGCGGATAAGTGAGACCCAATTCCAGATAGATATCATCGCCTTCGCGTTCGAATTCCTTGTGCGGTTTCACGCGGAAAACGACATACAGGTCTCCGGATGGTCCTCCGTTATAACCTGGTCCACCTTGTCCGCTGACGCGCAATTGCTGGCCGTCATCGACACCTGCTGGAATGCTGACTTTGATTTTTTTGACTTTACGTACTTTCCCTGCACCTTTGCAAGTTGTACATTTTTCTTCGATAATCTGACCAGTTCCTTCACAGTGCTGGCAGGCTCTGCGATTTACCATACGGCCGAATGGCGTATCCTGTGTAACATTCAATTGGCCGGTACCTTCGCAATATGGACACGTTTTCTTCTTCGTGCCCGGTTTCGCTCCGGAGCCGTCACATGTATCACAATTTTCTTCTTTCGGAATTTCGACTTCCGTTTCTTTGCCGAACACGGCATCCATAAAATCAATGGTCATGGAATATTGCAGATCGTCGCCTTTACGCGGTGCGTTCGGGTCACGGCGTCTTGTGCCGCCTCCGAAGAATGTGCTGAAGATATCATCAAAACCGAAACCTTCCGCTCCTCCGAATCCACCACCACCGAAGCCCTGGTTCGGATCCTGATGGCCGAATTGATCGTATTGCGCACGTTTCTGCTCATCGCTCAACACTTCATATGCTTCTTTTACTTCCTGGAACTTTTCAGATGCATCCGCTTCTTTATTAATATCCGGATGGAATTGCTTCGACAATTTCCGGTAAGCTTTTTTGATTTCTTCCTTGGATGCTGTTTTGGAAACACCAAGCACCTCATAATAATCTCGCTTATTCATATGTCACTCTCCCTCTAACAATCAACTGTAATTGTACACGGTTAGGTTTGGTGTTGCAAAGACATTGAAAAAGCCAAAGCATGTTGCTTTGCTTTGACTTTTTCGGGTCTTCCTTATTGCTTGTCTTTATCGTCGTTAACTTCTTCGAATTCTGCATCAACGATATCATCGTCTCCGCCTGCTGCGCCTTCTTCTCCGCCAGCTGCCTGTTGCGCTGCTGACGCCTGTTCGTAAGCTTTCATAGCCAAGCCCTGCAGAATTTCGTTCAATTTATCTTTTTTCTCACGGATGTCATCTGTGCTGTCGCTTTCTAGAGCAGCCTTCAATTCATCACGTGCTTCTTCTGCTTGTTTCTTCTCTTCTTCAGTGACCACTTCTCCAAGGTCAGCGATTGTTTTGTCTGTTTGGAAAACAGCTTGGTCAGCTTCGTTGCGAAGTTCTACTTCTTCTTTCACTTTCGCATCCGCCTCAGCGTTTTCTTCCGCTTCTTTGATCATGCGTTCGATTTCATCATCTGACAATGAAGTATTCGACTGGATTGTGATCGTTTGTTCTTTTTGAGTTCCAAGGTCTTTCGCTTTAACACTTACAATACCGTTTTTATCGATGTCGAAAGTAACTTCGATTTGCGGTACACCGCGTGGTGCCGGTGGAATATCAGCCAATTGGAAACGGCCAAGCGTTTTGTTGGCTGCAGCCATCGGGCGTTCACCTTGTAAAACATGGATATCAACAGCTGGCTGATTGTCAGCAGCAGTTGAGAATGTTTGCGATTTCGAAGTCGGGATTGTTGTATTGCGTTCGATCAATTTCGTGAATACGCCGCCCATTGTTTCAATACCAAGCGACAACGGAGTCACGTCAAGAAGAACTACATCTTTAACATCACCAGTCAATACGCCGCCTTGTACAGCTGCACCCATTGCTACAACTTCATCCGGGTTTACGCCTTTATGAGGATCTTTGCCTGTTTCTTTCTTAACAGCTTCCTGAACAGCTGGAATACGGGTAGATCCACCAACAAGGATTACACGGTCAAGTTCAGAAGCAGAAATCCCTGCATCTTTCAACGCCTGGCGAGTAGGTCCCATTGTACGTTCAACCAGTGAAGAAGTAAGCTCGTCGAATTTCGCGCGGCTCATTGTCACTTCAAGGTGAAGAGGGCCAGATTCGCCGGCAGTGATAAATGGCAATGAAATCTGTGTTGAAGATACGCCGGAAAGATCTTTTTTCGCTTTTTCAGCTGCATCTTTCAAACGTTGAGTCGCCATTTTATCTTTTGAAAGGTCGATGCCATTATCTTTTTTGAATTCCTGTACAAGATAATCGATGATCACTTTATCGAAATCATCGCCGCCAAGACGATTGTCGCCGGCAGTCGATTTCACTTCGAATACGCCATCGCCAAGCTCAAGGATAGATACGTCAAACGTACCGCCGCCAAGGTCATAAACAAGGATTGTTTCATCAGTTTCCATTTTATCCAAACCGTATGCAAGTGCTGCTGCAGTCGGTTCGTTGATGATGCGTTCCACTTCAAGACCGGCAATACGGCCAGCATCTTTAGTAGCCTGACGTTCAGCATCGTTAAAGTAAGCCGGTACAGTAATTACCGCTCTTGATACTTTTTCGCCCAGGTATTCTTCAGCATAGCCTTTGATATATTGAAGGATCATTGCTGAAACTTCCTGAGGCGTATATTCTTTATCTTCAGCCGTTACTTTTTCCTGCGTACCCATTAAACGTTTAACAGACTGGATTGTATTCGGATTCGTGATTGATTGGCGTTTTGCTACTTCACCGACCTGGCGCTCACCGTTTTTGAAAGCTACAACAGATGGTGTCGTACGGTTGCCTTCCGGATTCGGAATAATCTTCGGTTCGCCGCCCTCAAGAACTGCGACTGCTGAATTTGTTGTTCCTAAGTCAATACCAATAATTTTACTCATTTGAATTCCTCCATTTAACTATTATTCGTTTACTTTAACCATTGCCGGACGAAGGACTCTGCCTTTAAGGGTATACCCCTTCTGCAATTCCTGTAACACTGTGCCCGGTTCTGCATCTTCATCTTTTTCCTGCATCACTGCCTGATGGAAATTCGGATCGAATGGCTCTCCGACAGCTTTTATTTCTTCCAGCCCTTCGCGTTTTACCGCTTCAAGCAAGGATTTTTGAACCATTTCAACGCCTTTCATAATTGAAACAGCGTCTTCGCTTTTGGCTTCAACGGCCAATGCGCGTTCAAAATTATCCAATACCGGAAGAAGGTCAGTCAGCAGGGATTGCGAGCGGAATTTAGCTGAAATCTCTCTGTCTTTCTGTGTACGGCGTTTGAAATTGTCGTAATCCGCCAATAAACGCAGGTATTTGTTTTGTTCAGCTTCCAGCTCATCTTTCAGCATCGAAACTTCATCTTTTCCTTCTTCATTGATTTCATCTTCCTGGCTGTTTTCAGCCCCTTCAGACTCTTCCTTCAATGAAACGGTTGTCTTTTCGGCATTTTCATCCGACTGCTTGCCAGTTGGCGTTTCTTCGATGTCTGCTGCAGTTTCTTCCTCATTTGCTAGAGGTTTTTTTTCATTAGACAAAATGATGTTCCTCCTTTAATTCCGGAATATTCGATTTAGCTCTTTGGAGAGGTCGCCGCTCAATGTATCGAGCAACGACACAATTCTCTTATAGTCCATCCTTTTCGGCCCTATGATTGCAATCGAGCCTGTCTGTTCCTCGCCAATGTCATAGGACACGGTGATAACGGAACAATCTTCCATGGCTGTCAGCGCATTTTCGGAACCGATGCGGATATGGAGTCCCTGGTTGCCGACTGGAATGATCATCGGAATATGTTCTGATTCTTCCATGACATCCATTAAACTCCTGATCTTGTGAAGATCGTGGAAGTCCGGTTGATTCAGGATATTCAGCTTACCGCCATAATAGACATTTTTTTCCCGCGGAAGTATAACCGCTTGCCGGAAAGTGGAAAACAACTCACCATAACGTTCCATATGCTGTTTCATGATCATCATTGTTTCCTGCTCCAGCCGTGTATGAAGGTCATTGAGTGAGACACCGATCAGGCGTTCATTCAGTATATTGACCATCTTTTCAATCTCAGAAGGATTGAGCCCTTCGGGAATCGGGAAAACCCGGTTCTCGACATGGCCTGAATCCGTCACAATGATTGCGACTGCAGAATTGGATGTAAGAGGCACAATCGATAATTTCTTGACGATATGCCTGCGGACATCCGGTCCAAGCAGAATTGATGTGTAATTTGTCAGCTCCGATAAAATCATTGCAGACCGTTTGATCACTTCTTCAGTCTCGCTGATTTTATCTTCGAATATGGAACGCAATTGGATGATATCTTCTTTCGGAAGCGGACGCGGAGTCAGTAAATGGTCCACGTAATAGCGATAGCCTCTTTCCGATGGAATCCTGCCGGAAGATGTATGGGTCTTCTCCAGAAAACCCATCCCTTCCAGATCCGCCATTTCATTCCGGATGGTTGCCGAACTGAAAGTGATTCCGGATTTTTTGGCTAATTGGTTTGATCCTACCGGCTGAGCTGATTGAATATAATCATCCACCGTCACTTTTAAAATGAGCAGTTGCCGTTCTGTTAACATGATCATCACCTCTGTTAGCACTCTTATAGGGCGAGTGCTAAGACTACACTAAAATTACCAAATTCCTTTTGCCTTGTCAACGATTGCGCATCTATCTAGCTTAAATTAAATATTTAGCTTTGATACACCGCTTCGTCGCTTTGGACAAGCCTCACGCAATAAGCCGAGAAGAGCACTCGTCTTATTGCTCCGGCCAGTCCTGCGGCGCACCTTCGCTGGGGTCCACTTCTGGACATGACAGGAAGTTAAGAGGACTTAGGAACAAGAGTTGTGCTGCAAGCCACTCGGGCGAATGCCCGAGTTAAAAAAGTGTTATCCATGTTGAACAAAACAAATAATGTTTTATATTCTGATTTATTCTTAAGAGAAACTTCTATAGATATGGAGCAGAACAGCGAAGACGCCCTGGGGAACAGAAACGCAGTTGGCTTTCCAACTGTGTTTCGAGCGAAGTGTTGAGATCCACTCGGGCGAAGTGCAGCGAGCCCGAGTTAGCTCAACGCAAGCCAAGAGTTGGCCGTAGCTAGCAAGGCCGGCTTTTTGCGACGAAGCTAGCGCAGCGATGCAGGAGCACGGGTTTCGGCAAGCCCAGCTGTTTTGCGGAATATCGGTTCCTAGAAATTATTAATTCATCTTCTCTACTTTTTTATGCCAGCAAAAATTGCTCGAATACATTGTTGCCGATGAAACGGCCCTTATGCGTCAATTTGACCCTGCCGTTTTCAATTGCCAAATTCTCGCTGTCGATTTCTTTCTTCAGGATATCGCCGTAAATAGCTTCCATCCCGATTCCGAATTTCGTTTCGAAGTGTTCGAGCGACACGCCGGCAGTTTTGCGGAGTCCAAGGAACATCTCTTCTTCCATCTGCTCTTTCTTCGGAACTTCATGTGAATTTAAAATCGGACGTTCATCCGTTTCCAACGGCTCCATATACTTTTTCAAAGGACCGTGGTTCGAATAGCGGATGCCCTGGACATATCCATGCGCTCCCGCTCCTGCTCCGATATATTCTTCATTGTCCCAGTACAGAAGGTTATGGTGTGATTCCATTCCTTCACGGGCAAAGTTCGAAATTTCATATTGCAATAAACCGCGCTGATTCATTTCAGTCATCAGCTTTTGGTACATATCGGCTTCGAGGTCTTCCGTCACCGTATTCAGTTTCCCTTTGGTCATGAGATTATAGAAGACGGTTTTCGGTTCGATAATCAATGAGTAGGCCGAGAAATGTGGAAGGTCGAACGCAAATGCCTGCTCAAGCGTATCTTCCCATTGTTTCATCGTCTGTCCGGGCAAACCGTACATCAGATCAAAACTGATATTCGTAAAGCCGACCTTGCGGGCATCTTCGACGGCTCTCGCAACATCGTTATTGCTGTGTGTGCGCCCCAGCCGCTTCAATAGATCTTCATCGAATGACTGGACACCCATGCTCAGGCGGTTGACGCCGCCCTTAAAAAGCACCTGCATTTTTTCATACGTCAATTCATCAGGATTTGCTTCCGAGGTCCATTCGACGTCATTCGTCATCGGTACATATTCGTGAATATACCCCAGCAATTTTTCCAATTGGCGCGGATCCAGTGAAGTCGGTGTACCGCCGCCGAGAAAAATTGTTTCCAGCGGCTGCTCGAGTGCTCCCTGCTGTTTCCAGAGGGACAATTCCTTCCCGAGTGAATCGATATAGGCATCGACCGGCTGGTCTTTGAAAAAGACTTTATTGAAATCACAGTAAAAACAGATCTGGTGGCAGAATGGAATATGGATATACAATCCCTTTACCATGTTATTCCTCTTTTCTAATAGGAAAAGGAGGCTGAAAACACCGCCTCCTTTTTTCGTTTATTTTGATTGGTCGTCCATTTTTAAAATTGCCATGAAAGCTTCCTGCGGCACTTCAACATTACCGACTTGCTTCATGCGCTTCTTACCTTCTTTTTGTTTATCAAGCAATTTACGCTTCCGAGAAATGTCACCGCCGTAGCATTTCGCCAGTACGTTCTTGCGCATCGCACTGATCGTTTGGCGAGCGACAATCTTCTGGCCGATTGCAGCCTGGATCGGCACTTCAAATTGCTGTCTAGGAATAAGGTTTTTTAACTTGTCGACTATTACTTTTCCACGTTCGTATGCAAATTCACTATGGACAATAAAGCTCAAAGCATCCACTTGCTCAGAATTCAATAGGATATCCATCTTCACAAGTTTCGATTCTTTATAGCCGATCAATTCATAGTCGAACGAAGCATAACCTTTTGTTCCGGACTTTAATTGATCGAAGAAATCGTAGACGATTTCAGCAAGCGGCAATTCATAAATGATGCTGACGCGTGAATTATCCAAATAATCCATCGTCAAGAAATTTCCACGTTTTTTCTGGCAGATTTCCATTACAGCTCCGACGTAATCATTCGGTACCATGATTGTCGCTTTTACATAAGGCTCTTCTACGTAATTGATTTTTTGTGAATCCGGCATCATTGCAGGGTTATCAATCTTCAGGATTTGTTGATCTGTCATATGGACATTGTAGATAACACTTGGTGCAGTAGTGATCAGGTCGATATTAAACTCGCGTTCAATCCGCTCCTGAATAATTTCCATATGCAATAAACCAAGGAAACCACAGCGATAGCCAAAGCCAAGCGCCTGTGAAGATTCCGGTTCAAACTGAAGTGCCGCGTCATTCAATTCCAATTTCTCAAGTGCATCACGCAAATCATTGTATTTCGATGTATCGATCGGATAAAGTCCGCAATAAACCATTGGGTTCAAGCGTCGGTATCCCGGCAATGCTTCCGCTGCCGGTTTTCTTGCATGAGTGATGGTATCACCCACCGGTGCGTCACCCACATTTTTGATGGCGGCCGTCAGGAATCCTACATCACCGACCGTCAATTCTTCACGGAGCGTTGCTCTTGGTGTAAATACACCAGCTTCAATAACTTCGAACTCTTTGTCGCTGGACATCATTTTGATCTTGTCTCCAGGCTTCACTGTTCCTTCGACGATTCTTACATAGGAAACGATTCCACGGTAAGGATCATAAAGGGAATCGAAAATCATCGCTTTTAAAGGCGCACTCGGGTCCCCTGTCGGAGCCGGCACTTTTTCAACGATCTGTTCAAGGATCTCTTCAATTCCGATACCTGCCTTCGCTGAGGCAAGGACAGCTTCTGATGCATCAAGACCGATAACCTCTTCCACTTCCTGGCGCACACGCTCAGGATCTGCAGCAGGCAAATCGATTTTATTGATGACAGGCAAAATCTCAAGGTCATTGTCCAAGGCTAAATAAACATTCGCCAACGTCTGGGCTTCTATGCCCTGTGCAGCATCAACGACCAATACGGCGCCTTCACAGGCAGCAAGGCTGCGTGAGACTTCGTAAGTGAAATCGACGTGCCCTGGTGTGTCGATCAAATGCATGATATAAGTTTCGCCGTCTTTTGCTGTGTAATTCAATTGGACAGCGTTTAATTTGATGGTAATGCCGCGTTCACGTTCCAAATCCATGGAATCAAGCAGCTGCTCTTTCATTTCCCTGGCAGTAAGGGCATTTGTTCTTTCCAGTATGCGGTCGGCAAGCGTAGATTTCCCGTGATCGATATGGGCAATGATCGAAAAATTACGTATTTTGCTTTGACGCGCTAATCTCTGTTCTTGGTTCATGGTCCACACTCCTATACAAACTACTATGAATTATAGCAGTACCACGGCTAATGGGCAATGAAAGCACCGGAAATGATTTCTGTGTCAAGGAAAACTTCTTTGCACGTATCTATTGCATTCCGTTCCCCGGTTTGATAAAATAACTCATGTTGTATAGAGACATAAAAGAGTTGAGGTGTTTCCGCCTCTTTCCCTATTTGTCTAGGAGGTGAAAGATATGCCAAACATTAAATCTGCGATCAAACGTGTGAGAACGAACGAGTCTAAAAACGCTCAAAACACGCAAGCTAAATCAGCAATGCGTTCATCTTTGAAAAAAGCTGAGCAAGCTTTGTCAAACAATGACGAAAACGCAAACGCAACGGTTAAAGCTGCGATTAAACAAGTGGAAAAAGCGGCTTCAAAAGGCTTAATCCATAGAAATACTGCAGCCCGCCAAAAATCTCGCTTGATGAAACAAGCGTAAAAATGTGAAAAGCCGGTTCCTTTATAGGAGCCGGCTTTTTTTCTTTGATTTTTTTGATTCAGCTGTTCTTGGCTCCGCGTTTCATCAAGAAGAATTCCAGTACGCGTTCACGGTTGCCGCTTACGGTTTTTAATTGAAGATCGATATCAGCCAGGTCGCCCAATACTTCCAGCAGGCGCTGTTCGGAAATTTGCTGGCGCTTTTCGACGAGCAGTTTCACTCTGTACGGATGTGCTTTTAACTGTTTGGAGATTTGCTGGGCATGGTAGCCCTTCTTCTGGAGATAATAGACATGCACCATGAAACGGATTTGCGAAGCCAACAGCGCTGCAAGTGCAACAGGCTCCTCTTTCTGCCTGAGGAGATCGTAGTAGACGCTGAGCGCTGTGCTGATATTGCCATCCAGATAGGCCTGCAGCATTTTGAAGGCATCCTGTTCCAATGTGCGGGCAGTCATCTGCTCGACCAATTCTTCCGTAATCTCCCCATCCGCCCCTAGGTAAAGTGACATCTTTTCAACTTCAGAAGACAGCAAAGTAAGATTAGTGCCGGCCATTTCCACCAATTTGCGGACAGCGTTCCGGCTGATTTCCTTGCCGAACGATTTTGCTTCGTGCGCCAGCCAGGATTCCAGATCATTTGCCTGAAGTGATTTTGCCTCCACTACTACAGCATGCTGCTTCATGAGCTTGACCACTTTTTTCCGTTCGTCCAGTTTTTCGTATGGTGCCACAAAAACGGTTACGGAACTGGAAGGTGGATTTTCGAGCCATGCCTCAAGAACTTTCATGTCATGATTTATTTTTTCTTTCCCGCGTTCAGCGGCTTTTAAAAAAGAGGCATTTTTCGCGATGATCAGTTTGCGGTCACTGAAGAACGGAATCGTGTCCGCTTCATCGATGGCGTGATCGACCGGCACTTCATCCATATCAAAGAATGACAGCTCCAATTCTCCCGCTTGAGTCAGGCTGGACTTCAGCAAGTCCAGTGTTTTTTCAATAAAATAACTTTCTGTGCCTATAATAAGATAAACAGGGTCAATTTGACCGCTGCGTATCGATTTCCAAATTGAAGTGATCATATTTCCGCCTCCTCCCTCTACTATATCGGATTTTGTGTGATTTGTGGGATTTGTCTTTTCTGTGACGACACATGAAATTCGGCTGTTAAATAAAGTTCTATGTGGATTTTTCAGATGCAGTAGCTTATAATTAGAGGGAATTAGGAGGGATAGCCATGAATGAATTTGAAAATAATGTACAATCGAAACGTAACGACGCAATCGATGCCGGTATGGGATTTGTGGTATCATTCGTGTTCTTCGCAGCTATCTTTATCATCGCTGCAGTCGTACAATACGTAGCATTGTAGTAAAGAAAAGCGTAAGCGCCCGTTTAGATTCGAAAGGCATAAGACAATCTGGCGAAGCGGCATGTTTTCAGCCGCACAGCCAGATGGGCTTACGACCCGAGAATCTGGGCGCTGGAGTCTGGACAGGGATACTTTCTTTTTTAAGAGCCTTAAGACTAAAAAAGTTATACTTTCTTATCCATTCAAAAGGTTCCGGCTATCCAGCCGGAGCCTTTTTTCGTTTCACCGGTTAAACAAATTCACCTCCCGCTCCGATTACTCCATCGTCGATATACTATACCCACCATTTTGAAAGACGATTTTAATTGTGCCGACATCAGCCGTATTAAGTGTAGGCAAAGAGAGGGTGTCAAACCTTTCTTTAACTTCTTGTGCGGGATGGCCGTACCTATTGTCTTCGCCTGTGGAGAATATTGAAAGTTCCGGATCCAGCCTGGACAAGAAATTTTCACCACTGGAAGTCTTGCTGCCGTGGTGTCCCACTTTCAAAATCGTCGTATCTTCCAGCAAATCACCGTAGTTCTTGAGAATTTCATTTTCACCGTCAACTTCAAGGTCCCCCGTAAACAGCACTTTAAATTCTTCGTACTCCATCAGCAACACCAAAGAATCATTGTTTCCGGTATATTCAGTATCGGACGGACTTAGATAAGTGAATGTCGTATTTTTATTGCTCCAGACACTGCCGCGTCCTGGCAAGCGAATTTTCACGTCGCCCAATTCTTTCCCGAGACCAATTGCCAGATCCGTCTTTTGTGTACCTGGCGACATATGGAGTTCTGCCACATCGAACATCTGAAGAATTTCATCTGCCCCTTCTGCATGATCAGCATCGGGATGAGACAGGATCAAAGCATCGATTTGGGATATGCCGTTGCCTTGCAGATAAGGTGCAACCACCTGCCGTCCAATTTCAAAAGGGCGGCTTCGGTCACTGAAGCCTTCCCTGCCGAACCGCAGCACTCCTCCTGTATCAATCAGATAAACCCCTCGCCTATGGGGCAGCTCGATCAATGCACTGTCCCCCTGTCCAACATCTATGAAAGTCACACGAAGCGCCCCGTCCAAAAACGGCATGAATGTAAAAACAATCGGCGGCAAAATACCGATGCCGAATTTCCACCACCGGAATCCTTTTTCCGCCAAACTGTAAAAAAGAATGATAGCGGCGACCATTACGGCAAACATATAGCCATCCGGCCTCCCGGGTATCCACATCTGGTTCGGCCATTCCGCCAGCCAGGCTGTCCAGTGCTCAAGAAAGTTCCGGAACGGTTCGTAAAAATAAAACAGGAAATCAGCTGCAGGCTGAAACAGTAAAGTCAGCAGCAACAGCAAAATATTAATTGGTAAAATCAACAAGGTATACAACGGAACAAACAGGCTGTTCACTAAAAACGACGAAAGTGACAATCCATAAAAATGAACCAGCAGAATGGGATAAAGAGTGAATTGTGACAAGAAGGTAATTATCAGCCCCTGCTTTATCGGCGACTTGGCGGATTCCAGGAATCTCATCGAATAGATGATGCCAAAACTTGCGCCATATGACAGCTGGAAACCAATTTTATAGATGACATACGGATCAACAACGATAAAGAAGATGAAACTCAACAGCAGAATATAGGCTATGGAAAGACGAATTTTGAAAAGGCGAAATACCAGCACTGCTGCAGTCATACTGACAGCCCGCCAGACAGATGGCGCCCCGCCTGCCAATAATGCGTAAAAAGGCAGAATAACCAGCAGCATAATCAGCGCATCTTCTTTTCTGATTCCAAGTCGTATCATCAGAAAATACATCAAGCCGCTAATAATTCCGACATGCAGTCCGGATATTGCAAAAAGATGGGAAATGCCGAGTGTCTGTTGTATTCTTTGCTGTTCGGTGCTGAGTGTCTCCCTTTCACCGATTAATAATGCTTCTGCTTCCGCTTGTAAACTTTCCGGAAAACGTTGCCGAATATGCTCCTTCAGCTTTTGCCTCCGTTCTGACATAGCCGCAAAAAATCCAGTCGCATCTTTTTGATAATCCAGTTTTTCAATAGTTAATGCAGCGGAAGCTCCATTGCTTTTCAAGTATCGGGCCATATCGAATGCATACTCGTGAGATGGTAATTTCGGTTCCTCAAAAACTCCCGAAATACTGAACACTGAATTATGGATCAAATCCTTTTTCTCCAGCTTTTCGTCCGGTGTACCGAACCGGTAATTGGCATAGACGATGCCGCCATCTTCAAGCACAAGAAAGCCCCTGACCGTATCGCCGTCAACTTTATAGCCTTCTTTAAACGAGGCCGTTCCCGAGTAAGCCCCGGAGTAGGCCGGCATATCAGCATGCCGTTCATCCTGCAGGATATAGGTTAAACCCGCTGTAATCAACAAAATAAATATAAAAGAAATGCTTTCCTTTTTCCACGCCATCCATAAAAAAAGCAGCGCCATGAACACTAGAATTTCCGGTGTTTCATGCGCTGCTATTGTAACTATTGCCATTGCTGCGGCAAAATAGATGATGCTATTGCGGCTCAGACTTCGATTTCTTCTCCGAATAATTCCTTCACCCGTTCATTATAATGGGCCAATTCTTCATCACTGCCGCCTTTTTCTTTCAATTTGCCGATCAGTTCCATATAAAGTGCCGCTTTTTCAACACTCAAGAAATCGATTTGCCGTTCGTCAAATATGACCTGGACCACTTCCACTCCTGCCTGTTCCAATAATTCAATGGCATATTCATGGTTTTTGTAATCCGCTGAATAATAAAGACGGGAAATTCCTGCCTGAATAATTGATTTTGTGCATTGCAGACAAGGAAAGTGGCTGACATATATATCTGCACCGCTGACACTCACACCGTATTTCGAGCACTGCAGCAATGCGTTCATCTCTGCATGTATCGTCCGGACACAATGGCCGTCAACGACATAACAGCCTTTATCGATGCAATGGTCACCACCGGAAATTGAACCGTTATAGCCTCCTGCAATGATCCGGCGATCGCGGACAATGGTTGCTCCTACAGCCAGCCGGGTGCATGTGCTCCGTAACGCAAGCAAATGGCTTTGCGCCATGAAAAATTGATCCCAAGTTATTCGCTTCATTTAATTGCCCCCTGCTTTTTACTGTTAGTTTAAGTTTAGCAGAGGTGTTAAGTTCGTCAACAATCAGTTTATCGAAATCGAATCTTTCAATTGTTCAAAAGTTTTATCACCGATGCCGGTGACATCCTTTAGCGCATCAATAGTCGCAAAAGGTCCTTGCTCTTCCCGGTATGCGATGATTGCAGCAGCTTTTGACGGTCCGATTCCCGGCAAAGTTGCGAGCCCGGCTTCATCCGCCGTGTTGATATTAATCAGGCCGCCGCCCGACGGACCAGCAGCTGATGGGACGGGCGATTCAATTACAGGCGGCGATATGACTGTTTCACCGATTTCCGGCACATAGACGCTCATTTCATCTGTCAATTTCATAGCCATATTGAGCGACAAAGCATCTGCTTCCGGAAGAAAGCCGCCGGCAAGATCAATCGCCATGTGCAGGCGGGATTCTGCCGGCAATTCAAATACACCCGGTTTTTGGACATGTCCCTTTATCTCGATAAGGATATTTACCGGCTCGGTTTCTTTCATTGTTTCAGTTTCGTTGTTTAAGGTTGGAGTTTCACTCAGCTGAGGGGATTCAGCTTCTATCAGATCGGATGGCGCCGCAATAATCTCTTCGGATTCGCCACGGGGAAACAAAACATAAAGTGCCAGCATGATTAGGACGGCTGCGGGGATCAGCAGTCTGCTGTATTTACTGAAAATCTGTTGGAAATTCAGTTTGCATCCCTCTTTCCAGCGAGAGCAATTAAATGGAAGCTGTCTGAATTATACAATTATTAGAATCCTTTTGTCCAGTTCGCAAAAGAATATTTTTATAAATAAAAAAACCGCCAAAAGGCGGTTCAATATTGTGCATCAAACTTTTCTGGCGCAGAAAAAAATGCGTTCGCTTTCCCTGCCAGGTTCAGCTTCCGTAAAGTCAGCTGTAATGGATTCGATGACAAAGCCGGCAGCTTTCAACCAGGTGATGTATGTTGCCACCGGGAAAGTCCGCTGTTCATGGGTTTCCTCAAAGCGCTGATATAGATCTTCCTGCTGGCGTACAAAAAACGTAATGTCATGGATGACACTATGCTTGGCTTTGCCGGGTTCCGTATGCCAGATAAAAGAAACTTCTTCATCGTCAAGGATAAATGGGCTGTCCATATAAATTTCATCGACTTTATAGACCGAGTGCACATCGAAAAAGAGCATGCCGTCTTCATTTAAAGCTTTATGCACTTCGTTGAAGGTTTTCTGCACTTGTTCACCGTTCTTCAGGTAATTCAAAGAATCGATAGCGATTGTCACTGCATCAAATCCCTGTAGACCTTCAAGATTGTCCATGGACAATTGATAAGTCGGAATCCTGAGATTCGATTCATGGAATCGCTGATTTGCCATCGTAAGCATTTGCTCCGATAAATCACTGGCCGTCACTTCATATCCTAGTTCTGCAAAAAGCTGCGCAAGTGTTCCTGTGCCGCATGCGAGATCCAAAAGTTTACCGGAAGTTTTCCGTGATGCCACCCACTCCACATATTGGTCATATGGAATATCCTGCATTAAACTGTCATAAATTGAAGCGAACTTGCCGTAACTCATATTTCCATTTCAGGCGCTTCTCTCCAGAGGCGCTCCAAATTGTAATAAGAACGTTCATCTTTGTGGAAGACGTGAGCTACTACATCTCCAAGATCGACCAGGATCCAGCGTGCAGAATCAAACCCTTCGACGCTCTTGACTTCATTTCCAGCTTCGTTTGATTTTTCGATCAGTTCACGCGCAATCGCTTGAACCTGACGATCCGAATTTCCGCTGCAGATGACGAAATAATCCGCCAGCAGGGAGATTCCTTCCATATTAAGGACAACGATGTCCTCCGCTTTTTTTTCTTCAGCTGCTTGATAAGCCATTTGTAATAATGTATGTTCAGTCATTCTTTCACTTTCCCTTTCTGTTGCACGAAGTATTCATAACACTTCAGTGAATCCGGATAGACCGGCTGATTTTTTGATACCAGAAAATCGATGCTGTGTTTGACGCAGGCTTCCATCATAACATCCAATCCCTGTTCTTTTAATTGACGCAATTCTTCGACGCCTTTGAATTTCCTGCCAACTTCCACAAGGTCTGCAATATAGATTACTTTTTCAAGATCGGACATGCCGGCACGGCCGGTAGTATGATACCGGATGGCGTTGAGGATATCCTCATCTTTCACGCCGAATTCATACCAGGCGACATAAGCGCCGACCGGAGCATGCCAGAGTTCTGCGTGATATTCCAACAGCAGCGGATCCATTTTTTCTTTTTCAATAATGGATTTCATCCAATCCCTGTCAGAGAATTTTGCAACGTCATGCAGGATTGCAGCTATTTGAGCCTTGTCCTGTGGCACTCCAAAACGGATTGCGAGTGCAGTCGCCATATTTAAAACGCCAATAACATGGGCATAGCGATTATCCGGCAAACGTTTTTTAACGAGTTGAAGCATCTTGCTCTGGTCCATATAAACCCTCCTTCCGGATATAGGCTTCGACTTTCTCGGGCACGAAAAACGTTAATGGCCGATTGGCTGCGACTCTTTCACGCAGCATCGTCGAAGAGAGATGCATTTCAGGTGAATCGATCATCATCACCGGGAAGTCGGTAGCTGAATCATAGCCTGGACGGCCTATTCCGACAAACTGAATCAAATCTGCCAGTTCGTGGATACGGTGCCAGGAGTTCAATTGTGCCACTGAATCCCCGCCGATAATGAAGTAAAACTCCTTATCACTTTCCTGCTCCACCAACTGGCGTATCGTATTATAGGTATACGACACACCGCCGGTTTTGATTTCGTAATCTTCAATGCGGAATTGAGGAAAGTCTTCAATCGCCAGTTCGGTCATCTTCAGCCGCTGTGCTGTATCTGCTCCGTGGACTTCTTTATGGGGAGCAGCTGCATTCGGCATGAACCTGACTTCCTCAAGACCCAGACTATGATAAGCTTCGTTGGCCATGATCAGATGGCCGAAATGCGGTGGATTGAAGGTACCTCCCAATATCCCGACTTTTTTCATCGCTTCACCGGAAGCTCGATTCGTTTATTGTTCACAGATTGTTTATACAGAACCACTGTATGGCCGATTAATTGCACCAATTCTGCTTTTGTCCCTTTGGCTAATGTTTCTGCCACTTCATTTTTATCATCTTCATTGTTTTGAAGAATGCTGATTTTCACCAGTTCGCGCTTTTCCAGTGCTTCTGAAATTTGAACGAGCATCGCTTCGTTGACTCCGCCTTTGCCCACCTGGAAAATCGGGTCGACGTGATGTGCTTCACTTCTTAAAAAACGCTTTTGTTTACCTGTTAACATAATTTCCTCCTAGTTTTTCCGTTATCACTTGAATCATTTTTTCAGTATCCGGTTTAATGCCTGTCCATTTTTCAAAGCTGATAGCTCCCTGGTATACGAACATGCCTACACCATTCAATGTTTTACAGCCTTTTTCCTCTGCTTTTTTCAAAAATGGAGTATCAATTGGATTATAGACGATATCTGCAGCCAATGTGCCTTCTCTCACTTTTTCAAGTGAAATCGGCAAAGCCTCGTCTTCTGCCAATCCGACAGAAGTGGTTTGAATGATAATATCGAAGCCATTCAGGATTTGCTCGGCTTCCGCCTTCGTTACCGCTTTACTGCCAGTTTCAGCTGCCAGTTCTTCCGCTCTGCGGAAAGTTCGATTGGTGATTGTGACGTCTTTGAAACCTGCACGATTCAGCGCAAAAGAAATGCCTCTTGCAGCGCCGCCTGCACCGACCAGGAGAATTCTGGAATCGACTTTTGGATTTGCGGTCCGTAAAGACTGAACAAAACCATCGCCGTCAGTATTGCTTCCTTTAAATTTTTTGCCGTTCCGGACCACAGTATTGACCGCGTTCATCTTGGCAGCTGTATCATCAATCCCATCAAGCAAAGGTATAATCGCCTGTTTGTGCGGCACCGTCACATTAAAGCCGCTGGCCCCGAGCAGGTGCAGCGCCTCGCACGCCTGCTTCAATTTAGAAGGTTCAACATGGATCGGTAAAAAAGATGCATCGATATCATTTTCCTGAAACCAAATTTCATGCATGAATGGTGATAATGAGTGTGCAATCGGATCTCCGATCACTGCATACCATTTCTTCATCCAATTCCTCCTATATAAGAGATGGCCGCAGCATCACTTCGACGCCTTTAGGGGCATGCGCCGCGACAGTTACATCGGGGTGCTGAACCGTAACCCAGCCCAATCCCGAAAAGACAATATCGGTTTTTCCTTCTTTGATGCGGAATTCGTGGCGAACCAATCCCGGATAATCTTCTTTATATTCTTCTGAAGGCGGAGCAAGCATACCGCCGAAATGCTGTTCGTACAATGCATCTGCATTATCCAGTTTCGTCCGGTGAATCGGCAGTTCATTGGCAACATGGAATGTAAATGAAGAACGATCTCCTTTTACAAAATCGAATCTAGCAAGGCCTCCGATAAACAAGGTTTGTTCCGGATTAAGCTGGAACACACGCGGTTTGATTTCTTTTTTCGGCATGATCATCTTCAAATCAGCAGTGTGCAAATAATGAGCCAATTGATGATGGTTGATAATCCCCGGAGTATCGTACAAAGATCTTTCATCGTCCAGTGGAATTTCAATCATATCAAGAGTTGTGCCTGGAAAATGCGATGTTGTAATAATATTATCCTGTCCGGTAGCCTGTTTGATGATCCGGTTGATGAAAGTTGATTTTCCGACGTTCGTGGAACCGACAACAAACACATCGCCGCCTTTGCGGTAATGGTCGATCGCTTCCATCGCCTCTGCAACCCCTTTTCCTTTTTGTGCAGAAACAGTCAAAATGTCGACCGGCTTCAACCCCAATTTATTCGCTTCCCGTTTCATCCATTGAAGAAGTTTTTGCTCCTTCACTGACTTAGGCAATAAATCCGCTTTATTGGCAATCAATAAAATATCATTATTCCCTACAAAACGGTGAAGTCCAGGCAGCCAACTGCCATTGAAATCGAAAATATCAACAATCTTCACGATCAATCCTCTTCGTTCGCCAAGACCGTTTAAAATGCGCAGGAAATCATCATCAGTCAACGATACTGGCTGCAACTCGTTGTAATTTTTCAGTCTGAAACATCTTTGGCAAATGATCTCTTCTTTATCCAATGACGACGCTGGCGCATAGCCCAGCTTTCCAGGATGTTCTGTTTGTATCTGTGCACCGCAGCCGATGCAAGTTGGCATTTCGCTCACTTTTCTTCCTCCCAAGTCATATAACCTTTATCTTTAAGCCTCTTCATGATACGGCGCTCGACCATCCGATTGAAACGGGTAAAGAACCCGTCGGATTGAGCGACCGGCAAAACAAGAATCGTATGCAGTTTATTGCGGTTTCCGCCAAAAATGTCTGTCAGCATCTGATCCCCGATAACCACTACATTTTCGCGCTTGACACTCATGATCTGCAGAGCTTTTCGGAAAGCCTTGCCCATGGGTTTACGCGCCTGGAAGATGAAAGGAATTCCGAGTGGATCTGCAAACGATTTGACTCGCAGCTCATTGTTATTGGAAACAATAACGACCTGGATGCCTGCATCCTTCATATTTTTTAACCAATCGATGAGCATTGGAGTCGCTTCCGGGCGATCCCATTCCACCAGCGTATTATCAAGATCCGTGATAATACCACGAATGCCGTTCTCAAGCAAAGTTTCAGGGGTGATGTCAAACACCGTTCTGACGTATTGGCTCGGTATAAATTTTTGATACACTATCAACAACTCCCGTATCTTCGAACTTAATGTTAATGATTATAGCATATTTGCCAAGGCTTCTCCCACTCTGATCGGTTCACCAGCCACAATATTATCAGTAAAGCGGAAACAATCCGGCTCAAAAAACAAAACAACGGTGGAACCGAAACTGAAATACCCGACTTCCTCCCCTTTTTTCCACCGATCGCCCGTATTCGTCAATTCAATCGAGTTCACGAACATAGCCCCTACTTTTACCACCAATACGCGACCGCCTGCTGTCTCCAGTTCTGTAATCAGCCGATAATTCCCGCTGATCGGTGACTTGCCATAAAGCAACCCCGATTGATTGACCGGATATGATTTTTTCCCAAGCACAAATTGCCTGCTGACATTCCCGTCCACCGGGCTATGAATTCGGTGGTAATTGGCCGGGGAAAGATAAAGCACGGCATAATCGCCGTTTGCATAACGATTTGCCGACTCTTCACTTCCCAATAACTCAGCCAGCGAATAGTTCTGCCCTTTTACAATGAATCGGCTGTTTTCATGAAGTTTTCCGGCTATTTCAACCTTGCCATCTACCGGCGAAATCACCCCAGTGTCAGCCAGTGGCCGGCTGCCGGGACGCAATTTTCTGACAAAAAAGTCATGCAATGAAGGGAAAGAACCAACTTCCTCTTCTATATCATCCAACGCTATCTTATATGCCTTAACATAATTTGGAATGATTGAGCGACTTCCTGATGACCGTGCAAAACGCTGCAGCAGGTTGGAAGTAACAGGTCCATTGGTCAACTCAATTGTATACTGATATAATTTTTTCTTCATTTAGATACCCCCGTCCTGATAAAAGTCTACCATTATTTCCAAAGGGACAGTATAATGAAAGGAACATCATTATGTGCTTAAGGAGGATTCTCCATTGATTTTTATAGAACGGATGGACCATAACTTTAAAAAATTAAAATCACAGACAGCTAATATGCTGACAATCGGGAATATGGCGTTCGGCGGTGCGGCCGTCATGGCAGCTCTCAACGACGCATATAGCTTCAGTGTATTATTCATCTTCATCGCCGCTTTCCTGGATCGCTTTGACGGAATTGTCGCCAGGAAGTTTAATCAGGAATCTGCACTCGGCAAACAACTGGATTCCATGAGTGACATCATTTCTTTTGGGGTAGCGCCTGCAATCCTGATATATGAGCTCGCATTGAGCGATTTCGGCATCGCCGGTATGGTCTTTACCGTTATTTATATTTCCAGCGGCGCATTTCGCTTGGCCCGTTTCAATATCAGCGAATCAAATGGATACTTCACCGGTCTGCCGATTACTGCTGCAGGAACTGTACTGACTCTTTCCTATTTTGGCCTTTCAGCATTTCCTTCGGTCTTCTATATGTTCCTGATGCTGATTTGCTCCCTGCTTATGATAAGCACTTTCACATTAAAAAAAGTATAAACAAAAGCTGCCGGAATTTCTCCGGCAGCTTTTTGATTTCTCGTTTTTCAGCGTTCAAGCCTGGATGTTAAGCGCTCCACAACGCGCAGCACAATTTTCGTCGAGTGCTCCGCAGCCTTTGGCAGAAATTCATCAAATGATACAGAAGATTCTTTTCCGGCGATATCCGATAATGCACGGATAACCACAAAAGCAGTATCGAATTGATAGCATACTTGAGCTACTGCTGCCGCTTCCATTTCGGCAGCTTTCATTTCAGGGAAGTGGCCGCGAACAAGTTCAACGCGCTCAGGATCATTCATGAACGAATCCCCAGTGGCAATGAGTCCAACTGCGTATGGCAGCTCTTCCAACTCGCTGACCGCTTTTTCCGCCAACTCAACCAATTCCGGATTTGACTGGAATGCTGCCGGCATTTGTGGCACTTGGCCCATTTCGTAACCGAAAGCGGTGACATCCACATCGTGATGGCGCACTTCGTTTGAAATGACAATGGATCCAACTTCCAAATCTTTATCAAATCCACCTGCTGATCCAGTGTTGATGACCAACTCCGGTTTAAAATGCTGCAGCAGAATCGTTGTTGACATTGCCGCATTCACTTTGCCAATGCCACTTTTCAACAGAACAACTTCCTGTCCTTGATATGTACCTGTTGTAAATTCACAATTCGCGATTGTTTCAGCTTGTGCATTTTCCAAACTCGCACGCAGCAATTCCACTTCTTCTTCCATTGCACCAATTATCCCAATTTTCATCTGTCATTTCTCCTTTGCTATTTATGTTGACCTCTTGATTTGTAAGAGCCGATATTCCGCAAAACAACTTCGAAGACATTAGCCGACGCTTGCGAGGCTAAGTCTTTGCGACGAAGCAGCGCAGCGATGCAGGAGCACGGTTTTCACCTCCGAGTAGCCTTCTCGGCTTATTGCGGGAGGCAAGGTTCGCCATACGAAGATGGCGCAACCTTTGCGACGAGCAGTGCGCAGGAGCATAATCTTTGCACTGTCCTAAGCGCCGAAGCGGTCTATAAAAGCTGATTCTTTAATTTAGCATTTATAGTTTCTTCTCAGAAAAAAAGACGCTTTATCAATAAGCGCCTTCTACTGTATTCAGTATATCCATTTTAACAGGTTTCCAACCATCTTTACCAACCCATTCCAAATGTACACGGTATTTTTTCGACATATCTTTCGATTGGACAGTTCCTATGGATTTTTGTGGACCGCCGCCATTGCCGATATGCATGATATACATATCTTTTTCTGCAAGACCTGTGGCGTATGTGATAGCGTCAATTTTCTCCTGCCAATCCACCGAGTTGGTGTCATAAACAGAAACATGTTCGCCGGTCTGCTTGGTTCCTACCGGTTTCCAGCTCGTGTTAATGATTGTCTCTTTGACAACTGGATCGTCCGATTCCTGACGGGTAATTGTTCCGCCCGTTACAGTGCCTTCTTCGTCAGCTTTTTCTTCTTTTTCTTTATCTTTTTCTTTATCTGCCTCTTTGTCTTTATTTTCTTTTTCATCAGCAGATTCTTTGGATTCCTCATCTTTTTGCTCATCTTCTGAAGCTTGTTCCTGCTGTTCTTCATCTTCAGTTGCCTCTTCGGCATTTTCAGCTTGTTCTTCGCTGTTACCCTCTTCACTCGCTTCATTATCTGTATCTGTGGAAATCTGTACGGATTCAGGTTCCTGTGCGTTTTCCGAGCCATCGGTTTGACCCAGGAAAATAAATGCTCCCACGATAAGAATTAATGCAAATACCAGTCCGATCATTACATTCAGCATTGAATTAGTAGTGGAACGGTTCTTCTTATTTACACGAGAGGGATAAGGTTTTTTTTCTTCTGTCATTGTTATTGCCTCCCCTTCCTTGATATTCTATCATAATTAAATGTAACAAATTTAACTTTCATGATAAGTTTATGTTTCAATATGAATTATATTCCTTAAACAGAAAAAGTAAAACATTTTTTTGAAAAAACCAAAGAAAATGGATGCTTCGATGATCTCCGGATAATAAAAAAAGCAGCCATCCTTTAAAGAATGGCTGCAAGGATTACGTGATGGAAACGATTTCGATTTCCATTTCCCCGCCGGGAGTCAATACTTTTACACGGTCGCCGATAGTTCGGCCAATCATGCTTTTTGCAATCGGCGAATCATTTGAAATACGCCCTTCGAGAGGGTCTGCTTCTGCAGAACCTACGATTGTGTAAGATTCCTTATCACCGTCCGGCACTTCTACAAATGTTACCGTAGTACCTAACCGCACGATGTCGTTGCTCAAGTCGTTTTCATCTATGATCACCGCATTGCGGATCATTGATTCCAATGTTGAAATGCGTCCTTCTACAAACGCCTGGTCTTCTTTAGCTGAATCATATTCAGCGTTCTCAGATAAATCACCGAAATCACGGGCGATTTTAATCCGTTCAACCACTTCTTTGCGTTTAATTGTTTTCAGGAAATCCAGTTCGTCCTCCAACTTCTGCTTTCCTGCAGCTGTCATCGGAAATTGTTTTTCGTTAGCCATTGTTCCCCACTCCTTCAACTGCTGACTTGAGATTTTTGAATAATCCGTCAGTCTTGTCTCATCATAGTATAATTTACCAATCTATTCAAGAATTGTTTTAATTTTTGTAACCATCAGATCAATTGCTACTTCGTTTTGGCCGCCTTCTGGAATAATAACATCCGCGTAGCGCTTTGTCGGTTCGATAAATTGGTTGTGCATAGGGCGGACCACGTTCAAATATTGCTCAATAACAGAATCTATCGTGCGGCCCCGTTCATTGATATCACGAAGCAGACGGCGGATGATCCTAAGATCTCCATCTGTATCGACGAATAACTTGATGTCCATCAAATCCCGCAGCCGTTTATCTTCAAGGACCAATATCCCTTCAAGAATGATAACGTCTTTCGGCTCGATCAGGACCGTTTCTTCCGAACGTGTATGGACGGCATAATTATAGACCGGTTTTTCAATCGGTCTGCGCTCCAAAAGCTCGTTTATATGTTCGATTAGCAGATCTGTATCAAATGCCAAAGGATGGTCATAGTTTGTCGCCAGACGCTCTTCAAACTCCAGATGGCTTTGGTCTTTATAATAGTAGTCCTGCTCGATCACTACAACGGAATGTTCTTTGAACACTTCGTAGATGGAATTAGTAACACTTGTTTTGCCGGACCCCGAACCACCGGCGATGCCGATCACTACCGGTCTGTTTTTTGACATAGTAAACTGCTCCTTGCATCTTATCATTATTTTTACTTACCGCTTTCTGCAAACCATGATGCCGTCTCCTATATCGAGCAGCCTTGTTTCATATCGGGCATGTTCCATCATGGACTCCTTGAACTTCCTGAGATTCCGGATCATCGTCCGTTTTCTCCGCGGAATTTCCTCCAAGGGAACTGCGGACATGCCGTGCATATGCATATTATCACAATATATAACTCCGCCGCTGTTTAGTAAAACTTCATACTTTTCAAAAAAGCGCTCGTATTGGCCTTTTGCCGCATCGATGAAAATAGCGTCATAGGCATTATTCAGCAATGCCAGATCCATTTCCAGAGCGTCTGCCTTGAATATGCGGATCTGTTCCTGATAACCGGAATCATTGATGAACTCGGTTGCTTTCAGATAACGTTCTTCATCACGCTCGATTGTATCAATCAGTGTTCCTGGCAGTGCATCTGCCATTTTTAAAGCAGAAAAACCGATTGCTGCACCAATTTCCAGAATTGCATCCGGCTTCTGTTCCTTTAATAATGAAGTCAATTGGCTAATGCCTTCGTCTTCCATTATGGGAACATGGTTTTCCAGAGCAAACTTTTTCATGGCAGCGACCGTGTTTTCAAATTGTTCCTTATGCATTATGGAAAGCCCCTTTTCGCAACAGCAAAAATTCTTTCAAATGATAACATAAAACAAGAAGGAATGCGAGGTCGCTTCCTTCTTGTTAGTTTTTGTGATAAGAAAATATAATTTTTTTAAGTTGAAGGCGCTTAGGAAAAAATGTTGTTTTGTCCAGACTCCAGTGCCTAGCTCTTCGGGACATAAGCCGGTTCAGCTTTGCGGCAAAGATCGCCGCGCCGCTGCTCCGTCTTATGCCTTTCAGAGCTGGACAGGCACTTCCGCTTTTCCTAATTCCCTATATATTCATCACGTTTCTGAAGATGTTCTTCATAAGTGACAGAGAAATGATTGGTTCCTTCAGAGTCGGCAAGGAAGTAAATGTAATCTGTCTCTGCCGGATCGAGCACAGCTTCGATGGATGATGCGCCGGCACTGGCAATCGGGCCTGGCGGCAATCCTTTATTGATATATGTGCTGTAAGGATGCTCAAATTCGTAATCTTCGTTGAACAAGCGCTCCCGATGCTCACCCATTGCGTATATTACCGTTGGATCGGTCTGAAGCGGCATATCCAGTTCCATCCGGTTATAGAAGACGGAAGCGATAGTTGCCCGGTCAGCTTTGGCTGTCGCTTCTTCTTCAAGCAATGAAGCGAAAGTCAACAGCCAATGCGGCGATTCTCCCCGTTCTTCCAAGATGGACGTATAAGGCGCAATATTCGCCTGTGTCGCGTTCAGCATCTGCTCGATTATCAATTCAAGTGAAGGGTCTTCTTCATAGAATTGATAGGTGGCAGGGAATAAATATCCCTCAAGAGCATATCTGACGTTTTCGCCTTTGATTTCATCCGTCAAAAGATCCGGATAGCTCGCCATCAATTCGTCGATGTATGCTTCATCAGTCACTTTAGCCATGAAATCTTCAGCTGTATGATCTGTTTTTTCGGCAATGACGTTCTCGGCAATTTGCTCGAGTGTCAAACCTTCCGGAAAGTTGATCGTGTATAAAGGCTCCCGGTATACTTTCCCGGTTTTCAAACTCTCCGTTATTTCATCCAGAGTCATGGATGGCAACAAGCCATATGTTCCAGCCTGAAATTCTGATTCATTATTGAACTTCACATAATATTTATAGATCCGTGCATCTTCGATAATGCCATTTTCTTCAAGCAATTCTGAGATGCTGTCCAAATTGGAACCAATCGGTACTTCGATTTCAATTACTTCTTCAGAATCCGGATCTACCGGCTCCAAAGCGGATGTTACATAGTTATAGCCCTGATAACCTGCAATCGCAACAACGATCAATAACACCAGGGTAATGACAAGAACGATGCGCCGCACGATTCTAACTTCTTTTTTCTTCTCTTTCATGCGGTCAAACATGATATCAATTTTCGATTTCTTTTCCACGGGTTCCCCCCCTTAACTATTCTTTACTATTATACAAGAAAGCAGACAAAAAGAAAAAGGCGGAATTGAAACTCAATTCCGCCTTACTTTTTAAAGCTCTTCGTTTTCCTCTTCTTCAGCAAGGAAAGTATTAAGCATTTCTTCGATCATGTCCCATTCTTCATCAGTTTCAACCGGTAAAAGATCGCCGCCTGCCACTTTTCCATCAACATCTGTGTTTTCAGTGAAAGATGATGCCTGAATTTCGATTTCGCCTTCTTCATCTTCTTCAGCGCCAACCGGGAAATACAAAACGTACGATTTTCCGAATTCTTCTGAGTCAAATGTAAACAAAATTTCGAATAACTGCTCGTTGCCGTTTTCATCAACGACTGTGATGTGCTCTTGTCCGTGTTCCATTGTCGTCACCTCATTATTTTTTAAAATCAAGATAGCCTTGCAAAATCATTACTGCAGCCATCTTGTCGATCACTTTCTTACGGTTCTTTCGGCTGACATCTGCAGAGATCAGCATTTTCTCAGCTGCCGCTGTTGTGAGACGTTCATCCCATAAAACCACTGGTATAGCATACGCTTCTTTCAGCAATGCTGCAAACTTTTCTGATGCTTCTGCACGTGGACCGATTGAATTGTTCATGTTTTTCGGGTAACCTACCACGATTTCTGAAACTTCATACTGGCTGATCAGTTCACCCAGGCGGTCAAGTCCATACTCTTCAATTGCTTCATTGATTTTTACGGTCTCGATTCCCTGTGCCGTCCAGCCGAATGCGTCGCTGATCGCGACGCCGACTGTTTTAGAACCTACGTCCAGCCCCATTATTCTCATAAGTTATTCCTCATTATTCTTTTTGATATAAAATTTCACAAGTTCTTCAAGGATTTCATCCCGTTCGAGTTTGCGAATCTTGTTCCTTGCATCCTGATGGCGAGGAATATAAGCCGGGTCCCCGGATAAAAGATAGCCGACAATCTGATTAATCGGGTTATAGCCTTTTTCTTCTAAGGATGCGTGTACTTCCAGCATCACTCGTTTTACATCTTGCTCCATCGATTCATCAGACGAATCAAACTTCATAGTGCGATCGAATGAACTCACGACAAGCACCTCGCTTTCGGATTTAGATAGGAAAAACCTTTTCCGCTGCCTAATTTCCATTATATACGATAAAAGGCATTTATTAAACCTATTTGACTAAGTCGTACACAGACTCCAGTGCTGCATCCAATTTTTCCGGCTCTTTTGCTCCAGCCATCGCCATATCCGGACGTCCGCCGCCTTTTCCGCCGCATTGTTCCGCCACATGTTTGACGATTTGGCCTGCATGATAGTTCCCGCCAGCTAATTCTTTTGTAACACCTGCAGCAAGCATGACTTTTTCGCCATCCACAGCACCCAATACGATTACCGCATTATCAAGCTTTTGCTTCAGGTCATCCATCATCTGGCGCAATTGGTTATTGTCTTTTGCCTCAACACGTGCTGACAGCACTTGGACATTGCCAACTGTTTTCACAGCATCCAGGATACCGGCGGATTGTGCGTTTGAAATCTTCGCCATCAGCGATTCGTTTTCACGCTGCAGCGCTTTTTGGTCTGCAAGGAAAGTCTGCACCTTCTGAATCAGGTCTTTTGGATTCGATTTCAGTAAAGATGCCGCTTCTTCCAAAGTCCGCTCGCTGTTTTTTAAGTTTTCGTAAGCGCCTTTTCCTGTTAAAGCTTCAATGCGGCGGATACCTGCGCCGATCCCGCTTTCCGATACAATTTTGAACAAGCCGATTTCAGCTGTGTTGCCGACATGGACGCCACCACAAAGCTCCAGTGAATAGCCGCCGATTTCAACAACGCGCACCACATCGCCATACTTTTCGCCGAACAATGCCATAGCGCCCATCTCTTTTGCTTCTTGGAGATTATGGTAACCGGTTGCGACTGCAATGCTGTCCCAGATTTTATTGTTCACGATGCTTTCAATCTGCTCAAGTTCTTCTGCTGTTACCTGGCCGAAATGCGAAAAGTCAAAACGCAGACGGTCCGGTCCGACATAAGAACCTGCCTGGTTGACATGGCTGCCAAGAACATCTTTCAGTGCCTGGTGCAAAAGATGCGTTGCAGTATGGTTTTTCACTGTGTGGCTGCGTTCTTCGACATCCACTTTCGCTTCAACTGCCGACTTCGTCAATTCGCCGGAGTCGATTCGGATGGAATGGATATTCTGTCCGTTCGGCGCTTTTTTGACATCGAGAACAAATGCCTGTACCAAGTCATTGCGCAAAATGCCGTGATCCGCAATTTGTCCGCCGCTTTCCGCATAGAAAGGAGTCCGGTCAAGAATTACCTGCACTTCTTCACCTTCTTGCGCATGTTCGACAAGCTCGCCATCTTTAATTATGAATAAAACATTCGCTTCTGCGACTGTATCTGTGTAGCCGATAAATTCACTCGGTTCTTTGATGTTGCCGAGAACTTCTGATTGCGTCTGCATTGAATTGACGTTCTGGCGAGCGCTGCGTGCACGTTCACGCTGTGCCATCATAGCTTGTTCAAAGCCCGGATGGTCGATTGTCATTCCAGCCTCTTCAGCGTATTCTTCTGTCAGTTCGATCGGGAAACCGTACGTATCATAAAGACGGAATGCATCTTCACCAGGAATTTCGTTGCTTCCTGCGGCTTTTTGCTTGTCTGTAACATTCGATAAAATAGCTAGGCCTTCGTTTAAGGTTTCATGGAAACGTTCTTCTTCAAGCTTCATGACCCGTACGATAAAGTCTTCTTTTTCATTCACTTCCGGATAGAAGGCTTTCATGATATCGCCGACAACCGGCACCAATTGGAACATGAACGGTTTTTCGATGCCTAATTTCTTCGCGTACCGGACTGCACGGCGCAAAAGTCTGCGAAGTACATAGCCGCGTCCTTCGTTGGACGGCAGCGCGCCGTCACCGATTGCAAATGCAACAGTGCGGACATGGTCGGCAATCACTTTAAAAGCAAGATCACTTTCTTTGTCTTCGCCGTATTTCTTACCGGAAATCTCTTCCGTTTTTCTGATGATCGGCATGAACAGATCCGTATCGAAATTCGTCGGCACATCCTGCACGACACAAGCCATACGCTCAAGACCCATCCCTGTATCGATGTTCTGTTTTGGAAGCGGCGTATATGTGTGGTCCGCGTTATGGTTGAACTGGGAGAATACCAGATTCCAGATTTCAAGGTAACGGTCATTTTCACCACCAGGATATAATTCCGGATCACTTAGGTCGTTGCCGTAGCTTTCGCCGCGGTCATAGAAGATTTCCGAGTTCGGTCCGCTTGGGCCTTCCCCTATATCCCAGAAATTCCCTTCCAAACGGATGATCCGTTCAGCCGGTACACCGACTTCATTGAGCCAGATACCATAAGCTTCTTCATCTTCGGGATGCACTGTCACCGATAGAAGTTCCGGGTCAAAGCCGATCCATTTTGGATCCGTCAGGAATTCCCAAGCCCAGTGGATCGCTTCTTTTTTGAAGTATTCACCGATCGAGAAGTTGCCGAGCATTTCAAAGAATGTATGGTGGCGGGCAGTTACGCCCACATTTTCGATATCGTTCGTGCGGATGGATTTTTGCGCATTGACGATCCGCGGGTTTTTCGGAATGACGCGTCCGTCGAAATACTTCTTCAAAGTCGCGACGCCGCTGTTGATCCAAAGCAACGACGGATCTTCGAATGGCACCAAAGGAGCGCTCGGCTCCTGGTCATGTCCTTTTTCTTTGAAAAAGTCCAAATACAGCTGTCTGATTTCTTCTGCTTTTAAATTCTTCATTTGTTTTCCTCCTATCAAGATAAAAATTCAAAAATGAGCGCTTGGGACAATAAAAATAGCCTCCATCCCTTGCGTAAACGCAAGGGACGAAGGCTATTGATTCGCGGTACCACCCTAATTACACGGAAATATTCTTCCGTGTCTCTCATTGGTGCCTTAACGCGGCTTTACGGCAGGGATTAGCTGCACTCAGGAGTAGCTTTCTAAAATATCATCGCGAAGATCCTTTCAGCCGGGGGACCTATTTCTGGACGCATGCTATTTTATACTTTCTCCATCAACGTTTTGAATATGCTATAGGTTGAATTATAGAAAAGTTATTTGGTCCTGTCAACAACTGGTGTTTCATTGGCAAATATCTGTCCAGACTCCAGCGGCCTAGCTCTTCGGGTCATAAGTCAATCCAGCTGCGCGGCAAAAAACGCCACTTCGCTGGTTCGCCTTATGCCTTTCAGAGCTGAACAGGCGCTTACGCATTTCTTATGACTCAATAAAATCACGGGGCGTAACGCCTTTCATGCCGATCAGCGGATGGATGGCATGCACATTGTCATTCGTCAGAGAAGCTGGTCCACTTGTATCTGCAGTCACTGGCTCTTCTTCCAGCTTCTGCTGTTCAACCGTTTTCTGAGGTGCAGCCGGACTGGATGCAGCGGCTTTTGGCTGCTCAGCGGAATTTCCGGTTTTATTGTCCTCCGCTGCTTTAGGTTCTGACAGCGACAGCCGATCTTTTAATGTCGTCATCCGCTTTGTGTCGTCCGTGCGTTCGACACCATAGCGGAATACGCCGGGATCGCCGCAAAGGATCAGAAAATCCTTGCTGCGGGTGATTCCGGTATAGAGCAGATTGCGGCGCAGCATTTTCATATAGCCGCGGACAACCGGCATGATGACAGTCGGAAATTCAGAGCCCTGCGATTTATGGATGGAACAGCAATAAGCCAATGTCAGCTGATTGAGGTCGCTGCGCTGATACGTCACTTCGATGCCGTCGAACGATACGACCAGAACGTCCTGCTTCTCGACCGTTTCACTCGCTTTCATGATGGCGACCACTTCGCCCATATCGCCATTGAAAACATTGCTTTCCGGCTGATTGACCAGCTGCAGCACTTTATCCTTAACGCGGTAGGTGATGTCACCAAATACAAGTTCTTTTCGTTTACCGTCTGTATTGGGATTGACCATCTGCTGAATCATTTTGTTCAACGCGTCAATTCCGGCTGGCCCCTTGTACATCGGCGCAAGAACCTGGATATCTTTAATATGATGTCCTTTGGCAAGTGCGCTCTTAACTACTTTCTCAACCACTTCCGGTATTTGTTCGGCGCCCGCTTTGATGAACGAACGGTCTGCTGTCTTGGCAGTAATATCCGCCGGCAATTGGCCGTTTTTCATTTGATGAGCAAGTTCTATAATAGAAGATCCTGAAGTCTGGCGGTAGATATCCGTCAATTCAACCGTCGGAATCCGTTCGGACTCAAGAAGATCACGCAGCACCTGGCCGGGTCCGACCGGCGGCAGCTGATCCTGGTCGCCGACGAAAATAATCTGGGCGTCATCCGGCACCGCTTTCAGCAATTGGTGCGCGAGCCATGTATCGACCATCGACATTTCATCGATGATGATCAATTTCCCTTCGATTTCTTTTTCCGTTTCTTCTTCTTTTTCCTGTCCGTTAAAGCCCAGTAACCGGTGAATCGTCATCGCCGGAAGTTCCGTCGATTCGCTCAGGCGTTTTGCTGCGCGTCCCGTCGGTGCAGCAAGAATAATAGGAAACGGCTCTTTTTTCTTGGCGTAATCTTTCGGGTCGAGCGACAAACCGTGAAGTTCCGCATACACTTCAACTAGCCCCCGGACCACTGTCGTCTTACCGGTTCCTGGCCCACCTGTCAAAATCATGACCGATGAATTAAGGCTCGATTCGATTGCCTGGACTTGCGTTTCCGCATAATTGACTCCAAGACGTTCTTCAGCTTCGCCTAGCGCTTTCCGGACTTCTGATGATGGGAAGCCATCGCGGTTTTCCTGAGATGCTAGCAACGTTTCCAGTTTTGTTGCAATGCCTACTTCCGAATAATATAGCGACGGCAAATAAAGGCGTGTTTCTTCCCCCGCGACTTTGCTTTCTTCATTCAATTCAATGGCGGCCTTCGAAATGGCTTCGATTGTAATTTCTTCCTGCTGTCTTGCTTCTAGCATTTCCTTGACCTGTGGAATCAATGTCTTCGCATCCATATAAACGTGCCCTTCAGAAAGAGAAGCCTGGTTCAATATATGAAGGATCGATGCTTTGATGCGGTCGGGATGACTGCCTGTCAAACCCAGTTTCGCGCCAAGTTCATCGGCACGCTGAAACCCGATGCCTTCAATCTCTTCGATCAGGCGGAAAGGGTTTTTCGTCAGGATGTCAATCGTCTCTTCCCGGTAGGCCTGGAAAATGCGCATTCCTACCTGCGGACCGAATCCCCAGTCATTGAGCTGAATCATTACCCGTTCAAGCCCAAGATTCATCTGCAGTGTAGAGCGGATCGTGTCTTTCTTTTCATCCGACAAGCGCGGCACTGCATCCAGCGCTTCCGGGTCTTCGAGAATTTTCTTGATGGCGTCCCTGCCTAATTTCTTGACGATGGTTTCCGCCGTCTTCCTGCCGATGCCGTTGAACATATCGCTCGACAGGTAATGGATGATGCCCTGCTCCGTCTCCGGCACTTCTTTTGTGAAAGTTTCCACCTGGAACTGGATGCCATAGCGCGGATGATTTTTTACCGCTCCGGTAAAACGGTATTCCTCTTCCATTGAGAGTTCGGGAAAATAGCCGGACACAATAATTTCTTTTTCTGCGTAGGAGGTGTTGGTCTGTTGGATTTTCACTTTCGCGATGGAGAAAAGATTCTGGGGGTTATGAAAAATTGAAACGACCGGCCGACCAAGCACAAATTGCGTTTCTTCCTGAAATAAATCAATTTGTCCTGTCATGCCGATCGTTCCCCTTTCAAATTCCTATTGAAGATTTGTTTTAATCATATCATATGCATAGCGTGCCATTTCATTTTCTTCATCAAGAGTAAACGCCTGCTCGAGATGATGCATGGCATCTTCCGTGCGGTTGGTTGAAACAGCGTATAAAACGCCTAGATTGTAATGGGCGTCTGAATGGTTCGGCGAAAGTTCGAGAACTTTTATGAATTGGGGTTCTGCCAATTCAAATAACTCCATCGATGCCAGCGTCACGCCATAGCTCATCCGGGCAGCAACATCTGTCTCGTCAAGTTCAACTGCACGCTGCAGGTAAGGAAGCGCCAATTTTGTCTGTCCAAGCCGCTCCAGGCATTTGCCGATCATGAAATGTGCATCCGCGCCTTCCAATTGATACTGCACCGCTTTTTCGTACAGCTTTAATGCTTCTTCATAGCGTTCAGCGTTGAAATACAGATTAGCCAGCCCGTAATAAGCGGTTGCTGACGTTTCATCCAGCGTGATCGCTTTCTGGAAAAAGCGCTCGGCACGCTCTGTTTCTTCCATTGAAGTCAATACATGCCCGAAGTTGATGTAACCAAGCGGATTTTCCGGTTCTTCTTCAATGGCTTTTGTGAATGCCTGCACCGCTTCTTCGGTTTTGCCATCCTGGATGGCCTGTATGCCGATTTCATTGTAATTCATCCGAATCTCTCCCATTAACCTACATATTCAAGGCGTGCGCCTTTTTTAAACACTTTATCGATCGTTCCGCCGCCTAAGCATACATCGCCGTCATAAAACACGACTGCCTGCCCTGGTGTGATGGCGCGAACCGGCTCATCGAATATTACAATCGCTTCGCCGTCTTTCAGTTCAACCGTTACGCCCGTGTCTTCCTGGCGGTAGCGGAATTTAGCCGTGCAATGGAATTTTTCCGCAGGCATGTTGCCTGACGTAAAGCTAAGATTAACTGCACTTAAGCTGTCGGAATACAATGCATCGTGGTGGAAATTTTGGCCGACATATAAGATATTGCGGTCGAGATCCTTGCCGATAACGAACCATGGATCGCCTGCTCCGCCTATGCCAAGCCCTTGGCGCTGGCCGATTGTGTAATACATCAAGCCGTCATGGCTTCCCATTTTAATACCGTCAAGAGTTTCCATCGAACCCGGCTGCGCCGGAAGATATTGGCCCAAGAACTCTTTGAAATTACGTTCGCCGATAAAGCAGATGCCTGTTGAATCTTTTTTCGTGGCAGTTGCAAGTCCGGCTTCCAATGCGATTTCACGCACTTTTTTCTTTTCCATATGGCCGATCGGGAACATCACTTTCGATAATTGCTCCTGATCCAATTGGTTAAGGAAATAAGTCTGGTCTTTATTGTTATCCTTGCCGCGCAGCATTTTTGTTTCGCCGTTCTCCGCATGTTCTACTTGTGCGTAATGGCCGGTCGCCAAATAATCTGCTCCAAGGCTGAGTGCATGCTCCAAAAACGCTTTGAATTTGATTTCTTTATTGCACATTACATCCGGATTCGGAGTTCTGCCGGCTTTGTATTCATCCAGGAAATATGTGAAAACCTTATCCCAGTATTGTTTTTCAAAGTTGACTGCATAATACGGAATGCCGATTTGGTTGCATACGCGAATAACGTCTTCGTAGTCTTCCGTCGCTGTGCAGAAGCCGTTTTCATCGGTGTCATCCCAGTTTTTCATGAAGATGCCGATAACATCATAGCCTTGTTCCTTCAATAAATAAGCGGCAACCGAAGAGTCCACCCCTCCGGACATGCCGACAACAACCCGCGTATCCTGCGGTGTTTTTTCTGTCATATTAATCACCTTTTCACTTTAGCGCCAGGCGCTTGCTGATTTGGGCCGTTTTCTCGGCCGCTTTTAATACCTGTTCCAATGTCAGCCCAAGGCCGAAACTGAAACGGATGGAATTGCGGATCTCTTCCGCCTCTTCCCCGTACATCGCCACAAGAACGTGTGATGGGTCGATCGAGCCGGCAGTGCAGGCAGAACCGCTCGAAGCGGAAATACCTGATAGATCCAGATTAACAAGGAAGGATTCAATTTCGATTCCTTCTATGCTGAGATTGAGGATATGCGGCAGCTGCTGCTTGCCGTTCTCCTTATATACAACACCCGCATCATTGAGTGTTTTTTTGAAAATTTCTTTGTATTGCTCATATTCAGCCGTTTTTTCTTCTCTGGATTCCATAGAAATGGAAACGGCTTTTGCAAATGCGCTGATTGCCGGAACATTTTCCGTTCCCGCACGGCGCTTACGTTCCTGTTCGCCGCCGTAACTTAGCTGCGCCAGGTTTGTGCCTTTACGCTGATACAGGAAACCAACGCCTTTTGGTCCGTTCAGCTTATGGGCCGAAACGGACAATAAGTCCACCTTCAGTTCGTCGACATCAATCGGCAGAACGCCATAAGCCTGGACAGCGTCCGTATGGAACACTGTTTCAGTGCCTTCAAGTAAAGCTCCGATTTCTGCAATCGGCTGTACGCTTCCGACTTCATTGTTGCCGAGCATCACCGTCACAAGAATTGTATCGTCCCTGAGCGCTTTTTTCACGTCATCTGCCTTCACAAGCCCATCGCTGTCAACAGGCAGGTACGTCACTTCGTAGCCATCCCGTTCAAGTTTCTGACAGGCGTGGAGTACAGCATGGTGTTCAATCTGCGAAGTGATGATGTGCTTGCCTTCTTTTTTCAGCGCAGTTCCGAAGATTGCCAAATTATCCGATTCCGTGCCGCCGCTTGTGAAAATGATTTCCGGATCGTCCGCACCTATGCTTTTCGCCAGTATGCTGCGGGCTTCGTCCAGAATTTTTCTGGCTTCACGGCCTGTACCGTGAATACTCGAAGGATTGCCATAAACTTCCGCCAGTCTGTTTGAAAATAATTCGACCACTTCCGGATGCATCGGAGAAGTGGCCGCATGGTCAAGATAAATTCGATTCATCGTCTAAACTCCTCTATATATAAAACATATAATTTTCTGTTGTTGATTCCTGCTGGTTTGCAAGGTCTTCAATCGTCGTTGTATCAAGTACATTCTTAACAGCATCCCGTATGCGGATCCATAGTTCACGCTGCGGCTGTGCCTCGTCCTCGATTCCTTCGACCGGTTGGATCGGCCCCTCCAGAACGCGGATGACATCTCCTGCCGATATTTCTTTCGGATGGCGTGACAGCATATAACCGCCGTAAGCACCTCTCACACTTTTCACCAAACCGGCATTGCGGAGTGGTGCAACCAATTGTTCCAAATATGCTTCAGACAAATCGTACTCTGCCGCAATCTTGCGGAGCGGCAGCGGTCCTTCGCCATATTCTTTGCCCAGTGCAATCATTATTGTTAAGCCGTAGCGGCCTTTTGTTGATATTTTCATAAATACACCTCTGCATCAGATTCCATTATTCTTCAAAATAGTATAGCATAAATCCGGCCTATGGACTTGCAATGACTTTTGAAAGCTGTCGCGATATACTAATGGAACAGATGTACGGAAGGAGTTTTTTCATTGCAGAACGAACCATTGGCTTTTCGCATGCGGCCGCGCACCATCGATGAAGTGGTGGGACAGCAAGATGTTATCGGCCCGCATACCGCTTTATACAAAATGATCCAAAACGGCCATGTGCCGTCCATGCTGCTGTACGGCGAGCCGGGAATCGGCAAGACGTCGATCGCCCATGCCATAGCAGGCACTTCGAATCTGCCGTTCATCGCATTGAACGCGACAACCTCCGGCAAGAAAGATGTCGAGGACGTTGTCCGTGAAGCACGCGTTACGGGAAAAGTCCTCCTATTCCTCGATGAAATCCATCGATTCAATAAACTGCAGCAGGATGCCTTATTGCCTCATGTTGAAAGCGGTTCGATCGTATTGATCGGCGCCACGACGGAAAATCCGTTCCACGACGTCAATCCGGCAATCCGTTCACGCTGCGGCGAAATAAAACAATTGAAGCGGCTGACGCATGAAGATATCGTCCATTTGCTCGAGTCGGCTTTGAAAGACCCGAAGCGCGGACTCGGGCGGGAAGAAATCGAAATTTCTCCTGCGCAGGTCGAACGCATTGCTGAAGGAACCAACGGAGATGCCCGAAAGGCATTGACGATGCTCGAGTCGATTGTCATCGCGTCTGATGAAATTGACGGCAAATACATTGTCGAAGACCAGATGATCGAACAGATGATCAAGCGAGTCGGCGTCTTCGGCGATAAAAAAGGATCGCATTTCTTCAATCTCCTGTCGGCTCTGCAGAAATCCGTGCGCGGCAGTGACATCAACGCGGCTATGTATTATCTGGCACATCTTTTGGAAAACGGCGATTTGACCGCAGTCACCCGCCGCCTTCTGGTCATGGCCTATGAAGATATCGGACTTGCCAGCCCCTCTGTCGGCCCGCATGTTCTTGCAGCCTGCCAGGCAGCTGACCGTCTTGGATTGCCGGAAGCACGCATTCCGCTAGCGCAGGCTGTGGCTGAAATGTGCCTGTCTGAGAAATCCAATTCCGCTTATAAAGCAATCGATGCGGCAACTGCTGCCATCAATAAAGGATTGACAGGCGATATCCCGATGCATCTCCGCGATACGCATTATGCCGGCAGCGCCGAGCTTGGACACGGCGGCTATATCTATCCGCATGATACACCGATCGGATCATTCGGCGGCTGGGCCGATCAGGACTACCTGCCGAAAGAAGTGCAGAAAACCGAATTCTACAAACCGGTCATCGCCGGCGAAGAGAAAAAGTTTGCGGGTATCTATGAAAAATTGAAGTCGTTCCGGAAGAATAAAAAATAATAGCTTTTTGTATGGCCATTCCTTCGGGAGTGGCTTTCTTATATGGGATTCTGAAATTTTTGGGGAATTGTCTTGCATTTTGATAAGTCCATAGCGTTTTTGAAGAACATTTACTGCTGAAAAGCTTTCCGAGAACTAGTTTTAATGGTTATGCGCGGTCAGGCTTTTTTATGCGCGATTAAATTTTTTTATGCACGATTAAATAATTTTGCGCGCGTTCCTGAAGACTTATGCGCGATTAGAAACTTTTATGCGCGTTAATGGGTTTATAAAACGTTGTCACCCATAATCGTCCACAAAAAAACCGGCTCATCCGAAATGAGCCGGTTCATCTTAATTATTTCTTACACGGTTGATTGGAATCGACGAGGTAATATCGTTAACTACCCAGCTGGCGCAAATTAGGCCGACAGTGGAAGGCGTAAATGCGTTGGATGATGGCGGCATTTTCGCTTTACGGATTGCCGCATCCGGTTTCCCTACGTTTCCGACTACGTCTTCCCGTACGATTATCGGGCTTTCATCCGAAAACACTACAGGAATCCCTTTACGGATACCCGCTTCACGCAATTTCTTGCGAATGATTTTTGCCAATGGATCCGTGTGCGTTTTAGAGATATCCGCAATCTTGAAGCGCGTTGGATCGGTTTTATTGGCAGCGCCCATACTGGAAATGATCTTAACTCCGCGTTTATAACATTCCTGCATCAAATGGACTTTATAAATCATTGTATCCGAAGCATCAATGACGTAATCCGGATTGTAACTGAAAAATTCTTCATATGTATCTTCTGTATAGAACATATGCAGATCAATGACTTCGCAGTCTTCGTTGATATCAGCGATGCGGTTTTTCATGACGGCGCTTTTTGATTGGCCGACCGTGGATAGATTGGCAACCAGCTGCCGATTGATGTTAGTGATGTCGACATTATCCTTATCGACCAGGATGATGCGGCCGACGCCGCTTCTTGCGCAGGCTTCAGCTGCGAATGAACCCACTCCGCCGACTCCAAGGATTGCTACTGTGGAGTTTCTCAGCATCTCGATTCCTTCTTTGCCAACTGCCAGTTCGTTTCGTGAAAATTGATGTAACATAGTTCTCCTGCCTCTCTAATGTAGATTAACCTAGTAGGAATTATACACAAAGAAAAACCCTCCAGCAAATAGCTGAAGGGATGATTAACATTTTAAGTGAGAATCCCGATCGTGCCGTCCTTGACTTGCATATCGTTTTTGAACCCGCTTCTAGCAGGTGGGTGACCTCTTCAGCGCTTATAACTTCCCGTTAAGGCATGTTAGCCACGTCGAAATTCGGTCTCCCGACGACAAAATGTTGGGTCAAAACTGAATTGCTAGTAACGAACACATCAGGATTCTCTACTAAGGTTATATTAGCACACGCCACAAATTTCTACAACCGTTTTACTCTAGCCCTTTAGAATTATTCTGAACATTCAGTAATAGGCTTAATTCATCAAGCTGTTCTTGTGCAACTGGGCTTGGCGCGTTCGTCAACAGATCAGTAGCACTCGCTGTCTTCGGAAATGCAATGGTGTCACGAAGATTTGTGCGTCCTGCAAGCAGCATTACCAAACGGTCAAGACCAAAGGCAATTCCCCCGTGCGGAGGCGTTCCGTATTCAAAGGCTTCCATCAGGAAGCCGAATTGAGCGCGTGCTTCTTCTTCAGAGAAACCAAGCACTTCAAACATTTTTTCCTGAATGTCACGGCGGTAAATACGTGCAGATCCCCCGCCTAATTCAAAACCGTTCAATACAAGGTCGTAGGCTTGCGCACGGACATTTTGCGGTTCAGTTGACAATTTATCGATGTCTTCTTCATATGGCATTGTAAACGGATGATGTGCCGCGTAATAGCGTCCGTCTTTTTCATCATATTCGAATAACGGCCAGTCAGTGATCCACAGGAATTTATACACTGACTCATCGATCAAGCCAAGTTCTTTGCCGAATTTCATCCGCAAAGCGCCAAGTGCGTCAGCTACAACAGATTTTTTATCAGCAACGAATAAAAGAAGATCTCCAGCTTCAGCTCCAGCCGCTTCGATCAAGCCTTGGGCTGCTTCCCCTTCGAAGAATTTCGCGATCGGTCCTTTAATGCCGTCTTCTTCGACTTTCATCCATGCCAAGCCTTTTGCTCCGTAACGGCCTGCAAATTCACCAAGTGCATCAATATCTTTACGTGAATAGTTGGCTGCCTGGCCTTTGACGTTGATCAGTTTTACCTGGCCCTCGTTTTGGACTGCACCTGCAAAAACTTTGAATGAAGAATCCTTCACCAAGTCAGAAACATTTATAAGCTCCATACCAAAGCGGACATCCGGTTTATCCGAACCATAACGTTCCATTGCCTCTGTGTATTCCATCCGCTCGAATTTCGGCTCGATATCGATGCCTTTGACCTCTTTCATCATCTGCACCATCAAGCGTTCGTTCATTTCCAATATTTCTTCCATCGTTTGGAAACTCATTTCCATATCGATTTGAGTGAATTCCGGCTGGCGGTCAGCACGCAAATCTTCATCGCGGAAACAACGGGCAATCTGGTAATATTTATCGAATCCAGAAACCATCAGCATCTGCTTGAATAATTGCGGTGACTGAGGCAACGCATAAAATTCGCCATCATGCACACGGCTCGGCACCAAGTAATCACGCGCGCCTTCTGGAGTCGACTTCGTCAAAATCGGCGTTTCAACTTCCAGGAATCCTTCTTCATCAAGGAAGCGGCGAATTGACTTTGTTACTTCTGAGCGCATTTTGAAAGTTTCATACATTTCAGGGCGGCGAAGGTCCAAATAACGGTATTTCAATCTCAAGTCTTCACTGACATCCGTATTGTTTTCAATTGCGAACGGCGGGTTTTTCGCTGCATTGATAATGCTTGCTGAATCCACCTGAATCTCGATCTTGCCGGTCTTCAATGCCGTATTGATCTGACCGTCTGCACGTTCCACTACCAATCCTTCAATGTGGACGACGAACTCATTGCGCAATCTTTCACCAATTTCAACGGTTTCTTTAGAAATTTCTGGATTAAAAACTGCTTGAACAATACCCGAACGGTCACGGACATCAACAAATATCAAACCGCCAAGGTCGCGTCTTTTCTGTACCCAGCCTTTAATCGAAACGCGCTGCCCGATAGCAGTTTCGTTCACTTCACCACAATAATGCGTTCTAGTCATAACTATTCCTCCAATTGTTTCTTCACATTTTTCTTCTATATAAATAAAGCTGTTTTTTATCTATTCTCTAAAATTGCTCCCGCAATCGCTTCAAACTCCAGCTCCTGCTGTTCACCAGTCGCCATATATTTGAGAGCTACTTTTCCGGATTCGAGTTCTGTTTCACCGATGACAATGACGTAGGCCGCTCCTTTGCGATCGGCCGATTTCATCTGTGCTTTAACCTTCCGTCCGTTGAAGTCCATATCGGCTGAAATGCCGTTTGCACGGAGGTCACGAACCACCGTAAATGCTTTTTTCTTGGTCGACTCATCCATTGCCACGACGTAGACTTCCAAATCTGCTGACTGGCCGATTTCCACTTTTTCCATCTCCAGCGCCAATAAAAGACGTTCGATACTCATCGCAAATCCGATTCCCGGAGATTCCGGTCCGCCTAAATCTTCGACAAGGCCATTATAGCGTCCGCCGCCGCAAAGAGTGGTAATTGCGCCGAACCCTTCTGCGTCACTCATGATTTCAAATGCCGTGTGGTTGTAATAATCCAGCCCTCGCACCAAATTCGGATCAACGACATAATCGATGCCGAGCGCTTCAAGGTACCCTTTGACTCCGTCAAAATAGACTTGAGATTCCTCGTTCAAGTAATCCGCCAAAGAAGGCGCAGTTGCCATCAATTCATGGTTGCGGTCTACTTTACAATCAAGGATGCGCAACGGATTCTTTGTTAAGCGCGATTGGCAGTCCCCGCAGAATTCATCGATTCTAGGTTCAAAATGTTTGATCAACGCTTCTTTGTGCGCGATTCGGCTTTCTGTATCCCCAAGTGAATTGATGACCAGGCGCAACTGTTTCAAACCAACGGAACGATAAACTTCCATTGCCAGTGAAATAACTTCTGCATCGATTGCAGGGTCTTTTGAGCCGATCGCTTCAACGCCGAACTGGACAAACTGGCGCGTACGCCCTGCCTGCGGACGTTCATAGCGGAACATCGGACCCATATAAGACAGTTTCACCGGCTGATCCGGCAAACCGAATAATTTGTTTTCAACATATGAACGCACGACCGAAGCAGTGCCTTCCGGACGCAATGTCAACGAACGGTCGCCTCGGTCCTGGAATGTGTACATTTCTTTTTGAACGATATCCGTCGTATCACCGACGCCGCGCTGGAACAATTCTGTATGTTCAAAAACCGGCGTCCGGATTTCTTTGTATTGATAAAGTCTGCAAAGCTCATTGATTTTTTGTTCTACTTCCTGCCATTTGGCGGACTGTTCCGGCAGCACATCATAAGTGCCGCGCGGCAATTGAATATTCTTGCCCATGTCTTTCACTCCTCTTTTTTTCCATACAAAAAAGCTCCCGCCCCTTGCTTGCGCAAGGGACGAGAGCCTGTATTCAAGCTTCCGCGGTTCCACCCTAGTTGATGCGAAAATCTCGCACCCTCTCATTCCCGGATAACGGCCGGTTCCGTTTTCCCCTAGTAAATGCGGTATATAAATACCTTGCATCTTTCGAAGAAAAGCCTCTTAAGTGTTGTTCACCACACATTTCTGCAGGGAAGTTTGCAGCCTGGGACTTCCCCTCTCTTATCAGCCAATCATGCGGTTACTTTCTTCGTCATCGGCGTTTTAATTCATATAATAAGCTTAATCTTAAATTTTCCTATCCCCCTTGTCAACCTTTTTCACATTTCGTATGATTTATTTGCTAGAATAAATATACCGTCTTAAGAGGAGGTACTATATGAACCGTAAAACCACAATTGCATACATAATCCTGATTTTATTGATTACCCAGGCATTGCCTTTCCCTGATAATTCTACTGCGCTCGCCAATACTTCAGGAATTGAAGTATCGGAATCATCCATAAATGTACGAAGTGGCCCTGGCTTAAGTTATCCAGTAATCGCTTCAATGAAAAATGGAGATGCCGTAGATGAAGTTTCCAGAAGCGGCGATTGGATCGAAGTCTCCATTTCCGGCGAAACAGGCTGGATCGCATCCTGGCTGACGAAAAGCTCTGAACAGGCAGCATCAGCAGCATCCAGTAAAACTGCTGTATCTTCCGTAAACCGATTGAATGTCCGTGCACAGCCTAATCTTTCCGCCTCAGTCCTGGCGCAAATGAACGCAGGAGAGCAAGCGAATATTATCAACGATTCGGATGGCTGGGTTGAAGTCGAATTCCGTGGAAGCCGCGGATTTGTTTCGAAAGAATACATAAGCATCAACGACAATACGCAAGCGAATCCCGCTCCTGCCGCTAGCGACGTTTCTTCCATTGAAATCGCGGTGGATGTGCTGAACGTGCGCAAGAAAGCGGATCTCAGTTCTTCAAAACAAGGAACTGTCAAAAAAGGTGAAATTTATCCTGTCCTCGAACTTGCGGGCAATTGGGTAAAAATTCAACTGGACGGAGATAAAACCGGTTGGGTCTATTCATTCTACGGCCATCTGTCCAACGAAACTGTCGAGAAAAAGACCGACAGCAGTGTTGAAACCATAACCGTCCAGACAAATGGCACCAATATCCGGACACAGGCCTCCACTTCATCCGAAGTCGTCGCCCGTGCCAATGCCGGCGAACAATTAGCCGTTCTCGCCAAGCAAGGAGACTGGTATCAAGTACAGCTTTCCGGCGGCGGAACCGGCTTTATTGCCTCGTGGGTAGTTGCAGCAGGCGCGCAGGAAATCAAAGCTGAAAAAGAAAAAGCCGAACGAAAAAAAGGAACCTTGAACGGCCTTACGATAGTTCTTGATCCGGGACATGGCGGCAATGACGGCGGCACAGTCGGCGCCCGCAAAACCGAAGAAAAAGGGTTGACCCTGAAAACAGCGGAATTACTGGCTCAGCACCTTCAAGCCGCTGGCGCAGAAGTGCATATGACCCGCCAGTCGGACGTCTATGTCGATCTTCGTAAACGCGTGGCTGAAGGACATAACTCTGCGGCAGACGCCTTTATCAGCATCCATTACGATGCAACCGAAGACAGCACCGTCTCCGGATTCACGTCTTACTATATGCATGACTACCAGAAAGAACTCGCCAGTTACCTGAATGCCGGCCTCGGCAAGAAGCTGACCATCCGCGACCGCGGTGTGCAGCCGGGCAACTACCTCGTACTTCGTGAAAGTCGCCAGGCAGCGGTTCTTATCGAACTCGGCTTCCTTAGCAATTACAACGAAGAGCGCATCATTTCTTCCGAGCAGTTCCGCGAGCAGGCAGCACTTGGCCTGTATCAGGGAACCATCAATTATTTCGATGCACAATTGGAGAAATAAGAAAAAAGCTGTCCATTGCGGGCAGCTTTTTCTCGTTCTACTTTGAGTCAATTCAGTTGAGATGGAAAAATTATGCATTAAAGTTTTTTTAGTTGCGCGATTTGCAGTTTTAGTTGCGGTTAAAAGCTAGTTAGTTGCGGTACGCTTCTGTTTAGTTGCGGTTAACGGCCAATTAGTTGCGGTAGCAGAGAAATGCTCTTAAAATGGCCCGCAACAAAATGAAGCGACCCCTTAATACTTAAAAAAACGGCAATGCTGAACAATCAGCATCGCCGTTCTAACTTCTATTTCGATTCTACGATCATAGTCACCGGTCCATCGTTCACCAGTTCGACGTCCATCATGGCGCCGAACACCCCTTCTTCGACGCGCAGGCCTTCATTTCGGAGCACTCTATTGAAATAATTCCATAGAGGCTCCGCTTTTTCCGGCCGGGCGGCTTCTACAAAGCTCGGCCGGCGCCCTTTACGGATATCACCGTAAAGCGTAAATTGCGAGATGGATAGGATATCGCCGCCGTTTTCGAAAATCGAACGGTTCATCTTGCCATCTTCGTCTTCGAAGAGACGCATTTGCGCAATCTTGCGCGCACAATAATCAGCGTCTTTTTCTGTATCTTCATGCGTGATGCCGACGAGCAGCACATAACCGGATTCGATCGATCCGGTAACGCTGCCTTCGACGGTCACAGATGCTCTTTTGCTTCGTTGAAGAATAACTCGCATAATTCCTCCTTAATTCGTGACACGCGTTACCGAATAAACATCCGGCAATTGCTTGATCCGCTCCACTACCCGGTTCAGGTGTGAAATATGCGGAATCATGATTGACAGGTTGATGGTCGCGATTTTATTGTTGTCGGCACGGCCGCTGACGGCAACGATTGTCGTTTTCGTTTCGCTGACCATATGCATAACTTCGTTGATCAAGCCGGTGCGGTCATAGGCCTGCACTTCGATGTCGATTTGATAGGATTTATTTTCAGGTGTTTCACCGTTTTCCCATTCTACAGGAATGAGACGGTCGGTCTCATTGGCCTGCACATTCGGACAGTCGGCACGATGGACGGAAACGCCGCGGCCTTTTGTAATGAAACCGATGATGGCATCCCCTGGGACCGGGTTACAGCATTTCGACAGGCGGATCATCATGTTGTCGATGCCACGTACAATAACACCTGACTCGGTTTGTTTGCGCGGCTGGTTCGATTTCATCTCGACAGTGATTTTCTCGAGTGCTTCTTCCTGCTCGCGTTTTTTGCGTTCTTTTTCTGCAAGGCGGTTGACGACTTGCTGAGCGGTGATTCCTGTGAAACCAACAGCTGCATACATATCATCTTCACCGGCGAAATTGAATTTCTCGCAGACACGCTTGATGTTTTCATTGGTAAGAATGTCTTTCGGCACAAATTCCTGCGCTTTGATTTCGCGCTCGATCATTTCCTTGCCTTTTTGGACATTGTCTTCACGCAATTGCTTTTTGAAGAATTGCTTGATCTTATTTTTCGTCTGCGTCGACTTGGCGATTTTTAGCCAGTCGCGGCTTGGACCGAATGATTGCTTGGATGTCAGGATTTCAACGATATCCCCTGTGTTCAATTGGGTATCCAGCGGCACCATCTTGCCGTTCACTTTAGCGCCGATGGTTTTATTGCCAATTTCGGAATGCACACGGTAGGCAAAATCAATCGGGCAGGAACCTGCCGGCATTTCAATAACATCACCTTTTGGCGAGAATACATAGACCATATCAGAAAACAGGTCGAATTTAAGCGACTCCATGAATTCCTCGGCATTGTCCGACTCATTCTGGAAATCCAGGATTTCACGGAACCAAGACAGACGGGAATCGACGGAACTAATCGGCTTATCAGAAGTTTTTCCTTCTTTATAGGCCCAGTGAGCCGCCACACCGTATTCAGCTATGCGGTGCATTTCTTCCGTACGGATCTGCACTTCAAGCGGATCGCCCTGAGGACCGATCACTGTCGTATGCAGCGATTGGTAAAGATTCTGTTTCGGCATGGCGATATAATCCTTGAAACGTCCCGGCATCGGTTTCCATGTGGAATGGATGATACCAAGCACCGCATAGCAGTCCTTGATGCTTTCAACCGTAATGCGCACTGCCAACAAATCATAGATTTCGTTGAATTGCTTGTTTTGGATGGCCATTTTTTTATAGATGCTGTAAATGTGTTTCGGGCGGCCGAAAAGATCCGCTTTGATATCCACTTCATCAAGCTGGACGCGGATTTCATTCATAACATTGTTCAGGTATTCTTCCCGCTCGGTACGTTTCTTCTTCATCAGATTGACGATGCGGTAATATTGCTGTGGATTTAGGTAACGGAGAGCAGTGTCTTCGAGTTCCCATTTTATGGTGTTAATACCCAGGCGATGCGCAATCGGCGCGAAAATTTCAAGAGTTTCGTTGGCCTTGATGCGCTGCTTCTCAACCGACTGGTATTTCAATGTGCGAAGATTGTGCAGGCGGTCAGCGAGTTTAATGAGGATGACTCGTATATCCTGTGCCATCGCCACGAACATCTTGCGATGATTTTCCGCCTGCTGCTCTTCTTTCGACATATATTTAATCTTGCTCAGTTTCGTTACGCCGTCCACCAGCAAAGCGACTTCTTCATCAAAATCACGGACGATGTCTTCCCGGCTGACTTCCGTATCTTCCACGACGTCATGCAAAAAGCCCGCTGCTACCGTAGCGGGGTCCATTTCCAGTTCTGCGAGAATTCCAGCAACCTGTACCGGGTGCACAATATAAGGTTCACCGGATTTGCGGAACTGTCCCATATGGGCATCATATGCCACTTGATATGCTCTTCGGATCATTTCAACATTTTCTTCATTCATATACGAAGCAACAGTATCAAATACATCATCAGCTGTCTTTACTTGGTCTTTCGCCATAATTGCCCACCTTGCTCCTCTTTTTTCGAAAAGTATATCTACATATTATAGAAAACAATGGGGCTAATTGTAAAGCTTGGCTAACTGAAGAAAGATATTAATCCCCTGATTTTCACAGGAACTGGAAAACATGTCACCGATTAATTGAGATGCTTTACAAAGATTATGTTTCCGCCCGCAAAATATTATTTATTTGAACCGTCGAATCATCATTGCCTAGGTCCAACATCTCGGATGCCGAATTATAAGAATGAACATTTTGCACCAACACATTCCGGACATTCTTTTCGCCGGAAGCAATCGTTAAGTCAGTTTTCGCGCTCCTGAAACCCTGAATGCGCCCATTTGCCAGCGCGACATTGCCGGCCCGGAATTGAACCGAAGCCGCCGTCTCCCCCCGGTAATCATAATCCGGATCCCCTGCGAATAAAAAGCGGTTCACCGCCACATTCCGGTAACCCGATACTACCAATGCGCGCGGTGAAGAGTTTTTATACAGTTCGGTGTGGACCGGATGAATGGCCACCAGTTTCTGCGCCGTTATCGTAAACGCTGATTTCGACTCATCATCTTCCGCATGGTGATGTCCGATATGGCGAAAATTGAATGCCCTGTTATCATTCACTGACAGATGGCCTGAAATATGTACGCCTGCTGCAGCAGAAGAAGTGGCATGGGCTTTAATCTCAACTCCTCCAAAACAGCGCGCGCTTGAATTATTCACGAGCCAGACACGCCGGGAGCCGTCATCAATTTCAAAGCCGTTGGAATTGGAGAATCCTTTTTTATGGGAACGTCCGCCTGGATCATGAAAATGGCTGTTGGAAATGAAGATGAAATCGCTGTGATGCGTCGTCACCCCGTCATCTCCGAAACCATAACCGGTAACCTGGTCGAGCCAGACATATTGGCTGCCGCCTTTTGCCTTAGTCCCGTCCCCTGCATAACTATAGAAAGACGAGGAAATATCAAAACAATGAAGCCCAGGATTGATGGCTTCGACATTTTTCACCCAGCCGTTCTGCACATTTGCGAAAGTCAGGCAGCTGGAGAAATTATTGCCGGTTGCTGATTTTTGAGTGGGATCTAACCGTTCGATATTCCAATCCAGCGTCAGCCCCTCCACCGAAATATTACGGTTACCGCTGATCGGGTTTTTATTTGCGAGAAGCGTTCTGCGTCTTGGCGCATCATCGTGCAAGCGAATCACCGTCTTGCCTTTGCCGGCGCCGACTAACCGTGTCCAGGAAGGCAGATTTAATCCTTTAACTATATAGACTCCTTCCGGCACGAAAATTTTCTTGCCGCCGTTGCCGAACGCTTTCTTGAATGCGGCGGTCGAATCGGTCTGGCCGTCTCCGCGCGCTCCGAATTCCGTCACTGATATGTAATTGCCGGTTACTTTCTGCAGTCGGTCGTATTGGCGGTCGAGTTCCTTTTTCCAATAAGGATAAATCTGGTTTTCTTCTACTTGAAAGCCGATTTCTTTTTTGTCATCGATTGTGAAGTCGGTGGAAATTAATGACCAGAACCTTTCCTGGAGCGTTTTTTTACGCGTGGTTGTTTGCGGACTTACCTGCTTTCTGATTTGGTTGAACAGCTGCTGTGTTTCTTCGGTGATTTTTTTTAGCGGCTTATCTTCTATGTCCAACAGCAGGTCGATCAGCCGCGCATTATTAGATGGATAATGATTGTCATCCCATTTCAGCATAGTTGCACCTCTTTACTAATCGCTTTTCTTTCCATACCCGCTTGGGGAATAAAAATTCATAGAGGGTGTTTGTGTTATCTAATTTAAAATAAATCTCTCAACTTTCCACGGAAATATTTAACATAAATAAAATCCAATCTTTAATTCTCATGAAAGCACTTATCAAAATATCAGATTAATACTAAGTTGAGCATAAATCATGGTTTTCCGCGCACAAATCCTGTTTTGCGCACACAAATCTCATTCTCCGCACATAAATCTCGTTTTGCGCACATAAATTCCGTTTGCGGCTGACTTTGCTAAACTCATGAAAAAATAAAGAAAATATTTCCAGATATTATGACATGATTTCTTATTCCTCTAACAAAAAAACAACCCAAAACGCAATATGCGTCCCGGGCTGTCTCCATTTTTCATTAGTATTGCAATAAGGTACAGACTTCGTAGCCTTCGAGTTTGTCGCGGCCGTCGAGGTATGTCAATTCGATCAGGAATGCACAGCCGGCAACGATTCCGCCAAGCTGTTCGACAAGGTTAATCGTCGCTTCGATCGTTCCGCCTGTCGCCAAAAGGTCATCAGTGATCAGGACGCGCTGTCCCGGTTTGATGGCATCTTTGTGCATTGTCAGAACATCTTTGCCGTATTCAAGGCCGTATTCCGCGCGAATCACTTCGCGTGGCAATTTGCCTTCTTTGCGGACAGGGGCAAAGCCAAGTCCAAGTGCATAAGCAACCGGGCAGCCGATGATGAAACCGCGGGCTTCAGGCCCGACGATGATATCGGCATTCACTTGTTTTGCATACTCGACGATCTGGTCAGTTGCGTATTTATAGGCAGTACCATTATCCATCAAAGAAGTAATGTCCTTGAAACGGATTCCCGGTTTCGGCCAGTCTTCAACAATTGTAATATACTCTTTTAAATCCATACCTGTTCCTCCTTGGCAGACACTTTCGCGTCGAACCACTCTTTTAAGTCTCGATAAGATGCATACAGAAGCTTCTGTTCCAGGGCAATCTGTTGTTCACGCTTTTTGTAGCTCGGCGCTTCGGCCAAATCACGTTTGCCTGGAGATTCTGCAATCTCAGTAAGTCCATTGTTAAGTGTAACAAAACCGAGTTCAAAAAACACCTGCAACATGAAAAATAACGAATCACGCGTCCATCCTTTATGCTTCGCAAGTTCATCACAATGCTTTTTGAAGTCGAAAGTTCCACGTTTTTTAATGAAAGCAAACAGCCATTTAAATTGATCACGTGTTGGAATCTGCTCAAAATACTGTGATTCCTTCGCATAGAAATGCGCGTAAATCCGCTTCGGAGTCAACCTCTTCAGGACTTCCTCCAATTGTTCTTCCGATTCAGGCAGGTCCAGCAGCACAAGATGATGCTTGTCCCCTGCCAGCTCATCAATCGATTCAATCGAGTGGATCGGATGCGGTATCAAAGTTTTGAAAACCGCCACAGTTTCAGGATTAAATGCCAGGTAAACCTGGTCTTTTTCCGGAATCATCTTCGACCAGCGGGACACCTGACGGATGCCGCGGATGTCAAAAAGCTGCCATTGATCGGTCCGGATATCTTCAATCAGCATCTGTGCTTTTTTGCGGCCATTCCATTCATTGATTTGAAGATCGCCAATAACATCAATCAACACATCCGGCGTCAATTGATCACCAATTTCACCAATACCGAATCCAACAGCATCAAGTGTTGAACCGCCTGAAGCAAGTTCGACTTTCAAATGGTTCTGTGCAGCCCCGATTTTACGGATAGACGCTACTTTAACACCTTTGATATAAAATTTCGGTTTGGCAAAGCCCATGCCGAATGGCGCAAGAAAGCGCATGGATTCAATCGTATCGGTATCTATTTCCTCCAGCTGCACCGGAATATCGATATCGACAACCGGCACCAGGTCTTCACTTGTCAGACAAGCTTCCGCCTGTTTGTTCAAACGGCTGCGGAGCTCTGCCACATTTGCAGCTTCAAGCGTCATACCCGCTGCCATCGGGTGGCCCCCGAATGCCGGCAGGATATCACGGTTTTCCGCCAATTCGTTGTAAAGGTGGAAACCTTCAATGCTGCGTGCCGAACCTTTCGCTTTGCCCGTTTCCGGATCCAATGAAAGAACGATGGTCGGTCGGTAATATTTCTCAACCAATTTGGACGCCACAATTCCGACGACTCCCGGATTCCAGCCTTCCTGCTCGACGATGATGACATGCGGCGGCCCGTCCGGATATTGCGACTCTACTTGTGCTGTCGCTTCGTCCGCTATTTGCTTGACGATTGCCTGCCGCTCTTTATTCAGTACATCAAGTCCGTCTGCCAAAGAACGCGCCTGAGCCGCATCCTCCGTCAGCAGCATATCCACTGCCGGATCTGCATCCTGCAGCCGGCCGATTGCATTAATCCGTGGACCGAACATGAAGCCGATCGTTTCTTCATTGATTTCTTCCTGCTTGACGCCTGCGACTTCCGCCAGAGCCTCAATCGCGGGACGCGGCGTATCGCGCAATGCCTGCAAACCTTCTTTTACAAAAATACGGTTTTCCCCGTGCATCGGCACAAGGTCGGCAATGGTGCCGATCGCCACAAGCTCAAGCAGGTGGTCCGGCATTTCTTCGTATAACGCGTGTGCCATTTTGAATGCCACACCGACGCCCGCCAATTCGCCGAACGGATAATTCCCTTCCGGATGGCGCGGGTGGACAATCGCCAATGCATTCGGCATGGTTTCACCGATATCGTGATGGTCGCTGATGATTACGTCCATGCCAAGTTCGACAGCGAAATCCACCTGTTCGATGCCGGAAATTCCGTTATCGACCGTGACAATCAATTTCGCGCCTTTATCATATGCCTGCTGGAACAATTCTTTATTTGGGCCGTAGCCATGTTTAAAACGGTTTGGGATCATGAATGAAACATCCGCTCCCAAATCCTGCAAAACAGTCATCATGACGGCGGTGCTCGTTACACCATCCGCGTCATAATCTCCGTATACGATTATTTTTTCCTGGTTATCGACAGCTCTGCGGATACGCTCCACTGCGATGTCCATATCTTTCATCAAATAAGGATTATGTATGGCCGAAACGTCCGTCGCCATAAACGCGCGCGCTTCTTCTGCCGTACGGATTCCCCGAGTCACGAGGATTTTCGCCAGCACAGAAGAAAGGGATAATTCCTGTTGGATGTCCCGGACTGCCTGCTCGTCGGGCTCTGTTAAACGCCATCTTTTTTTGGATTCTATCATATCAGTCACTTCCTCACTGATTCATTATACAAGAAAAAACGGCAGACAAAAACCTTTCGGCGCAATTGCCGAAAGGTTTCTTGTTTAATAATTATTCCGCGGTTTTTCTTCGTAATTTTCAACACGTTCATCCCGCGTCACTTCATCGCTCGTAACGACCTGCGCATCCGGGGAGACGCCCGCTTTCTGGTACTCGGCGATTTCATTTTGCTGCGTAGCAATCAATGATTCCTTTACCGCCATTTCCTTCTGCAGGGATTTTACTTTGCGCTGTAAAGTATAACCTCGTGCGAGCGCCACTACTCCGCTCAACAGGAACCCGAGCAGTGCAGAAGCCAGAATGACCAGGATCAGCGGGAATTCAGCTTCTCCGAAAATATAATTTACTGGCACAGCGTCGACGTTGACGACTGCAAAGGCTGCGATGATAACTGCAAAAATAAGTGCGATCAGTAATAGCCATTGTATTTTCAAATCGTACAACTCCTTTCTGAATATAAAAAATGGAACAGGGTCATTTTTACTATACCCTGTTCCATTTCCTTTATAAACTTATTACACAACAGGCTCGTCAGAACCCCATTTTGTTTCCTGTTCTTTCTTCTCTACATCGATCGGGCCTTTTTTATTCAGTTCCTTCTTCTTAAGCACTAGCCACAACTGGGCTGCGATGAAGATGGATGAATAAGTTCCGGCAATCAAACCGATCAATAATGCGATCGAGAAGTTCGTGATGGAAGGTGCACCGAAAATCAGAAGCGCAAGAACAACCAGCACAACCGTCATGACGGTATTCACCGAACGGACAAGCGTCTGGCGCAAGGAAACGTTGACAACGTTCTCCAATTGTTCGACTGTCTCGATTTTCTTCATCCGTTTCATATTTTCACGGATCCGGTCAAACGTAACAATCGTATCGTTTATCGAATAACCGACTATCGTCAGAACCGCCGCGATAAATGTGAGATCGACTTCCAGACGCAGGAGACTGAATACCGCTACGATGAAGAACGTATCGTGAATCAACGCCACAATGGATGCAACACCCATGCGCCATTCAAAACGGAAGGCTACATAGATGATGATGCCAAGAGCGGCAATCGCCAATGCATATAAGGCATTTTGGGCAAGCTCAATGGAAACTTGATTCGAAACAGTGGAGACGTTTGGTCTCTGTCCGTACTCATTCATCGCAGCCTGTGTCAATTCGTCGATTTGATCCTGTGAGAAGTCATCCGTATAACGGGCAACGCCGATATCGGATTGATCTCCGGAAATAACCACGTCATCCGAAGGATAACCCGCCTCTTCAAGGAACTCTTCAACTTCCTGTTGGCTAAGCGCCGAATCAGAAGTTACTTCAACTCGCGTACCACCAGAGAAGTCAATTCCCAGATTCAACTGGAACAGTCCAAGCACAATTGCTCCCGCCGCAATCAATGCCAGTGACGCGGCAAAAAATTTATTGCGGTTGCCGGCAAAGTCATAACGGTCGAACGGTGTAGTCAAATCCGTAATCTCTTTCTCTTCAGAAGGACTATGGATTTTATCGGGTTTCAAACCGAACCAGCCGAATTTGCTGTCGAGGAATCCACTGTGGACCCAAAGCCCAAGCAATAGACGTGATCCCCAAACCGCTGTGATAAAGCTGGCAAGAATCGAGATGATCAATAGAGTCGCAAATCCTTTAACAGAACTAGTACCGAAATAGAACAATACAGCTGCCGCAAGAAGCGTCGTTACGTTGGCATCAATGATAGCCGAGAACGATGAACGTGCACCGATGCGGAACGAATCCTTAACGGATTTACCTGTCCGCATTTCCTCGCGGATCCGCTCGTATGTGATGATATTGGCATCAACTGCCATACCGACACCGAGCATGATTGCTGCGATACCCGGTAAAGTCAGTACCCCGCCGATCCATACAAATATCAATAGGATCAAATAGACATATACCGACAAAGTAATGAACGCAATAACCCCAGGGAAACGATAGAACACAAGCATGAACAATAACACGAGGCCGATACCGATTGCAGCGGCAAAGGTCGTTTTATCCAAAGCTTCTTCCCCGAACTGGGCGCCTACAGAAGTGGAATAGATTTCTTCCAGTTCAACCGGCAATGCACCGGCATTCAGGATACCCGCAAAGTTTTGGGTTTCTTCAACAGTGAAAGAACCTGTGATCTGGACGCTTGGTGAATTGATTCGCTGGCTGACAGTCGGAGCCGAAACAAATTTCGGATCTGCCTCCATCCGTTCTTCCTGGTAAGAATCCTCGCCTTCTTCAAAGTCCATCCAGATGACCAAAACGTTTTCTCCAGGAGGACGCTGTGAAATTTCGCCTGTAATTTCAGCGAATTTCCCTGGATCTTTCAGTTCAAGCGATACGATCGGCTGACCATTTTCATCAAATGTCCCCGTCGCTCCGCCTTCTTTAAGGTCAGAGCCATCCATCAGCAAATTATCATCTGCATCACGGAATGTAAGGTTCGCTTCCGTTGACAGAAGTTCCCGCGCTTCTGACTGATCTTCTATACCAGCCAGCTGCACCCGTATCCGATCATCGCCTTCAATCTGGATGACCGGCTCGCTGACACCAAGAACGTTGATCCGGTTCATTAACGCGTCCGTCGTGTCAGACAAGATCTCATTCGTGATTTCCGGTCCATCATTCAATGGCTGGACTTCATAAAGGACTTCAAAACCACCTTGAAGATCCAGTCCCAATTTAATGTCTTTAGCTATCGGTAAGCTTGTGGTGCCAATCATTCCTAACAGTACAATGACCAGTAAGAAAAAGGCTATTATACGACCTCTTGCTTTCATATGTATAGTTCCTCCTCATTATCTAAAACACAGCAACTTCATTATGAAACACGCATCAAAGCGTGTCAAATTCATTTTGGTTTTTTCTGGGTGGGCCGAAGCAGCTGTTCCAGATCATCGGAATTCCCTTCTGAAAACCAATTGTCTCCCTTAAAGCCTTCAATCTGGTGATAAGCCACAAATTCCGAAGCCCTCATTTCCATGATTTCATTGACCATTTCATGCAGCGGCATATCGCCGATATCTTTCTTGCGCCATTTCTTCTTAATCAAATATTGCCAAATATCTTCCGGTGTAAATGTATCGTAATCGGAAAACTGGAATTCCTCACATTTACTTTTTAAGAATGGCAATACGACATCATATTGCTCGGTATATTTCGGCATGGTTTTTCCCTCATTTATCAGTTGAATAAAGAAATAGTATATATACACCGCTTCGGCGCTTTGGACAAGCCTCTCGCAATAAGCCGAGAAGACCACTCGTCTTATTGCTCCGGCCAGTCCTGGGGCGCGCCTGCGCTAGAGAACTCTCTACAGATATGAAGCAAAACAGCGAAGACGCCCAGGGGAACAGAAACGGAGTTGGCTTTCCAACTCTGTTTCGAGCGAAGTGATGAGATCCACTCGGGTGAAGTGCAACGAGGCCGAGTTAGCTCAGCGCAAGCCCACAGGCAAGCTGAGCTGTTTTGCGGAATATCGTGTATTTAAATTATTTATTTAACTATTTTTTATTTGTTTGAACAATCCGTGAATTATCTCTAAAAAAAATCGCCTTCAGTTCGAAGGCGAAGATTTCTTAGACTGTCGTTTTTGCCTGATCCACAACGCGGGCAATTGCCTGGCGTTCGAATTGCATACGAGTACCGTCCGCAACTGTGATGTAGATTGTTGCATCATCCACAGCATCAATCGTGCCGTGAAGTCCCCCGATCGTAACGATACGATCGCCACGTCTCAATTCAGACTGCATGTTGGCCGTAGCCTTCTGGCGCTTCTGCGCTGGGCGGATAATAAAGAACCACATCAAAACGAACATTAGAAGTAAAGGTGATAAAGCAACTAAAGTTTCCATTATTCATATTCCCCCTTTCACTCTCTATCTGTGTCTTAGAAATTCTTTGCGTTTGGTTTATTGAAGCCGTAAGCCTCAAAAAATTCTTCGCGGAAATCTCCCAGGCGGTCCTCACGAATCGCTTGGCGCACCTGTTCCATTAAGTTTAACAGAAATTGCAGATTATGATAACTGGTAAGTCGAATTCCGAACGTTTCATCTGCACGAATTAAATGATGGACATAAGCACGTGTATAATTTTTGCACGTATAGCAATCGCATTTTTCGTCGATAGGGTTGAAATCACGCTTGAATGCTGCATTCTTGATGTTCAAACGGCCTGTGCTGGTCATCAATGTACCATTACGGGCAATGCGTGTCGGCAAGACACAATCGAACATATCGATGCCGCGGATTGCTCCGTCAATCAATGAATCAGGTGAACCGACACCCATCAGGTAACGCGGTTTATTCGCCGGCATCAATGGTGTAGTGAATTCGAGTGCACGGTTCATAACATCTTTCGGTTCGCCGACAGAAAGTCCGCCGATTGCGTATCCCGGGAAATCGAGTGACACAAGATCCTGGGCGCTTTGTTTACGAAGGTCTTCATACTCGCCGCCTTGAATAATGCCGAATAAACCTTGTACATCTTTGCGGGCATGCGCTTCTAAGCAGCGTTCTGCCCAGCGTGATGTACGCTCAACAGATGATTTCATATATTCATGGCTCGCTGGATAAGGCGGGCATTCGTCGAAAGCCATCATGATGTCTGATCCAAGGTCGTTCTGGATTTCCATCGCTTTTTCCGGGCTTAAGAATAATTTGTCGCCGTTCATGTGGTTGCGGAAATGAACGCCTTCTTCTTTGATATTGCGGAATTCGCTCAACGAGAATACCTGGAAGCCGCCGGAATCCGTCAGAATCGGACGGTCCCAGTTCATGAATTTATGAAGGCCGCCCGCTTCTTTGATGACGTCGTTTCCTGGACGCAGCCATAGATGGTAAGTATTACTGAGAATAATTCCTGCGTTCATCGCTTTCAATTCTTCCGGCGACATCGTTTTGACAGTCGCTTGTGTACCGACCGGCATGAAAGCAGGTGTTTCGAATGAGCCGTGAGGCGTATGGACGATGCCTAAGCGCGCGCCAGTTTGTTTACAGGTTTTGATGTGTTCATAACGGATTGCTTCAGTCATGATGAGTCTCCTTTTTCTGTGGTTCAATGAACATGGCATCTCCAAAACTGAAGAATCTATAGCGTTCATTTACTGCTTCGTTGTATGCGTTCAATATATTGTCTCGGTTTGATAAGGCACTGACAAGCATCACCAGCGTCGATTTCGGCAGATGGAAATTCGTGATCAACCCGTCGATTGCCTTGAAATCGTAGCCGGGGAAGATGAAAATGTCCGTCCAGCCGCTGTCTTCCTTGAGCTCGCCGCCGAATTTATTGGCTACGGATTCAAGCGTGCGGGTTGAAGTGGTACCGACCGAAATCACACGGCCGCCTTGTGCTTTTGTGTTATTGATAAGTTCTGCCGTTTCTTTATTGATGCGATAGAATTCAGCATGCATCTCGTGATCTTCAATCGATTCGACCGACACCGGACGGAACGTTCCAAGGCCGACATGCAAAGTGATAAAGGCGATATTGACGCCTTTTTCTTCAATCTTCTTCAATAATTCATCGGTAAAATGAAGCCCCGCAGTCGGTGCCGCAGCGCTGCCGCGTTCTTTTGCGAAAACCGTCTGATAGCGGTCCTGGTCCTCCAGTTTTTCGCGGATATACGGTGGCAACGGCATTTCGCCGAGCTGATCAAGGATCTCATAGAAAATCCCGTCATAGATCATTTTGAAATGGCGGCCGCCGTGGTCAAGAATTCCGGTGCATTCCGCACGTAGCAATCCTTCACCGAAGCTCACGACCGTGCCGACTTTCACTTTCTTCGCCGGTTTAACAAGCGTTTCCCATACATCATCTTCGATCTGTTTCAATAGAAGCAACTCGATATTGGCACCCGTGTCTTCCTTGACGCCCATCAGGCGCGCCGGAAGAACGCGTGTGTCGTTCAAAACGAGTGTATCTCCTTCATGCAGATAATCAATGATGTCGCGGAAATGCTTATGTTCGGTCTTGCCGCTTTCTTTATTCATGACCAACAGCCGGCTTGACGTGCGGTCAAGAAGCGGCGTTTGGGCAATCAATTCTTCAGGCAGCTCAAAATCAAAATCATTTACATTAAGTGTATTGGGTTGTTGTGTAGTTTTCATCATTCAGGCATCTCCAATTTAAAATGTTCGTAGGCTGTGGCTGTGACAGTTCGGCCTCTCGGGGTCCGCTGGATAAATCCGATCTGCAGCAGGTACGGTTCATAGACGTCTTCAATCGTCGTCGACTCTTCCCCGATGCTGGCTGCAATCGTATCCAGTCCGACCGGTCCACCGCGGAAACGTGAAATCATACCGGTGATCAGTTTATGGTCGATGTGATCCAGGCCAAGCGGGTCGACCTGCAGCATCTCCAAAGCCTGATCCGCCATGTCCATTGTAATCGAGCCAGTACCGCGCACCATCGCATAATCGCGTACCCGCTTCAACAAACGGTTCGCTATACGCGGTGTTCCGCGTGAGCGCCGTGCAATCTCAACAGCGGCATTCGGATCGATATCCGCTTCAAACAGTTTCGAACTGCGGACAACAATTTCAGTCAATGCTTCAGTGTCGTAATAATCGAGGCGTGCAAGCACACCGAATCGGTCACGAAGCGGCGCGGATAAAGCACCTGCCCGCGTCGTTGCACCGATCAAGGTGAAAGGCGGCAAATCGAGGCGCACAGAACGCGCCGTCGGTCCTTTGCCGACTACAATATCCAGGCAAAAATCTTCCATTGCCGGATATAGCACTTCTTCGATCGAGCGGTTCAGACGGTGAATCTCATCGATGAATAAAACATCTCCGGGTTCCAAAGAAGAAACAATCGCCGCCAGATCACCCGGACGTTCAATTGCCGGGCCGCTTGTCATTTTGACGCCAACTTCCATTTCGTTGGCGATGACCGCTGCCAGCGTCGTCTTGCCGAGTCCCGGAGGTCCGTAGAGCAGCACATGGTCCAGGCTTTCTTCGCGCATTTTCGCCGCTTCGATGAAAATCCCAAGATTCTGCTTCACTTTGTGCTGCCCGATATACTGGGACAGATATTGTGGACGCAACGATTGTTCAAAACGCTCATCAAATTCGGAAATTTCGCTTCCTATCACCCGTTCTTCCATGGTCTGCACCTCCTTTATTGTTTATGTTTCTTATATGAATAAAAAGTTATTTAAAAGCCGATATTCCGCAAAACAGCTTCGCTTTCCTGGCTGCTTGCGCCGAGCTAACTCGGACTCGTTTCACTTCGCCCGAGTGGATCTCGTCACTTCGCTTGGTCGCCTGGGAGTCTTCGCTGTTTTGCTCCATATCTATGATGCTCTTTCATATTAAGCTACTGATTTAGCGTAGGCGCGTCAATGGACTGAGCGAAGCAATAAGACGAATGGTTTTCTCGGCTTATTGCGGGAGCTTTGTCCTAAGCGCCGAAGCGATATAAATAGAATACTTATTCTAAAATCAATTCTGCTTCAGCAATAACTGCAAAGCCTTCTTCATATAAGCTTCCGTGTTCAGATCCATATCCTTGAGCTTCGGTTTGACTTTATTGATTTCGCGTTCGGAATAGCCGAGTGCACCAAGAGCCAGCATCGCTTCCTCAAGTTCATTGTCTTCACCGGACAACAGGCCGCCCGTTTCTTTATTGTCATCAAACGGATCGCCGAAGAATTCTGCGAGTTTGCCTTTCAGATCCAAGATCATCTGGCGTGCCGTCTTCTTGCCGACGCCCGGGAATTTGACGAGATACGACTCATCTTCCCGTTCGATCGCTTCGATGACATGCTGCGGCTGGCCGCTTGCTAAGATGGCCAATGCGCCTTTTGGACCGATGCCCGAAACTGAGATCAGCTTGCGGAAAAGTTCGCGCTGCTCGAGAGTCGGAAAACCGAATAATAATTGGGCGTCTTCGCGGACGTGGTGATGCAAAAATACCTGCAGCTCATCCGAACCGAACGAATACGGATTCGGAGCAAAAATCTGCCAGCCGATCCCCTGCTGCTCTATCACTAAATATTCAGGCGTCACTCGCGTAACCCGCCCTTTTATGTAATCGTACATATGCTTTCTCCCCTTCAATTCAACTCTATGATTATAGCATATCCGGCGCCTTTAGACGAAATAAACCCGCTGGCAATTGCGCCGTGTTAAAATGGAAATATGACGAAATAAAGCGAGGGATCCCTTATGAAGAAAATTCCCGGAGAACAGCGCCGGCAAATGCTGCTGGACAAAATGAAAGCAACGGCTGATCCATTAAAAGGCGGCGAGCTTGCATCACTTATGGGTGTATCGCGCCAGGTTATTGTCGGTGACATGACTTTATTGAAAGCGAAAGGCGAACCGATCATCGCCACCAGCCAAGGCTATCTGTACATGCGTGAAACTGCAGATGACGACCTTTACCGCGTACTGGCTTGCTTCCACAAGCCGGAAGATACACAGGACGAATTATACGTTCTCGTCGATGCCGGTGTAACCGTCAAAGACGTATCGATTGAACATCCTGTCTACGGTGAACTGACAGCCGGCATCCATGTATCATCTAGACGCGAAGTCGACATGTTCATGCAGCGCGTCCGCGAAACCGGCGCCAGCTATCTGCTGGAATTGACCGACGGCTTGCATCTGCATACCATCACCGCACCGAATGTCGCCATACTCGAGCAGGCAATGAATGATATGAGAGCAGCTGGGTATTTACTGGAGGAAAGTGAGTAAAATTAGGTGTTTTACCCATGAATCTGTTAAAGATTCATGGGTTCTTCTTTTTCGGGGAGGATTTGTTGCTTGAAGAGTAAAGTAATCCCGACTTTTAGAATGATTTTAGCTTTTATGATCGGCTACCGATGATTTGTGATCGGCTACCACCTGTTTATGATCGGCAAGCAATATTTTCTATATCCTAGTATCCCAAGCGGAAGTTTTCGCGTAGCGAAAACTCCAATCTTTTAAGGGAGCCTTCGCATCCGCGAAGGCTTTTCATTCCAAAGCTCTTAGAACAGAAAAAAGCTCCGCTGCCAATCCGGCAGCGGAGCTTTCGTTATGTCTAGACTCCAGCGGCCCAGCTCTTCGGGTCATAAGCCGGTCCAATTACGTGGCAAAAACCGCCACTTCATTGTTCCGTCTTATGCCTTTCAGAGCTTAACGGGCGCTGTCGCTTTTCTGATTCATTCATACGTGTAATACGAGCCCAGCGTTTTCACTGTGCAGCCTAGAGCCGCAAGTTCCATGAAAGCTCCCTGCATCATCGGCGACATTTCGTCATCCATCACGTCGGCGATGAAGAAGTAATTTCCGAGACCCGTCTTCAGCGGCCGCGACTCGATTTTACTCAAGTTGAGCTGGCGCCAGGCGAATACGGAAAGCACTTGGTGAAGGACACCCGAACGGTCGTCTTTCGGCGGGGAAATCATCAACGTCGTTTTCACTTCCTCATTATGAGCAGGATTCTCCAGTTGATGGTTCGTTTTCGACAGCACGAAAAAACGTGTGTGATTGAAATGGAAATCATGGATTTCCCGGTGGACAATGTGCAGGCCGTATTTTTCGGCCGAGAATTCATTGCCAATCGCTGCAATATTTCGCTCCGGCAGTTCGCTGACCATTTTGGCCGCAGCCGAAGTCGAGCTGTATTGCTCAAGCGGCGTGTTTTTGTAAGTGTAATAAAGGAATTTATGGCATTGCGCCAAAGCATGCGGATGCGAATAAATCGCTTCGAATGCATCCGATTCCGCGTTATCCGGGTGAACCATCAAATGCTGCTCGATCGGCGACAGCACTTCCGCCGTCACGTAAAGCTGCACTTCATGGAACAAATAATCGATCGTCAGCGGCACCGAGCCTTCAAGTGCATTCTCGAGCGGCACCACTGCATAATCGACTTTATCTTCCGCTACTGCTTCAATGCATTCCGGGATTGTCGTATAGGCAATCAATTCACTGTCCGGAAATGCCTTCAATGCCGCTAAATGGGTGAACGAAGCGTCCGGTCCCAAAAAAGAAATTCGTTTTTTCGTCTGCTGCTCAGCCATCAAACCACTCCCAAATTAAAATGATCCGCTTGATACCACATCTGCCGACTCGACGAAATCGAGTTTTTTCAGCTGCTGCAAAAAGACATCAAGCTCCTGCTCCATCGCCGTCACATCCAGCGAAAGCGTGACATTGGCACGCCCCTGGATGGGAATCGTCTGATGGATCGTCAATATATTGCATCCAGCTTGGGCAACTGCTTCGAGCAATGTGGCAAGCGTCCCCGTCCGGTCCTCCAATTGTAGGAAAACCGTCAGGATCCGTTCTTTGACAATGGAATGGAAAGGAAAAACAGCGTCCCGGTATTTATAGAAAGCAGATCGGGACAAGCCGGTCTTTTCCACAGCATCGAGTATGGAAATGTTACCGCGCTGCAGCATCTTTTTGACTTCCAGCGTTTTTTGCATCGCCTCGGTCAAAACATCTTCGCGCACCAAAAAATACCGCTGTTCTGAAATATCCTTCATCCATGTCCCCTCCAGATTTACTCAGTAAATTCGAATTCAAACTCAAGCAAACGAACTGTGTCGCCGTCTTCAGCACCTTTTTCGCGCAACGCATCATCAATTCCCATGCCGCGCATCTGGCGGGCAAATCGGCGAATTGAATCTTCACGCGAGAAGTCGGTCATCTTGAACAGACGCTCGATGGCATAGCCGCTGATTACATAAGCACCGTCCGGATCGCGTGAAATTGAGAACCCATCGCTGTCCGATTCGTGACGGTAAAGTACTGCACTTTCTGATTCGTCAGTTTCATCATCGATCATCGGGAATTCCGATGTTACTTCAAGAAGATCCGCGATGGCGAATAATAGATTGTTCAAGCCTTGGCGGCTAAGTGCAGATATTGGGAAAACCCGTGCATCTTCCGGCAATTTCTTGCGGAACGCTTCAAGGTTTTCTTCCGAATCCGGCATATCCATTTTATTCGCAACGATTAATTGCGGACGCTCCGTCAAACGCATGTTGTACTGTTTTAATTCTTCATTGATTGTTACATAATCTTCGTAAGGATCGCGGCCTTCCAGACCGGACATATCGATGACATGGACGATGACGCGTGTCCGTTCGATATGGCGCAGGAATTGATGGCCAAGGCCGATTCCTTCGTGAGCGCCTTCGATCAGTCCAGGTAAATCAGCCATAACGAAGCTGCGCTGGTCTTCCGTTTCAACCATTCCGAGGTTAGGCACGATTGTCGTGAAATGATATTCGGCAATTTTCGGTTTGGCAGCGGAAACGACTGACAATAAAGTCGATTTCCCGACACTTGGGAATCCGACAAGCCCTGCATCTGCAAGAACTTTCAATTCCAGAATGACGTTGCGCTCAAATCCTGGTTCACCTTTTTCAGATAGTTCTGGTGCCGGATTGGCAGGTGTCGCAAAGCGCGAGTTCCCGCGTCCTCCGCGTCCTCCTTTTGCAATAACCGCTGTTTGGCCGTGTTCAACCAGGTCAGCAATCGTTTCGCCGGTATCAGCATCTTTTACAACTGTGCCCGGTGGAACTTCGATAACCAAATCTTCAGCTTTAGCACCGTGTTTATTGGCACTCATGCCATGTGTTCCGCGGTCAGCCTTGAATATCCGTTTATAGCGGAAATCCATCAGCGTGCGCAAACCTTCCTGTACGATAAAGACTACGTTCGCGCCTTTACCACCGTCACCGCCGGCTGGTCCGCCGTTCGGTACATATTTCTCGCGGCGGAATGCTACCATGCCATCCCCGCCGTCGCCACCTCTAACATAAACTTTTACGTGATCGACAAACATATTATCCCTCCATCTTTGCGCTGACAATTATTTTTAAGCTGTCTGCTGCAATCTCTTTCCGTGCCAATAAACCCGGAACCTCCGGCAACTGGGTGTCCGGCAGGTTTCCGTTCAAATCCAATCCGATTTCAAAATCGGATTGCTGTTCTTTCAATACTGTTCGGCAGCTGATGTCCGATGCAGTATCCGCCTGCTCCTTCAGGCTGGAGAAAAACTGTTCCAGCCAGTCGGCAAATGCTGCATCTTTTGTGGTGATCCCCGCTTGCGCAAGGCATTCCAAATGGAAACGAAACTCCGGAAAACGCCATTCTGCCGTCAGCAGCCAATGTTCGGCCGCCGGCATCTTAAGCGCTGACAGCCTGTTCAGCTGCACAGCCGCTTCGGCACGCGATCGAATTATCGATTTCACGTCCTGCCCACGTCCAAGATCAAGTTTCATCTGAATCAATTGAAGCTCATTCAAGAAATCGTGGCGCGCATGCCGAAGCGCTTGTGCCACCGTAATCGAGTCATCCATTACACTCACGTCCTAAACTTTCTTCTTTTTTCAGTATACCAATTTTATTCGTGAAATTCCTAAAAAAGAAAAAGGACTGCGAAAGCAGCCCTTTTCGTTTTTATTAAGCTTCTTGTGCAACTACTGGGTATACGCTCACTTTTTTCTTGTCGCGGCCGTAACGCTCAAAGCGCACAACGCCGTCGATTTTAGCGAAAAGTGTGTCGTCTCCGCCACGTCCAACGTTTTCTCCTGGATAAATTTTAGTACCGCGTTGACGGTATAAAATTGAACCACCAGTAACTTCTTGGCCGTCTGCACGTTTAGCGCCAAGGCGTTTAGATTCTGAGTCACGTCCGTTTCTCGTTGAACCTACACCTTTTTTGGATGCGAAAAACTGAAGATCTAATCTTAACATTCTGTCCCACCTCCTAAGCTGTGAAGGTTATTTTAATATATTCTTCATAGTCTTGTTCAATCGTTTTTAATGAAACAATCATGCTGCGAACAAGCAATTGCACTTGCCCATCCGTTTTCTCGTCAAGGTCATCCGGGAAACCGACTTTCAAATAGCCGCTTTCAGTCTGCTCAATATACGGCTCGATTCCGGTAAGTTCCATAATGGCGTTCACTGCTCCAAATGAAACAGCTGATGCGCCGGCACATACCAGGTCTTGCCCATGTTCAGCAAAGTCCGCATGGCCTGACATCTCGAAAGACGAAATGCGACCTGACGTCTCTTTAATTTTAACTTTGATCATTCTTACAGGTTGATCGCGTCAACAGTCAATTTTGTGTATGGTTGACGGTGACCTTGCTTTTTACGGTAGTTCTTTTTAGCTTTGTATTTGAAGACAGTGATTTTTTTCTGTTTGCCGTGTTTTTCAACTTTAGCTGTAACAGTAGCTCCTTCAACAAAAGGAACACCCACTTTAGTGTCATCTCCACCTACAAATAGAACCTTGTCAAATGTGATCGTGTCACCAGCTTCTCCGTTCAATTTCTCAACGTAGATCTCCTGACCCGCTTCAACTTTGATCTGTTTACCACCAGTTTCAATAATTGCGTACATATCCTTGCACCTCCTCTTAGACTAAGACTCGCCTATCCAGGTGATCCACATTGCTGCGAATGCTTGCTGACCCGGTTCGAGCGGTTGTAGCACAGGTGCGCTACAAACATAACATTAAAATAGTATCACGCCGGAGTAGGCCGCGTCAATAGATATTGTCGGATTGAGTGGGTATTGGTTAACGATTTTAATGATTTAAATAAAAATGGATTTGATTTAGGAAGAAATGAATAAGATTTGAACAGAAATGAGCTGGTTGAGAACTGAACAGGTCGGAATTGGTGGTGAAGTTGTTGAAAAGTTAGCTTCCGGCTGGAAATATTATGCATATTCATTTCTGAGATGCGGGTTGAATGCTCTGGGGTGCGGAAATAGCTGTCTGAGGTGCGGAAATCTTCATTTGAGGTGCGGTTATTCCCTTTTGAGGTGCGGTCACGAATAAATCTCCTTAAAATGGTCAATTAATAGGCTCCTGTTTTCAATAATATAGCGTGTCCCTCTTTTGTTACTTTTAATGGTGCAATTTCCCAACAGGCGATACAGAACATACTTATCTTTTATCCCAAGCCATTTATATGCGAATTCTGTCGTCAATTCACTCCCAAACAATATTGTATATTCCTGCAGCGCAAACTCATGAGCGTTCGAAGATATAGATCCACAATAACTGCAGCGCCACTTACGATCCCGCCACTCACACATTACCCTACGACACCCCAAACACCGAACCCCCACCTCCAAACAATCCCTCGTCAGCTTATGCTTCAACAAAAGATCAGGACCGTTGAATTGCCCGCGGCTACGCCGCACTAAACCCTCAAGACCTTCAACGTCGAACGATAAAAGAGGGTCCACCATCTTCTCGATATGAAACGGCAGATAGTCGAGCGCGATGACCGGATAGAGTTTCGGCGGTACGGCGACTCTTCCCGAGCGGCTAGACATAACGATGGTGCCATGAACTTTAAATCCGAAAAACTTCTCGGTCGCTTTGACTGCGCGGTGCAGCTGCGACTCCGGATTGCGCATGCCTTCTTTTCGCCCATCGACTATTCGATAAAATTGAAAATTATCTTTATCAAAATAGAACTCGCCCACCATATTCTTCACCTCGAGCGCACATATAAAATTCGGGTGCAGCAACAGAACATCCACTTGAGCAAAGCCATCCATATAAGGTAGCCACACGCCGCGAAAAATCTTCGCCTTCTCCGCGAGATCCAATTCCCGCTCCAGCAATTCCGCTGTCCGCTTCTCTCCCGCCGCTCCCGCCAACGACCTCTTCACTTCACCGAACACTTTGTCTTTTGCCGCATGCCTCACCGGCAATCTATCAAATAAAACCATCCCCTTCAGCATTTGCACGTCCAACCTGCACCCCTTTTCGTTATTCGAGCTTTAGTATTTATTCAATAAAATATTTTGTAAATTCGCTTCGGTTCTATAAGAGCATTAGATAAACTCTATGTTGCCAATTTGACTCTTTCCAAAAATCCACAAAAAACCCCCGCAATCTTCTGCGGGGGTCTCAAGTAGAATTCTTATCATTTTGTCTTCGAAAGTCTCAAGTAGAATTTTAACGCTTTGAACTTCGAAAATCTCAAGTAAAATTTTTATCACTTTTATCTTCAAAAGTCTCAAATAGAATTTATTTAGCAAAAATCGCTTTAATCTTCGAAAACACACCAGTGTTCTGTTTATCCATCGTCATCAGCGGCACGGATTCGCCGAGAAGGCGGCGCGCGATGTTGCGGTAGCCCATGGCAGCCGGATTGGCCGGATTCATGACGACGGGTTCGCCGCGGTTCGAGCTGGAGATGACGCTTTCGTCATCGGCTACGATGCCGAGGAGGTCGATGGACAGGTGGGTCGTGATTTCGTTGATATCAAGGGCTTCGCCGGCTTTCATAAGATGCTGGCGGATGCGGTTGATGATGAGTTTTGGCGGCTCGATGTTTTCTTCGAGCTCGAGCAGGCCGATGATGCGGTCGGCGTCGCGCACGGCTGAAATTTCAGGCGTGGTGACGACGATGGCGCGGTCAGCACCGGCTACGGCATTTTTATAGCCCTGCTCGATGCCCGCAGGACAGTCGATGATGACGAAATCGTAATCTTTCTTGAGTTCCGTCACAAGTGCCTTCATCTGCTCAGGATTGATGGCGTTCTTATCAACCGTCTGGGCGGCTGGCAATAAATAAAGCATATCTTCAAAGCGCTTGTCTTTTACGAGAGCCTGGTGCACTTTGCAGCGGCCTTCTAGAACATCGACAAGGTCATAGATGATGCGGTTTTCGAGACCAAGAATAACATCAAGATTGCGCAGACCGATATCGGTATCGATCAGGCAAACCTTTTTCCCCTGAAGAGCCAATGCAGTGCCGAGATTGGCGGTTGTCGTCGTTTTACCGACGCCTCCCTTACCTGATGTTATAACGATTGCTTCTCCCACACTAGCTTCCTCCTTTAAACGTTGAAATTTGCGGCCGGATATACCGCAATTCCTGCAGACGATCGATGACGATGTTCTGGCCGTTGCTATGTATATACGCACATTCCATTTCCGGCTGTTCAGACAGCACCGACAATTCGTCGGTCATCGTTTCAATCAGATCGTCGATCATTAGATGGGTCGCTTCCAGCCAGGATGCAGCAATGACAGCCTCGCGGTTGCCATACGCACCGGCATGGGCGATTCCTTTCAGACGGCCCAGCACGTAGATATTGCCGCCGGCCACTACCCGGCCGTTCGGGTTGATGTCGCCGACTACGACGAGATCCCCTTCAGCTTTCACTACCTGCCCGGAACGGACAATGCCGACATACGTCTCGGACTGGCGTTCCTGGATCCGTTTATTGCTTTCTTCGACGGAAATCACTTCGCTCCGCATCTTTGATACCCGCAGATGCGAATTGTTCTGGATGGTTGCGACAATTTCCTTGTATTGGGCTTCGGTACAATAACGATAGCCCAGATGGAGCTGCACTTCGGCGCTGCCATCAAGCGCAGGGTCCGAAACCTTGGCTTTCAGTTCGTTTAGCATGTCCGTGTAGGCACACTGGTCGTCGAGCTGCAGCACAAGGCCTTCTTTCGTTCCTCTTATATAGACAAGATTCTTCAAAAATGCGTCACCTGCGCTTTCAATCAATAATATTAAAGTTTATTTTTTAATTTAAGAAAGCTTCTGAAATGGCGTTTTCCTGTCCAGACTCCAGCGTCCAACTCCTCGGATCATAAGCCATCTCAGCTCTGCGGCAAAGTACGCCGCTCCGCTGATCCGTCTTATGTCTTTCGGAGCTGAACGGGCGCTTCCGCTTTTCTGGTGTCCAGACTCCAGCGCCCAACTCCTCGGATCATAAGCCATCTCAGCTCTGCGGCAAGGTGCGCCGCTCCGCTGATCCGTCTTATGTCTTTCGGAGCTGAACGGGCGCTTCCGCTTTTCTGTAAATCAAGCTTTACTATTTTCCCGTTCAATCAAGCGGGCGACGATCACTGATTTAAAAGCCCAGCCAAGCATGACCAGGAATAATGAATTTGCAATCATTGTCGGCAGCAATCGGGAGGTCAGGAAAATATTCACTGGCATTGAAGTCATGGAAATAAATGAAAAGAATAAATACAGCATAAATTCGAAAAGTGCTGTCAGGACCAGTGTCAGGAAGGTTGCAACGACTAAATTCCGGTGCACCGACTTGACGATGTAACCGGCGATAAGACACATCATCGGATACAAGAATGAATATAGTCCAATAATATCAATGAAAAAGACATCGTACAAGAGGCCGAAAAATAATCCATAGAACATTGCATGTTTGGCATCATAATAGACCGTTACGAAGATCAGGAACATCAATAAAAAACGAGGCACAATATAATAATAATCCCCGTCAAGCTGCAACGGGGAAAATAATCCAAAGACGGGTTCAAGGAAAAACAGGACGAGGGCGATGAGCGGGAGGATATAGCGGATCATGATCCTTCTTCCTCTGCTGCAGCGCCATTGTCTTCGCCATCTGTTTCAGGCATTTCACGATCAGCGATCATGACATGGTTCAACAAAGTGAAATCGGCTGCCGGTTTGACGTAAGCCAGTTTCGTCAGACCGAATTCATCGATTGTGATTTCCGTAATTTCGCCGATGACCAGGCCTTTCGGGAAAATGCCGCCAAGACCGCTTGAGACGACCTGCTGGCCAACTTCAAGTTCAATTTCAGCGTCGATTCGTTTCAGCAATAATTCACGGCGTTCAGCGTCGTAGCCTTCGATCAAACCGAAGACGCCCTCTTCCCCACCGATCACCATAGCAGAAACCCGGTAATTAGGATTTTGCGTCGAAATCAGTTCAACAGTTGAAGTTAAGTCGGTCACAAGACTCACTTTGCCGATCAGGCCTTGTGCTGTCATAACCGCCATGTTTAATTTGACCCCGTCCGTTTCGCCTTTATTCAAAATAACTTTTTCTTCCCATTGATCCGGGTTCCGTGCAATGACGGTTGACTGGATCGGGTTATAATCCCGCAGGTCGGCTTCTTTGCCGACGATTTCCTTCAATTGACCGTTCTCCGAACGCAGGTCGGTTACTTCCGCCTGCACTGCCGCAAATTCTTCCAGACGGCCTTTCAAATGCTGATTTTCCTTATATGTATTCAAGAGTGAATCAACGTTGTCGAAAATGCCTGTTACAAAATGCGCCGGGCCGGAAAATAAGGATTGTCCCGCACCCACAGTGTCTTTAATGATTTGTTCCGGAAAGGATACATTGTCGCGATCCCGCAAGGAATAGGAAATTAATGCTACGAGAAGGATAACCCCGAGCATTAACAGAATTAGCCGCTTGTTCGAAAAGAACCTAGACATGGCAGCAATCCTCCTTATTTAGTTGATTGCATGCGACGGATTTGATCAATATTGTCAAGTGCTTTCCCTGTGCCGATTGCCACGCAATCCAGCGGGTTCTCTGCAATAAGTACCGGCATTTGAGTTTCATCCGAAATGACTTTGTCGAGATTTTTAAGGAGAGCGCCGCCTCCGGTAAGAACGATTCCGCGTTCCATGACATCAGCCGATAATTCCGGCGGAGTCGTTTCAAGCGTTTTCTTAACGCCTTCTATAATAGAAAGAACGGATTCCTTCAAAGCTTCAGCGATTTCTTCCGAAGAAATCTCAATCGTTTTCGGCAAACCTGTCAACAGGTCACGTCCACGGATATCCATCTTGACTGCTTTTTCTTCAGGTGTTGTAACCCGTGCAGCGCCGATTTCCATCTTGATGTTTTCAGCTGTACGTTCACCGATTGTCAGGTTATACGTTTTACGGATATATTGCGTGATTGCCTGGTCCATCGCATCCCCGGCAACACGGATGGATTCGCTCGTTACGATGCCGCCAAGTGAAATGACTGCAACTTCGGTAGTTCCTCCACCAATATCGACGACCATTGAGCCCATTGGTTCCCAAACCGGCAAACTTGCACCGATTGCGGCTGCAAACGGCTCTTCAATCGTGAATGCTTCACGAGCGCCAGCCTGGCGGGATGCATCGATGATTGCGCGCTGTTCAACAGAAGTGATTCCAAAAGGAACACAAATCATGACGTTCGGCTTTTTCATCGACCCTCCAACTTTTTTCATCGCTTCCTTCATATAATATTGAATCATAGCAGTTGTTGTATCGTAATCAGCGATAACGCCATCGCGCATCGGGCGGATTGCCACGATGGAGCCAGGTGTACGGCCGATCATATTGCGCGCGTCGTTTCCGACAGCGACGATTTCGCCAGTTTGCGTATTTTTTGCGACAACGGATGGTTCTCTGAGAACAATCCCTTTATTTTTAATAAATACTAAAGTGTTAGCAGTTCCTAAGTCGATTCCTACATCTTTTGATCCCATTCCAAACACGTGAATTCTTCCCTTCTTTATATGCCAATAAGCCATAGAGTTTACACAATACTACTTATTATAGCTGAAAAGTAAAGAAAGTAACAGTGCTACATATATCCCTTTTCATTTAAAGATATGAATTGATGGTCCCCGATAATGATATGGTCCAAAAGCTCAATGCCCACGATGCTCCCGGCTTCCATCAGCCGCTTCGTGACCGCGATGTCCTCAGGCGACGGGGCGGGATTGCCGGATGGATGATTATGGGCGCAGACGATCGAGGCAGCAGAACGGCGCACCGCTTCCCTGAAAATTTCACGCGGATGGACGATGCTGGCGTTCAAACTTCCGACAAATATTGTCTGTCTATGCAAAACCTGGTTTTTTATATTTAGAAATAACACAACGAAATGTTCCTGTTTGAGTGAAGTCATATCCGCCATCAAATAAGAGGCGGCATCTTTTGGAGAACGGATGGTGAATTTAGCATCCGTCTGTTTGGAGGAAAGGCGGCGGCCAAGTTCGACAGCAGCGAGTAATTGCACAGCCTTCGCCTGGCCGATGCCGTTAATCGAAGTAAGTTCTTCAATGCTGGCGTCTTTCAGTTGCTGGATCTGTTCGAAATGATTGAGCACGCGGTTCGACAAATGCAGGACAGACTCCTGCCTTGTGCCGGTGCGCAGCATGATGGCGATTAATTCCTGGTTTGACAGGCTCGTGGCCCCTTGATTGATCAGCCGTTCACGCGGCCGGTCTGCTGTGTTGACGTCACGAATCATCAATGTCTGTTCTTTCAGCATTCGACACGGCTCCCCGACAGGCTGATCCAACCGGCGTCTGAAAGTTTCCTCGCCAAACGGGCAATTGGCAGCCCGACTACCGCATTGTAATCACCATTGATTTTCTCGACAAATAAACCCGACAGCGTCTGGATGCCGTAAGCTCCCGCTTTATCGTAAGGATCGTCCGTATTCGTATAAGCTTCGATCCAGCTATCCGGCAAATCGAAAAATGTCACTTCCGTCGTTTCGTGAAATTGCATCCCGCTGTTTCCTGCTTTCACTGAAACTGCCGTAATCACTTCATGGCTGCGGCCGGAAAGTTTGTGCAGGTACTCTATCGCCTGCTTTTTGTCTTCAGGCTTCAACAGGATTTCACCGTCGCATACGACGACAGTATCGGAACCGATCACCACGGCATCCGGATTCTTTATCGCAACATCCGCCGCTTTCACTTCTGCACAATTCAGGACATAGTTCAGCGCATTCTGGAATTGTTCCGGTTTCGGCTCTTCCTTTTTGCTTGGAATCACACGGAAATCAAATCCGAGCATCTCGAGCAATTCGCTTCTTCGCGGCGACTGCGATGCCAGGATGACTGGTTGTTGGGCTTTGAAATACATAAAAACGCCTCCTTTTTCTTTCCTTAAGAATACCACCTCCCGAACGGACAATTCAAACTGCGAAAAACAGTTTTTGCGGCCTATGGACCATTCAAAAATGAGATTTGCTGCATATGAAAAAATTATCCAGCGGCAATGCTGGTTTCATTTTTGGGATTTCGTAAATTCATGCTGATGCTTCTTCTTTTGAATTAATCACATAATTTCCATTTTGGTTCCATTGTCAAAACAATAAAACATTATTCATTTTTCCCATTATTAATACTTCTTCAAAAGCCTTTATTCCGTGATTATAAACCTATACAATGGTAACGGATTTTAATTTCTGAAATTTCCTATTTCGAAATAATGAATAGGAAGTTTAACTTTTGAAAAGAGGTAGATTAAATGGAAAAAAAGCGAAAAGGGTTCTTCCAGAAGTTTCTGGACGGAATCGAATTTGCAGGCAATAAACTTCCGCATCCTGTAACTTTATTCGCCTTGCTTGCCCTGCTCGTGCTGGTGCTGTCAGCCATCATTTCGAGCTTCGGCATCTCGGTCGAACACCCCGGACAGGAAGGCGAGATGGTCGAAGTTAAAAACTTGTTGAACGCGGAAGGTATCCAGTATATCTTCACCAGCATGGTTGATAACTTCATCGGATTCGCACCGCTCGGCGTCGTTCTGGCAACAATGCTCGGAATCGGAATCGCAGAACGCACAGGGTTAATCAGCGCCATGCTGCGCGGATTCGTATTGTCCGTTCCCCGTTTCCTGATTACGGCAGGACTTGTATTCGCCGGTATCATGTCGAGTGTCGCATCTGACGCAGGCTATGTTGTCCTTCCTCCACTTGGTGCAGTAATATTCGCTGCGCTCGGCCGCCATCCGCTTGCCGGTCTTGCTGCTGCGTTTGCCGGTGTATCCGGTGGATTCAGTGCCAACTTGCTACTGTCGGCAACCGACCCGATGCTTGGTGAACTGACGATTGCCGCTGCGGCGATCATCGACCCGGCGTATGCGGAAGGCATGAACATCGCGATGAACTATTACTTCATCATCGCTTCGGTATTTGTTCTGACGATTGCCGGTGCATTCGTTACTGAAAAAATCGTCGAACCGCGTCTTGGTGAATACAAAGGCGAGTACCGCGAAGAATTGACTGGCCTTAGCGCCGAAGAAAAGAAAGGTATGCTGTGGGCTGCGATTTCATTCCTTATCGCTGCAGCTGCATTTGCCATGCTGATCGTTCCGGAAAATGGCGCACTGCGCGGCGAAGACGGCGGCATCGTCCAATCGCCGTTCATGTCGTCACTGGTTCCGATCATCACCATCCTGTTCTTCATCCCTGGGCTGTTCTACGGAATCGCCACGAAGAACATCAAGAATGATAAAGATGTTGCCAGCCACCTGACTGACACGATGGCCTCAATGGGAATGTTCATCGTCCTGGCGTTCACTGCCGGACAGTTCGTTGCCTACTTCTCCGAATCAAACATGGGGATGGTCATCGGCGTCTACGGTGCAGAATTCCTTGAAGGTGCAAACCTGACCGGCATCCCGCTGATTCTCGGCTTCATCTTCATCACTGGCGTCATCAACCTGTTCATCGGCTCAGCGTCGGCGAAATGGGCGATGATGGCACCGGTATTCATACCGATCATGATGCAGCTCGGCTATTCGCCGGAGCTCACGCAGATGGCTTACCGCATCGCGGATTCAACGACGAACATCATTTCGCCGCTGATGACGTATTTCGCGATCATCATCGCGTTTGCACAGAAATACGATAAGAAGATGGGAATCGGAACATTGATTTCGGTCATGTTCCCGTACTCGATCATCTTTGCGATTGTATGGACCATCATGCTGATCATCTGGATGATGCTTGGTCTCGATCTCGGACCTGGCTCACCGTTGCATTATAATAATTAAGGATAAGAATAAAGCCAACTCAGATTTTTCTGGGTTGGCTTTTTTAGATTTAATAATTGATATTCCGCAAAACAGCTTCGAAGACATTAGCCGACGCAATGCGAGGCTAAGTCTTTGCGACGAAGCAGCGGAGCGATGCAGGAGCACGGTTGTTTAGCCGCACACTTCGCTTGCTCCCTCAGGAGTCTTCGCTGTTTAACTTCATATCTTTATTTGCTATCAATAAACAGAAATCTAAAAACTGCCCAAAAAATTATGGATAATTTTTCATGTCTATCTTCCAACTTGTACGGGTATGTCAGTTACAAGAGCAAAAAAGAGTCATTTAAACAAATTTGTGCTAATTCACTACAAAACTCTGCCCACGAAACGAGGTGCAAAACATGCCAATCCCTGATAACAGGGCTCCCTTAAAAAAATACATTTGGCTTCTGATTATATTAAACGGCCTTGATGGCATCCTGACTTATCTTGGCTTGAGCCAAGGACTCGTTACCGAAGCCAATCCCTTATTAAGTTCATTTGCTCCTTTCACGATTCTTGGCATTAAACTATTTTTGTCTATTTGTCTATTCGGCCTACTGTTCACGACCTTCGCCGGCATACGCAAAACGTTCTGGCGCTACACATTCATTTTCGCAAATGTGCTCTACACCATGATTCTCGTTCTTCATATGTATTGGCTCCCATTTTTATTCATCTAAAAACTCCACTCAAAAACTCCCTGGAAAGTTATTTCCAGGGAGTTTTTTGTCCAGACTTCTGCGTAGCTCTTCGGATCATAAGCCACTCTGGCTATGTGGCTGGAAAGACGCCACTTCGCCAGTTCGTCTTATGCCTTTCAGAGCTGAACAGGCGCATACACTTTTCGTTTTACATCCACAAATTCATATACCAACTCAACAGAGGCTCGCCGTAGAAATAAACAATAACAGCACCCGCTGCTATCGACGGACCAAACGGAATCGGTGTTTTACGCCCTTGCTTAGTAACACGCAGAACAATTATTCCGACAATTGCTCCGATCAACGAAGCGAAGAACAGCGTCATCAATGTTCCGCCAGTGCCGAGCACCAGTCCGATGACGAAGAACAATTTGATGTCGCCGCCACCCATTCCGCCTTTCGATACAACCGAAATTAGCAAAAGGATCAGGAAGCCTGTTGCGGCACCAAGTAAACTGTCCCACCACGGATCGAGTGGTATAAAGAATCGCAAGCCGAGCAATGCGATTCCAAACGGCAGCAAAACTTTGTCCGGAATGAGCATATAAGCGATATCCGATACCGTAATGATAACTAACATCGATACGAATAAAATCGCGACAATCAGTTCAGGCGTAAAGCCGAAATGCCAAAACGATAGTGCGAACAAACCAGCTGCAATAAATTCCATTAATGGATACACCCAATGGATTTTCTCACCGCAGCCGCGGCATTTTCCTTTCAGGAATAAGAAGGAAAATACCGGCACCAAATCAAGTGCCGTCAGCCGTCGGTCACACGATGTGCAATGAGAAGGCGGAAACGCAATCGATTCCTTTTTCGGCACACGCAAGCCCACAACATTGAAAAATGAACCGAACACAAGACCAAAAAGATAGAAGAATGCTGTATAAGTAATTGTCATAGGAACCCTCATCACTTTATAAATTTAGAAAAAAGGAGAAATCATGATGATTTCTCCTTTCAAGGTTTTTCAGGGATTGTTAATGTTGTCCCGGTTTTTACGATATAGTCCGTCATGTTATTAGCTTTTCGGATCAAATCGACTCCACTGCGGTCGCCATAATATTTCTCCGAAATCGAAAACAGCGTATCGCCTTTGACCACTTTATGGGCTTTGGCAGTCTGTGTGCCAGCCACCTGGTCATTCGATTCAGCTGAAGCTTCACCATCGACCATTACATCGACATCAACTTCCACATCAGAGGCTTCATCTTTATCCTCAGCCTTAGCCAAATCGACGCCATCATTTTTCGGCAACGGATCGACTTTATTGGCTGGTGGCGGCGCATCGACTTTCGGCAATGTATCAGCCAACGCGATCAAGTCAGGACGGTAGAATGCCGAGAAGCTTAACGTGACTTCCAGAATATCGTCTTCCGCCTCGACAGTCGTCACTTCACCGTTTGAAGCAAAATCGATTGAATCGATAATCAGAATGCGTTTCATAGATTCAATTTCTTTGATGAATTTTGTAATACCAGCATAGTCATCTGTTTCAAAAGCAACCGTCGTCTGGATTTTCTGTACGTTTTCAATGCCTTCAACAGGCGTCAATAACTCAAGCGGCGACTCTGCAATCTGAAGTGATTTCACTTGTGAACGCGACAACAATTCCGCCTGCTCCAATTGCAGCACGATCAATTCAGATAACGGCTCGACTGAAACGCGTTGCTGCAATTCAGCGGTCGAGACGCGCTCTTCTTCCGGCAATGCTTTTACTTGCTCCTGCAAGGCCATCAGCACTTCGCGTTCAGATTTAAATGTCTGTTCCGCCATTAACCTTGCTTCTTTGGCCGGCGTATAGACCATGAAATAAGCGTAAGCGGATATTGCCAAAAGGAATACAACAGCTAACGCAATTAACCCATTCTCTTTCTGTTTCTTCGTCAAACTACTCATTTGTATCCCCCTCCGTTTCTTCTGGAGTGGTTTCGGTTTCTTCGATAACTTCGACTTCCACATCTACATCCGCTTCAACATTTTCTTCCGCGTCAGCAGCTGGTGTTTCTTCCACCGGCTCCTCGATGATATTGCCCTCTGCGTCAAGCACCGGCAGGCGGTCATCTACGAATACCAATGTATATGTAGCGAGATATCTCGGCGTTTCGATTGGTTCATCTTCATTTTTAGTTTCGCCTTCTTCATCTTCAGTTAACAAGTCACTTTGACTTTCAACTGAGTCCAATGAAGCAAAATCAAGAAGCTCCGATCCTTTTAATTGAGCCAGATAATAGGCCGCATCACGCGTTGCGTCGAATTGGACAGTTAATGTAGCCGTATTCGGCTCAGCGAAACCAATCTGATCAAAGAATCCGCGTGCAGGAAGCAATGCTGCCAACTCTTCCAATAAAGGAATTGTGTCATATTGATAGCTTTCCGCCCAATCGACAGTCGCTTTCAGTTGCTGCTCTTCATTCAAACCTGCAGTAGCTTCAAGCTGCGCGCGAATTTCGGCTTGCTGCGTGGCAAGTTCAGCGCTTTGCGCCGCCAGTACCGCTTGTTCGGTCTTCTCCGATTTTGCCATGAAGAACAGCGCTGCGAAGACGACCAGACCAAGAAGTAAAACAGAAAGCGCCGCAATGAGGAAGGCGGGGCGATCCCGCTCCTTCTGCGGCAATAGATTAATATCAACTAACATATGGTCACACCTCTTTCAGCGCTAGACCGATGGCACGGTTGAAACGTCCGGAGACGCTGTCGCCATGTTCGGTAGTGATGGGTTTTAGAACAATCGGTGATACCGGAATTGAAAAGCGCCCTTCAAAACGGGCCTGGAATGTGTACCATTCTTCAAATTCGCCATTGCAGATGATTTTCGTTATTCCGCTCTCGCCTTCATTCATATTGTAGCGATAGAAATTGGCTAACTTCTCAGTTTCGGAAATGATGACGTCCATTAATGCGGATGAATCACCGCCAAGAGAATTAAATTCCGATAAATCGACCGGTCGCATAAATAAAGGAAAATGTTCATGGAAGATGGAGACTGTCATTTTAGAACCGTGCACATCGATAATCATAATATGGTCATCTTCTGAAATGTCATGCTGCAGATATGCCAAACGGTATAAGGCAAGCGGCGTGATATCCGCTACAACTGGCACCAGTTTTGAATCGCTGAATGCCCGCTCAAAATCATGGACGACCGATTCTTTCGAAGCGATGATGATCGCTTCGGGATTGTCCGATTCGGGATGGTAAGGTACCACATCGAAAACGGGATCTTCAAAAGGAAGATAAAGCGTCGAGCCGATTTCAATGAAGAAATGGCCCTTCAATTCATCAGCTGCAACGTCATCGGGGTAAGGTACTTTGCGGATAATAACAAATTCGTCAGGGGCGAGGAATCGGACTGACTTTTTGGTGAGACCCCACTGATTGACAGCCTTATCGAGTACCGAGCCAAGCTCGTCGAAATTTACAATTTTACCGTCTTCAATGACACCCGCCGGGAGTGGATACTCCTCGGCTAGGCTCAATTGAAGCGGATCGACCGATTTCAAATCGACATGGCGAATTGCATCTTCTTCTATTGTAATGGTCGCAACGCGCGTTTTTCTCGATAAAAACGATAAGGCCATTCGATCAGCTCCTAGAGATTATTTAATTTACAGTTACTACGACAGGGGTCCCTGCAGTTTGGTTTCTATCACTATTTTTCACAGCGTTAATATTTGCTCTTGTAGCGGTTGTGAAAACAATTTTCACATTACCAGCTACGCCAGTACCGCCTATAGAAGCAGGCGTCGTAGTAGTAGCTCTTGTAACAGAAGGTTCAGCGGCTCCAGCGGCTTCAAATGAACCTCCATTATCTAAATACTTTCCAGCTTTTAACTGAGTCATGGTCACTACAGTTCCTGTATTCCCATCAGTAAAATATAAATCAGCTGCTGCCATAACATTTATAGCATCTGATTTTACCGCTCCAACTCTACTATTCTCAATAATATTCCCAATCGCCGGAATCGCGATTGCTGCGATAATCGCCAAAATTACGATTACTGCCAAAAGCTCGATCAGCGTCATACCTTTTTCATTGCCCAATTTCTTTTTCAAAAATTTCTTCATTTCATTTCCTCCCTTTGTCCTAATTTTTTAGTACTTTATGAGTACATCTTTAGTATAGCAATAGCTGGAAATAACGCAACACATTTTTTCGATATTTTTACATTATTTTTAAATAATATAGTCAAAAACAAACTACATGTTGTCAATATTTTGAAACATTTCAAACATAGGTAGCATAATAGACATGACAATAGTCCCTACTAACGCCGCCAGAACAACAATCATCAGTGGTTCTATTAAAGCTTTAAGGCGATCGGTTTCCGCTTCCACTTCTTTCTCGTAGAAATCGGCTACTTTATCTAGCATATGGTCCAGTGATCCGGTCTGTTCTCCGATTAATATCATGTGTGGAATCAGCGGTGGAAACGCCCAGTGATTTTTCATGGGCTCAGTTAAGGAACCACCACGTTCAAGGTTATCTCTGGCAGCAAGAATCACTTTTGACATAACTGCGTTGCCCACAACTTTTTCAACCATCGTCAATGCCTGAAGAATCGGCACAGAACTGGAAAACAGTGAACTCAACGTTCTCGTCATACGTGCAAGTGCAGATTTTTTCAACATACGGCCGAAAATCGGCATTCTGAGGAGCAAAGTATCTAGTATCATTTTGCCCTGTTCATTCCGTTTCATCATCCAAATTGTTGCCGCAATTCCAAATCCAGCAAGAACAAGAAGATACCAGTATTGCTGGACAAGATCACTTGCCAACATTACTATCTGAGTAAGCATCGGCAATTCGCCGCCAAAGCCTTCGAACATTTCAGCGAACATCGGAACAATGGAAGATAAAAGGAAAATAACTACGCCTATTGCGAGCACTCCTACCACCAATGGATAAGACATTGCGGATTTAACTTTTTGTCTTGTCTGATACGCTTTATCGTAGTAAGTAGCAAGCCTATCAAGAGACTCATCAATATTCCCCGATAATTCTCCCGCTTTTATCAAGTTAATTGTCAGCGGTTCGAAAATTTTTGGATGCTTGCGGAGTGAATCCGACAGAGAATTTCCCTTCCGTAAATCTTCATCAATATTGACCAAAGTTTTGCGCAGCGCTTTCGATTCTACTTGTTGCGACAGAATCTTTACAGAATCGACAATCGTCACACCCGCTCGCATCAATGTTGAAAACTGGCGCAGGAACATAATGAACTGATCGCGTTTGACTGGATTCCCTATAACAATATCTTTTTGCAGCGCTGTAGCGGCGATTTCACGGATTTCGATAACTCGTACACCTTGATCGCGCAGCTGTTCAATCGCTTCACGGCGGTTGCCAGCGGTTACAACGCCGGCCCGTATTCGCTTGCGGTCTCTTCCTTCATATTTAAATCGCGCCATCTTACTCCTCTCCTTCCAGGAAAGGTTGAGCGATTTGTCTGGTTATCCTGCCTTGAGCCAAAAGTTCCTGGACGGAAGTCGACATCATATGCATACCGGCTGCCCGGTTGGTCAGGATTACGTTCGGTATCTGGTGAACTTTTTCTGTACGGATTAAGTTGGCGACTGCCGGATTTGAAATCAAGATTTCAGTTGCAGCGACTCGACCCTTGCCATCTGCTGTCGGCAATAACCGTTGAGCAACAACAGCTTTCAAAATACCGCCAAGCTGCGTCCGAATCTGAGATTGCTGTTCTGGCGGAAAGACGTCAATAATCCGCTCGATTGTTGTAGCGGCACTCGATGTATGCAGCGTACCCATAACCAAGTGACCCGTTTCAGCGGCGGTGATAGCGGTCATAATCGTTTCCAGGTCACGCATCTCACCGACCAGAATTACATCCGGATCCTGTCGAAGCGCTGCGCGTAATCCGTTGGCAAAACTGTTCGTATCGAATCCGACTTCGCGTTGATCGATAATCGATGTGCCGTGTCTATGAAGATACTCAATCGGATCCTCCAGCGTAATGATATGTTTCGTCATTTCTTCATTGATATGACGAATCATTGCCGCTAGCGTCGTTGATTTACCTGAACCAGTAGGGCCAGTTACCAGGATAAGTCCCTGATGAATTTCTGCCAGTTTCTTTAAAATCTGCGGCATTTTCAAATCATCGACTGTCGGAACCACGGTTGGAATCGCACGGAATGCGTGTGAAATCGAGCCGCGCTGATGGAAAGTGTTGACCCGGTAACGGCCGACTCCAGCAATTGCGTAGGAATAATCCATCTCTCCTTTTTCAAGGAACGTTTCCCATAACGATTCCGGCATGATAGCTTTGCCGATAGCTTCTGAATGATCAGGTGTGATAATTTCTTCTCCGTAACGGCGCAATGTGCCATGCATCCGGAAAACCGGTGGGATACCCGTGGTCAAATGGATATCGGAAACATTCAATTCCTTGGCTGCAGTCAAAACATTATCGATAAATGTTGTAGTAGTCAGCATAGTCTATTCTGCAATCGCAACGCGGAGTACTTCTTCCGTGCTGGTCATGCCCTCCTTCACTTTTAATAAGCCGTCGTCGATCAGGAAGATAGTTTTATTCTTCACTGCAATTTCGCGAATTTCTGCCGCTGTGCCGTTTCTGTTGATGATATTTTTCATCGCTTCGTCTACAACCAGCACTTCGTGAATCGCCATTCGGCCACGATATCCGGTCATATTACATTGCGGGCAGCCGGTGCCGCGGGCCACTACATCAATCGTTAAGCCGCGCTTAGCGAAAATTTCTTTCTCACGGACAGTAGCCGGTTCGACGGTACGGCAATCACGGCAAACTTTCCGGATTAAACGCTGCGCCACGACAGCATTCAATGAAGCCGTTACGAGGAACGGCTCGATGCCCATGTCCATAAGACGGGTAATCGAAGCAATCGAATCATTCGTGTGAATCGTGCTTAAAACCAAGTGACCTGTGAGCGATGCACGGATGGAAATATCCGCCGTTTCCTTGTCCCGGATTTCCCCTACCATGACGATGTCGGGATCCTGACGAAGAATAGAACGGAGACCTGCAGCAAATGTCAAACCGACATTCGAGTTTACCTGGATCTGATTGATGCCTTCCAGTTGATATTCAACCGGATCTTCAACCGTAATGATATTCACTTCTTCGCTGTTGAGTTTGTTCAATGCCGCATAAAGCGTCGATGATTTACCAGAACCGGTTGGACCAGAGATCAATACGATGCCGTTCGGCTTTTCGATTTCTCTCATGAAGCGTTCCATATTCGTATCGTTAAAGCCAAGTTTCGAGATATCGGTCAGGTTCGCGCTGAGATCGAGTATCCGCATAACGATTTTTTCACCGAAAACGGTCGGCAGTGAAGATACGCGGAGATCAATCGGCCGGAAGTCGACATTCGTTTTGATGCGTCCATCCTGCGGGATACGGTTTTCGGTGATATCCAGATTCGCCAGGATTTTAATCCGTGCTGTGACCATTTGCTGCATCGTTTTCGGCAAAGTGCGTTCCGTTCGGAGTGAACCATCTATGCGATAGCGCACCAGGACTTTATTTTCCTGGGGATCGAAATGGACGTCACTCGCTTTTTGCGACACGGCGTTGGAAAGAATCTGATTGACGAGGCGCACAATCGGCGCATCCAAATCATTCAGTTCTTCCTGCTGCTCTTTCGTCACTTCCGGCAATTCGTCCAGCAGGTCATCGTAGGATTCTTCGTCGTAATATTTCGCGATGGTCTTCATGATATCGTCTTTTGACGCGATCGCCGGTTCGATGTTGAAACCGGTTGTCAAACGCAAATCATCTATCGTAATGATATCCATCGGATCGGTCATCGCAATATATAATTTATCGTTCTCCCGTTTTAGCGGGACAAGCATCTTCCGCTTGGCGACTTCTTTGGGCACCATATTAAATAATTTCGGGTCAAATGGATAACGGTAAAGCGTAACGTGTGGGATGCCAAGCTGCACTTCCAGTGTTTCGATCAATTGCTGCTCGGTGATGATCCCTCTTTGCAAAAGAGCATCCCCGATTTTCTGGTCAGTTTGCTTGCCTTCAAGTACGCTGAGTAATTCTTCTTCGGTCAATAGGCCTTGTTCGATCAATAAATCGCCAAGTTTCTTTCTTCTGACTGCCAAAGTCCCACCCCCTTCATAACGGTTAAGGATCAATCTGATTTCCACCTTTATCATAATCTGGATCTTTCTCTTCATCATCCGGTATGCCGTCCAAATCGGTATCAATTACCGGATCAGTTGTTGGCGGTGTCGTCGGAGTTGGAATTACGATTGTGCCGTCCGGATTTTTTATTGTGCCATCAGGATGTGTTATCGTTCCGTCCGGATTCGTTATTGTGCCATCCGGGTTTGCCACAGGTGCCGGAGCTTCCGCTTTCGTCAGCGGATACACTTCGATGCGGTGTACTGGCGGATAGAAATCTGTTGAAACAGCTTCCACTTTCAGTTCCTTGCCGTCCGACTTGATAGCACGGGTTACTTCGACAATCACGCCGTCACTGCCTTCTTCTTCCACTACTCTCCCGGAAGATACGAATGCACTGAATTGGCGGATTAAGCGCGGCTCCAGTTCCTGCTCACTGCCGGTAAGAATTTCATACGTATTTACAAAAGGCATGCCCGCGATTTTTGTAGTTAAGCGCGAACCGTCCGCTGATAATTGCAGATTGAATGCACTGGCGTTTACATTCGTAAATACCAAATCGATTCCAAGATTCCGGTTGATGGCAGCTTCCTGTCCTAATGGAATCGAAGTCGGCACCGCTGCTCCTATGCTGCGTTCGTCGACCAGGAAATTCGTTTTTAATACGGAAGCGTAAATGGCAGAAGCGATTTCTGTTAGGTCTTCGTCTGTAACATCAGCAGGCTGCATTTCATTGATAAAATCAAGGAATGAAAATTGAGTACCCGCTTCTATTTTGTAATCGCTCAAAGCTTTGACGACTTCCTGTGCACCTGAGCTAGTGAAGGAATGGCTCCAAGACGTTTCAGAAACCGTTTCATAGCTGACACCCAAGGTGTCATCACTGATCGTCACACGGCTCATTGCCTGTCCTGATTGCAGTGCAAATTCCAGCTTTTCATTGATTAACGTAATGTCAGCTGCTGAAAAAACTGATACCGGAAATTGTCTTTCCAGGAATGTGCGCGTTGAATCTTCCGAAAGCTCGAAGACAAAATCATTCTGTGTGCCGGTCTGCGCGTTGGCCACCGTCTCATCCAATAAGATCTTCGCATTGTCCAAAGGATATGATGCAGTAACATCCTGGTAAGTGACCATCAGTTCGGCAGTCGAGCGCCATGATTCCACTTTTCCTGTGAACAGTAGGCGTGCATCGGTCAATTCCATGTTAGATACATCCGTCGTACCGATATATGTATTGCTCCCAAACTCCTGAGCCGGGAACAGCCATTTATCTGCAGCAAACGATCCGGCGTTGGCAACGCCGAAGACGAGAAAGGCGGAAGAAGTGATTGTCAGTAAAGTTTTTCCAAATACTTGATTATCCAACTTAACGCTCCTCCCCGCCCACACCGATTGTCTGCATGGCAAATGATTTCTTCTCTTGTGCTGGTTCATCGTAAAGCGATCTTTCTGCTTTTGCTGAAGTTGCAGTTTCTTCTATAGAACCTGTTTCCACATGAACAGTCTTTTGGCGCTTTTCTTTGCGTTCTTCAGCCATGCGCCGTTTTTCCGCTTTTTCCAATTCATCGATTTTCGCGTAAACAATCGCTCCGATCATTGAAATTGCGACTATCGCCAGTAACGGCACATAAAATGCTAATTCAAACAATTGAAGAAAAGCTGAAACGATTGCTGCTGCGACAATTGATCCTGCAATCAGCATTCTCTTTGGAAGAGGAGTCTCTTTAAACTGGAAGTAAGCAAGCGGCAGGATGATTGCCGCTGCTATGACGGTGATGAAGATTTGGATCATATGTGAATCCCCCTTTGTGTATCGTATCTTTTATGGATTGTAATCTACATCTAGTTCGAAATCTGGGTCAAGAGTATTTGGGATTGGAAGATCCGTCAATTCCTCTATCGTGTCAGTTAAACTTACTCCGCACGTGCTTAGAAAATTAGCATAAGTATCTCTTGGCTGTACATATAAGTCTGTACGCACTGTATCAACTACGTAATTGTTTCCCTCTTTTTTCATCAATTCAAAACTCTTATTTGCTGGATCACTAGTGTAATAAATGATGTATGAGCTGTTCTGGATAGTAATTTTCTTTGCCAATTCATCTAAATCACTTTTAGATATCCGATCAATATCTATGCAAAGCTTTGAGTTATTGAGTAATGAGAAGTTGTTCTTGACATACAGCCGTGCATTATCTCCAGTCGCGTTTCCGAGTACCAGTAAATTGGTATTGTCCACATTCTGAATATTGTTATCTGTATAAAGTTCTCTAAGAACAATTGTTTGTGTACTAATGGTCCCTGATAAGTTATTTATATTGTTCCCAATTGCAAAATAACCATCAATCACCAAATTTGCACTATCCATATTATTTAAGTTATTCTCTACCCCCGGTCCAGGAGGAACCACCACAGCAATACCTTCAAAATCTAGGGTATTGCAATTACTATCGCAAACATTATCTTCAAAATCAGATGCATATACACGAAAGTCTGCTGGATTCAAATTTGCATTCTTAATAAGTGCAATAAATTCACTCACCGTCTGATCCTCACCCAACGTGCATTCATTCAAACCTTCATGATTCCCAGCAGCAATACTAGCTAAAAGTTCTGCAGTGCATATAGTGCTCGGCCAAACTGGCGAAAAAACATTCTCATACGTTAAGTTCTCTTTGGCAATGGTCTTAACTATCAAAAGCTCCTGGCTATCTAAATAAGAGTCTGGCACTTTGACTTTAAAAATAGCGTTTAATTCTTTTGTTACTTCTTTTGAAGTTCCTGTCATTCCAAGATTCACGCGAATTGAAGCTGTATCACTATCATCAATTGCTGGTCCTCCTGCTGCATTCAACTTTTCATCACTGGCCGATACAATGGTATATTTTATTGGATCTCCGGAAAATGGAGAAACTTCGGTATTAGTTATGGAGTTAAGCTCATTCACTTTGTTAGTTACTAAATCTATATATAACTCTCGCATTTCTTTATTAAGTAAGTCAGTTCGAGCTAGAATTTCGGACTCTTCATCACATGCAGTAGTATGAGCACAAGCAATAATCTCATTAACTTTCTCTTGGGTCACTCTCCATAGTTCTTCTTCAATCAATTCCATTTCTTTTTGAAAATCAGTCGAAAAATACTTCACACCCATTTCAGCTGATGCAACTGCCTGGTTGGAAGTGTCTACTGTTTTTTCCTGCTTTGCATTACTTAAAGACCCTGCCATGAATGTTGCGGATAATCCTAGAAACAAAACAACCATCAATAAAACAATCAACAATGCATAACCATTTTGGTTTTTAATAAACTTCATCTTTTTTTACTCCCTTCAAATAATTAATTTGTAATTATTCTGGTTAAAGACGTTTTAACATTTACTGCTCTCGCAGTTTTAACGGGATCTGCTACATTCAAGATGAAGTTTACATGCTGTTTTTTGGGTTCTATTAAAGTTGTACTGCTCCAAGCTGAGAAATCCGTTCCATTGATACTTCCTGAGTAAAGATAGGAATTGTCAGTTATTCTCCTAAAAAGAGTATCGCATTCCACACTTCCATCATCTTTATCATTACAAGTTTTAATTTCTAAATTACCACCAACAAATTGAAGGTAATAATAATCATTCATTCTATGAGCTGCCGAGAGCTTTGAAATTACTAAATTAGCGTCCTGTTGCAACATCGTTTTGCTGGTTTCGGCTGCACCATGTTTCATGCCAATCGTTAAAGTAGTCCAGGCTGCCACCGCTATGATGGAAACCAAAGCCAGAGCTGCAACTAATTCTACGAGTGTGATGCCTCTTTGATTTAAGTTCATAAACCTCCACCAGCCTCCTATTTAATGTCGATCTCCTTGTAAGGAATGTATGAAAATGTTTCGCTGCTGACTCGGTAAGTTCCGCTTCCAGGTTGAGTTTCCATTAGAACTTTCAAGTGAACCTTATGCAGCTTAACCAAGTCGGTAGGTTCACAGCTGCCGGCTGCCGGTGGTGGTGGAAATGGTTCGCATTGAGTATAAACATCCGCAATGAAGAGGTAGTCTGCTGAACTTGTATTATAGAAGCGTTCATAATCAGCTGTTCCAGGATCTGCTGTATTTTTATTATAAGATAGACTGGACATGACAGTTTTCATGTTAATATCAGTTCCAGCAACGGGACCAATCGCCTGTAAAAAATCTGGATTTTCACCAAGAGAAGAATCATATTCCCTCACCCACAAAGTACCATCACTAATATTAGCCATCTCCTGCCTCGCCAAGTTCATGGTATCCAATTTTGCTTCCGTCTTTTCATTAAACAATGTCATCTGCGGGAAAATCGTCATGATGCCGACAAACAAGATACCCAGAATAACCAGTGCTGCCAATACTTCGACGAGCGTTAATCCTTTTTCATTGCTGCCTGAGCATTTCCTCATTCCCAACCCCCCATGTACTATATAATTGTTGAAATACTAATTATGGTAATTATGAATGTCTTATGTTGTGAATCCTAATAACTAACATTATTACACTTATATTCTTTTTCTGCACTATATTTTTGCATATTTTTCTGCATTTTTTCTTAAATATTTACCAATTATTTTTCCTATATAGTAAAAAAGACTGAAAACCGGTGTTAATTCCGGCTTCCAGTCTTATTTCGTGTAGGCTGCTACTTTATTGCGCCCCGCCTGTTTGGCTCCAATATATAGAGCGCGGTCGGCGTTGCGTATCATTGCCATGCCGTCGTCACTGTCATCCGGTGCGGATGACACGCCAATGCTCATGGTGATTTTGATAGGAATCGTGCTGCGGTCGGCATCCAGATCGCTTTGAATCATGAATTCGCGTTTTTCAATTTCCTTGCGGATGTTTTCTGCAAATAACAATGCAAGCTCTTTGCTGTAGTTCGGCAGCAGCACAACAAACTCTTCTCCGCCGTAACGGGCGATGGTTCCTTCTTTGCCAATAATCTCTGTCAGCAGGTTTGCCAGTGCTACCAGGATTTCATTGCCGCTTTGGTGGCCGTACTTATCATTGATCCCTTTAAAACGGTCAATATCCATCATGACTACTGACAGATTGCGCAGTTCGCCATTTTTGACTTTCGCCATGCTCTTTTCAAGCGCTTCGTCGAGGTAACGGTAATTATACAATTTCGTCAGGCCGCAGCGTTCACTTTTCGCGATGGCTTTTTGGATCAGTCCTGCTTTTTCCAGCGACACTGCAAAATAGGTGCTCAGGATATCCAGAATCTGCAGCTGGTGATGGACGAATGCGTGTTTACTTTTTGAACCAAGTACCAGCACACCTTCGATTCTATTGTTCCGGGAAATCGGTGTCGCCATCAGGCTTTCCGTATCGGCCGGCATATAACCGCTTGCTATTCCCTTCCACTGGGCTTTGCTGTCATAGATATAGGAATTGTTATTGACAATGGCATTGCCGGCAATCCCTTGATTGTACTTAACCGGTTCAACGTTCAACGGTTGGAATTCATTGTTCTCGAACATTCTCAGCATCAGGAGCTTGCCGTCCCGGTAATCAATTACATAGGCATAATCCGCCTGGAAAAGGTCGCTCACCTGAATGACGAATTGGTCTAGCACTTCATCTGATGAAAGACGGGCTGCCAGTTGATGGCCGATTTCCCCCGCTTTTTTCAAGTCGCTGTTTACTTTTTCCGAGTTATTATACATGCGCATAATGGCGGTCATCGTAAAGAACGGAATGCCGAGAAGCAGAAGTGCCGTCAAGCCGATATAGGTTTCAGAAATGTATAATGCGATAGCCAATGGAAACACCAGCAATGTAATGGAGAAATCCCAAATGGTATCGGTCGAGAAGAAATCTTTATGTTCTCCTAAGCTTCTGACATAAAAGTAAAGAATCATCTGATTGGAGACAACCGAAACAATTTGGAACAGTAAACCGTATGCTAAAATATGCAGCAAATCCAGTGATCCTATTTCACCGCCGGCAAGAAGAAAAGTCATCCCAGCTAACGTGGAAATACTAAAAAACATCATTGAATTGAATGGTATGCGGATAGTCAGGCTTTCGGATGTACGTAGACGCAATATGACAATCAACATCGTAATCTGGGATAGGATGACTTCAGCAAACAGGCCGAATTTCAGGAAGACGGCAACTGTCAGCCATTGCACCAGATAGGTCGGCACACCGTTAATATTCATTGGCAGGAGACAGGCAAGGATAAAGAAGGCCAGATATGCGGCGGCATCAACCGGAGATATGGCAGGCGGTGGATAATATTGATATATCAGGTAGAGTCCCGGTGGCACAATGAGAACCCAGAGTATCCAAAGGACTGCTTTTCTTTTCTGTAGATTATCCATAGCAACTTCTCCCCTACTAGGTTCTCTCTATTGCCAAAGAAATATGATTAATCGGGTCTGTAATGCTCAAACATCGAATAATTCCGTTTTCTCAGGATTGCTAAAAGGTAAAGCGAACCTGTGACTATTGTCACTTCATTTTTACTAGATACAGGTAATATATCATAATGATTTAGAATTGTCTTTATTTTACTACTACTTTTTGAAAATAAAATCTTAGCTGGTAACGCACGTTCATTTTCAAAATCCAAGAAGGTGAAATGATCGCTTACCGTTTCCAATTTCCGCAAGATCGCTTCATGATCTTTATCCTTCAACAAGCCCATAACTACGTGTATTGCGCGGTCTGGGTAGATTTCTCTCACCGTTTCGATCAATGCTTCAACACTCGCCTCATTATGTGCTCCGTCGAAAATTACATCTGGAAAGACTTCTTCAAAGCGATAGGAGATTGCCGCTTGAGATAAACCTTTTATTGCCATTTGTTCTTTAAATTGGTTTTTCAATATTTTTTCGGTTGCAACCCACGCTAAGCTGGCATTTGCTTTTTGGTGCTGGCCTTTTAATTTTAACGGGCCTTCATATAGGTCTTTAGACTTTAATATCTCCGATGACATGTCTTTAGCTATGGTACTGATTACCTTTTCGGCTTCTTCAGGAAGGTCTCCGATTGCTACTGGCTTCCCTTTTTTGATAATTCCAGCTTTATGCCAGGCAATTTCCGCGATTGTGCTCCCGAGGAAATTGGTGTGCTCCAAAGAAATGCTCGGTATCACGGAAATCAGTGGATCGATGACGTTCGTACTGTCAAAACGGCCGCCCATGCCGGCTTCGATGATGGTGAAATCCGGCTTTCTTCTATTAAATACAAGATAAGCTGCCGCCGTCAGTAATTCAAAATCGGTTAAGGGGGTCAGTATCTTGGACAATTGTTCAAATGCCGCATCAAAATCCTCTTCGTTCACTGGTTCCCGGTCGATTTGGATTTGGTCGTGCACATCTTCAATAGCCGGTGAAAAGAAATTGCCCACTGTCTTGCCATGCTGCATAAGTATAGCGGCGATGAACGCCGCTGTAGATCCTTTGCCGTTTGTGCCGGCGATATGTATAAAGTTTTGATTTTTATGCGGATTGCCCAATTCTGCAAGTGCCTGTTCAATTGCATCCAATCCCGCTTTAATGGATGTGTCGGATGCAATATGCCATTTATTTTTATAACGATCAAGTCCCGTAATCATCGAAAACCTCTTTTCTGCTCCTAAACATGATACAATTTTTTTATAAGTATAGCATGAAGGTGGAATGGAAATGTCCGTATGTTGGATCATTTATAATGGAAGTTTAATCTCCGAAAAATTTATTGACCAGGCAGAATTGGTTGCGGAAGCTGCTGAAAGAGCCGGTGTCGGAGCCCGCATCATGAAAAATAATGATGCCGTAATGGACCTGTCGGCGGATATGGATTTGCCCGATTTTGCGGTCATGCTCGACAAAGATATCCTCCTCGGATATTTCCTGAAAAGCCGAGGCGTCCCCGTCTATAACGATCCCGCAATCATCGACCTCTGTGACAATAAAGCCAAGCAATACATAGCACTTGCTTCTGCCGGACTGCCAATGCCGGCAACGATCATAGCACCGAAAGTCTACCCCGCCTTCTCCATCCGTAAATCGGGTTATTTTGAGAAAGTGCTCGAGCGCTTCGGCCTGCCGATGATCATCAAAGAAGGTCACGGCTCGTTCGGCATGAAAGTCTATCTGATTGAAACGGAAGAACAATTTTATGAAAAAGTGGAAGCGCTCCGCGGCATCGATTTCGTCTTTCAGGAATTCGTGGAATCGAGCCGTGGCCGGGACATCCGAGTCAATATTGTCGGCGGTGAAATCGTCGCTGCCATGTACCGTGAATCGAAAACCGATTTCCGCGCCAACATCACAAATGGCGGCGAAGCTTCCCCCATCGAATTGACGGAACAGCAAAAAGTCATCGCCATTGCAGCCGCCCGTGCCACAGGAGCCATATTCGCCGGCGTGGATTTATTGTTCGATATCGACGAACAGCCGCTTGTCTGTGAAGTGAATGCCGCAGCCCATATCCGCAATATCTTAAACGTCACAGGCATCAACGTCGCGGACGCCATGATCGCCTATATACTGGAGGACGTGCGATGATCCTATTGTACGAAACCCTGGACGCGAAGCGCAATGAAGCTTTTATCCTGGAACTGCAGCGATTTGCAGAGTTCGAATTGGTCTGCTGGGACGCTTGGGACGAAGCTGGGTTAGATGTCCTGGTTGCGAAATTTAAAGACCAGACAGTGCTGTTCCGCTGCAGGCGTCCCGTTGCAGCAAGAATTTTAGAAGACCGAGGCGTCCGTATTGTAAACCGCGCGGAAGTGAACCGGATCGCCAATAATAAATGGCTGTCCCATCAATTATTTCAGCTGCTCGGCGTGCCATCCATACCGACATTCCGCGAACCGCAGGAATTTCCGTGTGTCGCTAAGACTGTCGACGGCCACGGCGGGCAGGAAGTTGAGATTGTGGAGTCGGCTGAAGCATTGCCTGCTTTTGCTTCAGAAGTGATTTTCCAGCCAGTCGTTTCACATACAGCTGATGTCCGCGTGTATATCATCGGTGATGAAGTAGTCGGTGCGGTTAAGCGCAGCTCGGACTCTTCCTTCAAAAAAAACTTTTCACTCGGCGCCGAAGTAGAACGGTTTGCATTAAACTCCATTCAAGAACTTCAAGTGTTGAAAATAGCCCGTGCTGTTAAAGCCGACTATATCGGAATCGACTTTCTTTTGCTGGAAGATGGCCGCCACCTCTTCAATGAAATCGAAGACCCAGTCGGCGCCCGCTCCTTCTACCAGACGCATGAGGAAAATATAGCTGAATTGCTGGTACGGCATATTGAGAAGAAGTATACCTGACATCAATCTTCTTTTCTAGAGCGCGAGGGCTTGGTTTGAAGAACATTCGCCTCGGCGAATGTTCCTGGGATGGTTGCCGCTGCGCGGGAACCATCCGATCCGTCCGGGTTTTCCCCGGAAAGGTGCTCGAATTGCTTGTCTGGGACCGAGAGAAGTGAGTGGAATTTCCAGTTTATTGGATATACTGTCCGTTACAGGTGCAATACTGTCCGTTATGCATCAAAAACTGTCCATTAGAGGTTGAATACTGTCCATTAAGCTTCACTTACTGTCCATTACGTTTTTTAAGATGTAGTTTTATAAATAAAGGAGCTTATATTCGCTAGTCTGAGCTCAAATCTCAAATTGTATTTCCAATATTTGGACTTACTTTCCAAATCACTTAAAATACTTTCTATTTGCACCTAAATACTTTCCAAATCAGCCTGATTACTTTCCAATTTGGCTGAAATACTTTCTATTTTAATACTTGTTGAAATTAGAATTTATTTTAGTTAATATTTCCAGCTAGCAATCTAAGTGATCTGACTCTTCTGTCCACAAATCTACTAACTTTTAAGCAATTTTAAAAACCCCAATCAACTTCTATAAATTAAGAAGTTGATCGGGGTTTTTTTTATTACTATCTCTTTTATTACTGAGAAATCTCCAAAGATATGGAGTTAAACAGCGAAGAGTTGGTCGAAGCCAGCGAGAGCAACTCTTTGCGACGAAGTAGCGTAGCGATGCAGGAGCACCTATTTTCGCATACTTGTTTAGCGGAATATCTGTTACTTAAAGATTCTTCAATTCCTCAATGCGCTTCTCAACCGTCGCGTGTTTCTCCAGATAGTCCGCTTCTTTCGCGCGTTCCTCTGCAACAACCGCTTCCGGCGCTTTCGAAACAAAGCGTTCGTTCGACAGTTTCCCTTGAACAAGCTTAACTTCCTTCGCCCATTTCTCAAGCTCTTTATTCAAACGCGCAAGCTCTGCATCGATATCGATCAGGCCTTCCAGCGGCATGAACAATTCAGCGCCGGATACTACAGCCGACATGGATTTTTCAGGAGCTTCGATATTCTGCCCAATCGTCAATGTTTCCGGGTTGCAGAAACGTTCGATGTAAGCGGAGTTCGCTTCAAGCACTCGATGCGTTTCCGCGTCTTTCGCTGAAATCGTCAATGGCACTTTCTTGCTCATCGGCGACTGAACTTCAGCGCGGATTGTCCGTACGGATTTAATTACATCCACCAACAGTTTCATGCTCGACGACTGGCTTTGGTCAGACAATGACTCATCCACTTTCGGCCACTCGGCAATAGTGATTGACTCGCCTTGCGTCGGCAGGTTCTGCCAGATTTCTTCCGTGATGAATGGCATTAATGGATGCAATAAACGCATCGTGTTGTCGAGTACATAAGCAAGAACGGAACGCGTCATCCGCTTCGCGTCTTCATCTTCCCCGTATAACGGCAATTTCGCCATCTCGATGTACCAGTCACAGAAATCATCCCAGATGAAGTTATAAAGCAGGCGGCCCACTTCACCGAACTCATAGCGTTCAGCAAGCGACGTCACTTGTTCAATTGTTTCATTGAGACGAGTCAGGATCCATGAATCGGCTACAGATTTTTTGCCGCTGAGATCGATTTGCTCGTATGTCATGCCTTCCATGTTCATCAATGCAAATCGGGAAGCATTCCAGATTTTATTGGCAAAGTTCCAAACGCTCTCTACTTTCTCCATCGAGAAGCGAAGGTCCTGGCCGGGCGATGAAGCTGTTGCCAGGAAATAGCGCAGTGAATCGGCGCCGTATTGCTCGATGACATCCATTGGGTCAACGCCGTTGCCGAGTGATTTCGACATCTTGCGCCCTTCGGCATCACGGACAAGACCGTGGATCAGTACATCGTCAAACGGTTTTTCTTCTGTGAATTCCAACGCTTGGAAGATCATGCGTGATACCCAGAAATTGATGATATCGTAGCCCGTAACGAGCACGTCTGTCGGATAGTATTTCTTCAGCTCATCATTTTCTTCCGGCCAGCCAAGCGTCGAGAACGGCCATAACGCTGATGAGAACCACGTATCCAGAACGTCTTCGTCCTGCGTCCAGTTTTCAGCGTCTTCCGGCGCCTCGTGTCCTACATAGATTTCACCGGTTTCATTGTGATACCAGGCAGGAATCTGATGGCCCCACCATAATTGGCGTGAAATACACCAATCGCGGATGTTTTCCATCCAGTGCAGATACGTTTTCTCAAAACGTTCCGGCACGAAATTGACGCCGTTTTCGTCTTTCTGCAGATCCACCGATTTCTGTGCCAGCGGCTTCATGTCAACGAACCATTGCGTCGACAGATAGGGCTCAACAACTGCCCCGCTGCGTTCTGAATGCCCAACGGAATGCAAATGCTCTTCAATTTTGAATAAAACATCCATGTCCTGTAGGTCTTTAACAATTTGCTTGCGGCATTCGAAGCGGTCCATGCCTTCGTACTTGCCGGCGTTTTCATTCATTGTGCCATCTTCATGCATAATCAATACGCGTTCAAGATTATGGCGATTGCCGATTTCAAAGTCATTCGGGTCATGAGCCGGTGTAATCTTCACCGCGCCGCTTCCGAATTCCATGTCGACATAATCATCCGCCACAATTTCCATTTCGCGCCCGATGATCGGCAGTGTTACGGTTTTCCCGATCAAATGCTTGTAGCGCTCATCTTTCGGGTGAACCGCCACCGCTGTATCGCCGAGCATCGTTTCTGGACGAGTCGTCGCGATTTCAATGTGCCCGCTGCCGTCTGTCAACGGGTAGCGCATATGGTAGAATCCGCCCTGTACATCTTTATAGATAACTTCAATATCCGAAATCGCAGTTTTTGTCGCCGGATCCCAGTTGATGATGTATTTGCCGCGGTAGATCAATTTTTTCTCGTATAATTTAACAAATACTTCACGAACCGCTTTCGACAAGCCATCGTCCAATGTAAAACGTTCGCGTGAATAATCAAGGCCAAGACCGAGTTTCGACCATTGCTGGCGGATATGCCCCGCATATTCTTCTTTCCATTTCCATGATTCCTCAAGAAAAGTTTCACGTCCAAGATCATAACGTGATTTCCCTTCTTCTTTCAGCTTGCCTTCAACTTTCGCCTGTGTCGCGATGCCGGCGTGGTCCATGCCCGGCAGCCATAGAGCATCGTATCCCTGCATGCGCTTCATGCGCGTCAGAATGTCCTGCAGCGTCGTATCCCAGGCGTGGCCAAGGTGCAGCTTGCCTGTTACGTTCGGCGGCGGAATCACGATTGTATACGGCGTTTTACTGCTTTCGGGTTTTGCTTCAAAATACTTGTTGTCAATCCACCAATCATAACGCCCTTTTTCAATCGATTGTGGATCATACTTGGTCGACATCTGTTCTGTCATAGAGATTCCTCCTCTTCTAGTCGCTGCGGGTTTTATTGCCATAGCGCTTGGTTTTGATGGGTTGAAGCACCTTCTTGAGCTTAAAAAAGGGTACAAAAAAACTCCTGTCGTCTCTACTTAAAGGACGAAGGAGTTTTCGCGGTACCACCTTTATACACAGGCAGAAAAAAGCCTGGCTCTCAAGTTCGATAACGGATTCGCATCCGGGTTCCGCTACTCGTGTTCACGGAATCTGCTCGGAGGTGACATTCAAATGCTGGTCCATGAAAACCTCTCACCACTCGGTTTCCTCTCTGAAATGCACGCACATTCTACTATCCTCTTCAACGCATCAGTATCTGATTAAATCCATTGTACTCAATTTCCTGTTTTAGCGTCAAGTTTTTTCAGCACATACGCCACTGCAGGCGCCGCAAGCAATAAAATAAAGAACAGGCGGAACAGATGGAAACTTGTGATGAGTGCAACATCCGCACCGGCAGCGAGCGCCGTAATCCCCATCTCGGCCATACCGCCGGGTGCCGCACTCAGGAAGAAATCGAGGAACAGGTATTCCGGAAGAAGCGCGGATAAGATATAAGCAATCAAAACCGTGAACGCGATGAGCAAAACGTTATTGACCACAATCGCAAACGCCAGCCTCATGCTCATATTCTCCCGCAGTTTCTCCATCTGCAGGCCGAGATGCGCACCGACGAGCAGCTGGGCCAGGATTGTGAGAAGCGGCGGCATCTCGATAAGTGTGGCGCCGGTGAATGACTGGACGATAGCCATGACGAGTACGGGTGCCAATAGCTCTTTTGCGGGGAATGAAAAACGCTTCATTAACAAATAAAAGATGATGCCGAGAATGATGGCGGCTGTAAATGCTATGGGTGAAAAGGAGACGGCGGGAGTCTCCGCAATTTTGGATGCTTCCCTGCCGGCCAAGAAAGTTGTCAGCAGCGGCACAATTGTCACCACCAGGAAAATCCGGAACGTCTGCATCACCGACACGACGGTGACGTTGGCGTTATTGACTTCTTCCGAAATCAGCACCATCTGCGATAAGCCGCCCGGCATCGACCCTAGCAGACTCGACTGCAGCGATTCGTTGGCCATCTTGCTGAACAAGAGTCCGAATAATAATGCGGCGATTATAACAGACACCGTCATAAACAGCATATACGGCAAATCCACCCACATCAGCAGCACCGACTCACGCGTAAACGATGCCCCGATCATGACGCCCAGTAAAATTAATCCGACCGTGCGGAATATACGCGGCCAATAAAATTCCATCTCCGTAACCTGCCGAAGCACTAACAGCGCAATCATCGGTCCGAGCAGCCACGGCAAAAACATGCCGATTTGCTGAAAAATAAAGCCGGCAACAACCGCAACCAGCGCTGTACGCAATAATTTCAAAACTAACTCTACCTTCTTTCGCAATATAGCCTATCTCTATATCCTAACAGATAAATTGCGGGCGGTGAAAAATTCTATGAGCACTTTTTGGGGTTCTATGATCACTTATTCGATTCTATGATCACTTATTCGATTCTATGATCATTCAGGAGATTCTATGATCACTCATTGGGGTTCTATGATCACTCGCTACTCTTTTCTCCCCATTCATAAAAAAAGAGCAGCCAGATCCACCGGCTGCTCCCTCCTCTCCGCACTTTCGGACGAAGTCCTGTAATCGGCCCTTTCCTTACATGGCAAAACCTGATTACAAGCTTTTCGCTGGCGAAAAGCGAAAGTGCTGACTTCAAAATGGCTGTAGGATATTCTATGATCACTCAGAGGATTCTATGATCACTCAGCCGATTCTATGATCACTCAAATGATTCTATGATCACTCAAACGTTTCTATGATCTCTCCGGAGATTCTATGATCACTCGCTACTTTTTACTCCCTATTCATGAAAAAAGAGCAGCCAGATCCACCGGCTGCTCCCTCCTCTCCGCACTTTCGGACGAAGTCCTGTAATCTGCCCTTTCCTTACATGGTAAAACCCGATTACAAGCTTTTCGCAGGCGAAAAGCGACAAAACCGAGATTTAGCTACGATACTACCGGTATTCTGACTCTATGCATTATTTAAAAGTACCAAACAAATAATACTCATACCATAATGAAAAATAACCAGAGATATGGAGCAAAACAGCGAAGACTCCTGCGGCTCTGCGACACGACCGATACACCGCAGGGAGCGCAGCGGACGAGGAGGATTGGGCGGGAGCCCGCTGGAAAGAGTAGCTGTTTGGCAGAATATCGACTTTTAAGCATAGTTTATCCACAAACAAAAACAGCCGGAGAACGTTCTCCGGCTGTCTCTCACTTCTATTAACGTGCCAGTTTTGCAAAGACGTTGTGGAATGCTTCCACTGTTTTGGCGATATGCTCTTCTGTATGAGCTGTCGACAGGAACATGCCTTCAAACTGGGACGGCGGCAGGAAGATGCCTTCTTCTGCCATCAATTTATAATAATCTGCGAACAGGTCCAGATCGGATGTTTTCGCTGATTCGAAATCAACCACTTCTTCGTTTGTGAAGAAGAAACCGATCATCGAGCCCGCACGGTTTACTGTGTGCGGAATATTGTATTTCTCTGCGGCTTCACGGAAACCTTTTTCAAGCTGGTCGCCGCGTTCGATGAATGTCGTGTAGCTGTCTTCAGACAAACGTGACAATGTTTCGTAGCCTGCACGCATTGCGAGCGGGTTACCTGACAGCGTACCTGCCTGGTAAATTGAACCGCTTGGTGCAACCTGCTGCATGATTTCACGGCGTCCGCCGAATGCACCGACCGGAAGTCCGCCGCCGATAACTTTGCCGAGGCAAGTCATGTCAGGCGTCACGCCGTAATAGCCCTGTGCACAATTATATCCGACACGGAAACCGGTCATGACTTCATCAAAGATAAGAACAGTACCGTTTTCAGTCGTCAGGTTGCGCAGTTCCTGAAGGAAGCCTTCGTTTGGCGGAACAACGCCCATATTGCCGGCAACCGGTTCAACGATTACCGCTGCAAGATCGTCGCCGAACTCTTTGAATGCGTGGCGTACACTTTCCAAATCGTTATAAGGAACAGTGATCGTGTTCTGTGCAATTGACGCTGGCACTCCCGGTGAATCCGGAAGACCCAGTGTCGCAACGCCGGAACCTGCTTTGATCAACAGGCTGTCGCCGTGGCCGTGATAGCATCCTTCGAATTTAAGGATTTTATTGCGTCCTGTAAAGCCGCGTGCCACACGCAATGCGCTCATCGTCGCTTCCGTACCGGAAGACACCATGCGCACCATTTCGATGGAAGGAACACGGTCCATTACAAGTTTCGCCATTTCATTTTCAAGGACAGTTGGAGCTCCGAATGAAGTGCCGAGTTCCGCTGTCTCTTTGATTGCTGCAACTACGTCCGGTTGTGCGTGCCCCAGAATAAGCGGACCCCAAGATAAGACATAATCAATATACGTATTGCCGTCGATATCCGTGATTGTGGCGCCGCTGCCGGAAGCCATGAAAATCGGATCCATATTTACGGATTTGAATGCTCGGACAGGTGAGTTAACACCGCCCGGCATCAAGCCTTTCGCTTCATCAAATGCTGCTGTAGATTTTTCGTATGCCATTTATTTCCCCTCCAGCCAGCGTACCGCGTCTTTCGCGTGATACGTCATGATAATATCAGCTCCAGCACGCTTCATGCTGAGCAATGTTTCAAGGACGATCTTCTCTTCGTCGACCCATCCGTTCAAAGCCGCGGCTTTGACCATGGCGTATTCGCCGGAAACGTTATAAGCAACGATTGGCAAATTGAAGTTGTCGCGAACTTCACGGACAACGTCCAAATACGACAATGCCGGTTTGACCATCAGGTAATCGGCTCCTTCTTCCACATCTGAAGCGGCTTCACGTAGCGCTTCGAGGCGGTTGGCAGGGTCCATCTGATAGGTTTTGCGGTCACCGAATTGGGGCGTTGAGTGAGCAGCTTCGCGGAATGGGCCATAATAGGCCGACGCATATTTCACTGCATAGCTCATAATCGGAATGTTCTGGAATCCAGCCTGGTCCAGCCCGTAGCGGATTGCTGCCACAAAACCGTCCATCATGTTCGATGGAGCGATGATGTCCGCTCCCGCTTTCGCCTGGGATACAGCTGTGCGTGCCAACAGGTCGAGCGACTCGTCATTCAAAATGACGCCGTCTTCGATAACGCCGCAATGGCCGTGGTCTGTATACTGGCAAAGGCATGTATCAGCGATGACCAGCAATTCCGGATGGCGTTCTTTCGCGAAACGGATGGCTTCCTGTGTGATGGCGTGGTCATGATAAGCTTCGGAACCGACAGCATCCTTGTCGTTCGGCACACCGAACAGGATGACTGAAGGTATCCCCAAATCGACGACTTCGTCCAATTCTTCACCTAGGCGGTCCATTGAAAAATGATAGACGCCAGGCATTGACGAAATCTCCTGTTTGACGTTTTCGCCTTCGACGACGAAAATCGGGTAGATGAAATCTTCTTTATAAAGTCCAGTTTCACGCACCATGGCACGAATATTCGCGGATCCGCGCAATCTCCGGTGGCGGTTGAATTTCAAGTCTTTCATTGTTTACATCTTCCTTTCGCTATTTCATTGACGACGTCCAAATACGTATAGGTGGCGGGGATAAAATCGATATGCCCGCCTGCATCCTTGATCGCCTTTTCGGTTACGTGGCCGATTGCCGCAACCTCTATATCCCTCCAATCCCCTCCCGCTTTCCGGTAAGCCGAAACAGCTGAGGGGCTGGCAAAGATAATCGTTTGTTGTTTCATTTGGGATAATGCTTTTGCATTTTCCAATTTCAGTTCTGTGTCGTAAATGACCCATTCATCCACCGGCAAAGGCATGTTCGCAATGGTGTTTTTAGCCAAAGCACCTTTGATGAATAAACATTTCTGGCCGTCCGCCGCAGCTGGGAACTCCTCGACAAAACGGTCGGCACTGTAAACGCTCGGAATAAAATCCACACGATAACCGTTGTTCTGAAGAACTTCCGCCGTTTTTTCACCGACAGCCGCAATGTGCGGTACATCGTCCGCATGCAGCTGGCAAAATGCTTCCGCACTTGTGCGGCTCGTGAAAATGAGCCAGCTGTAATCAGTGAAATCCGGTTTATCCGTCTGGCGGATCGAAGTTTCTATAAGCGGCAGGTAAATGGCCTGGCCTCCGAGCTCTTCGACTTTACCGGCAGCTTCTTCCGGAAAGTTTGAACCTGTAAAAACGATTGTTTTTCCTTCGAGCGATTTTTCGTTGTTACACATTGCTCTCAGCAATGACACGCTGGATCAGGTCATAGCCGCCTTGTTCGCTGATTTTATCAGCAACGATGCGCCCTGCTTCAATCGGATCTTTACTTGTTGCTGTTTCTTTATAGACCTGGTCAGCTTCCGGTGAGGAAATCAATCCTGTAAACGTGATTTCACCTTCAGTGACAGTCGCATAGCCCGCAATCGGAACCTGGCAGCTGCCGTTCATATCTTTCAGGAATTTACGTTCCGCGTTAACCGCAAGCATCGTTTCTTCATCATTGATTTTCGCAAGTTCTGAGAGTAATTCCATGTCGTCTTCACGGCATTCAATCGCCAAAGCACCCTGGCCGATCGCCGGGAGACATTCTTCGATGCTAAGGAATTCAGTAACGATATCGTCTTTCCAGCCCATGCGTTTCAAGCCGGCAGCCGCCAAAATGATGGCGTCGAATTCACCGGATTCCAATTTTCCTAGGCGGGTATCGATGTTGCCGCGGATCCACTGGATATCCAGATCCGGACGTATCAACAATAACTGCGAACTGCGGCGCAGGCTGCTTGTTCCGACTTTCGCGCCAACTGGCAGATCCATGAATTTCACGTGGCCATTGGCAATAAAAGCATCACGCGGATCTTCGCGTTCCGGCACACAGCCGATGACGAACCCTTCAGGAAGGACCGATGGCATATCTTTCATGCTGTGTACGGCAAAATCGATTTCTTTGTTAAATAGCGCCTGTTCGATTTCTTTTACGAATAAACCTTTGCCTCCGACTTTCGAAAGGGTTACGTCCACAATGCGGTCGCCTTTAGTGACGATTTCTTTTATTTCAAATTCAAAAGGGGCTCCTGCCGCCTTCAATTTATCGATGAACTGATTTGTCTGCGTTAAAGCAAGCTTACTTCTTCTAGATCCTACAACGATTTTTCTCAAATGAATCCTACCTTTCCTTAATACCAAAAATGAAATTCCGATAAACGGCTGCCGAGGAAGAAATTAATCAGCAGCACTAAAAATGCGTAAATATGGGCCAGTGAATAGGACATGCCATTCAACGTGCCTTTTTGATGGCGCCACAGGATTACACTGTAGACGACCACAAGTATAAATGAACCGATGATCTTCAAATCGAAAATCGAGAAATCAAAGAGCGCTATGTACGCCCATTGCAGGCCAAGTACCAGGGACACGAACAGCAGTGAAATGCCGACGCCGATCGAAATCGACATCCCTTTTTCGGTTTGGCCGAGTGATGGCAGGCTGTTCCATTGTTTCGTCCATTTTTTCCGTTTCAACAGCCGATATTGCAGCAGATTGAGCAGCGAAAAGACGAATGACAGTGAAAATGCTGCATATGATAGAATCGCGAAACTGATATGAATGAGCAATAGTTCGGAAATCAACGATTCCCCGACCGGCGATCGCTCAATCTGAACCGGCGCGAATGTATGAATCGTCATGAAGATGAATCCGATGATATTGATCAGGAACACTGCAAAATCGAATCGGTAGAATATCCGGAGTACGAGCGACACCGTGACAAGCAGCCAGGCATAAAAATAAATGCCTTCAAATAGCGTAAGCACCGGGAACCTCTGTGTTTCTATGATATAAAACACAAGAAACACCGTTTGAAGCACCCAGACGCCGCCAAGCAGCGACATCGCTATTTTTGCCGCTTTTTTCTCTTTATATACATAATCCAAAAAATAAAAAACAAGGCTGACAGCATATAGAATAACCATAGCTTCATGCAGCCTTGCCATTGTTATATCAGCCATCCCATTCCCCTTCATTTCCATAGTAAAAGGCGTTTCGTCTCTACATTTTAACATATAGATTCGAAAACGCCTCTTTCCAACCGATTAAAATGAATATCCGGGTGATTCCTGTTGTTGCTGCTTTTGTTTATCTTCCGCAGCTTTTTCAGCTTTGACCATAGCAGCTTTTGACTGCTGCTCGATCTGTACTTGCACTTCCTCTTCAATTCCGAAAATCTGCTGGAACAACTGGAGCTGTTCGCGAGATTTCGGTGAACCGGCCATTTCCTTTGCCTGAGAGACCGGCTCTTTCAGCAATTGGTTGATGATCGATTTTGTATGTTTGTTCAAGATTTTTTTCTCACGGTCAGTCAGGTCCGGCATCTTGTTCTCGATGCTCGCCATCGTTTCCGCCTGGATGCCAAGTGCTTTTTCACGCAATGCGGAAATCACCGGAACCACGCCAAGAGTCGTCAGCCAGTCATTGAATTGACCCGTTTCCTTATCAATCATGGAGACGATTTGAGTCGCAGCGCGTTCGCGTTCCGCCAGATTGGCGTTAACGATGCCTTGCATATCATCGATGTCGTAAAGGAATACATTCGGCAAATCGCCGATGCGCGGATCCATATCACGCGGCACAGCAATATCCACAAGGAATAAAGGCTTGCCTTTGCGCAATTTCTCAACGAATTGCATCAATTCAAGGTCGATAACGAAATCCTGAGCACCTGTTGATGAAATCAAAATATCCGCATCCAGCAATGCACATTGCAATTCATTTAACGGCTTCGCTTTGCCGCCGAATTTGTCAGCAAGAACTTCCGCTTTTTCAAATGTGCGGTTGATGACCGTAATCCGGTCCGCTCCGCTGCCTTGAAGATTTTTGATTGCCAGTTCGCCCATCTTGCCGGCGCCCAGGATGACAACGTGCTTGTTTTTAAGCGTGCCAAAAATCTTCTTGCCAAGTTCAACTGCCGCATACGAAACCGATACGGCATTCTCGCCGATCGCTGTTTCCGAATGCGCCCGTTTGGCAAGCGTTACTGCCTGTTTGAATAATTGGTTGAAAACCGTACCCGTCGTGCCGATTTCCTGTCCGGCAAGGAAGCTGCCCTTCACCTGTCCAAGAATCTGCGTTTCACCAAGCACCATTGAATCGATCCCGGCAGTTACACGGAATAGATGCTCGACCGCCTCATCTTTTTCATGGACAAATAAATACTGCGAAAACGACTCCTGCGGAATATCAAAATAATCCGCCAGGAATTGCTTCACATAGTATTTGCCTGTATGGAGCTGATCGACCACCGCGTAAATCTCTGTGCGGTTGCACGTTGATACGATGACGTTCTCCAATACGCTTTTTTGTTTATTTAAAGCCTGCATGGCCTGTGGAAGTTCGTTTTCGATAAACGATAATTTTTCACGGATCTCCACGGGTGCAGAGCGGTAGTTTACCCCGACTACTAATGTATGCATGGGTTCAAAACACCTTTCACGTTCCATATTTCATATATATAAGTATACCACCAACAATGCTTTATAAGCCTCCGAAATTGTGAACAAGCAATGAAGTATGTTTATTTATAATGATTATAATCTAATTCTAGCACTGGGGAAATTGTAGGACAAGGATTACGCTCGTATTCGAATTTGTCAGTTTACTTGGGGGTTAAAATGGGGCTGTGCGCGGTTTTTCGGGGGGATTTGAGTGGTTCGCCAGTTCTATGATCACTTTTCGGGGTTCTATGATCATTCAAACGATTCTATGATCATTCAAACGATTCTATGATCACTCAAACAGTTCTATGATCACTCAGGTGAAAATTGACCGGATCAGCCGGCACCTCCACCACAATCGTTATCCTTAAAAGAAAAGACATCCCTTTTGAAAGCAGTCCGCAACCGCGGACTGCCCAGTGGGCGGGGCGAACCCCGCCCAATCCCTTGCCAATCCTTTTTTTACATAAAAAAAGCGCAGCCTCAGCTGCGCTCATCCTTCTTACATTCTGCTTTCGATTTCTTTCCAGGCTTCGTCTTTGCCGAGTCCTGTCTCGGAAGAAAAGACGATCAATGGATCGGTTTTCTCCATCTCCAGCGTGTCGCGGACAATTTTCTTGTGCTTGTCCCATTTGCCTTTTGGAATCTTATCCGCTTTCGTCGCGATGATGATGCACGGAATACCGAAATGCTTCATGAAATCATACATTGCGATATCGTCGCGGCTTGGCGGGTGGCGAAGATCGACAATCTGAATCACTGCGCGAAGCGGTTCGCGGTCAGTGATGTAGCGTTCGATCATCTTGCCCCATGCTTCACGTTCACCTTTTGAAACTTTGGCATAGCCGTAGCCGGGAACATCCACATAGAATAGTTTTTCTTCTATCTTATAAAAATTCAGTGTCTGCGTCTTGCCGGGTTTCGAGGAAATACGTGCCATGCTTTTGCGGCCGATCATTTTATTGATAAATGAAGATTTACCAACATTTGAACGTCCTGCTAAAGCGAATTCCGGCAGGCTGTCTTCCGGATACTGATCCGGACGGACGGCACTGATTACAAGTTCTACGTTATTAACTTTCATTTGTTTACTCCTTCTAAAGCGATTTCAAGCGCTTCGTCTGCTTCGGATACAAATTTGAACGTCAATTGTTCGCGGACTGTTTCCGGAATATCTTCGATGTCACGTTCGTTGTCCTTCGGCAAAATGATAGTAGTGAGCCCTGCACGGTGTGCGCTCAATGTTTTTTCCTTCACGCCGCCAATCGGCAATACGCGGCCGCGCAAAGTAATTTCCCCGGTCATCCCCACTTCACGGCGGATTGGCCGTTTAGATAATGAAGACACCAAAGCTGTCGCGATGGCCACACCCGCTGATGGGCCGTCTTTTGGAACAGCACCTTCCGGAACGTGGATGTGGATATCCTGGGATTCATGGAAATTCGGATCAAGGCCAAGCGATTCGGCTCTTGAACGGACAAACGATAAAGCTGTCTGCGCCGATTCCTTCATGACATCTCCCAGTTTACCGGTCAATTGCAATTTGCCTTTGCCCGGTGACAGCGATACTTCAATCTGCAGTGTATCCCCGCCGACTGTTGTATAAGCAAGTCCTGTTGCAACACCGATCTGGTTTTCCGTTTCAGCCATGCCGTAACGGAATTTGCGTTTGCCGAGATACTCCTCGACTTCTTTCTCCGTAACTTCCACAGCTTCCGTCTCTTTCGACACGATCTGCTTGGTCACTTTCCGGCAAATTGAAGCCAGTTGGCGTTCAAGTCCGCGGACTCCGGCTTCCCTTGTGTAGTAACGGACGATAGACAATAAAGCCTCATCTGTAAACTGCAATTGTTCAGCTGTTAATCCGTGTTCTTCCAATTGCTTCGGTGCCAAATGGTTTTTTGCAATCTGCGTTTTCTCCGCTTCCGTGTAGCCCGCAATCGAAATTACTTCCATACGGTCGCGCAGCGGTCCAGGAATTGAGCTGAGATCATTCGCTGTCGCAATGAAAAGCACATTCGAAAGATCATAGGTTTCTTCAATATAATGGTCGCTGAATGAATTATTCTGTTCCGGATCCAACACTTCCAGCATTGCTGATGATGGATCGCCTCTGAAATCATTCGACATTTTCTCGATTTCATCAAGCAGGAATACCGGATTGACCGTCCCCGCTTTTTTCATCCCTTGGATAATCCGGCCTGGCATTGCGCCGACATAAGTACGGCGATGGCCGCGGATTTCGGATTCATCGCGAACTCCCCCAAGTGAAATGCGGACGAATTTGCGATCAAGTGATTCGGCGATCGATTTCGCCAGGGACGTTTTACCGACTCCTGGTGGTCCGACAAGGCAAAGGATTGGGCCGCGCAGTGATTTCGTCATCTGTTGGACAGCCAAATATTCAAGGACGCGTTCTTTGACGCTCTCTAATCCGTCATGGTCACGGTTTAAAACTTCCTCTGCGTATTTGATATCCAAACGGTCTTCCGTTTTCTCAGACCACGGAATCGTCACGAGCCACTCGATATAATTACGGATAATGCCGCTTTCCGCTGCTGCAGAAGGCAGTTTTTCGTAACGGTCAAGCTCTTTAAGCGCCGTCTTTTTCGTCGATTCCGGCATACCGGCTGCGTCAATCCGCTTTTTCAAGTCGGAAATTTCACCCGTTTTGCCGTCTTTATCGCCCAGTTCCTGTTGGATTGCTTTCATCTGCTCGCGCAAATAAAATTCTTTTTGAGTCTGCTCCATCGCTTTTTTGACACGCTGATTGATGCGTTTCTCCAAATCGATGACTTCGTGTTCATTGTGCAAACGGCCAATCAGCATTTCAAGACGCTTGCTGATGTCGAAAGTCTCAAGGACTTCCTGTTTACCGGCCATTTTCAGCGGCAGATGTGATGCAACCATATCCGCCAGGCGGCCTGGTTCTTCAATATCCGCTACCGTTTTATAGGTTTCATTCGTTACTTTTTTCGACGCTTTTGTATACTTCTCGAAATGCTCAACCAACAAACGCATCAACGCGTCCTGCTCAGCATCCCGCTCAGTTTCGTCAGGGAACGAAGTCACTTCCACAACCGGGAAGTTCTCTTCTTCTTCATAAGACTTCCACTGACCGCGTTCCAGTCCTTCGACCAGCACACGGATTGTGCCATTCGGCAACTTCAGCATCTGTTTTACGTATGCCAGCGTGCCGATTTTCTGAAGATCTTCTTTTTCAGGCTGCTCGACACTGATATCTTTCTGAGTTGCAAGGAAAACAATATTGTCTTCCAATAATGCCTGTTCCAATGCAGCCACCGAACGCTCGCGTCCGACATCTATATGCAAAACCATAGTCGGGAAAACAAGAAGTCCGCGCAGCGGCAATAAAGGCACTCGTTTTGTAACTTTCTTCTTAGCCATCTATAAGCCACCTCCGGGAATGTGTTTCTTTAATTACAAACTATTATATAAAGAGAAGTTGAAATCACTTAGATATGGAGCAAAACAGCGAAGACTCCCAGGGGAACAGTAACGGAGTTGGCTTTCCAACTCCGTTACGAGCGAAGTGCTGAGATCCACTCGGGCGAAGTGTAACGAGCACGAGTTAGCTCAGCGCAAGCCCCCAGGAAAGCAAAGCTGTTTTGCGGAATATCGTTTATTAACTATATATAAGAATATAAAGCCAAAAAAATGGACTGAGCCCAGACCGCGCGGATGTGCACAATCTGAGTCAGCCCATATCATCCTAAATTATGCGGATGTTTTCTCATTATTATCTGCAATGTATTCAGAGCCATCTTCCAAGATGAGTTTTGGCTGAACTTTATCGGTAATCGTCTCTTTTGTAATGACACACTCAACAATGTCTTCACGCGAAGGCAAGTCGAACATTACATCAAGCATGATGTTCTCGATAATTGAGCGTAGTCCACGGGCACCAGTTTTACGTTCAATCGCAAGTTTTGCGATTTCCACAAGTGCTTCGTCTTCAAACGTCAATTCAACGCCATCAAGCTCCATCATTTTCTGATATTGCTTGATCAAAGCATTTTTCGGTTCAGTCAAAATCTGTACCAATGCATTTTCATCAAGCTGTTCAAGGCTTGCCAATACTGGCAAACGGCCGATGAACTCAGGGATCAGACCGAATTTAAGCAAGTCTTCAGGAATCAATTGGCTGAGCAATGATTTCTCGTCAAGCTCTTCTTTGTTCGGGTCTGCACCGAAACCGATGATTTTATTGCCGAGACGGCGTTTGATGATTTGATCTACTCCGTCAAAGGCACCACCCACGATAAACAGGACATTCGTCGTGTCGATCTGGATGAATTCCTGATGAGGATGCTTGCGTCCGCCTTGCGGGGGAACACTTGCAGTTGTACCTTCAAGAATTTTCAGCAAGGCTTGCTGAACGCCTTCACCCGACACGTCACGTGTGATTGACGGGTTTTCTGATTTACGGGCCACTTTATCGATTTCATCGATATAGATGATCCCTTTTTCAGCGCGTTCAACGTCATAGTCCGCGGCCTGAATCAGTTTCAACAGAATGTTCTCGACATCTTCACCGACATAGCCGGCTTCCGTCAGAGATGTTGCATCCGCGATAGCGAAAGGAACATTAAGGATGCGGGCCAAAGTTTGGGCCAATAGAGTTTTACCGCTTCCTGTAGGTCCGATCAATACGATGTTCGACTTGGAAAGCTCAACATCATCTATCTTGCTTTGCGAATTGACGCGTTTGTAGTGATTGTAAACAGCAACAGCAAGCGATTTTTTCGCTTTATCCTGGCCGATTACATAGCCTCCGAGGATATCCATGATTTCCTTCGGTTTTGGCACTTCCTTGAATTCAACTGCTTCATCCGTACCAAGCTCTTCTTCTACGATTTCCGTACAAAGCTCAATACATTCGTCACAAATATATACACCCGGTCCTGCAACCAGTTTACGAACCTGCTCTTGTGGTTTGCCACAGAATGAACATTTTAGATGGTCTTTTTCGTCATTAAATTTGAACAATGTATTCACCCCTATTCAAGCCATAATCTTACAAGATTCTATAGCTTTGAGCAACTAATTAGATTCGCCCAGCTGCTCATAGCCTATGTGAAATCAAAAATCTTCTATGTAGAGAAAACAAGGCGCGTCTCCGCGCCTTGTTTTTTTTGAAACTTATGTGTTCTGCAATATTAGTTGATTTTAGCGTTTTCTACAAGGAATTCAACAGTGTTTTGCATGCGGATATCGTTTTCAAGCATTTCAGTGCCGCCAAGTGCTGCTTTGATCTGCTCAACATCCATGTTGAATTGGCCAGACATCTTCTCAAGTTCTTTGTCGATATCTTCAGAAGTAACTTCCATGTTTTCAGCTTGTGCAATCGCTTCAAGAGTCAATGATACACGTACGCGAGTTTCTGCGTCGCCTTTCATCTGTTCGCGAAGAGCTGCTTCGTCCTGTCCTGAGAACTGGAAGTAAAGCTCAAGGTTCATACCTTGTTGAGTCAAGCGTTGTTCGAAGTCCTGCATCATGCGATCCATTTCTGAATCGATCATTGCCTGCGGGATATCGATTGTTGCGTTTTCAGCTGCTTTTTGAACCAATTCATCGCGCAAAGCTGCATCAGCATTTGAAGCTTTTTCAGCTGCAGCCGCTTCTTTCATTTTTGTGCGCAGTTCATCAAGGCTTGAAACTTCTTCGTCGATTTCTTTAGCGAAATCATCGTTCAATTCAGGAAGTTCTTTCCCTTTCACTTCATTTACCTTCACTTTGAAAGTTGCAGCTTTACCTGCAAGTTCAGCAGCGTGGTATTCTTCAGGGAAAGATACTTCAACTTCTTTTTCTTCTCCAGCTTTAACGCCTACCAATTGCTCTTCAAAGCCTGGGATGAATGAATTAGAACCGATTTCAAGAGAGTAGTCGCTTCCTGCTCCGCCTTCAAAAGCTTCGCCGTCGACGAATCCTTCAAAGTCGATAACTGCAGTATCGCCTTCTACGATCGCTTCGTCTTCTTTAACAGCAAGTTCAGCGAAACGCTCTTGGTTTTCTTTCAATTTTTCTTCGATTTCTTCGTCAGTCACTTCAGTATCCGGTTTTGCAACTTCAAGGCCTTTGTACTCGCCAAGCTCAACTTCCGGTTTAACTGTCACTTTAGCAGTGAATACAAGCGGCTGGCCTTTTTCGATTGTTTCAATATCGATTTCAGGGCGGTCAACTGGGTTGATTCCCGCTTCTTCAACTGCGTTTGCATAAGCATCCGGCAAGATGAAGTCCAAAGCATCCTGGTAAAGAGATTCGACACCAAAACGTTTTTCGAACATTTGGCGCGGCATTTTCCCTTTGCGGAATCCTGGTACGTTGATTTCTTTTACGACTTTCTTGAACGCTTTGTCCAGTCCGGCATTTACTTCTTCTGCTGGAACTTCAACTGTAAGTGTTCCTGTGTTACCTTCTTGCTTTTCCCATTTTGCTGACATATATAAGCCCTCCAAACATTTTTTACAAAGTCATTCATACGTTTATACGAATTTTGACAACTTCAATATTATATCACACATGAAACGAGGTTCAACTATTTCTATCCGTTGCGCATTTCAAACCACATTTCTGCCTGTATCAGCAGATTTCGCAGGTCTTCATCACTTGTCTCATCCATTTCTCCCGTGAACAATAAATCCAGATAGGACATATAGGCTTCCGCCACTTCTTTCCCGTCGTACTCATCCATAAGGAAAGGATAAAACAAATAGATATGCCGTTCAAAAAGTTCGTTTGCCATTTCAAGCCGTGTCGGGTCTTTCGCCAATTGTTCCGCAAAAATTGCCCGGATTTCAGCCACCCTCGGGCTCTGTTGCGGATCTGGCAGGTCTGTGATCTTAAACTCGCCAATATAGTGGAACTTATGTATGTTGACCTTTGCTGCCACCTTTTCCTGTTGCATGATAAATAATATGTATGTTTTCGCCAGTAAATCGATCTCCGGATGTTCAACAAGCGCCACCAGCTTATCCTTGAGCGGCTTAAACGAGGACGGTGGCAACTCCATCACTTTGCGTTCCTGTTCAAATGGATTAAGAGACAGAAAAGCTTCAGGCGTATATTGATCCGCATCAATCTTTTCAATCGATTTGGATGCTATCCGTTCGTTCAGATCCCTCAGCAAATGGAATTGTTCCAACCGCTCTTCCGGCAATACCTTTTCCTCAATCAGCGCTTCGATCACATGTTCAGCTTCTTCGAATTCACGCACCTGCATAAGTATGCTTATGTATAATTCCATCGTCTCGAGGTAGTGAATCGGACCCACCTTCAATAATTCCCTGCACACTTCCAGCGCTTCATCATAATCCCCCAGCTCATAGAGACAGTAGGAATAAGCTCCCAGCGCAGCCGGATGCTCCGGTTCGTAGGTAAGCACCTGATAAAGGCCGTCCCTCGCTTCTTCATAACGTTCCTGTTTCAAAAGTGTCATAGCCTCTGTCAGCAAACGGTTGATCGTAGTCGGAAAGACGACAACATTGCCTTTTCGCTTCAACTCCCTGTACTTTTTACGCATCAAATCACCTCCATCGCGCAAATATTGTCTTTACCCTAGAACATTGCCTAATTTGAGAAAATTAAACCTTTCCTCCATACGGCTTATTGCGGCAGTCACCGCATTTATTTTACTATACCACTTACTTCTGCAAATAATGAATGGAATTTTCGAAAAGCGGAAGCGCCCATTTAGATTCGAAAGGCATAAGACGCTCTGGCGAAGCGGTGTGTTTTCAGCCGCACAGCCAGAATGGCTTATGTTCCAGAGAATCTGGGCGCTGGAGTCTGGCCAGTGCAACACTCTTTTTTAAGAACCTTTGAATTAAAACAGCTATACTTTCTCAGCCAAAAAATAAAAAATCCCTTCCCGGCAGGAAGAGATTCATTTTGACCATTTAGTCACCGAATGACAGCGTATAAGCGACATAAGCGCCGACTTCACGGAAGAAAAACGGCACAATTGATGTCAACGAGTTGTATTCAGATGTTGTGGTCGGAGAAGTAAAAGCCTCGAAGCCCGTATCTTCCGCCATTTGGATTGCGCGTTTCATATGCAGCGGATCACTCACTACGAGAAAATCCGACAGCTCATACAACTCAGCGATTTCTGATACAAAGCGGAAATTTTCAATCGTCACCATCGATCGGTCTTCTATATAAATATTTTCTTCCGGAATGCCGTGGGCCATCGCATAGTTTTTGGAAACCACAGCCTCGGCCAATTCGGAACCATTGGTCTTGCCTCCGGTGAAGATAATCTTGTCTACGTAATCATTTTCATAGAGCCAGATCGAATGGTTGATGCGCTCGCGGAGCACCGGCGATGGTTCATCTCCCCAAACCGCCGTTCCAAGAACGATGGCGGCATCCGCTTTCACCAGCTCGGAAGTTTGTGCGTATGTCCAAATATCATAAGCGGCACAGCCGCTGAATCCTGTAAGAAATATCAAAGTAGCTAAAATTATTTTAACCGGCAGTTTCGTCAGCAATTCCAGTTCATCCTACTTTCTGTAATTCTTCTTTAACCTCAGAACAGTTTAGCAAACACAGCTGTTCGATTGGAAGAGTTTCTGGAAAATAATTTTAATTTTTTCCTGCTGCTTCACAAAATGTCCATGCATACAAAAAACCTTCCAGCCGGTGGTCCGGTTGGAAGATTATTAACAGCCGCTATATAACATTCAGCACTAACTTTACTCACCTAGATAAACAACTCACCTTTTCCAATTGTGACTGAGTTGCCGCCGATTTTTACTTCTGTAATATTATCAGGCGTTCCATGTACGGTGATTTCGATGAAACTTGGGCGTTCCATTTCAAATCCCTGCTCGCTTGTAATGCTGTATATGCCATTTTCAGCGTTCGGCAGAATTTTGTGTTTGACTAAATATGCACCAAGTGGACCGCTTGCACCCCCAGTGGCTGGATCTTCGGAAATCCCCATTGCAGGAGCAAACATTCTTCCATGAACTGATGCTGCTGCACTTTCCGTTTCTGCGGTAAAGGCGAAGATGTGTTGGAAATTCGGTGTCCCTTTGAAATGCTGCTCCCAAACGTCAAGCCTGAATTGGATTCGGCGAATTGCCTGAAGAGACTTGACCGGTATAAACAGAAATGGCACGCCCGAGGAGACAGGCTGAACCGGCAGGTCGGGATGAAGTTCTGCTTCTGTCAAAGAAAGAAGATCGGCAGCGAGTTTTCTGTTCTCGAACTTTTCATTGAAAACAGGCAGAGGCTGCTTCATTTCTACTTTCACAATTCGACCGTCTTCTTTGAGAACTGTTACAAGTATTTCTCCGACTTCTTCTTCAAATACACATTCATTTCGCCCTTCTTCTGTCTGCACTGCACCAGCGGAAGTTAACACATAAGCAGCTCCGATTGTGGGATGTCCTGCCATCGGCAATTCCATTTGCGGAGTGAAGATCCGCAATTTCCTCGTATTATCGCTTTTCTGCGGCGGAAAAACAAAAACCGTTTCGGAAAGATTTAACTCCCTGGCAATCTTCTGCATTGTTTCTGTTGATAAATCGTTTCTTCCTTCCACAACAGCCAGCTGGTTTCCACCAAAAGGAGTGTCAGTAAATACATCTACCAAAGTATACTGTAAATTTTTCAAAGTCAGCCTCCTCACCAATATTCTTTTCAGCAAATTAAATTAACATAAATTCAATCACCCTGATTCGATTCGAATTAAGGTTGCGGGTTATATTCTTTATTCAAAACCACTTCCTCGGAAACCATCTTTTTACGCTCGAGATAAAGCTGGATTAATTCGGCATCTTTTTCATCGAACTCTTCAATTTCTTCGATTGTCTGAAGAATCTGCAGCACCTTTTTATCATGTGTCATTTTATTTTCCTTACTTAAATAACTGGTTATAGCACTGGTGAACGTCCCGATTATGCCTATTCCTACTAACATCAAAACTACCGCCAGTATTCTCCCCAGTCCTGTAGTTGGTGAAATATCACCATAACCTACTGTTGTGGTCGTGACGATTGCCCACCAAAGAGCATCAGGAAAAGTATTGATAGCCGGTTCAACAATAATAACGGGTATCGGAATTAAAAAGAGCAGAATCATCGTGACAATCAGTAATTTATCAAGCCCATTGGTTTGCAGGACACCATAAACTGGTTTAAAGAATCTCGATCCAATGCCCAAAAGCCGAATAACCCTAAAAATCCTTACAAATCGTGCAGCACGAAATAAAGAATCCAATGGAATGATTGCGATTAATTCAAATGGATGCGACTTTATGTAATTCCAACGCTTCTCAGAACGCCATAATCGGATGCTGTAATCGGCAACAAATATTAACCAGATGACTTTGTCATACAATAAAAGCTGGTCATTTTCTGAAAAAGCGAAGAAAAGCGAAATAATTACCAGGATAAACATGAAAATTTCATACATCACTGTAAGCTTTTTAATTTCTTTTACCCCCTTTACCTTCTTCTATGTTCTCTAACTATTATATCCTTTTACACTTCATGATTCGATGAATACAGAAAAATGAATATTGCACTGTGAATGAGCCACGTATGCGTAAAATTAATCCATCAATTGCGGAAGATAGAGCCACCGTTTGCGATGTAGAGAGCCACAAACATATTTCCGTTATAAATACCTCCGGTATACTTAAAAAGCATGCGTAAAAGCATGACATTTAAGTAGAAGGAGGATTTTTTTATGGTCAAT
>NZ_QLZR01000003.1 GCF_003289955.1 Planococcus halotolerans | reverse complement strand
ATCGCCGTCCCGAAGGACGCACGATTCGCTTTGATCTGCACAAGTGCTGATCAGTAATTAAGTCACGAACCCAAGAAACTCGAAGGCTGTGCTCCAATCGCCCGAAGGCGACCATCGCAAAAGCCGTTCTCGCGCCGAGGCGCTCGTGACGTCATTCGTTGACGTTTTGCTGTTCAGTTTTCAAGGTTCAAGTTTTAAAATTTAATGCCGCGCTCATTGGCGACTTTATTAATATACCAGCTGACGAATAACATGTCAACAAAAAGATTAAAGTTTCTTATTGGTGTTACTGAGTTAATTATAACAGAATTTTCTCATAATAAAATTACAATAGAGTTACATGTTTGAAAGGAATAATTTCCTTTACATGCAAAGCTATGGAGAAGTTTTTAATTCCTGCATTTTAGGACTGTCCTTCTCACCAGAAGCACCCAATGTTTTCTGTCAGTTTTAGATATCAATCTTCAATTGAAGATTGCGGATAATCAAATCGCCCAATCCATTTCCTATACACCTTTTAAATTTCGCCAAGCATTTCCTGGGTGTATTTTTAACGCTAAAAATTATACCTTTCTTCTATATAAATATTACCAAAGAAAAGCCCGCCAAATTCTTGGCGGGCTTTTCTTGCATTATGTTGAGATTTTAAGCCAGGAAAATGAAATACAAAACAAATATTACAAACAGGCCATACATGATTGGATGAACCTGCTTTCCTTTTCCTGCAGCAATCATCGTAATTGGGTAAAAGATAAATCCGATTGCAATCCCAGTCGCGATGCTGTATCCCAAAGGCATAGCAATCATAGTCAGGAATGCCGGAACAGCAATTTCAAAACGGCTCCAGTCAATCAATCCCAGAGAAGAGACCATCAGCACGCCTACTATTATCAAAGCCGGTGCAGTGACCGCACTTGTGATAACTTCAAGCAGTGGATAAAAGAGGATCGCTACCAGGAACAGAACACCTGTGACTACTGAAGCAAATCCCGAGCGCGCTCCAGCAGCAACTCCTGAAGTGGATTCAATATATGAAGTAGTGGTCGACGTACCGAAAATCGCTCCCCCTACTGTCGCAATTGAATCAGCCAGAAGAGCTTTACCTGCTCTTGGCAATTTATTGTCTTTCATCAAGCCTGCCTGGTTGGCAACAGCTACCAAAGTTCCTGCAGTGTCAAAGAAATCCACGAACAAGAAGGTTAATACAACAACCAGAAATTCGATGGTCATAAGAGATCCGAAATCGTTGAAGATCGGTTCAAGAGCAACACCGAATGTCGGCCCCATACTTGGTACATTCAAATCAATGATGGCACTCGGCAAATTGACGATGCCGAAGATCATTCCAACAACTGCAGCGATAAGAATCCCGAAGAAAATGCCGCCTTTAAATCCCCGTACCATGAATATCACTGTGACAAATAAACCGAAAATAGCAAGTAACGTAGAAGGGTTCGTTAAATCGCCTATTCCTACCATTGTATCCGGATTACCGACAATAATTTCAGCATTTTGAAGTCCGATGAAAGTGATGTAAAGTCCAATCCCTGCACCCACGGCATATTTCAATTCTGCCGGTATTGCATTTATGATCGTTTCACGAACACCTGTCAATGTAAGGAGGATAAATATTACTCCTGAAAAAAGTACACCAGTCAAAGCCGTCTGCCAAGGAATTCCGTATGTCAGAATTACTGTGTAGGCAAAAAATGCATTCAATCCCATGCCGGGCGCTAAGGCTATTGGATATTTCGCAAGTACCCCCATTAATATGGACCCCAGTGCAGCTGCCAAAGCAGTTGCTACAAAGACAGCTCCATAATTCATCCGCATTGCATCGGGAAGATCGGGTACTGAAGCTAATGTTAATGTCAGCGGGTTGACCACCAGAATATAAGCCATTGCCAAGAAAGTAGTTAAACCGCCAATTATTTCACGGCGATAATTTGTTCCAAGCTCATCAAACTGAAAATATTTCTTCATTTTTTCCATTTCCTCCGCGTGCTGCCGCAAAATGCAATTAAAACAAAAGAACGCACACAGCAAAATGCCGTATGCGCCCTTCGATTTTAAATTCTGAAATAATTATTTCAGAAAAAGTTTAAATCCCTGTGTGATTAAAGGAATAAAAACTTAAATCGTAGTCGAGTCATTTACGGTAACTCGGTAGAAACTTTCGGGCCATATCCCCGACATTATACGACAGCGTTATTTAATTTCTATTGTAGAATAACACATCTTTTTTCTATAAACAAGGTAAATCACGAACAATATCTATTTTTTTCGTCTTTTAGTTCGTGATTTCCTTTTTATTCCCATTCGATGGTCGCTGGCGGCTTGCTCGTGATGTCATAAAGCACGCGATTGATATGATCCACTTCGTTGACCAATCTTACACTTATCTTCTCGAGGACGTCCCAAGGAATACGGGCCCAGTCCGAAGTCATGCCGTCTATCGATGTTACCGCACGAATGCCGATTGCGTAATCGTATGTGCGTGCATCGCCCATGACTCCAACGCTGCGGATATCAGGAAGCACCGTGAAGTATTGCCAGATGTCACGGTCCAGACCAGCTTTACTGATTTCATCACGCAGAATCCAGTCAGATTCACGGACGATTTCAAGTTTTTCTTCAGTGACCGCTCCCATGATCCGGATGCCGAGACCAGGACCCGGGAATGGCTGGCGCCAAACGATTTCATCAGGCATACCAAGTTCCGTGCCAAGAACGCGCACTTCATCTTTAAACAAGGTATTCAGTGGTTCAATCAGTTTAAACTGCATGTCGTCCGGAAGTCCGCCGACATTGTGGTGCGACTTGATCGTCTGGGCAGTCGTTGTGCCGCTCTCGATAATATCCGTATATAAAGTTCCTTGTGCAAGGAAGTCCATTCCTTCCAGTTTGGAAGCTTCATCATCAAAAACATAGATGAATTCATTGCCGATGATTTTACGCTTTTGTTCCGGATCAGTCACGCCTGCGAGTTTGTTCATAAAACGGTCGCGCGCATCAATTTTAATGACGTTCATGTTAAAACCGTCTGCGAAAGTTTTCATGACACTTTCCGCTTCTCCTTTGCGAAGCAGCCCGTGATCGACAAACATACAAGTCAGCTGGTCACCGATTGCCCGGTGAATCAAAACAGCTACAACTGATGAGTCTACTCCTCCGCTCAAGGCGCAGAGAACTTTTTTATCTCCGACTTCTTCACGGATTTTTTCAATTTCGAGTTCGATGTAGTTTTCCATCGACCAATCTGCCTTCATGCCGCAGATTTCGAAAACAAATTGACGGAGCAATTCATTGCCATAGATTGAATGGCGAACTTCAGGGTGGAACTGGACACCGTAAAAACCTCTGGATTCATCAGCCATCGATGCGATCGGACAGCCTGCGCTTGTACCGATAACATCAAATCCAGGAGGTGCTTCAGTTACCAGGTCGCCGTGGCTCATCCATACAATTTGTTCTTCAGGCATTCCAGAAAACAATTTGCTTTCCTTCACCAGTTTCAGCTCGGCTTTACCGTATTCACGGTTCTGCGCTTTTTTGACGTCACCTTTCAAATGCAAGGCCATCAACTGCATGCCATAGCAAATTCCTAGAATCGGCAGACCCATTTCAAATATTGCATCGTCGATGGAAAAAGCATTTTTATCATATACCGAGTTAGGACCACCTGAAAAAATGATGCCGGTAGCGTTCATTTCTTTTATTTCTTCAGCGGTAACCGTATGTGGATGGAGTTCGCTATAGACTCCAAGTTCACGGATGCGCCGTGTGATCAACTGGTTATACTGACTGCCGAAATCTAATACGACGATTTTACTTTGTTCTTTTAACATAGGACTGACTGGCAAAACCTTCACCTCTTCTGATCGATTTCAGGCGGCACAAATAATAAAAGAACGCGAAAAAGCTCCTCGCGTTCTTTTGCTCTACATCAAAAAGGCGAAGCCCCATGCAAAAATATGCATGCGGCATCCGCCTTCATAGTCAAGTCATTTCCGGAGACTTGGTAGAGACATCCGATCCATATCACCGGACATATATGAGGGCACCTGTACTTATAATTTTCTCAATTGTACAAGTTAGCCCGGGCAAAATCAACTGCTTGTGCGATTGATTAAGTTTTCCCAACTTTCCTTCAATTCGCGCCATTCAACAGTTTCCGGACGGCCACCGTAGACGGACTGCTCATAAGAAGCCGTCAAACGGGTCATTTCCTTTGTCCCGAAGAAAGAGTCGATATATCTGGCATAAGACATCAATGTCTGCCCATCTTCCCTTTTAATGCCGTAGAGATCCAATTGTTTCAATAAGCGGAGATAGGCTTTTTCAAATGTCTGTTTGCCATTTCTTCTTCGGTAATATGGAACCAATACTTTCGGCAGCCATCTCTGGCGTTTGAGAAATAACAATACTGCCAGGAATACAGAAGCTGCTGCTCCTAAAAATACAGCTCCTTTATGTTCTGATACAAATTCATTTATCCGCTCCCATAACCCAGGACCGTTTGACCCTTCAGACGCAGCCGCTGCAGCATCCTCTTCTTCTTCAAGTTCCGGCTGTTGCGGACGCTCCGGCAACTCTTGTTCTTCCGGGTCTGATGAATCGATGTCCAAATCAAAATCGATTTCGGAAGATCCTGTAAAGCCGATGGTCGGTTCAAACAGCATCCAACCAACACCAGGCATGTAAGCTTCCACCCATGAATGGGCATTGTTATTGGTGACTTCGTATATTTCAGTTTCGCGTTCATTGTCGCTGTCCACTTGCAGACCTTCGTTAAACCCTTTTACCCAGCGTGCAGGAATATCCAGACTGCGCAGCAAAACTACCATGGAAGTTGAAAAGTTATCACAATAGCCGCGCTTGGTTTCAAATAAGAATTGATCAACGTAATCCTGGTCTTCTTCAGGCACTGGAATATTTGTCAGGCTGTATTCGAAATCATTTCTTTCGAAATAGTCTTCTACAGCTCGAGCTTTATCATAAACAGTTTCAGAATTCATCGTGATTTCTTCTGCAAGGTCTCTGACTCGCTGCGGCAATTCATCCGGCAACTGTTTATAGCGGTCAAATTCCGGCGGCAGCTCAGCCAATTTATCGACAGTTGTTTCACGAAGACCCGTTAAACTGTAGACCGGTTCATTGAATTGAATTTCCACAGCATCCGGCTCATACGGCGCCCCGCTTAATAACGGTTCGATTTTCTGATCAACCGGGGAATAACTGTAACGTATTTCCCCTTCCATCTGAATGGATTCTATTCCATACGGGTAGAGAACAAACGGAAAATCCTGTTCCATTTCAAGTACTGCGTTGAGCGATTCGTCTTCAGCTCCTGGCTCAAACTCTGTTTCGATAAGATCACCGTTACTGTAAAGAACCGGGTCGGCGCCGGGTTCACTCAGCTCCCAGCCTTTCGTCGTATAAACATCTTTCGTTTCAACTTTCCAGTACTGTCCATCTTCGACTTCCGCCCGAAACGCCGGGGTATCATCTCCAAGAAAAGATCCACCAAGTTCGGAATCATCTACTCCATAACCAATTCTCCCGACTGCAGCCGGCCCCGGTCCCCCTTCACCGGAAAACGAAGTGATATATGGAACCGGGTCAGGCCATAACGGCCCTGCTTTCGGCAAATAAAGTGCCAGGGCTGTGGAAACCGCGACCATCAGGAATAACGGGATAATGAAACTCGCTAAACGTTCGATTGTTTCATTGATACGGTGACCTTCAAGCCATCTTGCCAAATGAAGCAACCCTGCAAGCATGAGGCCGACAACCATAATGCGGACAATTGCAGTATCCCCATTGTAAGGGCTGAATGTGTCCAGAACCGCGATGAAGATAACCGTCAGAATATAAAAAAGGAAAATACTTAAACGGAAACTGACCCAATAATGGATAAGGTAAACAGCCATCCATAACAAGCTGAAAAATAGTACAGTCCTGAATATATCGGTTGTTTGGGCCCAGTCCTGGGAAAACAGCGCCTCTACATTTATCCGCAGGTCAGAAAGAATAAATCCTAAAGCTTCAAAAGAGAAAAAAGCGGATTCAGTATAAACATTGATGAGAAACCACATAATATAGAGTATTTTCACACCAGCAGAGATTGCCCAATGCACTTGCAAAAAAGCCATGAGCAGACTGATCCCGATAAACACAAGAAATAACGTTTTATGGCCGGTATCGGTCAAGGTGATGACAGGAGTAAGCCATTCCGCCAACAAGAGGAAAACTAAAATATACAGTATCGCCATGAATGCCTTGTTTTTTCGAATGGAATTCATTTGCGGCTCACCTCCGTAAAGACCGAAGCGAAGTTCTCCGGTGCTACAAGTTTGACGATAAAACCTTTTGATACTGCAAATTGACGGGCGGCTTCGTCTGCCTTCCCAAACTTTTCGCCGTTATTCGTTACGACGAGGCACATGCAGGTATTGAGGTTTTTCACATTTCTCCGGATGGCATCGACCATTTCAACCGTCAATTTAGCGGTTACATAAATCACTGTTGAAGCACGGATTTGCTGAAGATCCCGGCTAACCACTTCATCAGCAGGCCGGTCCAAATCAGGCAATACTTTTGTCAGATGATACATAACCCGCTGCAAGTGGCTCTCTGAATGAATCACAGGAAATGAATCGATACTGTTTCCAACAGATAGATAGGCAACACTTGAATTGCCTCTGACGATAGACTGCAGCAAAGAAGCTACCAGTTCCACCTGCAGTTCAAATTTTTCCGAAGGCTTTCGGTCATCCAGAAGAAATAAATCTTCGGCCTGTCTGTCTTCGAATTCTTTGGTGCGCAGGGTCTGGGTCCGTGCAAATGATTTCCAATGAATCCAAGAAACACGATCTCCCGGCTGGTAATCACGGATGCCTGTAGCCATTGTCGTATCTTTTACCAATGTATGGGGCGCTGCCATAGCTCCTTGGTCATAACTGGATTCAAGGGCACGATAAGGAATATCATGTGTTTTTGGATAGACAAGGATTGTTTGTTTCAAGGGGAACATTTTCGTTTTTTTGGTCCAGCCAAAAAAATCTGCAATTTCCAGCTCAATGCCTTCCAAAACGTGTTCGCCTCTTGGCATATCTTCAATTTCATAATGCCAGGTATGGGTTTTGCGAAAACCAGGCATGAACATTGACCGATTATCCGAAGGATTCCTTTTTCGCAAAGCGATCGAGTTTGTTTTCTCTGTCAATACTGTATATAGAAGAGGAAAGGATAATTTGCGCTTAAAATGTACTGTTGCTGAGTATTTCTGTCCTCTTCTGATTTGCGTTGTATGGATTTGGCGGTTCAATTCAATATCCTGAAGCGGATAAAAAACTAACAGCAAGGAATACAGAACAAATGGCAAAGCCATGTAAAAGATGAACCAGCTGACAAAACCGCCCTGGAACATCGCAAATGAAAAAGTAAGCAACAGGATAAAAATCACAAAAATTATTCTTCCCCATAACGATAGGGCTTTTTTGATTCGTTTCATTGGCCGACTAGCCTTTGGACAGGCACTTTGGTCTTCGTTAAGATGCGCTCAGTGATTTCTTCTGCTGAAATACCGTCATAACGGGCTTCTGAATGGAGCATGATGCGGTGTCCAAAAACGAATTTAGCCAGGTATTGAACATCATCCGGCGTCACGAAATCCCGTCCTTTCAATAGAGCATAAGCCTGTGCCGACTTCATCAAGGCAATCGATCCCCGGGGGCTGACCCCCAAGTAAACATAAGGATCGTTTCGTGTTTGACGGGCAAGGTCGACAATATAGCTTCGGATTGTTTCATCCACTTTGATGTTTTTCGCTTCCCGCTGCAATTCCAGCAATTCTTCAAGAGATATGACTGATTGCAGGTCTTCGATTGGCATGGAAAGCTGTGAACGGTTCAAGACTTCCATTTCTTCTTTGGAAGTAGGATAGCCCATTTTAATTTTCAGGAGAAAACGATCCAGTTGCGCTTCCGGCAATGGATATGTTCCTTCATATTCAATTGGATTTTGGGTGGCCATAACAAAAAATGGTTTAGGAATCTGCATAGTGACGCCGTCAATGGTAACGGAAGCTTCTTCCATTGCCTCAAGCAGTGAAGATTGTGTTTTCGGGGAGGTACGGTTAATTTCATCGGCTAAAATGATATTGCCCATAATCGGACCCGGGCGGAAATTGAATTCCATGTCTTTTGGATTGTAGATCGAAACGCCGACAACATCTGAGGGCAATAAGTCAGGGGTAAACTGAATGCGCTTAAAATCCGCGCCGACCGATTTCGCCAATGCCCGGACCAGCATGGTCTTCCCTACACCTGGTACGTCTTCAAGCAGGACATGCCCATGGGACAGCATGGCCACCATACTCAATTCGGCGATATCCCGCTTGCCGATAATGACTTTTTCAATATTATCAATAACTTTGTTTAGTTGATCTTTTGGATTCATTATAATTTTCCCCCAATGGGTGACAAATAATATTTTGAATTGTCACATTCTTACTCATTAGCATAACGAATTATAAGCAATAACTCAACTATGCAGTAACAGGAGAGCGGCTTTTTTGCATAAAGAAAAGCCCTCCGTTTGGAGGACTTTGCAGATTTTAAATTTATTTCCAGAAATCATCGAAGACAGTAATCGGCAACATGCGTTTATGCTGCGTCTTCAGATAATAACCTTCCAGTTTTTCCCGTGCTTCATCCGGTATCTTCTTGCCTTCCAGGTAATCATCGATCATGTCATATGTTATGCCGAGCGCAACTTCATCCGGAATTGCCGGCTTGTCTTCTTCAAGATCGGCAGTGGGAATCTTGTTATAAAGATGTTCCGGACTCCCCAATTCCTTCAGCAATTGTTTGCCTTGTCTTTTGTTCAGACGGAAAAGAGGTGTGAGATCCGCTGCACCGTCGCCGTGTTTTGTATAGAAACCGGTGATGGCTTCGGCTGCGTGATCCGTGCCGAGCACGACTGCATTGTGCATAGCCGCCACAGAATATTGGGCTTTCATGCGCTCTCTCGCTTTTTCATTGCCTTTGATGAAATCCGTCAATTCAATACCCGCTTCTTCCAAAGCGCGGTCACTTGCGTCGACAGCTTCTTTAATATTTATAGTGTAGGTTTTCGTCGGATTGATGAATTCCAATGCGTCTTGCGCATCGTGTTCATCGAACTGTTCTCCATATGGCAGGCGGACTGCGTAGAAACCGTATTTATCGCTACCGGTTTCCTCATTCAATTGGTCGACGGCTATTTGAGCCATTTTTCCAACCAGCGTCGAATCCTGCCCCCCTGAAATCCCAAGTACGAATCCTTCAAGGAAGGGATGTTTTTTCATATATTCCTTCAGGAATGAAACAGTTCGCTCTATTTCTTCACGCGGGTTGATTTCTGGCTGAACTTTCATTTCTTCAATGATTTTCTGTTGCAGTTCTGTCATGTAAAATCCTCCTATCGTTTTGAGAAGCTTTGAATTGAATCGCGTACTTCCTGGATATTGCGCATTTTGTTGTCCCAGCATTTTTGGCTGAGATCGACTGGATATTCTTCAGGATTCAAAGAGCGTTTATATTCGTCCCACAGCAGTTCCAGACTTCTCTTCGCGTAATCCTGCACTTCCTGAATCGAAGGGTAGACATAAGTAATTTCACCATTTTTCACCACCTGGGCATGAATATTCACCGCGTCAAAATTGGTAACGAACTTCGATACGAAAGTGTGTACCGGATGGAACATTTTTAAGCGTTCTTCCTTTTCCGGATCTTCATCCACCATGGTGATATAATCCCCTTCTGATTTCCCGTTTTCCCTGTCTATGATCCGATAAACTTTTTTCAATCCAGGCGTTGTGACTTTCTCAGCATTCCCCGATATTTTGATGGTGTCTTCCATCTCGTCTTGTTCGTTTTCAATTGCAACGAGTTTGTAGACAGCTCCAAGTGCAGGCTGATCATAAGCAGTAATCAGTTTTGTGCCGATTCCCCAAGAGTCGACTTGCGCGCCTTGGGCTTTCAGATTCAGGATGGTGTATTCGTCCAAGTCATTCGACACGACGATTTCGACATCTGTGAAGCCGGCTCCATCCAGCATCTTCCGTGCTTCTTTTGACAGGAACGCAATGTCTCCACTATCCAGGCGAATACCCTGGAAGTTGATTTTATCTCCCAATTCTTTAGCCACTTGAATGGCAATTGGAAGGCCTGATTTTAATGTATCATATGTATCCACAAGGAAAACGCAATTTTTATGGCGTTTCGCATAGGCATGGAAAGCTTCGTATTCATCTTTATAGGCCTGTACCATCGAATGGGCATGTGTACCTGCTACCGGTATACCGAATAATTTTCCGGCCCGGACATTGCTTGTCGCTTCCAATCCGCCGATAAACGCAGCACGCGAACCCCAAATCGCTGCGTCCATTTCCTGGGCGCGGCGAGTGCCGAATTCCATGACACGGTCTTCTTTTACAATCTGTTTGATGCGGCTGGCTTTGGTCGCAATCAATGTTTGGTAATTGACGATGTTGAGTAAAGCGGTTTCTATCAGCTGTGCTTCAGCTAGAGTGCTTTCGATACGAATCAATGGCTCATTCTGGAAAACGATTTCGCCTTCCACGACGGAATAAACATCTCCGGTAAATTTAATGGTTTCCAAGTAAGCCAGAAAATCATCTTTGTAGCCTATTTCCTTTAAATAAGTCAAATCCGTTTCAGAGAACTTAAAGTTCTTGAGGTATTCCAATACCCGCTCCAATCCGGCAAAAATCGCATAGCCGTTGCCAAACGGCAGTTTACGGAAAAACAATTCAAATACCGCTTTCCGTTCATGCATGCCATCCGCCCAATAAGCTTCCACCATATTAATCTGGTATAAATCGGTGTGCAGGGCCAGACTGTCATCCGCATAATTCGTATTTTGCATATGATCTCCTTCTTCCGCTTTTCATAAGTTCACTTAATTATACCCTATTGGACCCATTTCAAAAACGAAAGCCGATTATACACTTGATTAAAAGAGCTCAATTTGACAAACGCGCTTAGTATGTGCAATAATATTTAAGTTAACACAGAGGTAACTGGTATATTTGATAATCTGGCATTCTACATTAATGTTTTTGAGAATACTTATTCACACTGGCGCGATTTGAGGATCGCAAGGACGTAAAAGAAGGTAGGGTTTACGTTGCTTAAGTTAGAAAGCACCCAGTGGAACACTGACCGCGGCACTGAAAGCAAATACTTTCAACGGAAATGATTCCCCTTTTTGAAGGGTTGAAAAATTGAATCAAGCTATATAAATGTTACCTTAAACAAACAAAGGGGCGCCTCGATACGATATCGGGAGCGTCCCTTTTCCAATTCTATCCGTCCTTTATTCATTTTCATGCGGAATAAAAGGATTCTTCCATTCCATCAATAAAGCGTAATTCCCCGAATCTTCGTCATCCAGATAATCCTTCACCAACTCAACCGGCATTCGTCCGCTGCGCATCAGAAAAGTGATGACAGGATCTTTCAATTCGCCGGCCAATACTTTCTCTGCATATTGGCTGGCCGTCATTTCTTTTGAAAAACGCTTATAGCCCGGCATCCGCCCGCCTCCAATCACTCGCTCCAGCCGGTCTTCAATCACTCGTTCATAAGCTGCCTGCAGTAATAACTTCCCCAGGTCCATTTTCCGGAACGACGGCCTGATGCCGATATCTACTATATAAAAACTTTTTCCGTCCGGTTCGTGAGTAGTGATATAACCGCGATCTGTAACCTCTTCCCAATTATGCGAGTGGTTTTCAGAATCAAGATCAACAAGCATCCCTGTCAGGGAGCCCGCCAGTTCCCCCTCGATTTCTATGCACAGCGCACCTTCCGGGTAATGGTCAAGATGGCTCATCAATTGTTTTTTATTCCACAACAGTTCATCCGGAAACGGCGGCGGAAAGCACTCTCTTTGAATGTTGATTAATGCGTCAAAATCTTCTTCACGGTAATTCCTGATAATCGCTTTTGAAATTTGTTCGCCTTTAAATACATATTGTTCCTTATAATACAATTGCTTCTCTCCTCCATCTTCAAGGTTTGCATTCCTGTTTTATTCCAATAAATACATTCTCGCTTCATATGGCTGCAATCTGCCTTCAGTAAACTCCTGATAATTGGCTAACAGGAGCTGACCCTTTTCTTTCAGCGACCAGTGGCAGCCGTCACTGTCCAGATGGGACACCACAAGGATGCGGGTATTTTCATATTCCCGTATATAAGCATAAACATCAGGACAATCTGTTTCAGCCAATTTTGTGCTGCCATACAAAAGGCACTCATAGTTCTGCCGCAATTGGATCATCTTTTTATAGAAAGAAAGGATTGAAAATTCGTCTCTTTCCTGCGCCTCCACATTAAGCCATCGGTAATTGGGGTTCAGGCTTATCCAGGGCTCGCCTTCTGTAAAGCCGGCATTCTTCCCGCTATGCCATTGCATCGGGGTGCGGGCGTGGTCACGACTGACTTTTTTAATGGTCGCCATCAATTCTTCGTGTGGAACCTCTTGTTTTCGTTTATACCGGTAGAAATTTTTCGTTTCCACATCCCGGTACATTTTTATATCGTCAAATGGCGCATTCGTCATTCCTATTTCCTGTCCCTGATAGATGAATGGAGTGCCCTGCATAAAAAAATACATACAAGCGAGAGCTGTTGCACTTTCCCTCCAGTATCTCTTGTCGTCTCCCCAGGTTGAAACAGTTCTCGGCCGATCATGATTTTCCAGATACAAAGAATTCCACGCAATGCCCTGTGCGCTCCGCTGCCAGCGATCCAAAATTTCTTTCAGTCTTACTACATTATGATCAGGATCCAGATTTGCATCCCAGTTTTCGTGAGCTTCGAGGCTGAAAATCATATTGAATTTCCCGTTATCTTCACTGATCCATTCTTCTATTTCGTGGGCTTTTACGCTATTTGCTTCTCCCACTGTGACAACATCATACTTCGCAAACGTTTCGTCGCGCAACTCTTCAAGAAAATCCTGTATGCCTTCTACATTCGTCATCTTTTCCCAGGCGGGCACGTAATTCCTGCCCTCCGGATTCGGCATATCCGATAAATCTTTTTTTAAGTGGTTGATGGCATCTACACGGAAGCCGTCTACCCCTTTTTCAATCCACCAAATGATCATATCGTAAAGAGCTCGCCGAACTTCTGGGTTTTCCCAGTTTAAGTCGACTTGGTTTTTGGTATATAGATGCAGATAAAATTGATACGTTTTGGGATCGAATGTCCAAGCCGGACCTCCAAAAATGCTTTCCCAATTGGTCGGCCTATCCCGCCAAATATACCAATCCCGCTTCGGATTGTCTTTGGAGGACTTCGACTCCAGAAACCAGGGATGCTGATCGCTGGTATGATTCAGGACAAGATCCAGAATCAGCTTCATGCCCCGGGAATGGATATTTTTCAGCATATTATCAAAATCATCCATTGTGCCCATCTCATCCATGATATCCCGGTAATCGCTGACATCATAACCGTTATCGACATTCGGAGATTTATACATCGGACAAAGCCAAAGGATATCCACACCTAAACTTTGCAGATAATCCAGCTTTTCAGTGACGCCATTCAAATCCCCTACGCCATCTCCGCTTGTATCCTTGAAACTCCGTGTATAAATCTGATAGACCACCGCTTCTTTCCACCAAGTCTTTTTCACGCTTTCCCCCTTCTTTCCTAACACTTTTTCAGGCAGTTGCAGACTTAAACTCTCTTCTATAAATATTATTCTCTAAATGCCACAAAAAACCTGCTTTTATGATGCATTTTTGATGATTATTTGAACATAAAGTAAAACTCTTCTATATACAATAAAAAAACCGCCACCTTATAATAAGATGGCGACTCCTGTGTTATTCGTAGAACTGTGCGAATGTCTCTCCTACCATACCTGCTACATAGGCACTGCCATCGTTATCTCCGACATCTTCCACCATCATTGCGATGATGAATTCGGGATTAGCGGAATCATAGGCGATGAAGAAGCCGTTGTCCTGTCCGCTTTCTTCGCCAGCTGCCTTCAGCTCAGCGGTACCGGTTTTGCCGGCCAGTGGAATATTTTCAAGATTTGCCTCTTGTGCGAATCCATCAACTACCACGTTCCGCAAATCTGTACGAAGAATTTCCGCATTCTCCGCTGAAAGCAATCCGTCCTTCCAGACTTGCGCATCTTCTTCTTCAAGCAGAAGCGTCGGTTTATGCATGACGCCGTCCGTCAGAAACGGCTGGTAAACAGATGCCAAGTGAAGAATATTCGCCAGCATCTGCCCCTGCCCGAATGAAGTGTCCGCCTGCTGCCCTTCAGAAGCGATGGTTCCATCATTTGAGATTTGTGAGGATTGCAGCACCAGCGGATAAGGAATCTCTTCACCAAAAGCGAAGTTTTCCAGCCCTTCCACTAACGTACTTCTTCCCATTTCCAACGCTTGTCTCGCAAAATAGATATTATCCGAATAAACAAGCGCCTTATTCAAATCAATCGGATTGGGAGCTTCCGGATGTACTCGCGTCACCTTGTAGCCGTCCCAGTCATCTTTTTGCCAAGTTTCTCCCTCTATTGTCAAGCCTTCCGAAGGGTCGAGTGTTCCCGCTTCAAGACCAATTGCCGCCGTAACCGGTTTTATGGTCGATCCCGGTGCATAGCTCTGTGCAAAGCGGTTATAAAGCGGCATCAAAGGATCTTCTTTTAATTCCTCGTAGCGTTCACCACTTACACCCAACGTGAATTCGCTCGGATTAAAGCCCGGAGAGCTTAACAGCACCAGTGTTTCGCCCGTTTCGGGATCGACTGCTGCAGATGTTCCTGCTTCACCAGCCATTGAATCATAAGCAACCTGCTGCAATTCAGCATCAATCGTCAATTGGATTTTTTCACCGTTTACAGCCTGTTTTTCTGCCACGGTGATCTGTTCCTGTTCTTTATCGATATAGATACGCGTACCGTCTTCACCGCGCAGCTGTTCTTCCAATTGGCGTTCAAGCCCTTGGCGGCCGATCATATCATTTTCCGTATAGCCCTGTTCCTGCAATTCGGTCAGCTGTTCAGCCGTAACCGGGCCGATGTAACCGATCAAATGTGATAAGGCTTCACCATAAGGATATTCACGCATAGCGGTTTCCTGATGCATTGTGCCCGGAATTTCCAATACCTGTTCGAGCAATTCCGTGTTGTCATTCGAAGTTTTGCTGAAAGGCACGAATTGGCTCAGGTTATTCTGCACCCAATCCTGGTTCAATTGCTGATTGATTTCGTCCACAGACATGCCGAGCAATTCGGCAAGTTGTTCTTTATCCGCGTCATTCGTAAATTTTTCCGGCACAACTCCGATTGACCTGCCGGTGCCATTGACGGCGAGCGGCTGATCGTTGCGGTCATACAATTCCCCTCTCGCTGCAGACTGCCTGTTGATGCGCACCGGATCACCGGATTCAAGCTGCGGGAAAATGAAAGAAGGTGTCCACTCGACAAACCAGTTTCCGGCTTCTTCTGTTTCTTCATATAGAAGTGTCATATTTTCTTCAAATTCCACCGGACCCGCGAGTGTATCCATTGTCACCTGCACCGGAAAATCAGCCGGCTGCTCTTCTTCCCATTCAGTATCTTCCGAAGCTTCCGTAAAAGTCACTTCAAGGTTTTCTATGCCAAGGTCTTCATGAAGTTTCAGCTGGCGGTCAACGAATTCATCCGTTCCGTAAGCTGCTTTCGTTCCTTCATTCAAATATTGCCCGTACATCTCTTCAAATTCGAGGTTGTTCCAGTGGTCTATGTATTCCGCCAATCTGTCTTCAGGAGTAACTTGTTCCTGGCAGCCTGAAAGAAAAAATGCCATTGCCAAAATAAATATTCCTATAATTGTTTTTTTCATTTCGTTCCCCTCACTTTCTTAATTTACAGCTTACCAGATTATGGGTTCCCGTTGAAACGAAAGACTTCCGTAAATCGCATATACAATAAGGTGTTGAGGCTGTGAATATGGTAAACTTGAGAGAAAAAGGAAAGGGAGTTTTCGCATGATTGAGCTTACATATTCAGGGTCCTTCGAAACTGTTTTGACGGATGAAAAAAAAGCGGCGTTAAAAGAGATTCACGACAATTTATACAATAAAGAAGGAAGAGGTTCCGATTTTCTTGGATGGCTTGATTGGCCGAGCACCGTTCAGCCTGAATTTATGGAGCGTATCCAAAAAACCGCTGATGTGATTCAGGAAAAAGCGGAAGTTTTGGTCGTAATCGGAATCGGCGGATCCTATCTGGGTGCCAAAGCCGCATTAACTGCACTGTCCCCTTATTTCAGTAAAGGCGGTAAAAAAACCGAAGTGCTGTTTGCCGGACATCAGGTCAGCGGCGAATATTTGAAACAGCTGCTTACCCACCTCGACGGCAAGGAAGTGATGGTCAATGTCATTTCAAAATCGGGGAAAACGACAGAGCCAGCCCTCGCTTTCCGCTTCCTGAAAAAATATATGGAAGACCGTTACGGCGATGCAGCTGCTGAAAGAATCATCGTAACGACTGATGCCGAGAAAGGCGCACTGGTGAACCTGGCGATTGAAAATGGCTACGAACGCTTTGTTGTACCTGAAGATGTCGGCGGACGTTACTCGGTATTCACTGCTGTCGGCCTATTGCCGATTGCCGCTGCCGGATTTTCGGTGTCGCAGCTGATGGCCGGAGCAAAAGATGCCGAAGAGGCTTATCAGGCATTCGATCCTGAAACCAACACAGCAATCCGCTATGCCGCTGCCCGCCATTATCTGTATACAGAAGGCTATACAACTGAAGTGATGGCAACGTTTGAACCAAAATTGGCTTATGTCCAGGAATGGTGGAAGCAATTATTCGGCGAAAGTGAAGGGAAAGAAGGCAAAGGCATTTTCCCTGCTTCTGTATCATTCACTACTGACCTCCATTCAATGGGTCAGTACATCCAGGACGGCATCCGCAATCTTTTTGAAAGTTTCCTGCTGATTAAGGAAAGCAACGAAGATCTGACTGTATTCGAAGCGGAAAATGATGGAGACGAATTGAATTACCTCGCCGGCATCAGCCTGCAGGAATTTAACCATGTCGCCTATAAAGGAACTTCCTCCGCGCATTTGGACGGCGGTGTTCCGCAAATGAGCCTGACAATCGAGAAGATGGACGAATTCCATCTGGGCCATCTGTTTTATTTCTATATGATTTCCTGCGCATACAGCGCGTACTTGCTGGATATCAACCCATTCGACCAGCCGGGTGTTGAGGATTATAAAAACAACATCTTTAAATTATTGGAGAAGCCGGGGTATTAATTTCAGAAAAAAAGGCGGTTGAGTAAGTATCTGCTTCTTTAATCATTCCGCTCTAGGCGGAAGCTTTCCGCGGGGAGCGGCCTAAGCCTCCTCAGTCGCTCCGCTCCCTGCGGGGTCTCAGGACTCGCTCTGGTTCCCGCAGGAGTCACCGCCTACTGCTCCATTCTAAGTATGTTTAGAACTACGGTGCCTACTTCTATAGTTAGAACAATCATAAAAGGATATCCCTTATAGAAAGCAATCCGAGATATGGAGCAAAACAGCGAAGACTCCCAGGGGATCAGAATCACAGTTGGCTTTCCAACTGTGATTCGAGCGAAGTGCTGAGATCCACTCGGGCGAAGGGGACCGAGTCCGAGTTAGCTCAGTGCAAGCCCCCAGGAAAGCGAAGCTGTTTTGCGCAATATCGTTTTTAACTTTTTCTTTCTCGACAATCCAAAAAGGGCAGACCTATTCGGGTCCGCCCTTTTCTGTTCGCTTATTTAATTTGGTAAACTCTCGCTTCGTACGGGCGAATTTCTGCCGGATCAACGGATTCGTAATTCGACAGCAGCAGACCGCTGTTTTCAGGTTCATTCCAACGGTACCGGTTCGGCCCCAGATTTGAAACAACCAATACCTTCGAGTCTTCGTCTTCGCGCGTGTAGGCGTAAACGTCTTCGAAACCAAGTTCCTTCAATTCATATTTACCGTAAACGAGCACATTCATCTGTTTGCGAAGTGCGATCATTTGCTTGTAGAAGGAAAGCACAGAATGGGGATTGTGTTTTTGCGCTTCAACATTCAGCCACTCGTAGTTCGGATTTGTATAGATCCAAGGTTGGTTCGTGGAGAATCCAGCGTTTGGACTGCTGTCCCATTGCATCGGAGTCCGTGAGTGATCACGGCTTGTCGCTTTGATCAGCGTCATAACCGCATCGTGTTCCATGCCTTCCGCCAGATTATAGAAATACAGATTATGCGTCTGGACATCATCGTATTGTTCGATTTTTTCGAACGGCGCATTCGTCATACCGATTTCTTGCCCCTGATAGATGAAAGGAGTACCTTGCATAAAGAAATACATACACGCCATCGATGTGGCGCTTTCACGCCAGTAGATGCTGTCATTGCCCCAAGTTGAAACTGCACGTGGTCTGTCATGATTTTCAATGAATAAGGCGTTCCAGCCAATCCCTTCGACGCCATTTTGCCAGCGGGTTAAAACTTTTTTCAATTCCGGCACATTGACGCCTTTTCGCACTTCGTCATCCCAAAGGCCTAAATCTTCAAATTGAAAGACCATATTGAATTTGCCGTTTTCCTCACTGATCCATTCTTCGATGTCTTCAGCGGATACGCCATTCGCTTCGCCAACCGTCATGATATCGTATTTGGCGAAAGTTTCATCACGAAGTTCCGCGAGAAGCGGCTGGATGCCATCGACATTCATCATTTTTTCCCAGGCTGGCAGATAAGGCTTGCCTTCTTCTAGCGGCAAGTCAGTAAAATCTTTTTTGATGTGGCTGATGGCGTCCACCCGGAACCCATCGATGCCTTTGTCGAGCCACCAATTGACCATATCATATAAGGCTTTGCGTACTTCCGGGTTTTCCCAGTTCAAATCCGGCTGTTTCTTCGAGAAAATGTGCAAATAATATTGTCCTGTCTTTTCATCGTATTCCCATGCTGGTCCCCCGAAAATGCTTTTCCAGTTTGTCGGTTTATCACGCCATACATACCAGTCACGCTTCGGATTATCGAGTGACGAGCGGGATTCCTTGAACCAGGGGTGTTCATCACTGGTGTGGTTGATGACCAGATCGATAATCAGTTTCATTCCGCGTGCATGGATTTCTTCCAGAAGACGGTCAAAATCTTCCATCGTTCCAAGTTCATCCATAATATCCTGGTAATCACTGATATCGTAGCCGTTGTCATCGTTCGGCGATTTGTACATCGGACAGATCCAGATGACATCAATACCTAATTCTTTCAGATAATCGAGTTTGGCTGTAACTCCGTTAATATCTCCAATGCCGTCGCCGTTTGAATCCATAAAGCTTCTCGGATAAACTTCATATGCAACTGCTTCTTTCCACCATTTTTTGTTCATGTTCATTTCCTTTCAAAGACTTCGGCAAGAACCGCGTTCTATCAGCCGTGAAGGAACCGTAACTTCTCTCACCGGCGCCTCCCTGTCTTTAATTTTTTCAAGTACAAGTTCCGCTGCATGAAGACCAAGTTCATAAATTGAAATATCCACGGTGCTTAGCGGCGGTTTCAGATGTTCCGAAAGCGAGTGGTTATTGAAACTCAATACTGAAACATCGCCAGGAACATCGATTTTCATGTCCTGCAGATAACTGATCAGTTCATAGGCGATTAAATCGTCATGAGTAACGATTGCAGTCGGTGGCTGGTCCAGCTGCATTAATCTTCTGACTGACTGCTCTTCCAGTCCGGTGCTGATCGACTGATTGACGATCAATTCGGGGTCGTAGCTGATCGCCTCTTTTTCTATTGCTTTTCTATACCCCTTCAGACGGTCCAATGACACCACATATTCCAATCCGCCGCCTACGTAAGCAATCCGCTGATGGCCTAGGCCGATCAAGTAATTGACGACTTCATACGAATTGCCGACATTATCATTATCGACATAGGAAATCGATTCGGTATGGACATCCGGGCGGCCAACGACTGAAAATGGAATATTGCTATTGTATAGGTATTCCATGATTTTGTCGCCGATTCTGGAGTATAAAAGTATAATGCCATCGACCCTTTTTCCCTGGGTCATGGAAATGACTTCTTCATAGATTTCTTCGGTAGTCGCACCAGTCGACAAATACAGTCCGTACTGGCTTTCATGAGCGCGGCTCGAGATGCCGCGGAGCACTTCAGGAAAGAACGGATTCTGAAAAGCAAGGGTCGCCGAATCTGCCATGATGATGCCGATTGTCTGGGTTTTTTGGATAACCAGATTGCGCGCCTGGAAGTTCGGATAATACCCGAGATGTTTCATCGTTTCACGGACTTTCCGTTTTGTATCTTCACTGATTCGCGGATTATCTGCGATTACACGGGACACAGTTGCAGGTGATACCGCCGCCGCTTTCGCAACATCTTTGATCGTAACTGCCACTTTAATCTCCCCTTTACTTTATGGCACCATCCGATACGCCTTTGATGATCGACCGCTGTGCGAAGAAATAAAAGATGATGACCGGCAAAATTGCGAGGGTTAGCCCTGCAAGTGCCAGATGCCATTGTTTCGTATATTCCCCGAAGAAGAAAAACATCTTCAACGGAATAGTTTCGCTTCCGGTTTTATTAATAACCAAGGATGGCAGAAGATAATCGTTCCAAATCCAGATGATGTTCAAAATAGCGACCGTTACGGTTATCGGCTTCAGCATCGGGAAAATGATGTGCCAGAAAACCTGCCAGCGGTTGGCACCGTCAATACGCGCCGCTTCGTCCAATGATTTCGGAATATTGTTCAATGCACCGTGATACAGGAAAATCGACAGGCTGGCACCAAATCCGATGTACATGAAAATCAGGCCGCCGCGATTCAGCATTTCAAATTGGCCGAATACTGTAACAAGCGGAATCATGACCGATTGAAATGGAATCAGCATTGCCGCTACAAACACGAAGAACAGGATAGTGCTAATCCGGCTTTTCGCACGGGACAGCGCGTATGCCGCCATCGCTGAAGAGATAATAATCAGCAGGACACTTGAGACGGTGATGAGCAATGAATTGAATAGGGTCTGCAGAAAATCGAGTTCATGAAAAGCCGTGATGTAATTGTCAAAACTCCATTGCTCCGGAGGACTTGTCACATCCGTGAATATCTCTTTTTTCGTTTTGAACGAGTTGACGAACATCAGGTAAAAGGGCAATAGCCATAAAATGCCGAGAAGGATCCCGAGAATCTCCAATTTCCAATTCTTCTTTTTTCTCATTACATTTCAACCTCCCGGCGTTTATTCCAATAAACCTGAAATAACGCGACAATTGCAACAATCACAAAGAAAATGATCGCTTTTGCCTGCGCATATGCGAATGTATTCTGCACAAACGCTGTATTGAATATTTCCATGGCCACCATCTCAGTCGAATTATAGGGTCCGCCTCCTGTCAAAGACAGGTTTTGGTCATATAGTTTGAATGTATTCGACAAAGTCAGGAACATGCTGACAGTAAATGCCGGCGCAACCAATGGAAAGACGATATAGCGGAAACGCTGGAATGATGATGCTCCGTCAATTTCAGAAGCTTCGAGCAGTTCTTTTGGCAATCCCTGTAAATAAGCTATGTAAATTACCATGATATAACCGGCCATTTGCCAGCTCATTAAAATGACTAGCCCCCAGAAACCTGTTTCTGTCGTGGACAGCCACACCTGCAAGCTTTCCATGCCAACCATTTCTCCGACACTCGCAAATACTTTGATAAAGATAAATTGCCAGATGAATCCCAGGATCAAACCGCCGATCAGGTTCGGCATGAAGAAAGTCGTCCGGAGAAGATTACTGGATTTAATGCGCGATGTCACGATCAGCGCCAATGACAAACCAATAAAATTAATGAGGATTACTGAAACTACAGAGAATTTTGTCGTAAACCATAAAGAATCAAGGAATCTTTCATCTTTCAAAAGATTGATATAATTTTGGAAGCCGACATATTCACCTGTTGTGATACCGTTCCAGCTTGTAAAGGAATAGTAAACGCCAAGCAGCATCGGTACGACCACCACAAGGGTCAAAGCAATTAAGACCGGGGCCAGGAACAACCAGTAAGCAAAATCTTTCGTACGCATAATCTAAGCCCTTCCTTTCTGCAATAGAAGCGGAAAGACAAAACAAAGCAGCACAGAGGCTGCTTTGTTCTTGTCTCCAGCTTATTTATTTCACTGTTTTATTGTCTGCTTGATTCCCAAGCGGCTTTAGCCGAATCGACAACTTCTTCCCAAGTCGCTTCTTCGCTCAAGTATTTCTGGATATTCGAACCAAGTTCATCTTCGCCCCATCCAGTCGGATATCCCATGAATACCCATCCGATTGTTTCGCCAGCTTCTGAAGCATCATAAACCGCTTTTGATAAAGGATCTGAAATTTTCGAAGTGTCATAGCCTTCGTAGGCAGGGATGAATTTAAAATCTTCCACTACAGCTGTTTTACCAGCTTCTGAAGTGTAGAGCCAATCCATGAATTCTTTTGAAGCTTCAACCACTTCTTCATCAAGATTTTTGTTTACTGCCCAGTACATCGGCACTCCTACAGGAAGGCCGCCTTCTTCGTAGCCTTCAACCGGTATCGGCAGCATGCCGATGCCATTATCGGCAAATTCAGGATCGATTCCAGCGATTGAACCGTAAGCCCAGTTCCCTTGCTGGATCATAGCTACGCGTTCCAATGAAAACAATTCTTCAACCTGCTGCGAGTAATCAAGGCTGACTGTCGGCTGTTTCGAATATTCGTTTTGAAGATCAAGGATTTTCTTGAATGCATCTGAATACGTGAAGTCAATAGTTTTCGAATCGTATGCATCCAGAACATTATGGTCAAATTCCGGAGCGATGAACGTATTCGATAAATGCAATCCGGTTACCCATTTTTCTTTACCCGGCAAAGCGAATACCGACTCGATTTCAAGTTCTTCTTTTTTCGAATCCAACGTTTTCACGGCTTCTTCCAGGCTTGCGAAGTCTGTGATCGATGCTGGATCGATTCCAGCTTCTTCAAATAGGCGAATGTTGTAGATGAATCCGTAACCTTCCTGGTTATAAGGCAAACCCAGAACTTCCGAATCGACCGTAACGCCTTCCAGTGTTCCGTCAAGCGCGGCTTCTGCAGCAGCTGTGTCTGACAAAGGAGCCAGGCTGTCTTTCCAGTCAGCTACATCTTGTGGACCGCCGATATTGAAGATTGCCGGCTCGTTGCCTGAAGCGAATTTAGAACGTAATGCCGCGCCATAATCTTCTCCGCCGCCTACTGTTGTGATTTCAATATTTACATCCGGGTTTTCTTTTTCATACATTGCCACGACATTTTCAAATTGTTCCTTGAATTCCACTTTGAATTGGAAAATATCCACTGTTACTTTATCGCCTTCAGCGGCAGAACCTTCTTCATCTCCGCCGTTGCCGCAAGCAGCCAGCAAACTCGTTGTAACCAGTAATGACGCGAGCAATTCTTTTTTGAACTTAAACTCTTTCATGTTTATAATCCCCCTTTGAGTTTCGTGCAATCGTTTGCACAATGACGAAAATAAAAACGGAAACTTTTTTAAGAAAGCGTTTCCAACTTCCAATTATTTGTATCGTATCACAGTGAAAACGTTTGCACAATAACTATAAAAAAATTTTATTTTATTCTTTTTTCTGTTGTAGGATCGAAAAAGCGTGCTTTATCCATTTCAAAAGCCATCGGAAAAACAGTGCCGGCTGACAGATTGAGGTTGGCATCTACACGTCCGACAAAGGAGTGGCCTTCGAGTGTCGCATAAACCATATATTCAGAACCCATCAATTCCACTACATCTAAATTCACTTCAACAGTTGATTGGTCTTTTTCCGGTTTATGGGTAATATGCTCCGGACGCAAGCCGATGATTACTTCCTGATTGTCCAAACCTTCAGGCAAGGCAGAATCAGGGATAAGAAGTTTCGTCTGGCCCATAACAAAATAATTTCCTTCTATGCGGCCATTGAAGAAATTCATGGCTGGTGAACCGATGAACCCCGCTACGAATACGTTATCGGGTTGATCATAAACTTCTTTCGGAGTTCCCACCTGCTGAATCACGCCGTCTTTCATTATGACAATCCGTGTCGCCATCGTCATTGCCTCTGTCTGATCATGTGTTACATAAATTGTTGTAGTTTTTAAACGCTGGTGAAGTTTCGAAATTTCCGTCCGCATCTGTACACGCAATTTCGAATCGAGATTCGACAGCGGTTCATCCATCAAAAACAGTTTAGCGTCACGGACAATCGCACGTCCAAGTGCCACACGCTGACGCTGTCCACCGGACAAAGCTTTCGGCTTCCTGTTCAGGTAGTCCATCAATCCGAGTATCTCCGCCGCATTTCTGACCCGTTCCTTAATCTCCGCTTTCGGCATTCCTTTCAGTTTCAGGCTGAATGCCATATTTTCGTATACCGTCATATGCGGATACAAAGCATAATTCTGGAATACCATTGCGATATCGCGGTCTTTCGGTTCCACTTCATTCATCTTTTTCCCATCGATTGAAAAGGTACCTGACGAAATATCTTCCAGTCCTGCTATCATTCGAAGCGTGGTGGATTTCCCGCATCCTGAAGGTCCGACGAATACGATAAATTCCTCGTCTTCAACAGTGAGGTTGAAATTCTCCACCGCCATCGCTTTATTGTCGAAAGTCTTAGTCAATTGTTCCATAAGTAATTTTGCCACGATTTCACTTTCCTTCCAATACGAGTAATGCAGCGCCTAATACTCCGGCATCATTGCCGAATTTCGCTGTTTGAATATCCAATGGATTGAGCAGCAATGGTTTGAGCTGGCTCAGCAATTGCGGCCACCAGTATTCCGCTGATTCCGATACTCCGCCACCGATGACAACTGAGTCCATATCAAAGACCGCCTGCAGCGAACTGATGACGATTGCCAGGTCATATGTGAACGCTTCCAATAATTGCTGGGAATGTTCGTCTGTTGCTGCTTGTTGGAACATTTCGAGAGGAGTGATGTCCAGACCCGCTTCTCGAATACGGCGCTGGATTCCTGTACCGGAAACATATTGTTCATAGCATCCTTTGCGTCCGCACGCGCAATCAGCCCCGCCCGGATATAAAGTGATATGCCCGAGTTCTGCTGCGCCGCCGTGTGGACCGCCGCTCAATAATTTACCGTCCCAGATGATGCCTCCGCCAAGCCCCGTGCCAAGCGTCAGGCACACAACACGGTCCAGCCCTTTGGCTGCTCCGAATTTCGCTTCTGCCAGCGCCGCGCAATTGGCGTCATTTTCAACTTCCACACGTATGCCGGCGGCCGCTTCCAATTGTTCTTTCACTTTCGTGCCGCTCCATCCCGGCAAGGCATCTGTGGAAAAGAAGATGCGACCTTCTTTCGGATCGACAAAACCATGTGTGCCGATTCCGACAGCTGCCACTTCCGGATAATCCCCTAGAATACGAAGGACATTTTCCTCAAGATAAGGATACAGCGGAAATTGAGTCGGTATTTTTTCGTCATATAGAATCTTGCCGGCGGCATCAATTATGCCCAGGCGAATTTTCGTTCCCCCTATATCTACACCCATTACATTCACCATCGAGTTCCCCCTCCTGTTATGTGAAGTACTCTTATCATAACTTAAAATTTTTCGATTTCTAGATTTTTTTATGGAACACAATTGTTTCGTAAGGACGTAAAATTATTTTCCCCATGCTTTCGGGCTTCTCATAGTTATGGATTAAAAGCTCTCCCTGCGGTCTCGGGAACTCAAGCTGCTGTTCTGAAAAATTGCAGTAGACTGTCAACTGTTCTCCGGGAACTTCGCGGGTATAGGCGAAAACATTTTCATCCTCACGGTGGAGCAAAGTAAAATTGCCGTGCGTGATGATGTCCATCTTTTTACGTAATTCAACCAATTTTTTATAGAATTGATAAATGGATCCGCTGTCGTCTCTATCCAATGTATTGATGGTTGAATGATTCGGATTTGAAGCGATCCAGGGAGTCCCTATTGTAAAACCTCCATGCACTTCCGCATTCCATTGCATCGGTGTGCGGGCATTGTCCCGGCCTTTGGCATATATCGAATGCATGATTTTCTCGTGCGGTACGCCAAGACTTCTTTTTTCCTTATACATATTCAGTGTTTCAATATCCTTATATTCTTCAATCGAATCAAAACGGACATTTGTCATGCCAATTTCTTCGCCTTGATAGATATAAGGCGTTCCTTGCATGAAATGAAGGCAGGCCGCCAGCATTTTCGCTGACTCGACACGGTATTCCCCGTCATTGCCGAACCGCGACACGATTCTTGGCTGGTCATGATTATTCCAGTAAAGGCTGTTCCATCCCGAATTATGCAAGGCATGCTGCCAGTGCTCGAGGTTGTATTTCAAATCTGTCAGCTGAAGCGGCTTCAAATCCCATTTTTCTCCGCTTGCCTGGTCAAGCCCCATATGCTCGAACGTGAAAATCATATTCACTTCTTTGCGCTCTTCATCGGTGTATTTGATGGCATCCGAAATGGTTGCACCAGGCATTTCACCGACCGTCACAATATCGTATTTTGATAATACTTCCCTGTTCATTTCCTGAAGGTAATCGTGCACTTTCGGGCCATTCATATAAAATGCTCCGCCGTCGCCATCCGGTCCGTCCGGAAAATCCTGGTCCTTGGAAATCAAATTGATGACATCCATACGGAAACCATCGACTCCTTTATCCAGCCACCAGCGCATCATCCCATAAACCGCTTCACGCATCTCCGGGTTCTCCCAGTTCAAATCGGGCTGTTTCCTCGAAAACAGATGAAGAAAGTATTGCTCGCGCTGCTGATCGTATTCCCAGGCAGAGCCGCTGAAAAACGAACGCCAATTATTCGGCTCATCGCGCCATATGTAATATTCCGGTTTGCTGCTGAACCATTCATGCTCATCCGAAGTGTGATTGACGACCAAGTCCATCATCAGTTTCAATCCTCTTTTGTGCATTTGGCCAATCAATTCCTCGAAGTCTTCCATCGTGCCAAAATCATCCATGATTTTCTGGTAATCACGGATATCATAGCCATTGTCATCGTTGGGTGAATCGTAGACCGGTGACAGCCAGATAATATCCACACCGAGCTCCTCCAGGTAATCCAGTTTCTGAATAATCCCCCTTATATCCCCGATGCCGTCACCGTTTGAATCCATGAAACTTCTTGGGTAGATTTGATAGACTGTCGACTTTTTCCACCATTCCGCCATTTCAACACTCCTTTCACAAGTAAACATGGAATATTCTAACATGAAGATTGAGAGAAAGGGAATAATCATCCGGGGCTTTATGAGCTGCTTTCTTTTGTGTTAACTTAAAATAAAAATAGGTTGACTCATTTATATGGATTTATTATACTTTGATTAGCTTATAAATTGGAGGTCCCACATGACTACATACTCAAAAACCAGATCATCGAATCATGCCCGAACTTTAAAACTGGTACATATTGCAATGTTTTCGGCATTGATGGCAATCGGCGCCAACCTGACTTCATTTTTAATCATCGGCGGTGTGCCAATCACTTTACAGACGTTCTTCGCAATACTGGCCGGAATCCTGCTCGGCAGTAAATTGGGAGCAGCTTCAATGGTCGTCTATGCCTTTATCGGGCTTGCCGGTGTGCCCGTTTTCGCTAAATTCTCCGGCGGCATGGACACCATTATTTCACCGACTTTCGGCTTTATCGTCTCTTTCGTCCTGCTTGCCTATGCCGTCGGATTAATTGCTGAGAAATTTCCAACGCGCAAAGGTTTTGTCGCAGCGGCCCTTGTCGGGTTGGCCATCAATTACCTTTTCGGCACTAACTGGATGTACGCGGCTTATAAATTTTGGTTCGCTGCACCGGAAGGATTCACTTATCTGATGGCTTGGGCATGGATGGTGCCCCCGCTTCCGAAAGACTTGATCCTGGCTGTACTCGCCGGACTTTTCGGATTCAGATTAAAGCCGATTATCCGGAAATACATGTAGTTGAAGACTTCTTATAAAATAAATGCAAAAAAGACGGAGCAGGGAAATTCCCGCTCCGTCTTTTTTATTTGAAACTAAATTATTTTCTTCTTGTTCTCACTGGTGCCGCTTTCCACCGGGCTTCTAGCCAAGCTTCGAACTCATCGCCTTTTGCGCCTTTATACGTATCGTAGATATCGCTGCGCATTTTTTGCAGTTTTGCTTTAAAGTCTTCGTAGCTATGATCAGCAGGCAAACTTTTCTTGATGCGGACCAAAACTTTGTCTGTGTCTTTGATCAGCTCATTTTCATTGCGTTCCGGCATTTCGACATCCTCGCCGAAATTCTGCAGCATTTCATAAGCCGCTTCCTGAACCTGGTATACTGGATCGTTTTTCATACGGTTCGACAGGATGCTAATTGTCTGTTCCGTTTTCCATTTGCCCAATTCCTCAACAGCAGCCAAACGTTCTTTCCAATTGGCCATGCGGTTTGCAGATTTTTTCAACTCATCGTAATTCGGGGGCGTTTCTTCCTTGTACTTATATTGTGTCAATTTCATTCTCCTTTTATTCATTTCTCTTTGCGAAAAATGGAGGTATGCATTTCTTCTTCGAAATAACATCGCTCTATAGAGTGTACCATTTTATTCGCTCTCTATCACTTTATTCCGTTCAGGACTTAAAATGAAGAAGTTTAAAATTGCCGATATTAGGAAATAAAATAGAGGGCTATTAAACGCATCGGAGGAAATTGGATGGTTACAGCATATAAAGCTTTATTGACGAAAGAGGATTTTGAAACACGCGGGGATTTACCGGAATGGCTGCTGAAAGAATACGCGACGTTCCATAATACGGTTACAGACAAGACTTTCCCCTGCTATTTCGGGATGAGCGGCGAATTGAAGGGCGAATTGAGATATGGATACATAAGCAGGGACGATTGGTCATCCCTGCCGGTTATAGTCGAAGAATTCCTGTCGCTGTTCAATGATCCAAAACATAAACGCCATGGACTTTTTGTTTTTGTGGAGCCTGTTGGGACGGAAGGCAGCCTGGAACAATATCGTGATGAATTCTGGGCTATTCTTCAATACCTCCACAATATGGACGAAACGGAATGGCCTGCCGACAAACCAAAAGACCCTGACCATTATTTATGGGATTTTGTCTTCAAAGGCGAACCGATTTTCATCTTCGGCAATGCTCCGGCCTACAAACGGCGCAAGACCCGTGATCTCGGTAATGCTATGGTTCTCGGTTTCCAGCCCCGCCGTATATTTGAAGGTTTGACGGGTACTGAAAAAGGCGGCATCATGTCCCGCGAAAAAGTGCGCCAGCGTGTGGAGAAATGGGACCAGCTGCCGACACATCCGGACATCAGCCATTTCGGTGATCCGGAACATAACGAGTGGAAACAATTCTTCATCGGCGACGACAGTGAGCCGATTCAGGGGAAATGCCCATTCTCACATAAGAAAATTAAATAAAAACGAACAAAGGCTTCGCGGATGCGAAGCCTTTTACAATGGGATGAATTTTTTTACAAAGAAGCGATCGCGCTGATGAAGCGTTCCACTTCTTCTTCAGTATTATACGGGGCAAGGCCTGCGCGCACCCAGCCTCCGGTTTTATTGACATCAAGCACGTCACCCAGCGTTGAAGCGTAAAAATGGCCGGCAGCTGTGAAGATGCTGTGTTCTTCCGCTAAAAATACACAGACATCCGAAGGTTCATAGCCTGCCACTTTAAAAGCGATTGTCGGCGTTTTCGGCACATCGTCCGCAGCTTGCCAAAGAGTGACCTTTTCCAGTGTGCCCAAGCCTTCACGCAAACGGGCAGCTAATCGGTTTTCGTATTTCTCAATTTCATGGTAGCCGGAAAGAATCTTTTCGCGGCGCGTCTCCCCTTCACCCAGTGACGCAAAAAATTCAATTGCTGGACGGATGCCTGCAATCCCTTCATGGTTCTGTGTACCCGTTTCCAGCTTATCCGGGTAGTAGGACGGAGATGTCGTCAGTTTATAAGGTTCGAGATCCTTGAAGACATTTTCCCCGATAGCCGCGATTCCAATATGCGGTCCAAAGAATTTATAGACGGAGCACAGCAGAATATCTATGTCCTGCGCTTCACGGTCCATTGGCATATGAGGCGCTGCATGCACGGCGTCAGCTGCGACCAGTGCGCCGACTTCACGCGCCCGTTTGACGGCAGGGCCAAGATCGACGATGGTGCCGATGGCATTTGACGCCATGCCGAGCGCCACTAATTTCGTTTTTTCATTGATGAGTGTGTCGATATTTTGCATATCCAGCGTCAGCTTTTCTTTATCGACGGGAATCCAGCGCACTGTCAGTCCACGGTCTTCAGCCATCATCAACCAGGGATCGACGTTTGCCCGGTGGTCCATCTCGGTCACCACGATTTCGTCTCCTTCTTTGAATTGCTTGCCAAGGGCATTGGCGATTGCAATGGTCAACGTAGTCATATTCGCCCCGAAAGCCACTTCGTTTGGCTGCACATTCAGGAAATCAGCGACAGCTTCACGTGCTTCTGAAATTACCTGTTCTGTCTCCCAGCTTGAAGGAAAAGCGCCATGGAGATTTGCTCCGCCTCTTTGCATATAGCTGGCAATCGCAGTAATCGCCTGCAGCACGACCTGCGATCCTCCAGGACCATCAAAATAAGCGGCTTGCCTTTCTTTATATGTACGCTCGAGCGCCGGAAACTGTGCCCGCACTTTTTCAATCGGATAAATGGTTTCTGTTGATTTCACGTTAAACATCTCCCTTTTATGTTTTGCTATCCCCGTATTCAGTTTACCAAAATATTGTTCCCTCTATCCGGTTTTGCAAAACAAGCGGACCGCTGTTCCGGGCAAATAGCTTGCCATTAAAAATCATATGGCTTATCCTTCTTTATTGACATCATTACATCTTATAAAGGAGGCCGTTATGGACCAATTTGACAAGTCGGTTGAACTTTTCATAGAGAATGCAGGTTGGATGGCCCCTTTCTTCTTTCTGATTCTCCATCTGATCCGGCCATTCGTTTTTCTGCCTGTTGTAGCTGTTTGTATAGTTGGCGGCGTTGCCTTCGGTTTTGTCCAAGGGACTATTTTATCTTATATCGGCCTGATGCTGATGAGTGCAATCATCTATTTTCTTCTAAAGCGTTTGCCTAAGTTCCATCGGAAAATGACAAATTTAAAAGAACGGATTTTCCCTGACAGAACTCTAAGTGTCGGCCAGGTGATGCTTTTGCGCATCATGCCTTTCGTCCACTTCCAGCTTCTTTGCTTTTATTTGATGGATATGACAAAAAGCTTTAAGGAGTATATGTATTATTCCGCAATCGGTCTGACATTACCTGCTGTAGTCTATACCGCTTTCGGACAATCCATCACCGAGTTTCCATGGTATATGACTATCGCTTTCCTGTTCGTTCTGATTGCCCTGTTTCTGGTTATCGAAAAATACAATAAAGTGCGTACCGTGCATCAAGAAAACTGACCCGTATAACTATGCGGGTTATTTATTTTTGCGTGAAATGGGTATAGAGTAATACCATGATTAATCTAAAGGAGAATACATATGCCCTTTTTCGAAAATGAAGGAACACGATTATTTTATGAAGACACGGGCACAGGGAAACCGCTTGTGCTGTTGCACGGCCTGACCAGCAACCATCAGATGTTTTACCGTGAAATCGGCTATTTAAAAGATAAGTTCCGAATCATCGCTTTGGATTCGCGCGGTCACGGCGAATCTGACCGTCCGGCTGAATTCACATTGGATGATCATATTGCCGACACAATCGCTTTACTGGACCACCTTAAACTCGACTCTGTTTATGTGCTGGGAGTTTCGATGGGAAGTTATATCGCTCAGGGAGTTGCCATCAAACAGCCGGAACGCGTGGAAAAGCTGATACTTGCAGCTACCAAATCATACGGCGAGCAATCGTCGATGGCTGAGATGTTCGACCGCTATAAAGAACAGCTCGAAGGAATGAGTATTTCCGAGAAATTGGCGATTTCATCCCAATTGATTTTCCATGATCAGGAAGCCGTCAATGCCTGGCAGAAGCGGATTGCAAAAAACAGCCGCATGCTGAATGCCAGTGAACAGGGAGCTGCTTCTGCCGCTTTGCGGGATTTCGATTTCCGGGATGACTTGAAGCGGATAACTGCGGAAACGCTTGTCATCAGCGGAAAGCATGATGGATTGAACCCGCCTGAAAAAGGCCGGGAAACAGCTGTCCTGATTCCGAATGCCGATTATATGGAATTTCAGGACTCCGGCCATGCTCCGAATGTCGAGCAGGACAGGCTGTTTCTCGGTGTGGTCGAAAAGTTTCTTGGGTAACTGTCAATAAGACAGGGATTAGCCGAACATGTGCTAATCCCTGTCTTATTTTTGGACTTTTTTCTCCAAAATCATTTACTTGTGAATTTTTCGTTATTTTTATATAATTAATAAAAGAGATAAATTTTTATCATTGGGGGATTAAAAAAAGTAAGATGACAGACGGCAGAAATAGAAACAAGATTAAAGGCTGGATATACTCGATTATGGATTTAACAGATAACAAGCTGGAATTAGCAGAACACAGCAAGGGCATCAATATGAGTTATAATTTCATTCATGATCGTATTGGTGTAGACATCGCACGAATTCAAGAAGCAAGAAAAGAGCTGGCTTCTCCTGTATCCGTGAAAACCTATATTGAAGTAATGACTCTGCATGAGCTGGGCCATGCTGCTGACAGAGAAGCATTGCTTGAATCGATGCCTTGGACGATTGAAGTGTATAACCTAAAAAAATCCGTTCCTGAAGACAGCCATTACAGTGATCCCGAATTGTTGAAAATTATTCTGGATGAACAATTGATGAATATAGAATTCGAAAAAACTGCGTGGAGACATGCTGAAACAATGAACAATCTCCATCAAATTGCAGATGAAAAGACGTTTGATTTCATTCGGGAACACAGTATGGCAAGTTATGAGGAACCCTATAAACAAAACTTGCGCCTGTATGAGCGATTGATTGCAGATGTGGTTGAAATGACTGCATAACTACGCGCTAAAGGACTTCATTCAGAAGTTCTTTTTTTGGTGTAAAAAAATTGCTGCCAAAGGGATTATATTCCATTCTTTCGGGGTAAATTAAAGGTGTTGTTAAACACTAACTTTCTAAGGAGGCAACAGTAAATGGCATCTAAAGAGCTTGCAATGCACGAGAAATTAGAAGTTCATGAAATACTTACCTTCAAGACAGCCTGTGTAGCTAAAACCAAAATGTTCGTTGATTTAGTCAAAGACGATAAGCTGAAGAAAATTCTGGAAGAGGATTTGGAGCTGTCGACGCAGGCCATTAAGGATTTGCGCAAAATACTTAAGGATTCTTCCAACTAATTTTTCTGAAGGAGATGATCTCTATGGCAAAAAAAGGTGAAGAAACAAACGCTGAAGCAACAAAAGATGAAATGCCAATGGTTGATGACCTTGTTATTGCTACAGATTTTCTGGTGACTGCGAAAGCGGCAGTCCGCAACCTTGCCGTCGCTATCACTGAAACAGCAACACCCTCTGTAAAAAAAGTATTGCGCCGCGAACTGGATATCGCCATCGATACACACGACAAAATTGCACAGTATATGATAAAAAACGAGATGTATCATGCCTATGACATCAAAGAACAAATCGAACATGATTTGGAAAAAGCCGATATAGCATTAAAAATGGCGAAGAAATAAGATCTTTCATTCATAGTCTTTGAAATATAGAAGAACCCGATGTGAAAAATCTCACATCGGGTTCTTCTTTTATTGCGCTGTGTATCCGCCGTCCAGAACAACCGCCTGTCCGGTAACACCAGAAGCCTTATCACTGGCAAGAAACATCGTATAATCGGATATTTCCCGCACTGATAACAAGCGCTTTTGCGGGACGAGCGGATAAATAACTTCTTCCAGAACTTTTTCCAGGGTGACTTTGCGCGTTTCCGCCAAATCGCCCAATTGATTGCGTACGAGCGGTGTATCGACATACCCCGGGCACATTGCATTGACGGTGATGCCATGCTCTGCGCCTTCAAGGGCAGCCACTTTCGTTAAGCCGATGACGCCGTGCTTGGCGCTGTTGTATGCCGCTTTTCCGGCAAAGCCTACCAGCCCATTGATGGAAGCCATGTTGATGATACGGCCATATCCTTGCTTTTTCATGACAGGGAAAGCATGTTTTGTCGCAATGAACGGTGCCACGAGCATGATTTTGATCAACAACTCGTATTTTTCCGTTGGAAACTCTTCAACCGGTGAGATATATTGCATTCCCGCATTGTTAATCAGAATATCCAACGTTCCAAATGTCTTCACGGTCTGATTGATGGCCCCGATGATTTCGTCTTCATTGGTAACATCGCATTTGATGCCGATGCATTTATGGCCTTCTTCCACCATCGCTTCAGCGGCTTCTTTCACCGCTTCTTCATTGATATCCGTCAGGACGATCTTCGCGCCCGCTTCAGCAAAGTCACGGCTGATTTCGTAACCGATGCCACTGGCAGCACCGGTGATGAGTACAACTTTATCTTTAACCATAATGCCTGACCCCCATACTTTAAAGATTCTTTACATTTGAATCGGATTAATTGCCGATCCCCAAGCCCAACGAGAACAGTATGATTGCTATTGTCAAACCGAGCAATGGAACGATTACCGTTACAGCTCCAACAGCACCATATGCATCTTTATGTGATTCGCCGCAAATCCCGCGAATAGTTGTTACGACGTAACCGTTATGCGGCAATGAATCGAGCGCCCCGGATGAAATTGCAACCGTACGGTGAAGCGCCTCCGTGTTGACGCCCATATCGATATAATGCGGTGCCAATAAAGGCAGGGCGATGACCTGGCCGCCGGATGCAGATCCCGTCAAGCCGGCGATGACGCTGACAGCAAGTGCTCCGCCGATCAGCGGACTACCGGGAATGCTTGTCATGGCGTTAACTGCGACTTCAAAAGCGGGAACAGCTTTTGCCACGCCGCCAAATCCGACAACTGCCGCCGTGTTGCCGATAGCAATCAAAGCGCCGATTGTCCCATCAGAAATCGCTTTGCTGATATTCGAGAAATATTTTCGGTTGATTACATAAGTAGCAATAATCCCGCCTAGAAGGGCAAGAATCAACGCTGATGTCATCAACACATCATGAAGCACGAACGAAATAATGAGAACGACCAATAACGGGATAAGACCCATCACCGGGTTTGGCAATTCACGGTCTTTAATGACCGGATCCGTCTTGCGTGTTTCAAAACGCTCGCCTTTGCTGACTGCTTTGTTGATCATGCGCTTCAACCACCAGTAACCGAAAATCATCATGAATACAGCAACGATGATACTGACTTCCCACCCTGCATAAGGTGAAGTGCCAAGATATTCGATTGGAATCCAGTTCTGGATTTCAGGTGAGCCGGCAGATGTCATCGTAAACGTCACTGACCCGAATGCCAGTGCAGCCGGAATGAAACGGCGCGGAAGATCCGCTTGTTTGAACAGGCTCAAAGCCATAGGATATACCGAGAAAGCTACAACGAACAAGCTGACTCCGCCATATGTAAGAACCGCACAGGCAATAACGATTGCAAGAACCGCTTTTTTAATGCCGAATTTTCCTACCAGCCAGCGCGATACACTATCAGCCGCTCCACTGTCTTCCATTACTTTACCGAAAATTGCTCCAAGCAGGAACATTGGGAACCACGAAGTGATAAATCCAGAAAAACTGGTCATATAATTAGTTAAAAAATTCGATTCCCCTTCGCCCACTAATTGCGGAAACAACGGCATACCGCTGAAAAGTCCAACTACTAGCGCACATAACGGACCTGCAACCAAAAGGTTCCAGCCTCTCATCGTCAAGACGATGAGCAAAACCAGTCCCCCGACTAATCCGATCATACTTAACATATATTTTTCCCCCTTGACTAATTGAATGTAACCTACCTGAACTGGCGTCCCAGCTTTTTGCAAGCGCTTTCTTAGAATGATGTAAATAGTTATTTGTCACAATATTGTGTCGGAATACTTTTTTCAGTGTACAATGTCTGAAAGGATAGGTAAAATGAATAAAAATTATATTTACTATAACTAAAAGTTATAGATATAAAAAGGAGACAATAATGGATATTCGCCAGCTAACCTGTTTTGTGGAAGTTGCCAAGCACAAGAGTTTTACGAAAGCTTCCCAGACAATGCATGTCACTCAGCCAAGTTTGAGTAAAATGGTTAAAAATCTGGAAGAAGATCTGGATGTCATTTTATTCGATCGGTCTTCACGGAAAGTCCGGCTTACTGACGCAGGTGAAGTCGTTTTCCTGCAGGCGCAGAAAATCATCTACAGCCTTGATGACCTTTCAGCTTCCCTCTATGATGTGATGAATCTGAATAAAGGAAAAATAAAAATCGGTTTGCCGCCTGTCATCAGTACGCTGTTTTTCCCTACAATCATCGCTGAATTTCAAAAACAGTATCCGGACGTATCAATCATACTTGCGGAGGATGGTGCAAAAACTGTAGAAAAGAAAGTAGATGAAGGTGAAGTGGATCTTGGTTTCGTCATGCTTCCAGTAGATGAGGAAAAATTCGATGTCATGCCTTTTGTCGATCAGGAGATAAAGCTGCTGGTCCATGAATCCCACCCATTGGCTCACTTGGAAAAAGTGGATCTTATTGAATTTAAAGATGATCCTTTTTTGCTGCTGAGCAAAGAATTCACATTGAATGGACGGACAATAGACTTTTGCATTTCTGAAGGTTTTACACCTAAGATCGCTTATGAAAGTTCCCAGTGGGATTTTATCGTCGGCATGGTTGAAAAAAATCTTGGTGTCACCCTAATGCCCGAATTGATTTGTGAAAGAGTTAAAGGTGGTCCATTCAAAGTAATTTCATTGACCAACACTTTTCCATGGATGCTTGGTATTATCTCCGCGAAAAACCGTTACATGCCTTATGTATCAAAAGCCTTTATCTCCCTTGTGCAGGACTTGCCGAAAGTGTGAAAAGGCACCTTGTTTTGTTCGCATAGAAAAAAGAGGCTTTTCGCCATTAAAGCGAAAGCCTCTTTCATCTGTTATTTCTCTTGCAGAATATCATCTATTTCCCTTAAAAGCTCCTTATCCAGTTCCAAGTCAACCGCACGAAGATTGTCCAGCACCTGGTCGGCCTTTTTGCCGCCCGGAATTACTGAATCGACGCCAGGCTGAGCAAGAAGCCAGGCCAGCGCCAGCTTTGAGACATCAGTATCAAGGCGTTCAGCTATGCCTTTTAACTTATCGACAATGGCAAGATTTTTTTCAAACTCGCCCTCCTGAAAGAGAGGCACACTTTTACGCCAGTCCCCTTCTTCAAGCAGGAAATCCTCATCATATTTTCCGCCCAGAATACCGAAAGCGAGCGGTCCATAAGGCACCACAGTGATTCCGTTTTCCACACAATACGGCAGAATATCCCTTTCAATCGACCGGTCGAGCATGTGGTATTGCAGCTGGATTGCCGAGATTTCCCCTTCACTGTTTGCTTCTTTTAATTGCTCCAATGAAAAATTAGAAACACCGATCGCCTTTATCTTCCCTTCAGACTTCAGCCGGGAGAGTTCTTCGACTGCTTCTTTGACTGGGGTTTCATCGTCGGGCCAGTGGATATAGTAAAGATCGATGCTATCAAGCTGAAGCCGTTCCAGGCTGTCGCCAACTGCTTTCCGCAGATATTCAGGCGAGTTGTCGCGTGTGCCGTTGCGCCAGTCGCTGCCGCCTTTCGTGGCAATCACATACTGGCCGCGCGGGTATTCCTTCAAAACTTCGCCCACCAGTTCCTCAGAACGCCCCTTACCGTAGACATCCGCTGTATCGATAAAAGTGATGCCATTGTCCAGAGCGGCGCGTACTAGATTTTTGCCATCTTCCTCACTCAGATTTTCATACAGGTTATGGCCGCCTACTGCATTAGTGCCAAGTCCAATAGCTGATATTTTCAAATCCGTTTTCGGCAATAAAGAATACTTCATCCAAACATCCTCTCTTTTTATATTTACTAAGCTTTCAATTTTTCATCGAGCAGCCTGAAGGCAAACTCAACTTTATCCTGTGGCACGCCCGCATACGAATCGCCAAGGCTTACTTCGTAATAACAGCTGCCATCATTAATTTCACGGACGTAGCCAGTTAAGCCAATGCCGGACTCCTGCTGCACTTCCGCTAATATTTCTGCCGCCTGTTCTTTCGGTTTATCTATATGGACATGAAACATATTCGAGACAGGAACTTCCGGTAAAGTGGAGATTCCTTCACAAGAATTGTATTTTGCCGAGAGTTCTTTAGCTGCTTCGTAATAATCTGCCATATTATCTTTTCTCAGTTCAAAATAATAATCGGCTGTGAAAATGTAGGGGTAAAGAGAAATCAGGTCTCCGCCGTGGCGTTTTTTCCAAACTTTTGATTCTTTGATGAAATCATCATTCCCAGCTAAAATGGCACCGGCAATTCCACCGATTCCCTTATACATGGAAAGATAAACGCTGTCGAACAGACTGCAGATTTCCTCAATGGATTTTTTATAGAACGGCAAAGTTTCCAGAATCCTTGCACCATCGAGGTGAAGACGGATATCTTTTTCCCGGCAATACTCCGAAATGGCTGCCAGAGTTTCGTAATCAGGGAGCTGGCCGCCAATTTCACGCTGCGGCAGTTCGAGCAGAACGCAGGCCACGTCCCCGGACATCGTTTTAATATCTTCCAATTGAATGATACTGTTCCTGTCAGTCAGCAGCACAGTTTCAATGCCATGCAGCTTCTTCAAGCCACCTTCCTCATGAATCTCCAAGTGGGACAGCGGATGGTAAGCAACTTTAGCCAACTCTTTTTCATCACACCAAATGCGGAGTGCGATTTGCTGGGCCATGGTGCCGCTCGGGAAAAACACCGCTTTTTTCTTTCCAAGGAATGACGCCATTTTTTCCTCAAAATCGTTGATTGCAGCGCCTGTCCCGTAAATATCCGATTTTGTGTCTTCGTCTATTTCCTGAAACGCCTGTTTTAATACTTTTGCATTTCTTGGGCCGTGTCCAGAAAGCTGATAGCTTGTTTCATCAAATGCTTTTTTCAAAATTTCCATCTTATTCAAAACATCCTCCACCTTTATCTGAAAAGTCTTGCATCTGTCTCACTATACCATTCTTTCAAAAAAGAAAGAAAGCTGATTCACAGCATGGCATCTGTGGATCAGCTTTTTTATTTCAGTATCTTTTATTTTTTAATTTCTACAAAGAAATCATGATTATCTGCGGCTTGCGGACGGCAGAAATAATAACCCTGACCCTCATTGCACAGCTCTTTCACCAGGTAGGAAAGCTGCACGGAGTCTTCAATTCCTTCCGCAACAACTTCCATTCCAAGTTTATGCGCCAAAGTGATTATTGTAGAGGTGATGGCTTTGCCGTTCAGGTCGCTGTTAATATCCTGCACAAAGCTGCGGTCAATTTTGACACGGTCAAATGAGAACTGGCGCAGATAATTAAGCGAAGTGAAACCTGTACCAAAATCATCGATGGACATCGAAATTCCAAGCGCTTTCAGTTTGCGCAAACTTTCTTTCAGAATTTCAGTATCTTCCAGCAAAATGCTTTCAGTGACTTCCAGTTCAAGCCACTTGGCGTCCAGCCCCGTCTCTTCCAAAACGCTTTTTACTAATTGGACAAAATTCGGATGCTGCAGCTGAATTGTGGAGATGTTGACGCAGATTCGAAAAGGCGCATACCCTTGGTTCTGCCATTTCTTTGTTTGTGAACATGCGGTAAAAAGAACCCACTTTCCGATCGCTATAATCTGCCCGCTCTCTTCCGATACAGGGATGAAACGGTCAGGTGGAACCATGCCAAGTTCTGGGTGATTCCATCTGATTAACGCTTCCATTGCACTGGGCTTTCCTGAGCTCAGATCAATGATGGGCTGGTAATGGATAAGAAACTCATCATTTCGGACGGCTGATTTCAATTCCCGTTCAATTGTCAATCTATCAGCAGTTTCTTTGTTTAACTCATGCGAAAATAAGGAACAGCTGTTTTTGCTGTATTTTTTCGTGTAAAGCATTGCCGCCTCAGCCTGTTTAATCAAGCTTTCCTGGGATTTGTCCGAACAGGCGACACCGATGCTTGCTGTCAGTGACAATTGCTGGCCCATTACTTCAATCGGTTCAGCCAGCACACTGTTCAGGCGGCTTGCACATTCAATTGCTGCCTCCGGCGTCGAGTCCGGCAGCAGGATTGCAAACTCATCTCCTGCAAACCGGCCAACCGTCGCTGATTCTGACACACATTCCACCATACGCACCGCTGCCTGCTTCAGGAAAACATCGCCGTGTTCATAACCCAGTAAGTCATTGATGTATTTAAAACGGTCCAAATTCAAAAACAAGACAGCCGGAACAGCACTTGAATCATTAGCGATTTTTACTGCCTGTTCCAAACGGTCTTCGAATAACTTCCGGTTTGGCAACTTTGTTAAATGATCGAAGAAAGCCATTTCTTCGACCATGCGTTTATGCTCGTTCCGGCTGGTGACATCTTTTCCTATGCCGTAAACTCCCGTAATCTGGCCAGCCTGCTGCATTGGGAAATTCGTTACTTCAAGATTGATAAGTTCTCCATTTTTTCCAAAAAGATTAATTTCATAACGATTAGTATGGCCTTTTATTGCTTCTGAAAAATAAAAAAGTGCTTTTTCCAGATGTTCGGGAACAATCATGGGCATAAACGACATTTTTAAAAGTTCGTGATAGGCATATCCTGACAGTGTTACAGCACCAGGATTAACGTCAATAAAATTCCCTTCCAGATCGAAGGAAAAAATGGCATCCGGATTCTCAAAGAAAAGCGAGTTGTAGCGTTCCTCACTGTCTTTCAAGCGGTTCCGTGTCAGAACTTCTTCTGTAATGTCTGTAACACTTCCCAGAAAAACATCTTCACCCTCCAGTTCTGATATTGTCGAATGGATCTCTGCGTGAAGCAGACTGCCATCTTTCTTTATGACCCTTACACGATAACGTGCTTTTTTCGTGGTTCTGTCTGTAAGATTGGAAATCCGATTCATCACTTTCGGCAAATCTTCAGGGTGTACAATATCCTTCAACCGGAGTTTTCCTGAAAGAAAATCTTCTTCCGGGTAATCCAGCAGTTCACACAGGCAATCATTCACATATGTAAATTTGTTTCGAGATATAATATACAAACTCACAGGCACCTTTTGGACGATGTGTTCAAATAGTGATTCTTCAAAATGAAATTGGCTTTCATTACTTAAAAGCGACGTTTCAGGCATATTTTTCGTCCTAGGACGATATTTATCGTTCATTAAGTTGTATCCTCCCAAAGGTGATGAAATGGCGGCGAAATATGTCGAAAACCGCAAAAAAATATCTATTGGTATTGATAATACCAAATTTTTAGACATTAAAAAAGCATTATAGTAAAAAAGTTTCTGCATTATAAATATTTCCCAATAAATAATTTTTATATATAAATTTCCAATATATATATGTATTGCATTCGTCTCCAAAAAAAAAAAGCGTTTTCCCATTTCGGAAAACGCTGAATCTTTCATTCTTCGACTAACTCTGTATAAACAATCAGTCTTTCTTCACGAGTCCCCCGGTTGTAGTCATAATCACCTGAACAGGTGATTAGAATAAGTTCCGGTGAAGAACGGTTCCAAATACTGCACGGACATCTGCCAGCTCCAATTCGACTGACTCCATCGCAAAAACTCTGAAAACCAAATCCTTGCCTTCACCTTTTACAATTATCTCATCGCCTGCTTCAAGTTTAGCCAAATCCCAAAAGATAGCCGGCCCGTTGATGCCGTCATTTTGATTATTGCAACAATAAACTATAGAAATTCTGAATATTAATATTTTTATTTTCCGTAAAATAAATACCCTGAAGCATTTTTGCTTCAGGGTCCAACTTCAGTTCGTTAAGTATTGTTTAATTTCTTCTTCAAATTTTTCAGGCTTATCTTTTGGCGAAAACCGTGCAACCAGCTTTCCTTCTTTGTCAATGAGAAATTTGGTGAAATTCCACTTGATGCTGCTGCCAAGGACTCCCTTGCTGTTTTCAGTTAGATATTTAAAGAGAGGATCGGCATTTTTTCCGTTAACTTTGACCAGGTCATGCATTGGGAACGAAACTCCGTAAGTCATCCGGCAGGATTCCTCCGCTTCTTTCGCCCCATCAAGTTCCTGTCCGAATTGATCGGAAGGAAAGCCAAGGACGACAAGTCCGTCATTTTCATATTTCTGGTACAACTTCTCCAGTCCATCGAATTGATCACGCAAACCACATTTTGTAGCAGTATTGACGATCAACATCGTTTTCCCTTCGTATTCACTTAACGGATAAATGCTGCCATCGGACTTTCTGGCCGAAAATTCATAAATACTCATATCATTTTCTCTCCTTAGCCATTGGGATTTTAAAGGTTCATTTCTTCGAAAAATGCATTCAGCTGCTTTAAATGCTTCATCAAAGTCAGAGCATTGACATCAAGAAAGTTGCAGCTCACCAGCTTGTCGTACACAGCCTGGCTGATGGGTGCATGTTCTTTCTCAGCTTTTTCCGTCAGGGAAATAATCCATGCCCGTTTATCATCCGGTGACTGCCGTTTTGTTAAACGGCCCTGCTCGATCATGCGGTTGATAATGGGATTCAAGGTGCCGGTGCCATGTCCTATACGCGCTCCGATATCTTTCATCACCAAATGGTTTTCTTCCCAAAGAACCAGGAGAACCAGGTATTGGGGAAAGGTCAGATTAAAAGGTTCAAGTACTCTTGCATACATTTTCGTAAAATTACTTGAAGCTTTATAAACTTCAAAACATAATTGTTGTTCTAACTTTAAACCAAGTTCCATTACTTCACGCCCATCTTTTTAGTGTCCACGTCCTGCGGGCAGCGCTTGTCGTGGCTAAACGGGTACTTACGCTTTTCTTTATTGTCCAGACTCCAGCACCCAGCCCCTCGAGTCGCTTCGGATTTGTCCTTCATGGCTAAAAACGCCATTACGGCCTAATCCTCCAGCGCTTTTCGGGGCTAAACGGGTGCTTCAGCTTTTCTTAGTTAATGATAATCTCTACATCCACCGAATCTTTGATCGCTTTTGAATACGGGCAGTATTGGTGAGCTTTGTCCACATACTCCTGCTTTTTCTCTTCGTCGATGCCTTCGATGGTGACTTCCAATTTAGCAGCCAATTTCACACCGCCATTTTCTTTGTCACCCAGCAGGGAGATTGTCGCTCTTACTTCACTTTTATCTACATTCACTTTATCGCGTTCAAGAACCAGTTCCAACGCACTGTTGAAGCAGGCACTATAGCCGGCTGCGAATAATTGTTCAGGATTAGTGGCAGTTGTGGATTCGCCGCCGAGTGCTGCCGGTTTTGCAACATCCAGATTGAAAATATTATCTTCCGAATATACTTCTCCTTGTCTGCCGCCTGTATTGATGATTGTTGTTTCATAAAGTGCTTTCATGATTAAATTCCTCCATTCGATTTGTTCTTTCATAACCCACTATAATTTATATCGTGCACGATGTAAATTATTAAGCTCATTCAAATCTATAATATAGGAAATGCCAAAACAAAAAAGCGGTTAAGTCTTGTAAATATCCAAGATTCTACCGCTATTTTCTTTATAATTTTTCTTTTTCATATACTGCTCGTTCCGGTAATTTCAATTCCTTTCAATGCTTGTGTCGCAAGTCTGTCCGCTTCAAAATTTTCTTTTCGGGGGATTAGTTCATAATCTGTCTGGATTCCCATTCGGCTGATCTTTTCTTCGATGCGGTCAGCCCAGCGGACCAGCTCAGTTTCGATGACCGGCCATTCTCCACTCATGCCGTTTATCACAATTTTTGAATCTCCACTGAAACGCACCGGTATATTCCGGACTTCCATAAACTCAAGTTCCTGCACACAAAGGTGAAGTGCTGCAAATTCTGCTTCATTGTTCGAAACTAGCCCGTCAAGTTGCGCATTTTGCCTGAGCCGGTAGGATTTTCCGTTTTGGCTATAGTAAATTACACAGCCTAAACCTGTCTTTCTATTTCCGACGTCAAATCCACCGTCAAAATAAACCGTTATATCATGAGGTTCCGTTTCGATGCTTTTTAAATATGCCTTCATCTCTTTCATCGTCCAGACACTGTCATCATAACTATCGATGAACAGCAGTTCCTTTACCCGCTTAGTCCGTTCAATGTCTTCAGCAATCTGGACGCCTTGAGCTGCAGCCATTTCATCTGAGCGGAAAACTGTTTCCACTCCTTTTGAGGATCGATATTTCCATTCCAGCCTGACTTTCACCAGCATCCCCTCCTCATGCGTCCTGTTACTACATTATTGCCGATTCCCTGTCAGCTAAACAAATTCTGCACAAAAAAGCTCCCGGGGCCTAGACCGGGAGCTTTGGAACAATTCGCTATTTTACAGGGGAGGTAAAATAGTCGGGATCGAGTTTTCCTGCACGCCGCCGGAAGCGACGACTGCATCTGAATGATCCACCTGTGAAGCTGTTGGAGCCCAAGCTCCCATAACCATCATGGCCGCAGCCAATCCAGTCAATAAAATCAGTTTCCCTTTTTTCATAAAAATCATCCTCCGTTTCTATCATAATAGGATTGATAATACATCGCCTTTTCCCATTGCTTCACCCGTTTAAAATGTTCAGCCAATTCCAAGGCGATTTTTTTACTTTCTCTAATATAACCATGTTTTCTGAAAAATGGGAACATTTTTTCCTCTGAATAAGCCGAAAGGTCTGGTTGGGAAAAATTTCGTTTCTCGAAGTAGTTTAAGTATAATAAGAAATATTCGTCTTCCGGTCCCTCTGCCAAATCCCGCAGTTCACGTACGTACTGCCAGGCGTCCGCTCCAACTTCCACTGCAGTTTCAATGAGGCTCACAAGCACCGCTTTATAAAAATATGTATCTTTGGACAGAATTCCATGCAATTCAGTCAATAAATCAAAGGCCTGGTTATGATCGTGACGTGTTTTCAGCAATTCCGCAAAATTATACAAAGTCTGATTGTATAATTCCTTTTGGTCTGTCAGTCGTGTATTGCGTTTCAGCACTTCGAAAATGCCAGCTGCCTGAACCAGGAGGTTGCGCCGCATATAATTGATTGCGAGCAGCAATTGGGCATGCAGCAGACGGATGTAATTATAGTTTAACTTGAAATACTGGACCGATAATTCAGCGAAATGAGCTGACAATTCATATTGCTCATGCATAATCAGCAAACGCGCTTTCTGATAATAGAATTCTCCTTCAAATTTTTGCGGAATGCTCTGGATTCCTCCATCCAGAGAGTTCACGTATTCCATTGCAAGCTCTTTTTTGTTTGCCATCGTATAATACAGCGACAGAAAAAGCTGGTGCATCCATGCCTCAGCATCCGTAAAGGAATTCTTCATTCGTTCCAGCATGGCTTTTTGCCTGTCAGCCCGGCCCTGATCTTTTATGTATAAATAATAACGGAATTTATATAACTCATATTGATTCACCAGGTCTGTCGACTGGATATAATCATTGTCCAACTGGAGTTTCTCGTACTGATTTTCCATTTCAACCAGGTCATAGTGCAAAGAACATGTTACGAAATCGTTCAATTGGCGTTCAAGCCTGCTTCTTTTTGCTATTTCCTTCTTCCATTGAACCCCCATTTTAAGGAGCAGTGCTTCAATCGTCGATTCGTGCGGCGTGTAGGTATTCGATTCAATTTTACTGAGATGGGAAATAGAGCAGATGCCATCAGCCAATTGGGATTGCGTCATATTGTTTTTGGAGCGGTAATACTTAATCACAGAACCAATATTCATAGCTTCACCCTTCTTTCAGATTAATTAAATAATACCATATAAAAACAGTCCCGGCGTAAAGCCGGAACTGTCCTTGCTATTGGAATCCCTTATTGAACAGTGGCAAATCCGAACCCAGAAGCATAATCGTCTCCATATCCTGCACCATAACCGGAAAGGATGTCGTTTTCATAACCACGGTATTGCAATTCGCCGCGTACATCCACATTTGAAGCAGAAGGATATTGTGCCCAAATTTTTGCTGCAAGTCCGGCAGCATGTGGTGAAGCCATTGAAGTTCCGCTGATGGTAGCATAACCGCCATCATACCAAGTGGAATAGATCGCCGCTCCAGGAGCTGAAATTTCAACATCGCCTTTTTGGATTACATAATCTCCGTCAGTACGGCTATAGCCGCGTGAAGAGAAATCCGCTACACGATATGTGCCGTTTTGCACAGTATTTTCAAGTGCCGCTACCGCTACTGCGTTAACCAATGCACCAGGATATCCGATTGAACCTTGGTAAGGACCTGAGTTTCCTGCTGCAGCAATCACAAGTACGCCTTTATTGTATGCGTAGTTTACAGCATTCGTAATCAGGCTGCTTTCACCTGAAGAACCCAGAGACATATTGATGACAACTTTTGTTCCTAGAGCTGTAGCCTGATCGCCTGCATGGCGAATCGCTGCTGCGATATCATCTGCGTAGCCCGAACCATCATCACCCAATACTTTATAAGCCCATAGGTCAGCATCCGGTGCTACACCGTAAACTCCGCTGCCCGTACCGCCGTCAGCCAATGCTGATCCGGCAACGTGAGTGCCGTGTCCTTGGCGGTCTGTACAGCTGTTATTCGTATAAGTTGTACCTACAGTGAAATCTTTGCATTGTTCCACATTATTGCGCAGATCCGAGTGGCTCGTATTGACTCCAGTATCAAGTACGGCAATATTGATGCCTGCACCGCCGCTTGTTTTGGTAATACTGCTATTATTATAAATTGCTTTAATTCCCCACGGAGTCGACTGCGAAGCTGCCATTGCGGCATATTTCGCTTCCGGCTGAAGGGTTGCAGTTGCGATTTCCAATTCAGGAACTTTTTCTACTGTAATATTTTTGTTCTTTTGCAAAGCGTTAAATTGCTTTTCATTCATGTCAGTAGTAAAACCTTCACTTGCAAAGTCCCACTGGACACCGTATTGCTCTTTTACGTTATTCAGGTTTTTCTGATCGGCTGAGTCAACCAGTACCCGGAATTTTTCGTTGCCGTTAGCTTCTGCCTTTCCTTCGTTAGCACTTACTCCCATTACTGGCATCATCAAAGTAACTGCCAACATGGCTGTTGTGAAAATCTTTCCTGATCTCTTCATACATCAATCTCCTTATCCCAAATGTTTTTATGGCAATCAAACCGGTGATGCGGCGTCCCGCAGTCTCCCTGCCACACATACAACGTTAGCAGAAGAAGACAATATGCGTAATTGGGAAAAAAATTGTCGAATCCTGGCTCTTTTTTCATATCGGGACTATTTTATAGGTATATCAAACTAAACTGCTTTTGAAGTATCCATCAATAAAAAAATCCCTTTCCTGTTGAAAATGTGAGTTATTCGAAATCTATTGAGAATTTTGTTACAGTAATAAAGTTATCTAATCTACCCTAAGACATAAATTACATAGAAATATCGTAATTTCCTATTCGACAAAACACTGGAGGCTAATTTTGAAAAACGCTTTAATTATTTACATGATTGGTGCATTTATTATTGTCAGCATTGCGATATACGCATTGGTGCAATTTGTAGCCGCATAGATTATGCTCATCGGCTTTAAGTTGCGAGCACTTATAACGGCTTGCCTGGAATCACTCACAGAAAATTTTCTGTGAGTGATTTTTTTATTTTTGCTTGAAATATAATGAAAGTATTATGTGATTTTTAAGAAAGAAGAAAACCTGCACCCAATGAAAAAGGGTGCAGGTTTTCAGTTTCTTCTATAGAATTGCGCGTTTATACGTCCTGAAATTCAGTTCCAACCATTCACCCAGTTGGAACAATGCTTCTTCATTGCCGTTGCTGCTGATCAATTGGATGCCGATCGGCAACCCTTTTTCATCGGAACCCAGCGGCAGCGTTAAAGAAGGCAAGCCCCATGTGTTGGCATAAGCTACATATGGCAAGTATTGGCGGAAAGACTTACGTATAGAGAATATTTCCCTATAGACTACCCCATGTTTGGGAGCTGTTTTATGGTAGATAGGCATAATGAGGATCCGTTCTCTCAGATAATGCTCTAAAATATGATCGCCATGCTGCAGGAACTCACGGATTTTATCCAGCCGTTTGTCGGAAGGTTTGAACAGTGAAGCTCCGATCAAAGCCCATGACAGATATCGATGAACTTCGGACTTGCCTGTCAGCCGTTCTTTAAGATAAGAGTTATAAAGGTTTCGCGGATTGTCACCGTAAGCTTCTCTTCTCGCATCTGCAGAACCATTTATCGACATGATTTCCTGCCATACCGTTGCTGAATCTCCAAAATAAGGCGGCATTTCCCTTTCAACTTCAAATTCTGAAGAGACTTTTTGAAAAATAGCGTCAAGCAATCTTCGGGTATGATCAGCCATGGGATAATTTGAATCAGGGAGAACATTCATGACAAAGTTATCAAACTCTCTATTAGCCGCTGGATTTTTGGCGACAATATTGTACAGCAGCCTGGCATCTTTTACACTTTTGGTAATAGGCCCGATTCCCAGCATCCGTTCCTGCAGCTCTTGTGTCACTTCCGGAAAACTGCCTTCCTGTGAAACCTGGCCTTTACCTGATTTAAAACCGACCACTCCATTGAAATGGCTTGGAAAACGGATAGACCCGCCGATGTCAGAGCCAAGTCCTGCTGCCGCACCGCCAACAGCAATCAGCGCTGCTTCGCCTCCGCTCGATCCTCCTGCAGTCCGCTTGATATCCCATGGATTGTTTGTCCGTCCATATAATTTGTTGTCGGTTTCCTGGCAAAAACACAGTTCCGGTGTATTGCTTTTCCCCAGGATAACAGCACCCTCCATTCGGAGTTTCCGAACCACTTCAGCATCTTTTTCCATCGTCTTTTCTTTTCTCCCGAGCAAGCCGCCGGTTGTTTTCATGCCACTGACATGAAAAGCCTCTTTCATACTGATCGGAACACCCCATAATGCCCCTTCGGCTGTGCCTTCAGCAAGCACGCGATCAGCATAATCTGCCTCCTGCAAAGCTTCTTCAAAGCGATTTTCAACAAGGCAATTTATGGACGGATTGATATTATTCAGGTGCTTTATATAGATTTCAACAGCTTTGCGGGAAGAAATTTTATTTTCTTTTATTAACTGCGCCAACTCTGCGGCATCCAAGTCCAGAACCAAAGAATCCACCAACTCAGGGGTATTAAGCATCCTAAACGCCTCCGATTCAATTATTATAATTAGTATACTATTAATTAACAAATAAAGGTATATTAATTAATCAAAAGTCACGAATTTTAATTTTTGTATAGGTCTAATTTCTTTATCTAGCAGTTATTACCCTCTTTTAATGCTTATAAGCTTTCGCCTCATTTGTAAAGTTATGTTGCTGACAAAGTTTGAAAAGCATAGTAAGCCATAGAATTTGTCGGGGTTAGACAGGATATACTACAATTAAAAGTGACATCAGTACCCAGATATACAGGAAAGGTTGTTTTATAGATATGAAACCAGTCGACAATATTACAGATTTGATTGGCGAAACGCCAGTCGTGAAATTGAACCGGATCGTCCCGGAAGGCGCTGCAGATGTTTACGTGAAATTGGAAATGTTCAATCCTTCCAAAAGCGTCAAGGACCGGGCAGCATATAATATGATCAAAAATGCCGAAGAACAGGGCATCATTGGAGAAGGTGCCACGATCATTGAACCCACCAGCGGCAATACTGGCATCGGACTCGCCATGGTGGCAGCTGCGAAAGGCTACCGTGCGATCCTTGTCCTTCCTGATAATGCCACCAAAGAGCGCATCAACCTGCTGAAAGCATTCGGGGCTGAAGTTGTTCTGACACCGGACCACGAAAAAATGCCGGGTGCCATAAAGAAAGCTCTGCAATTAAAAGAGGAGATTCCAAACAGCTTTATTCCCCAGCAATTTGAAAACCAGGCCAACCCTGACATTCACCGTACAACGACTGCACTTGAAATCATGCAGCAAATGGATGGTAAGTTGGATGCTTTCGTCGCTTCCGCCGGAACAGGCGGGACTATTACCGGAACGGGCGAAGCGCTGAAAGAACAACTTCCGGATCTTTATGTGGCTGTAGTGGAACCTAAAGGTTCACCAGTTTTGTCAGGAGGCAAACCCGGCAAGCATAAATTGGTGGGTACCAGTCCCGGCTTCATACCGGACATTCTCAATACAAAGATTTACGATGAGATCTTTGCAATTGAAGATGAAGATGCTATAGATATTTTCCGGAGGGTTGCGCGCGAAGAAGGCATTTTTGTAGGGCCTTCCGCTGGTGCTACCATTTACGCAGCTATCGAGATTGCGAAACGGTTGGGTGCTGGAAAGAAAGTATTGTGCATAGCTCCTGATACAGGTGAACGCTACCTGAGCATGAATCTATTCGAATAATCATCAGTCGAAATCTTTAAGTTCCTACTATATATAGAAGAAACAAATAAAAAATGCCGAAACCTCGCAGGGGTTTCGGCATTTTTTCGGGTTGGTTCTCCTGCATTAATATTCTTAGCAACGGCAAATCAAGAACTTCTAAGGTAAGGTGATAAATTTCACGTGTTCATAAGTCAACAGCTTTTTGAACTTAGCTTTTTCATCGTCATCTTTAATAAGCTTTTCGACGTTATTGGGCAGTCCTAAGTAACGCGTAATTTTACGGTTGTTCCAGATGAGGTGGTTATAGCGGAAATCATCCTCCAATTCAGCAAACCACTGGTCTTTCTTCAAGAGACGGATATTCTTCTCCAAACGTTTTTTCGGCGTAAAAAAATACGATGATATCTCTATCGCGATCTCCATTATAAATTCCACCATTTGCCTCACCTCTTCGTCCACTTATTTCATCTTCCTCAAAACCATTGATAATTAATTCCAGTATACTCTATTTTCTAAAAAATGGAATAGATTCTCCTAAATTCTATCTTTTTTAAGAGTCTTATACATGTTTTATAACATTGTCTCCATTGAACCACTATCTTTCCCCATATATTTTCCCTTCTCATTATAGTTTTAAAAGATATTTATAATTTCTTTTTCAAAAGCTAAGTATTATTGTCTATAAATTCCATACAAAATTAATATAATTGAATAAAAAGAACTAGCAAACATTGTACTTATGTTGTAGGATATTATTAAACATCTATCGAATTTATTCATTTTTATTAATATTTCATGTTTAATCTACAGCTTCATAATTTAGCAGATAATTACTACGTGCCTTAATAACTATATCCAGTGATTTGGAGAGTGATTCTGATGGATGCCGTCCGCTATTCAATCTTTATTGCTATATTACTAAGCATGTTTATGCTCGCAGGATGCCTTGTCACAAAAATCCCGGCTGCCCCTGTTTCTGCTGACCCTGTTTTCGAAACAAGGAAAACTACGCCTGCGATACCCGGTTTTTCACGGACACGCACAGTTTCTTTATCAGCAGTTGGTGATATTCTTATCCACGGCACAGTATATGATTCAGCAAAAACTCCTGAAGGATATAATTTTAGTCCCATGTTCGAGAAAGTGAAACCATATCTCGAGCAGTCAGACATTACTGTAGCCAATTCGGAAAGCATAATTGGCGGATCCGATATCGGTCTGTCCAGCTACCCTTCCTTTAACAGCCCGTTTGAGGTCGGCGATGCTTTGAAGGATGCTGGAGTAGATGTTATCGCCATGGCAAATAACCACACACTGGACCGGGGCACCGCGGCAATTGAAAATGCCATTAATTACTGGGATCAGATCGGCATGCAGCGGACGGGTTCTTATTTATCTGAAGAAGAACGGGATCAGATAACCGTGAGAACAGTAAACGGCATCACCTTTTCTTTTCTGTCCTATACGTATGGCACCAATGGTATACCCACTCCTGTCGGCAAAGAGTACCTCGTGAACCGCATCGATAAGGAGCTGATCAGTAAAGACCTTCAGCACGCCAAAGAACATTCCGAAGTTGCTGTGCTGAGTTTGCATTTTGGTGATGAATACCAGCCGCTTCCAAATGAGTACCAGATTGACATCGCCCGCTTTGCAGCGGAAAACGGCGCGGATATTATACTTGGCCACCATCCACATGTGCTTCAGCCACCGGAATGGATTGAAACTTCTGACGGCCGGAAAGTTTTCGTTATTTATTCGCTGGGCAATTTTTTGTCAGGCCAAAATGAAATCCCACGGCAAATCGGAACCATTTTAACGATTGATGTGGAAAAGAAAACGGGGCCTGATTCAACTGAAATAAGCATCCAAAATCCTTCTTTCACCAACACGTTTGTTAAAAATAAAGATTACAGCTGGTTTGAAATTGACTTACTGAAAAATGTGCATCCGGATTTAAACGAACAAGTCAAATCCCATTTATCAACCTGGGTCAGTGATTTGGAATTCATTGAATGAATAAATTGTTTCCCGGCTGAATTCCCAGTAGAAGACAGGAGGATTATATGAAACATGAATGGCGAAAAGCTGAAAAGGGATTGTATGTGCCGCAAGCCTCCCCGGTTTTAATTCATATTCCGAAGCAGCGATTTTTCGTAATTCATGGAAAAGGCAATCCGAACGGAGAAGAATTCGCCAAACGTGTGGAAGTTCTCTATTCGCTCGCTTATGCCATTCGCATGATGCCGAAAAACGGATTTGTTCCTCCCGGGTATTATGAATATACAGTTTATCCACTGGAAGCTGTATGGAGCCTTACCCGAAAAGGGAGATTGCTTTCTGCACTTGATAAAAATGAGTTTCTTTACAAATTAATGATTCGACAGCCGGATTTTGTCGATAATGGCACTATCCTGAAGGCATTTGAAATCGCAAACCGCAAAAAGCCGAATGACTTATTGAATGAAGTGACGTTTGAAGAGATTGAGGAAGGCATGGCCGTACAGATTTTACATGTAGGACCATATGATGCAGAACCGGCTTCTTTTGAAAAAATCGATCGGTTTCTCGAGGAAAATGACTTGCTGCGACGAAGTAAAAAACACCGTGAAATCTATTTGAATGATTTCCGAAAAACGGTTCCCGCCAAACTAAAAACTGTTCTCAGGTGCCAGGTTGAAAAAGACATGTCCTAAAAAGCCAAGTCCGGCGACTTGGCTTTTCTGTTTTGTATGGTTTTTATATATGTTGAACTAGTAGTTTTTTGTAATCGATATTCCGCAAAACAGCTGCGCTTGCCGGGGGCTCGCGCTGAACTAACTCGGGCTAAATGCCCGAGTGGATTTCAGCACTTCGCTCAGTCCCCAAGGCGTCTTCGCTGTTTTGCTCCATATCTCTAGAGATTTCTCTCAGCAAAGGTGCGGCTCCGGACTGGCCGGAGCAATAAGACGAGTGGTCTTCTCGGCTTATTGCGGGAGGCTTGTCCATAGCGCCGAAGCGGTATTTATTCTATTTCTTAAGTTCAACTTATATAGTTTGCAGCTGAATCAGGCAAAAAAAAAACCGCTGCTGCAATTAAGCAGAGCGGCTTTCCCCGGTTATGCCGGGGGTTTTTTTGAAGTTATCATCTTTTCGGAAATTACCCATGACTTCCATCGTTTCATTGATGCTGACAAACGCGTGAGGGTCGATCGATTTGATCAGCGGACGCACAAATGCCAATTCATAACGGGAAATAACCGTATAGAGAACTTTGACTTTATTGCCCGAATAGGCACCTTCACCGTCCGTTACTGTGATACCGCGGTAAAGGCTTTCAAGCAACTTGGTCTTGACTTCTTCGCCTTTTCCGGTAACAACCATCAGGCTCAGTTTGATGTGGCGTGTATGGATCCGGTCAACGACAAGGCCAGTGATGTAGATCGAGGCCATCGTATACATAGCCAGTTCCCAGGAAAAAATGAATCCTGAAATGAACACGACCATACTGTTCAGTGAAAATACCATAAATCCAAGCGGAATATCACGTTTCATCGTCAACAGCAGTCCGACAACGTCAAAGCCTCCGGTCGAACCATAAAAGCGGATGATGGAACCGACCCCGATACCGACAAGCACACCGCCGAATACGGAAGATAACAAAGCATCTTCCGTCACTTTCATGACTGGAATATAAAGCATAGAAATCGAAGTGACCGCTACTGAATAGATGCTGTTGGCGATGAACAGTTTACCAAGCTTCATCCATCCAAGAACCAGTATCGGGATGTTCAGAATGATCAACCATATCCCCGCATTAACAGGTGTCATCAAACTGAAAATCATTGCTACCCCCGTAATTCCGCCCGATAGGATTTCATGCGGCAATAAAAACATATTGAATGCAAATCCGAGTAACACGGATCCAAAAAAAATAACCAGTGCGCTATAAACTTTATCCATACAAATTCCTCGTTCCTTTTATAAACTCATTGTCTGTGAAAGCCAACAAAAAAAAGCCGCGAAGATGCATGCAGACTTTTTGAAAGAGCGTAACCTTCATCACTTTCCTGACACAATGTTTCAAATTATAGGCAAAGGTTTGGTGCTTTGCAAGCTTTACAGTTCAGAATTTCAAAGCTTTTTTCAGTGCCTGGATTTACAAGGTAAATAGCCTTAAGGAGTTTCCATTTAACAGGCTCAAAACAGAAATCTGCAGGATTTGAACGCTTCAGTACAGAATAGGACATATATGCACCAATTTTTATATTCGATTGGTTTAGCTCTGGTTATGGTGCATTAAATGATTGATATTGAATATAACTTCCCTGTTCCGGAGTTATCCGTTCATAGCTAAAGGAGGCGAATAATATGGACCCATTACTGGTTCTTGAGAATCTTCATAATGTAAAACCGGTATTCCAGCCAATCGTCAGTGCAGTGAAACACACGATTATCGGCTACGAAGTGCGTGGGAGGTTCAAGCACAATGATGAATGGCGAAGCCTCGGTGAATTTTTCCAGAACCCGGATGTGCCGGATGATTTTAAAATTGAAGTCGACACACACTTGCTGAAACTGGCCATGAAGGAAATGCTGGATAACGGCAATGGCTGCAAGTTATTCCTCTATCGCGACGCCAAGCAATTGCTGCTCACTGGCGGCGAAGAGTTTATCACTACCCTGCAGGAATTTGAAGCAAAAGGATTTTCCCTCAAAAGGATTGTGCTGGAGATAACGGAACATGCTTTTGAAGAAGATTTTGAATCCTTGAATCATCTTCTTATGTACTATAAAACTTATGGCATTCAAATTGCTGTGGACCATGTAGGCGCTAAAAGTTCCAACATCGACCGGATCCGTCAATTGAAGCCGGATATCCTTAAAATCGACACAACTGTCATCAGGACCAACAGACCGGATGTTTTTCAAGATATTGTTTATTCCCTGTCCTTGCTTGCCCGCCGTATCGGCGCTAAATTATCCTATGAACATATAGAAGATGATTACCAGCTCCAATTTGCCTGGAAACATGGAGGACATTATTATCAGGGTTATTATTTGGCTAAACCCTCCTTTAACCTGCTGTCCAATGATTCGCTGCAAGTGAATGTCGGGGAAAGTATACAGGGATTCATCAACATGGAAAAAACAGTGATATCAAAATGTCTCGCCTTCTCAAATTCCTGTGAAGACATCCTGAAGAAGATAGCCTTCAGATGGGCAGGCCCTGATCAGGCAGATGAATTTCTGCAATTATTGGGAGACTCCTTTAACCGGGAAAGCTTCCGGATGTATATATGTAATGCCAATGGAGAACAAATTTCTTCAAACTATCAAAAAAGGGATGACACCTGGAATATTGAATCAGAACATTACGGTTCTCATTGGGCTTTCCGTCCCTTTTTCCTTGAAAATATTATTCGCATGAAAAAATGGTCACGCGGTATCCTTTCTGATACTTACTCAGATATCGAAACCGGGGATATTGTCCGTACTTTCAGCTACCCGCTGTCAGATGACAGCTTTCTATTCATCGATATCAGCAGTGACTTCCTGTTTGATAACGATTACCTGCTGCGCCGATGAGCCCATGGTTTACATCCCCCTCCGAAAAGGGTAAAGGGACTTATCATCCAAGAAGGTGGGATCATTATGCGCATATCATGTATGGGGAGTTTACTCATCTCGATTGTCCTGTCCATTATACTGACTATCTTACTGAACCTTCTGTTCTTCTAGAACTCTGAAAATCCATTATCAGGATATATGATTCGGCGGCTGGTGAAAAAAGCGGAATTGGTGTCTATTATTCCGATCCTGCGATCAGGAATCCCACTGCCAAAATAGACAAAAAGCTGTTCGGGACTATTCCCGGACAGCTTTTTAAACCTGAAATTCAACTATCATACTTACTGGCCAGCATCCCCCTGCTTCTCCCCTCCTTCTGCCTCAAGCTTTTTGATATACTCATCAAGTTTTTCACGCTCTTCATCACTGATTACAGGAAATTGGGGATTGAGTTCAGTTAATAGCTCATTCATGACTATGGTAATAATATAACGGGAATATTCTTCATTGTCTGCTGGCAATACATACCATGGCGCACATTCTGTCGATGTATTACCCAGCATATCTTCAAAGATTTTCTGGTAATCATCCCAATGTTCGCGCTCTTCAACATCACTGAACGAGAACTCCCAATTTTTCTGAGGATCTTTCATTCGCTTCAGTAAACGCTTGCGTTGTTCTTCTTTTGATACATTAAAGAAAAATTTCACTACAGGAAAACCGTTTTCGCTCAAATATCGTTCAAAGTCATTTATTTGGCGAAAACGGGTCTCCCATATTTTTTCATCAATGAGTTCATCCGGCAAAGGTTCGCCCTTCAGGATTTCATGGACTCTTGGAGCAATGACTTCTTCATAATGAGAACGATTTAAAATCGCGATTTCCCCTCTGGCCGGCAGGCCATCATGGATACGCCAAAGATAATCATGGCTCAACTCCTGTTCAGTAGGTTTGCCGAGGGTAAGAGTTTTCAAGCCCTGTGCATTTAAATTCGAAAAAATATAGGAAATCGCTTCATCTTTGCCTGCCGCATCCATTGCCTGCAATACCACTAAAATCCCTTTTTCTTCCTCGGCATTCAGCTTTAAATGCAATTCCTGCAATTTCTGAACTGCCTCTGGAATCATCTTTTTCTGAAGCTCCTCTTGGCTGTATTCATCGTTTTCAGATGTGCTGAAAGTGGTCAGCATGATCTTTTCATCGGGTTTAACCCGGTACTTATCGGTATTCATCGGGATTGTCTCCTTCCTGATTATTGCTCATGCTGAAACCCCAATTTGTTTATTTTTGCTACACTTTCGTCCTATTCGTTTTTTCTTTTGCCAAGCGCAGGCCGGATTGCAGCATTTTCCGCAAACCTTTGACGGGTCTGATGCGGCTGCCGCTTTGCCAGATGATCCATTCCAGGGCAGTCAAACAAAGAAGAAGCCATATGATTCCGGCAATATATCCTGCCGCGACGTCACTTGGAAAATGGGCCCCCAAATAGATGCGGCTGGTGCCTATCAACATCACCAGCACCACAAGGCTGATGGATACAGTCCATTTCACCCATTCTTTTTGTCTTCCTCGAACAATGAGAAAAATGACAAATCCATAGAATATAAGGGATCCCATGGAGTGGCCGCTTGGAAAACTGAAACCTACAGCATCAATTTCTTCATTGATTGACGGCCGCTCCCTGGCATACAGATGCTTCAGCAAGGTAGTCAATAAACCGCCGCCGCCAACTGCTATGATAAAAAACAGCACACCCCATTTATCCCTGCCTTTAAACCACAAAACCAGGATCACAACAATGGATAAAGTTCCAAGAAACCATACAGACCCAAGTTCAGTAATAAAAACCATGAGAGCATCCATGGTCGGGCTTTGGTTGACCAGGATCAGTTTGATGATGAAGCTGTCAAAAATTCCGAATTCCTGGCTCATCACTTCTTCTGCCAGCTCAGTAAACAGCACGATGAACAAGCCCGCGATTGCTAATCCACTCAGCAGCAGGAGAAGCGTGATGCCGATTTTTGTATTTTCTTTTACCACTTAACCGCTCCTCACTTCTTTTTTATATCTTTTTATACCCGCATCACCGGCTTCTTAGTCTCGAATTTGCCGGAAACAGAAAAAGCTGCCGATAATTTCGGCAGCTTTTTCTTTGGATATTCAGTTAGTCGGGCGGTAAGCCGTTAATGGGATATCTTCATAATCTTCAGGATCCAATTCAGCCACTGAACCATCAGCAACCCCTTCAATGATTGCTGACAGACCTCGTTCAACCGATTTTGATAGTTGGCCTTTTTCCTTTTGGCCCATCATTTGCGTTTGCCCTCTGACTTCAAACAGAACCGTACCACTGCCATTAAGCGCATAGGAGCCAAGCGCAGTACCTGGAAGATCAAGCCCTTGGGAGTAAAGCGAGATATTCGTGAATTTCGATTCGCCGTAAGACTGCAATTCGTTATAAGCGAGCAGATTTAATTGGCGTGAAAAATCGTAATCATAAGTGTCTGCATACTCAGCGTATTGTGCACCTTCAGGCGTGTTCGGATCTGGTACGAATTGAGCTGATAACGACAATGTCACCGGATCAGGAGTGCCATCGACATAATAGAGTCCCTGGTGATGAAGGTCAACAAATACATCGACAATGCCGAATTCATCCTGCAGGGATTTGTACACATCACGGGAGGTTTGGGACTCCGGAGTGATGAACCAGCCCGGCTGATTCGAAGCACCAGGGAAATCCGATGCTTCCGGAACGTAATCCAGATCAGGGTTGAAATCCCGGTTTACATCAAATCCTGGGTTAGCTGCATAATCATAACTTTGGCTAACGCCGCGGTCGTAATAATTCCATGATGGCGATGCTCCCGATAATTGCGGATATGCATCCACCACATCAGACCAGGTCATACTGTTGCGGCGTTTGTCCGCTTCAGAAGCATCCGGGTTCATCATGGGCATGAACACGATTGTCACTTCCTCAAGTAGCTCTTTTGCCTGTTTGGAATTATTGGATAAGCTCTTCAGCAAATTTAGAATTGCGACTGTCCCGGTTTTTTCATTGCCATGGATTTCACTTTGGATTAACAGTACCTTATCGCCAGTACCGACTCTTGCCGTGTAGATGTCGAGGCCATTAAATGATTGGCCCGCCACATCCACCTGCACAGTCCCCTTGCTTTTCGCTTCCAGCTGCAGCAAAGTTTTGGTCAGTTCTGCATGATCAATGAACCCTGAAATCCCGTAATCATGATGATGCGTTTCCGGTTTCGCTTCATTTTCTACCGCATAAGCAGGCATTGCCAACGCTGTGCATAATCCCAACACTCCCAAAGTACTCGCCCAATTCTTTTTCAATAAAATCCGCTCCTTTTTCTGGTTAAATTAGTTTTTACTGCAACAAGCTTATTTGTTTTCCTCCTTCTAATGTGACTTAAATTTAAATCAGCATAGCAAACAGAAATTTAATTGTAAATGTATTTTGAATTTTCAATTCTTTAGTAATAGAAATTTCATTTCTGCTATATTTTTGCAGGACTATAGTACAGGGTCCCTCTAATTAATTCGACTGCCTAAATACTTGTTTCGTAGGTCGAAGTAATTAAACGGGTAGAATGACTCCTTTCTGCGTTCTTAGTAAATGCGATTTCAGCAACAAGCGTTTATAATTGGAAGAAATATTGTGCAGCAGGGAGTGTCTGTTAGTGGAAAAGATGATCCGCCCTTTAACGAAAGAAGATCTGCCGAAATTGAAAGCAATGGAAACAGGAATCGAAGATGATTATGTCATTCGCGTATTTGACCGCATTTCCAGTGGAAATAATAAGCTTTTCGGCCTTTTTACAAACGACCAATTAGTCAGTGTCGGTGGTTTGACCGTTTTCGCCAAACATTACGCGATGCTCGGGCGCATGCGCAGTGATTTGCGTTACCGCGGCAATGATTTGTCAACCAGCTTAATGTCTCAGGTACTTGAAGAAGCTTTTAAACTTCCCGACATTAAATGGGTCGGCGCAAATACACAGGAAGAAAATATTCCAGCTCAGCGAGTACTGAAAAAAATCGGTCTTGCCGAACGGCATATAAGCTACGGGGCCTCCGCTTTGGATGTTTCATCACTCGAAAACGGCGGAACACCTTGGAAAAGAGAAGAGGATATCTCAAACAAAAGACAATGGCTCCGGAAATTATTCATCGATTCCGCTGCTGTTTTTCCGTATGAATGCTATTATCCATTTCCTGCTTCGGAGGAAATGTTCGATGATAAACAAATTGCGGGATGGAATTTTTTCGTAAATCCGCAAGGAGATCGTTTATTGATCACCAAAAAGGATTTTAAGAAATACAATTACCTGCAGGCAGTTTTTCCTTTTGAAGACGTGCTGGATCAGCCTGGCCTTTGGGAAACGATTGCGCTCGCCCACCAGCAGCTGGCTTCAGAACTCAGGAAAGAAACCCATATATGGATGGATTTAACGAAACAGCAAGCCTCTGCACTTCCTGAGAACCACCCATTTAATCTGCCTTCTCCGTGGATGCTTTTTGGGAAAGGAAAATAACCGCCGCTCCCTGCCAGGGAAGCTGCGGTTATTTTTCAGGAATTTATAAGTGTTTCTTTTTCGATTTCCACCACTGTATCGGTTTCAGCCGCTTTCATGATCCCAAGAATCACTTTCAATGACAAGAGTGCATCGTCGCCCGTGACAAGCGGCGGCTGATTGAGCCTGATACTTTCGATGAATGCATCTATGACGCCGCTATTGGTCTGGTTGTCGTTTGTTTGGATACTTTCCAATTGATAATTGACTTTAACACCGTCTTTTGTGAGCACTTCAATCTGATAGTCTTCGTTATTATAGATTTTCAGAATTCCCTTTTCACAATAAATGATTGTACTGTTATCCTCTTCACCGTAATGGGTCCATGAGAAACTTGCAGTTCCCAGCCGCCCTTTTTTGGTTTTCAGACTGCAAACGATGTTATCGCAGACTTCGATGGGGTTTCCATTCTCATCAAGTTTATCCAGTGAGCCTTGAAAAGCACTTACCTGTTCGATTTCATCGTCCAGCAAATAATGGACCAAATCGATTTTATGGATTCCCAGATCTCCAGCTACCCCGAATCCTGACCGCTCTTTTTTGAAGAACCAGGTGGAATTGGTTTTATTGATGCCCCATTGTTCCGGTCCTGAATGCCCGAATGTCGTCCTGAAAGTCAGCACTTTTCCAAGTTCACCATTTTCTATGATTTCCTTCGCTTTTTGATGGGCTCGCGTGAATCGCTGATTATGGTCCACCATCAGTTTCTTGCCTGACTCCTTCTGGGCGGCGACGATTTCTTTCGCATGTTCAACGGTCAATGAAATCGGCTTTTCGCATAACACATGCTTTCCACTCAATAAAGCCTTTGTTGAAAAGAGGTGATGGTTTTCATTTGACGAGCAGTCACTGATCGCAACAATATCCGGATCTTCGAACAATTCCTCTACCGTGTGGACGATACTACCGCCGAACAGCTCCACCAATGCTTCCGAACGGTCGATATTCCTGTCATAAAAAACAATTTCATCCACATATGGATTTTCTGTATATTCCGGTGCATGGCGTAATTTAGTGATTGATCCGCAACCTATGATTCCGACTTTCATGCCCATTCAATCCCTCCTATTCTCTCTTTTGGAAGACAACTGCAATTATAATGATTAAACCTTTGACGAATCCCTGCAGATAAGGAGATACATTCATCAAGTTCATCATATTATTTAAAATCCCCAGAATCAGCACACCAAAAAGTGTCCCAATGATTTTGCCTCGCCCACCTGTCATTCTGGTGCCGCCTATAATAACTGCCGCGATCGCATCCAGTTCATATTGAGCTCCGGAACTCGACGAAGATATCGAATTCAAGCGGGACGTTTCAATGACTGCAGCTATCCCGACCAATGAACCGATCAATGTATAGACGCCGATTTTTATGCGGTCTACACGTATCGCTGATAACAAAGCTGCTTTTTCATTGCTGCCAAGAGCATAGACATACCGGCCGAAACGAGTTTTATGCATAATTACAAAGACTGCGGCTGTCATTGCCAGGAATATGATTACAGGCACGTCGAATATCCAGAGGTCACTGTTCGAAATAGCTGTAAAGCCGGCGACTTCACCGGATACACTGCCTCCGTCTGCGATATACAACGCAATCGACCGGGCCCCGGCCATCATTCCCAGTGTCGCAATAAAGGAGGCGATCCTGCCTTTTGCCACCATCAACCCGTTTAGAAAACCTGCAAAAGAGCCAACCAATAAAGCAGTAAAAATTCCGACAAGAATACTGCCTGAAGCATTCAATGCCAAGACAGATATGACACCAGCTAAAGCCAGAACTGATCCGACTGACAGATCAATGCCGCCCGATAGCATAACGACAGTCATACCCATTGCGATGATTCCGATAATGGAAACCTGCATCAGAATGTTCAGTTGATTGTTCAAATCCATAAATCGCGGGTTTAAAATTGCTGATGCAATGAAAATAACGATAAATGCAATGATTACACTGTATTCGGACCATAGCCATGAGAGGCGACTTTTTGTTGTTGAAGGTTTTGTACTGTATTCTTTTGCATCGATATTAGCCAATTTTTTTCGCCTCCCTTTTTGAGCCAGTTGCATATTGCATAATTTCTTCTTCATTCGCGGACTTCCCATCAAAACGGGCAGTAATTTCACCTTGATACATAACGTTTATTGAATGACAGATTTTGATTATTTCAGGTGCTTCTGAAGACAGGACGATAACCGCTTTCCCTTGTTCAGACAGTGTTACGATTTCCTGATAGATTTCCTGTTTTGCTCCCACATCAATCCCCTGGGTCGGATTATCGAAAATCAGTATATCCGTGTTCGCCTCCAGCCATTTTGCTATTACCACTTTCTGCTGATTGCCTCCACTCAATTTATCGATGGTGATCTGAGGATTATGAACTTTAATATTTAAGGCATCTTTATAATACTGGAATCGCTCTTTTTCTAAATTGTCCCTTAGAAAACCGGAGCTTTCGAAATTCCCCATAGATGACAAACTCATGTTATGGATTACACTTAAATCTTTTATGATGGCATTTTCTTTCCTATTTTTCGGCACAAAACCAATTCCCGCTTTTAAGGCTTTTCGGGGATGATCGATTTTTACAAGCTCGCCGTTGATTCTGACCTCTCCCGAATATTTTTTGCGATACCCGAAAAGACTCTCAAACAGCTCTGTTCTGCCATCCCCGGCCAGTCCTGTAAAGCCTAATATTTCCCCTTGTTGCAATGTGAAGTTGATATCATTAAAAAGCCCTTCACTTGTCAGGTTTTTTACTTCCATTATTACCGGACCAAATGGGTTTTCGTGAACATAACGCTCCTGAGAAATGGCTTTTCCAACCATAAGCTTGGTGATTGTCTCAGGATTTTCTCTTTCCATGCTTCCGGTGCCGACTAACTCCCCGTCTCGCAATACAGTGTAACTGTCGCATACTGTTTTAATTTCCTTCAGTTTATGGGAAATATAAATAATTGATACGCCTGACTGTTTTAAACTCCTCATCAATTCAAATAATCGATTTACTTCATGCTCCGCCAAAGAGGTCGTTGGTTCATCCATGATGATCAGCCTGGATTTACGAAGCAATGCTTTTGCAATTTCGATTAATTGTTTATATGACGTGTCCAAATTTCTGACATATTCCTTCGGATCGATGTCGACGCCCAAAGTAGCCATTACATCGTGGGTTTCCCGGCACATCTCTTCGACTTTCAAAAAACCGACTTTATTGCGGATCTCAGACCCAAGAAACATATTTTCATACACCTTTAAATCTGCCACTACATTCAGTTCCTGATGGATAAAACTTATTCCCTGTTCCTGTGAAATCCTGGGATTCAGCATTTTGACTTGTTCTCCGTCTATGTAAACAGATCCATTGTCCGGAAGATGGACACCGCCAAGAATATTCATCAATGTGGATTTACCGGCACCATTTTCACCCAATAATGCATGGATCTCACCTTTTTCAACTTTAAGACTTACATTTTTTAATACAGGAACGCCATTAAACGACTTATCAATGTTCTTCATCGTCATAAAAGGATTGTCGGTCATTGCTGCTATCCCTCCTTATATAGGAAAAGAGGAAATACAAGTACTTTTTTAAAAGTATTGTATTTCCCATAGGTCATTTTAAAATTTTGATTCCGGATCGTAATATTCATCAACATTTTCTTCTGTCACTTGGGTAGCTTCCTTAATGACCATTGTTTCTTCCGGTTCATTGCCCTGAGCAAGTTCCCCTGCAATTTTCACTGCATCTCTCACCATTGTTGGTGAATAAAGGAAAGTTGCTGACATTAAACCATCATTCTGGATATCTTCAAATACCTGTTTCGCTCCGCCGGCACCAGTAACAAACTGAATATCAGTACGGCCTGCTTCTTTAATTGCCTGGAGCACTCCAAGTGCCATACCATCATCCTGTGTAAATACCGCATCAATTTCAGGGTTTGCCTGCAAAATATTTTCCATTACTTCCAACGACTTTTCAGTTGAGAAATCCCCACTTTGCGAGGCAATGATTTCCATCCCATCCTGTCCGTCAATCGCTTCTTTAAAACCGGATCCGCGCTGTTCAGTCACAGAACTCGGTGGTCCACTGATTTCAACAATTTTGCCTTGTCCATTTAATTGTTCGATAAAATATTCACCAGCGTTGATGCCGATTCCCTCATTGTCACCTTTGACAACGACTGTAGCCGCATCGTTTTCAAGCTCTCTATCCACTATGACCAAAGGAATTCCTGCATCTTTAACTTTTTGTCCGACTGGCGTCAAAGCAGCTGACTCGATTGGCAGCATGACAATTACGTCCACTCCCTGAGCGATCAAATCGTCCACGTCATTGGCTTGTTTGTTCGGGTCGGCCGCATTGGTCATTACATATTCAATTCCTTCACTTTCCTGAAGTTCTTTTGCCTGCTGTTCCGCATTGTCGATCAATGCTCCCATCCATCCGTGAGTAGCTGATGGCAATGAAATGCCGATTGTCAACGTATCGTCATCTCCACTTCCACCTTCTGCTGTCCCGCCATCCTCACCGCAAGCGGCCAATACCATTGCTGCAGCCAAAGCCAACATTAAGATAATAAACTTCTTCAAAACGATTCCCCCTTTGTTTTTGATAAGAGCTCCCTAAAATGTAATCGATTACATTTACATCTAAGGCCAGCGCTCCGACATTAATATTTTAATAGCAGAGCGCTGGCCTCATTGCTTAACCGGCCGTCGATTCACGAATTACAAGTTCGAAATCCAATATGACACTGTCGACTTTATTGCCCTGGATTTTCTCAATCAGCATTTTAGCTGCCGTTGTGCCCATTTTGTACATAGGCTGTGCGACCGTCGTCAATGTTGGATTTGTCATGTTGGAAAAGTCGATTTTATCAAAGCCAACGACCGCCATATCCCGCGGCACATTCAATCCGGAGGCGTTGATTTCTTTTAATGCTCCTATTGCCAAGAGATCAGATACTGCAAATACAGCAGTAGGCCGTTCTTTAAGCTTCAATATTTTCTTCATCGCCTGCTGGCCATTTTCAAATCCTAAATCCTTTGTATAGAAAATATAGTTGTTGTTCATTTCGATGCCATGTTCTCTAAGAGCACGCTCGTAGCCCATTTTTCTTTCTCTTGCGTAAAGGAATTTTTCGTCTGTATTCATCAAAGCAATTTTTGTATGGCCGATTTGGAGCAGGTGTTTTACTGCACGGTAAGATGCCTCTTCGTTATCAATAGTGACATAAGGAATTCCAATCCCGCCCCCGTATTCACTGCACTGGATGATTGCATACTTTTCCGCCAATTGCTTCAAGGTCTCGACGTTTACAGCAGGATCCATTGAAATAATCCCATCCGCCATCTTTTTCCTCACCAAGTCAAAATAGATATTCTCCTTTTCCGGATCCGAATCCGTTTCACACAATAGAATATTATAATTGTGGCTTATTGCGACATTTTCAATTCCTTTAATGATTTCCAGATAAAAAGGATTGGAGATAGTGGGGATTAAAATAAGAACAATCCTGCTTTCCGAATTCCGAAGATTTCGGCCCAGCATGCTTGGTTCGTAATTTAACTCCTTAATCGCCTCCTCAACTTTCAGTTTAGTCTTGCTGGAAACTGTATTTTGGCCATTCAATACTCTTGATACTGTCGCCACAGAAACTCCTGCGTGTTTTGCCACCTGTTGAATATTTGCCATGTCTATCCTACTTTCCGGAATTCCTTGCATCTAAAATGAAATCGTTTACATTTTCATACTAATATGTTCGGAATTATCTGTCAATGAATTTTTTATCTGAATAATAACTATTGATTTAACTGGCCTAATTATATATGGTAATTATGTAACGGATTACATTACTGTATTTTCTGAAATTTTAAAGGAGGTCATTTTATTGAAAATAGGTGTATTTACCGTCTTGTTCTCCGATAAGAATTTTGAAGACATGTTAAGCCATGTATCGTCAAAAGGAATAGAAGCGATTGAACTTGGTACTGGGGGCTTCCCCGGCGATGCCCATTGTAAATTGGATGAATTACTGGGAAATCTGGACAAGCAACTAAGCTTCAAAGAAAAAATCACCGAATATGGGTTAACCATCAGCGCTTTAAGCTGTCATGCGAATCCGCTTCACCCTCAGAAAGAAATTTCTGATGCGGCAGATGAAGTACTGGTTAAAACTTTACGGCTCGCTTCAGAACTTGGTGTGCCGGTTGTCAATACTTTTTCCGGATGTCCTGGCGACCATGAAAATGCCCTCTACCCTAACTGGCCGGTGGCTGCCTGGCCAAATGATTTCCAGGAAATTTTAAAATGGCAATGGGAACAAAAATTGATTCCTTATTGGAAAGAAAAAAATGATCTTGCAGAGTCATTGAATGTGAAAATCGGACTGGAACTTCACGGCGGTTTTTCTGTACATACTCCCGCTACTTTACTGAAGCTGCGGAAAGCATGTGGCACCGCAATAGGGGCCAATCTGGATCCGAGCCATATGTGGTGGCAGGGAATTGACCCGGTTGAAGCGATAAAAATACTGGGCCGTGAAGATGCAATCCATCATTTCCACGCAAAAGACACCATCCTTGACCAGGAAAACATGAACCGCAATGGATTGACTGATATGACCGATTATTCCTTGATGCGTGACCGGGCCTGGTATTTCCGTACTGTCGGCTTCGGCCATGACCAGAAAACATGGGCTGACATCATCAGTACGCTGCGCCTTTATGGTTATGATTATGTTGTAAGCATTGAACACGAAGATGGATTGATGTCCATAGACGAAGGATTTACCAAAGCCGTTGAAAATTTAAAACCCATAATGGTGAAGGAATCCGTCGGAGAGATGTGGTGGACTTAAACTACTGTATAGAAAATAAGCCGCTTGCCCGGAAGTACGAGGGCAAGCGGCTTATTTTGGGAGTAAAGTGTTTACTTTAGTCAGACTACGCCTTAATTGAAATCACGAAAAGTTGATATTACCGCATCACACTGCCGCCAGAAATCTTCACTGACTCTCCCACAATATTCGCCGCAGCATCAGTCAGCAGGAACGCTATCGTGTTCGCCACTTCCCGGGGTGTGGAAATGCGCCCAGATGGAATACTGCTTGCCGCTTCCTCCATACCCTCTTCGAAAGTAATGCCTTTACGCTCGGCTTTTCTGCGTATGCTGTTCCTCGCCATTTCCGTATCAACGTATCCAGGACAAACTGCATTCACCCTGATACCGTGTTCAATCGCTTCGAGCGCCATTGACTGTGTCCAGCCGACCACTGCAAATTTACTCGCCGCATACGCAGTATTGCCATGTGTTCCGCGCAAACCGGAAAGACTTGCAAGGTTGACGATATCCCCTTCTTTCCGCTCCATCATTTTTTTGTAAATCTCCTGGGTTAACAGGAATGTGCATTTATAATTAACGTTCATGAGTTTCTCAATGAAATCTTCGTCAAGCTCTTCTACCGTCCTGCCCCCGGCTGCACCGGCCGAATTGACAAGTCCATTTATAAAACCATGCGCTTTTTCAGCATTGGCGATAAGGTTTAACCTGTCTTCTTTTTTCGTCAGATCTGCAGGCAGAACGGAAATATTTTCTTTAGCTGTTATTCTTTCCAGTTCATCGGCAAGCCCTTCTAATTTCTCTTCATTTCTTCCGGTAATCGTCACTTTCGCTCCCATACCGGCAACCACTTTCGCTGTTTCATAGCCGATTCCTCCTGTAGCCCCCGTAATCAGAATATGTTTATGCGCCAATGCGTCTTTTGCGAATAAAGACATCCCGCATTCTCCTCTCAATTTGTTTTTATGCCTCTTTTCCCTTGTAAAAACAAGGCAAACCTGGAGTTGGAGGAATTTGTTTGCGCTAAATCCGGTTTGTTTGCTTAGAATTAAAATTCACGACCCTTAATCGTTTAATTGGAAAAACAAAAAAGATGCTCCCATGGAACATCTTCTTACTGAATTCTTATCCACACCTGCAAACCTGTACTTTTTCTTCCTTCTACCATCATTTCTCTATCAATTGCAGCATTTCCCCGTTTAATCCTTCAAAAAGAATCATCTGCCCTTCTGCTCCCGGCTTTATATCAGGTGCAATATTTAAAGAGCTGTGCTCATTGATGAAATCTATCGCTTTTTGCAGATCTTCTACACGGAACGCCAAATGATTTACAACCCCTGCCGTGCTGTAGGAACGAATCGGGTCAATGTCCTGAATCAATTCAATTTCAAATTGCGGTGCATTTTTCAGAAATAGGAAAACCATTTCCCGGTCGCTCCGCTTTTTTCTGAACCGCACTTCAAAGCCGAATACCTGCTCATAAAACTTGATGGATTCGTCCATATTTTTAACCATTATGGCCACATGTTCAAATGAAAACATTTACCTTCCTCCTTTTCCCCTTCATCATCGAGCTACTCAAGCAAACTCTTCAATTCCGGATTCCGATTCAATTGGCCTTCCGTCAAAATTTCAACTTCCCAGTTATTCAAATCGACAATATCCCGCTGGCCGTCGTGATGGACGATTACATAGCCCTCGTATGGTGCAGGTTCGATATCATCCACAATCATATTTTTCTTGGTATAGAAATCCATGATTCTGTTTCGTGTTTCCAGTGGAACATTATGCTCTTCTGCTTGGCGCAAAACGGCTCTTCTTTCTTTTTCCACATCTTCAACCGGCCGTTCAGGTTCACGCTGATTAAATAAACCCTGCATCAGTTTGATCACTTCGCCAAATCCAATCAAGAGCATTCCGAAAATGACGCCTTGCAGGAAGACGTCAAATGCCGCTCCGCCGCCAAATTCACCGATTAATGCTAATGCCCGGAAAGCATAAACGGCAATGAGTGTTCCACCCACTATTTGCAGCGTCATTGCAATCACATTATTTTTGCTCGTCATTACTCATCCCCCTCTTCCAATTTCATTCGACAAAGCCCCTGTCAACACCTTCCATTTTTTCACAATAAAAAGCCGGCTCACAAAAGGAGCCGGCCGTAAATCATATTCTTAACTTCTTACTCTTTTTTTCTTCCTGTCCGTCTCTATGCGATAAACCAGATATCCCACCCCCAAAACACCGATGACGCCAAAAACAAGGGAAGCAGCATCATAACGGCCGCTGAAAAAACTGACCGCCAGACTTCCAAATACCAGTATCAATAATAACCAATGGCTGTATTTAGCTAAAAACTGTAACATTATAGATCACTGCCTCTCTAAATTTCACCTCACCGGCCAAAGTCGATTTGAATGGAATTTCTCCAAATATTCGTCTATGATACGGCGATGGCTTTTTACTATGCGTTCAGGCAATTCGTCGGGATAGAAAAATTCAAAGCTGATTGATTCCAGTTCATCCACTGTCAATTCGCCTTCATGTGTTTCGGCAAAGTAGGCGGTTGTGACAACGAAATACTCATCTCCGTTTTCCGCTTTGACAAAATGGTTCGGTCCTGAGTAGACATTGATGAGTTTCAAGTCATTTACCACCAGGCCCGTTTCTTCAAACACTTCCCTCTTTGCGACATCCTCTGTCGACTCACCGAGTTCCATCAATCCCCCCGCCAATCCCCACGCGCCTTTCGGAAATCTTCTTTCCTCAAGCAGCAGGCGGCCAAGTTCATCTGTGATCACCGCAACCGCGCCGACTAATATCAACGGTCTATGGCCGACCACTTCCCTTAACTCTTCGATGTAACCCATCTTTCTATCCCCAATACAATATACTTGCAAACGTTTACGTACCCAAATAGTATATCCAATAAATCCCGAAAATACTCTAACTTTTTTCCATATACAGGCACAAAAAAACTTCATCTTTGCAACAATGCTGTATCAAGTTATAAATTACAGCCTGCTGGACGTATACAACCCAAAATGGGGTATAGAAAAACATTATGGCCGTTTTAGGAAGGAGAATAACGTTATGTTCTGGCTTAGCCTTTTCATCATAATTGGTTTTGTGATTATCCATATCTTTACGAACTATATAAAATTCCTCAGCCGAAAGCCGAGAAACCGCTTGATGTCTCTTGTCTCCGGTGGCTCCATTGCATACGTCTTCCTTCACCTTGTTCCTGAGCTGACACATTACCAGGAAGTGGCTGAAAAAGCTGAGCTCCCACAGTGGATGGAAAATATCGAATACATCACTTATCTTGCCACATTGGCTGGACTTGCTCTTTTTTATGCCATCAACCAGTCGAGTGAAAAATCACAGGAGCATAATAAACGGAGAAAGAATATGACACGTCCAAGCAAAGATATATTCATTATGGAAATCTCAGCTTTTGCCATGTATAACATGCTGATTGGTTACCTTCTCGTGGAATTGAGCGGTGAACACGTTCTGGATTATATTATTTATTTCATCGTGTTCTCATTTCATTTTATAGCAAATAACCGCATCCTCCACCTCACCCACGAAGATTTATATACAAAAGCAGGCCGCTATATTTTAGCGGTATCCGTGTTCATTGGATGGCTCATTTACCAGCTGACCCCAACCAGCGATCTGGTCATTGCATTTTTCTCAGCTTTTCTTACCGGCGGGGTTGTATTGAACATTTTGAATGACGAATTGCCGGATGAGAAAAACAATAGTTTCCCTTCATTTATTGCAGGTATAATTTTCATTACAGTTTTACTGCAATTGATTCTCTGATATATATACAACTTCTTACCAGGAACTAAACTCCTTGTTCTTCGTTCTATAAAGCAAAGGATGGGGGAATGAAAATGGCATATGCAATCTATCGGGTGTTCCACCTCTTATGGACCGGTTTCCTTGCGTTCCTCACATCTATCCCTATTTTGGAGCGTGGCAGTTTGGGTCGTGTGGTGTGGGATGAAACATTTTTCCTGACGATTTGGCTGTTGGGGGCTTCTTTACTGTTTACTAAACGCTTTAATGTTTACGGCATGATTTTCACACTTGCCCCACTCGTATTTACTGCGCCGATATTTATCTTCATGCTTTCCATTTAGCTTCCATTTTTATATACTTCATCTAATGGGAGTAAAGCATATGGAATTATGGGATCTGGTAGACGGCAACAGGAATAAGCTTGGTAAGACACATCAACGCGGCGCCGATTTGAAATCGGGTGAATATCATGTTGTAGTTGAAATAATTACAATCAGCGCGGATGGCAAGATTTTATTGACACAACGGGACCCTGTTAAAACTTATCCGTTATTATGGGAAATTACAGGTGGCTCGATTACTGCCGGTGAATCGAGTATTGAAGGTGCAGTGCGTGAACTGCAAGAAGAAACTGGGCTGTGTGCGGCGCCGGAGCAGTTAACGAAAATCGGCGAAATGAAATACGGCCACTACTTCCGGGACAGCTATCTTTGGAAGTCGGCCGAAATGATTCAACCTTCTAAAATGAACCTGCAGCCGGGTGAAGTTTGTGATGCAAAACTTGTCACTTTTGATGAACTTCGGAGAATGGATGAACAGGGCTTGACTGTACCGAGTGTAATCGAACGGTGTCAGCTATATTTTGAAGATCTTCAAAAAATGATGATTGGCTGAGAGGTCGCTTCCATGCCGGAAGCGTCTTTTTTATTTATATTCTCTTTGTAGAACATTCCGTTTCAATTGGCCTAATTGCCCTTCCGCTGAGACTGTTCAATATCTTTATCCCCCCTTTCGCTATATGATGTGAGTATAAACAGAACTTGGATTTTCTATTTTTTTAGAATGAAAATAAAGCGTTTACATCAATAAATTTTAAAGGATGATTCCTTATGAAACGATTGCTGGCTCTGTCAATTTCCATCTGGCTTCTATTGTTACTTTCTGCCTGTTCGAGTGGACAGACAACTTCCAGTGCCGAACAATTAAATGACGGAAAACCAGCTCCGGATTTTAAACTCGTCGACTTAGAGGGTGAGACACACCAGCTGTCCGAATATGCAGGTCAAAAAGTATATATTAAGTTTTGGGCATCCTGGTGTTCAATCTGCCTTTCGGGCATGAACGAATTGAATACACTGGCCGGCGAAGAACCGGATTTTGAGGTATTAACCATTGTTTCTCCTGGTTCAAATGCCGAAAAAAGCAGCGACTCATTTGCCAAGTGGTTTGAAGGTGTCGATAATACTTCCAATATCCAGGTTTTACTGGATGAAGGCGGCCCTGCTTTCGATGAATACGGCGTTATCGGCTACCCGACATCCGTTTATATCGGCTCTGACGGCGTCATGGTGAAAAGCCAGACCGGACATGTGAGCAATGAACAGATTTATGAAACGTTTGAAAGCATACAATAAGGAAAGGCGGTCGACAATAATGAAGTTCAAATTCCCTTTGCTTCTCCTGCTTATTCTATTGTTTTTAGCTGCCTGTTCAATTCCAGGTGCCTCAGGAACTCCCGAATCGTCCGCGTCCTCCGGAACCACTGGCAATGCCACGGCAAATTCAACAGAAAGCACTTCCCGTTTCCCCGATAACCCGAATAAGGATTTGGAATTTGATACGGATAAGCTGGAAGATATCTGGTTTGCCGGCGGTTGTTTCTGGGGCGTAGAAGCTTACATGGCCCGTGTCTACGGTGTCTATGATGTTACTTCCGGCTACGCCAACGGGACGACTGAAAATCCTACTTACCAGGAAGTCCTCTATGAAAACACTGGTCACGCCGAAACGGTTCACGTCCGGTACGATCCTGAACGAATCGATCTGGAAAGTCTGGTGTCGCAGTTCTTCATGATCATTGACCCGACTTTGCTGAATCAGCAGGGCAACGACAAAGGAACTCAATACCGCACAGCTGTCTATTATGAAAATGAAGAAGACCGGGCTGTTATCGATAAAATAGCATCAGCTGAAGCTGAACGCTACGATAAACCGATTGTTACTGAAATCGAGCCTTTGGAACATTATTACCTTGCAGAGGAATACCACCAGGACTATCTTGAAAAGAATCCGGACGGCTACTGCCACATTGAATTTGATTCACTCGAAGATCAGGAAATCCCTTCCTTGATCGATCCTGCAGCTTATCCAAAACCGAGTGATGAAGAACTGAAAGAGAAATTGACTGAAATCCAATATAACGTCACACAGAATGATGATACTGAAACTGCCTACTCCAATGAATACTGGGACAACTATGAACCTGGCCTTTATGTGGATGTGACAACTGGTGAGCCGTTATTTTCTTCCGCCGAAAAATACGATTCGGAAACTGGCTGGCCCAGCTTCACTAAACCGATTGACCCGGCAGTCATAACCGAACACAGTGATACCAGCGGATTTTTCAAACGCACAGAGGTCCGCAGCCGAGCAGGCGACAGCCACCTTGGCCACGTATTTACTGATGGGCCCAAAGATAAAGGTGGATTGCGCTATTGTCTTAACAGCGCTGCTCTTTTGTTTATCCCGGCTGACGAAATGGAAAAAAAGGGATATGGCCACCTTATTGATTTAGTCGATTAAGTGCAATAAATAGTTTAGAAAGAATGAAAGCGGTACATTCCAATTTGGGGTGTGCCGCTTTTTTAGATATAAATTTAATTTTACAGGGAGCATATATTTCAAAGCATTAGGGAATAAGATACAGTATCCAAAAATTCATTCGTAAATTATTACACTTTAAAGAGCGATAGCAGGAAATATCAACTGACGGAGGAACGCCATTATGAAAAAACAGATTATAGTCGGCGATGTGGAAATGAACTGGGATTTGAAAACCGGTGAAGTATTATTCGAAGGTGGAGATGTGGTCCTATTTTGGATATCCGCGATGGAGACATTTTTTGATTCTATCCGGGAAATCTCAGGTACTGAAGCGACGAAACTCGTATTGGAAACAACCGGTTTCCGCCAAGGGGTTATTGTCGGGGAAGGGTTTCTGGATAAAAAGAATATCAACACATCCAACGTTGTGGAATGGCTCTCCAATACATATGCGCCTGCAGGCTGGGGCAAAGTGAAAATCGTGGAGATGGATAAAGAAGCCAAGCATTTTACACTCCACATCCAGGACGACTGGGAGTACAAAATGAATCAGCGCAAACAAAAAGGGCTTGACGGTATTTTCGTTCCTTCCCATTATGCGGGAGTATTGACCGGCCTGTTCCGCACAAATTTCTGGTATACCACTGTCCAATACCAGAATGACGAAAATCCTTACAGTATTGTCAAGTATTACCCTTCTGATGTAACCGTTCAATCCAATATTCATGAGATGTCCCGGAAACAGGAAGCGATGCAGATAAAAGAACTTGAGCGAAGGGTTGATGACAAGACGAAAATGCTCCAAAATCTTGTCAAAGAACTTTCTTCCCCGATCATCCCGGTTTTGGAAAAAATCGTTGTGGTGCCGATGATCGGCAGCTATGACGAAGACCGTTCGGAAGACCTTATCTATAATACCTTAAGTGAACTGCCGAAACACCAGGCCCAGTACCTCTTACTTGATCTCACCGGACTTCATAAGCACATTACGGAACATACTGCCATGCTTATAGACAAACTGGGAGCTGCAGCCCGCCTGCTGGGAATCGAAACCATATTGGTCGGCGTATCCCCCGAGCTCGCGATGGTCATCGTCCAATCGAACAGCAACCTGAGAAAATTTGAATGCCTTCAAAGCCTTCAGCATGGCGTCTACTATGCCCTTGGAAAAAGTGGCAGAAGAATCGTATAAAAAGAATGAAATGTTTTCCAACGTTGAAACAGGAAACGCCACCTCAATTCAAATTGAGGTGGCGTTTGTCCGTTCATCAGCACTTTTTAACGCCTGCTGAAATCAGTCCCAAAAATTAAAAATAGTCTCGCCAATAGTTTCCGGCTTCCAGTACTGTATTTGATCGATTTCACCTTTGTTCAGATCGCTGTCCGGTAGTTCCTCCAGATTTTCCGGCACGGGAGTTTCCAGTACGGATACAGGAAGCACCGTAAATTTCTCCGGAACTTCTGCAGCACCTTCAGCATAATCGATAAATTGAATTTTCAAATCCTCCACTGCAGTTGCAAATGCGACGATTGGATAATGCTTGTTCATGACCAGGCAAATATTCAGCGCAGGCAACTTAAAATCCGCTTTATAAAAATTGGCCGGGTATAGCGTATCCGAGAACTCAAGCAATTCACCATTCAGTTTCTTGGCAATCCCATTACACAGCTCCTTGTACTCACTGAGTTCCATCTCTGGCGGCTTTTGTTCATCAGAATTATAAAAACCAGTTACACCGTAAGGAAGTTTCACACAGACCACTCGCTTTCAATTAATATATGAATGGGATGAGCCTTGATCGCTGCTCCATCCATTCCCGATATTCTTCACCAAATTCGTCTATTAACATCGCTTCCTCGCCATCCATTCTTCTGGCCAGAGCCCATCCTACCAACGCTCCCCCAAGAACGGCTGCAAGTATGCTTTGGAAAAACAATGCCATGCCGATGGCAATCAATAATAAACCGGTGTAAAGCGGATGGCGCAGCTTCCGGTAAGGCCCCGTGCTGACAATCCTGTCTCCGTCCTGTACAGTAACATGCCGGGTAAACTGTGCCTTCAAATGAAGGATTCCCCAATACCGCAGAAATACACCCACTCCAAAAAACAAAAGACCGATCCCTTTCATCCAGGGAATCGCTGTTTCAAATGACCGCATTTCACCAAGAACTGCCGCCGCTCCAATCGTAGCTGAAAGCGCAATGAAAATGAGGAAGAAAGAGCGCCTTTCCACTGGGTTTTCTTCACCAGTTCCACGATTGCGGAAAAGCATGAACTCCAAAATCCATACTACTGCGATTGCTGTAAAAATCCAATCCAATGCCGTCATTGAAAACCTCTGCCTTTCCTGTTTACATTCATTATTTTACAGATAATTCAGACACAAAACAATATTCAAGTCCTTTAATACTTACGGCGTTCCCTTTAATGGCATACCCCCAATGGCCTGTTTTATGTTTTCGCTAAAGCGAAAAGAGGTACTGTGAAACAAAGAGTTTTTCACTGGCCCTGATGGAGGTGCATCTTAGAATGACAGTTCTCGACTATGCCATCTATTTGGCAATTTCAATGATCAAATTATTTCTTTTCAGTGTTTATACGGATACGGCCTTTTCTTTCGGTTTTTTCATACTGAATTTTGCTTCCGTACTCGTTCTCTCAAGCTGGACTTTATTGCTTAAAGCAAAAACCCGGCGCTGGGTCTTGTTCTCCCTCCTGTTTCTCCACAGCACATTGATCGTATCGGATATTTGGTATTACCGGTACTTCGAAGATCTTCTCAGTGTCATGCTGATTGCCGATGTACCGCAGATGAGCAGTGTCGGCGGCGGTTTCCTGACCCTTGTCGCCTGGAAGGATCTTCTTTTTTTCACAGACCTCATCCTCTTCTCTGCTGCAGTCCATTATTTCCGCAATCAAACCGGAACGCTTCCCCGCAAAAACAGGATACGATTTGCAGGTGCCGGATTTGCAGCCGGATTGGTTGTTTTTACTGTACCTCTTGCCTGGAGTTATCTGCAGCAAGAGGAATGGCTGGTGGACAATCCAATTTCGAATATGCGGGAATATTATCAGCTTGGATTTTGGGGGTATCACGGAGCCGATCTTCTTAAGGGTGCAGCGAGTTTAGCAGAAAGCAATGGCCTATCCGCTGATCAAATGGATTTATTGCCGGAGACCCTGTCGGAGATCGAAGCTGCCCCGGTGCCTGAAGAGCTGCCGAATGTTATCGTCGTTCAACTGGAATCCTACCAATCTTCAGTGATTGGGCAAGAAATCAATGGAACAGCCTTAACCCCAAATTTGAATGAGCTGAGGGAAGAAACTATTTACTTCCCGAACTTTTACCACCAGACACACGAAGGCAGAACGTCAGATGCTGAGTTCCTGACTCTCTCTTCCCTGCATCCGATAAAGTCCGGTTCAGTTTATACCCAATATGCCGGAAATGATTTTAATGGCCTGCCTGCTCATTTACAACGTTACGGTTACAATACTGTTGCCATGCATGCTTTCGAAAGAAGTTTCTGGAACCGGGATGAATTTTATGACAACATCGGCTTCGATGAATTTTACAGCAAACAGGATTTTTCCCAGGAAGGTCAAATCGGTATGGCATTGAATGATAAAGACTTCTTTTCCGAATCGATTGAGTACATTTCTGATCTCGAAACACCATTCTTCGCTTTCATGGTTGCATTGACCAGCCATACCCCCTATGAGTTCCCTCAAGATCTCGAAAAAATGGAACTCAGTGCATACGACGACGAACTGGTAAGAGGCTATTACCATACCGTCCATTATGTCGATGAAGCAATCGGCGAAATGGTCAGCGACTTAAAGCAACGCGGATTATGGGAAGATTCCCTAATTGTTTTCTATGGTGACCATGACAGTGGCCTGACTCAGAAAGGAACGGCAATGGCCGAAGACGCCGATGCAGATAATGTTGTTGATCTATTCAAATTGGATCACGGAGTCCCATTGTTTATCAAAACACCTGGTTCCTCGAGTGGGGAAATCAACGAAAATGTCGGCGGACAGATTGATATTGCCCCGACTATCCTGGATATGGTCAATATCGATCCGCCTTATATGCTCGGCAACTCGCTGATGGATGAAGAGGAAAATGTCACCGTATTCCGCGATGGTTCATTCCGCTACAATGATTTCTATTACAAACCGGACCTGACTGCCCCGATCGGCAGCGGGACGTGTTATTCTACACTGACTGAAGAACAAGTTGCTTATGGAAATTGTAAGGATAAAGTTGAAGAGGCTGCTGAACAATTGCGTATTTCAGATTTGATAATTCATGAAAATGCGTTGGAAAAGATTCGGGAGCGGTAAATTTTCGACATGCTAAAAGGCGATGAAGAGAATTTCTTCATCGCCTTTTATTTGTTTGATCAGTTTTTCAGGAAATCAGGATCGGCAAATGCCGGGTTCGGGTATTTATAGAAACCTTCGCCCGATTCACGGCCGATTTTCCCTTTATCGAGATACTCTGTCTGCAATAGTTCAGCAAGTTTTACATATTCTTCTTTGCCAGTCGCAGCAGCTTTCGCCTGCACTATATTATGCGCTGTGCGGATACCTACAACATCAAGAATTGCGAATGGCCCAAGCGGCGCTCCTGTCGCAATCATCCATGTCTTATCAACCGTCTGGACATCCGCCACTTCTTTGACGAGCAATAATTCGGCGGCTTCGAGGAACGGCACAAGCAGTGAGTTTAGGATATAGCCCGGCTGTTCTTTATAGAGCGGCAACGCAACCATTCCGATGGCTTTTGCAAAGTCGATGACTTCATCGAAGAATTTCATATCCGTCCCCGGATGTTTCATAACTTCTGCGGTGTTGTTGACCCAGATTGTGTTTGCAAAATGCAACGCCAGGAATTTCTCCGGACGTCCGGTAGCTTCCGCAAACTGGCTTGGCAATAAAGTCGATGAGTTAGTAGCGAAGACCGTTTTCTCAGGCGCCACTTCTCCCAATTTCTGATAAAACTCCGTTTTTATTTTAACCACTTCAGGAATTGCTTCGATTAAAAGGTCAGCCTGAGCAACAGCCTCTGCCAAATCAGTATGGAAAGTCAGACGTTCGTATGCTGCATCCACCTCTGCATCTGTCGCTTTTAAATCATTCTTGTAATTTTCCTTCAGCTTCATCATACGCTCTTTCGATTTGCCAATGGCTTCTTCGTTAATATCATAGACAGCCACTTCAAATCCTTTATATGCAGTTTGGAAAGCAATTTGACTTCCAAGTACGCCGCTGCCGGCGACTGTAATATTCTTATAATCCATACTCCACATGTCTCCTTTTTCTCCATTATATTCCTTGTTTTCCCTTTTGGAAATGGGTAAAACATTGGCGAGCACACTGATAACTAAATTGGAAATCATAAAACCTGCACCAACTGCCTTATATAGTTTGCCAATCAAACCAAAATTATAATCAGCACCCTAATATTCCAATAAAAACAGGTATTTTTTGATAGAAACTTGTCCAAAAATCGCTTGAAATCGTATAGTATTTTATTGACCTTTGTAATATAATGATTGCAATTCCATGGATAACTACTTGGATGCGGCCGCTGAAAAGTAGAGCAATACCTAACTTCATAAATTTCGCATCTGGTCTCGGCTTAACTTTAGCTGCCTGTTAGCACGCCTTGTGAAGAGTAAAAATCCAAACTTCAAAGGAGATAGACATCATGAAAAAGTTATCCATGATTTTATTGACTCTTCTTCTGGCATTCGGATTCACTTCTGCAGCAACGGCAAATAATGGCCACGGAGCCGACCTTGACCCAGATCCAAATAGAACTGTCACCTTCCATAAGGGCATAACGACGATTGTTACTACTGAAGTCGATGTTTCATATGATGAAAAAGTGAAAGTCAAAAAGTACACAGAGTATTTTACTGAGAAAAAATCTTCTACAGTTTCCGAGAAAAAAGTTTTTGTTTCTTATAAAAAGCAATATCATTCTACAAAAGACCTGTACAGAAAAGTGAAAATAGCCAAGACCTACCGAGTCGATACCATCACTACATGGGATGAAGTGACACGTGTCGATAAGATTGTAACGTTCAAAACCCCGATTAAAATTACAACTACTACAGTCACTACTGTGAAACACAGAGGAGCCCCTGGCAGCAATGGTAAATTCCTAAGCAAAGATGTGCAAAAATCTGTAGACAAGGAATATGGGGAAACTATAAAACACGTTGAGAAGAAAAAAGAAGTCTATAAAAAGAACGTAGAAACTGTTGTCAAAAAAACCTTTCTTTACGTGAAGAAAACTTACGGAAAATGGATGAAAATCAAACGGTAAGAATACCTCTGGCTCCCGCTGAAAGCGGGGGCTTTTTTTGAGCAATCATTTTTCGCCATAGGTGAAAAAGCTTACTGATTGCAGTCTGTGCTGCCCTTCCCGTAGACTTGGTTTTGATACACTGGGAATAAATACAGAAACCAACCAACGCCCCGTGAAAGGAGCAATTCACTTGCCTCAAAGCATCTCTGGAAAAAACGTGATCATTACTGGAGCCAATAGCGGCATCGGCCTGGAGGCGGCAAAAGTGCTTGCCGGCAAAGGATTTCATATCGTTATGGCCGTGCGAAGTAAAACCAAGGGGACAACTGCCTGCAAAGAAATTTTGGCTTTGCATCCGAATGCTGCTGTTGAAATAAAGCTGTTGGATGTTGCCGATTTGGCTAGTGTCCGTTCATTTGCAGACGAAATTCTGCGTGACTATGATGCACTCGACCTGTTGATCAATAATGCAGGCGTCATGATGCCGCCCTATTCCAAAACGAAAGACGGCTTTGAAATGCAATTCGGCAGCAACCACCTTGGCCATTTTGCCTTGACTGCCCTTCTCTACCCTTTGCTGAACCGAACTCCGGAGTCGCGCATTGTGACGACCGGAAGCCTGGCGCATAACCGGGGGACCATCGATTTTGATAATCTGGACGGCGCAAACGGCTATAAAGCCAAAAAATTCTATAATCAAAGCAAGCTGGCCAATATGCTGTTTGCACTGGAACTCGACCGGCGCTTGAAAGAACACGGTTCAAGGACCATCAGCGTCATCTGCCATCCAGGCGTTTCCGCCACCAATATTTTTAAGATCGGCAAGAAAGATGCTCCGCTGTTCTTACGCAATCTCGCCAATAAATATTATCTGCAGCCCCCTGAACTCGGTGCCCTGGCAACGGTCCATGCAGCGACCGATCCCGGTTTAACAGGCGGCGAATACATCGGTCCAGATGGTCCCGGCCGCCGAAAAGGCTACCCGGCACTGGAGACGCCGCATCCATCAGCCCTCGATGAAGAAGTTGCGAAACGTTTATGGCAAGTTTCAGAGGAATTGACTGGAATTAGATTCGATTTCGGGGATTGATGATGTTGAGGTGCGGGTCAATCAGATTCGGCCAGCTAAAAAGCAATATCCCCCATTTAGTTGCACTCAGGTTTTTCAGTTGCATTTTATAACCCGCAAAAGATTGTCACCCCATCGGAACGGGTAAATAATAACCAGCAAGGTTTTATTGCGAAGAGCCGCTGGAAACTACTTTTTAGAAAAGGTGATCTTATGAAAAACACAACGAATATTCCGGCAACCGGTTGGAATCTAGATAATAGCTATGCACGGTTGCCCAAGAAATTCTTTACAAAAACAGCTCCTGAACCGGCACGCAATTCGGAACTGATTCTCTTCAACAGCGACTTGGCGAAATCTCTTGGCCTCGACGCACAAGCGCTGAACTCTGAAGACGGTGCAAAAATACTGGCCGGCACGGAAGTTCCTGACGGTGCAGAGCCGATTGCGCAGGCATATGCCGGCCATCAATTCGGCAACTTCACTATGCTGGGTGACGGCCGCGCCGTACTGCTGGGCGAACAAATTACACCTGAAGGACAGCGTTTTGATATTCAGTTGAAGGGTTCCGGGAAAACCGCTTATTCAAGAGGCGGCGACGGCCGTGCGGCACTTGGCCCGATGCTGCGGGAATATATCATCAGTGAAGCGATGCACGGGCTCGGCATCCCGACAAGCCGCAGCCTGGCAGTCGCAACTACGGGCATCCCTGTAGTGCGCGAGACCTTCCTTCCCGGTGCAGTGCTCACACGCGTGGCATCAAGCCATCTCCGTTTTGGGACATTCCAATTCGCAGCGCAGTGGGGAACATTTGAAGAATTAAAAGCGTTGGCAGATTACGCGATCAACCGTCACTACCCAACAGCTCAGGACAGCGAAAATCCTTATCTTGAATTATTGAAAAATGTAATAGCCAAACAGGCACAGCTAGTTGCAAAATGGCAGCTCGCCGGGTTTATTCATGGCGTTATGAATACCGACAATATGACGATCAGCGGTGAAACGATCGATTACGGTCCTTGCGCATTCCTCGATACCTATGAGCCGGGCCGCGTGTTCAGTTCTATTGACCAATACGGACGCTATGCCTACAGTAATCAGCCAAAAATCACCGGTTGGAATCTTGCACGTTTTGCAGAAACCTTGCTTCCGCTGCTTGATAAAAATCAGGAACAGGCAATTGAGATGGCTCAGGATTTATTGGGCGATTTCGGCAATCAATTCCAGAAAAACTGGACAGCAGGCATGAAAGCGAAACTTGGTTTATTTGGCAATGAAGAAGGTGATGACCAGCTGATTGATGATTTGCTGAAACTGATGCATGATCACAAAGCGGATTATACAAATACATTCCGCACTTTAACATTCGATAAGCTTGAAGAGATGCCGCTCGCTGGCAAAGAAGGATTTGAAGCGTGGTATGCAGCTTGGAAATCCCGACTGGATGAACAAACCGAAAACGCGGAAACTTCTCAGGAATTGATGCGCAGCAGCAATCCGGCCGTCATCCCCCGCAATCATCGTGTCGAAGAGGCGATCGATGCGGCGGTCAGCAGACAGGATTACAGTCTGGCCGAAAAATTAGTGGCAGCAGTCAAAAATCCTTATGCCCATACTAATGAGCAGCTTGAATATACGGATGCACCGCCTGAAGATGAAGAGCGGACGTACAAAACTTATTGCGGAACTTAAATAAGAAAAGCGAAAGCGCCCGTTCAGCTCTGAAAGGCATAAGACGGAATAGCGGAGCGGCGTTCTTTGCCGCATAGACTCGAAAAGCGGAAACGGCCGTTCAGCTCCGAAAGGCTTAAGCTGAACTTCCGAAGCGGCGCTTTTTGCCGCACAGGAAGGGCAGCTTAAGTCCGAGGAGTTGGCCGTTGGAGTCTAGACACGAGCCGGCTTATGACCCGAAGAGTTGGGCCGCTGGAGTCTAGACAGTAAATAAGAAAAGCCATCGAAGAAAATCTTCGATGGCTTATTTCTATTGTAATTTCCCATTAGTCTTCCTGTATTTCTCTGAACTGCAGTTCCGGATCCCTTGCAAGTTCGAATGCATAATATTCACCTTGGCTGAGTTCCATAGGTTCCGTTGTACCAGCAGACACTTCCACTCCATCAATCATCGCCACCGCTTCAATCACAACAGGTTCATTAAAATCGATATCTTGTGTGAGAATCTCGAAATCAACAGCTTCCCCCATTACAATCAGTGACTCATCCGCATTCATAACTGTCGGAGATGCCTGCACCATGTCATTTTGATAAAGCTTCAATTCAATTGATGTGATTTGGCGGTCCGAACTATTCGTCACTTGTATAATTGCGGCTTCTTCGTCTGTCCCGGCAGTTTCCGCTTCATCCGAACATGCCGACAGGACAGCTCCTATTAGCAATATAAATAATATTATATATAATTTCTTCATGCCTGCCTCCTGTCAATTCATTTTCAAGCTGAACGCTTTCTCGTTCCGCCTGTTCCCTATTTATACAATACCCTTATTTCAAGCCAGCCATACATAGGGCTTCCAATTCCTTAAACTCCTTTCATTTTTGATGAATGCACTGTTTATTGATACAATATTCAGTGTAGAGTTTTACTTCAGTTTCTCTCAAATTAATCAAAGGAGTTGGGAAAATGAATCAAGAACAATTTGAATTCGTGAAAAATGGAAAAGGGTTTATTGCAGCGCTCGACCAAAGCGGCGGCAGTACACCAAAAGCCTTGGCGCAATATGGTGTCTCGGAGGATTCTTATTCGAACGAAGATGAAATGTATGATCTGATCCATGAAATGCGCACTCGCGTCATAACAGCACCCGCCTTCAATTCCGAGTCGATCATCGGCGCCATCCTGTTTGAACACACGATGGACCGGAAAGTGGAAGGGAAATATACTCCGGATTATCTTTGGGATGAAAAAGGTGTCGTTCCTTTCCTGAAAATCGACAAAGGGTTGGCGGATGAAGAAAATGGCGTTCAGCTGATGAAGCCGAATCCTGGCTTGGACGATTTGCTGAAACGTGCTAACGAACGCAATGTTTTCGGTACAAAAATGCGTTCCGTCATCAATCAAGCCAATGCTGATGGCATTAAAAAAGTGGTCGAACAGCAATTCGAAGTTGCTGATCAAATCCTGGCTGCCGGGCTCGTACCGATCATCGAACCGGAAGTCAATATCCACAGCGAAGACAAAGCGGAATCCGAAGAGATTCTCAAAAAAGAACTCATGAATCACTTAGATAAGCTGAGCGAAGACAAGAATGTCATGCTAAAACTATCGATTCCGACAGTTGATAATTTCTATAAGGAATTGATTGAACACCCACGGGTTGTTCGCGTCGTTGCACTTTCCGGCGGTTATTCCCGTGATGAAGCCAATTTGAAGCTGACTGCCAACGAAGGCTTGATTGCAAGTTTCTCAAGAGGCTTGTCTGAAGGTTTGAATGCCAGCCAGTCCGATGAAGAATTCAACAAGATGATCCAGGAATCGGTGAAAACGATTTACCTTGCGTCAATTACCTAAGTCCATGAAAAGATGCTCCCAATCGGGGGCTCTTTTGTTTTAGGGCAATTATTCTTGCTTCCTTTGTAACTTTTCAGCCGGTCAACCGTTCAAATAGGAAAGCAGAAAAGCGAAAGCAATAAGGGATTTTTCAGACCGGGGAGGGTTATCTATGAAAGCACACAAAATTTTGGCCGTATTCTTATTTCTGTCAATGGCGTTCATTTTGTCAGCATGCGGAACGTCGGATACAGTCGAACCGGATATGGGCAACGGCTCGTCCGAGGGAGTCGTGGAAGATGAGGTGACGGCATTGCTCGAACAAATGGACAATAATCTTTATCGCTACACAGTCAACAATCAGACTGAAGAAACAATGACTTTTGAATTCACAAGCGGGCAACGCTACGATTTCACAATTTCCAACGAAGACGGCGATGAGCTTTACCGCTTGTCCTCTGTCAGCACGTATATACAGGCACTTGGCGAAGAAACCCTGGAGCCTGGTGATAAGCTGGAATATGAATTCGAAATTCCTCCAATGGAGCTGGAACCTGGTTCTTATCAGCTCACCGCATGGCTGACACCGAAGGAAGGCCCGAAATACGAAGCTGAAACTGAATTTACAGTCGAGTAAAATCGATGCAGCCGCTCTTTGGAGTGGCTGCTTTTTTATTGCGCTTGTGCTTTTCCGCTGTCCAGACTCCAGCGGCCCAGCTCTTCGGGTCATAAGCCGACTCAGCTTAAGCGGTACATAACGGCACTTGATCGTGCTCCTGTCTCTGCATCGCTTCGCTAGCTTCGAGACATGAAAAACCGTTGCATCGCTGCGCTGCTTCGTCGCAAAGAGATGGCCCAAAAAGGTTTTGGCCATCTCTTCGCTTACGCTTTTCTTTACTGCTGACTTTCCGCCTTTAAAAGAATATAATAGAATCTGTCTGTTTATTACTGCAGATGGAATAGCTATTCTGTATTTGGCTGAATGGCTGACGGAGGAGAATTTATGAACGCAAAAGCATTTTCTTTGGCATTATTTTCAGTAGTGATATGGGGTTCATCGTTTGCGGCAATCCGCGTTGGCCTTCAGGGCGGATATGATACAGGCCAAAATGTCCTTGTCCGGTTTCTGATTGCTTCCCTTTTGTTTCTTGTATACGCATTATGGCCAGGAGTAAAATTTCAGCTTCCCCACAAAGGTGATATTCTGCGCCTGCTGGTCCTTGGATGGATTGGCATCAGCGTCTATCATATCTTCGTGACATTCGGTATGGAGACCATCTCTGCTGGAACCGCCGGCATGCTGGTCGGATCCGGCCCGATTTTCACGGCTTTGATCGCTGCAGTTGTTTTAAAAGAACGTTTGACCCGGATCGGCTGGCTTGGTATGGGCGTTGGTTTCATCGGTATTATCTGTATCGCCTTCGGATCTAACGGTGGCGCACTGACATTGACGAACGGCGCGCTGCTAGTGGTGATTGCCGCTTTCGCTTCCGCTGCTTTCTTTGTATTCCAGAAACCGTTATTAAAAAAATACACGGCTATAGAGTTGACCGCTTATTTCACGTGGGCTGGCACACTGCCGTTCTTCATCTTTTCACCTGGCTTGATGACGACTTTACAAAATGCGACACTGGAAGCGCATCTGGCGACTCTTTACGTCGGCATCTTTCCTGCCGCAATCGCCTATGTGACCTGGGCAACGGCGTTGTCACTGGCAAATGCCAGCTCGGTATCCAGTGTGATCTACCTTGAACCGGCTGTAGCCATTGTGGTTTCCTGGATGTGGCTCCATGAATTGCCTACTGGACTTTCGCTCATTGGCGGTGTCATTGCAATTGCAGGAGTCATGCTCGTTAATGCACTGGGCCGCAAAAAGAAAGTATTATCCGGAGAAATTGCGGAAGCCTGAAAAACTGAAGCAAGAGAAAAAAGGAAGCAATTCGCCTGGCGAATTGCTTCCTTTTTATAATTTTGGTTCCATGTTTTCTTTGATGTATTCTTTCACCACTGTGTTTGCATACAAATCATGCGGCAATTTGGTGCCTTCATAGAAATCGTATTTTCCCCGGTCTCTTAAATATGAGATCGTGCTGATGGAATCACGGTGAATCAGCCTTTTCAAAATCTGTTCGGAGCTCATTGCACTGCCGTCTGTCGTATCGATGACAATACCCGCAACTTTATGCCCGATTGTTTGTCCGCTCATACGCATCTGCGCATATTCAAGTCCCCAAAATATAAGCGACGGCGCAATTGCGTCATAGGCCATTTTGTCTTTCAATTTGTTTCTGAACAACGGTTCCAGCGCAGCAGAGACTCCCATTGTGATTGCTGTGTCAATCGCCATCGCTTTGATGCGTTTCTTCATTAATCGTTTCATGCGTCATCCTCCTTCAGTTAAACACCTTGTCATTGGATTCTACCATGATGCCGGGAAAAACGGTTATGCGGTTACGTCCTTGCCGTTTTGATTGGTACAGAGACTGGTCCGCTTCTTCAATCATTTCCTCAAGCGGCGCTCCACCTTTAGTATAACTTACTCCTATCGACACTGTCAGAACACCCTCCGGCTGCTGCTCTTCACCTTCGAAATGGAATTCCTGGATATTCTTCCGAATACGATCAGCCATTTCCTCAGCTTCATGCACATCATTCGGTGATACAAGACAGCAGATGAATTCCTCTCCGCCATAACGGGCGACAAAATCTTCTTTTCTTGTAGAATCCATCAGAATCTGTGCGACGGACCGCAATACGGCATCACCTTTTTGATGGCCATGTGTGTCATTGTAAATTTTAAAGTAATCAACATCCAGCATTACAATTGCCATCGGCAGCTGCTTGTCGACAAGGTTGGCCACATTATTTTTAAAAAATCGGATATTCGGCAATTGGGTCATGGGATCCCGATTCGAATAAAACTCGAGTTCCTCCTTCAGTAATGTGCTTCGATTTTCTCCATTAAGAATCAAAGCCATTGAAAATACAGCCACCATTGCAAAAATGAACATACCGACAACAATCAGCAGATTTACAGGAGTTGAGACAATCATCCAAACTGACTTTATCGCTTCATAAACAACAAATGCAATCAGCATCTTCCTTATGTTCAGAATCCCGAAAAACTGGTCTTTGCGCTTCCGGTCATGGAATAGGCTGCCGACTAGTATCGGCAGCAAAATGGCTTGCAGAATCCCAACCACCATAGTTGGCCCGCCCAGATATGCACGAAAAGCAGTTGGCAGAATTGCTGAAAGCACCCCGTATTGCCATCCCCCTACATAAGAAATAAAAAAAATTGGCACTTCTCGCAAGTCGAGCCGCATCCCTTCATATATGAATGGATTATACATAATTGAAAATGTCAGAAAGCCAAAAAATGCTGAAATAATGATGCGCTGTTTAAATGGATCAGTCCAATCCAATAATATGGCTTCTTTTGATTTTATCGCCAAATACATAAGCGCTATAATCAGCGCCATATTTTCCAAAAAGAAAAACAGTAAATCCCCCATAATACAACTCCTAAATTTTTAGTTCCTGAATAGTTTACCAGTATTACCAAAAATAATACATCTGAAATTCACTTGAATATATATTAATAAGCCTAATAAATTATCAAATTATGTAAGATAAAAAACGTCACCGGTTTTCTCCCCGGTGACGTTTTTAAATTTCTGCTTTATGCATTTTCACTGACCGCTTTTCTCTTTCATGAATTCATGATATCCCTTTTTGAAAAAGCTGTACCACTCTTCAATTTCTTCGTCCGGCGCCGCATTTAATGCATAAAGAATCTCCCTGCCGAAGTCCAAGTATGCCGAGCCATTGGCTGTAACAAGCTTTCCGTCCCTTACTGCCTGCTGCTCCAGGTAATTCTGTTCCGCTGTGTAGTTGCCGCCTGCCGCTTCTTTCAATTTCTCCAGTTGGTTGCTCGTATGCTGAGCCGAGTTCAGCTTTCCATTCATCCCCAAAAATACAGTCGCAGCGCAGATGGCTCCCACCACAATATCTTTCTGCTGTGCTCTTTCCACCAATTCAACCACTCTTCGGCTCTCTTCTTTTCTCCATGAATTCCCGCCGATCAATATCAAACCGGCAAAATCTTCCGGAGCGGTATCCACTGAATAATCCGGAAGCACTTTGAATCCTCCTATTGAAGTCACCGGTTCCCCGTCAAGCGACACTGTCTTAACAATGTACTTCTTTTTTTCTCCATGTTCCGGGTCTTCATTCAGTGCAGCTGCTATTGCTGCGGCTTCCCAGTCTGCATATTGCTCCAATATTACAAACAAAACTTCCTGCACTTCCATTTCCCTTCCTCCGTCCATTTTTAGATCCTGACAATCCAATACCGAATGCTGCAACTGTTTCTTTTCATTTGCATACTACTGCTGTTCCACTCAACCTGTCATAGAGCGACCGGTTTTCTTTTGAGAAAATGGCTGTCAGGATATAAATGAAAATCAATAGATAAACCAATGAGCCAATCAACATAAGATACAAGGGGAATTCGCCTTCACTGAGACTGACCAGCCGATAGACGAGAAAATGCGATAATTCCCAAGGCAAGAATTTGAGTATCACTCTGATAGCAGAACGTAAGATACCTATCGGTTGTCCATGTACATTCACAACTTGAATCCCCATTTTCCTTTTTCCATATGTGCCTTTAAACAAAACAGAGTCGCCTATCGCAAAATACAGGGAAACCGGCAAAGTCACCAGAAGAAATCCGGTCAATTGCGCAACCCACACCGAACCGTTGAAATAGCCCTGGATATCAGGCGCTGCAACCATTGTAATCAGCACAACCAAACAGAGATAAAGGAATACCCACAGATAATCCAGTGTGAAAGCTTTTAGCCTGATCCAGATTCCGGCTGAAGGCATCGGGCCACGTCCTTTCTTATCTACTGTATTCGCTTAGCCCCTTTCTCTTTCCTGCACATCTTTGCCGATGAAATAATTCTTCAAGGTATACTCTATTCAAAATATTAAAAGACATTCTCTCTACTTCCTATAATTTAATTGTTCAGAAACAATGCGCATGAATCCATCGAATGTAGCCGAATAGCGATTCCAATGATGGTACCATTTGCGAATCGTTTCAAGCAGCCAGAAAGGCATAGGTGTCCCTTCGATAATCGGATAGTATTCCTCGTAAGTTTTTTTCAGATGTTCCCATCGGAAATCGTTGCCAGGTTTGATATATTCAGAGACATCAATTAGTTTAGCCCGCCCATCCTGCAGTAAAATATTCTTCAAATGGATGTCCCTGGGATTTAAACCGAGTTGCCGGATGTATTCCCTTGCATCTTCAACATCCTGAATCACCTGTTCAGGTATATAAATTCCCTGCAGCAGACAATCAAACAAAGTTGGACCTTCCTCGTATTTCAGGACGAGGAGACGGTCGGCTACTCCATAACAATACGAAAAATATACAGACGAACCGATACGGGCATAAACTTCCGCTTCCGCTTCGAGTTTATCCCGCTTCCCTTCCGCATATATTTTGAAAGCATATTCCGGCGCCGCTCGGGATTGGAATACTGCTGCATCCGTACCAACACCTACACAGCGAAACCCTTCCGCTATGCCTTCAATTAGCACAGGTTCGTTATCAAAACTTGCAGTGACTTTAATTTCTGCCAAGGCGCTAACAGCTGTTTGCCAATTGTGTTCCATGTCATCTCTCCTTAAATCTGAAATGCGTTTCTTTATATTCTCTCTCCAATGTTATACGTCAATCCTCTAAGGAAGTTCCCAGAAATAACGGTTCTATGCAAAGAAAGCTCGTTACAAATAAAAAACCAATCATTGAAAATTTAATTTCAATGATTGGTTTATATTATTTCACAATGCTGTAATAAACTCTTGAAGTTACACGGTAAATCATCCAGTAAATCGCTGCAAAGGCGATAACCACTGCAATGAATGTCAGCAGCCATGTCATATCATTGGTGACGCCGAAAATCATCAGTAACTTCCGCACAATAGGATAGGCAAAGCTGACGTGGATGGTGGCAATCACAATCGGCAACAGGAACATCCAGACAATCTGTGACCGCGTAGACTCTTTAATCATCTCTTCGTCGAGTCCGACTTTCTGCATAATCTGGAATTTTCCGCGGTCATCGAAACCTTCGGATACTTGTTTGAAGTATGTGATCAACAAGGTGCCAAGCGTGAACAGCAATCCCAGGAAAACACCGAGGAACAGGAAGCCTCCATTTACGCTATACCATTCTTCGCGTTGGACATCTCTTGAATTATAAAGCCCGTCGTTTTCTGAACTGAAACTGTACTCACTCCTCAATTGTTCAATAAGAGCTTCCTCCTGCTCTTCCGTTCCTTCCGTGTTCCAGCCGATTTCCGCGTCGATTGTAATATGGGTCGATTCAGGAAATTGTTCCATATAGGCTTCACGGAAATCGAGCAGGTGTGATACATCCGGCACCACTATCGCAATCGATTCTGTTAATGCCATGTCTGCACTGAATTCGTTTTCGATTTCAGTCAGTCTATAGCTTTTATTGCCGATCGCAAGCTCTTCTTTTTCATAGGTTTTAGTTGAATGGTAAAACAAGGCTTCGTCGTCTTCCAATGAATAGTTTTCCCCAGCCATCTCATTAAAATCTTCAAGCGGAATCGCCATCATCAATATGGGCAGAGTTCCATCTGCCGAGCTCTGTTCAAAAACGAAACTGCCGTCTTCAAGCTTACCGAAAAAACTTTCATAGCGGTAACTTTCCATTTCGGTAACTTCCAGTCCCTTTTCTTCCGTTAAGGCAAGAACTTCATCTTGCAGTTCAAAAAATCTGTTATTCATCTCTGCCACGTTATCCATGTCCCCGAACAACTTTATATTATGTTCGTAAGGGTAACGGTTTTCCAGAGTTTCCTCTGAACCCAGATAAATCGTAACTGTCGTGGACACAGCAATAATGACCATAGAAGCCAATATACAGATATTCGCAAGACCGACAGCATTCTGTTTCATCCTGTATAGCATACCTGATATGGAGATAAAAGCGCCTGGACGATAATAGATGCGTTTATTATTTTTCAGCGCTTTCAAGATAAAGATCGAACCTGAAATAAACAATAGATACGTTCCGATAATCACCAGCAGTACAGCAAGGAAGAACTTTTCAATGGCAGCGAGCGGATCCGGGATTGTAATGGATATTCCATATCCCCATCCCAAAAAGATCAGCGACAGGATGAAAAGAATCAGTGAACCCTTCGGCTCTTTTTCCCCTTCCTGTTTGCCTTTCAGTAATTTGATGGGATTGGCGAATGTAAACTGACTGACGTTATACAGGTATGTCAGTCCAAAAATCACCGTGAACAGAGCAATGGTTACGCCCACACTCAGCAGGGATGTCGTATACATAATGTTATTCGGCATCCTCAGCATAAAATTCAGCAGCATGAATACAAGACGTCCGAAAAGCAATCCTGTGAGCAAACCGGCTGCAATACTCAATAGACTGGAAAACAACGATTCAAAAAACAGGATTTTTGCTACATGCTTTTTTTCCAATCCAAGAATTCCGTATAGTCCTATTTCTTTTTTACGCCGTTTGATCAAAAAGCTGTTCGTGTAGAGGATAAATATCACCGAGAATATTCCGATCACCACAACGCCGATCATGAAAAGAGTCGGAAGTGAACTTGAACGCTCCTGCACAAAACGATTGGTCATCAGTGAAACCATCAGGAAAAACATGGCGATGATTGCAGTGGATGATAGAAGAAAAGGAATATACAATTGTTTATTCGACTTGATATTGCGCAGTGCCAAAGATGAGAAAAAACGGTTATTCATCCCGCTCACCCCGGCTTGACAGAACTTTCAGCGAATCGGAAATGCGGTCCATGAATTCATCAGCCGACCCTTCGCCGCGGTAAATTTCGTGATAGACCGAACCGTCACGGATAAACAGGACGCGTTTCGAAAAGCTGGCAGCCCTTGTACTATGGGTCACCATTAAAATCGTTTGGCCTGTTTCGTTGATGCCTCTCAATATTTCCATCAGGTTTTGCGAAGCTTTTGAATCCAATGCACCCGTCGGTTCATCCGCCAGAATGATTTTCGGTTTTGTAATCAATGCCCGCGCTACCGCCACGCGCTGTTTCTGCCCGCCCGATACTTCATAAGGAAACTTATTGATATGCGCTTCAATTCCTAGATTGCGGACAATCGGCATCAAACGGCTTTCCATTTCCTCAATAGGTGTTTTCGACAAAACCAGCGGAAGCAGAATATTATCTTTGATGGTGAAATTATCGAGCAAGTTGAAATCCTGGAATACAAAGCCAAGTGTATTGCGCCGGAACGCTGAAATTTCCTTATCTTTGATCTTTGATAACGGGTTGCCGTCCAAATAGACTTCTCCTGAACTCGCGTCGTCGAGTGTAGAAATGATATTCAACAGAGTTGTTTTTCCGGAACCAGATTCTCCCATGATGGAGACAAATTCTCCTTCTTCCACAGAGAAATTCACCGCTGCGAGTGCTTCGGTCTGCTGGTTTGAAAACCGCGCTGTATATATTTTCTTCAAATTTTTAATTTCCAATAAGGTCATTGCTAACCCCTCCTTGCTATTCATGATACGGGGATTCGAGCGCATCTGCCTGTACCTATCCTTACAAACAGAAACGCAATCTTACGGTTTCGTAAGATTGCACAATTGGCAGCCATTATTCGCAAAATAGTTTGTGTCCGTTAATCAAAAACGGCCAATTCCTTCCTGACCATATTGATTTCTGCTCGTGTACCTTTTTCCAGCTCGGATTTTATAGTAAGTTCATGCCCCAGTCGCCTGCAGATCTTCCTGCTGAGAAACAAACCGAGCCCTGTAGATTTTTCGTGCAGCCGGCCGTTCAAACCGGAATAACCCTTATTGAAAATTTTCGGTAAATCCTCCGGGCGGATTCCAACTCCCGTGTCTTCGATGATGAGCGTCTGTTCTTTTACTGGATCAAGGTAAATGGAAATGGAGCCGCTCGCCGTATATTTCAGACTGTTCGATAATAATTGTTCAATGAGGGTCTGCAGCCACTGTCCGTCGGATAAAACCGTCGTGTTCAGCGGCTGATAATTGAGTTTGATGCCTTTATAGATGAAAAGAATCGAATATTTCTTTACAGCCCTTTTAATAACCGAATCCAGATCCACTTGGGACAAATCCATGTCCGACCCGGTCTCTTCGAGTTTTACGTAATTCAGCGCCATGTGTGTATAGTCTTCCAGGCGCACAATTTCCTGTGAAATTTTCTTGGATTCAGGTGTTGCATTGCTCTGATTCAATAAGCTGATGGCAGAAAGCGGCGTTTTGATCTGATGCAGCCAAAGCGTGAAATAATCGAGCTGATCCGCCTGCCGTTCAGCATGAAGATTGTTCATCTCTCTTATACCCTGCTGCAGCTCCTCTATTTTCTCCAGATACAGCTGGTCCGCCGGATCTGTTCCAGCAGCGATATTCTCATCTTTAATGGAATGGGCTTCTCCCACCTGAATAATTGCTTCGTATCTTTTTCTGTACCTGAAATACTGGGTAACCAGATAAATGAATAAAAAAAACAGGGCCAGTTCCATACTATAGAGATAAAGTGTCAAAGGAAGGCTGCCGAGTACGAAGATGACAGCAAATATCAAAGCCATGCCGATAAAGATGAAAACCTGTTGCCGGACAGACAAAAGAAACAACTTGAATACGCCAGTCTTAGTGTTATCAGCCATTCGCTGATTCCTTGTTCAAGGCGTAGCCGATCCCTTTTTTCGTCAGGATGAAATCAGGCAGGCCGACCCCCGCCAGTTTTTTCCGCAGCCTTGCCATATTGACTGCCAGCGTGTTGTCATCGATAAACGATTCATCTTCCCACAGCTTGACCATCATATCTTCCCTCATGACATATTCACCTTTTTGCATAAACAGCTGCTCCAGGATTTTCAGCTCCGTACGAGTCAAATCCACTTCCTGCTCCGCATAATAAAGCTTGGATTCTCCTGGTTTCAGCACAGTCCGGTTGAAGTTCTGGTAGTTATCGGATTCATTGAAATCATAAGTCCTTCTGAGCAGCGCCTGGATTTTCGCCACTGCCACCGTCAAATCGAAAGGTTTTGGGATAAAATCATCAGCTCCCATCTGAATGCCCATGACAATGTCCATATTTTCACTGCGGGAAGAAATGAAAATGATCGGCACCTGTGAAACTTTGCGGATTTCCTGACACCAATAATAACCATTGTAAGCCGGCAAAGATATGTCCAGTAACACCAGCTGCGGTGCTTCGGCTGCGAAAACTTCCATAACGTGATTGAAATCTTCCACAACAGCCGCTTCCAGATTCCATTTCACCAGCTCTTTTTGTAGCACTTCTGCAATCGTCAAATCATCTTCCACTATTAAAACTTTGACCATCGGTATACCCCGTTTCCCTTTATCGTTTCATCTGTTTCAATCTCTTATGCTCCAGTTTAGCGGATATTCCCATTTCAAACCAGCTGGATTCTTCCAAAGAAAAGGAAGTTACCATGCATTTAGTTTTGTAAAAGCAAAGTCATAAAAAAGAGCATAAAAAAAAGCGCAGCCTTTCATTCTAAGGCATACGCTTTTCTGCTATAAGTTTTCCCTTAACCATTCCAACACGAAATTTTCACGCAGAATGAAAACTCGGGTTTTATTTTCTTTAAAAACCAGATTGTTAGCATCGATCACTTCCTGAATCGGAACCCAGACAGGCTGGTATCCTTCTTCCAGTTCATAACCAATAAGCGACTGGCCAGCCGTTTCTTTATTGTCCAACTCACATAGAAAATGACGGGAAACCATATGGAAATGTGATTCTGGCGATTTATGGTCAAGGCGATGCTCTGAAACGATTCCAAGCTCCTCTTTTATGCCACAATTAATATAACCCGTCTCCTCAGCCACTTCTCTGACTAAAGCTTCTGTGAGGCTCTCCCCTTTTTCCACTCCGCCGCCAGGCAATTTGTAATAGCCCAGCCGGGAACGGACCATCAAAATCTTTTCTTCTTCTATTATAATTGCGCGGACTGCTGTCCGATGAATGATTTTAGTGGATTCTGCAGCTTCACGAATAAAGCTGATTGTTTTATTGAAATGCATTGCATTGTTTCCTCCTGGATGGTGTGAATAAATAAAAAGCGGAAATTTCATTGTTGTGCAGATTAACTTTCAATAATTCGGGAAAACATTCATATATGCAGAAAGGATGATCGGCATGAAAAATAAATTAGCTGCTGCCTTGCTCGCCATTTTCCTGGGAGACTTCGGCGCCCATAAATTTTACTTGGGCAAACCGGGCACCGGGCTAATCTACCTTCTTTTCTTTTGGACAGGAATACCTGCGGTGATTGGTGTTATCGAAGGCATCATCTATCTTCTTTCTTCTGAAGAAGATTTCCAGAGAAAATACAGCAAAAGGTATTAAGAGCAAATTTTTAAGCATGCTTCCTGTAACGACTTGGGAGCATGCTTTTTTGTTTCATGTAGAAAATGGGCCGATAAAGAAGCAGAGAGCCAGGCCGATTAATGCACCAACCTGGAAAGACAATTGACTTTTGAAAATCAGCCTTAATATCATGGCAGGGACAAGCATCCAGAGACCAATCGGCAATATGTAAGTTGTTAAAATCGGCAAGAAACCATCCATCATACTTTCAAACAAAATTGAAGAAAAATCCATTCCCTTCATCTCCCTGTTATTATTCATAAAATATTTAATGAGTCTATTATACTAAACAAGATACAGAGTGTATGCTTTTACTCATATTAATTCCCATTTATTTCACAAACTTTTTCGATTTAATATAAAAGTCTTTTCCAGCCCCTAAATTATCCAACAATTCCAACTCTTCTCCTGTTAAACTAAATATACTCAAGTTGAATAGGAGGCGTTTTCTGATGGAGAGAAAAATAATGCCATACGGCAACTGGAAGTCGCCGATTACCAGTGAATTGATATTGAAGGACACAGTAGCTTTTGAAGGAGTCGTGTACGAAGGGGATGATCTTTATTGGCTGGAGCGTCTTCCTTCCGAAGGCGGCCGCAGTCGGGTTATGAAAATGACATTGGATAATGCTCCGTCCGAACAGACACCCGCTCCCTTTAATGTCCGGACCCGAGTTCATGAATATGGCGGCGCGCCTTTCACAGTCTTTGGGGAACGCCTCTATTTTTCTAATTTTGAAGATAACCTTTTATACATGAAAGCCGGTGAAAACCACCCGAAACCGATTACTGCCGACTCAAATAACCGCTATGCTGATGCAGGAATCGATCGCCTGAATCAGCGCCTTTACTGGATTCGCGAAGACCATACTGAATCCTCGCTCACGCCTGAAACAACCATCGTCGTGATGAATGCTGACGGCAGTGCTGAAAAGATTGTTGTTTCAGGTAATGATTTCTACTCGAATCCACGGGTCAGTCCTGATGCCAAGCATTTGGCTTATGTGACTTGGAATCATCCGCATATGCCGTGGGATGAATCGGAATTATGGGTGGCTGATATCAATGAAGATGGCACGCTATTCAATAACCGGAAATTAACCGGCGGTTCCGGTGTCTCGATTGTCCAACCCTTATGGTCGCCTGAAGGCACACTCTATTTCCTCTCCGACCACACCAATTGGTGGAATTTGATGCGCTGTTACGGCAGCCGAAAAGAAGAAGTCTGTCCAGTCAAAGCAGAATTCGGATCGCATAGTTCAGTGCTGGGGAAATCGGATTATTGCTTTATCGATGAAAACACCATCATCGCTTCCTATTCACAGCATGGCATGAGGCAGCTTGCAAGCGTGGATGTCTGGAATGGACGGCTGAATCCCATAACAAATCGCTTCACTTCATTTTCATCTCTTCAATCCAATGGAAACCGTGTTGCCTTCATCACAGCGTCGCCGACGGAATTTCCGCGGATTGCCCTAATGGATGCGGATTCAAAGAAAATTGAAGACGTGAGAGTCTCCTCAGAAACATCGCTCGATAGTGATTATTTATCGCTGCCGGAAGCGATCGAGTTCCCTACAGCGAACCATAAAACAGCGCATGCACTCTACTATGCGCCGAACAATCCTGACTTTGCCGCTCCTAGAGGTGAAAAACCGCCGTTGCTCGTACATGCGCACGGTGGACCGGTTGGCGCCACTTCTTCAGCGCTCAATCTGGTAAAGCAGTATTGGACAAGCCGCGGATTTGCAGTGGTCGATGTGAATTACGGCGGTTCCACTGGTTATGGGCGTGAATACCGGGAACGCCTGAGGGGCCAGTGGGGCATCGTTGATGTTGAGGATTGCGCAAACGCAGTCCGTTACCTCATCGACAGCGGTGAAGTCGACAGCAGCCGCATCGCCATTGCCGGCGGATCGGCTGGCGGTTATACGACGCTCGCCTCTCTTGTCTTTACGGATATTTATCATGCAGGCGCAAGCCATTTCGGCTTGAGCGAACTGGAAAGTTTTGTTCTCGAAACGCATAAATTCGAGTCCCATTATCTTCATGGACTCATCGCCCCTTATCCAGAAGAAAAGCACGTTTATTACGAACGATCACCGATCAATTTCACCAACCGCCTGTCCTGTCCCGTTATTTTCTTTCAAGGGCTTGATGATAAAGTGGTTCCGCCGAACCAGGCAGTGCCGATGGTTGAGGCGCTCCGCGAAAAAGGGCTGCCGGTCGCTTATCTGGAATTCGAAGGTGAAGGGCATGGTTTCCGAAAAGCGGAGAACATTAAACGCTCCATCGACGGAGAGTTCTATTTCTACAGTCAAATATTTGGATTCGAGCCCGCCGATGACATTGAACCGGTAAAAATCGATAATCTGTAATTAATAATGCGAGTTGAAAAAGAACTGAATTTTCGTTTTATTTTCAATGAATAATAGCTATACTGTAAGTGACAAACCGGTCAATCCTTAAGAAAGGAGGCTGCCGAAAGCGATCGGTCATCTAAGGCAGAAGGAGGATTTTCCAATGTCTACGAAAGGTACCCGAACCCGCACAGAAGGACGCGAACTGATTATGGAACGTATTTTTGAAGCACCGAAAGAGCTTGTATACGAGGCACATGTCAGCCCCGACCGCATTAATCGCTGGTGGGGACCAACCGGGTGGGAAACTCATAGCTACGAAATGGCTGTCGAACCGAATGGTATTTGGCATTATTGCATGCGCTCTTCAGAAGACGGACAGGAATCCTGGGGCAAAGCGACCTATCAGGAGGTGGTTCCCACTGAGCGGCTGGTTTATGAAGATGCATTTGCCGATCAATACGGCAATGAGCTGTCCGGCATGCCGAAAATGCTGGTTCAATTGGATTTTTCTGAAGAAAGCAATCAAACAAAACTAACTTCCCGCACACGCTTCGAATCTGAAGAAGAGTTGCAGAAAATCATCGATATGCAGGCAGTTGAAGGAATGTCGGAAACTTATGACAGACTGGCAGAATATTTGAATGACCTGCAAAAAAACAAGGAAGAAGGTCAATCATGATTACAAAAATATTTCCTTATTTGAATTTTGATGGACAAGGTCAGGAAGCTGCCCACTTCTATACTGACGTTCTAAATGGTGATTTGATTGGGCTGATGACTTACGGCGATGCAAATGGCGACGACATGGAGGGCATACCGGAAGAAGCGAAAGATATGGTCATGAATGCCCAAATTGTTTTGAAGAACGGTGATTATCTGATGATCTCGGATGTGCCGCCCGGTATGGGGATATCTTATCGAAAAGGAAATAATGTATCGCTTACTTTGACGCTCGATGACCAGGAAGAAGCAAGCATCATTTTTGGAAAGCTCGCAGAAGGCGGCATGGTCAGCATGGATTTGCAGGAGACATTCTGGAGTCCTCTTTACGGCAATTTAATCGACCGCTTCGGCATTGAGTGGCAGATATCAGTAGATCCGGAAACAGAAAAGTAATAATAAGTAAAAGCCAGCCTCCTGGATTTCTCCGGGTGGCTGGCTTTCTTTGATCAATTTTTGTATTCGTCCATTTTCTCTTCTTCGAGCTTGTCTACTTGTTCATATACTATTGCTTTGTTCAAATCGGGTATGATAAATACACGCCCAAACAACTAAAGGAGGAGTTCGTATTGCATTTAGAACCGATTCCCGATTACATACAACCCGGTTTGAAGATATTATTTGTCGGCTTCAATCCCAGTATCCGCTCGTCCGAAACTGGATATCATTACGCGAATCCAAATAACCGTTTCTGGAAGATCCTCCATCAGGCAGGAGTGACGCCTCGGAAGTTCCGTCCTGATGAAAACAGCAAGCTGCTGGAGCTCGGCCTCGGCTTGACGAATATCGTAGCCCGCCCGACCAAAGAAGCAGCCGAGATTTCTAAGGAGGAATATCGGATCGGGGCAGAAAAACTGAAGAAAAAGATTCAGCGTTATCAGCCGGCAGCCGTCTGCTTTGTCGGTAAAGGTGTATACCAGCAATACAGCAAAAAGCGAGTGGTCCCATGGGGAGAACAGGTCGAGCCGATCATCCCGGGAATCGCTGAATTTGTTGCGCCATCGTCGAGTGGGCTCGTGCGGATTAAACAGGATGAAATCGTGGATATTTATAAGGGGCTGCAAAAATACCTATAAGTATATGACTAGCTGAACAATAATTAAACATTAAATTAAGATAATTATTTATTGATATTCAATAAATAATGGTGTATTATCTCATTAACAATATTATTTAATGAGGTGCTTATGATGAAACGAAGTTCAACCGCTGTCTTAAAAGCCGCTGTCTTTCTCATCGGTCTTCCCGTGCTCGCAGTGTGCATCTACGGCTTGTCCAGATTCGATCCCAATTCGCCGTACTGGGCTCTGCCGGAACTTGAAAACCTGCAATATCCGCTGTTGATCGGCATGTATATCGGAATGATTCCATTCTTCATTGCGCTGTATCAATCTCTGAAACTCCTTGGGTATATTGATCGCAATCAGGCATTTTCCACCCTTTCGGTAAAGGCAATCCAAAACATCAAGCGTTGTGCAATTGCCATCATCATTGTCTATCTGCTTGAGATGCCTTTCCTTTATATGCTGACTATGGCAGATGACGCGCCGGCAATCGTTATGGGCTTGTTCATCATTTTCGCCTCGCTGGTCGTCGCAGTCTTTGCTGCAGTGCTCCAGAAACTATTGCAGGACGCCATACGGATAAAATCCGAAAACGACTTAACGGTTTAACGGTAAAATTAAGCGGAAAATAGTAAAGGTCACCGAATATGGTGACCTTTACTATAGGTGTTGAATTTTTTCTTCTTTTATGGACGACTAGAGGCTATTCTCTCCTGTTTTTACGAAACAGGGTGGGTTTGTTTGCGGAGAATCGGATTTGTTTGCGCTGAGTGGAATTTATTTGCGCAGCTCAGATTTTATTTGTGCTAAGCACAAAACCAGAGAAAAAAGCCACCGCATATGCGATGGCTTGTCACATTATAACTTAAAAAGATTCCACTTCCAGCTTCTTGCCTTGCGACTCGTAGCCTTTCATGTAATTGATGCGGCGCTGTGCCGAGGTCGCATTGACCTGTTCGTCCGCATGATAGGATGAACGTACCATCGGCCCTGCTTCGCAATGGCTGAAGCCTTTCGACAAAGCAATTTCTTTCAGCTCCGCGAATTCATCCGGATGGTAATAGCGTTCCACATTCAAATGTTTCTTGGTCGGCTGCAGATACTGGCCGATCGCCATGATATCAACATTGTGCGCACGCAGATCATCCATCGTTTCAATGATTTCTTCCTTCGTTTCACCAAGCCCGACCATGATGCTCGATTTCGTCGGTGTGTTCGGCGCAATTTCTTTAACCCGCTCCAGCAATTGCAGAGACCGGTCATACATCGCCCGGGCACGCACCCGCTTCGTCAGGCGTCTGACGGTTTCAATATTATGGTTGAAAATATCCGGCGCACTGTCCATCAACGTGTGGAGACTTTCGTAATCGCCTTTCATATCAGAAGGCAGAATTTCCACTGTCGTTGCCGGCATCCTTCTTCGGATGGCCCGTACCGTCTCCGCAAAAACAGCTGCGCCCCCGTCATTCAGGTCATCCCGGGCAACTGCTGTCACCACGACATGCTTCAAGCCCATAATTTCTACAGATTCCGCTACGCGTTCCGGTTCGCCCAGATCAAGTTCATTCGGCAAACCTGTTTTGACTGCACAGAACCGGCATCCTCTCGTGCAGGTATCTCCAAGAATCATGAAGGTAGCGGTTTTGCGTTCACTCCAGCACTCGTGGATATTCGGGCATCTCGCTTCTTCACACACCGTGTTCAGCTTTTTCTCCCGCATCAATTTCTTGAGCCCGGTAAACGATTCGTTCGTGTTGATTTTCACCTTCAGCCAATCCGGTTTCCGTATATATTCTTCTTGTTTTGACATTTAAACTCCTCCTATTTTTCAGTTGAGTGACTCCAATCAAGATTTTTATACTTCGTTTCCGCTAATTGGCTGATTTCCAGCAACCTCGCCTCCGACAGCATAAGCGGTTCCAATTTAATGCCGAGCCCTTGTTCGAATCCCTTTTTGAAAGCACCCTTCACTCTGTCAAAATCAAACGATTGACCAGTCGCCGCGTTGATGGATATGGCCTTATCTTTGAAAGCATCCCTTGCGCGCTGTTTTATTCCAGGTGAAGGATAACTGAATAAATCGAATAACTTCACGCTGTCAATTTCAATCGGAATCGAACCATGCTGTAATATCATGCCTTTTCTTCTCATTTGGGCACTGCCTGCTGCTTTTTTGCCATCAACCAGCAGTTCGTACCAGGAAGATTTATCGAAGCAGACCGCCGACTCCGTCTTTTCAATCGATGTTTCCGGTATCGCAAATTCTGCGTCGATTCCAAGTTCCCTGAAGCCTTCCAATAAACCTTTTGAAATGACTAGATAAGCTTCCTTTACAGAACGCGGCATGGCCGGATGAGTTTCCGGAACCACTACACTGTATGTCAATTCCTGATCATGCAGCACAGCGCGTCCGCCCGTCTGCCTGCGGACGATTTTCGCTCCGTAGGCTGATGCCTGCTGAAAGTCGATTTTTTTATCGGCATCCTGAAAACGGCCGATTGAAATGCCCGCAGGTGACCAGCCGTAAAATCGGATGGTGGGACCGATTTCCCCTTTGCTTAGCCATTCCAGCATCAACTCATCCAAAGCCATATTGAACGCTGGGCTGTTATGGCCTGAATCGATAAATCCCCATGTTTCTCCCATCGCTTCTCCCCCTTTTTTGCACAAAAAAATACACAGCTTCCATAGAAATGGACAGCAGTGCAGAGTGGTTGCATCACAATAAGTATGCAGTTGCCACTTCCCTCCGCCGGCATAATCCAGATCAGGTTCAAAGGGTCCAAGCAATGCTTGTCTCAGCCCAAAAAGCGGCTCCCCCAGTGCAAAATTTAGTTGTTAACCAAATCCTATCACAAGGTAACAGAAAAACAAACCTCTTTTTTATTGTCATTGTTCAAGAAGGTATTGAAACGCGGCTGTCGAATAAAACAAAAACAGTATATGAAGAGGAGACGGTCCTATGCCGAATACGGCCTTGCTGATCATCGATGCCCAAAACGAAATGTTTGAACCTGCCAACCCCGTCCATGAAAGTGATAAATTGCTGGAGAATTTGCAAACGCTGATCCAAAAAGCGCGTTCAGCAGACGTGCCCGTTATTTATGTGCAGCATAACGATGCAGGTCTTGTGGAAGGCACAGATTTCTGGCAAATTCATAAGGCGATCCAGCCGGAAACAGGAGACGCAATCATCCAGAAAAAATCGCCGGACTCATTCAACGAAACAGCATTGCTGGAGCAGTTGAAAAACCTGGGGATACAGAATCTCGTCATTGCCGGCAACCAGACTGAGTATTGCATAGACGCAACTACTCAAAGCGCCAGCAAACACGGATTCAATGTGACGCTCGCGAAAGATGCCCACGGCACATGGGATTCAGACACGATGAGCGCTGAGCAGATTATCAGCCACCATAATGAGCTGCTGAGCGATTTCGCTGAATTGCGTGAGACCCTAGACATTAAATTTCCGTTATGAATTTTATTGAAGAAGGAAAGCACCTGTTATATCGGCGCTTTCCTTTTTCGTTTTATGAATGAGACGTCATCGGGAATGCAAAATATCGTGGAAAATCGAACAATGCCTGCCGAATAAACAATCTGTCGCTTGCAGTGCTTTTTTCATTAGTATAAATTTCATCATTCTGAAACTCGGGCGTAAAATGAAGATGAATATTTTCCGTCCCTTCCGAAACAATCTTTTGGAGAACGGTATCTACATCAACTGCGCTTTTCGAGATTATGTCATAGACATGGTGCTGACCATCCGTTTCTTCAAAAATCACAATCAGATTCATCTCCTCCACATAATAAAGATAGTCCGGAAATGCCAGCAGGAAGTGGAAACACAGCAGGTGTGAATTGTTTCTTATCCCTAATACTGTAGAGACAGGTACTCTTTTCTCTGCAAAATCCTTTAACAAGGCAAAATCTTTCTCTACGTCGAGTTTTCGGAGAGTATAATCTCCTGCTGACTCCCAAGCAGTCCGCTTCATTGCAAAGCGACTCTCCTCTACTGCATTAAAGCCAAACTTCGGATAAAATTCCAATACGGAATCATTTGCAAAAAGATAGATAAAATCGCATTCTTTTTCATATTTCGCAATGACGATTTCCATCAGCTCAGCAGCCAACCCCTGCTTCCGGTAATCAGGATGAGTCATCACGGTTCCCAATTGAACCGCTTGTACATTTTTGCCTTTGAGAATGAGACTCATCTTATTAACGGATACATTGGCGACAACCCGATCACCGTCAATATAGGAATAACAAATGTAATCCTCATTCCAACACCCTGCTTCGATCCATTTGCTGAAATCAAGCCCGAATACCTGTTTCGAAAGCTCGTTAAAACTATTCCTGTATTTCGCATTCGAACTATAATCAAAAATCAATTGAAAATTTCCCATGGAACTTCCTCCGTTTTCAAACAAGCCATTTGCTTCTTATTATATCCAATGCCCACCCATTTCTGAATGAGTTCCCGACTACCGCACAAACCCGCCTTCCGAATGGATGATCTGACCCGTAATCCATGCGGCATCGTCACTTGCCAGGAATTTCACTAATTTCGCCGCGTCCTTCTGTTCACCTGGACGTCCGAATGGGAACCGCGGCTGCAGTGCATCTTGTATTTCTGGTGTCATCCATCCGCTGTCGGTCGGACCGGGATTCACCGCATTGACGGTGATTCCAAGCGTTGCAACTTCCGCTGACAAAGTGATTGTCAAAGCATCCACCGCTCCTTTAGTCGTGGCGTAAGCCAGTTCTCCCGGCATCGGGCCTTTGGACTGCCCTGACGTGAGGTTGATAATCCGTCCGCCGGATTTTTTTGTAAAGCGCTTGGCAAAACCGATGCTCAGCATAGTCGTGGCACGCACATTCACCCGGTAATGCCGATCCAGTTCTTCGATGGTCAAAGTGGAATAGCCGGTACCCGTAGAATAGGCAGCGTTGTTCACCAATATATCAGCTTGACCGCTCTCGCTTTCCACCTGTTTAAGCAATGATTCCAGTTCTGCCGTTTGTGACAGATCCACTTCCAAAGACGCCACTTTCACGCCGAAACTCTCCAATTCCTCTTTCAACCTGGCCGGTTCGTCCGATTCAATTTTCCAGGGCATGCTATTATCATACGCTGTCCAATAAGTGAAAAAGATATTGCAGCCGTTCTCCGCCAGTTCCTTGCAGATTGCAGCTCCGATGCCGTTCAGGCGACTGGCACCTGTCACGATGGCAAGCTTGCCATTTAATAGGCCCATTCCATTTTCCTCCTCAAATCTTTTTACTTCATCGACTATCGTTTCGCGGCCTCACCCGCCCTGTCTGTATTATTGCCTCAGATAAATCCATGTCAGGGATTTCCTTCCCGATAAGGATGAAAACTTCGCGAATGATTTCTTCCAATATTTTTATCGCGTCCTGCGGATTTCCAAGAAAAACGGATTCCATACGGCCTTCTATGTTTTCCGGTTTAATGGCCATTCCCTCCAGTGAATTCCGCTGCCATTTAAAACCTGGGTGCACAATGTATTGACGATTCAACGCGAATAAAATCGACATGATTTTTGTTTCTGCATCAGCCATTACCCTATGGAGCATCAGCAAGTCTTTCCGGTAAAGCAAAGCTTCCCTATTGCTCCAGCGACTGCCAAAGTTGACGTTTGCTCTAATCACTGCTCTTCTCAGACCATCCGGATAATCATGGCCCCTGCGCTTCATTCCATTGATCAACGATTCACCTGTGAGCGGTGATCCATATTGGATTGCAGCCGCAATGCATTGCGTTTCAGGATTGGTATCAAAAAGCTCGACTGTGTCAGTGATAGACCGCTGGATGGTTGCAGTCAGGAAATTGCTGATTTCGAGCTTTACCCCTTCTGTAATATAAGTTTCGGACCATTCTTCATCTTCATAAGGATGAAAATCAAGGACGGTCCCTTTGGATTTGTTTATGGGTGTTTTTCTTTCTTCATCTGCTGGCGGTTCATTCCAGAAAACCAGTAATTCAATATCCGAATAACGATCCTGCCATCCCCGTGAAACGGATCCGCCAAGCAGCACTCCATCCACTTTCGGATTTTCTGCATATAGTCGCGCAAGCTGCTCAGCCAGTATCTTCAAATCTGCCATTGCTTCTCCTCCATTTCTCAGTTTTATAAATTTTTACCGATAGTATCTTATTCCCTTAACTTTATCACAGCGGTTGATCGACAGAGTCAATTTCTTTGTAAATGAATTCCATTTCACTTTTAACTTAATCATTTTTCAAATAAGGACTATCTTCACATGAAAATTAGATATATTCCAGGACTTTTAAATGTTAATATATAGAAAACTTCTAAGTAGTTTATCGTTAAAAACAACTTGAAAGGTGATACCCGAGGCGAAAAATACAAGTCAAAGCTGAATCCAGCGAAACACTCCTCTTTTTTCAATCGGCAGAATACGACTTCAATCAAATCAGATGGATAGTGGAGGGAAATATGAAAGTATTGCGGAAAGTAGTAATTTTGTCTGTTTTATTTCTTGGATTCAGCATCGGGAGCTATTGGCTCATATTCAGCCAGGGACTTGTTTCAGGCATTCTTATATCGTTCATGCTGCTGGTGCTTTGTGTAGCTGGACTCGCATTCAGCCTTTATGGACTTGAAAGTGGGCAGCTTGAAAAAATATGGCTCAAAAGCCGGATGGAAGTCGCTGCCCTATTAATTTTGACTGTGTACCTAAGTTCGGCGATCGGCCTGTTCGCTGTCGCCAATTCTTTTTTGGAAGCCAAAGAGCTTACAAAGAATTTTTCAGCTGCCGAAAAGACGCAGATGCTGGCTTCGTCTCTTTGGAACAGCAATTCAACTTCCAGCACGATTGGCAGCATCGAGAAAAACGGTGTGGTTTATTCCTTCACTGCTTCAACTAAAAATGAGATTGATAAAATCGATGCGTTCCTGGAAGAGGAAAAAGCACGGATCGCCGATTTCTATGGCAATACAGAAATGGGCGGCTTGACGATTGTCTTCCATGATGATTTTGATACATTATCCAAAGCGTCCGGCTACGAGGAAGCCATGGGCTATTATGATTATTACAGCCAGGAAATCCATTTGGTTCCGGACGATTATTCATGGGATATCATTCTCCTTCATGAATACAGCCATTACCAGAGCCATTTGTATTCACAGAAATATGGCCTGTCCGAGACACGCCTGCCTTTATGGTTTGAAGAAGGGGTTGCTGATTATCTGGCTGGTGAAACAAGCGATTGGTATGTACTTGAAGATGTGGAGGTCACTGATTTCAAATTACTGGACTACGACTATTCATTCCATAATACGTATTCACGCAATTATGATCCATATGTCCAAAGCTTTTTAGCCGTAGAATCGCTGGTCAATGATCACGGCGAAGAGTTATTGCCGACATTTCTTTCTGCCAAGATGCCGAGTGAATTCTACGCCATGCTTGAAGAAGCGACCGGCATGGAACTTGCCGAATTCCAGAAAACTTTCCTTGATAGCATGATTGAAGAAAGTACAGCGGAGCAGGAGAAATACGACGCAGCTTATGAAGCAATGGAAAAAAGGAAATACGAGGAAGCTGCAAAAATCATAGACGAACTGAAGGAAAATGCATCGGAAGAGGATTTAAACCATCTGACCTGGATGCAGACTGATCTTTACTTGATGCAGGATCAATTTGATGAAGCCATCGTTTTCATGCAAGACCGTCTTGAAAACGGAAATTCCGACTATCGCCTTGATGACCTCATGACGCTTGCGGAAATTTATCTGCTTGTCGATCCGGAGGTGTCTTTGGAGTTGGTCAGGGAAGCGGACGTGGTCGCCATGGAAGATGAGAATATGGAATTCGGCTATTATGATATGGAAGCCTATCTTGAAGCTTATGAGCTGATCAACTCCTCATCACCTTATGAGGGATATATGATTTTATTGGAAGAGGAACTGATCTATAACGAAACCATCATCGAGAAAATTGATGAAAAAGTAGCGGAAGAGTTTCCGGAAGCCAGTTGATTGATAAGAAATAAAGCAGGCTCCGCTGATGTGCGGGCCTGCTTTTTAGCGATTTTGCTAGGATGATTTGTGCCGAATGATCATAGAATGCTTATAAGTGATCATAGAATGCTTATAAGTGATCATAGAACTCGCTGAGTGATCATAGAACTCGCTAAGTGATCATAGAACTCGCTGAGTGATCATAGAATCCGATAAGTGATCATAGAACCCCAAAAACCGCTCATAGAATCCTAAATAGTCTCCACTGACCCTAAATCAGCTGCTCAATTCTCCCGAAACCCCGTATCACGCATAACCACGCCATAAGCGCGACCCGGCAGCGCCGCTTTCAGTTCCGCCATCAGCCGTTCCAATTCCGCCGAAAACACTTCGTATTCTTCTTTCGCTAGCACCAGCCTCAAAAGGCTTACCATTGAATAAACCGTCCCTTTGCCGAGGCTTCCCCCCGGCAATCGAAGCATCGCATCGACGTCAATGAGTTCTTCCGGATGCGTCAGCCTGTATCGGTACAGCACTTCTTCATGCGCGGATTTATTGCGGTACGGAAACGCGATGCGCAGCAAGGCGTCCAATTCACTCGCCTTCAAGTGCAGCGGTTCGTATTCCTCGCTGAATTCTTCGGCAAAGTCCTGCGCAATGCGCTCGCGCAGTTCATCATCGATCACGGAATAGAAATTCGTGATTTGCCCTAGCGACAGGAAATTGACGAGCACCCATAACGGCACGTTTCGGTGCTTGTCGAAGAATTCGCGGATAGCCGGGTATTTCACACGGTCGCGTTTCTTATGGCTCTTGATCAAATTATAAAGTGTCGAAATGATGCGGTCCCGCTCATGGTGGCGATCTGTTTCCCCGCTGTAATTAGCCGGTTCCAGGAAAGAGTCCATGTCTTTAAACTTCTCCGAAAAGCGATACGCCACTTTCGACTTGATGTTCTTTTCGAACTTCAGCAATTCATTGAGCATCAGCATCCGCAGTTCCCGGTCGAAACGATATAGCGCGTAAATATGTCCAAACTCCGTTCCCGCCTGATACTGCTCTCGGCCGTATGGATTCAATCGCTCATCCCGTTCCAGAAACGGTTCCTTGTAACCGTCAATCAGCGCATAGTAATTCTCGCGCGATAAGATGCGCCGGGCCGCCGCCTTGTCCGGCACCAGCAGTCCGCGGTTCTGCAATATCGTTATCTGTTCATCATGGGAAGCAAATACTTTCATCGGTTTCATCCTTTGCAAGTGATTCTTTCTATAACTGTAAGCGAGTTTCTGATTTTAATAAACCCATACAAACAGAAAAACCCGCAGACATCTGAATGTCTGCAGGTTTTCTCAAACGTCGATCAGTTGAATTCCACTGTATCGTTCATCTGTTTTTTATCGCCTTCATCTTCATTGCCAGTCAGCTTTTTGGCGAAATTCTTGACAGTTTTCGTCATGTTGCCAGACTCCCAGTATTCCGCTGTTTCGGCAGTGACTTTGATCAAAATGACGTTCGGGTCGTCATAGGTCGTATTCAGCAATTTATCGAAAACCGGATTCCAATATTCCTTTTTGCGCTCCAGATCATCGATAAATTGTGCAGAGCCACTGATGGATACATATGATTTACCTGCATAAGCTACGTTGACGGAAGGGTTCTGTAATATCTCCTGGTACTTGTCCGTATCTTTTAAAGTCAGGAACCAAAGGTCACCGTCGAATTCCGCTTCTTGCGTCTGCAACGGACGTGACACCGGTTTATTACCGACAATGGTGGTAAACATCGCGACATCGATATCCTTGATCAAATCGTTGACGATTTTCAATTCTTCTTTGTGAGTCGGTTCATTTTCAGCCATAACTTAAATTCCTCCTTGAGTAATTTAACTTCCACTTATTTACTGACTCTTCCCGGTTTTCAATTTGAATAAACAGTCCGAATCTTCCTTCTGATTAGCCCTTTTCGAAATCGGGTACCCGTATTATGGGAAGCATACACAAGTTAAGGTATGCAATAAATAAAACAGGAGGCAGATTTCATTATGAGTAAAGTGGCAATTATCACAGGTGCAGGCAGTGGACTCGGACAATCAACAGCGTTGCGCCTGGCACAGGATGGTGTCAACATTGCAGTGGTCGATATAAATGAAGAAGGCGGCAATGAAACCGTCAGCAAAGTGAAAGAGCTCGGCGCGGACGCCCTTTTCATCAAAGCCGATGTATCGAAAGCGGAAGAAGTGAAAAACTACGTCGACAAAACGGTGGAACATTTTGGCTCGATTGATTATTTCTTCAATAATGCCGGTATTTCAGGAAGCGGTAAGTACTTCCTTGAAACCGATATAAAAGAAATCGAACAGATTGTCGGCATCAATATGCTCGGCGCACTTTATGGCCTTCGCTATGTCGCGGAAGTGATGGTGAAAAACGGCGGCGGTTCAATAGTCAATACCGCATCAAGTGCCGGCGTCATCGGCCAGGATACAGTCGTCACCTATTCAGCGACCAAACACGGTATCGTCGGCATGACGAAATCACTTGTTGCCGAGTACGCAAAAGACGGTTTGCGTGTCAATGCCGTTGCACCGGGACCAACTGAAACGCCGATGGTCAAAGCTTATTTCGATGCCAACCTGGAGATGAAGAAGAATGCGGAAGCCGGCATCCCGCAAAAACGCCTTGGTACAGCGGATGAAGTCGCGGAACTTGTTACTTTCCTGCTGATTTCAAAAGCACAGTACATCAATGGCGACGTGATCCGCATCGATGGCGGATTCACGAATACGAAATAAGAAATTGTTTTTCATTTCATTAATTGTTAAAGGCAGAAAGCTGCATAAGCTTTCTGCCTTTTCATCTGATACTGTCACACAATGGACACTTACGAATCCCCTTTCTTATTTGCTATAGTTAGCAACAGTCTTAAAAAGAAGGCACCAGAAAAGGGGTTAACAGATACTATGCATTTAGAAAAACGACTGCCGCGCAACGGCAAAGAAGGACTTTTATACGGCACGATTATTTCCACACTGACGGTTTTTTTCATGACAACTTACAGCGCCATTTATTTCGCAGGCGATTTTAACGGTGAAGTAGCCTTTACGATTTTAAAGATGCTGCCGATCATCTGGATCATCGTCATGATTATTGAACCTGCCATTTTCGGCCGAATTGCAGAGGCGTTGACGGCAAAATTCACGAAACCGGAAGACAGCTTCAACTCGAAGATCCTGTTCCGTATTCTGTTTACCGTACTCGGCATGTCTGCAGCAATGACTTTTATCGGTGACGTTGTCGGAAACGGCTTCCATTCAGAGCTGTTCAGCAACTGGCTGCTCAACTGGCCGCGCAATTTTGTCATCGTTCTGGCAGCTGAAAGCCTGGTCATCCAGCCAGTTGCCCGGTTCGTCATGGTGAAACTGCATGAATCACAGGATGCAAAAGCGAAGGTTTCGACTGAAGTGAATGGCAAAATTATTTAATGAGAACCAAAAAGCTCCCTGGCCGAATAACGGTCAGGGAGCTTTGTAAGTTAGATATCGGGATTAAACTTCCACTTCTTCATCGATTTCCACCATTTTATAAGTGACCATCCGTTCCCATAGCGGTCCAGGAATATCGAGCTTGCCAATCATTTCCTTTGGAACGTTTTCATTGATTTCGTCTTCTCTGCCTGATTTCACTTTCTCTGTCCATTCCGGATCAGCCAGCACCTGGCGTCCCATCACGACCATGTCCGCTCCTTCTTCAAGAGCCGCGACTGCTTCTGCCGGTTTTTTCACACTGCCGACGACGACAAATGCCACTCGTCCAGCAATCTGTTTTGACAGGATTTCGACGATGCTGCCTTCCGCTTTATCATCATGCGGCAGTTTTTGGAAATCCATCAACGATACATGCAGATAATGAATTCCCCCAGCAATCAATTTATCAGTCAGAACCTTCGTTTCATCGATTGTATAACCGATACCTTCCGGGCTGTATTCTTCCGGAGACAAACGATAGCCGATGATGAATTGCTCATCCGCGTATTCCGCTGCCACTCGTTTCACTTCCGCCAATACAGCCAGCGGGAATTTCAGGCGATTCTCGAGGCTGCCGCCCCATTCGTCTTCACGGCGATTTGTTACTTCCGAAACGAATTGCTGAATCAGATACGTATTGGCACCATGGATTTCAACGCCGTCAAAACCGGCTTTAATCGCACGGCGCGTCGCTTCGCCGAAATCACGGATGATGTCCGTAATTTCATCAGTTCTCAGTGCGCGCGGTGTCGGTCTGCCAGCAGGACCTTCAACTGCACTTGGGGCAACCGTTTCGTTGGTTTTAATCAGCGCCGGCTGTCCCTGGCGTCCGCCGTGCTGGATTTGAAGAATAGCTTTATTGCCATTCGCTTTCATCTCGGTTGCCATTTGCGTCAAGCGCGGCAGTACCTCGTCCTTGAAAGCGACAAATTGGTTCGGAAACGCAATGCCGTTTTCAGATACAGCGATACACGCCGAAACGAACAGGCTGCCGATATTTGAACGGCGGCGGTAATAAGCAAGTTCCTCGTCCGATACAGTGCCATCCGGATTGCCTGAGTACGTGGTCATTGGTGCAACGCCCAAACGGTCATTCAACACTACACCGTTCGGTAACGTGATTTCTTCGAATAAAGATTTGAATTGTGATTTCATATATAAGTTCCTCTTTTCTCATGAGCTTCGTTATTTCAAAATAGCATAGCCTCCATTCCACTACAAGAATTCAAGCTTGCAGGCTGTAATTTTTGATTCCATTCTTTTACAATGGTACGATTTTTCCGAATAGAATTTTGAGGAGGAATTTGCATGACACCGAAAACATATAAAGAAATCCATTTGGCAAATCGCCCTGAAGGCACGCCATCCAACGATGATTTTGCTTTTATAGAAAAAGAGATTGGATCACCCGGCGAAGGCGAAGTCTTGCTTAAAACCCTTTACCTTTCCGTCGATCCTTATATGCGCGGACGTATGCGGGACGTGAAATCATACGTGGCTCCCTATAAATTGAACGAAGCGATTTCCGGAGGAATCCTTGCTGAAGTCGTGGAATCGAATTCAGAGCTTCTGCAAAAAGGCGACATCGTCAACGGCACGCTGAAATGGGCGGAATACAATATCGCCAAAGCGGAGAAGGCCCAAAAAGTCGACCCAACAATTGCCCCGATTACGACGCGTCTTGGTATTTTAGGATTAACGGGTTTGACTGCCTATTTCGGGCTTCTTGATATCGGCAAGCCGCTAGCTGGCGAAACAGTCGTTGTCTCAGGCGCAGCTGGGGCAGTCGGTTCGGTTGTGGGCCAAATCGCTAAATTGAAAGGCGCACGCGCTGTCGGCATCGCCGGTTCACAGGAAAAAATCGATTACCTGATCAACGAACTCGGTTTTGACGCTGCAGTAAATTATAAATCGGACAGTTTTAAAGAAGATTTGAAACAGGCATTGCCTGACGGCGTCGATGTCTACTTCGACAATGTCGGCGGCGAAGTTTCCGATGCAGTGATTTGGGAGCTGAACAATAAAGCACGCGTTGTGTTATGTGGAACCATTTCTTCCTATAACACGCCTGGTGCAGATATCGGCCCGCGCATCCAGTGGAAATTCATCACGACAAGCTCCATGATGAAAGGCTTCACTCTCGGCGATTACGCATCCGAATTCCGCACCGGTGCCACTGATTTAGGCAAATGGCTGCAGGAAGGCAAGCTGAAATACGAGGAAACCATCGTTGAAGGTTTTGAAAATACACCTCAGGCATTTTTCGGATTGTTCGAAGGATCAAATCTCGGCAAACAATTGGTGAAAGTCGCAGATCCGGAGTTTGCGGAACTTTAGAGTTTATTTTTGAAGTAAAAGAACGTGGATTTGTTGGGTAGGAAGCGGTTGTAATGCGTTTGTGATCGGCTAGCAGTCATTTATGATCGGCAAGCTAATTTTAAAGGTCTCTCCTTCCAAAGAGCCAACGATTCCCTACATCCTAACCGGATTCTTTTCGCACCTCGAAAAGAATCCGTAATTTTAGAACCCTCCACAACTGTGGAGGTTTTTTTATAATACGTCATTGAACCAGCACCTCACTATGAAACTTAATTTAAACCCGCACCTTGCCAAACAGGGAGCGGGTTTTCTGTTTTATTTGAAAAAATGTCCGCAAGTTTATCATCGATAATACAGGGAAAACTATATAAGCAGTTACTCTGATCCATTTTAAGAAAGGAATGATTGAATTGGTACATGAACCAGTTACAGTACATGCTCTTATAAACGGAGAAAAAGTGGATACGAAAGATAAAATCACCCGGGAGAATCCGTCGAATCCGTCAGAGATTGTCGGCTACGCGCCCTTGAATACAAAAGAAGATACGGTCCGCGCAATCGATGCAGCCGACGAAGCGTTCAAAACTTGGCGCAATAGTTCGCTTGAAGAGCGTATTGAACGTATGCAACGCGCAATCAAAAGATTGCAGGATTCGCAAAAGGAGATCACGGAACTACTGTCCCGCGAACATGGTAAACCGGTATACGACTCTGAAGGTGAATTATACGTTTCAATCGCATGGATGGAGCACGCCTGTAAAACAGCAAAAGATGTGATAGGCGATGATGTCCGTGAAGATGAAAACGGCACGACAATCATCAAGCATGATCCGATTGGCGTTGTTTCGGCCATTGCACCATGGAACTATCCGATTTCCCTGTCGACAATCAAAGTCGCTCCTGCCCTGCTGGCCGGCAATACGATTGTCGTGAAACCAAGCCCGCTCGCACCGCTTGCCGTGACCGTCGTGCTCGATATCATTGCGGAGGAATTCCCTCCAGGCGTCGTGAATGTGCTGAACGGCGAAGCGGATGTCGGCATTGAAATGACCTCGAATCCGAAAGTCATGAAAATCGCCTTTACTGGCGGTACAGAAACCGGACGCAAGATTATGGAAGCGGCGGCTCCGACCGTTAAGGAATTGACGCTTGAACTCGGCGGCAACGACCCGGCAATCATGCTGCCAAGCTTTGATCCGAATGACGAAAAAGCCATGCGCCGCTTAGTCGTTTCAAATTTCCTGACGGCCGGCGAAATCTGCATGATCGCTAAACGCATTTACGTGCCGCGCTCGATGCATGATCAATTTGTTGAAAAATATATCGAAGCGGCAAACAAATGGGTGCGTGTCGGCGATCCGTTCAACCGCGATGTGACATTAGGTCCTGTCAACAATAAAAAACAGAAGGACTACGTTCAGGAACTTGTGGATGATGCGCAGGCTAACGGTGCTGAAATCCACAAACTTGGAGAAATTCTTGACCCTGAACTATTCGAGAAAGGTTACTTCATGCAACCGACCTTAGTCGTCGGCGCGAAGCAGGAAGACCGTATCGTTAAAGAAGAGCAGTTCGGCCCGACAGTACCAATTGTCGCATATGACGATGTCGACGAAGCCGTGCACCTCGCCAACGACAGCATTTTCGGTTTGACAAGTTCTGTCTGGGGCGATGATCAGGAAGCGATCGAAGTGGCTGCACGCATTGAAGCCGGCACCACGATGATCAATACTGCCGCTATCCAGGGGCTCGACGTCCGCTATGAATTCGGCGGCGTAAAACAATCCGGTGTTGGCCGTGAATACGGTGAACAAGGTCTGAAATCGTATGTGAACATTCACATCATCAACAATCCAAACACGAAAGACTTGCCGCATATTCCGGAATAATGTGGTTAGAACACGATAAATATTTAAGAGCCTCTGCGGATGCAGTGGCTCTTTTTTTAGCTTTACTGGAATGAAGAAGTAATTTCAATACATCGGCTTCCCTCTTACTCTTCCATCAGCCCGAGTAATTTCCTGACCGTGTTGACATTGCGGATGGTCACCAATTTATATAATTTTGTCCCAATCACTTTCTGCATACCGCTTTTCGTAACGCACTCCTTATCGACAGACCATAAAACTGCGCCGGGTACATAGTTCACCCTGTCGATTTCCGGCTTGATCGTCAACTTTTCCAGTACAGCCTCATCATCTGCTTCCGGCCATAAGAACCAAACATCACTTTTCATATCCTGATCGTTAGTCCAATTATCCGGAATACTTGCAGCTATCCGCTGGAATTCGTCAAAGCTATATACAAGCACTTTGATGCTCAAATTGAAGTGAACCAGAATTGCCGCTTCTAAAATAGCCGGCAATTCTTCTTTTTCATGAAGGCTGTCCGCAAAAATGATATTTCCTGAATTGATATAAGTCTTAACTGATGACATACCTGCTTCTTCAAACACCTTTTTCAGCTCTTTCATATCCACTTTATTGTTGCCGCCAACGTTTATACCCCTTAAAAGCGCGACATAAATCATCATTACGCCTCCCCTCACGCCAAATTTTCTCGTGTTTACTCCGCTGTAATTACAAAACTGTCCAAGCTTTCGGCCTCTTCATCAACTTCAAGCATTTCATAGAGACTGGCGGCCAGCGACTGAATCCGTTTCGGCACACTGGAAAACGCCTGCTGGACACTCTTTGCGTAATCAGCTTCCCACTTACCGTCTTGCAAATAGCCGGCATCAACTACAGCGGTTTTCCCGACTGTCCATCCTGCTGTACCAAGCATTTCCTGCAATTGAAGTGAATTGAACATGTGCTGGATATTGCCTTCATTATCAATAAATTCACTGTACAGCGCTAGAATTGCTGCCGCCGCAAAATGCGGACGCTGCGACATGCGGGTAAAATTGACATCCCATTCCGCAATACAGATCCGTTTGGCCATACGCCGCATTTTTTTTAAATATGCGAGAAGCTGTTCCGGATTACGAAAATACCATGAGGAATGGGAAAGAATTGCCACATCAAAACTCTCCTCAGGCAAGTCGAGAAAATCTGTCTGCAGCTTGAAGTCGATACGGCTGCCGAGTGCAGAAGCGACAATCGCTGAAGTCGCTTCTCCCAGTGTTATCGGCGCACCATAATCCGGATCCGCAATATCCACCGCCAGCACACGCCCTTCTTCACCCACAGCATCTGCCAAAACAACCGTTGTATCCCCTTGGCCGCAGCCGATTTCCAAAATGCGCATTCCTTTCTCCAAGCTGAAGGCATTTACGAGTGACTGCCGATGCTTCAGCTGTACTCTTTGGATAGTGTCGTCTCCCACAATCTTCATACTTGCCAATAAGTGTTCCACCATATATATCCTCGATTCATCAGTTTATTTATAATAAAAGCATTTTTTCTGCAGACATAAATTCCTTTTTTCTTAGTTTCGATCCTTGCAGCTAATGAAAAAACTGCTATGTCCAGCTTACAGCCGGACATAGCAGTCTCGATAATTGGACTCACACTTCTTTAACACTCACCATTTTTACTTCTTCCATTCTAAATTGAAAATGTGTGTCGTTTTCTCCTAGAAAGTCTTTCATTTCTTTCTTATCCAGTCCACAAGCAGCTTCTTTGGGGCTTCCCGCTTCTACAATTTGAACAGCCTCAACGTCTTGGCCTAAATGATATATGACCCGGTAATTTTTGTTTTCTGCCACGGTATTCGCCCCTTTGCATTTGATGGTAACTCAATCTAGTATGGGCAAGGTCTTCGAGCGGATTGCGACCGAAGTTCTTGTCTGTCCCACCTAATCAATGTCTACCCTTTCGAGCCATTAAAATGCATATCGGATGAATTTTCCAAATAATTTTTTCTTTTATACTTTTCATTACTTCACTTTAATGACAATTTTCCCTTGCGCATGATTTGTTTCGCTTGCAGCGTGTGCGTCTTTCAGTCCCTGCGCTGAAAATTCAAAGGTTTCCCCAATCACCGGTTTCAGCTTGCCCTCTTCATACAGTTTGGCCAGTTTCTGCAATTTCTTGCCTTCCGGCTGAAGGAAGACATATCCTGCTTTAACGCCAAACTTTTCTGCTTCTTCTTCAGATGGTGGCTCAGCAATCGACACCAGCGTGCCGCCTTTTTTCAGCACACCGAAGCTTTTCGACTGGATATCGCCTCCCAGCGGATCGAGCACGATGTCAAAGTCTCTCACTACTTCTTCGAATGCTTCTGATTTATAGTCAATCACCTGATCGGCTCCCAGTGACTGGAGCAGCTCTAAATTTTTATCGCTGGCTGTAGCTGCGACATAAGCACCGAAACTTTTCGCGATTTGAATGGCGTGAGTGCCCACTCCGCCAGCTCCCGCATGGATCAGCACTTTATCGCCTTCCTTAATGCCCGCCACTTCAACCAGGCATTCCCAAGCCGTCAGACCGACCAGCGGCATAGCGGCTCCTTCTTCATAAGTCATACTGTCCGGCATTTTAGCAAGTAAACGTTCTTCCGTGGCAATAAATTCTGCGTATGTCCCGTCACGGGTCAGCTCCGGGCGGACAAATACCCGGTCACCCGCCTGAAACTCCTTAACATTTCCACCAGTTTCTGCAACAATTCCTGCCGCATCCCATCCGAGTATGATCGGAAATTCAAAAGAAAGCATTTCTTTCAAATAGCCTTCACGTAATTTCCAGTCTATCGGATTAATCGAAGTGGCATGCACTTCGACCAGCACTTCGTTCTCTCCAATGTTGGGACGGTCCAGTTCACGCTCTTTCAACTCTTCTTTTCCACCATATTGATCAATGACAATTGCTTTCATTTATTCCCTCTCCTTTCTCACTCTCCTTTATTCCTTCCCGATTATCCTGGTATTACACATGAGGTTCAGTTATCCTCTTTCACTCCACCCGAAATCCGACAGCAAACGTCTGCAGAATATTGATCAATTCGCCTGTAATTTCCCGCGGCGATTCACAATATCCATTCCTTGCCCAATCAAGAATCAGACCCGCTGTCCCATGAGCCATATATAATTTGAACTTCTTGGAGTTGAGGTCATGGCCTCCTTTTGCCACCAGTGTGAATTGCTCGTCCAGCAATTCGAAAATAGCTTTCGGCAAATCCTGGTGCAAACCCGGAATGGTATCTTCCATCAAATATAAGTTAAAAAACGAACGATTATCATAGATGAAAGACACCAATTCGAACGAATCTGTATCCAGGGATTCGGTTGTGATGATTTTCCCAGGTGTGTACCGCTCCATACTTTTCCTTTTAATCTGCTCGAACATTTCCTGTTTTAATTCTTCTGTGATATGAGGCTTGTCCAAAAAATGAAGATAGAATGTTGCGCGGTTATAAGCTGCCCGCTGGACAATATCCGTCACCGATACATGGCTGTATCCTTTTTCATTGATCAATTCGGTAAATGCCTGCTTGAAATGCTGCTTGGTGCGCAATGCTTGCGGACTCAACTTTTCTTTATTCATTTCCATCCTGTTTCTCCTCCAAAATCGACACATTTCCTCTTGTTGTCGATTTACTCGACAACGCCGGAATATCTACTGATTGAGGCGTTCTCAGCCCGGGTATATATTGGAATAGAAGCTTTTACTTCAGTTTAGCATACCTATAAAAAAGGAGAGGTGACCAATGATTAATTACAAAGACAAAGTCGTCATTATTACAGGCGGAGGTTCGGGTCTCGGACGCGCTGCGGCTGTATCGATTGCCAAACAGGGCGGCAAGCTCGTACTCGTGGATATGAATAAAGAAGGCTTGGAAGAAAGCAAAAATGAAATTATGTCTGTGGCTTCAGACGCTCAGATTGAAACGGTCGAGGCAAACGTAACCAATGAAGAAGATGTAAAAAACTATGTGGACTTCACAATCGAGAAATTTGGTAAAATTGATGGATTCTTCAATAATGCCGGTATCGAAGGCAAACAAAACCTGACTGAAGCTTACGGCTCGGATGAGTTTGAAAAAGTCATTAATGTTAACTTGAACGGTGTTTTCTATGGCATGAAATATGTACTCAAAGTCATGAAAGAACAAGGCTACGGTTCAATCGTCAACACGGCTTCCGTTGGCGGTATCCGGGGCGTCGGCAATCAATCCGGTTATGCAGCGAGTAAACACGGCGTTGTCGGTTTGACCCGCAACTCCGGGATTGAATACGGCGAATTCGGCATCAGCATCAACGCCATAGCTCCTGGTGCAATTATGACACCAATGGTTGAAGGCTCTTTGAAACAAATGGCTGGCGATAATTGGGAAGCTGCCGGCAAGGAATTTGTCAGCGTCAACCCGATGAAACGTTTCGGTAAACCGGAAGAAGTCGGCAACCTCGTTGCATTCCTTCTTTCCGATGCAGCGAAGTTCATCAATGCTTCTGTCATTCCGATTGACGGCGGCCAATCTTATAAATACTGATTTAAAAGTATGCAAAAAAGCGTTGCAGCTAACCAATCCGGCTAGCCGCAACGCTTTTTCCTTCTGCTTCTATTCATTTCGGCGTGGGTTATTCGGACGTTCATCCGACACTTTCTCGGAATATTCCTTGGCATCCTGCTGTTCATCTCTGCCTTTTACTTCTTCGTAATCCGTCGCATCGTTATCACCGTCAAAAGCTTCTTTCGCTTTATTGATTGCTTTATCAATTCCGGATTCGTGGGCTCCCACCTGTTTTTCAGGCGTGCGGCCGGCTGTTCCTTTTCTCGCCATTGAAATCCCTCCTGGTAAAAATTATTTACTAATAGTTTACCCGGTAACGAAGATTCTACTCCTGTTTTATAAGTCTCGGCTCAGGTGAGTTTCTGCCCGCAGTTCGGGCAGAATTTGGCACCATTGACTTTCTCGCCGCAATTCGGGCAAAAGTTTGGCGCTTTTCCGTTGCCGGACTCGGAGCCGCCAGTTTGTTTATTGGGATCCCCACTGCCTTCTTTGGAATCTTTCTGATCGCCCATCATTTCTTTTGCGATATTCATGCCCATCATCATGCCGGCCATATCGGATGCCGTATTCGACCCCGATGATTTACCCATCGCATCAGCCACTGATATCTGCTGGTATCTGGAGACGTCCCCCACCATCCCTTGGGACGCATTTTTATTGATCATATCCTGAATTTCTTTTGGATAGTTGAAGCTCATGATCTGGAAACCGGTAATTTTCATACCATCGTCCATTATCTGCATATCAAGATCGTCCTGAATTCCTTTTGAAATATCATGGGCATTGGCCTGGAGGTTGAACATATCCTTGCCTTCTTTTGGAATCCATTTCATCAATAATTGGTCCAGAACAGCCGTGATGCGGATCTTCACATCATCGACTGTATAGCTGTTGCGCACACCGGCGATTTTGTCGATGAGATTAATGTAATCGTTGACTTTGAACTGGAACGTCCCGTTTGCCCGGATTGGCATGCCGCCTGGAAGACCCGGTGCCGGGATGTTAATCGGATTCTGGGTGCCCCATCTGACAACAAACTCTTTCGTGTTGACGAATAGCACTTCGACCCGCATGCCGCTGTTGAATCCGAATCGGAACCCTTTTAATGTCGACAGGAACGGGACGATTTCCGATTCGATATCGTACTCGCCGTCATCTTCAAAGATCCCTTCAATTTTGCCGTTATTAAGGAAGATGGCATCCTGTCCCGGACGGATAATCAGGCGGCTGCCTTTTTTCACTTCTTTATTGGCCCATTTATAAAAAATCATATCGTCGCGGAATTCATCCCATTCCACTACATCTGCAAATTGATTGCCGAAAAAAACCATGTTGTTCATTCCTTCCTTTATTTCGATTGGCGCTTAGAAGCTTCTGCCGCCTCCACTGAATGAACGGCCGCCGCCGGTCATGCCTCCTCCGCCGCCAAAGCCGCCGCCACTATTGTTGTTTTTGGGAATCCTGCGCCTTGTGACGGTTTTATTGCGGAAACGATCCGAATCTCTCGTCACACGTGTATGATCACGGTCGATATAAGTTGCTGCAGTGGTCGTATTGCGCCCTCCTGAGTTGTAAAGCATCGTGCCGACGATTCCTCCTGCCAGCAGCAATGCCACTGCTGCATGGAACCAGGTTTGGAGGAAGATGCTTTCGGGATTGACACCCGGATTGTATTCCATGTAACGATCCGCTGTTTCAATCGTTTCGCGGAATGCGCCGGCATATTGTCCCTGTGCCATATAAGGAGTGATCCGGTCGAGCACCATTTCAACGCGTTCATTGTCGAGGCGGGTTCTGGCATTACCGAAACCAGCCAGATAATATTCGCGTCCACCTATATCGATCGTCAGTAGCACTGCATTTTCCATTCCTGTTTCATCAGCCAGATCGTCATAAAAATCACCCATGTAATCTATAATCGGCATACCACTTGTACTGTCAGTCGTCAGCAGCAGGAATTCCGTTCCCTGTTCACGGCTCTTTTCGGCGGCATACGCCTCGAGATCACTGATTTCTGAATCAGTCAGCAATCCCGCCTGGTCATAAATATGCTGATCAGTTTGGGCAAAAGCTGCAGTACAATTCAACATCATCAATATTGTAAGCAATAAAATCAGCATACTTGCTTTTAACACCGGTTTTCTCACCAGAGGACACCTCCCACCAGATATGAGATGGCCTTTAATGCCGCAAATGTCGAAACAGCAATTCCTGTAAACCAGGCAGCGACCTTGCCTCCGCTGATGGGCGGCTTGCCGACCACTTTGCCGGTCTGGCCATTCATCGCAAAGGTATGTTCTTTGTTCTCAAAATCATAGTAAACCATCCAAACCGGGAATAATGTATAGTAGACCTTATGTTTATTGGCGTTGATCTGCTTATTTGTGTAGCTGACTGTCGAATAGCCGGAAATCGTGCTGCCGATATAAGAATCGATATACGGCACAATTTTCGACTCCACACGTGAAAACAGAGCATCTTCATCAAAATCGTATTTTTCAGCCAGAAAACCCGCTAGATAAGGCATCCTGAAATCTTTTAAATCACTGTAATCATAAGGCTCCAATTTATCCATCAATTCGTCATCCATTTTTTCGGAGGCATCTGCCGGCACCTTCAAATAGCTTAGATCGATTTCGCGATAGACATCGTAAAAGTCAGTTTCCGTAACAACCGTATCGCCTTGCTGATAAGTCCGCATCCGTGTTCCGATTGCTGCCACTTCCGCCTTGCCGTTAATGTCATAAAGCCAAAAGGGTACATACATGCCGGTCATCTTTTTTATGCGGTCGCCGTTCATGAATCCTCTCGGCGTCAGCCTGCCGTTTTTCGTCCATTTACGGAATGCGGCTACAGCTTCGTCTTTGCTGATGGTGAAAGGAATCACTTTTGCCGGTGCCAGGTCGCCGGTCAGCCGGTCGGCGAGCACGACTGCTGCACCGCAAAAGCTGCAATGCGTCGCAGTCGTTTCCGCTTCTGTCAGAAGCACGGCGCCGCAGTTTTCACAATGATATTCCTTCGCTTCTTCAGGAGCGAATTTCTGCTGGATGTTTTCTTCCGGAAACGTCTCGATATCATCCTGCCGGCCACAATTCGGACAGGACAATTTGCCGGAGGTGGCATCGAACGCCATGTCCGATCCGCAGTTTGGACATTTATAATGAGTGACCAACCCGTCTTCCTCCCTTCTGCGCAACATCTATCTTATGGGTGGCAGTCATTATTCACCTTTATTCAGCTGTTCTTTCAGTGCCTTCATTTCATCATCCGTGTTGACCCCGCCTTTCAGCGATTTCAGTTCATCGTCTACGTTCGTGTCGCTATCGTATTTTTTTGCCAGGTCTTTGACGGAATCTCCTGAACTTTTGTTAAGCTCGGACATGGCATTCGCTTCATCAAGCTGCTGATTAATTTTCTTTTCCATTGCATCAAACGCCGATATCCGTTCTCCCGCTCCTCCCATTGATGAATTGAATTCATTCATGCGCTCTTGGGTTTTTGCGACTGAAGCTTTCCCTTTCAGTTCAGCACGGCGCGATTCAAGTTCACCGATGTCTTCTTCCAGCTTATCGTGCACCTGGCGCATCTGTTGGGTATTGGCTACGGCCATTTCGACAGCTGTCTCTAGCCCCTGTTCTCTTTCAGTTAACTCAGCTTTGCGCTGAAGGAATTTACGGGCATCATCTTCGTTGTCTGCTTCCAGAGCTTTGACCGCATAACGCTGCATATCATCTATCTCTTTCTGCACATCAGCAAGTTCCCGGCGCTCGCGTTTTTCCGCCGCCATGATGGCTGCTGTCTCCGACTTCACTTTACCGAGATCGCTGTTTAAATCACGCAGATATTGATCGATCATTTTTTCAGGATCTTCCGCCTGATCCAGCATTGCGTGAATATTGCTCGTCATAATATCACGAAAACGTTTTAAGATTTCCATCATCATTCTCCTCTTCGGTTTTTTCCTGCATTGCAGGAGTTCTTTATTCAATAAAACTACCCTTTCCAGCCGCGCATTAATCATGAAATCCCCTAGCACTGAAAATCCTCAGACTCCTTCTATATAAACCTTCTCCTATTGAAGGAAAGTTCCTGCCTGAGCGTTTTAACGGATTAGGGAATCATCGTTTATATAATATCTTTGATGATCCGGAATATCCCCCGAGGGATAAAAAGAAGCAACTCCCCAGCATCAATTAATAAGTCCACTACCCACCATCGATCTTTCTTCTTTCGCACTTCAGCCGACATCCTGATCCTCCGCCTTTCTTTTTTTACAATCTACGGAATTGATTGACTAATGGTTTCAATCCTTATCAGTTATTTTGTTATTCGAAACTGGATTCCCCAAAAATCAACGAACCTCAAATAGGCTAATTATCTGCTATTTCCACTCCTTTTCTGCTTAGACCCTGTTTATATGTTATACTAGTATTTGTCGCGTTAAATTCGATAACCGTAAATCTCGGTTTAAAGAGAGATAATTCAGCAGGATTCACTGGCTGAAACCGATCAGTAATATTAAATAATGTGATTATTTATGCCATAGGAAACTCCCGAAACCATCAGTTTTCATCACTTTATACTGATTCAGCTGAGAGCTGAAATCCTGTTGAAATTCCTTTCAAGAAATGTACGGATTGCACCACCTGATTCCTAGAAATTGAATCGAAGAATTATGACCGGCTGCTTACCACCAAATCTTAAGGAGGAATTATTTATGATTAAATACAAATATCTTACTGGCACTGCCGCTCTGTCTGCTGCGTTACTGGTTGCAGGCTGCGGAAGCGATGAAGGATCTGCTGGCGGGCAATCGCTTGGCGAAGAGTTGGATTACACGATTACTGGGATCGAGCCTGGAGCCGGCTTGACCGGTCTTGCCAAAGATACACTGGAAGAGTACGACAATTTGGAAGGCTGGGAACTCGAAGAAAGTTCGACAGCAAGTATGCTGACTGCCTTGGACGATGCCATTGACGATGAAGAGCCGCTTATCATCACTGGCTGGACGCCTCACTGGATGTTTTCTGCCTATGACCTGAAATTCCTGGAAGACCCGAAAGAAACGCTCGGTGGACCTGAGAATATCCAGACGATTGCAAGAGAAGGTTTTGAAGAAGATTTTCCGGAAGCCTATAAAATTTTGGACGCTTTTGAGTGGGAATTGGAAGACCTTCAATCAGTAATGTATGCGGGGCAAGACATGCCCTTTGAAGAAGCTGGCCAAAACTGGATTGATGAAAATCGTGAAACAGTCGATGAATGGACAGCAAATGCTGAACCGGTAGACGACAAGAAAATTGAACTGGTATCAACTCCTTGGGACAGTGAACGCGCTTCTGCAAGCGTGCTGGAAATTGTCCTGGAAGAACAAGGATTTGACGTAACAGTAACTGATGTAGACCCTGCAGTTTTATTCGAAGCTATCGCGACTGGCGGCGCTGACGCTTCCATCGCTCCTTGGCTGCCTGTGACGCACGGGGCTTTTTATGAAAAGCATGAAGAAAATATGCTCGATCTTGGACCGAACCTGACTGGCGCACAAAACGGCATTGCTGTTCCTGCCTATATGGATATCGATTCAATTGAAGATCTTGAACCAAAAGAGTAAAGAAAAGCGACAGCGCCCGTTAAGCTCTGAAAGGCATAAGACAGAACAGCAGAGTGGCGCTCTTTGCCACGGCAGCTTCGAAAAGCGGAAACGGCCGTTCAGCTCCGACAGGCTTAAGATGAACTTCCGTAGCGGCGCATTTCGCCGTGCAGGAAGGGTAGCTTAAGTCCGAGGAGTTGGCCGTTGGAGACTAGACACGGGCTGGCTTATGACCCGAAGAGCTGGGCCGCTGGAGTCTAGACAATAATAAAGTACGCACGAGCCGGACCCTTTTCCAAGCGGTCCGGCTTTTTTTTCTTTTAATTTCTTCTATATGAATTATCTCAACTAAGAATTCGCCAATACGCTTATTAGAATGTATATACTTAAGCTAAGAAGATTTTTTAAAAGGAGGAATTTCAAATGGCGAAAAAGGAATTGTCTACTGAACAGCAGGAAGAATTGCTCGGCAAATTGAAAAGCCGTTTCGAAAAGAATATGAATCGGCACGAGGGTGTGGAGTGGGATGAAGTGCAGAAGAAACTTGAAGCAGCTCCCGACAAGCTATGGTCACTGTTCCAAATGGAAGAAACGGGCGGCGAGCCGGATGTCGTAACCTTGGATCTGCAGGACGGCGTCCATGTATTTTATGATTGTTCTCCCGAAACACCGAAAGACCGCCGCAGTCTTTGCTACGACCGCGAAGCCTGGGAAGCACGGAAGAAATTCAAGCCTGAAAATACTGCGATGGACATGGCTGCTGAGATGGGCATCAAAATGATTTCAGAAGATGAGTATCGCTCGCTGCATCAATTTGGCGAGTTTGACCGTAAAACGTCGACCTGGGTGCTGACACCAGAAAACATCCGGTCCCATGGCGGCGCAATTTTCTGCGACTACCGTTATGGCCAGGTCTTCACCTACCACAACGGCGCTGACTCTTATTACGCCAGCAGAGGGTTCCGCGGCAAACTGGAGGTTTAACTGGCCAATTCGTTTATCCCTAAATTCACTGTAAGAGTCATAGTTAGAATGGATCTTGAGTCTAATAACAAAGCCAGTCCGGAATTTTTTGGACTGGCTTTGTTATTGCAACACTTATTTATTGGGCAGTCAAACCGCCGTCGATGACAAATTCTGAACCTGTTGAGTAGCTTGCTTCATCTGAAGCAAGGAATAGCACCATATTGGAAACTTCCTCCGACTGAGCCACACGCTTCAAAGGGATATGTTTTGAGAATTCCTCCACGGCAGCTTTTGTATCTTCCTGTACGACCATCGGCGTAGCGATGACGCCTGGATGAACAGAATTCACGCGAATTCCATAATTAGCGCATTCAATTGCGGCCGCTTTCGTCATTCCGCGAACCGCGAATTTCGTATCCGTATAACCGATTGCTCCTGCTACCAGTCCATTCATGGATGAGATATTGACAATCGAACCGCCACCCGCCTTTTGCATGGACGGAATAACAGCCTTCATCCCTAGAAAAACAGAAACCTGATTGATTTCAACAATTCGGCGGTATTCTTCTGCAGTCGTCTGCAAAATTGACTTGGCCATTGTAATACCGGCATTGTTAACCAAAACATTCACTGGTCCGAATGCTTTTTCAGCTTCCTCGATCACTTTTGACCAGTCATCCTCAAGCGCGACATTTTGCTTTACGAAAAAGGCATTTTCTCCAAGCTCATGTGCCAATGCCTGGCCTTTTTCCTCATTTAAATCTGTCAGCACCACTTTCGCGCCTTCTTCGATGAATTTTTTTACGTGTGATGCACCCATCCCTTGAGCGGCACCTGTAACAATCGCTACTTTTCCAGCTAATCGGTCCATTTTCCATTCCTCCAGCAAATTATTGGTTCTATGAAATAAACTACACTTGTAAGTTAACGGAAAAATGTGCTGTTTGTCCATTGAAAATAAATCATGTCATAATAAATTCAAGAGTATCATCCACAGGATGGACATAAGAGGAGGTTTTTGACATGGCAAGCCCAGAAGATCGCCGCATCTTACGGACACAGAAAAAGTTAAAAACCGCGTTACTGGATTTATTGCAACACAAAGAGCTGCAAGAGCTGTCTATCACTGAAGTTACTAAACAGGCTGAATGCAATAGAGTCACCTTCTATTCGCATTACAGGGATTTAAATGCCTTACTGGAAGCAATAGTGGAAGACCACTTAGCCGGGTTGACGGCTCATTTCCGTCGAAGCTTTAAAGGCCGCGAACGTTTTTCTTCAACAGATGTGGAGCGCCATCTGCCAATTTTCGAATATATGTACCAGAACCAGTTCATTTTTTCGCTGATCATCAAAGGAGAAGTACTTCCTGGTTCTCAAAATCTCTTTTGCGAGAGCTTGGTCCAGGTTTCCAGTATCGAGTTGAAATTGGAAGAAGAAAGCAATATCGAGATTCCTTCGCTCAATTATTTTGTGACTTATGGCAGCCTTGGTTTCTTCCTGTACTGGATTAAAGAAAATTTCAGCAGTCCGCCAAGAGTCATGGCTGAAAAACTGGCCGTTCTCCATGGCAAGATATACGGAGGCGCAATAGTAGTCAAAGATTGACCACCTTGGCCCCTTTTTTCAGTAAAATCTTTAAGTCTTTTTGTTCATTCATTGTCTGTCAATTCTGTCAAATCGGCATTATAATAAAGGCAAAGATTAGGGGGAGACGATGATGGATTTCGAACGGAAACTGGTGCAATGGCGCAATGAAGGGTTTATTGACCAAGCGGCTGTTGACCGCATACTGATATTTGAAAGAGGCCAGCCCAAAAAGAAAAAGATTCCATTATTACTGCTGATCGGCTTGATTTTCTTCGCATTGGCTGTGTTCAGTTTTATCGCAGCCAATTGGCAGGCGATTCCTGAGCTGGTGAAAGTGGCATTGGTTGTTGCATTGATGTGGATTTTCTATATAATTGCCTACTTTTCCGAAAAGAAACGTGTCGGACAGCCGATACTATTCCGATTGCTCGGACTCGCCATGTTCGGAGCCAGCATTCTGGTGACGGCCCAGACATTCCATTTCAGCCTCTCCAATTCCATGTTGCCATGGGCAATTTTCATCGCTGCATTGGCCCATTACTTCCAGTGGAGGCATTTAGCGTATGTAATGATCGCCTTCATTTTTGGCATATTTACGCTCACGTCATTTTTGCCCGATACCAATTGGGTTGAATGGGGAATCTTTGTAGCCATCTCCCTCGCCTGGTTCTATTTCAGCAAAGATGATGCACCGAAGATATTAAGCTGGATGCTGCTGTTTTTCTCGGGTCTGTTAATGTGGGATCTTGTTACATACAGCAGCCCTTTCTGGCCGGTTTGGACCCTGTTCGCGCTCGTCCTTCTGCTGTTCTTAGCTCCAAAGGACAAACAGGAGCTTTTGTCGCCGCTTTATCTGCTCTTCGGCGCTGTTATGCTCGTCGTCTATCTGGCCCTTAGAGGTGAAACCGAAATGTCGCTCGTCGATCTCAACTGGCCAGAGGCGATTATGCTTGCCGCTGCTGGACTTGCTGTATTATTTCTTGCCTATACGAGATTCAGGGATATCATTTGGATTTCCATTCTCGGTGCCATGGGCTTCCTGCTGTATGACGATACAGCCATCGCATTGGCGCTGGTTGCTGAAGTGAGTGCACTTGCTTACCTCATTATTGCCCAGCGGCAAAACCGGATGCTTGCTCCAGGGTTCGTCTATTTTATCTTGGTGCAATTTGTGATTTACGTCATCTATGCCTGGGAACGCCTTGATATGTCGCTGTTCTTCCTGATCGGTGCACTGTTACTGTTTGCACTTTCAGCAGCTGCCTGGTGGTTGAACCGCAAGAGAGAAGGTGCTGCATCATGAAATTAAAATCTTGGATTTTGCCGATTCTCATGACGCTGTTCATTGTCATATTAGTAGCAGCTTTCTATTCCGCCTCCTGGTTTGGTGAACAATATACACTGCGGGCAGAGCCTTTTGACCCGTTTGATCCGTTTTACGGAGAATACGTTATGCTGCAGTATCCTGATTTAAACGCAGTGGGCGGTACCTATGAAGGAGATATCTATTTTACATTGACAGAAGGACCTGAGGGTTTTGCTGTCATCGATGAAATCAGCGAGAATCCTTTTTTCGGTGCCATCAGCGGTTACTCTTATGGCAACCGTTTGACCGCTCCGCAGCTTGAGCAATTCTATGTCGAACAGGGTCTCGGACCACAACTGGAAAGCGCGGTTGAGCTGCAGGTGACAATCGATGTCGCGCCGTGGGGCACCATCCGTCCGGTCAGTATCGCGGAAAGGGAAGAATAAATCAGCGTCTGAATTTAACCAATATTAAAGACCTCCATCAGATCAAGTAATCTGATGGAGGTCTTTAATATTGGCCTATTTCTACATCGAACTAGATTTTATTTCTTCGGTTTGATAACGAAATCCAGACACCTGCAATGACAATCCCTGCCACCAAAAGCGACATCAGGACAATTACAGTTGTGTTATTCGAATCGAACCCGCTCGATTCCACTTCCTGTAAAACCACTTCTTCTTTCTCTGCATAGGCTTCATCCGCAAGTTCCGTCTTATGGGTAGTCGGAGAGCATAGAGGATGTATCCACTTCCCTGCGTCCTGGTTGAGGAAGAATAAATACTCTGCGTTCTTTTGGCTTTCTCCCCAAGTAATATCTTCGTAAACTGTAATGGTTTTAGTCTCCACACCTTTATAACTTTTCCCGACTTCGATTATCAGCATTTTCATATTATTGTTACGGTTGATATCTTTCACTTCCCCAACCAAAACAGCATCATATTCGTCATAGGCAATCTTCACCGGTGATGGTTCCGCACACGACAAGGCAAAACTTTGGGCCGGCATCAGGACAAAAGAGGTTAAGAATACCAGAATCATGATTTTTTTCACAATAAAGCCTCCCCGTTTAGCCATTTGTCGTTTTGCCTTTGCTGAAGTTACATCTTCTCCATATATATTTCCAGAAGTTAAGCTGCGGCTTGCCTATTCATTCGGTACATAGCAAAAATCAGGAAACCAACCAGCAAAACTGCCAGGATGCTGAGCATATAGATCTCTTCTGAAAGCTGGAACAGCAAAAGGAAAAAAGCTGATATTCCAAACAATGATACAAAGCAAGTTCTGACAAACGGAAGGTTATAGCGAAAGCCTATTAATGCAGTAATGCCTGTCACTGTTACGAAAATCCATCCCATCAATTCATTTGGCACGAATAAGAAGCAAATCAGTATGTTAAGAAAAACAAAAACCGCTGAAGCCGCCACCCCATCTTTATTCTTATAAAAATGCGGCAGCAGGAACAATCCCATCAATAAACTGCAGATGGCGGTCGCTGCATACTGCACAAAAAAGATTCCATCAAGCGTAATCAACAAACATACGGTGATAATCACCAGTCCAATTGGAGATCTTCCCCACCGTTTCCAGCCTTGTAAAAACAAAAAGAACAAAAAGACAGTCAATAAGCCGAAAATCCATTCCGCTCCAAATAAAGCTTCCCCTAAATACGACAGCACACCTGCAACGATCAACGTTGCTGAGTAGAGTAAAACTTGCTTCATCTTTATCCCTCATTTTCCGGAAAAATATGTATATATATGATTCTACGCTTTTTCCAATCTATTTGGCGGTAAATTCTTTCTTCTACTTTTACTGATGATTTTCCAAAGCCTTCTAACGCATTCACGGGTTCATCTGGACCTTAAAACATCAATAGATTTTCGCACTAAAAAACCGTATTCCGGAAGATCCGGAATACGGGCTATTATCATATCGGTTTTACTTCTTCTTATCTTCCTGCTCATCGTTATTGTCATTGTCCATGCCACGGAATTCCTCTTCTGGAAGATTGATCTCTTCTTTATATTCCTGTGCCTCTTGTCTCAATTCCAGGTCTCGCTGATTCGTTTGCAATTCGTCTTTGTTCTTATCTCGTGCCAATCGAATCCCTCCTCTATCGTGTTAGTCCTCCTATTCCCGAAAAGAAAAGAGTGAAACGGGGGATAAAGTTTCATTTATTTTTCTGCCTCCACTTCCGATCGTTCATATCCCTGCCACCAAAAATTGATATTGAATTTATATTCGGACGCTACGATAGCTCTGATACATCTTAAAAGAGAAAGAGGAGTGGAATAAATGCATAAATTTTTAACCTCGATAACCGATTGGGTATCTACGAAACGGGGCATGTGGATTACCATCATCACCTGGTTTGTCGTGATGATCGCACTCAGTATGGGCCCGAGACTGAATGATTACAAAGTCGCGAACTTCCAGTCACTGCCGGATGATGCGCAATCAATCATCGCAGACCAGAAGCTGAAGGAATATTTCCCGGATGACCAGGGAACTCCCGGCATACTCGTCTTCCATAATAGTGAAGGTGAAGTAGCAAATGAAACTGTCGAAGAAATCCTGACAGCGATCAATGCCGAAAACATTGAAGGCATTGATTCGATCATCGATATCAGCCAGTTGCCGCCACAAGCGCTGGAAGGTTTCTATTCTGATGACAATTCAACGATGATTGTTCCCATGACGCTTGAAGCCGGTCTCGGCGGTGCGAATTTCTCTGCAATCAATGATCGTGCCAGTGAAATCGGTTCTGATATAGCTGCCGAATCAGGCAATCTTGAATTTTATGTCACCGGTCCAGCAGGTATTGCAGGCGACACAGTAAAACTCTTTGAAGAAGCGGATTTCGTTCTATTGATCGCGACGGTACTGATTATCCTGGTACTTCTTATCGTCATCTATCGTTCACCGCTGCTCGCGTTCATACCTCTTTTGGCGACGATCATCGTCTATCAGGTCGTTAACCAGACGCTCGCATTCATGGGAGCCGCCGGTCTTGAGCTGACAAGCCAGACCACATCAATCATGAGCATCCTGCTGTTTGCGGCAGTGATCGATTATTCCCTGTTTGTGTTCTCGCGCTACCGCGAAGAACTGAACCATTATGAAAGCAAATATGAAGCGATGAAATACGCAATGCGCGCTACCGGCGAACCGGTATTCTTTGCAGGTGGTACAGTGCTCGCTGCGATGCTGATCCTGTTTTTTGCGGACTTCCGTGATTACACCAACTTCGCGCCGATTTTCGGTACAGCTGTTTTTATCATCATGATTGCTTCCATTACATTGATACCGGCTTTATTCACATTATTCGGCCGTAAAGCATTCTGGCCTAAAGTACCGAAATACGGAGAAGCTAAAGAATTAAAACATGGCATCTGGGGACCAGTTGCGAAATCCGTCGTCAACAAGCCCGTCTTTTCCGGTGGAATTGTCGCCATTTTCCTGATTGTTTCAGCACTGAATATCTTCAATCTCGAATTTGAATTCGATACGGTGAAATCCTTCCCGGAAGATATGCCTTCCCGTGTCGGCTATGAAATCGTTGAACAGAATTTCGACAAAGGCGAAATCGCCCCTTCTACGCTGCTTGTAGTTGGCGACCAGCCGATTGACGGCGAAGCTGCAGCCGCACTTGCTGAAGAATTGACAGCTTACGATGAAATCGCATCTGCCCGTCTGTCAGGTCAAACAGATGACAGCGAAGCTGTGAAATTCAATATCGCCCTATCGATGAATCCCTATTCAACGGAAGCCATCGATTTTGTAGAAACACTGCGTTCCGACAGCGAACAATTGCTTGCCGCTGCCTCAATTGAAGGTGAAACGCATTTCGGGGGCATCACACCGAAATTGACTGATGAGCGGGATGTAAACAATTCAGATATCATCAAAATTGTCGTTCTCGAAACGTTGCTCATCCTGGTTCTATTGTTTGCACTGACACGGTCTTGGAAAATGCCATTCTACATGATGGGAACGATTTTATTGTCATACCTGTCCGCGCTCGGCCTGGGTATTTTCCTGGTGGATGTGCTGTTCGGCTTTGACGCAATCAGCACCCGCGTGCCAGTGTATGCATTTATCTTCCTTGTAGCGCTCGGCATCGATTACAATATAATTCTGGTGTCACGTTTTATCGAAGAACGCAAATCGCGGAAAGTTAAAGAGTCCCTGGAAATCGCTCTTACGAATACGGGCGGCGTGATATCTTCAGCCGGCATCATCCTTGCGGCAACATTTGCTGCACTGACCACGATGCCGATCGCCGATTTATTCGTATTCGGCTTCATGGTCTCCATCGGTATCCTGATCGATACCTTCCTTGTCCGCGGCATGCTGTTGCCGGCATTGATATTGTTTTTTGAAAAAGACAAGTAAACCCTGCATACTGAAAATACCGGGAAGCCGTATGAGACGGCTTCCTCATCACAGGGAGGAATCGGCATGAAAATACTCGTCGTTGACGACGATCTTTATATCCAGCAATTGGTGGCAATCCATCTGGGCAAAGAAGGGTATTCCGTTTTCAGGGCTACAGACGCGGAACAAGCGTTATTGCTGCTGGAAGAACAGCTTGTCGATCTGGCAATCGTCGATGTAATGATGCCGGGAATGGATGGCTTTGACCTGACCCGCATCCTGACACAGGACCTGAACATTCCGGTAATCCTTCTGACGGCAAAAGGCCAGCTTGAAGATAAGGAAAAAGGTTTTTTATCAGGCTCCGAGGATTATGTGGTTAAACCGTTCGAGCCGAAGGAATTGCTGTTTCGTGTCGCGGTGGTGCTGCGGCGCTCCGAACGTTTGGTACAGGAAAATTTGCAGGCAGGCAATGTGGCGATCAACCGCCGGAATTTCGAAGTGACGATTGGCGATGAAACCGTCATTTTACCGCTGAAGGAATTTGAAATTCTGTCCCTTCTGGTCTCCCGCACCAACTTGGCCACTCCCCGCGGCCTGCTGTTTGAATATGTCTGGGGCGAAGACCACGATGTCAGTGAAATGACATTGAATACACATATCAACCGTATCCGTGACCGGCTCAAACGATACGGGGCCACTGTTGAAATCCATACGATGCGCGGCATCGGCTATAAATTAGAGGCGTTGAAATGAAAACCCTATACCGCCAATTTACCGTTGCCACGCTGTTCATCCTGGCTATCAGCATCCTGATCGGTTTTACTATCGCCAATATTTTTTATATTACTGTCACTAAAGAAGAGACGATCGAACAGAATGTGGGCATCGCTCAGGAAATTGTGGCAACTGTCCAAAATGTGCCTTATTCCGATGAAGGCTTCGATCGCTATATGCAGGCTGTGGCGAAGCTCGGCTACCAGATTGCCCTTGTCGACAGTTCGGGCAATATGAATTTTTTTGGAGAACCGTTTGACGACACGACGTTTCCGGAGGAAGCCAAGCGCGTTCTGACTGAAAATGATACTTATACCGGACTCGACAGTTTCACGGACCAGATCTTCATGATCGGACATTTCACAAACGAATTGCATAACACTGTCGGCGTCCCTTTTGAGCGCAACGGCGAAAACTATGGCTTATTCATCCGGCCCGATACCAAACTTTTGGGAACCGATATCCATTCGGTGCTGATCGGCTTTGTGGTGGCTATCGGACTTGTCAGCATCATCGGCATGATCTGGCTTGCGCGGCAATTGACGCGTCCTATCGTGCAGCTGACCGAAGCGACCAAACACATCGCGCGCGAAAACTATAACTACCCGCTCGATATAAAGCGTAAAGATGAAATCGGCCAGCTGTCGGAGAGCTTTAACTTGATGCAGACACAGCTGCAGCAAAACGACTTAGCGCGCAAAGAGTTCATCAGCAATGTATCGCACGATTTCCAGTCGCCGCTCATGAACATTCAGGGCTACGCGGATCTCTTGAAATCGCCTGACTTGCCGGATGGTGACAGACTGGCTTACACATCAATCATCGATCAGGAAGCGAAACGGCTCTCCAGCCTGACGCGCCAGCTCTTATTGCTGACGTCGCTTGACCAGGGCGCTTATCCGATGAAGACCGAAGAATTTCAACTCGACGAGCAGCTGAAAGCTGTTGTCCGGAAATACCGTTGGCGCCTTGAGGAAGAAGATATCAATCTTTCTTATTCTTTGCCCCCTACCCTTTTCCGGGGCGACGCCGAACTGCTCGATAACGTCTGGGACAATTTGCTGACAAACGCCATTAAATACAATAAACCCGGTGGCAGTATCGAAATTGGGCTCAAGACAGTCGGCAAAGAAGTTATCATTATATTTAAAGACACTGGATCAGGAATCTCGGAAGACGCGATTTCCCAATTATTCGAACGCTTTTACCGTGGTGATGCCGCCCGCAAAAAAGACGGCACAGGACTCGGTCTGTCCATTGTGGAACAGGTTGTCCAGTTGCATCATGGTAATGTTGAAGTTAACAGCAAAATCGGTGAAGGCAGTGAGTTCATCCTCACCCTGCCTCATCCCGATTTGAAACAAACATAATTTGGAGGGTTTATTCATGGAAAAAGTTTGGAGTTTAAGATTGATCCGCTTTTCGGCAATTTTCGGTTTTATCGGCACGTATCTGGGTTCACACATGGCTGGCCAGATGGATTATTCGCTGCGACCGGTCCACGCTCACATCTTGCTTGTAGGTTGGCTGTCGGTATTTGCCTGGGGTATTTTCTATCACGCCTACACGATTAAATATAAAAAACTCGTTACCGTCCACGGTATTCTGGCAATGGTCGGCGCGGTCGGCCTGACGGGCGGCATGTGGCTGTATAATTTGAACCCGTTCAATTGGAACGAAACCCTTGTCATGGTGCTGTTCATCGTAGGCGGTTCGCTGTTATTACTGGCCTTCCTGCTGTTCGCGGTTATTACGTTCCTGACGGAAAAAGAATAGATTTAAGCGAAAAACTGCTCCCAAGTCATTAACAATGATTTGGAAGCAGTTTTTTTGAAAACCTTAAGAATTCTTCATTTTTATCGAAAGTAATTCTTCATGTTTCTCCAATATACTGAGTCTCATCAGATATTTTGAAACAAATGGAGGAATTAGTATGAAAACAATATTAAAGGCAAAAAACGTAACAAAAACTTACGGCAAAAAAGGTACGGCCGCCTACACGGCAATCAGCGATTTATCATTTTCAATGAATGAGGGTGAATTCATCGGCATTATGGGTCCATCAGGTTCCGGCAAGACCACATTACTGAATATGGTCGCGACACTCGATCCATTGACGGATGGTGAAATCACCATCGACGGCATTTCCGTATCGTCCATGAACGAAAATCAATTATCGGACTTCCGCTCCCAGAAACTTGGATTCATCTTTCAAGATTTTAATCTGCTGGAAAATATGACAGTCTTTGAAAATATTGCTTTGCCCTTAGCGCTCCAGAATAAGAAATTAGATAAAATCCAGGCAAGCGTTCATCAAGTAGCCAGTCTGCTTGGAATTAGTGACATTACAGAAAAATATCCGGCAGAGCTTTCAGGAGGCCAGAAACAGCGGACCGCCATCGCCCGCGCTTTGATCCATGAACCGACACTGCTTCTCGCCGACGAACCAACGGGTGCACTCGATTCCAAAAATGCTGCCACATTGCTCGACACATTAGCCGATTTGAATAAAGAACGGAAAGTCTCCATCCTGATGGTGACCCATGACCCGCGCAGCGCCAGCTATTGCAGTCGGCTCCTGTTCATAAAGGATGGAAAACTGGACCACGAACTTTTTTCAGCCGGTACACGTGAAGAATTTCATCAGGAAATCCTGGCTGTTCTAGGCGATTTAGACCGCCGCCCTGTGGCAGGTGTCCGCTCATGATTCTGAAACTGGCGTTAAACGGCTTGAAAAAGAAACAGCGGGATTATGCTATTCTCTTTACCGGCCTGATCATTTCCATCGCTGTATTTTACATGTTCCTTACCCTTTCACTGAATAAAGAATTTATCCTGCAAAATTCCGTTATCAATAATATTCAATTGGTCTTTCTCGTCGGGACAGTAATGCTTTCTGTCATCACATTCTTCTATTTGTTCTATACCAATTCGTTTCTGCTGTCCTTACGAAAAAAGGAATATGGCCTTTATGAACTGATCGGTGCGAAAAAAATCCAGATTCGGCGTGTATTTCAGATTGAAACCATGGCCATAACCGGAATTTCACTCATCATTGGCCTCATACTCGGAATCATTTTATCCCGTGTCGTTTCCTGGTTGCTGATGAACCAGCTGAATATCGAATTCACTCAATTCAAGGCCGTCTATTTGCCGGCGGTTTTCTGGACCATGATTTATTTCCTTGTCACTTCTTTCATTACGTCGTCCATCCATAATTTATGGCTCACCAAAATTTCCATCATTGAATTATTGCGTTCAGAAGTACAAAACGACCTCTTACCGGAAAAGCCCAAAAACGCTGCATTAATGATTTTCTTAGGTCTCTTCTTATTGGCAATCGGTTATGTTGCGCTCTATTTCATGGAAATACTCCGTTTTATCGGGTTATTCACTGCACCAATAGCAACAACGCTCGGCACTTATGTGCTATTCGTGGCACTGCTGCCTATCATCGTCCGAAAATGGAAACGCAATAAAAGAGTGAATTTTAAAGGGATCAATTCTTTCACTTCCGGACAGCTTAACTTCCGTTTATCATCACTGAAATGGGTTCTTGCCACGATAGCATTGCTGATCGCATTATCTGCCGGTGCTATTGCAGGCGGATTCGCTTTCAAAAACGACGCTTTCACATCTATTGATGAACATTGGCAGTATGATGCTACGCTTTACAACCCGGGCGCTGCAGAAATGGCTGTTTTAGATTCAATTCCAGTTGAAGAACAACTCACATTCCGCATGAAATTGAATGATGAGTTCATCTATTTGGTTCAGGAAGAGCTGAATGCTTCACCTCCGCTGATTAGAGATATGGTCACGTATGAAGTAGTCCGCCCCGATCCGCTGCCGGAAAAGCTGGATATTGAGGACGGCAACCAAATTGTCTCTGACCAATGGTTTACTGCACTCTATGCAATCAACCCTGCTCTTGAAGGCACAAGATCTACCCGCATCGTTCCGCTTGAGGAATATGAACTTGCGGAAGGAGAGGAAATTTCCATTCTGCTGGCAAGAACCTCTGATTTTTCTGCCCATATTGAAGAGTGGCAGAAGCTGGATGAGCTGCAGTTAAACGTATACCCCGATCTCGTTTCCGGATTTGATCCAGAAATCGATTCTGTCGCGACCAAATACGCCCAGTTCAAAACACAATACGCCATTGCCAGCGGAACGTTTTTTATGGGCTTTTTCCTTGGCCTTGCTTTTCTGACGATGATGGCAAGCATCCTGATGTTCAAAATTCTGTCTGGCGCAAATAATGACATCCGCCGCTATGACAGTCTGCGGAAACTGGGTGTGCGACGCAGGCTTCTGGAGAATTCCATTTACCGTGAAATCCTGATTGTCTTCTTATTCCCAGGCTTATTAGGATTGCTGCATGTCTTTATCGGCATGCGGATGTTCACATTCATCATGGACGAACCTTATTACCGATTGTGGGTGTCCATCCTGATTTTCCTGGCAATTTACAGCGGCTATTATTTCTTTACAGTCTATCTTTATCGGAAGATTGTTTTACCTAAGCATTAAGTTTATCAAAGCCTTTTCGGACTGAAGATTCCGGGAAGGCTTTTATTGTAAAAATAAATTCTCTCAATACCTTGCATTGAATAGTACTGAATGTTATATTACTCATTAACCACTACTGTTTATAAAATACTAGTTAGGAAAGGAGGCTTTTCAGGTGAATATTCAATTTAAAAAAGGCGCGTTGAATTTATGTGTGCTGGTTCTTTTGGATAAACAAGACCGCTACGGCTATGAATTGGTGCAGAAAATTTCCGATCGCATCGCCATTTCGGAAGGCGCTGTTTATCCCCTGCTTCGCCGTTTGACCAAAGAAGGCTATTTCTCCACTTATCTGCAGGAATCGTCGGAAGGTCCGCCGCGCAAATATTATTCGCTTACCGAAGCCGGCAGAACATATCTTCATGAACAGCTCGAAGAATGGAAAAGCTTTACGGATGGGGTCAATAAACTAATCGAAGAGGGTGTGCAAAATGACTGAACAACAATTTCTGCAACAGCTTGAACAAGCCTTGGAGCGGCTGCCTGCCGAAGAACGCAGCGACATTCTGCAGGATATCCGCGAATACTTTGCGAATGGCCGCGCTGATGGCAAATCCGACAGCGATATCGCTGTGGAATTGGGCTCTCCGGATGCCATCGCAAAAGAACTTGTCGACAGCTTTGACTTTAGCCAATCAACAGTACCTGCCGAGAAAATCGATATTTCGAAGGACAAATTCGATAAAGTTGATATTCAGACCGACAATGCAGTGGTGCAAATTTTCCCTTCTGCTGATGGCCAAATGCACGTAGATGTTGAAAATAAAACCTACCGCCAGCACCTGGCAGTAGACATCCTTGACCGTACCCTGGTGATTACGTTGAAAGAAGAAGCAAGAAAATGGGGATTCTTTACGATTACAGGCAATTTCAAGTCACCCACTCTGATTGTTCGACTGCCTCCTAAACTATACGAGAAGATTCAAATTCTCTCTGACCATGGCACCATCACCGGTGAACGCCTGGAAAGTACAGAACTTCTGGTTGAAACGGATAATGGCAGCATCGATCTAAGCCGGATAACCGCCGAAAAGTTCGCGGTAAAATCGGATAATGGAGCGATAAAGCTGACAGCTGTCCAGGCAAAAAATTTGAGAGCCGAAACAGATAATGGCCAGCTCACGTTGAAAGATATCCGAGCCGGTAAACTGAATGCCGTCTCCGACAACGGTGGCATTACATTGAAAGAAGTTGAAGGTGACGTCCAGGCACAAACAGATAATGGACGCATCCATCTTTTGGCGCCCGATCTTGAACGCAACATAAGTCTGGAAACAGACAATGGTTCTATTCTGCTGGAAACAAAGAGAAAGCCGGAAAACGCCACCATCAACGCTGAAGTCGATTGGGGCTCGGTTTCTGTATTCGGCTCGAAGAAAAGAAGAACTGTTTACGGAACCGGCCAGCACCCCATTGACCTGCAATCCGACAACGGCAGCATTACAGTTAAATTGGTATGAATGATTGAGGCTTCGCGGACGCGAAGCCTCTCTTTAATGGATTGGAGTTTTTCGCTATGCGAAAAACATCCGTTTAGTTCAAGGACTTTGTGTGGGAAAGTTGTGTTTTTGAATTGATTATTCGGACAGCATAAAGTTATTTATTTTCACGGATTATTGGCACTGCGCACATAAGCTGCAGGACAAAAGGAAAATCCGCTTCAATAGACACTTCCATCCGTTAAAACGCACCCTGCTTCACCAATTTGCAAACTAACAGCTAACCAAAAAACCCCTAAACGCGTCGCAAACGCAATCAGGGGGGGTCGTATTTTCCCTATCCAATTAACGGGACATTGATGCACGCATGCGCGGGAAGTTGGCGATAGTGCCGCCGTCCACACGAAGATCGATGCCTGTAATATATGATGCAGCGTCGCTCAGCAGGAATTCCATAGCCGCCGCAATTTCAGACGGCTCACCTTCACGGCGAAGCGGCGTGTGATCGAGCATGATTTTCATCTGCTGCTGTTGGGCAGCTTCCTGGCGGCCCATCGGCGTATTGATGGTCCCCGGTGACAACGAGTTCAATCGAGCGCCTTTTTCGCCCCAAGCCCAAGCCTGATCTTCAACGATCAGGATGACACCAAGTTTCGACATGCTGTATGCTGCACCTGAATCGCCTTGAGTGAATTGCTCCATTGTTTCCACTGCATTTTCTGCAAGCGGCTGTACCAATGCTTCCATGAACGGACCTTGGCGAGGCACCATATATGCACTCATCGACGATACCATTACCGCAGCTGTTTTCTCATTGGCCAATGGCAGGAATGCGTCGAGGATCAATCCTGTACCAACCAGGTTTACAGCTGTGATTCGTTTGGAATCGGCCATCGTTGGCGATAAACCGGCTGTATGAACAAGACCTCTTAATGTACCAAGTTCTGCCGCTTTTTCTGCCAGTTTTGCAACATCTTCTTTTGATGTAATATCAACCGTTTGGTAATGGACATCCGTGATGCCTTTAGCAGCAAGTTCTTCTTTCGTCTGGACCAGACGTTCCTCTGAAATATCCGCCAGTAAAACCGTTCCTTTTTTGCCGACCAGTTCAGCTGTTGCCTTACCCATTCCACCAGAACCGCCTGTGATTACATAAACTTCATTTGTCATGAGCTATTCCTCCAATCATTTATTATAATTAATTGTAAGCGTAACCGCAGAAATTTCACGAGACATTTTCATCCCGAATGTCCATTAAGGAGCCACAAATGAAATCAGCGAAAGAAACGATAATTGAATCATTACTGCAATTGCTTGCCAACCGAAATTTCGACGCTGTTTCCGTAAAAGATATTGTGCAACAAGCCGAAATCTCCCGCTCCACCTTCTACTTGCATTTCACTGACAAGTATCAGTTAATGGATGAAGTGCGTAAAAGCTTGAATGATCAATTTCTGCGTTTTTATACAGAAACATCAGCAGTGTCTCCAGTCACCTACCAGATATGCCAGCATATCTTTTTCTACCGTTCATTTTACAGCCATGAATTTTCAAACGCGGTCGCAATCCATCATTTATCCAATGAGCTCGCAGTCCGGCTGCATGAAGTATTCAATGATCAGGATTATGCCATTTTCGCCAGCTACGGCACTATCGGCTATTTATGTGCCTGGGTCGAAGACGACTTCCGGTCAAGCCCTGGTGAAGCTGCGGAAAAGCTCATGAAAATCGGTTTCACTGACTGGACGGAAAGTATTTCATTTACGAGGGGTGAAATCAGACAGAAATAATGAATAGAAAAGCTGGTATTTAAGATCATAAAAAAGGCTATCCCAAAGTCATGTGCCTGACCTTTTGAACAGCCTTTTCTTTTGAACGAACTTTTAAGCACCCAGCTTCTACTGGCCACTCGTCAGCTCCGAATATTTTATCTCCCCCAATTTATCAGACGCGATGTTCTTGAAGGTTTTATTGCCGCGCCATTTATAAAGATGGTGGGAGGAGTTTGAAATATAATAGACATTGCCATCCGCCGGGTGGGTAACTTTCTTCAGAAAGAGTAAATAGTCGCCTGTTTTCATGGGCTTCATGCCTCTTTTCGATGAATACTTATCAGCATCCGAATCCTTTAAACCGATCACCTGATTGACCACGATTTCGGAATCTTCATCAAATCCATGGCCTGTATGGTCAAGAAATACCTCATCAATAGCCACTTCGTAAAAAGCTTGCTTTGTGGTTCTTTCTTCTCCTCCATATTCACGGATATCATAATACAAAGGAATATGGGCACGAACCACGAGATCCGAGTCCGCTTTAATCTCATCAAGTGTTCTATACAATTCATCCGATCCCCATATGCCGTTACCCGCTTCCGCTTTTTCTAAATATTCATAGCCCAGAACTCCAAGAACAATCAGCAAAATGATAATCAACAATGATGTCATCCTTCTCTTCATAGCTTCATCTCCAGTAGTTATATTTCTTCTATATGGTGTCAGCTGTCCACATGGAGCAGATAAGGTAGTTTGTGTACCTTGCTTCTTCTGATAGTAAACTGACAAATTTTTCAAATCAATAGACAGAAATATTTCCCAACCTCTTAATGAACAATCAAGTTATATACACCTATTAAAAGTTCATATTTCATTCTCATTAGTCAAATTAACATTAAAAATTAAACATAAATATCATTTTAATCCCCTTATTAATAACTCCTCTCTAAAAACACGAAAAATTTTCCCAACCTCGATTTTTCAATTATTACTGGACAGAAAAAAGCAGCATCCAGGTAAAAGGATGCTGCTCCGTAACTGTTTTTATTCGATTTCGATTACGGCTGGATCAATTCAAGCTCTACTGGAATTGATGCTTCCACATCTTCTCCGTCTAGGAATTGAACCGCTGTTTCTACGCCTGTTTCACCGATCAATTCCGGTTTTTGGGCAACTGTGCCTGCAAGACGTCCTTCTTCAACCGCTTGCACTGCATCTTCCGTGGCATCAAAACCGACAACTTGAATATCTTTGCCTGCAGCTTCAATGGCTTCAAGAGCCCCTAATGCCATTTCATCGTTATGAGCAAAAACGCCTACGATATCCGGATTGGACTGAAGAATATTTTCCATAACGCTCAATCCTTCCGCACGGTCAAAGTTTGCAGTTTGCTGTGCGACTACATCCAGGCTTTCCTGTGCGATATTATTAAAACCTTCTCCGCGTTCACGCGTTGCTGAAGCTCCTGGTACTCCTTGGAGCTCAGCCACTTGTGCGCCGTCTCCAACCAATGACAACAAGTATTCGCCAGCCATTTCTCCGCCCGCTGTGTTATCAGAGGCAATATGTGAAATCACTTCTCCGCCTTCAACGCTGCGGTCAACCGAAATTACAGGAATATCAGCATTGTTTGCTGATTCGACTGCAGTTGCAACCGCTTCTGAGTCAACTGGGTTGATCATGATCAAATCGACGCCCTGTTGAATTAAATCTTCTACATCACTTGCTTGTTTTGCTGCGTCATTCTGTGCATCAACAACTGAAATTTCCGCGCCAAGCTCGTCAGCTTTCGCTTCAGCCCCTTCGCTCAATGTTACAAAGAACGGATTGTTCAATGTCGAGATTGAAAAGCCGATTGTGTATTCCCCATCACTTTCCGTGCTGCCGCCTGATTCATCTTCTGAACTTGAACCTGGACCTTCCATTGAACATGCCGCTAAAACCATCATGGCCACCAACATTGCTAGAAACTTGAACTTGTTCATTCTCCCACGCTCCTTAAGCTGTTTTTTTACGATCCAACAGGACCGCCAATAATATGACTGCACCCTTCACCACTTGCTGGAAGAAGGACGAAACCCCAATTAAGTTCAAACCATTATTCAAAACACCGATGATCAAAGCACCAATCAAAGTACCGACAATCCAGCCGCGCCCACCGGTCAAGCTCGTTCCACCAAGCACAACAGCCGCGATGGCATCAAGTTCAAACATCTGTCCGGCAGTCGGCTGCGCTGAATTCAGGCGTGACGTTAAGATTAATGCAGCAAACGCCGACAGGAAGCCGATCAATGAATAGACATAAATCTTAATGCGGTCCGCGTTGATTCCGGAAAGAATTGACGCTTCTTCATTGCCGCCCACCGCGTAAACACGGCGTCCGAAAGTCGTTTTCTTCAAGATGAAATAAAGAATAAGGAAACTGATGATCATGGTGACAACCGGAATTGGTATGCCGAGGAAATAACCTCTCCCCAACATCTGGAATGCGCCGCCGTCGCCGAGTCCGGAAACCGGGCGACCTTCTGTATAGACAAGAGTCAAGCCCCGGTAAATCGTCATTGTCGCTAAAGTGGCGATGAAAGGAGCAACTTTCCCTTTCGCAATGATTATTCCGTTGAAAGCTCCAAGTAATGCGCCGAGCAAGAGGCCGACAAACATGGCTAAAATCGGGTCAACGCCGCTTGCCATCATTCCGGCAGTAACGGCTCCGGTCAATGCCAGAATCGAACCGACCGATAAATCTATGCCGCCCGTCAGAATGACAAAGGTCATCCCGAAGGCAATCAGGGCATTGATTGATACTTGTCTCAGTACGTTGAGAATATTGTTCATGGAAAGGAAACCAGGATTCAATAAAGTAATGATTAGGATAATAAGAAACAAACCGATAAACGGTGCGATTTTTTGAAACAACGATTGATTAGCTGTTTTGAGTTGCATTACTTTCACCTCCAGTAGCGTAGTGCATAATTCTTTCTTGTGTCATTTCTTCTTTCGACAATTCACCTGCAAGTTTGCCTTCGTGCATAACGAGTACGCGGTCGGCCATACCGAGCACTTCCGGCAATTCGGAAGAGATCATCAGAATAGCAACGCCCCGCTCCGCAAGTTGGTTGATAATCGAGTAAATCTCTTTTTTTGCCCCAACGTCAACGCCCCGGGTCGGTTCATCCAGAATAAGCAATTTGGGTTCGATGCCGATCCATTTGGCGATGACCACTTTTTGCTGGTTCCCCCCACTCAGTGATTTCGCTGTCTGGTGAGGACCGGAAGTCCGGATGCCCAGCCGTTCTTTCATCGATTGATAAAGTGCACTTTCTTTCTTCTGTGAAATCAGCCCGTATTTCGATATTTCATGGAAATTGGTCAGGCTGATGTTTTCTTCTACAGTGAAGTCCACCAGCAGGCCTTCAGACTTCCGGTCTTCCGTTACATATCCGATGCCTAAATTCTTAGCAGCGCGGGGGCTGTTGATTTTCACCTTTTTGCCGTCCAGTTCCACATCGCCCGCGTCCGCTTTCCGGTAACCGAATAATGTCTGCGCCACTTCGGTCCGCCCGGCACCCATCAGACCTGCAATTGAAAGCACTTCGCCTTTGCGCAACTCGAACGATATATCTTCAAAGTGGCCTTTTCTCGTCAAGCCTTTCACCGCAAGCTTTACTTCGCCAATCTCGGCATGCCTTTCGGGGAAACGCTCGCCCAGTTCACGGCCTACCATCAACTGCACAATTTCTTCAAATGAGGTATCTTTTATATATTTCACTCCCGCGAATTCGCCATCCCGCAGCACGGTAATACGGTCGCAGAGAGAGAAAATCTCTTCCATCCGGTGGGAAATGTAGATGAAAGAAACGCCTTTTTTCTGCAGATCCCGAATCGTCTTGAAAAGCGTATCGATTTCGCGGTCAGTCAAAGCGGCAGTCGGTTCATCCATTACAATGACTTCGGCTTCTGCAGACAGCGCTTTCGCGATTTCCACGATTTGCTGCTTGCCGACAGACAATCCGCTTGCCGGAGAGGAGGGATTTATATTCAGTCCTAATTCACCAAGAATCTTCTTCGTCTTGTTGTTCATACTCTTCGTTTTAAGAATGCTCGTTTTCCCGACGGTTTCTTCTTTTCCAAGAAACAGATTTTCAGCAATCGACAGATGCGGCAGTATATTCAGTTCCTGATGAATTACAGCAATCCCGGCTTTTTCTGCCTCTTTGGGTGAAGTGAAATTCACTTCTTCCCCTTTGACAACAATCGTTCCGGCATCCCGCTTATGAATTCCCGTCAATACTTTCATCAATGTAGACTTTCCGGCTCCGTTCTCTCCCATCAGGGCATGGATTTCACCCTTCTCCAATGAAAAAGAAACGTCTTTTAATACTTGGTTGCCACTGAATGCTTTAGAAATGCCTGTCATTTCAATCATGATTACACACCTGCCTTTCTAGAAAATAACGCCTGACCGCAGCACAATGTTGGCGTATGGAGTCGCTTCACCGGTCCGGATAATCAGCTTGGCGTCTTTGCTCATTTGTTTCAATTCCTCATGCGTAATATAGGATACAGCTGTCCGTTCTTTAATTTTTGATTCGACTTCCGGATTTTCCTGTTCTATTTCATTGGCAATAAATGCTGCTTCGTGCTGAAAGTCCGCAAGTACAGCATCCAGAATATCGATGAATGACGGCTTGCCCAATTCGTATGATAAATCGACGCAGCGAACGTCTTTCGGCATCGGCAATCCGCAATCCGCAATCACCAGTTGATCTGTATGGCCGAATTCGGCCAGCGCCGCTGCGATGTCACGGTTAATCATCCCATGCTTCTTCACTCTGAAGCACCACGCATTCTCGCGAGGACGTCTTCTCTATTAGGCATGCCGCCCTGGGCACCCATTTTTTCTACAGATAATGAAGCCGCCGCATTGGCAAAACGAACCGCTTCTTCAAATGGCATCTGTTCCGAAAGCGCTACGCCAAGTGCACCGTTGAATGTATCGCCGGCACCCGTAGTATCAACAGTTTTTGTCGCATAACCTTCGACGATTATATGTTTATTGCCATCGAAATAACGGGCACCTTTTTTCCCCAATGTCACAATCAGGCGGTTCGGAAATTGTTCCAGAGCGTTCTCCCATTGCGGGCCGAAAATTTCTTTTGCTTCTGATTCGTTTGGTGTCAGGTAAGTCCAATAAGGTTCCATTTCTTTGCGGTAACCTGCAGATGGCGCAGGATTTAGAATGGTAGGAGTTCCGATGCGCTGGCAAATTTCCAATGTCCGCTGCACAACGGGAAGCGGAATCTCCAATTGCATAATTACAAGATCACTTGCTTCAAACAAGTATTCCAAACCATCTATTTCTTCTTCCTTCAGAAGATGGTTCGCACCGGGCACCACGATGATCCGGTTGTCTCCTTCAGATAGCAGGATATTGGCGATTCCGCTCATTCCATCCAATTGTTTGACGTGTTCAATGTGAACGCCTTCTGTGTCCAATCCTTCGACCAGCACTTGGCCAAATGCATCGGTTCCTACTGCACCAACCATCTGCACATCGCTTCCAAGCCTGGCAGCCGCGACTGCCTGATTGGCTCCCTTACCGCCTGGAATTGTCGTATACAAATCTCCAAGCGCCGTTTCCCCTTGTTTCGGGAATCGATCCGTGCGAACTACGAGATCCATATTGATACTGCCCACAACTGTAATCATGTCACCGCTCCTTTCGTCGTTCCCCGAACCACAAGATTCACTGGAATCTCGTTCATGAAATTTTCAATCGGCTGGCCTTCAATCTGCTTGATCAGCACCCTTGCCGCAATCGCACCCATTTTATAAATATCCTGTGCGATTGTCGTCAAAGCGGGGGTCAGCATCTCTCCCATTGAAATTCCGTCAAAACCGATGATCTGCAAATCTTTCGGCACAGCCAATCCCAGATTATGCGCTGCTTTCAACGCTCCCGCAGCCTGCACATCACTGCTGGCGAATATGCCGTCGATGTCTTTATTGTCATGTAAATACTGTTCCACAATTTTTTCTGCTTCCGCGAAATGAAAAGGGCAGAAAACTGTTTCATAAGTAACGCTGTTCTTTTCCATCGCTTCGCCAAATCCTATGTAACGGTCATTTGCCGACCCGAATTCTTCCGGACCTCTCAGGAACAGCAGGTTTTTGCTGCCTCTGTCGACTAAAGCCTGCGCTCCCATAAAACCACCTTGTCTATTGTTTGATACGACAGTCGGTATCCGCTCGTTGATAACACGGTCCAAAGCGACGACGGGCAGCTTTAAATTCGCGTAATGCGGGGCGTCAAGCTGGTTTGAGGTCACAATAAAACCGGCGATATATTTTTTCTTCAAGGTTTCAATGTAATTCTTCTCTTTTTTGGGATCTTCATCGGAATTACACAGCACCACGGTGTAGCCGTAGGTCAATGCAACGTCTTCCACTGCACGGGCCAGTTCCGGGAAAAAGGGGTTTGTAATATCCGGCAGGATCAATCCGATCAGATTCGACTTTTTAGTTGTAAGCGAGCGGGCAACCGTGTTCAACTCATAGTTCAACTCTTCTACAGCCGCTTTCACAGCAGTTGCCGCTTCTTGGCTGACATAACCGTTGCCGTTCAAAAATCTTGAAACTGTCGCAACGGAAACTCCCGCTTTTTTAGCTACATCCCTGATCGTCGTCATACGCTTCCCCCCCACTCCATAATGTGTAACCGGTTACACATAATATATATTCTGTTCCACATGTTGTCAACCTGAAATTCTGTCAACTGGGTTATTTCTTGTCCCGCATACTTGTCTGAAGCGCTTTTTCTTCAATAAAAAAAGCTTTCCGGTTTCCCGAAAAGCTCAATTTTTTAATTATTTTTGCAACCGTTCCACAAAGTCATGGAGCCGCTCCAATGTATCGATATTGCTGTTGCAGGTGTCGTTGTCCTGGCAGATATAGTTGCCGCGTTTCACGAAATTATCCTGGCTGGAACCTTTTGTCTTGGCAGTGAACAAACCTACTTCGCTATGTTTATTGCAGATTGAGCAGATGCCATGTTTCGCACTGCGGTTGAAGCTGCCTTGGATGCCTTCGAGGCGGCCATCTTTTTCAATCACTAGGTACATAAGCGTCGAACTTTCAATCCAGCCGAGATAAGACAGCTTTTTGAAATCGAGCGTATCAAGTTTCGGCCCTTTAAGCTTTTTCGCTTTTGGGAATAATTTCTTCAAGCCCTGATCCGTTACACTTTTGAACGGCAGCAAATATGCAGACACCTGTTCAAGAAATGCTTCTGCTTCCGCCGTTTCCTTTACCGCTGTCAACGGTTTCAATACGGCTTTCTGTTCTTCGGTCAAAGATGGGAACAGCCCAAAGACCTTTTCCTGTGCCAGATGGCGCAGTACACTCAGTACTTCCGCATCGCTGCTGGTTGCCTTGCCATTGACCAGAATTTTCGCCTGATCTTTGATAAAGTTAAACTGGTCATTCCGGATAAATGCTTCCGGACGTTCGCCGGCAGTGCCTTGTTTATCACTTGTTTCTTTTACATGTATCATTTTGAAACACTCCTTATTGTTTGATTGTATATTTATAAGGACGCCATGTTCGAATGACACATTTACGGGCGAATTAGTTCTTGCTTCCCCCACGCAAAGTATCGCCATTCTGTATCACAGGCTTTGCATGAGTTTCTCCTGACGCTGACATTCGAGATTTGCTTGTCAACTGATATCACCCCTTCCGAAGGTGCCGTATGACTCTTATCTTATAACAAACCCCAATTATTTTGGAGAGTATCGCCTTTTAATTTATAAACCTTTTTCATTCCAATCTTTCAGCACCGCTTTTTCTTTGGCAGGATCCAGTCCCGCTTTCTTCTCAGTTACGCTGCGCGACGACTCCCACTTTAAGGTATCGAGGATTGTTTCTTTCAGCGGACGAAATTTCAGTCCGGCATCCATTGCTTTTTGAATGTTGACCGACAGAAAGCCGGGCATATTCGCGCTGTCAGGAATCCACAGCGGCATGTCGGTCCACCCGTTTACTTCATGGCCCAGCAGAAATTTCTCCTCAACCCAGACTATATCGACTCTATCTCCTACTGTTTCTTTGCATCTGTCCAAAAACTCTTCCATCGTCAACTCGGTGGCCGGGCCTGTGGCATTATAGGTGCCATACACTTTCGACTCCACCATCCGGATGATCCATTCAGCGAGGTCGCGCACATCGATAAACTGAATTTCCTTGTCGCGACGGCCTGGTGCCAGCACTTCTCCGCCTTTTGCTATGCGGTTGACCCAATAACTGAAGCGGTCCGTAAAGTCGAAGGGGCCAACGATCAATCCCGGCCGGACAATCAAACTGCGTCCTGTGAATACCCGCTCCACTTCCTTTTCGCACAGGTATTTCAGTTCGCCATAATTTTCAGCTATCGCCTGTGCCGGTTCCATCGCTTTCAATTCTTCGATTCTTTCCTGAGGCAATTTGCCGACTGAGTGGTTCTCATCAATGTCGGGTTGATCGAGCTGATCATAAACCGAAGCACTTGAGATGAAGGTATAATGCCCGGCTGAGTCGGTCAGCAATTCCGCTGACTCCTGGACGGACCATGGCAGATAGCCGCTCGGATCAATAACCGCATCCCAGCTGCGTCCTCTCAACGCTTCCAGGTCCCCGTTCCGGTCGCCGATCAGCTTCTCCACTTCCGGAAACAGTTCCGGTTCTGTTTTTCCTCTATTGAATAATGTCACTTCATGACCGTTTTGCAGTGCCGTTTCGGTTAGGAACCGCCCTAAAAATCGTGTACCTCCAAGAATCAGTAATTTCATATCCGTTCCCCTCTCTTGCCGCTTTTGAAATAAATTCAGTGCTGCGTTCAGTCACACAATCACTTTAGCGACTCCGTCTAACTTCTGGATCTCTTTAACCAGTTCCATTTCGTTTTGGACCTTTCCTTCTTTTAGCGAAAAAATATATTTTGATACTTGTTTTTCAGAATATGTGTCCAATTCTTCAATTTGAAAATCTGTCACTTTGAGGTCGTTGTTTTCAAAGAATCCGCTGAGTTTCGCAAACATTTCACTCTGGTCTTCTGCGATGATGACGATTTGTTTCTGTTTATGCTTCGAGATATATTTTTTCTCCACTTCTCCCAGCACATATAATGTCCCGATGACAATCAATGTCGATAACACGGCTACGTAATACATGCCGATGCCGATTACCAGTCCCAATCCGGCAGCCACCCAAATCGAAGCGGCAGTCGCCAGTCCTTTTACGGATCCACGGTTAACAATAATCGTTCCGGCTCCGAGGAAACCGATACCGCTTATGACATAGGACGGGATACGGGAAGGATCAAACTGCAACGGCCCTGTCATTGTATTTATATAAGTATCAAAACCTGTGACAGAAAGAATCATCATCAGACAAGCTCCAGTGCCGACCAAAAGATGCGTCCGGAGTCCTGCAGGCTGCTTTTTCGTTTCGCGTTCGATTCCGATAATGCCGCTTAGCACCGCTGCCATTAGAAGGCGCACTGTGATGACCATATAATCCGCAGGCAAAAAGTCCATTTCCATCACTCCTGATTCAAGCTTCTGTTATTCTTCCCTACCCTATATTCTGCGCCTTCATTCTTATTCAGCGAATAGATGCACCGGTTGAAAAAGGAGAGCCGGCATAACGCAGCCGGCCCTCCTTCAATTTTTGCGTTTCCACAGATATAAAATAGCTGCCAACAGAGATATCACGCTGAGCAGCAGTGATTTCCAAAAATACGGCGGCCGATAAGTCAACCTGATTTCATTCACCCCAGGAGATGCCGGGACAGCGAGAAAAGTGTAGTTCGCTTCAAGAACTTCCCTCTTTTCTCCATTGACTTTCGCAGTCCAGCCGACTTCATAAGGCACAGGAAACACAATGAATTCATCGTTTTCAGCATTCAGATAATCCGCCTGAATCCTGCTGCCGCTCCATTCAAAACGATTGCCTCCATCAGCCTCTTCCACTTCGGAGCGCAGCACGTCATAAGGCTCTTCATAGACGGCAAGTTCAGTAAGTTCATAGGTTCCTTCGGGAACACGGATTCGAACAATACTGTCTGCCGGTATACGAATGGTCAAATCGTCGACAAACGTCTTATAGACAGACACATTCGACTTCCTCGATGTTCTGTACGAATTGACCGTCACTGAAAATCCCTGATTTTCAGCTCGGTTGGCCAGATGAAATGCGACATATAAATCGCTTTCTTCCGGCACGGCATCTTTCAGCATCAAATCGATGCCGCCTGCTTCGCCCGATACATCAAGCACACCATCTTCATAAGTCGCTTCAACTCCGTTAACTTCAAATGCCAACGCTTCCGGTTCCGGCGGAAGCACAGCCTGCTCAGCAGGATTTTTCAAAACGACGCCAGACAGCATCGCATGTTCACGCCGGAGCACCGGTTCATCGGCAAGGCTGTCTTCGCTGTAAGTCGCAGTTGCGGAACGCACAAACGGCAGCGGCAATTGATTTTCGTAAACTATAAAATTTTCCGAGGCCAGAATTTCCTCAAAACCGGCCGGCACATTTTCATCGCCACGCGGAAGTATGACGTAGTTCCCGAGCAGCAAGCTGTGCAAATTAGTGCGCTTGCCAAGCGTCGCGTAGCGGCTGACACTTTCACGCGCCATATCGATTTCAAGTTCATACAAGTAAAAATACAGTAATTCTTCATTGAGAATGCTGGAATAAGCACTTAATCCGTAAAAATCCTCGACGATCGGTGTGTTGTTCCGCACCCCTTCCATCCAATCGATGCGGTAGAAAGGAAAGGCATCACGTTCTTCGATTTCTGCAAGAAGCCTGTTGATTTCCGGATCATCATAATCCTCGCCCGTAATGTATTCTTCCGAAACTTTTTGTGTATTGCCGCCATTTATAAGATTTACATACTGAAAACCGTTGGCCAGCACCAGCAGGGTGATGACAATAAAAGCTACGGCTTCACCGATTTTTGATTGGTCCCGGACAGTACGCAATAACAGCATAAATGTAAACAACGCTGAGCCAAGTACACCTAGGAACAGCGGAAACTGGATCGTTACTCCGTCTTCGGAGACGGCAAGGGCAAATTGGTAGCCTGCCGCTAAAAAAAGCAAGGCCAGAAGTACGGCGACGGCCGCCTGCCCTTTCTTGGAATTTCTTTTAACAGCCAAAGCAAAGAGGACATAGACGAATAAGCTTGCGCTTACCGCAGTGAAGATAAAAAGTGCACGTATCTCGAGCCTGTCATCATATAAAGCAAACAGTCCATAAACCAGCAGCGCCAGACCGCCAGCAAGCGTAAAGTCCTTAACATTCAATACAGGGAGTTTGCTGAAGCCGGCTGCGACAGCACCGCCGGAAACAAAGGATAGGAAATATTCCCACCGGAATTGAGGCGCGGAAAAGCCGTTAAAGACACTGGCAACTTGCGGACTGTAATGGAGCAATACGCCAAACAGTATAAGCGATACGAAAAAGCGGAACCGGGAATCGCGGTAAAGAGGAAATGCACCAGCCAGTCCGACAATAGCTGCGGGCAAAATGACATAGCTGCTCGTGAATAGAATGTTATCGTGGAACATCAGCCAGTCAATTTCATGGACATAAGCAGGCCGGTGATTGTGTATGAATGCATGCACAGCCGGTATAAAAGATACTGAGCTGATACCCGCTCCGATTACTCCGCTTATGAGAAAAAGTACGATTGCTCTGCTTCTTCTGATTTCATTTTCCGCGAGCGGCATAAAGAGCCGGAAGAGGATGTAAATGCCGGCAAGCAGAAAATTCACATAGGCGAAGTAGAAGCTGTCGATCATTGATACAGCGACTGCAGCGAGGAACCAGCCAGGCTTAGCTTCACGGAAGATTTTTTCGATGCCGAAAATGAGGAATGGCAACCATAAATAAGCATCCGCAAAGAATTCCCAGTAAACGGCATGGCGAAAATACATGCTGGATAATCCATAGATGCTGGCTCCAAGAAAGGCTGGCACCGGCTTGAATTTCATATAGCGGAAGACGTGAAAACTGATGAAAAGCACTGCTGTAAGCCGTGCGATATTGATGAAGACAGCGGCATGTGCCCAGAACAAGACGTCGGGCTCTGTAATAATGCCAGCCACTTCCAGCATGAAAACGAATACAACAGTCAGTGCGAATACGAACGAAGTGGCAAAATAATAAGATAGGCCACTATAGGTCCCGCTGCCCAAGCCGAATGAAGGTGAATAGAAAAATTCACCTGAAGTGTATTGTTCATAGAGCATCGCCTTGAATGGCATCATCTGTGACAGTCCATCGTTTGGACCGAGCATAAAACGATCTCCAGCCCATTCCAGCAGATAAGCGGTATGGGCTGCCGTACTTAAAAAGAGGCAAAGGACAATAAGTATAAGAAAAGTACGCCACTTTTTCATAAGTCACCTTCTTTATTCTGAATGCGGTTACACCGGCATAAGGAATAAGGTTGGAGTCAGACCCATGCTTCCTGGGGTATTGAATTAATTTTTGTATACCCGTTTTTCAGAAGGACAAAATAAAAACACACCCGATTGATTAAAATACAGGTGTGTTCAGGTATTGTTCTGCTGACTTCTGATTGGTTCTACTCACTTCATTTCGCTGCTTTGGCTGGAAATGAATTTTGCCTGAACGATATAACGGTCAGGCGCGTATCCGATAAAGTCAAAAGGATAACAAGTCGTCAGCGTCAAAGTCGATTCATCTTTTTCCACGATGACCGATTTATCATCTTCATGTGTTATCCAGATATCTGTAATCTCATAAACAAATACTTCAGTCTCGTATTCGACATACAATAAATCCGATACTTCCAATTCACCCAGCCCGGTAAACACGGTATCACGGTGGCCGCTTAAAACAGTATGGCCGTTGCCGCCGGGAAGAGTAGTCAGATCGCTGACAAACATTCCGACTCCCTGATTCAAAGTGGCTGGATCAGTACCCCAGTAAACCGAATACTTTTTTTCGATTTTAGGAATTAAAAGAGCTGCCATTTCCTCTCCTGTCTTATGTGATGCATCTGAAGTGAGGAGAGGAGCAGGATCTTCCTTTAATGGAGGCGGCGTAAACAACATATCTTTTTCCATCGTCTTTTCGATTTTTTCAAAAGTCTGTACTTCTTCTACAGTGAAGTCCTGGGCAGCCGTTTGCCCGGCGTTCCACTCCAGAAAGTTTGTTACCGCTATTGCCAATCCGGCCATCAGCAGGATTAGCCCCAATAAGCGCCTCATCAACCATCACCTCGAAGTAAAACGGCAGGATATTTCCTGCCGTTTGTTTGCATTAGGCTGTTTTACTTTTACGACGGAATAAAAGCAATGACCCGGCACCCGCAACTCCAGCACCGAACAGCATCATAAGAGGTCCGTTTGATGCGGTATCAGGTAAAGCCGCTCCTTCTTCACTTTCATTTTCTGCAGCATTTTCATCTTGTTCTTCTTCAGCAGAATCATCCTCTTCCTGGCTGGCTACATAATTGTCGTATTCAGACTGGCTGACTTCACAAGCCAGACCGTCGTTATCACGGTCAAGATCATGTGGGTCATTTTCTGCACTGTATCCATTTTCATACCAAAAAGCCATAACCTCGTTATGATCAGCAAAATCCCCACAATCTTTGTCAATGTGTTCATCAGCAGCCACACTGAACGTTGTTCCGATAAATAAGATTGAACCAGTTAAAATTCCTGCAAGACCCTTTTTCATTTTTTTCTCCTTTCTTATTCCTGTATTTTGAAGCTAACTATATAATATTCTGAATTGGTATAATATTCAATATAAAACATTAATTTTTTACTATATTTCACATAAAAGCATCAATAGTCTTATGGAATATACCGTTTTAGGTGAGAAGTCATACGTTCTTTACTTTATCTTCAGATTTGTGCCGCCTGTCAACTAACCGCTATTACAATAAAGGAGTTCGCAATCAGACAGCGAATTATTAACATTAATCAAGCCGAAACGGAGGAATGCGGATCTATGAAAATGAAGACAAAGATCAAGTCGAAAATGTCGCGGACTTTTTCAGGGAACTTCACGGGAGCTTACAAGAAATTCACCATGAGCCATATGAGGGAACATACGAGTCTGCCCGAAGCTTTTTTATCAAAGCCTTTGAACCTATGTAAAGTAGCACTAGTATCAACTGCAGGTGTCCACCTCGAAACCGACGAACCTTTTGATGTCGATAACCCGGCCGGCGACCATACTTTCAGAATCATCCCATCGGATATTTCGGAACAGGAACTGACAGTGACGCATATATACATCGATACGAAGTTTGCAAAATCGGATCCGACAATCGTCTTTCCATTGCCGCAGCTGAAACAAGCTGCTGCTGACGGAAAAATCGGATCCCCTTCATCCATTAATATCGGATTGAACGGCGGCATCCTGGATACGGCATTAGCCGAAAAGGAATCGATTCCAAAAGTTGTCGAGCTGTTCCTTAACGAAGGAATCGACGCTGCGTTGCTTGTGCCTGGCTGAGGATCCTGCCACAATGTACTCGGGCTGTATGCCCGGGCTTTAGAAGCTTCAAATATACCAACCGCCATGATCACGCTGTTCCCGGAAGTCACCGATAAAGTCGCAGCTCCCCGCACAATGCATGTTCCGTTCAAGATGGGCCGGCCTTGCGGCGAACCCTTCGACTTCGATACACGGAAGAAAGTTGTGGACCAATTGCTTGAGCTTTTGGCCCTTCCATCGGGCCTTCCATCGGAGACACGGGTTGTTTATCAGGACAAATTACAATAAAATTTAAAAAAGACGTTTCGGAAGGTCAGCTGCTGGCCCGAAACGTCTTTTCTATACTTTTTCTATGAAGTAAAACAGTTTAATCAACTTCATGATATGACTTTCTCTTACCTTGTGAAAGTCTGTTACGGATAAATCGCCAGGCCATCTTCTGCGATGATGATATCACCTTTAAAGCCGGCCGATGAAAATTCCTTAGTGACACGCTTTACATCTATTTTACCCAAACCGAGATGCGTCAGTACTACCTTCCCCGCTGCAGATTCAGCTGCCATCCGGGCGAGGTCTTCGGTCACTGCATGAGAGTTTTCCAATCCTTTTTCAAGGTTTTCCGCTTTCTCTTCAGGAAGCCCTGAAAAATCACTGGTCATCATTCCATCCAGGACAAGGATATCTGTATCCTTTGCAAATGGACCCAGATCCGCAGTGTAGGTCAAATCTCCAGAAACCACTGCACTTTGCCCCTCTGCATCAAAACGGAACGCATACGTCGGTGCACTATGTGGCACAGGAATTGCCGTGATTTTTACACCATCAAGTTCCAGGCTGTGCTTTTCTTCAGTGAAATCAGTGATATGCACATTTGTCAGCGCTCCGTCTTTCGATGTCCCCAGACCGGCCCGGTACTCCAAATCTTTCTTGAAGAAATTTACAGTTGCATCATAGAGTTCCTGAACCTGTGGACCTGCCAGATTCAGGAGGCGTCTTCCACCAGACCCCTGCCAGCCATCAATGAAGAACGTCCAGAAATCACCGTTATGGTCGACATGCTGATGTGTGAAAAGCATATTATTGATTTTATTGGCGGGGAGACCAAGTTCAAATAATGTGCTCGTCGTATCGGCACCGCAGTCAACCAGGAAATACTTATCCTTGAATTGAACAAGTGTACTCGGCGAGTTCCTGCCGATTTCAGTTAATGGATTGCCGGAGCCCACGGTCACGACGCGGAAACCGTCAGGAACCGTTTCAAAAATGGATTGATTTCCTTTTTCCTGGCCCATGGACTTTTTGCCTTTCATTTCCATTGCTTTATCTTTTACTTGTGCCGCCTTTTCTTTAATGCGATTTAGCGAATCTTCGCCCTCAGAATCGCCAGTCGAGATTTTTTCCTTTAGAAGGCGCTGCAGCTCCTCACCGCTTTTCGGAGCCATCATAAGTGCTGCCAGCGCGCCAGCTGCGGCACCAGCCAACATGCCAGATTTAAAACCCGCGCCGGTTCCGCTCCTTTCAGCGTTCGCTCTGCCTGCAATTTTCCCTGCACGCTGGAGGCGTTCTTCCACTTCCATGACGACTTCCTTAACACTGCGCCCACCGGTTTCCACAAGCGAGCCCTTTATAAAAGAGGCGCTCAGCGCATTAAGATTGCGTACAACAATCACATCATAAATGGATGCGTCTGCTTCCATCTCTACCATATCTGTCTGATATCCTTTTTTCTGCAGTGCCTGCCGAATATCTGTAAATGGGTATTCTACTGCGACTTTTACCATCTGCAGCATTCCTCCTTCAGTGATTTGGCTATAATTTTTGTTTTCCCTGTCTTGTCGACAGGGTAAACATTCATGAAAAGGCAGAATTTTTGACGCCTTTTACCAACAACCTTAAAGTGAAGTAAATGCAATAAAGGAGGATGTTCAGATGAATGATATTCCATTGATCGTTTCAACTGACTGGCTCGGGGAGCGCTTGGAAGATCCTAAGCTGCGAATCGTTGATGCTACAGTATTCATGAAATTCCCTGAAGGCGGCGGACCCCCGAACGTGGAGTCCGGTAAAACTTCTTATGAACAAGGCCATATTCCAGGAGCAATTTATGCCGATTTGGTGGGCGAACTATCGGATAAAGATTCCGATTTGCCGTTTACTGTACCATCCCGTGAAGCTTTCGTGAAAAAATTGACAGAGCTTGGAATCGGCGATGACACCTATACGGTCATTTACGACCAGAACGCATTAGTCGGGGAATCGGTTGCGGCTTCCTACTGGGCCTCCCGCCTCGCGTGGCAGATGCGCTACGAAGGATATGATAATGTTGCCATTTTAGAAGGCGGCCTCCAGAAGTGGCAGGCGGAAGGCCGTGAATTATCCACGGAGCAACCGTCTTATCCGGCAGCAAGCTTCTCCGGCAAGCGCCGAACAGAAATGCTGGCGACAAAAGAAGATGTCCGAAAAGCGATGGACGATGAACATACCGTCCTGTTGAACAGCCTGTCGCCGGAAGAATTCCAGGCTGCACACATCCCGAGCAGCACGAACGTCTTTTTCGGCGCCCATGCGGATGAAGAAACAAAAGCGCTTTACAATGAAGACCAAGTGCGCGCCTCCTTTGAAGGAACAGGTGCACTCGATCCTGATAAAAAAGTCATCACCTATTGCGGCGGCGGAATTGCCGCTACCTGGAACGCGTTACTGCTGAACAATCTCGGACAGCAAAACGTCGCGGTTTATGACGGCTCGATGAATGAATGGGCAAGTGACCCTTCATGCCCGATTGTGAAGAGTGAAGTTTGAAGATTAAAACATGAATGCAAAACTCTCCGGATGAAATTGTCCCGGAGAGTTTTTTTGCCTAATATATTTATTTTAAAGTACCAGCAGCAATATCGGAATGGTAATGATACTCGCTAACGTGCTGACGAACATGGCACTCGAAACCATATCCGGATTCATATCGAATTTTATCGCCAACAATGTCGTTGTTGCAGCGGCCGGCGTCGCAACAGCAATCAGCAGCACTTTCGATTCGAGCGAGCCTGCCGGATAAAGCAATGTCAACAGCAACAAGCCGATTGCCGGAAAAGCGATCAATTTGAGTATGGCTGCTGTGCCAATAAATTTCAGGACATTTTTAATCTGAATCGAAGCAAGTGTAATACCGAGAAGCGTCAGCAAAACCGGCACCGCCGCCTGCCCCAATAAACTTGTGGCGTTGCCAATTGCTTCAGGAACCGCTATACCAGCAATTTTTATAATCAGCCCTATGGTTATGGCAATAAATCCAGGCATCCGGACAATTGTTATGAATATATCCTTCCTCGGCGTTTTTTCATGGTTCGATGCATAAAAAATGCCAGCAGAATTCATCAGCAATGATTGCATGACGACATAAATAATCGCAATGGCCATTCCTTCATCTCCGAATGCGAAAAAGACGATCGGCAATCCGTAATTTCCGGTATTCGGAAAAGCACTGGCAAGCATCATCGTATTTTGATAGGACAAAGTCCATCCAAAAAGAAGCCCCAGTAATTTAACAAGCACGGCAAACAGTAAAAATAATGACAAGGCAAACAGCACGATTTTCCCTAAATCGCCAAGATCCAACGAGGAAGTCGTTACGGAATGGAAAAACAGCGCCGGACTGAATACGTAGATACATAAATCAGAAACCGACTTCGAATTAATATCCATATATTTGCCGACAAAAAAGCCGATTCCCAGCAAGATGAATACGGGCAGTATTACATTGATGATTTCAGTAAAAATCATAGCATTTCACATCCCATCAGAAAGAGGGAAAGGATTTCTCCCTTCCCTCCCATTTTAATCTCATCAAATGAAAAATGGTATAAAAATACTGGCCAGCAATAAGATCAATGCACCGCCGAGACGTGAAGAAATTTGCGCAAACGGCATCAATTCCATTCTTCTGGCAGCGGACAATACAGCCACATCGCCAGTTCCTCCCATGTTCGCCATGCAGAGTCCCGCTGTGATGGCAGCTTCGATCGGATAGAAGCCCATGAATTTCCCGACTACTCCGGCTCCAATTACTGCTCCAATTACTACCGCCAGAACAATAAGTACATATTGGATACTCAAGGCATTAATAACCGCTTCCAAATCGGTATAAGCAACCCCGATTCCAACCAGAAGCGCATTGGTCCAGTTTCGTGCTACAAATTCATACCACTGACTGGCGCCTTCCACAATAACTTCCGGCATAACATTGGCCACTTTCAAGGCTGCGACCAAAACAATCATAATCGCATAAGGATGCAAGGGAATAAAGTCACCCAGCAGATTCCCTAAAATATAGAACGAAACAGCAGCCAATACGCCGATTCCCATTTTGGCCAAATCGTAGCGCGGCGTTTCTTTCTTTTCGTAATGGAAACCACGGATCAATTGTCCATTCCCAGTCAGACTCGGATATTTATTGCCGATTAAGTTTAAAACACTGGCAAGAATAATCGCGAATACATTACCCAGTGCTAAAGCGGGAACCAGAATCGATAGATAATAGCCCGGTTCATTGCCCAGCATTTCGGAATAGACCTGGGACATCGGCACAGCGCCTGCACCCATGCCGCCGCCCATGATAGGCATGGCAATGACGAGTACAGCTTCCTGCACACTAAAGCCCAGCAACAAACCGATCAATGCAGCGAGACCCACTGCACCAAGAACTGCAGCCAGCAATGGCAACGCATAGCGGACTCCCGCTTTCACCAGAATCTTTGATTCCATACCCAGGATACTGCCGGTAATCAATGCAGCAATATAAAAATTAAGAAAATCGCCGTCTCTCATGAATTCTGAAATGGCGGTGGACGTGCTTTCAGGCATAAGTCCACTATAGACCATGAATGCGGATCCGAAAATAGCAACGATGGCACCGCCGCCCAGGAATGTGCGCACAATCGGCGTATTGTTGCCGAACCAGCCAAACAATTCACCGAGCACCATGGTTATCAGTAAAGCTCCAATCATGCCTGCTGGCAAATTTTCGGTATACATCGCGTATATTGCAATAACAGCAAAAACACCAAACCATAGAATCGGTATATTAAAAATCGTGAATTTGTTTTTTCTGTTCTTCTCCGGCAGCTCTTCCGGCACTTTTTTTGTTTCTTCCACTCTATACACCCCGTCTTCTTTGTCTTCTGCGCCACGATTAGGTAAGCGCTTTCAGTTTGTATTCATTATAATAGACAAGTTTTCAGACAACTTACACCTTATAAAAGTATTGATATTATTGTAATTAAAAAAAGCAACCGCATTGGTTGCTTTCATAAATAGGAATAGAGCCGCTGTGAACCTTCCTTGTTCAATTGATATTGGTAGATCGGTCTCCCCACGCCGTAAATTAGATTCTCATCCAGGTAGCCGATTTCGGTTAAAAACTTTAAATACTTTCTTACGGATACACGGGAAATATTGACCGCTTTTGCAAGTTCGTCTGTTGAAAAGGTTGCTGGCTCCATCGACAGTATCACTTCATTGATTGTTTGCAGCGTATTCTTCGTTAACCCTTTTGGCAATGCCCGCAAGTTAGTGGGCTCAGTTCCAGGTGTATTTTTTCGCTGCAGCAAGCGGTCCAGTTCTTGCTGGTTGACCCGGCTCTTATCGTGGATTTTGTGATAATTGTTTTTATACTGCAGCAGCGCTTCCTGGAAACGGCTGAATTCAAACGGTTTTATCAAATAGTCCGCCGCACCAAGCCGCAAGGCCCGCTGAATCTGCTCCATTTCAGAAGCTGCTGTAATCAGAATCACATCGAGATCCTGTTGCTGCTCACGAATCCACCCCAGAAATTCAATTCCGTTCATGCCCGGCATATGGATATCCAACAGTATCAAATCGATATCTGTCTCACTTAGAAATTCCTTGGCTTTATCGGTATCGGAGACAGCTCCACAAACCATAAAACTGTCGATTTGCTCTACGAACTGCCGGTTCAAAGCGGCAACCATCGGATCGTCTTCCACAATCAGCACCTTAATCATCATTGTCACCTCCCGCTTCATAAGGCAACACCACTTCAAATGTCGTGCCTTTCTTTATATCAGAATCCACATCGATTGAGCCTTCCAGTTTTTCAACACTGTTTTTCACCAGATGGAGCCCGAAACCGCGATGATATCCTTCTTTATTGGATACTCCTTTTGTAAAAATGGATTCCTGCAATTCTTCCGGAATTCCGGTTCCTGTATCGCTGATGGTAATGGTCAGCAATTCATCGATGTAAGAAAATGCAGTATGGATACTTCGCTGTTCCATGCCAATGACATTTTCAATGGCATTATCAATCACATTGCCGATTATAGTAACCAGCTCATGAGTCACCGCTGGATCTGCAGGTTTCGGAATTTCCGTTTCACAACTGATCGTCAACTCGACATGGGCTTCTCTCGCAAAGCTGATTTTCCCGATAATGAATCCCGCCAGAACCGGGTCTTTGATATAACGAGTAATGTTACCAACTTCATATACCTGATGGTCCACAAGTTTCCCAATGAAATTTGAAACTTGATCGTACTCCTCCAACTTAATCAGCCCCAGTAACACATGGAGCTGATTCATAAATTCATGGGACTGTGCCCGCAACGTTTCTGCATACATTTCAACACCGGTCAGCTGCTCTGCCAGCTGATTTAACTCTGTTTTGTCACGGAATGTGACAATCGCACCGATCACCTCTTCATTTACCAGCAATGGCACCTGATTCGATATGATGGTTAGACCATTGACTGTTTGTTCCTCATCCAAAATCGTTTTTTTATCCTGAAGCACCCGCTCCAGTTCCAAGTTCGGCAGGAATTCCCGTATATCCTGGCTAACGAGGTCATTATCCATCAAGCCCGCTTTTTTAAGAAGTTCACTTGCCGATTTATTTACCAACAGGATCCGGCAGTTCTTATCGATGGCGATTACTCCTTCATAAACAGAATGGAGCATCTGATTCCGCTCCTCATGGATTCGTGCAATTTCATGAGGTTCCAGTCCAAGCAAGTTTTTCTTGATGTACCGGGCCAGCCAGAAAGCACCGATAATTCCGATCAGCAAGCCGATCAGCGAACCGAGCAGAATTGTCTTTCGGTTTTGCTGAATAGCCGTATCTACTTCCTGCAGCGAAATTCCCACTGCGACTGCACCAATCTGGTTTTCAGCGGTATCGAAAACCGGTGTGAAAGATCGGACGGAAAGTCCGAGCGTCCCTTCCGCCCTTGAAGTATATGCTTCTCCTTGAAGCACCCGAAGCTCATCACCCCCGGCAAACGCTTTTCCGATATTGTCTGGGTTCGGATGCGATTTCCTGATGCCATCCATATCTATGACAACTACGAATAAAACTTCCGTTGCCTGTTGGACGGCAAGCGCGTAATCCTGAATGTTCTCTTCCGCAGCTTCAGATTGCAGGCCATCCCGGACCACTTGTGATTCGGCCGCTGTCCGGGAAATGCTTACCGCCTTTTCTTCCAGCTGCTGTTCGATCACTTCTCCCGACGTATCCGCGATGAGCAGATTGGTGATCAATAATGACACCAGGACAACTGAACAAACGAACAAAATAATAATCGTACTTAACTTAAATCGTGATGATAACGTAATCGGTCACCTCATTCTTATCTTGCAGAAATAACTTTCAACACAGATGTTTCTACTATAAGCCAAAAAGGCGGGCAAGGAAAAGGCAGTTGCCTAAAGAAAAGGCAACTGCGATGGTAAATCCTTAAATTTCATTATGGAATAAGATTATTTTAACGAAGACAATGGCAGAATCTACATTATCTCTTCTCCTGCGACATGTTTTGCTGATGTTCTTGGTATAATAACTACATACGGCTTAGAAGGACGGGATGAATTGAAACGATTAACACCGACTGGTGAATTTATATACACATATGCATACCACGGGGATGAAAGGGAACTTTGCCATTTGGAGATGCGCGCATTTTTTGGCAAAGACACGGAAGATAAAATTATTAAAAGTACATTCGGCATCGATCCGAGCAGAAGCCCGTTTATCAAAGAGCGGCTTGAAGTGTTGTTTGAAGCCAGTGGACTGGCAGAGATATTAGAGCAAGCCGCTGATGTGGACATGGAAACTGCTACTTTCAAAGTGATTTTCCCGAAAATCAATGACCTGGCTTTGGCTGATAAAGTTGAATATATGGAAAAACGCGATATTGAACGGCAAATCGGTGCTGTCATCACAGGACGCGCTGACGTCCATGATCCTGATATCACATTCGGGCTGATTCCATTTCGCGGCCGATGGTATTTTGGAAAATATCAGCTGAGCGAGTCTGTCTGGTTCCGCCACCAGCAGAAACCACGGGAATATTCCACGGCGCTGAGCACGAAAGTAGCCCGGGCCATCGCCAATATTGCTGTGCCGAATCCTGTTGGCGTTAAAGCGATCGACCCTTGCTGCGGCATCGGAACCGTTCTAGTCGAAGCTTTATCGATGGGCATCGATATTGATGGGCGCGATATCAATCCACTCGTCGTTGACGGGTCACGGGAAAACATCGCCCATTTCGGATTGACGGGAACGGTCGAATTGGGGCCAATCGCCGACATTACAGAGCAATACGACGTCGCAATTATCGATATGCCTTACAATCTGTACACGCACGCAACACCTGATGAACAGCAGGAAATTTTAAAAGATGCCCACCCTTTTGCGGAAAAACTGCTGGTCGTCACCATTGAACCGATCGACCATATGATTCAAGATGCCGGCTTTAAAATCATCGACCGCTGCATCGCGAAAAAGAGTTTATTCCTGCGGGAAATACTGGTTTGTGAACGGATCGATCAGCCTTCATCTAAAACTGCTGAATTGAAGCAGGCATAATAAATACTATGCCTTTCTTTAATCCTCTCACTTTGGATAAACGGTTATCTTCAATCAACATCCTAAGTTAAAAACAAAAATGCATGTTTTACCGTATTGCATATGAAAGGCCTGAAAACATCACGGAATTCCGATTGATTCAAAGAATTTGCCAATAAAAAAGGCACACTCTTACAAAAGAGTGTGCCTTTTTTTAGTTATATTTTCACTTCACTTGGAGAAGTTTCTCTATTCAAATAGTCTGTAACTGCACCTTTGGAAGAACAAGAAACATTATGGGCATACTTTCCAAGCACACCTTTCTTATAAAGAGGCGGTGCTTGCCATAATTTACGGCGCTCATTCAATTCTTCTTCAGAAACGTCAACCGTGATTTCCTGCAAATCCGAGTCGATTGTCACCAGGTCTCCTTCTTTCAATAAAGCGATTGGTCCACCCGCTTGCGCTTCTGGAGAGATGTGTCCTACCACCAATCCATGGGTTCCACCGGAGAACCGGCCGTCCGTCAGTAATGCAACGGTTTCGCCCATCCCTTTGCCTACCAAAATTGCAGAAATCGATAACATCTCAGGCATTCCCGGACCGCCTTTCGGGCCGACATAGCGGATCACCAGAACATCTCCGTCTTCGATTTCATTGGCCATGACGGCTGCTGTAGCTTCCTGTTCGGTATCGTAGACACGCGCTGGTCCCGTATGGCGTTTGACTTTCACCCCGGATACTTTTGCAACGGCCCCGCTAGGAGAAAGATTACCCTTTAAGACAATCAATGGACCGTCTTTTCGTTTCGGCTGATCAAGCGGTGTGATCACTTTCTGTCCTTCAGTAAGGTCAGGAGCATCTTTTAAATTTTCGGCTACTGTTTTACCGGTGACTGTCATACAATCCCCATGGAGGTAACCGGCTTCCAGAAGGAGCTTCATAACGGCCTGGACGCCTCCGACGCGGTGAAGGTCCTGCATGACGTATTTGCCGCTCGGTTTCAAGTCCGCAATATGCGGCACTGTCTTTTGCAGGCGGTTGAAATCATCAATCGTCAAATCCACTTCACTGGCATGGGCAATCGCCAATAAATGAAGGACTGCGTTTGTCGATCCACCGAGTGCCATGACAACAGTAATTGCATTTTCAAACGCTTCTTTCGTCATGATGTCTTTCGGATAGATTTCTTTTTCCAGCAGGTTGTAAACTGCAGCTCCCGCTTTTGCACAATCATCCAGTTTAGCTTGTGACTCAGCTGGGTTCGATGAACTGCCAGGCATACTGATGCCAATCGCTTCAGCAGCAGACGCCATTGTATTCGCAGTATACATTCCTCCGCAAGATCCCGCTCCCGGACAAGCTCCGCACTCAATGCTGCGTAATGTATCATCGCTGATGTCTCCGTTATTGTGCTGGCCGACTCCTTCAAAAACAGAAACGATATCAATATCCTGGCCATTATGGCGTCCAGGCGCAATCGTTCCGCCGTAGACAAAGACCGCAGGAACATCCGAATTGGCGATGGCAATCATGCACCCTGGAATATTCTTATCACAGCCTCCGATCGCCACAAGCCCATCCAGACTTTCCGCTCCGACCACTGTTTCAATGGAATCCGCAATGACATCGCGGCTCGGCAGCGAATAACGCATGCCTTCCGTCCCCATTGAAATACCATCCGACACCGTAATTGTATTAAAAATAAATGGTACTCCGCCTGCAGCTCTTGCTCCTTCTTTAGCACTGACGGCTAAATCATGAATATGTATATTGCAGGGTGTCACTTGACTCCAGGTACTCGCAACACCAATCATCGGTTTTTTGAAATCTTCATCTGTAACACCAACCGACCGGAGCATTGCCCGGTTCGGTGCTTTCATCGCTCCCTCAAATACTTTACTGTTGATCCGCAAATCCTTTTTCATAACATCCTATCCTTTCTATTCTGTTCATTCCATTATAGAGAACAATTTTCGGAATTCAATGAATTGATTGAATGTTATTTCATTATTTTTTAAAAATTTCACTAAAAATTTATATGTATGCGTTTTCATAACATTTCCTCTTTTATTCATTAAAAATCGATGTCTTTTTTGAAATAATAATTATTAAGTAATTGAACTCAGTGACCACCAAATTATTTCGGGAGCCTAACAAGCTTTGGTACAGGTTCTTTGTCTTAAGAGACAAAGTGAACTTCTTATTTTTCCGCTTTGTTTAACACTTGGTGCAACGGGAAAAACATAATAATCTCAATACTAGGAGGAAGCAACTTTGCAGAAACATCAATTGTATGTGAACGGCAAATATATAGATTCCACCGGAAATGAATGGATTGATATCATAAACCCAGCCACTGAAGAAGTGATTTCACAAATTCCGAAAGGCAATGAGGAAGACGTTGATAAAGCAGTCGAAGCGGCATTCCAGGCGCAGCAGGCATGGGAACTGACGCCAAATATCGAACGCGGAAAAATCGTCCGTAAGCTTGGTGATGAAATCGCCAAAAAACGGGATACTTTTATCGATTTATTACAGGAAGAACAAGGAAAAGACTATGAACTCGCAAGCGGCGAAGTGGATCTCGCCATCGATTATTTCCATTATATGTCCGAATGGGCAAGAAGAATCGAAGGCGAAATACTGCCGAGTGACCGCCCGAACGAGAATATCTTCATCTATAAAAAACCGATCGGCGTCGTAGCCGGGATTATCCCCTGGAACTTCCCCGTCTTTATTCTCGCGCGAAAAGTCGCTACTGCCTTGGTGACCGGCTGTACAATTGTCATCAAGCCGAGCCAGCAGACGCCGAATACAGCAATGGAATTCACCAAAATCATTGACGCGATGGATGAAATTCCAGCAGGTGTCTATAACGTAGTGACAGGCACCGGATCTGAAATCGGCAATGCACTGGCGGCGCATAAAAAAGTGCAGCTGATCACGATGACAGGCAGTGTGCAGGCCGGAACGAAAGTGATGGAAGCGGCAGCGCAGAATATCACCAAAGTCAATCTGGAACTGGGCGGCAAAGCACCGGCCATCGTGACGCAGAATGCAGATTTGGAGCTGGCGGCTAAAGCCATCACCGATTCACGGCTTGCCAATGGGGGACAAGCCTGCACAAATGCCGAACGTCTCTATGTACATGAAAGTGTCGCGGAAGCATTGACCGAGAAACTGGTTAAGGCATTCGAATCGAAAATTTTGGGCAATCCACGTGAAAATAAAGATGTGGAAGTCGGTCCGTTAATCAGCCAGGACCGTCTTGAGACCGTGGAAAGCATGGTCAAAGAGGCAGTCGAACAAGGTTCTGTGGTTGCGGCTGGCGGAGAACGTCCGGACATCGAAAGCGGCTTTTTCTACAAACCGACCATTTTGACCAATGTGGCACATGATTCGGAGATAATCCGCGAAGAAGTTTTCGGCCCCGTCCTCCCTATCACGACATTCAAAACATTGGATGAGGCAATCGAAAAAGCGAACGACACCGTATACGGCCTGTCTTCTTCCGTTTACACCGACGACCTCAACGAAGCGATGCGCGTCGTCAATGAAATGAAATTCGGTGAAACTTATGTTAACCGTGAGAATTTTGAAGCCGTGCAGGGCTATCATGCCGGCATGCGCCAATCCGGCCTCGGCGGAGCCGACGGCAAGCACGGTATGGAAGATTTCCTAGCTACGCAAGTAGTTTATATGCAGTACAAAAATGATAAGCAGTAATTAATGAGGAGTGGAAACGGCCGCCGTTTCCACTCCTTTTATTGTTGTTATAATTTTGGCGAAAAATCGGCGAACGCCGATATATTTTCGTGAGCGCCGATATAATCTGCTGAACGCTGATTTAATTTCCTGAACGCCGATATAATCTGCTGAACGCTGATTTAATTTCCTGAGCGCCGATATCTGGTTATATGTCTAAAAAATTATAGTAAATAGCAATGTAAATAGCCGTTTTCGCATAAAAATAGAGTTCACTTCAATCTAAATCTTAAGTCAAAACACATAATGCATGCTTTTCGTAAACGAAAAGCGAAAAAACCAAACAAAAAGGTGCAGAAACGGCAATCGCTTCTGCACCTTTTTCTTGTTTCATTCACTCTGTCCAGCAATCTCAACTTCCGCTTTCATTGCCTCTCGCCATTCCACAAGTTCGCGTTCTTCAATCGCTTTCTCCAGCGTTTCATCCCATACTCCCGTTCCTGTATTCCAGACGCGGGCAAACAGAATGTCTTGCTTCCGGTCATAACATTGAAATTCGATGCAGGGAATAAAAACGGTTTCGAGTTCTTCGAAATCCTCAATCCCAGAGACGAGAATTTGAAAACCTTCTTCTGTCGAGTTTTTCTCATTTGCGAGCAACTCGAGCATCGATTCTTCTTCCACGTCCTTCTCTATCGCATATCGATAAATCGAAAACTCACCTTCATTCGGTGAATTATCTATTTCACTTAACCGATAAGAATCATGTGCCGCACTATAGGAAATCACCGCCTGCTCCCCGTCCAGCTCTTCCTCGAAAATGCCTTTGTCCAGATAATCATGGCCTTTCGGTGTTAGCACATAACCTTTTTTCCCAAGCAGCACCAGTCCCGTACGCTGCATCTTGTCGATCAGATCACTGACAAACAGCTCTTCCACCGACAGCATATCAGCCAGGACGGCGGCGCGGCGGATTTCGGACTGCTGAAACGCGAACAGCAGCATTTTCATCAGGATATCCATCTTCAGCCGCTTGACCCGGTCGAAAGACACTTCATATGAAATGACCGGCAGCTGCCAGACATCGCTTTTCCGAATCGACACATCACGGTTCTGCGTGATCTCCGAGCTGAGTCTCTCTATCAGTTTCTCCATGCGCTCATCCCTTCTGCAAGACTTTCAAGCCGTTTTTCTTCTCAACAGTGGCGAGCACATGCTGATACATCCGCTTCGTTTCTTCTTTTTTCGCACGCTGCGTAAACATCTCCGAACTGCCGATCATGACAAGCAATTGCTTCGCCCGCGATAAAGCCACGTTCAAACGACGGTAATCTTTTGCAAAGCCGATATCGCCGTGGTTGTTTTGGTTATTGCGCACCATACTCAACAAAATGATTTCCATTTCACTGCCCTGGAATCGGTCGACGGTGCCTGTACGGATCGTCAAATGCGGCAAGCGCAATTCCTGGTCAATCATGCGCTGCAGTCGTTTCACTTGTTCACCGTAAAATGAAATGACGCCGACTGTTTTCAGTTCATCGGCATCTATTCTGCCAGCCGCCTTCGCAACAGCCACTGCATCATTCAACTCAACCAGCAACCGGCTGATTTCCTGCAACTCGGCTGGATTATACAAGCTCTTTCCACCGCTCATCCGTTCTTCGAAATACGCCGGTTCATTCGGCAAGTCGATCCACATGAGATGGTTGCCGCGTTTCACGCCCGGTGATTCCAGGAAGTGATCGCGGTCCCGGTCGGAATCTTCCAGTCCGCATTGCAATTGGTCGTTGTCGAATTTATAGAACGGTGCAATCGTCTCCATGATGTCTTCATGCATCCGGTACTGGATTGCGAGCATCGTTTTATTGCTCTCCGGCAGATTTTTATACAAACGTTCAAACAGCGACTCTTCGAGCAGCTTCTCAAGTTCTCGCTTTTCCTCAAAGCCGCTGTTTTCCTTGATCATTTCCTCAAGCGTTTCTTCCAATGTATCGTTGCCGAGAAGCGGCGGCAATTGATGATGGTCGCCGACGAGGATGATTTTCTTGCCTTTCAGCATCGGCAGCAGCAATTCCGGCGGTGTCGCTTTCGACACTTCGTCGATGATGACGACATCAAACACCGGATAATTATCAATGAAATCTTTGCGCGCCGAAGCCACGCACGTCGTCCCGATCACGTTGGCGTGCTTGATATACAATTTGCGGATTTCATCCAAATCGTGGTCGTTGGCATCTTTCAATAGCTCCAGCCATTTCTTTTGGATCGTCTGCATAAGCGGCAGATTCTTCTGCTCCTGCGTGAGTGATTCCCTGTCGAATGAAAGGCTGGCGAGCTGTTTCGCCGTTTTTTCGTATTCCGCTTCAGGATCTGTGGCGATGATGTTTTCCAGTCTTGCCATTTCTATTTCCTGGCTGCTTAAACATTCCTGCACTTGCTCAAGAACCGCTTCGATCTCACCCAGTCTTTTTTGGATATCGCCAAGTGCTTTCGTTTCCGTAAGCTGTTCTTTTCGCTGCGTTTCGAGTCGCTCACCGACTTGTTCGAAAGCTTCTTTGTCTTGTTCGAGATTGGAAAGTTCAGCTTGATGCAGGCGAATTGCTTCTTCAATATCAGCCGGAATGTTAAAATCGGCTGGCAATGGTGTTGCTTGCCGCTCCAAACTTGAAAGCTCCTGCTGCATTTTTTCCAGTTCGATTAGCCATTTGTCATTCAGCGCGCCATAATGCTGTTGCTGTTTCACCAGCTCTGCGTTGATTGCCCGCTTCAACTCCTGAAACGCCCGCTTGGAATCTTCGATATAAACTTCAGGAGATTTCAGCTCCGCGCCTCTTCGCCACAATTCGTTTTGGCGTTTATATAATCCTGCCAACGCTTTTGCAAGTGCAGCCGGATCGATGCTCGGCGAACTCTTCATGAAGACGCGCAGCTTTTCGAGAAACTCTTCGATTTCTGCCAGACTGAACGAACCGCCTTGTGCCAGCGCGGTTTCTTTTACCTTATCTAGTGCCACTCCGGCGGGTGCCAGCAGTTTTTCCACATAGGCGATTGCCGCTGTCAGGCTGGCATTCACTTTCTCCAGGTTTTTCCGCTCCGCCATCTTATCGCGGATCATATCGAGTTTGCCGGTCGAATAGGTAATTGCCGTTGTTTCCTCGATTTTCTGTGCAGCCATCATTCGCATCAGGCCATCGACTTTTTTGATGTCTTCAATTTCTTCCAGTGCAACTTTTTTTGCGTCAATCAAACCAGCCAGTTGATTTCGTTTATCGGCTATCACTGAAATTTCCTGTTTCTTCTCTGTGATTTGCTTTTCCAATTGCTCGAGCTTAAGAACGTGCTCCAGTTGATGGATGACCTTTTTACGTCGCTCCTGCTCTTCACTGAACCAGTCCAGATCCTTGCCGCTGTCGACTGCCGCCTCGTCTTTGGCAATCGCCGCGGACAACGCTTCAAGTTTTTGTTCACTGTCTTGTTGTTCGCGTAAGGATTGCTCTTTTTGCAGATTGAAAGCCTCGAGTTTATGCTTTTCTTTATTCAACAGGAGTTCGATTTCTTTCTTTTGTTCCAGCGCGTCTTTTTTCGCTGATACCGCTGTCTTCAAATCTTCAAAAATCGGCTGCAGTTCTGCATACGCTCCTTCGGTCGCCTCAAGTTGCCTGGCGATTTCCACCTGGCGCTTTGAACGCGTCTCGTATTGCGCCGTTATCTCTTTCAGCGTACTTTCCTTCCAGTACTGGCCGACGTTTTCTTCGATGAACTTTTTGCCGTCTTCTTCGATGCTTTCCGTCCGCCCGACGCGCAGAATACGGATATCTTTATTGGAAAATAAACGGCCAAGCGCATTATCAACCGCCAGATTCGACTGGGAAGCGACAAGTGTACGCAAGCCTTTTTTCGCATTTTGCAGACAGATTTCCGAAATGACAGTCGTTTTCCCGGTTCCCGGCGGCCCTTGGATGGCATACAAATCTTCCGCAGCCATTGCGCCGGACACTGCCTGCTGCTGAAACTCGTTCAGCCTGTTATGGAAAGTCAGCTTTTCCAATTGTTTCAATGGTGCCACTTTCGGTTTCTCTTCGAATAAAAGACGGTCGAGCTGCGGATTCACCGCCAGCCCTTTTTCCAAATTCGTGAAGCCTTGGCGCAAGCGGCGGATTTGGCTGAGCGCCGCAAAGTTGCTGAATACGACTTCTTTTTTGGTGAGGCTATGCCCTTTTTCACGCAGCTGCTTGATTATGTAAGAGTTTAATTCGACTTCGATAATTTTCTTCGAAGCTTTCATCACCGTACCGACATCGCCGTCGATACCGGTAAGCCGAACGCTCAAATTGCGCAGGTTCTTCCATTCTGTATCGTTCATCCGGCAGCCTGTCAGCGTAATGCGGCTGAAGTCATGGCTGAATGCAAGCGTCGAATACGCCGACTTGATATCCGGAATATCCATGCCTTGTTCCTGGATCTTTAAATAGCCTTCCCAGCTGGAAATACGTTTTTTCACATAATCGGACCGCTCTTTTGCCGGCGTCATCCGGTTGATCAGATTGATGAATGCGACCGGAACAGGGTCTCGTGAATCGGTGAACATGACTGACTCCTCACGCTGCCAGTTTGTGCCGACTGATTGAAACGCTTTTCGAAGCGTCACGTTCGTCACCAGCAATTGATGGTTGCGGAAAACGCAGTGCAGCACGATAGACCCTTCCGTTTCCTTACCCGTCAGACGTTCTGCTTCCTCCGAACCGAAAAACAGCGCAACCGAAAGAGAACCATCCGCGCCTGTCGGGTAGCGTTCCATGAACAGTTTGAAAGGCTTTGCTCCATTAAAAAACGAGCGTTCGCTGATGCCGAACCCTCTCATTTTTTCTGAAGCGGTTTTGGTTATTCTGATTGACGTTTTATATGTAATTGCCTGTGCCTGAACCATTTAATCACCTGTTCTAAAATCTCAACATATCTTGTAATTATAACATCTATCGAGGTGAGCTATCACAATTAAATAAAAGTCAAAATCTTAAGTGTGGCAACTTCTGCTCCTCTATTTCATCGGCTGATTTGACGGAATCGACGATAAACGGCTGAAAATCGACGATAAACCTAAAAAAATCGACGATAAACGATCAAAAACCGACGATAAACTCCAAAAAATCGACGATAAAAAATTCCACCCTTTCAATAAACCCAATCTTCGACGCTTTATCTTCCAATTTTCGGGTATGGATAAACATTCGCAGTTTTTCAGTCACTGCTTGAATTCATCAAATTCATTATCACAATATAGGAGGTTCTTTTATTATGGAAAAAAGTTTACAGGATGTTGTGCAACTGCAAGGCGGTGCTGAAATGCCGTGGTTCGGACTGGGTGTTTTCAGAGTCAAAGAAGGACCCGAATTGGTCAACGCGGTAAAAACTGCGATAAAACATGGATACCGCAGTATCGATACGGCAGCTATCTATCAGAATGAGGAAGCCACTGGTCAGGGAATCCGTGAAGGCATTGAAGAAGCAGGGATTTCACGGGAAGATTTATTCATAACGTCAAAAGTTTGGAACTCGGATCAGGGCTACGACTCCACCATCGCAGCATACGAAGCGAGTCTGGAACGTCTTGGTTTGGATTATCTGGATTTATACTTAATCCACTGGCCGGTTGAAGGCAAATACAAAGAAACGTGGAAAGCGATGGAAACCCTCTATAATGATGGCCGAGTCAAAGCGATCGGCGTCAGCAATTTCCATGTGCATCACCTGAAAGATTTGCTGTCGGAAGCGACCGTGAAACCGATGGTCAATCAAATCGAATATCATCCATACCTCACGCAAAAAGAAGTTCAGGCGTATTGTGTGGAACAGGGAATTCAATTAGAAGCGTGGTCGCCGTTGATGGCCGGCGAATTGCTGGACCAGCCGGTGCTGAAGGAAATCGGTGAGAAATACGGAAAATCCGTTGCCCAGGTTATTCTTCGCTGGGATTTGCAGAACGGTGTCGTAACGATTCCGAAATCAACGAACGAACAGCGCATCGTTGAGAATGCTTCGATCTTCGATTTTGAATTATCGATTGAAGATATGGACCGGATTTCAGCATTAAACCAAGATAAGCGAGTTGGTCCCGATCCGGATAACTTTGATTTTTGATAAGAAAAGCAATACTTTCTTAACCATTAAAACAGGCGCATTCCCCATAGAAGGAATGCGCCTGTTCTATTTCTCTTCTTCTTCCAGCTTGTTCTTAATTTCCTCTTCCGACAAACGTTCAATCGGAAAATAAGTTTCCAGCCGCTCCAACTGGACCAGCGCATCTTTATAGAAATCCATATCTTCAAACTCGTCTTCGTAGTACATCGAATTATCCGTCGTCTCCAACAGGAGACGGATTTTCTCTACGGCTTTTCCGCCGCTGGCATCTTCATCACCAAATGACGTTCCGCCCTGCGCCGTTTCTTTCTGCTGAAGATAAACGGTTCCTTCCAAACCTTTTCGTTTCGACTCGTCTGCAAAATCCACCACTTCTGACAAGGCTACTGCTGTACTTCGCATTGCATCCACTCCTTTTTGGAACTGAATTAACGTCTGTACCCTTGTTATTGACGTCAGGAAGCGGAGCTAAACATTGTTTTCATTTTCCTTCCATCACCCTTCGAAAGCTTGTGCTCCCCAGCCTGCTCCGATATAGTTATTCTCTGAAGAAGAACTGTAAGTTCCTCAAAAACACCCTGACAGACAAGGAGACACCACGTGAATCAAACAAAACCAAAACTCTGGACAAAAGAATTCATCCTTATATCCACAGTCAATTTTTTCTTAACTTTAGTCTTTTTTCTATTGATTGTGACAATTGCCGTATACGCTGTAGCAGAATATGGCGCAACAACCAGCCAAGCTGGGCTCGTTACCGGCATTGCCATTATCGGGACCATGACTGGTCGAATCATTATCGGCCGGCTGATCGAAAACATTGGCCGAAAGAAAACATTAGTCATTGGACTTATCTTATTTGTATTGACCACACTGCTTTATTTTGTGAATTTAAATCTTAGCTTTTTACTGGTCAACCGTTTTCTTCACGGTATGACGCTCGGAATGGCAAGCACCGCTGCCGGAACGATTGTGGCTCAGATCATACCCATGACACGAAAAGGTGAAGGAATCGGCTATTTCAGCATGAGCTCAACACTTGCAACAGCAATCGGACCGTTCATCGGCCTCTATATGAGCCAGCATACCAGCTTTGACATGATTTTCACCCTGTGCGTTGTATTTGGGCTTGTCAGTCTTTCTTTCGCCCTTTTTACAAAAGTGCCGCCAGTGGATTATTCCAGCAAAACCGGCCAGGCAAGAGGATTCAAACTATCTGATTTCCTGGAGCCGAAAGCTTTGCCCATCGCCCTTATAACATTGACATCTGCCCTATGCTTTTCCAGCATTCTTTCGTTCATCAATTTTTACGCGATAGAAATCGACCTTGTGGAAACAGCCAGCTTCTTTTTCGTGGTCTATGCGATTGCAGTTTTATTATCCCGACCATTTACCGGCCGCTTAATGGATATTAAAGGAGCCAATTTTGTCATGTATCCTGCTTTTGTCTTTCTCGCTGCAGGACTATTGCTTCTGAGCACAGCCAGCAGCAGCCCTAGCTTTTTACTCTCTGCCATATTGATCGGCTTGGGTTTCGGCAATCTGCAATCCACTACCCAAGCCATCGCCGTCAAACTGACTCCGACTCACCGGATGGGTCTTGCGACGTCGACCTTCTTTATCTTTCTGGACGCGGGACTCGGTTTCGGACCTTATATTCTCGGTTTCATCATTCCATTGACCGGCTTCAGTTCCCTTTATGCCATACTTGGATTTACGGCTCTTGCTGCTACCCTTCTTTATTATGTACTGCATGGACGGAAAGAACGGGCGGAAAGTACCGCTGCTTCGATTTCATGACAACAGAAAGAGGAGTTCCTCATAGATAATGAAAGGCGCAGGCTTAAAAAGCCTTGCGCCTTTTTATATTTTTCTATTTAAATCTTTGTTTCCAGATTTTTTATACAGTGTTTGCTTACAAAAGATATCGGGTAAAAAAATGCTAATTATCAGAGGAGAGGGTGGGATAATATGAGGCCCCATTTTTATTATTTAAGAAAGCAAATTTGGTTAATCCCCACAATGTTTGGCTTGGCAGCTGTCACTTTATCTATTGCAAGCTTTTATATGGATCTTCTGCTGATAGGAAAAATCATTGGTTACATCCCCCCGATTCTTCTGACAAATGTCGAACTTGGAAAAGATATCATGGGTATTTTAGCGGCAGCTATTCTCACAATGACAACTTTCACCTTTTCTACTGTGCTGGTCGTTCTGACCACTTATTCCTCACAATTCTCTCCACGAGCCCCTGAAAATTTTGTGCATGGACAAACTACACGGACCATTCTCGGCATTTTTCTTGGCGGATTTGCCTACACCTCCCTGTCATTGCTTTTCATGCAGGATAAGACATTCGGCCATGAAGTACTAACGCCCAGCATCGGAATCCTTATTGGTTTCATTTGTGTTGGAGCCTTTGCCTATTACATCCATTTCGTTTCTTCAAATGTACAAGTAACTGCATTGGTAAATAAACTGACCACTGACACTGAAGACGTCATTTTCAAATACCGGAAATTACAGGAAGAGAATTATGTTTCTATGGATAAATGGGAGCCCGGCAGCAAAAAAAATACAGTTACAGCGGATTCTGAGGGATATGTTCAATTTATCGACCTGGTTAGCCTGGTTAAATTTGCTGAGAAAAAAGATATTGAAATTGAAGTCGTCGTTAAAACAGGGGATTATATTTATAAAGATGAACCTATTATTCATATCCACAAGAATAAAATAGAGAATAAAGATTTAAGCGATTTTTATAATATTGGCAGTGAACGGACTGTCGAGCAGGATCTTGGCTATGCAGTCCAAAAATTAATCGAAGTGGCAATACGTGCTATTTCTCCTTCTTTAAATGATCCCAATACTGCTAATGACATCCTTTTGCGGGTTGGCCGACTGCTTGGAGAAATGGGCAAGTTGAAAACGCATGGATGGGTGATGACCGATTCAAAAGACTATAAAAGAGTGCTATATGATTTTTCTTCATATAAAACAATTTTATATGAGACTTTCTACCAAATTTCCAAATATGGAAATGATGATATTTCGGTTTTAGCCTATATGACCGACTCCCTTAAAGGAGCAGCAAAAAGTGCACCATCCATGCGGCATGAGTCGTTATGGGAAATCCAAAAATACATCCTGGATGGTCTCGATTGCACTGAGATGAAAAAAATGGACCGCGACTATTTACAGCAAAAAATTGATGACTTAGCAGATATGACAAAACAAAAAAGAATTGATCTTATTACTAAAGAAGAAACTTGAATCAGATTCCATGTAAATTCCTTTATAACTCCCCAAAAAAATCTCAGTTATTTCACTCTCATAAACACCAGTTAATTGCTTCTCTCCTCTTCTATAAAACTTGGCTGTTGGATTCAGCAGATTAAATATACTGGGACTAAATATAAAAAAACCCTAATGAGACCACTTTAAAAAGTGGTCTCATTAGGGCTTAATCTATCTTCGTCAACTTACATTGTTTATTTCTTCGTTTTCTCTTTTATCTTATTCGCAACGTCATCTTTCATGACCATGGCTTTATCTTTATATGTCGATGCTTTTTCCTTATAGTCGTCTTTGTTTTCTTCCCAATGCGCCTTGCCTTTTTCAATCGACTTGTCTTTCATTGCGTTCAGCTTATCTAAAAATGCCATTTGAACCATCCTCCCGTTCTCCCCATCACCCAAGTGATTGGTGAACTGGGTTAAGCATAACCTTTTTTATTTACAATGTCTAAAAGCCGATTCCCCCGTAAGATGTCCATTATTTAAGACTCGATTTTTATTGATTCCAGTGAAATTCTCCTCTTTATTATTTTTAGAATAATCAGTTAATATATGTTATAGTCAAAATAATTGAGGAGGGCTGCACAATGAAGATAGGTGTTCAGACGACAAAAGATAAGCTCCGGAAGTTGCCAACGACTGCAAGGCCGACGATAGATGCAGATCAGGTTTACGTGCCTGATGGATATGAAGTTGAAGCAGTGGTTGCTGGGCTTTCTTTTCCAACGGGCATGACTTTTGCAGACGATGGAACTTTGTTTATCAATGAAGGCGGAAGTACCTGGCCGACGCGCCCCGCTATGATTCCGCGGATTCTCAGGTTGGGCTTGGATGGTAGTCTGGACGTCTTTGCAGAAGAAAATTTAGGCGGTCCGCGCGGACTTGCCTACCGTGATGGATTTCTGTATGTCACATTAAAAGGCGGATATTTTGCCCGCGTTGTCCGTTACGATACCTCTACCGGCGAGCGCACAGTCCTCCATGATAAGATTCCGAGCGGCGGCTGGCACGAACCAGGCGGTCCGCTTTTCAGTCCGCATGACGGGCTGATGTATTTTGCCCACGGTTCTGTTTCGCAAAACGGCGTCGCACTTCCCCAGGGATTCACCGTAGATTTGGCGAAAAACCCAGAAGCCCATGATGTTCCCGGCCAGGATGTAACGCTTACCGGCAATAATATTTTCAGCCGCAATCCTTTGATGCCTTATCCGTATTTGACAGAAACCGGTGCCTACAAACCTTTTGGTACACCTGCAAAAGAAGATGAGGTCATCAAAGGCGAACTTTGGTGTACGACAGGGGTATGGCGATCGAAACCTGATGGCAGTGAGCCGGAGCTTATTGCCTGGGGAATCCGCAATCCATATGGCATGGCTTTTAGTGAAGATGGTGAGCTTTATGTTTCAGATAATGATATGGAAGAAAAAGGTGAACGGGCGATTGCTATGGATCCGGATCGGATCTGGCACATCAAAAATGCGAAAAAACCACATGGTTCGGTAACCTCTCCTGACTGGTACGGTTTTCCGGACATTGCTGCAACGGGCTTGCCTGTCTGGCACGAGAAACACTTACCTGAAAAAGGAAAGCCCGCTGAGCAACTCATCAAGAATCCGCCTGAATGGGCAGGGCCCGCCGTGTATCTTGAAAAACCTCATTCCTGCATGACCAAAATGGATTTTTGCAAAAGTGATGAATTCGGCCACCGCGGCAAGTTATTTATCAGCGAATGGGGAACGATGGCACCATTTAATTCTCCACGTGAAGAAGATTTGAGCAACGGTTTCCGGGTCATGATGGTTGACGTGGAAACAGGAGAAGGCGAACCCTTCCTTTATAACCGGCATCCTGAACCAAAATCCGAGTCCACCATTGGCGGCATTCAACGGCCGGTCGATTGCCAGTTCAGTCCTGACGGTAAAAGCCTTTACGTTCTTGACTTTGGTGTTGCCCAAGTGGATACCGGGCATATGATGGCATATGCCCATACAGGTGTTCTATGGAAAGTGACAAAAAAATAAAAGAGGTGAAAAGATGGAAAAGGCAGGCACACCCATCGTTATCGGATTGGACGAAAAAAGCTGGGAAGAAAAACTGGACAAAGTGGAGAAATGGTTCGACCAATTGCTCATGATTCAATCTTCTTTCAAAAAACTGGCCGAGCAGACGGCAGATAAAATCGGAGAAATCCATATCAAGACTATTGTGCTGGCGATGGTTGAAGAAGCAGAAGAACACGAACGTCAAATCGAAGAATTATATAAAGTGATCGGCCGCGACCCTTCAAGCGTGCGGAAAAAAGCCGGAGAACTGATGGGTAAAATGGGTGATGCACTTGATAATTTGCAATCAATGCTTGGCGGAACGTCAGGGTATTGGAAAGAGCTCCATCAATTGCACCTGCTTAACCTGAATGCCATGAGCGCTTTTGGAATGGCGGAACAGCTGGGATTGGCCCTTGGCCTTACAGAAGTGGTCGATATAGTTTTTCCGATTCTTCACGACAAACAGAAGAACCATATGATGCTGCAGGAATATACATTGGAAATCGGTGCAGTCTCGGTATTATATGACAGGGATTTCGGCTGACACCTAAAGCAGTTCCGAGAAAAAAGAGGTGTGAAAGATGAAGCAATTCAATGCTTATTGGAAAAACCCGATTTTTTCCGCAGACTTTTTGTCAGCTATTAAGAAAAGCCGCAATCAGCTGTTGGTTTTCTCAGCACTTTTAGCAGCACTCGCGGCTATTCTTCAATCAGCAGGCGGCTTTCTTCCAGGCGTTGGTTTTCTGATTAGCCCGTTTGCTACTTTGCCGGTCGTAGTGGCAGCATGTCTGTCACCCACTGCCGGCTTTTTCACATATTTCCTTTCAATCGCTTTGCTGTTCGTGCTGCAGCCAAGTGAATTGTTCATCTTCCCGTTTACCACAGGCCTTCTCGGACTGGCCATTGGAATTTCCATCCGATTGGTTAAGACCAGATTGCCTGTCATCCTTTTTTCTGGAATTGCGCTTTTTGGCGGCATCTCGTTTGTAGCTTTTGTGCTGAATTTCCCGATTATTGGTCCGGCATCTAATATAAATACACTTCTCTTGATGGCGATACTGGGATTTTCCTTGCTCTACAGTTTTATCTGGACCGAGGTCAGCCGGTATTTTTTGCGGCGGCTTTTTTCGATTTTAAAATTTAATAAATAAAAAAAGCGGTAGTTCTTCACTTTATCTAATCAGCTGACCAACAGATCAACTCATTACAAAGTAAAGTACACACGCTCCAGAAAATATTCCATCGGCAGCTGCTGATAAATAATGATTATCAAACACTAATTCAACGGCAATTCGATGTCCACTTTGTACAATTGATCAAATTCCCAGTACCTGTCGGTAGTACCGTCCTCGAAATTTTGGATTGTATTGCAATAGCCAATTTCATACAGAACTTCATCCTCGTGCTTGAACAGTAATTTGTAATCAGGGCCAGCCCAGGAAACAGCCCACGTATAATTTATTTCTGCATTTTCCAGTGCATAGACAAGGTCTTCTAATAACAACTCATCCTCAATCGTTGTAACATATTGGTCGCCTTCCCAAGTAAGCACTTCAATTTCCGTCACTTCTTTGCTGACTGCGAATTTCTTTTCGTCAATTTCAACTTCTTCTATCACTTCTTCTTTTGACTTCTCTTCTTTTATTTCTTCACTTCCATTCGCATTGCTCTGGCAGGCCGCCAGACCAAGCGCCGAAATCAGCAATAATAAAAGCCACCAGTTGATTTTCAATAACATCTACTCCTCTCGAACAGTATGACCCCACAGATAAGTTCATCTTATCATATACAAAAAAGAGCATAGCTAAAGCAGTGCTTCAGCTATGCGTTCCTCATTGTTACCGAACAAACCTGACTTCAGAACTTTCTAAACTAATTCTGCCACCAATTCATCAATATCTTCATAAATCTCTTCGAACAGCGGCTCTTCACCGATAGCCATCACAAAGTTTATGCCGTCTTCCTTATGGAACAGCTCACGCAAGGCCTCAATAGCTCCCGCTTTATTGCCCAGCATCATTTCACAGTGCGCCAATTCGTAAAAGGCGGGCGAAAAGTCCGGTACTTCTTTCGTCAAAGCTGTCAGAAATTCCTTTCCTTTTACCGCTTCCCCCATCTTCATATGGCTCATTCCACGCGCCATCCGAATCCATTCGCTGCTTTCGAGTTCTTCCGGAATCCGTGCAAGCAACGTCGGCACCTCGGATTTTCTTTCGTCAGACAGGATTTCAAGCATACGGACATACGGCTCTCCGTTAAACGGTTCCAGCTGAATGACGTGATCATATTTCCTTAAGGCTTCATGCGTTTCGTCGATCACAACGAGTGCATGGCCCCAGTTCATCAGCACAGCCGCATCGTTCGGCTGCTCTTTATGCAATCCTTCCGCCAGCTTGATGGCTTTATGAATCAATTTTTCCGATTGCTTGTCGACCGCCAGCTGCATCGTCGCCTCCAATTGCAGGCTCGCCGCTTCGTAATTGCCGGTCCGTTTCACAAATGGTCCCAGCTCCTCGATGGCTTCTTTGGACATGCCCCGGGATAAGCAGTACGCCGCGTGCCGTAGCACTGGCACTTCATGTTTCGGTGCCCGTTTCATCGCTTCACCGTAAAGGATGAAAACCGTTGTAGACACCCGCAAACGCTGCCCGGTATGAAGCAGCTTGCCGAAACCGCCTTTTTTCTCATGCTCAATTTCCGACTCTTCTTCTGTTTCATTGAACCACTGACCGAGTTCATCAGCGCAGTATGCTTGTGCAAGTCCCAGCTCCTCGCCTTTAAGATGCTTTTTCAAACGCTTATTGATATCGTGGGATTTGCCCATTTCCGCATAGATCCGGACATATTCACCGTAAAGCCGTTCGTCTTCCGGATGCTCTGCAATCAGCTCCTCCAGCAGCAGGGCAGCGCGTTTCAGCTGACCTCTCCGCACACAGAATTCGGCGTGCTGGTAATAGGAAGGAAATGCGCCGTTCAGCGCTTTTGCCTGTTCGAACAAATCTTCCGCTTCTTTGATGCGCCCTTCTTTTTCCGCGCAATGAGCTTTCCCGACAAGCCACCATTCTTCCGGCACTTGCTCCGCCACTTGGTCTAGCGTTTTCGAAATCGCTTTGACCGATTCCTCTGTCACGGCCAGTTCGAACAATTCCTTAAAATCGAGTTCAAGGGGATCGTTCTGCAATAAAGTCAAAGCCGCCGCAAAAGCACGCGGGATGTCTTCCTTCTCCGTGTAAACTTTGACCAGCGCTTCCCGCACAGCGGAATTTGCGAAATCCAGTTCGGCACTGCGGATTAAATATGGAATGGCTTCATCCAGTCTGCCTGCTTCAGCTTCCATCAAACCGATTTGGAAATTGGCCTGTGCACTCGGCTCTTTTTGCAATGCCTCTTCATAGAGTTTACGTGCAAACGGATTGTTTCCTGCCTGCTCATGCAATTGCCCTTCGATGCACAATAAGGTTTCGTCGCTTTCGGTTTCACGCAATTCCTTGAATTTATTTAATACACGATTTCGGAATAAAGGATTGCCCCCGAAATCCGCGTATTGCAGCGCCATATCTATATAGTCTTCAAGTTCTCTGTTTTCAAGACCGGCCTCCAAAAGAGTCAATGCATGCTGCTGCCCCGCATATTCCGGCCATTCTTCCCACAGCATTGTCGCCGAGCGGATAAAATAACCAGCATCGCCTTTTGCTGTGTATTGTTTTAAAAATGCAACGGCAGGTTCAAAACGGTCCTGCTTCAAGAGCGCATGTGCGATGAACGTCACGGCAAACAAATCTTCCGGATCAAGTTCGAGCGCTTTATGGTATTCGCTTTCAGCTTTAGCAAACTGCTCCTGCTCAGCGGCAATATGTCCGCTGTAAACATGAAGCACATCTTTATTGTCCGCATGCTCCAAGCCTTTTTTGACAATAGTTGAGGCATCTTTCCAGTTTTCCGCCGCCATATGGATTTCGGCAAGGCGCAAATAGGAATACGCCAATTCCGGCGCCATGTTGATATACCGCTCAAAGGAGTCGATGGCTTCGGTTTCTTCGCCGAGCGCCAATAGGCAACGGCCGATTTCATAGATGAAATAGCCGTCTTCCGGATGTTCCACACTCAATTTACGGAAACGTGCCAGAGCTTTTGCGTAAGCGCCGGACTCATATTGGATCAGGCTGTGCGTTATCTGCACATAAGTATCTGATGGCAATTGTTCCACTGCAATCAACGACCATTTATAGGCCTGATGGATTTTGCCCACTTCCATATAACAGCGCGCCAAATGGCTGTACGCCGATGGCTGATAATGATCCAACTCGATCGATTGCTTGAAATACGGGATCGCCTGCGTGTGGCTGTCCTGGTTCATCAGGATCACACCACGCAGGAACAGCGCATAAGGGCTGTTCTTTTCATTGACTGCAGCCAGACACGCCAGCGCTTCCGGCAATTCATCCTTCTGGAAATGCATGTGGGCGATCAATAGCGCGAGATCAGAATCGTCCGGACCAAATTCCTGCCGAAGCCGCTCCACCCATTTATCGTGAAGGGCTTTCGCCCGGTCGGAAAATAGAATTGAAATCCCGATTACGGCAGCATAACGTTCTTCGATATGCTCTTCCAGGAAAGTAAGAAACGCTTCGCTTTCAAGCTCTTCTTCCTCGTCCAAAAACGCATACATCTGCTCATAGAACCGATGCTCTGACAGGTTGAGCTCCGCCAATAAATATTCCTGTTCTTCGTTGGCGAAAATCATACTCAACGAATCCGTCATCTTATAGCCATCTTTCAATTCTGTATACGGAATCAATGACGGTGCCTGGTCGTTCGGATCTTGGATGAGCATCACCTGCAGCCTGTCATCATAACCGACCACGACCTGCACATGCGCGCTGTTTTCAATCATCATCGACAGCAGCACCGGCACGCCAGCATCTATCATCTTCTTATAAAGCTCAAGATTGCCTTTGAAATACTGCCCTTTCAGACCGAGCGACTCCATATACGTCATCGTCGTCCGAAGTTTTGAACCTGTTACGTCAAACACGTGCGAGGCAATTTCATCCTGGCCGATTTCCATCCCATACGCTTCCAGCATGATCGACAGCGACGCGGGCACACAATAATCGAGCTTCTGAACCTTAGGCGTGAGCTCCAGCTGTTTATGTCCAGCCTCCCGTTGAATTGCCGTTTTGCCGTAAATCGTCTTTTCCAATATGATTTTATGCTGCGAAATCCAAGCTTCGAGTTCGTCCCATCTCTCCAGCTTGTATAAACATTCTGCTGTCAGGTACGCATAAAAATCGCGATGGCTATGATATGGATTTTTCGCATCGATGTCTTCCATCAAACGCATTGTTTCCTCATAACGATTCAGGTGGAACAGGCGCCTCACCTGCTCCATCCAAAACGACCAGTTATTCGGATATTGCCTTTGTCCTTCCTGCAGCAGTTCAAGAGCCTCACTTTGCCGGCCCATCACCGATAAATGATCCGCCAACAGGCTGAGCACATAATCATTTCGCTCTGCCTTTTGATTCACTAAGGCGTTTCGTAAAATCTCTTCTGCCTCATCCCATTTGCCGCTGTGAAGATTATAAAGCGCTTCAAGATCTGCCCATTCCAACACTTTGACTTCTTTAATCTTCTCCAATTGCTCTTTCGCTTCCGGAATCCGGTTCAGCTGGCAAAACACACGAAATAGCAGCGTATGCGCCGACACCCGTTCATCAACCGTGAAATTCGACTCCGGCACACCGTGCAGACGCGCTGTCATGCGCTCTTCCGCTTCCAGGCTTTTGCCTGTTTCCAACAACCGCGTGCAATACCAGGCAAACGGCCTCAGCGTGCCGAAACGTTTATGCGCATGCGTCGCCAATAGATTGCTGTATTTATAAAGTTCCGCCCGATCTCCCAGGCGAATCAACCGGTAATAATCCTCTTCCGTCTCTAATTCCGCTAGCCAATTGCGCAAGCGGCTGATCGATCGCTCTCCCCACAAACCCCGAATCTCTTCTATAAATTGCTCTATCGTTTTAATCTCATTCGCTCTCATCGGCCGCGCACCCTCTTTTCTCCCATGTCCCCGCAAATACGGTTGATTTATTATATGTTGGAAAATTCTAGGGCGCAATGGTTTTTAGAGAAGAATTAATAGGATTTTTATATCCAATTAAAACTGAGGTTTTTACCTTTATTCGATGAGAGGTTTTTAATAAATTCATGAAGTTCACCTACACTGGGTGGACGCAGCCTCATTTAATTGTTTAACGCCCTCCCTTACAGGTAATAAGGAAATAAAGGCCTTTCTACGGCCGGAAGCTGGGAGGGCTGCGCATGCCGAAAACAAAATGGTTTTTATTCCTCTATAGCGTTGTTCTCATTCTCATTATTTTATATTTGGCAGCACGTATGCCCTTTCTTCTATATCCATTTAAAGTCATTATTTCTACCATCGCCCCTACCGTGATTGTCGGGGGAATCCTCTATTATATTTTCCGCCCGCTCGTGCGATTGCTCGAAAAACGGATGGGGCGTGTAACAGCCATTCTGTCGATATTCATGATTTTCTCCATCATCTTGTTCTTCCTCGGCAGCTGGCTGGGTCCATTACTGGCGGAACAGATAATGACGCTCATCAATAATTTTCCGGTTATTGCACAGCGTGTGCAGGATTGGGTAGATATGACCCTTGAAAGTGACTGGTGGCAATTTATCCAAGAGCAAAATGTCATGCCGGATCTTCAGCCAACCACGTTAACAGACAATTTTTCTACCACTTTTTCAGATTTAAGCTCAAGTATTCTTAGCTTTCTGGCAAGCTTTTTAAGCATAGTGTCCAAATTGGTCATCGTGCCGTTCGTCTTGTTTTTCCTCTTGAAAGACGGCGACCGCCTGCCGGACAGTTTCCTTAAAATTTTGCCGCAGGATTCCCGTGAAGAAGGGAGAAAAATCCTTCAGGATATGGATGAAAATTTGAGTGCCTATATTCAGGGACAGGCGATTGTCAGCTTGTTCGTCGGTGCGCTCAGCCTGGTCGCATACATGCTGCTTGGATTGGAATATGCTGTGATTCTGGCGCTTGTTTCGATGTTCACTAACCTGATTCCGTTTCTCGGACCATTCATCGGTGCAGTGCCGGTGCTGATTGTGGCGCTTATCCAGGATCCGCTGCTTGCGCTTTGGACGGCCATCGCCATCCTCATTATTCAGCAACTAGAGAGCAATCTGATCTCGCCGAACGTTATGGGCCATAAACTTGAGGTACATCCGGTCACAATTATTTTCCTTCTTTATATTGGCGCAAGTTTTGCCGGAATTATAGGCATGATTCTCGTCATCCCATTCTATGCGGTCGGCAAAGCCATAGTACAGAATATTTACCGTTTGATCCGTTTGAAGTTTCCAGCACTCCGGTGATATATGTGATGAACCGCTCCCTGTGGGCGGTTTTTATTTATGAAAATAAAAACTTATATCCCCTAATATTTGGTTTTATTATGAAATAGGAGGGTATAGTTAGAATTGTTCATTTTGTTAGACATAGGTTTACAATGTGATTTTCATTGATGCTATACTTAAATAAAGTTATTGGGATTATTTTAAAAAAATTACTTATAAAAGGAGAAAGAGTAATGGCTGAGGCATTGCAAAAATCAGAAGAAATCAAAGCTTTTTTCGATAAATACCAGGAAGCGTTTGAGGAAAAATTATTGGAAGAAGCCGTGAACGTCAAGGACCAGATTGATGAAATACTGAAAATCGGCAACATTGACCTTGTCTCAAATGCCCACAAAGTCGTCGGCTATATCATCGAAGGCCAGGAAGAAGATCTTAAATTATTTGCAAAGCAGGAAGGCATTGCCTGGGCAACACACTCGATTGAACTTTCTTTTAAATTGGAATGGGTGCAAGCAATCCGACGTACGCTTTGGACATTCCTCCAGCAATACAACGATGCTACATACAATAAAACAGGATTCGATTTTTTCTCCATGGAAAAAGATGTGAATACACGCGTCGATACATTTCTAAATAACTTTTTCATCAATTATTCTATCTATAAAGACTCGTTGATCAAGGCACATCGCCAGCTTGTCGAGAACCTGTCAGTGCCGATCATTCCAATCAATGCCTCTGTTTCAATCCTGCCATTGATCGGTTCGGTTGATTCTTTCCGCACATCGATTCTGGAAGAAAAAGTGCTGACCGAAGTAGGAAATTCACATATTGATACATTGATTTTGGACTTGTCCGGCATTGCTGATATGGAACCGGAAGTCATCCATCACCTGATGAAGATCATCGATGGTACGGCCATGATGGGATGCAAAACGATTATTACCGGGTTGCGCGCAGAAGTCGTACGGAAAATGATCAATCTTGGTTTATCTTTTGATCCTAAAACCAAAACACTGGGTACGCTGCAGAACGCTCTCAGTGAGTATCTGGCAGTTTAATAACAAGATAAACACACTGAAAAACCGCGGCTTGGATTATCATCCAAATCGCGGTTTTTGCTTTACTTCCTTAATATAGGGGCTTAAAATCAGCCCTGGTTTAATTTGTTTTCAATACTGTATGCCGCCTGTTTTTCTGCAATCCACGTTGCATATTGGGCATTCAAGGCTTCATCAAATAAAATCTCTTTGATCTGTTCCTTGCTGTCTTCAAGTGTTGCTTCTGCAGCTTCGGTCTTATCTGTTACTTTAATGATATGGTAACCGAAATCCGTTTGGACTGGATCACTGATTTCATCCGGGTTCATGGAGAATGCCGCTTCTTCGAATTCAGGTGCCATTTCACCGGTTCCAAAGCTGCCAAGTTCCCCGCCGTTTTCGGCAGTGGCCGTGTCAATCGAATATTCAGCAGCAAGTTCTGCGAAGTCTCCCCCGTCAGCCAATTTCTGCGACACTTCTTCAGCTTGTTCTTTTGTTTCAGTTAAGATATGGCTGGCTTCCACGGTCGCGCTTTGGCCAAGAGCCTCTTTGTTTTCCTTGAAATAAGTTTCAATCGCTTCATCTGTAATTTCGATTTCAGGACCAATCAATTTCTCGACTCTCAGGAAGTTTTTCATCTCTTTTTCCAGATCTTCCTCAGTCAGACCGCTTCCTTCAAGCGCAGTGGCAAGGCCTTCTGCACCGCCGTACTGTTCTTCATATTCCGCCAATTCCGCGTCCAATTCATCCTGTGTGATTTCAATATCCGCTTTTTCGGCTTCCTGGCGGATGATTTCATTGGAAATCATGATATCCAGCGCCTCTGTTCCGCTTGTCTTCACCATCTGATCATAAAGTGCATCCTTTTCGATATCCGTGCCGTTGACTGTCGCCACGACCTCATCTTTATTGAACCCCACCAACAGGAAAATTGCTGAGGCAGCGATAATTCCAATTGCAATGTACATAGCCTGTTTCATTGTCATCCCTCTTTCTTTTGCTCGATGTCCTCACTTTAACAGACGTTTATGAACAAAGTATGACCGGGACATTAATAAACAGGGAAAGTTTCAGCTTTAAATCCAGACAAAAAAACTGTCCCCCAGCTTATCACTGGGAAAACAGCTTTTTGACTCGGCTTATTTAGACATATTCAATGCCTTTTTTGAAACGAAGAAGGCTTCTCCGTTGAATACCGTCACACCTTCAAGCTTCTTCTCGTATGACTTCTTGTTCTGCGTTACATTTGCAACGTTCTTATTCTCGGGCAACTCGATTTTGAGGTTCCCTTTTTCTGCAACAAAAACCAGGTTTTCTGCATCCGTATCATCGATATTTGTTACGAAGCCTTTTTGTTCAAACGCTTCTTCCGCATTGACGAAAAGCTCCTCAGTTACTTCAGCAAGGTTGAAGCCAAGATGCGCAGCCATATTTCCGGCAAGGTCTGTGTTGTCCACCAGCCCAGTAGGTTTAGACGGTCCGTATGCATACAGGAAGACATCTTCTCCAGTATGTCCTCCGGTCGTGAAGCCTAGGTTGGCCCGTTCAGACAACAGGTCTGACATAAGGCCCGCCACGTTTTCCGCAGCTTTCAACGCTTTCAGCTCATCTCCCGACAAATCGTCCAAGCCATAAAGTGCTGCCACTTCTTCCATATTGGAACGGTCTGCTTTCAGTTTCGACAATGCCCCTTCAACAGTCAGTTCCGCTTTTTTCAGCGGCTCGATGTATGCGGAAACGGGAATGGATGAATAAGTACCACTTGTATTTACATTGCCCATGGTGATGCCGCTGTTGCCGTGGTCACTGACAACGATCACCATCGTGTTGCCGTCTTCTTCCGCAAATTCCAGGGCTTCTTTAACAGCTTCATCGAATGCCAGCACGTCACTGATAATGCCGATTGGATCATTGGCATGTGCTGCCCAGTCCACTTTGCTGCCTTCAACAAACATGAAGAATCCATCTTCATCTTTGGAAAGCGTCTCGATACCTTTTTTCGTCATTTCAGCAATCGACGGTTCTTCACTGTTTCCAGCTGCCTGACGGTCAAAGTCATAGGCCAGCGCAGAAGGTGCGAATGAACCCCATAGCTTATCTGATGTAGAATTCAAGAGTTCATCTTTCGTTTCCACAAAATCATAGCCATTCCCGTCAATGACTTCCAATAAGTTTTCACCGTCTTTACGCGCGTTTCTTGTATTTCCGGTATTCAATGATTCTCTTCCGCCTCCAAGGACCACTTCGATGTCCTGATAAACCTGTTGCTCCGCAATATCGTCATAATGAGAACGTGCGGGTGCATGAGCAGAGAATGCCGCCGGTGTGGCATGCTGGATCTCTGAAGTTGAAATGATGCCTGTCGATTTGCCGGCCAGTTCAGCACCTTCCAAGACATTGGCTATCGGAGCAAGCGCATCTTCCGGCTCGACCGGTTCGATCATTTCTGCGCCTTCGGTGTTTACAACTTTCGGTAGAAGACCGATTACTTTATCGTTTGTCTTATTGCCGGTTGCCATAGCAGTTCCGGCCGGAGCAGAATCCGTAATGGCAGACTCAGCAGAATTCGTGTGCATTCCACCCACGAGAATTTTATCCATTGCAAGATCCTCGCCTTTATACCATCTTGCTAACGTAATTGCCCCTGCACTCGTGCCATCCTTGACCATCATGATGACATTCGCCGGTTCATTTTTTTTGCCCTCTACTTCTGTTGCCGGGCTGTTCAACGCTAAACCGATTGAAGAAAATGCGACAGCAGCAGCGATGGAAATCCCGGCAGCCTTCTTGCTCAATTCGTACTTCATCTTAATACCCTCCTGTAATCGCTCTTGTATTTTGTTGCCGATTCCAAGTGTAGAGTAAGAATGTGAAGCTAATTTTATGGAAGTGTTAATTTCTCATTACAGCATGTAAATATTATGAAATAATTCTAAATAAAAGTATTTTTTATGATGCTATAAACAAAACTAAAATTCCGATGCAAGAAATAAAATTTCTCACACCGACCGGGATTGCTTTTATACTTTCCTTTAACGTTTTTTCACCTGGTCACGCTTCACAATTTTGTCGCTCACCTGCTGGCCGCTTAGCGTCACCATTGGCATGCCGCCGCCAGGATTGACCGTACCTCCGACAAAATACAGGTTATCATAAAGTTCACTCTGCTTTTTATGTTTAAATCCGCCATTTCGTTTTTTATCGGAAACGGTGCCGTAAATGGCGCCGCGGTCGGAGCCATAGACACGTTCTATATCATGCGGCGTCCAGACGTCGCGCGTTACGATATTTTCCCGCAGTCCATCAAGGCCCATGCGTTCGAGCTTATCGATGACACGGTTTTCAAATTCCAGATACTGTTCCGGCGTAAACGTCTTGTCCTGAATGTATGGAATGTGTGGCAGGATCTTGATGTTTTCGTGTCCTTCCGGTGCCTGCATCGGGTCTGTTTTATTGACGTTAACAAGATAAATGGTAGGATCATCCGGCAGCTCGTGTTTCTCAAACACTTTCTCCATCTGTTCTTTCAGATTTTCAGAGAAGAAGAAATTATGATGGTTCAGGAACGGATACGTTTTCTTCACACCCAAGTGCAGCACAAGCCCTGAACTCGCCGGTTCGTATTTTTTCTCGAGCTTCTCGACAAACTTGTCATCCGCGTCCACCATTTCCCGGTAAAACGGAATCACTTCCATATTGGACACATAATAATCAGCAGTCTGGAATGAACCATCTTCGAGTTCAACACCTGCGATCTTCTTATCTTTATTCGTGCGGGCACGGACTACACCCATGCCAGTATGAATTTGCACACCTTCTTCTTCCGCCAGTTTCGTCAGGCCTTCCGCCAGCTTGTGCATTCCGCCCGGTACATACCAGCAGCCCTGCGCATGCTGCATATAAATCATCATATTGAGCACAGCCGGCGCGCTGTATGGAGAAGAGCCGACGTATTTGACGAAATACGACAGCATATCACGCAAATGCGGATTGCTGATGCGCTTGGAAATCCCCTCGTACATCGTCGACGTCAGATCAAAGCCGACCAATGTCGCCAGGATGCCGTTTTGTGCGACCGCTTCTTTCGGCGACTCGAAGCCTTCTGCCAAATAACTGTGTTCAGTCGTTTTATAGATCCGCTGTGAATATTTCAACAGTGAATAATATTCTTTGATATCCTTTTTGGAAAGAGCAGGATTTGTCCGCTCCATCATGTGAAGATTGCGGTATAGATCCAGCACGGTGCCGTCAGGAAAGAACGAACGCCATTCCCGGTTTAGCCGCTTCATCTGTATGTAATCCTCCATCCGCTTGCCGCTCCCGCGGAATAATTTATCGAAAATATGCGGCATCGTTAAAATGGACGGACCCAGGTCGAAACCGAAACCGTCCTGTTCCAGGCGATTCACTTTGCCGCCGATATGGTTATTCTTCTCATATAATGAAACCGCATAACCTTTTTGCGCAAGTGAAATAGCAGCAGACAAACCGCCAAGCCCTCCCCCAATCACGATTACGGATTTTCCAGCATTACTCATATATGTACCGCCTTTCATTCCCACAGTATTTTAGTCTACCCAGCCGGCTGAAGTTTGCAGAAGTATCTTTATAAGAGGGCTTTATTCAGAATGTGGCACTACTCCTTCTTATTCCCTCAATTTTAAACTTGGAAACTCAGTTTGTATAGTTATTGTGTAAGGGTCATAAACACGTATTTAAAGGAAAAGAAAAAGGAGAAAAGAAGCTATATGAATCGCATCTTTTCTCCTTTTATGTTTGGCTTGGCTAAGTTAGGTAGTAACCGGGAACTAAATGGAACATCTTATACCAGCTTCTTTTGTTTATTCTGTATGAATAAAAAGCCGGATACAATAAAACACCCTGCTGAAATTAATCCAGCGGCCTGGACGGGCATCTCACCTGATAATAAGTAGAAAGAAACCGGAAGAGTTGCCAATCCCAGTACAATAAAACTCTGCCAACTGCGTGCAATGGTTACATAAAATAACGCAAATACCGACAGCAAAATCGAGATTCCAAATATTATCGCCAGCAAGATACCCATGTTTCCCCTCCTATAAGGATTTATTCTTAACCACTTCTTAAACGAATCGTACGTAACTTAACTCAATTGTATCATTCTATTTAAGAATCCCAGTTAAATTACAGAAGAATCTGCGAATAAGTTTTTAATAAGTAAATCTAATCTTGTCCTGACAATGAATCAACTGCGACGTTGCTTCCTTTAAAAGAATATGAGAAACTTCAATGATGGCGAATATTCAAATTTATTTATTGAGGAGAAAAACATGTTAACAACGCAACAACTTCACGAGATAGAACAACTCCAAAAAGAAGTGGAATTATACGATGATCTTGAACTAAAGTTGAATTGGGAGATGCTCCGAAACAGAGATTCCACTCAACTTGATCATTTATATTATGAAAATGATAAACTGATTGCTTTTATCGGATTGTATTCATTCGGTTCAACAGTAGAAGTGACGGGAATGGTGAAGCCGGATGAACGCAGAAAGGGACATTTCTCCAAACTCTTTGATCAAGCGATGGCTGCTGTAAGACAGAACGGCTTCAACAAAATTTTATTGAATGCCCCCGCCAGTTCAGCAGCAGCAAAGGAATTCCTAAGGAATATCGGAGCCGTTTATTCTTTTACCGAACATCAGATGGAGTGGAAACCCCAGCCTCTCGAAGATGTGTCCGGCTTCCAATTACGCACAGCGACAAATGAAGATCTTGAAGTTAGGATTCGGCTCGATGTGGAAGCATTCGGTTATTCAAAAGAGGATGCCAGAGCTATGGAAACCCGGCTGGACGGAGACGAAGATACGGAAATGCTGATGATCGATGCAGATGGAGAAACCGTCGGAAAAATTCGGGTAGCCAGAAAAAGCAACGAGGCATGGATCTATGGTTTTTCAATTCTTCCGGAGCACCAAGGAAAAGGCATTGGCCGTAAAGTATTGCGGCGCACAGTCAAGCACCAGCATGACCTCGGCTATTCCGTGCATCTGGATGTGGAAACCAAGAATGCCCAGGCACTAGGTTTGTATGAATCAGTTGGCTTTGAAGTCATGCATGCCCAGGATTACTACCTGTACAGCAATAAATAAAAAGCAGTGAAGCGGTCAGCTTAATTCCTGACTGCTTCACTGCTTTTATTCTCTACTGGATATTCGGCTCTTCTTGCTTACTGTAAAATTCATAAGCAAAATAACCGCCGAGCAGCCCTAATCCAGCGCCAAACGTAATGCCTGTTGCCATTGAAAACGGAAGGAATATACTGAGGACTAAACCGAGTGCAGTGCCACATACCATTCCTAAAGGAATCAGACTGTCCAGTAAACTCTGGGCAGCTGTTGTTTCTTTCTTGGCGAGCGTCCCCCTCTTCTGCTTCTCTTTAAGTCTGAGAATTACAAAGAGCGAAATTGCTCCCACAAGAATGATCGGCAGGACAATGTGGAAAATTTCAATCCCGATTTCCATATGAAAACTCCTTTCATATTCGAATGGTGGATTCCTGATGGTCGGCTTCTACCGTCTATGGTAAACGAAGCTAGCAGAAACAGCCACTAACATTCAGAAATTGGTAGTGCTTTTGCCCAACTACTATTGTCTTTAGGCATTTTTAGTGTACGTCAACGTTTTTCCACTGATTCCAAACAGAACAGTCAATACTGGTGACAATAGACAGAAGAACGCAAACGGCAAGTATTCAAGAGTCGATACGCCAAGGACAGACGTGATGAAAATACCGCAGACACTCCATGGAACGAGGGGATTCACAACCGTTCCAGCGTCTTCCATAACCCGGCTTAAGTTCTTTCCTGCCAGACCCAACTTTTCGTATGGACCTTGAAAGGCCTGTCCTGTAAGCAGAATCGATAGATATTGTTCTCCGATTAAAATGTTGACGCCGATTGCCGTCAAAGCAGAAGCTACAATAACGGAAGAAACCTTTTTCAACAGGCTTTCAATTTTCATTAGTAAACATTGAACGATTCCTAAAGTGAATAATAAGCCGCCCATGCTGAGTGCCAGCAGCACCAGGCCGATGGTAAAGAACATGCTTTCCATGCCGCCTCTTGAAAGAAGGGCATCAACTTCTTCAATGCCGGTCGCCGAGACATAGCCGCCGAATAAAACACCGAGCGTCTGAGAAACTTGAAGGCTTTGATGAAACAGCGAAACGATAATGGCAGCAATCGAGCTCGCAGCCAATGTCATTAACGCCGGCACTTTCATGATTGTCAATGCGATTAGGACGAGTAAAGGAATGACTGAGTACCAATGAATTAAGCCGGTCTCCAGCAATCCTTCTTTAAACAGCGCAATATCTGCCGTATTGTCGAGTGTAATCGACGGCGACATGAGCCCAAAGAAAATCAATGTCAGAAGGAATGCTGGAATTGTCGTCCAGCTCATGTTCCGGATGTGTTCAAACAGATCGACGCCTACAATTGATGATGCCAGATTTGTTGTGTCCGATAGCGGAGACATTTTATCGCCGAAGAATGCACCGGAAACAATGGCACCCGCCGTGACGGCAAGCGACAGATCAAGTGCACCGGCGATCCCGATAACAGCTACACCCACCGTAGCGACGGTGGTCAAGGAACTGCCGATGGATAAACCGATGATTGAAGTGATGATAAAAACGATGGCAAAGAAAAAGAGTGGCGTAACCAGATTAAAGCCAGCAAAGATCAAAGTCGGAATAGTACCGCTCAGCATCCAGCTGCTGATCAGTATACCGATAAAGAAAAACAGGAATACCGCGCTCATCCCTGCTCCCGCGCCTTCCACTAAACCGCGTTCCAATTCCTTGTACGATATCTTTTTAACCAAGCCGTAGCAAATCAAAAGCAAAATCGATAATAGAATCGGTACATGCGGAGGAGCTTCAAAAAAGATGATGCTGGAACTGATAATTGCTACTACGATTGCCACAAGCACAACCGCTTCTGTAAAACTCGGTGATAACACTGCTTTGATACGAAACATTGCCGATTCCCCCTGGATTCTAGAAAGTATTTAAAACGAAAAAAAGAAAGCCCACGTCCCCTAAACAAAGGGACGAAGACTTTCTCCGCGTTACCACCCAATTTGACATCCCGATTTCTCGCCGGAACATCCACTTCATTCATCGTCGAAATTACAGATGGCGTAATTCACCTATATTGCTGCCTGAATTTGCACCACTCATCCAGTCTCTTCCTGCTGCCCGCAATTAGCCTACTCAATCATCATTCAACGTTCGTATAGCCGCTTTCAATTTTCATAATCTTAGCATGTTCTGTAAACAAGTCAAGCACGTCATTTATTTTTTTCAGTAATTCCACTTGGATAACGCAGGCAAATCAAAAAAGAAAAACCGCCAGCTTACCGTTCAGCCGACGATTTCCCCTTATTGTTTCGTAAGTTCCAGGAATTCTTTCACAGTCCCATAAGTCTGCATATCGTTCAAGTTGATTCCCAAACTGACAGCGGTATGCGCAATCACCGGCCGAATTCCCGTCAACACCGGTTTTATTCCAAGCAGCTGCAAGATGTCCCGAATCTGGAAAATCTGCTGCGCCACATTTGTATCGAAATGATGGATTCCAGAAAAGTCGATCACGAGTTCCTCGATATCCAATTCCACTACCTTCGGAATAACTTCCGTCGAAAGATAAGTTGCCCTTGAATCGGTGAATTCTCCAATGAGCGGCATAACGCCGACTCCACTTTTGATCGGAACGATCGGCGCAGCCAGTTCCATGATTTCCTGTTCGTTGGCATCCAGTATTTTCTGGTTTTCCAAATTGAAATTCGTTGTCGTTTTCCGAAGTGCATCATCAAAAATGTAAATCACATGATGATAAAGCCTGGAAATTTCAGCGGCGCTGCTGTTCTCCAGTACGCCCCTGTCCTGCAATTCCTGCAGAAGCGACAGGCGAAACGTGCTGATGATTTCAACCGTATTTTTCAGAAGCGTCCCGTCGTAGTAAAAGAAATGATCGATATCATAATCCATTTCCATATCCAGGGTTTCCTGGCGGGTGCTTAATAAGCCAAGTGCAACCTTATCCAAAAGGAGTCCGATTAATTCGTGATGCCTGGCCAGCTGATCATTCGATAAATTTAACTGCAGCTCTTCTGTTGCCTGCCCCAACAGATTCTCTGTTAAAGCATTATTTTCTTCTTTGATGAATTTTGCTACTTTATTAAGTATATTGTCCATTCCTCTCTCCTTGCAGTCAGCCTCGTAATTGGTTATACAAAACTTATATAAGGTGTTTTTTCTTACTATTCCCCGAGAATTTCTGGCTAAACCATTTAAGGAGCAATTTACTTAAAAAAAAGCGGATTTTAAAAAGAGTAAATGGAATTTTATGTTAATATAATGATAATAGCTCAGAACGAATATTATTTAACTTACGAGGCAGGGTGATAAGTCAATGATAGGAATAAGTATAGCGACGAAGTGGGAATATGAAGCGACATTGGAATACTTCAGCATAAAAGATAACGAACGTTTCGGTTATCCTTATGGCGAGTATTTCTTGAGGACTATCGAGGATGCGGAGCTTATTTTTTATAGTACCGGCATAAGAAAAGCAAATGGTGTCGGCGGTAATCAGTATATGATCTCTAAATTTAATCTAACTAAAGTAATCGTTGCTGGAACATGTGCAGGAATAGATGATCAGTTCAGCAATTTGGATATTTTTGTACCCGATAAAGCCGTTCAATATGATTGCACAGTAAAAGAAATTGAGCCCTTCATTAAGCGATCCTTCATAGTCGATATTGATTTATCCAAATACGGAAATGATTTTTATACCGGAACCATCGGCACAGCTGACAAAGCAGTAGTTATGTGGAAGGATTATTTGGAACTTAAAGAAAACAACATCATAATAGCCGATACAGAAGCAGGTGCAATTGCTTATATCTGCAAGAAGAATGAGGTTGAGTGCATTATTATAAAAGGAATATCCGATTTCCCAACAGAGGAAAGTGACTCTGACAACTTCGAATCGAACAGGGAACAAATTAATGTTTATATAGAAAACACACCGAAAGTTATGAACAAAATATTTGATGGATATTTACATAGATTTATTTGAATAGATAAAAGCAATCCAGTCATAGAAGCGGCGATTCTACTGGATTGCTTTTGTCATTTTATAAGAATATGTGGACCAGGATTTATCATTCCGGATAAATCGTCTCTTCTTCAAACTTCCCTGAACCCGGCAACTCTTCGATCAATCCCGACCCGAACAGCATTGCCGGCGTGTAGCTGCCTTTTGGAAACTCGCCTTCCAGCAAGCGGCTGACCGATTCAAGTGCTCCATATACCGTTAAGTCGTAGACATTCGCCGTTTTAATCCGGACCGTTTTTATGACACCTGCCTCGTTCCGCGCTTCTCCCCAGATATATGCAGGAGCTCCCGCTCGCCGTGTTTCATCCGGCCCTTTTACGCGCAGGCTGATCCACTTCTTCAATCTTTTCTGGATAAACGGCAGCGCAAGAATCGAACCGGCCGGATTCAACAGCCGGGCACCGGCGATGCGTGACTTTTTCATCGGAATCCAAGTGGCGATGTTCTGGATGCCTGTCGTATGAAATGCGGTCGACACGTCGCCCCACGGAATACCCATGGCAGAACGCATGCCGCGGCCGAAATCGATTGACCGGCGCTGGCTTCCGATCGACACAGGGATCAGCTGGCCGTTCTGCCGCTCTGCACTGCCGGAACCCATCCCTTCGATCATCGTTTTATACGTGCCCGGCGAAATACCCGAATCCGAATCAAAGCCGAGTGAAAGAGTCGTCGCATCCGGCAACAGCTCTTTCAGCTTAAGCGCTGTACAATCTGTCGGAATCACATCAAATCCGACACCCGAACAAATGGTGATGCCCGCTTCTTTCGCTTTGGCATCCTGCGCAAAACTGTGTTCGAAAACGGAAATTTCACCGGTTATGTCCATATAATCTGCTCCCGCTTCAAGGCACGCCTTGATCATCGGTGCGCTCGTCTTTTGGAAAGGACCGGCACAGTGCAGCACAAGTGCGATGTCGGACAGGTTTTCAGCCATATTCGGACCAACTGGAAACACCCTCGCTTCCATATCCAGCTCTTTGGCAAGATGATTGAGCATCTCGGGATTCCGGCCGGCCAGTACAGGGTTCCAGCCACGCTTTTTCGCTTCTCTCGCAATCAATTCCCCTGTATAGCCATAAGCTCCGTAAATCAGCCATTTCTTCTGCACTGCCGCCACTTCCTTTTCATGTATAATTATGGTTTCTCAAATCATACCTTTTGTGGTGAAAGCGTTCAAATTTTTATTGTGCATATCTGCCGACTTGCACAAAAATTTTATATGTAGTAAGATTTTCAAAGTAATCAATCGAACCACCCATACTCTCTGTATAACCTTAAGAATACGGCTTAAGGGTCTCTACCAGGAACCGCAAAATCCTGATTACAGAAAACGACTTTTCGTTTTCTGTAATCAGGATTTTTTTATTTTCTGACAAATGAAGCAATTTTTTATTGGAAAGGAAGCGTAGTTGCAATGAATTTGAAAGTTTATATCTTAGCCTTATCCACGGTCGCAGTCGGACTTGTGGAACTGATTGTCGGAGGAATCCTGCCGACGATAGCCGATGAATTCAACGTGTCGGTAAGTTCAGCGGGGCAGCTGATCACTCTATTCGCGTTGGTCTATGCGATTGCCGGCCCTGTCCTGCTGGTGGCGACCAGCCGCTTTGAACGCAAAAAAGTTTATCTGATTTCCTTGTTCATCTTTTTCCTCGGCAATATCATGACGTTTTTCAGTCCTGATTTTACCTGGATGATGATTGCACGGATTTTGACGGCTGCAAGTACAGCGCTGATCATCGTGCTGTCGCTCACCATCGCCGCTAAAATCGTCGAACCGCCTTACCGCGCAAAAGCGATCGGCCTTATTTTCATGGGCGTCTCTTCGTCACTCGTTCTCGGCGTTCCGCTTGGCATCCTTATTTCAGATGCATTCGGATGGCGCTTCATCTTCCTTGGCATCGCAGCATTGTCCATCGGCTCGATGGCGCTGATCGCGCTTTATATCCAGCCGATTCCTGGCAGTAAGGCAATTCCGCTGAAGCAGCAATTAAAAGCGGTAGCCAGCGCAAAAATTGGCACCGCTCACCTGGCGACAATGTTCATGCTGGCGGGACATTACACCGTATACGCCTACTTCACGCCGTTTCTTGAGACGACGTTGAACTTGAATCCTTTCTGGGTCAGCGTCTGTTATCTGGTATTCGGTATCGCTGCAGTAAGCGGCGGCGCAATCGGCGGCACAATGTCCGATTCGATCGGCTCGAAGAAAAGTATCCTAATCGTCATTTCCGCATTCGCGGTCTCTTTGTTCCTGTTGCCATTCACCACATTTTCACTTGTGATCTTCATGCCGGTGATGGTCGTTTGGGCAGCACTCAGCTGGGCTCTCGCTCCGCCGCAACAAAGCTACCTGATCGAAACGGATCCCACCACATCCGACATTCAGCAGAGCTTCAATAACTCCGCCCTGCAAGTCGGCATCGCGCTAGGTTCCGCAATCGGCGGCTTCACGTTGGCGCAAACCGGTTCCGTCACCAGCACCTCATGGGTCGGCGGCGTCATCGTGCTCGGCGCACTCGGTTTTGCCGTCTTCTCGTTAACGCGTCCGGCGGTTAAGCGGAATGAAAGAGAAATAGAGAGTATGTAAAGGGAAAGATGGCCGCGAAGGATTTCGCGGCCATCTTTTTTTATGGGGTTGAATTTAATAAGGGGCTTTTCGCGGGCGAAAAGCATCGTTCTTTCTTAAATTAGCGAAAGAAAGGCGGTTGCGACTTTCGCAACCGCTTTTTTCTATGATTAGAAAGAGAATTACCTTTAAAAAGGTTCGTCGATCTTAATAAATCGCTTTTCGCCTGCGAAAAGCATCATTATTGGGTTTGAAGGTGAGAGGTGGAGGCTGGGTTTTGGGTTTATCAGCGATTTTTGATGATTTATCAGCGATTTTTTTAGGTTTATCAGCGATTTTTGGACGTTTATCAGCGATTTTTTCCACTTTATCAGCGATTTTTCACCGTTTATCAGCGATTCTCGTAATTCACCTAATTTCCACCATTCAACTTTAACCAAAAGTCATAAATAATTACGCATCCTTCACCTATTCTTTATTCTATAGACACGTGTTTTTCTATCACCTGTAATCTCCAGGTCATATTTAGCTAAAACACGCCTTGCTGAGTCAGAATTTTCGATGCCACTAAACTCCCGAAACTTCCTATTCGTCAACTCTCTATCTATCAATGAAAAATACTCCTGCACCGCCAATCGGTCGGCAGCCGCATCTTTATTGCCGCAGGCAGCGCAAATCCAGGATTTCTTTACACGTTGCATGCCGTGGCTGGAGCATTTATTGCAATAAACACCGGTCTTCACGTCACGGAGATTGATCTTATAAAACTCACTCAAAGGGGATAATTTAAAGGGGACCTGGTTTGCCGCAATCAGTTTCCCGATGTCCATGAGCGGACGGGAAACGGCGGTTAGGGGATTGTCCCGAAGAATTTGGTATAGATACTGGTTCATCTGGTACGTTTTACAAATCAATGCGTCAGAAGGCTTCGTGTGGAATACGCAATTGTTAGCGGTGTACACAATCAAACCCGTAACGGGTAAGTTGATTTTGTGCAGCGAAAACCATTTCCGCATAAAATGGATATGCTTATTCAGCTGGAACACGGGATTTTCCATAGTCAGTATTTCTCCACCCGGAATAGTCTTCCTATAATACTCTTCATTCAATGGGTCGTAATGGATTTCACCGCTGACATTCTTGGAGTCCATCACAATGGCACAACGGTCAGTCAGCAGCAGGCCGTCAATCTGAACCGCCCATTCGCCCAACCCCATATTCAGATTCCACAACGGCAAATAATTGCCATCATAAGAAAACTCCCGAAATTTCTTTACCATCTTACCTTCCCCGCTGATTCCGGCAGTCGCGCGGTGCAACTGGTTTTCCAGGTATTCGGGTTGCTTGTGGTTGGAAGAAATACGCTTCAATAAACACTCAATCGCCAATGTCTTGGGCAATAAATCCAGCTCCGTTTTTATGCTTTACACCTCCTGAAAATTTTAAATTCCGCCTACTACTCTTGCCGTGAACGAAGCACTATTCACGCTTCAATCGTACCATATTACCAACGGTATCAATATCAAATTCCAACCCAAAACTCTAGAACAAAAACATTAGAATGGAACAGTTTGCCCCGGCAAACTGCTGGGGCTCGTGAGCTGTGGAACGCTCACGAGCCCGAAAAATCTGATTGCCGTTTTTCCATTAACTTCATTTCAATATATCACTACTTACCGTCAAACCGTCTTTACGCCCCCGGTTTCATCTCCTGCCGGTTCACCCACTCACGCACAGTCTCCACATAGGCTTCCGGCTCTTCAATCGCCGGCATGTGTGAACTGTTTTCAAAAACATGAAATTCCGCATCCGGCACCAGACTCGCATAATACTCTGTCGCTTCCGGCGTAGCTTCGTCATAACGGCCACATGTGAATAAAGCTGGAATCTTTATTTCACCCAAACGGTCTGTCGCATCAAAATGCTTCAACGTGCCGGTCACCGTAAATTCCGAAGCGCCCCACATATAATTGTAAACTTGGTGATTCAATTGCTTCATATCTTCCACAAGCCCTTCTGGCCACGGATCGACGCGGCACATATGGCGCTTGTAATAGGCCGTCATCGCCTCATCGTATTCGGCAGAATCGGTCGTTCCTTCACGCTCGCTCCGCTCAATCGTTTCCTGGATGTCCTCAGGAAATCCCTTCAAATAATTCCGCTGATCCCGCTCCCAGCGCTGCGCATCAAGAGCGGGTCCTGAAAATATCACACTGCGGACCCCTTTCGGCTTTTTGAATAGATAAGAAGCAGCTAGCATCGTGCCCCACGAATGCCCGAGCAGATGGAATTCTTCCAGGCCCAGCGCCTCAACAACCTGCTCCAATTCTTCAACAAAACGCTCCACCGTCCAAAGCGACGTATCTGTCGGACGGTCCGAATTCCCGCTGCCAAGCTGGTCATACTGAATCACCGGCCGGTCCGTCCCGAGCTGACGAAGCGGATCACTGTCGCTGCTTTTCGACCCCGGTCCTCCGTGCACCACAAGCAGCGGTATTCCTGGCCCTTTCCCGGTAATCCGGTACCAGACGTTTCCTCCATTAACTTCGATGTGTCCTACGGTAACATTCTCCATTTATATGCAACTCCTTTTCGTATACTTCTTTATTACCCTTTCTGTATAGGAATAAAAATCTCCTTTAAATGAAATTAGGAATAGCAGACAGTTTCATTTCCATTGCAACTTTCCAATCCTCCATATTGTGAATCCAAGCCCCTACCCACTATAATAAAAATAGTCAGAATATTATAAAATGAGGAGGATAAATGTGAATAAAACAGCTGTTGAGACTTTATTCGTAAATCATTTTGTTAATGGTATTTTGGATCCGGAAAAAGAAATGCTGGGGCCGGTGAAAGACGGCGGCACGATTATCGCCAATACGGCGCCGGGCTGCTGGGGGCCGATGATGACCCCAAGCATTATCGGCGGGCACGAGGTGACGAAGCCGGTTTATGTGGAAGGAGCTGAGCCGGGAGACGCAATCGCTATACGGATCCAATCGATTACGGTGACGTCGCATGCAACGGCTTCGGGCAACGATAAAATGATTGAAGACCGGGCAGACGGCGACGGCTATGTGGCGGCGAAATGTCCGGAATGCGGTACCAAGAATCCGGAAACTGTCATCAAAGGCATCGGCATGGAAGCGATTCGCTGCGCCAATTGTGGAGCAGATGCGACACCTTTTGTCTTTACGAACGGCTATACGATTTTCTTCGGTGAAAAAGGCGATGTCGGTTTGACCTTGCCGCAGGAAGCAGCTGAAACGATTGCACGCGACGGCCGCGCTTATATGAAAACACCTGACGAATCGGTGCAGAATCCGGTCGTGACGTTTGCGCCGCATGATTTGGTCGGCACGATGGCGCGCATGCGTCCGTTCCTTGGACAACTTGGCACAACGCCATCCCGCGCGACCCCCGATTCGCATAACGCAGGTGACTTCGGTTCATTTCTTGTCGGTGCACCGCATGATTACGCAGCCACGCAGGAAGAATTAGAAACACACCGCACGGATGGCCATTTGGATGTGAACCGTGTGCGTGCCGGCGCGGTGCTGATCTGTCCGGTGAAAGTTCCGGGCGGCGGCGTTTACCTCGGTGACATGCACGCCATGCAAGGCGATGGCGAAATCGCCGGCCACACAACCGACGTTTCCGGCATTGCTCATCTTCAAGTCAGCGTACTGAAAGGAATGAACATCAAAGGGCCGATCCTGCTGCCGACTGTGGAAGACCTGCCGTACACGGCGAAACCGTTCACTGCGGAAGAAAAGCAATCTGCGCGGCAAATTGCCGAGACGTGGGAAGTCAGCAAAATCGAAGAATCCTATCCGGTGTCGTTTATCGGCTCCGGTCCGAATCTGAACGACGCCACCGAAAACGGCTTGAAGCGCGCTGCTGATTTCTTCGGTGTCACTGTACCGGAAATCATGAACCGCGCGACCATCACGGGCGCCATTGAAATCGGCCGCCATCCGGGCGTTGTCACTGTGACGTTCCTTGCGCCTGAGCAATATCTGCGGAAGACCGATTTGTTCAAGCTGGCGAAACATCAGTATGGGCAGCAATGACAAAAACCGCCATTCCAAAAGGAATGGCGGTTAATTTTAAATTTGAATAGAATTTTATTTCCCGGGCAATACCGCTTTCGAAGAAACCAGATTCTTCTCAACCAGCTCTTCCCAGAAAGCAGCCGGAATATTCACCTGCATCGCCTGCAAGTCTTCCTTAATGTGTTCTGGTCTCGTCGAACCGACTACTACTGCTTTTACAGCCGGATGTGCTGCCGAGAACTGAAGTGCCGCATGCTTTAATTTGACATCATGATTTCGTGCCACATCATTGAACTGCTCGACTCTCTTTTTGATATCTGGAGTGATTTCCTGATAATCGAAAAAGTCTCCGCCGAGCAATGCGCCAGAGTTATAAGCCGAGCCGACTACGAGTCCGCCCCCTTTTTCCTGAGCGAGCGGCATCATGCGCTCAAGTGCACGTTCGTGTTGAAGAAGCGTATACTGTGTCGCAGACAAACTGAGATCCGGATGGGCTTCTTCCAGCTCAAGCGCCACTTCGATCGGTGTCGTCGTATTGACACCCAGTCCCCAAGCCTTTATGACGCCTTCATCTCTCAGCCGGTCGAGTACTTTGAAAGCGCCTTTACGTGCTTCATCGAATTTTGTAATCCATTCATCTCCGAGAAAATCCGGTGAAAGGTCATGCACATAGACCATATCCAGACGGTCGGTTTTCAGACGCTTCAGACTGTCTTCAATCGATTGGAGTGTGCCGTCTTCCGTATAGTCTGTCCGGATTTTATTCTTGCGGCCATATCCAAACAATCCTTCTTTTTCTTCCTCTTCGTCGAGAATAAGCCGGCCGACCTTCGAACTTAGCAGGAAATCATCGCGCTTATGCGTAGATAAGATTTCCCCTAACCGGATTTCAGCCAACCCTGCGCCATAAAACGGCGCCGTGTCGAAGTAACGGATTCCTTCGTCCCACGCAGACTGGATCGTTTTCATCGCTTCGTCCTCCGGAACGTCCCTGAACATATTGCCCAGCGGCGCGGTGCCAAAGCCCAATTTATGTTTTACCGTCAATTCGTTTTTCATTGGTATCCACCTCTTTTAAATTTTTTTCATAACCCCTATCTACCCACTATGAAAATGGGTAAACGATTGAAACCAATCTGCATTTCAATAAAAATTCCCCCTGCAGAAAAGCAGGAGGAAAATCTTATTCTGTCTATTTTTTATCAGCGTCGTACAGCGTCTTTGCAGAGCAGTTCCATCTAAAGCCGTTCGTTCATCCACTCCACCACTTCATCATAAATCTTATACTTGGATGGCTCATTAAATATCTCATGCATCAATGACGCATAGATTTTCAGTGTTTTGTCTGAAGAAGCGATTTCACCGTAAAAGTCGCGAGAATCTTTTTCAGCGACAAGCCCGTCTTCATTGCCATGGAGTACAAGCACTGGGTCTGTAAACCTTTCGGCATTGGCTTTCAGCCAGTCGATGCCGGTTCCAAACTGATTGATGAGAGCGACCGAAATCTTCTTTTCCACCATCGGGTCATTTGCATATGCCTCTACGACAGCCGGATCGCTGCAGACGCCTTCCCCGAGTTCATTGTCCAGATACGTTTCTTCCGGCAAGTCCATCGGCAGCGGACCGAAAAGCTGATTATTATAGCGGGTCAGCGCACCGGACAATACGATTCCTGCTGCCTGTCCCGGGTATTTCGTTCCAAACGTCGCCGCTGTGAAGCCGCCCATACTGTGGCCGATGAGAAAAATCGGCGCATCCGGATTCTCTTCTTTTGCCAGGTCCATAATGGTTTTCAAATCATCCGGCATTTCATTGAAATCGTCAAAATGCGTGCGCTTCCCGTCAGACCGCGCATGGCCGCGCTGTTCATAGCGATAGACGGTGAAACCATTGCTCAACAGCGTTTCAGCCAGCGTATCATAACGGCCCAGGTGCTCGGCTAAACCGTGCGAAATCACAGCAACCGCCCGTTGATTTTCAGCCGTATCCTTCCGGCTGAACAATTGCGTACCATCAAAAGATTCAATCTTCCGTTCTTCTGCCATCGAGTTTCCTCCATTCAATTAAAACTTATCTCTTCTCCCATTCTCCATGAAAATGAAAAAACCCTTCTGAAATGGCCGGTGAACGGTTCATTCAGAAAGGTTTATAATTTATTCGTTATCGTTCTCTATACCTTTATTATACACCCAATAAAAAATTATTAACAGACTACTTTTCTGCAAATACCTGTCCTATACTGCTACATACCAAGCGAATCAAACAGGAGGCAGACCAATATGAATGAACAAAAAGAAGTTCTCGACCTCGGCCCTTTCTTTCATGGAACGAAAGTACAGTTGAATCTCGGCGACCTGCTCGAAGCGCAAAACCGCTCCAATTATCAGGACAAAAAATCAAATTACATCTATTTCACTGCAACATTGGAAGCTGCTAAATGGGGAGCTGAACTGGCAGCGGGCAATGCCCAGGAAAGAATCTATATCGTCGAGCCGCAAGGCGAATTCGAGAACGATCCAAACCTGACCGACAAACGTTTCCCAGGCAATCCGACCCGCTCCTACCGGTCGAAATCACCGCTGAAAATAATTGCCGAACTCGGAAACTGGGAACGGCATAGCGATGAAGAGATCGATCACATGCTCAGCTCGCTGAAGTCGCTGCGCGAACAAGGCAAAGACGTTATCATCGATTGACGTTAAATGAAAGTAGTCATGCTTGCCCTCTTTTCTTCTTAGTTAAGAGCTAATATATCGCGTCTGATCTTTAGAAGGGGCTTTTCGCCAGCGAAAAGCGTCCTTTTTTGTTTTTTGTTCTTTATTTCCGGGGAAAAGTAGTGGGAAGTTAGGTTATCCTCGGCTGGATGGTGTTTATCCGCGCCAGCCTCAAAATCAGTAAAAAAAACAAAAAAGCTGCCCGCCCCCCCAAAATAATTGAGAGCACAAGCAGTTTGATGAATGTATTCTATTTATTTCTTTTCAACCTGCAAAGCCAGCAATTCAGCTTTCACCATTAGCTGGCGGCGGCCAATGCCCTTTAATTTTCCGGGCAAAAACCACCTGCCCGGCATGATACGTATTGTGCAGAACGATTGTCTGCAGACAGTCGCCCCGGGTGTCATCCCGTCCGGCAACCACTTTCTCCAATAAATCTTTCGTGGATTCCTGCTCGGCTTCTTCCAATCCTTTCAGGAAGTACGCAATCGCCGAATCCCACTCATCTTCGCTTTCCGGCGACGGCGTATGAGGCCAGGATTCCTCGTCGGGATTCTGGCTTTTCGGCGTTAGGCCGTTTAACAAATCGAGCATGAAATCTTGCCAATAATTCATATGGAACAATAATTCCCACACCGAATGCGGGAAATCACCCGATTTGTCTCCCGCCAGTTCCCAGTCCATCCCATCAAAAACCTTCGCTGTATCAAAATTGGCTCCTTCTCCGTGCAGACTATTTTTGAAAAATTGCCCGTTCATGAAATTCCTCCTTCTGTCATCAAATAAAGCTGCCTTCCTTATACTTACCTATTCCACATATCCAGGAAACATCCTTTTCCGTTTAATAAATTATAAATGAATAAAAACGAGTGGTTATATAAGAGGATTTTTATAAATATCCTCAAGAAAAAAACAGAAAAGCCACACCGTAACGCCGAAGCATCCGGTGTGGCAGTATGATAATTTATTCTCAGGTCAGTCCACCGCAACAACTGTCTCCACGTCGTCGGCACGATTTTTCCGTGCTTTCGCGAAGAACAGTCCCACAATGATGATGGTTAAGACTATACCAATGATAAACGACAGATTGAGGTCAAGATTGAAACCGATTTTTTGATTGAGGATATAGACAAATACCATATAGGTGATAAAAATTGCCGGTGCCAATGACACCAGGTAATTCTTGCCTTGGATATACAAGTACATCGTCGCAATCCATAAAGCAATCCCCGCTGTCGCCTGGTTTGCCCAGGAGAAATAACGCCACAGCAAGGCGAAATCAATTTGAGTCAATAACAATGAAACTGCAAATAACGGAACTGCAATCATCAGGCGTTTCATCACTTTCTGCTGGTCCACTTTAATGTAATCAGCAATGATCGAACGCGCAGCGCGGAACGCCGTGTCGCCTGAAGTGATTGGCAAGACAATAGCACCTAGAACAGCTATCGTACCGCCGACTGCACCCAGCAGCGTCATGGAGACTTCATTGACAACAGCTGAAGGAGTCCCTGAACTGATGATGCTGGATAAAGTCTGTCCGTCGAAAATGCTCATTGCGGCTGCAGCCCAGATCATCGCAATGATCCCTTCCGCAATCATCATACCGTAGAAAATGTAACGCCCCTGCGACTCATTTTGCGTTGTCCGCGAAATAATCGGCGACTGCGTCGCATGGAAGCCGGATAAAGCTCCACAGGTAATCGTGAAGAATAAAATCGGGAAAATCGGCAAATTATTCGGATGCAGATTCTCCAATCGAAGTTCCGGGATTTTGTACTCGGAAAACATCAGCGCAATGCCGACACCGAATGTCCCGATCAAAAGCACGGCACCAAAATAAGGGTACAGCCGGCCGATGATTTTATCGATCGGCAGAATTGTCGAAAGGAAATAATAGACGAAAATAAAGCCAATCAAAATTCCCACAGCCACTTTTCCATCCAATAGAATAGAAAGCAATGACGCTGGTGTTGTCACGAACACGGTTCCAACAAGCAACAGCAGCAATAATGCGAAAAAGTTGACGAGGTGTTTGGACGCCGCGCCAAGGAATTTACCGGCAAGCTCCGGAATATGTGCTCCCTTATTGCGGATGGAAATCATGCCCGTCAGGTAATCGTGCACCGCCCCTGCAAAAATACAGCCGATGACGATCCATAGAAATGCGACTGGCCCGTAAAGAGCTCCCATAATCGGACCGAAAATCGGGCCGGTCCCTGCAATATTCAGCAATTGAATCAACGAGTTTTTATGTTTGTTCATTGGTACAAAATCAATGCCGTCCTGATTGGCATAAGCAGGCGTTTTTCGACTCGCCATCGGTCCGAAAAGTTTTTCGATATACTTTCCATATGTAAAATAAGCTGCCACAAGCAACGCAATTGAAACGATAAATGTAATCATTCTTTCTCTCCTCTTATTTGAAATCGCTTACAGCAGTAAACAAATTAGCTACTAATCCTTTTTACTCCAACTCCCCGTGCATAAAGGAATAAACACTATTTTTATACTGTTCTAAAGAATATTACAATAATTTTATAAAGTCAATTTGTTTTTTTGTCGCTTTGAGCTAAAACTTTTGGATATAGATTTAGGGATGTCAATTTCCAATTTTATGGATTTACTGTCCATTAGGATGCCGTTACTGTCCGTTACGAACCAAATACTGTCCATTGCAGCCGAAATACTGTCCCTTACGATTTCTGGACGTCAAAATGGAGTCTCCAAAGCACGAATCCTGGCTGTATGACCTGTTTAAAAGAATTTTAATTCCCAGTATATGGCTATACTTTCTGTTTAGCCTCAAATACTTTCTATTTGACCCTACATACTTTCCAAATCACCCATAATACTTTCCAAATCACCCATAATACTTTCCAATTCCAATGAAATACTTTCTGTTTCAATTTCTCGATTAACCCCTAAATATATTGGCAATTATTCCAAATAAACCCGATGCCCACTCTCCATTTCCGGATAGACATTAACTGCTATCCCTTGTACTTTCGCTTTTCTCCTGCGAAAAGCATCCATTTTTCTTTTGATCTTGACTCTAAATGATCAATGAAATGAAAAAAACGCCGACCCCTCCATCAAAAAGAGAAGTCGACACTTTATTTATTTTCACTCGAACGGACCTTCCAGCACGATCTTGCCGATCGTCTTGCCAGTCAGCAAATTCGTATAAGCATCTTTCAGATTATCCACTGAAATCGGTGAGAAATGCTGCGTCATTGTCGTACGGATTTTATTGTCATCCACCCAGTCCGCCAGTTCGTTCAGCATCATGTGCTGGTGGTCCATGTCGGCCGTTTGGAAAACGGAGCGCGTGTACATGAGTTCGTAGACGAACGTGACACTTTTGCCGAACAGCGCGAGATCGAGCGGCTTGAATGCCGGCAGGATTGAGCAGATTTTCCCTTGTGGCAGAATCGCTTTCGCCATTCCGGCCATGTGCTCGTCGGGGCTGTTCAGGCAGAAAATATAATCCACACCATTGATGCCAAGGTTCTCCAGCTGCGGTCCGAATTCCTCGTGATGATTTATGGTATGGTCGGCGCCGTGATCTTTTGCCCACTCGACCGTCTCGGTGCGGGAAGCTGTACCGATTACCGTCAAGCCGGCGAGTTTTGCAATCTGCACCGCAATCGAGCCCACGCCGCCTGCCGCTCCGATGATCAGGATATGCCTTCCTTTATTATCTGCTGCGTCTTTGGAAACGCCCAGCCGTTCAAACAGCGCTTCATAGGTAGTGATGCTGGTCAACGGCAATGCCGCTGCCTGCGCGAAATCAAGACTCGCCGGCTTGCGGCCGACAATGCGCTCATCCACCAGATGAAATTCGCTTTGCCCGCCTGGCCGATTATTGGTGCCCGCGTAAAACACTTCATCACCGACATTAAAATAAGAACAGTCATCACCAGTCGCAACAACCACGCCAGCCACATCCCGGCCGACAACAGTCAGCGACTCGTCATCGTCCTTTTTGCCGTCGCGCGTGCGAAGATCTGTCGGGTTCACCGAAATCGCTTTTACTTCAACAAGCAAATCACGTCCCGTCGCTGTCGGTTTTTCCTCTTCCACTTTCTGAAAATCCATCGCTTCTTCCTTTGATCCCGGCTTGTAAAAACCAAATGTCTTCATCGTTTCTAAATTCATGCTGCATCGCCTCTCCTTCAGTTTCTCTTTTAGGTATAACCATATGCCCTTCATTTTACACATCGGATTTAAGCCTTACAAAATATTGAATTCCGATGAACGCAATAAAACCGGGCCTCTCCTATAATCAGAGAGACCCGGTTTACTCAAGAAGAACTTTTCAGCTGGTTTTGCTGCTTCTCCATTTTATGCTCGGTATGTTTGGCACCCCATTCGTGCATGGCTTCAAGAATCGGTTCAAGGCTGCGGCCATATTCCGTCATGGAATATTCCACTTTTGGCGGGACCTGCGGATAGACAACACGAGCAATTATGTCTTCATCTTCCAGTTCGCGCAATTGCTTCGTCAGCATCTTTTGCGTGATGCCCGGCATATTGCGTTTCAGCTCACTGAAGCGTTTAGTGCCTTCCTGCAGCAGGTATAGAAGAATCACAGGCTTCCATTTTCCGACAAGGATGCCGAGCGCATCTTCCACGCGGCAATTATCCGGTTTTCGTTCCATTATGGCATCTCCCTTAGTATCTTTTTGTATACTATAGCACTTTGGAGTGCGTACTTATAATAAAATCACCTATCGCTTATAATGACTTTATATTGGAAATAGAAGGGCGGATTTATTCATGGAAAAATATCGCATCAATCCTGACAATGGTCTGGAGTTCGGCATCTATACACTTGGCGACCATTTGCCTGACCCGGCTACAGGTGAAAGAATTTCTGCACAGCAACGGATTCAGGACATTATCGAATATGCAGGACTTGCGGAACAGGCAGGCGTCGAATTTTTCAGTGTCGGCGAAAGCCATCAGGAATTTTTCGCAACACAAGCCCATGCCGTGGTGCTTTCTGCCATTGCACAGGCAACAAAAAAGATTAAGATCGCCAGTTCTTCGACCATCATCAGCACGTCCGATCCGGTCCGTGTCTATGAAAACTTTGCCACACTCGATTTGATTTCAGGCGGCCGGGCGGAAATTGTGGCGGGGCGCGCTTCGCGCATCGGACTGTTCGATTTGCTTGGTTATAACGTCCGCAATTACGAAGAGCTGTTCGAAGAAAAATTTGATTTACTTCGGCTGATCAATGAAAACGAAGTCGTCAATTGGAGTGGCGAGTTCCGGGCACCGCTGCGCAATGCACAGGTGCTTCCGCGTCCGGTCAACGGCTCTCTTCCGATTTGGCGCGCAGTAGGCGGCACTCCGGCCAGCGCGATGAAAGCCGGTTATGCCGGTGTGCCGATGTTCATGGCACATCTTGGCGGCGCCGCTTCAACTTTTAAACGGACAGTCGATGCCTACCGCGATGCGGCTCGGGCAGGCGGTCACGACCCGGATGAATTGCCGATCGCAACGGCAGGCTTTTTCTACGCTGCGGAAGATTCCCAACAGGCGTTAAAAGATCTGTATCCGCATATCAATGAAGGCATGAAACGCACCAACGGCGGCGGCTTCCCGAAACAGCTATTCGCACAAGGCGTCGATCCGCATAACATCATGAACATCGGCAGCCCGCAGCAAATCATCGAGAAAATCCTGCATCAGCATGAAGTATTCGGCCATCAGCGCTATATCGCCCAAATCGACTTTGGCGGCATGCCGATGGACAAGCTCAAGCGAAACCTCGAATTGATCGGCACGGAAATCATCCCGGCCATCAAAAAATACACTGCCAAAAAATAAGGAGGAAGCGGAATGAAAATCGTAGGCTTATCCGGTTCCCAAATCGGTTCAAAAACAAGAATCGCTATGACTGCAACCATCAAATCACTCTCGGAGAAATATCCTGAAGTGGAAACAGAGTTGATTGATTTAGCCGATTACAAAATGGAATTCAGTGACGGCCGCAATTACCTCGATTACGAAGGTGATACCGGCTATGTGACGAAAACTTTGATGGAAGCTGACGCCATCGTCATCGGCACACCGATTTTCCAAGCTTCCATACCGGCGGCGCTAAAAAACATTTTTGACTTGCTGCCGGTCAATGCGTTCCGCGATAAAGTGGTCAGCATGCTGGTGACAGCTGGTTCTGCCAAACATTATATGGTCGCAGACACCCAGTTGAAGCCAATACTCGCATATATGAAAGCGCAAATGGTCCAGACTTTCGTCTTCGTCGTGGAAGAAGATTTCTACCAAAAAGAAATCATCAATCACGACGTGCTGCTTCGCATTGAGCGACTCGCAGAAGACACGGTGGTGCTGACGGAAACATTTACGAAGATCCGTGAAGAAAAAGAAGCTGAGTATGATTTTTGAGAATGCTTATAAATTGATAAGGAGGGGAAGTCGCTGTCTTCAGCAACTTCCCCTTCTTTTACCTATCCAGCCAAATACATAAAAAAATAGCGGGTTACCCCCAATACAGGAGCAATCCGCTTCACTGAACTATTTAGTTTTTGCTTATATCGCTAATTATTTTCTTTATGAATTTGCCTTGATAATTTGTTCTAACGCTTCATTAATCGGTGTAACCGGACGACCAAGAACTTTCTCGAAATCGGTGTTGCTGACTTCCAGCGAACCGTTTCTGATGCTTTGTTGAATACCCACTACTATTGGCAGCACATAATCAGGCAGGCCCAAACCTTTCATGACTTCCGCATATTCTTCATCGCTGACTTGTTGTACAGGCACTTCTTTGCCCAGAATATTTCCAACAGCAGCTGCCAGTTCTTCTTGCGTCAATAGAGGGCCCGAAAGTTCGTATATCGTGTTTTCGTGACCGTCCCCAACAAGTACCTCTGCAGCCGCATCTGCATAGTCCTGTTGCAATGCCCATCCTACTTTACCTTCTCCAGCAGAAGTTACCCACGGAGCTCCTGCCATGGCACCTTGAATGCTTCCGATTTCATTTTCCAGGTACCAATTGTTGCGAAGGAATGAATATGGTATTCCTGTCTCAACTATGGCTGCTTCTGTCGCTACATGTGGCGGTGCCATTGAGTTTTTACTTTCCGTTGCATTTGCAAGACTTGTATAGGCAATAAATCCAATTCCTGCACGCTCAGCTGCCTGGACAGCATTCTTATGTTGCTGAATTCTTGTTTCATTGTCCCCATCTGTAGAAATAATCAATAATCGGTCAATTCCCGCAAAAGCTTTATCCAATGTTTCCGGACGGTCAAAGTCTCCTTGACGGACCTCTACTCCACTCGCACGAAGTTCTTCGGCTTTCACCGGATTTCGAACACTTACAGCCAGATCGCTTGCAGGTACTGATTCCAATAATGACGCTGCGACCTTCAAACCTAATTTCCCTGTTGCTCCAGTTACTAAAATTTTCATCCGATATCCCTCCAGTCAAGTTTTAACAAATTACTTGTATAAAGCTTAAGTTATCACTTCCCTGGAATCAGTACAATTTCTGGAACTCGGTATACAAAAAAATTATATCAGGGCCCGTAAACTGTCGACTTCGTCAATATTCCCAAGATTATTTTTGATATTAGAAATGCCGGAATTACGCTACTTTTGATACAGCATAAGGTACACTATTAACAGGAGGTGTTCGCAGAATGAAGAAGATATTTTTCTCGATTCTAGGCGGGCTCTTATTGGGACTCGTTACATCCTTCATCTTGTTTAATTACCAAAGCAGTTCTATAAGCTATGTAAATAGGGCTGGAGTTGACCAAGTTGCCGGTGAGATGGATTTTGATTTTGTATTCAATGCTTCATTAATGGTAATAGGTATTTCAATTTTAATCTTTACAATTTGGAGTTTCGTTGACAGGAAGACAGATGAAAAGTTTCTTAAAGATTATGAAAGCAGCAGAAAAGAGAATAGCTAAATCAATCTTTGAAGCATCCTGGACAGGATGCTTTTTGTTTTTTCTCATCAAAAATTAGCTGTTGTGTATCAGTTAAAGGTTCTATTAATCGCCTCTACTTTCCACATTCAAATACATGAAATGAACTTCCTGCTCCGTAGCCATTTTCGACTTCATGACGAGTGAAATCCTTAAAACCATTGGCTTTCAACACATTTTCAAACTCGCCCTTTTCATAGAGCCGAACCGGGAATTCCATTATTTCTTCTTTAACTGCTTGTCCACCTTTTATTAAATGATACTTCAAGGTAGTATTCAGCATATTACTTTCCTGATCAAAACTCATTTTCTTGTATTCAATAATTTCATTGCCATCAATATACTGCCTATTCGTTTCACCCCAGTCCGGCATCTCGTCAATCGGGCCATTATTCATTATGACAGTCAGCAGGATCTTTCCATCATCCTTCAAGACATTTCTCATGTTAGCAAGACTGTCTTTCACTAATTCATCCGGCAGCAGCGAAAAAGAACCAAACGGTATCAACACCAGATCGTACCTCTTATCGCTCGTGAATTCTTCCAGTCTGCAATGAAATACATTCGGCTTGAGATTTAAGTTCTGTGCTTTCAATCTGCATAAGCTGAGCATTTCTTCTGAAATGTCAAAGCCGTCAATATCAATTCCTTTTTCCAAAAACGGGAGGAGCATTCTGCCATTTCCGCACATCGGTTCCAGCAGCTGCATGTTTTTATGCTTTACATAAGACAGATAGAATTCAAGCTCCTCTCCACCTGCAATAGACTTATTTGTTTCATATACTTGTGTACAAAGTTCCCCGTAATAATCGTTCAAACCAATTTCCCCCATCAAATGTATTCTAATCTTTCTAAATAGGCTTCATAGAAAACCCGCTTCTTTTTATTATAGCTTACGAATATACAACCATTGCTTTGTCATCGATTGCTGACTACAACATTCCCTTTCTTCACGCCGCTTTCCCCGTAACGATGCGCTTCACTCAGCTCTTCCAGAGGAAAGATCCGATCAATGACAGGCCTGATCCTGCCGTCTGCAATCAACCCGTTCAGATAGCGTAAATCTTCGGATTTATAGCTGGCCGCTCCCTCTATAATTTTTCGATTATCTTTTGTCGTTCGGATGAGCCTTCGGACCATTTGAGTAAGGTTCGGATTACCCAACAGGTAAACGCCTTTTGGTTTTATTGAATTGATCGTTTAGAAAAAGGGCTCTTGCCCGCAACATCGAAAATCACATCATACGTTTCACCCGTCGCAGTAAAGTCTTCATTGCGGTAATCAATCATTTTGTCTGCGCCAATGACAATTTCCAGCAGTCCCCAATTGATCCCTGTGTTGAACGCAATTCCCAAACAATTTATTCAGATGATAAAAAGGAAAAATCAAACCAAAACTACTGCTACAGCAAACACGTCCATGTATAAAGTATAAATTGGCATGAATTATTAGAGTTATTTTTGACACAGGGTCGCTGATGTAAATGAGTATTTGAAGTTTCAAAAAATATAAAGTTTGTACAAATCTATTAAAGTAAATATAAATCCGCCGTTTTCTTCTCTAACTTCTAATTCCTTAGTCCGTAATATCGGTATCAGAAAATAAAATTAGTATAATATTCTCATTTTAATAAAATTAATGGAATTATTGTCTGAATAGAATTAAAATTACAAAGATTGGGATAGAAAAAGTTAAAAGGAGGTGCGAAAGAAATACTGCGCTATCCCGGCGAAGGCTACAACAAAATATGAATTAAAAGGGGCAGACTGAATGCAGCAGAAGTTTAAAAGGTTTTCGATCTATATATTAATTTTCCTATTGGCATTCTCTTCGTTCGGCGGGCAGGCGCTTGCAAATTCTACTACACCTGCATCATCACCGGCGATATTGCATCTGGGTGAAGATGCAACTGCTTTAGAAGAACTTACAGTCATTGTGGAATTGGACGAGGAGTCGATTTTACAGGCAAAACATAAAGGAAAAATTCAAAGTGAACAATTCTTAAGCGAGGAGCGCGACCGGGTTCTTACAGAATTGCAGGAAGACGGTGTTTCAGTTGAGCTGATCCAGGAGTACGATACAGTATTCTCAGGCTTCTCGATTGAAATCGCTTCAAGCGATATCAATTTATTAGCGGAAATCGCAGGGGTTAAAGCGATTTATTCAAACCAGGAATACTTGGTAACTCCGTTTGATGCGGAGTCGATCAATCCCGAACTGTACAGCCCGCAAATGCTGGACAGCGCACCGTTCATCGGTTCTGATGACGCTTGGGCAGCTGGCTACACAGGCGAAGGCGTTACCGTAGCGGTTCTTGATACAGGTGTTGACTACACGCACCCGGATCTCGCACACGCTTTCGGCGACTATAAAGGCTGGGATTTTGTTGATAACGACAATGATCCACAGGAAACACCTGCCGGCGACCCACGTGGAGCTACAACGAACCACGGTTCTCACGTAGCAGGTACGATTGCAGCTAACGGCAACATCAAAGGTGTGGCACCTGATGCAACTCTTTATGCTTACCGTGTTCTTGGACCTGGCGGGAGAGGCACAACAGCGAACGTAATCGCTGGCATCGAACGCGCAGTTACTGACGGCGCAGACGTGATGAACCTTTCTCTGGGCGCAGCAGTAAACGACCCTGATTATGCAACAAGCATCGCGTTGGATACAGCGATGGCGGACGGCGTGGTTGCAGTCACATCAAACGGCAACAGCGGTCCGAACAACTGGACAGTCGGATCTCCGGGCACTTCCCGTGAAGCGATCTCAGTTGGCGCAACACAACTTCCTTACAATATGTACAGCGCAGAGCTGTTCACTTCTGAAGGCGTATCTTATCCTTCAGCTGCAACAATGGGCTTCCCATCTGAAGAAGAGCTTCTTGCGCTGAATGAAGGTGAATTTGAATTTGTCCACGCAGGACTTGGTGGAACAGCAGCATTTGCAAACGTTGACGTTGCCGGTAAAATTGCGTTGATCTCACGCGGCGAATTCGCGTTTGTCGACAAAGTGCAAAATGCTAAAAACGCCGGAGCGGTTGGCGTTGTAATGTACAATAACGTTGCAGGCGAAGTGCCGAACGTACCTGGCCTTGCGCTTCCGACAATCCGCACAACTCTTGCGGACGGCCAAAAACTGCTTTCTGAACTGGCAGCAGGTAACAACACGATTTCATTTGATATCGAATTCGCTCAAGCAGTCGGCGAAACGATGGCAAGCTTCTCATCACGCGGTCCGGTTATGGACACGTGGATGATCAAACCGGACGTTTCAGCTCCTGGAGTTGCAATCGTCTCCACAGTTCCAACGCATAACCCGGCAAACCCGCACGGCTATGCTTCAATGCAGGGAACTTCAATGTCAGCACCGCACGTAGCAGGAGCAGCAGCATTGGTACTCCAAGCGCATCCTGACTGGGGCGTTGACTTTGTCAAGGCGGCATTGATGAACACTGCAGAAAACATCTACGATGCAGACGGCAACCTTTATCCGCATAACTCACAAGGTGCAGGAAGCATCCGCGTTCTTGATGCGATCAACACAGAAACATTGGCACTTCCAGGCAGCCACTCTTTCGGAATCTTTGAGAAAGACGGCGGCAAAGAATTGAAGCGCCAGAAATTCACTGTCCATAACCTTTCGGACGAGAGCAAAAACTACTCGATCAAATTCACTGGACACGAAGGCATCAAAGTTCAAACAAGCAAAAACCTTCAAGTGCAGCCAGGCAAAACGCAGGACTTGAACTTCAGCGTCCAGGTTGATGCAGGCAAATTGGCACCGGGATACTACGAAGGAACATTCATCTTGAGCGACGGCACGCAAACGATTGAAGTACCAACAATCCTGTTTGTTCAACAGCCGGATTACCCTTTGATCACTTCGATCGCTTTGGGTCTTTCAGGCGGTAACCTTGTCGGCAACGTAAACTTGCCGGCCGGCGCGGATTCATTTGAACTGCGTATCCGCAACGCTGACACAGGCGCTTTATTGGCAACACCAGCTCAGACAACTGACCTGTCTCGCGGCTTACACTCATTCTCTTGGGACATGACCATCAATGGAGCACCACTGACTCCAGGCCGTTACCAGATCAATGCGTACGCGAAAAAAGGTGACAGAGACATCGAATTTGCAGGTGGAGTTCTAACGATCAACGCTGAATAAATTCAAAAAAACATGAAGACGGAAGAATTCCTTCCGTCTTTTTGTGTGGGTAAAATAAATTTCACACTTCCTATGGAGCGACACAATCCTTATTCAACTGAGCCAAACACAAGGTCACCTTCCATGAACAATGTCTGTCCGTTTCCCGCAGATTCAATTTCCCAGGAAAACTCCTGTTCCATTACTTTCATCCGCTCCTTTACCTTTTAGTCTTCGCTGAAAGAGATGGAAACCTTTTTAATTGGAGGCTGTATAAAAAGAAAAACACCCGATGATTGAAGTCTCGGGTGTTGGCAAGAAAAAATATTTATTACGATAAATCAGCATTTCTTGTTTTATAATCCCGCAGCGTCCACAGCTGCAGTGGCATCAGCGTTACTGAACCCTTCAAATAGTAATTGATCAATCAAACCTGATCTTGAAAAAGCAGAGTATTCGAGGTAATCTTTAGCCATTTTCACTGCCTGTGCGCTCCAATCTGCATTTACGTTCTCAGCAGCATAAGAGGCATCCGTATTACTGAAACCTTCAAACTCCAGCTGCTCGATCAATCCGCTCTTGGAAAACGGCGTATAATCCAGATAATCCTGAGCCATGGCTAACGCTTGCTTCTGTGAGTTCGTGACCGCAGCTGCTGCAGCTTCTGCCTTCGCTTCTGCATCAGCCTTGGCCTTTGCTTCTTCTTCAGCTTTTGCTTTTTCTTTCGCTTCAGCATCCGCCTTCGCTTTAGCCTCAGCATCAGCTTTTTCTTTGGCTGCAGCATCTTCTGCCGCTTTTTTAGCCTTTTCTTCATCTTCTTTCTTCTTCAACTCGGCTTCTTTTGCTTCCCGTTCTTTCTCTTCCAATAAGAAAAACGGTTCCGCCTCTTTAACTTTGGCTTCGAGCTCTTTTATTTTTGCTGCCGATTCTTCATTAGCCGTTTCGAGTGTTTCAACTTTTTCAGCCCATTCTGCATTGCTTGCTTCCAGTTCTTCCTGCAACTTTTGGCTGTCATTTGCTGAGGCATCCACGTCAGACTGTGAAGGGCCGAAACTCGCTCCAATAATTAAGGCGATCAATGCCACTAATATGTATCTCCACTTGCGTTTTACAAAAGCTGTTACTTTATCCATCTGCTATATTCCTTCTTTCTAAGTTTCTATTCATTTATCATAATTTGTTTAGTACTAAAATACTACACAAAATTAGCGTTAACAGGATGATTTACCCAATAAATTAAATATATTTATTTTCTTTAGAGTCGTCTTTGCTGTGTTGAATTCTTTTTCCAGGAAAGGGTAATAAAATACCGATGAACTATTACTGAAATCAGTCTGCTGAAAGAGGGATTACTATGGCGAAATTCACAATGCTGATTGGTTTACCCGGAAGCGGGAAAACGACATATGCCCGCAACCTTCTTCAAGGAAATGAAGACTGGTTCCATATCTCTTCCGATGAAATCACGAACCGAAGCCGGTTGCCCGGCGAGTCCGTCGATTATCAGAATACGTTTGAGAAAATGTACCAGCAGACCGTCCTCCAATTGGAGAACGGCGGCAATGTCATTTACGATGCCACAAACCTGGCATCCAAAAGAAGAAGGAGCATATTGAACCGGATTGAAAAATTCAAGCCCGAAACAGAAGCGGTCGTCTTTCTCACTTCTTATCCATTGCTCAAAAAGCGCAATAGCCAGCGACACGCCGTTAACCGGGTGCCCGACCACGTCATCGAACGATATATCCGCGCCTTCCAATTGCCGAGAAAGGATGAAAAACTCGACTGGATCCGATTTTTATCAATGTCACCCTCTAAGGAAATAAATCCGGAGCAGCTCAAGGAGCAGGCTTTTTCCTTTGGAGAACATGAACTGTTTTTCAAAAGCTTTGAAGAAACCATACCTATGACAGAAACTGCAGAAATGCGTGCCTTGCTGCAGCAAAACTATAAAATCATCGAAGAAATACAAAAAGAAGTTAGGGATCCGGATGAGCAGGGATTTCTGTCATGGGCTATCCTGCTGCATAACATCGGCAAAGCTTACGTCCGGAAAAACCTGCCGATTGAACAGGATAACTTCTATGGCTACGAACATGTCAGTGCCTACCTTGCTTATCCGGTGCTCTTATCGCTCCAATTCCCTTTGCGGTTTATATACGATGTTTTATTGCTGATAGATGAATTTGAAATCGGCAAGGAATTAAAACGCGGTAAAGTGAAGCGGCGGGTCGGTTTGGAGAATTATGAGCGGCTGGAAGTGTTGTGGAGGATTGTTAAATAAGAAAAAGAAAACAACCACCACTCCTTCTCTAAGTGGTGATTGTAACTAGTTATCCTAATTTAAATTCAGTATACACAATTGCCTTTTACACTTATTAATTTCAATTCTTTTACCTTGTTACTCTATCTGATCAATAATAACGCCAGGGATTGAAATAGAACCACCCATAGTTGATTCATAAGTAATCAAGCCACTGGATAAGCCTCTAATTGTTATCGTGTCATCTTCTAGAATCCTATAATCCAACACTGCAGCATCAAATTCAGCAAAAAGGATAGTATCGTAGTCGTCATTTACAGCCAATCTGATTTGCGTCAGACCATCACCTTCCATGACCTGGATTACTGTTCCGCTGAATTTTACTTTTTCGAAAATATATTCATCAGGCGTTCTTGCTAGCTGATCGTAAGTGATGCCAGTATCATACCCAACTTTTTCTGCTTCTTCGGCAGCGGCTTTTTCTTCAGCAGCTTTTTTAGCTGCCGCTTCTTCTTTGGCTTTAGCTTCTGCATCTGCCTTTTCTTTGGCAGCAGCATCTTCTGCTGCTTTTTTTGCTTTTTCTTCATCTTCTTTTTTCTTTAATTCAGCTTCTTTTGCTTTTCTTTCTTTTTCCTCCAACAAGAAAAACGGTTCTGCCTCTTTTACTTTAGCTTCTAATTCTTTGATTTTTTCAGTCGATTTCGCATTAGTTGACTCTAGTTCTTCAATCTTCGTAGCTAACTCTTTATTTGCTGACTCAAGTTTTTCTTGATTCTTTTGGTTTTCATCTGTCGAAGCATCTACTTCAGACTGAGAAGGACCAAAACTTCCTCCAATAATTACAGCGATAAGCGCTACTAAAATGTATCTCCATCTGCGTTTTATAAATGCGGTTACTTTCTCCATCACCAATAAACCCTCTTCCCAATTTCCTTTTCACTAATCATAGTACACTTGAAAGTACATTAATACAGTAATTTACAATAACTATGTCATATTACTTAATTTTTATTTATTCTGATATTATTCTAGCTATTTACCTCTTTATACCTTTAATTTCCTCTATCACCATCCCTTCAAAATTTATTTATCAAATATTCTTGCATTTACTTCCAACTTGTTTTATTGTTAAACACATCAGCTAACAACTAACTTAATAATCTATTTCTTATCTAGAGAGACGGAGGGATTTGGCCCTTTGATGTCTCAGCAACCTGCCTGCATAGGCAAAGGTGCTAATTCCAATAGGCGCGAGCCTAGAAGATGAGAAGAATGCATTTCCATATATGGGGCTTTCTTCTTTATTGAAGAAAGCCCTATTTTTATTTTGAAAGGATGATGGCCATGCCGAAGCAGAGTCCAGAAACCCGATTGGTGCAATTGGGCAACCGCAGTGATCCAAAAACAGGAGCGGTCAATCCGCCGATCCATTTATCGACAGCATATGAACATCAGGGGCTTGGCCAATCGACGGGCTATGATTATACTCGGACCAAAAACCCGACGCGTTCGCTCCTCGAAGAAGGCTTGGCCGCTCTGGAAGGTGCCGATGCCGGATATGCCTGCAGTTCAGGGATGGCAGCGATCCAATTAGTGCTTTCGCTGTTTCGTCCGGGAGATGAATTGCTCGTTCCGGATGATGTATACGGAGGTACTTACCGACTGCTGGATCACTTCTCTGAAGCATATGGCATCAAAACCAATTATGCTGGATTCATTGATATCCAGGACACCGAAGAACAAATCACAGCCAATACAAAAGCGATTTTCATCGAAACACCGACAAATCCTTTGATGCAGGAAATCGATATTGAAACACATGCCGAACTGGCGAAAAAGCATAATCTCCTGCTGATTGTCGACAACACATTTTTCACTCCCTTCCTCCAGCAGCCGATCGGCCTGGGTGCAGACATTGTCATCCACAGCGCCACAAAATACATCGGTGGACATAATGATGTGCTGGCCGGAATAGTTGCTGCGAAAGGTGAAGAAATCTGCAATAAACTTACCGTCATGCATAACGCTGCGGGAGCGGTCCTGTCCCCTTTCGATTCCTGGCTGTTGATACGCGGACTGAAAACTTTGCCGCTGCGCATGCGTCAGCACGAAGCGAACGCTAAAGTTCTGGCACAGTTTTTAAATGAATCCCCGGCGGTGACGGATGTTCTTTATCCCGGAAAAGGCGGCATGCTGTCGTTCCGATTGAAAAAAGAGGAATGGGTCGGACCTTTCCTGGAACAGATCGGGCTCATTACATTTGCTGAGAGTCTTGGCGGCGTTGAAAGCTTCATCACTTATCCCGCCACACAGACCCATGCGGAAATTCCGTTCGAGGAACGGACTGCGCGCGGCATCTGCAACCGGCTTCTCCGCTTTTCTGTCGGCATTGAACTGGCAGATGATTTAATAGAAGATTTGCGGCAGGCTTTTGCGAAACTGGAAAAGGAGGTTATGCAATTATGAGCGACCGTTTAGAAACGAAATTTATCCATTCCGCCGGTGTTGATCCGCAGACCGGCGCCGTCAATGTTCCCATTTACCTGTCGTCGACGTTCCATCAGCAAAGCATCGATGAATTCGGGCCATACGACTACAGCCGCTCCGGCAATCCGACGCGCCAGGCGCTGGAGGAAACCATCGCGAAACTCGAGAACGGCACGCGGGGATTCGCGTTCGCCTCCGGCATGGCGGCCATCTCGTCGGCGTTCATGCTGCTGGAATCCGGCGATCACGTATTGGTATCGGAAGATGTCTACGGCGGCACTTACCGCTTTATTACGGAGGTGCTGGGCAAATTCGGAATCGACCATTCCTTTGTCAATATGACGGACCTTGATGAAATGGCTCGAGCTTTCCGGCCGAATACGAAAGTGATTTACATCGAGACCCCGTCCAATCCGGTGATGAACATCACCGATATCGAAATCGCAGCCAAACTCGCCAAAGCGAACAGCTGCCTGACGTTTGTCGACAACACATTCATGACGCCGCTGTACCAGAATCCGCTCGATCTCGGCGCGGATCTCGTGCTGCACAGCGCGACGAAATTCCTGTCCGGCCACAGCGATATCACTGCAGGACTCGCCGTCACAAAAGACGCGGAGCTCGGTGACCGTTTAGGCTTTATCCAAAATTCCTTCGGTTCGGTGCTCGGCGCACAGGATTCCTATTTATTGATACAAGGAATCAAAACGCTCGGCGCGCGGCTCAAGCAGTCGAGTGAATCTGCACAGAAAATCGCTGAATTCCTGTATCGCCATCCGGTCGTGGAAGAAGTCTATTATCCCGGCTTCTCCTTCCATCCCGGCAATCCGATCCAACAGCGGCAGGCAAGCGGCTACGGAGCCGTCCTATCATTAAAGCTGCCGAATAAAAACGCGGCGCGCATCTTCAAGGACGCGCTGCGGATTCCGGTTTTCGCCGTCAGCCTTGGCGCAGTCGAAACGATCCTGTCTTATCCCGCGACTATGTCGCACGCCGCGATGCCGAAAGAAGAACGTGAAAAACGCGGTATCACCGATGGCCTGTTCCGTTTCTCCGTCGGTCTTGAACATACCGATGACCTGCTCGAAGATTTGGAGCAGGCGCTGGAAAAGGTTAGAGTGAAAAGCAAGCTCAGCATTGCGAACTAATATTCACACCAAATAAAAACTAAAAACAGAAAGCAGGAATTTCACATGACAAATCCAATCACAGAAACAACGAAAACAGCGGTAAAAGCACCTTTCAAGGCAGATCACGTCGGCAGCTTGCTGCGTCCGGAAAGCATTCATCAGGCAAGAAAAGATTTTAAAGAAGGCGTTATCACTGCAGAGCAATTGAGAGAAGTCGAAACAACAGAAATCAAACGCATCGTCGACAAGCAAATCGAAGTCGGCTTGAAAGCCGTGACAGACGGCGAATTCCGCCGCACGTTCTGGCACACCGATTTCATGGCTGGTATCAACGGCTTTGAAGGCTACACACCGGAACATGGCTATAAATTTAAAAACGTCGAGACCGAAGCCTACGACGTACGCAATATCGGCAAAGTCTCATTCAATGAAAACCATCCCTTCATTCAAGATTTCATTGAATTCAAAGAGATTGTCGGCGATCGCGCCATCCCGAAACTGACGATTCCGAGCCCGAACCAATTCTTCAATCAGGGCATCCGCGACGAAAGCATTTATCCGGACATCGAAGAATACGCAAAAGACGTCATCCAGGCTTATCGCGACGCCCTCCAAGCTTTCTATGATTTAGGCGCACGCTATATCCAGATTGACGATGTCTATATCGCCGGGCTGTCGGCACCGGGAATCCCATTTAACGACGGCAAGTATAATAGAGAGTTTTTGATCGACCTCGCGCTGCGTGTCGCAAACGGTGTGCTTGAAGGCAAACCTGAAGATCTTGCGGTAACCACTCACCTCTGCCGCGGCAATTACCAGTCCGACTGGGCATTCGAAGGAAGCTACGCGCTGATCGCACCTACCCTTTTCGCCAAAGAAAAAGTCGACGGCTTCTTTCTCGAATACGATGACGACCGCTCAGGCAGCTTCCAGCCGCTCGAGCACATTCCAGCCGGCGGCCCTCGCGTTGTTTTGGGAGTCTTCACTTCGAAAAACGGTGAGCTTGAAGACAAGGATGCTATCAAAGCACGCGTTGCGGAAGCCGCTCAATACGTGCCATTAGAGCAGCTCTGTATCAGTCCGCAATGTGGATTTGCATCAACACATCATGGCAATAAACTCACGGAAGAGCAGCAATGGGAGAAATTGCGCTATATCGTGGAAGTTTCTGAAGAGATATTTGGAGAGTGAAATAATGAGGAAGGCAAGCGCTGGTTGCGCTTGCCTTTTTTTTGTGTATGGAGTTTTATCGTCGGTTTTTTGGTGTTTATCGTCGATTTTATTCCTTTTATCGTCGATTCATAATTTATCAGCGATTTTCATGAGTTTATCAGCGATTTTTGGAGCTTTATCAGCGATTATTGGAGCTTTATCAGCGGTTTTTCACCGTTTATCAGCGATTCCCCTACTCCACAGAATTTTATTCCCAATCTCATTTAAAACTTCCTTTGCCTAGCACAAAAGCAGCATTTCCACCAAAGCACATTACCGCCAGAACAGTCTTTACAGTACGTTCCCTACCACGAAAAGTACGCTGTTGACAAAATAAAACAGATTAGATAAGATTACTTCAACAGAATAGCCGTAAAATTTAAACTGGTAACCAGATGTTGTTTCAGGCTTGAGCAGGCAGTTAATAAGTCACTTATTGATTGGATGAAAAAGTTTGGGGAATCATTGGTTAAGAGTGGGATCAGACGGTATATTTTTATCTCTGCATGTATTGCAGGAATAGAAGTATGCCGTTTTTCTTTATAAGGGGAGACAGTTGATGGAGCATACCAAATGGACAAAAGGATCTCTGGAAGCGGAGATCAGCAAGACATTGACACAATGGGAGAAAGACTTTTTAGGAAGAGGCTCTGTTTCTGTAAAAACGGACATTCTCCGGGATATGCTGGTTGTTTCGTTGAGTGGTGTCTTGACGCCTGCAGAATATAAATTATGTGATGCAAAAGAAGGTTTGTTAGCCGTTAAAAGAATGCGTTCGGATTTAGTGGAATCCGGGCGTGATTTTTTAGGGAATGTCATACGGGAGTTGACGGGAGAAGAAGTGAAAAGCTTCCATACCGATATCAGCACCCATACCGGAGAACGCATCATGGTATTCAGGCTATCCGGGAATCTGCAGGAAAAATTACAATAAGAATAATGGGAGACTTTCAGAACAAGGCAACTTGAGCTGCAGGTAAACCGGTGTTATTCAATAGGCGATGATGAGCGTTATCATTGCCTGTTGACTAATACCGGTTTTTTTATGCAGAAATCTGGACAATTAACCCGGAAATAAAGGAGAAATGATCAGAATGTACGATATCATGATTCAGAATTTATTATCCCCTGTCGTATTATTTTTTGTACTGGGGGTAATTGCTGCTTTAGTTAAATCCGATTTGAAATTCCCCGCTGGCTTAAGTGAGGCACTGAGTATTTATCTGTTGGTGGCAATCGGCATCAAAGGCGGTATGGAGCTATCCCATTATGAACTCCACACCGTCATTAAGCCTATTTTAGGAACCCTGTTTTTGGGCATTATCATTCCGATTCTTGTATTGGTCGCGCTGCTATTCATGAAAATGGATCTCCATAACTCCATCGGACTGGCTGCCACGTATGGTTCCGTCAGTATTGTCACTTACGGGGCTGCCATCTCTTTCCTTGAAAAGAAAGAGATCGGCTATGAAGGCTTCATGAATGCACTGGTGGTTTTATTGGAAAGTCCGGCCATCATTATTTCCCTGCTGCTGTTGCGGATTTTGCATAAAACTGATCCAGGGGATTTAATTACAGCTCCAGGCAATCCGCGAAAAGTTAGGCTGAATTTGGTTTCCTTCATGAATTTATTTGACAAGGAAGTACTGCGGGACAGCTTGTTAGGCAAAAGTGTTCTGCTGTTAATGGGCAGCCTGATCATCGGCCTGCTGGTGGGACAAACCGCTGAATCCATTGTCAAACCGCTGTTTATCGACCTTTATGGAAGCATATTAATTCTCTTCCTATTGAATATGGGATTAATCGCAGGAGAACGCCTTCCTGAAATCAGCAAACACGGCTGGAAGATACTATTATTCGGGCTTTGTGTTCCGCTGATTGGAGGCAGCGCAGGTGTCATGGTAGGAAACTGGGTCGGCCTCTCCCTTGGAGGAGTTGTCCTAATGGGTGTACTTGCGGGAAGTTCTTCATACATCGCTGCTCCAGCAGCCTTGCGGACGTCCGTTCCGGAGGCGAACCCGTCGATATACCTCGGCCTGTCTCTTGGCGTTACATTCCCTTTCAACTTAATCGTTGGAATCCCTTTTTATTTTGCTTTAGCACAGTTTAGCCAGTAATTTCGAATGAATTACGGATGCAATTAAAGAAAGGTGGAACAACAATGCTGAAGGATATAAAACTACAGGATTATTTCATTGAGAATAACCAGGAAACTGCTGAAGAGAATAACGAGAAATCCGATGAAATCGTTGTTACTTTCACCTCGGAATTACCGGAAAAACCCGGAGAGTACGATACCGATTTTCATCTGCTGTTTCGTTCATTGATCACGAAAGAGTTTGATGAATTCCAGGAAAATTTCCGGGAGTGGATTATCCGTTCGCCGAAGGATGAGGAAATCTTAGCCACTTCTCTTCCGTTAGCATTGGATGAACTTTTCCACGTGCAAAAAGAGTATCTGCAGCTGATCGAAGTATTTGTCTCGCTGTATCGTAATCAAATTGCCCAGGAAGAAGTAACAGCCTGGAATCAGGAAGTGACAGCAGCCTTCAATAAACTCATTTTGCAATACACTGTTCAGCATTCAGCCGTGTTACAGCAAAGAATCGATGGCCGACCGGAATCGATTGCGGAACTGATCGCACCACTCCTTCTTCTTACCGAACGTACAGGTTTGCTTCCCATCACCGGGAAAATCACTGAACACGAATCTCAGATTATCTGTGAAAAAACACTGCAAAAATGCTGCGACGCCAAATTGGAAAAGCTGTTCATTGACCTGTCAGGCGTTCGAATGACCGACCAAAGAGATGCGCAGCAGCTCTTCCTTTTATTTAATGGCCTGAAAATCCTTGGTGTGAAAACGGTCCTTACAGGCATCGGCCCGGATATTGCAAAACTTTTCATTCAATCAAACTTCGACGCCAGCAATATTGAAATTTCCAATACGCTAGTCCAGGCGTTGAAAAAGGAAAACCTTCAATAGCTGCGAAGAAATAAAATTACAGGTACCGACGACAAGTTTATCGTGCCACAAACCAAAAGACAGCCATGCTCCCAGAGCACGGCTGTCTTTCAACTATTATTTATCTGAAAACACTTCGACCTTCTCAGCCAACGGCTTCCTCGCCACACCCGTCTCGACAGCAGCCTGCGCAACAGCTTTAGCTACGGCTGGTGCAACCCGTGGATCGAAAGGCGCCGGGATGACATAATCGTCGTGAAGCGCATCTTCTTCCAGCAAGCCGGCAATCGCTCTAACGGCGGCAATTTTCATCGCTTCATTGATATCGCTTGCCCGCACGTCGAGCGCCCCCCGGAATATGCCCGGAAACGCAAGGACGTTATTGACTTGATTAGGGAAATCAGAACGGCCGGTGCCAACAACGCGCGCGCCCGCTTCTTTTGCCAGATGCGGCAGAATCTCCGGATTCGGATTGGCCATCGCGAAAATAATCGGTTCAGCATTCATGGAGCGGATCATGTCCTGTGTCAGCGCCCCCTCAGCCGAAACGCCGATAAAGACATCAGCTCCCTGGATTACATCTGCCAGTTGGCCGTCTTCTTTATTGAAATTAGTGATTGCCGCAACCTGCTCTTTATATGGGTTCATGCCATTCGGGCGGCCTTCATAAATCGCGCCTTTGGTATCGCACATAATGATATTCGGAAAACCGTAGCCACTCAGCAATTTCACCACCGCAATTCCGGCGGCACCCGCTCCATTGACGACCACTTTCGTTTCTTCCACGGAACGGCCCGTTAATTTCAGCGCATTGATCAAACCGGCCAGCGTAACAATCGCCGTGCCGTGCTGGTCATCATGGAACACCGGAATATCCATTTCCTTTCTCAACCGATCTTCGACAATAAAACACTCAGGAGCTTTGATATCTTCCAAGTTCACACCGCCAAATCCCGGCTCAAGCAATTTCACCGTCCGAATGATCTCTTCCGGATCCTCCGTCTTTAAAGCGATGGGAAATGCATCCACGCCGGCAAAACTTTTCAGCAGTGCCGCTTTCCCTTCCATGACTGGCATCGAAGCATCCGGTCCAATATTGCCAAGGCCGAGCACCGCCGTACCATTCGTCAGCACAGCGACCGTATTGCCTTTCATCGTATAATCGTATGCTGCCGCTTTATCCCGCTCAATTTCCTTGCACGGTTCAGCGACGCCGGGAGAGTAAGCCAAACTCAAATCATACTCATTTCGCAAAGCGACTTTTGAAACAATCTCCAGTTTCCCCTGATGCTCCCGATGCATTTGCAGCGCTTCCTGTCTCAATTTCGTCATCGCTTCCACTCCCTATTCCATAATTGTTCATTATATAGAAATTAGAGGAGAATAGAAGAGTTTAGGCTTAAATTAAAGAATATTCAGACTTTTGGATGAGAGGTAATAAAAAAGGCATACGGCAAAAAATATAAGGATTCACTCACTATCACATTTCTTCACTCTCTTCATCCTTCGAAAACCGCCCCAACAAATAATCATTCACAAAAAAGAAAACCAAACCGCCGATCATAATATAGAACGAAGCGTTGAGTGTGAAATCCTTATAGAATCCGTAGATTGTATGACTTAACAAGACCAGTAAAAAGAAAGCAAAAGTTCTTTCAGCCGCTTTTCTGGCAGGAGTACTCTTATGTCCCTTAGAATTATTATACGAAACCATAAGTCCCCTCCAGATGTTGATTTCTTCAAGAAAAACTGTTTCTCACTTCTCTTCATGTTACCACTGACTTGGCAATACTGTTTCTAATTCTGGATAAAAATTACTTATAAAATCGGTAATTTCTATCCAAATTGAAACTTCCCCTGCCTTCCTCCCGTAATAAAGAAAAGGAATTTTTATACATAGTGAAATGGAGGTTGCATTTAATGTTTCTTTTAGAAGTAATTACAGTGCTGCTTATCCTTAACACAGCACTTTTCATTCATGAACTTGGGCATGCCATTCCACTGCTCTTGCGAAACAAGAAAGCAAAAGCCGAAATTTATTTAGGGGCGATTACTAAAGAGAATAAGCTGAAGCTTCGCCTTGGAAGACTGACATGTTATCTGGCCATCGCCTTTTCAGGTCGCTGCGTAATTGGGAACCCAGATGAGTTGCCGCCCGCCACGCATAAACAGAATCTCTTGTTTAGTGCCGGTGGACCGCTCGCTTCATTGATTGCTTTTATAGCACTCTTAAGCTGCTCATATTTTATTGCCGGCGTTCCGGGAATCATTCTAAACAGAATAGCATTCGTTAGTTTATCTGTATTCTTCTTTACGATAATTCCTATCACTTACCCTTCATTCATGCAGAATTTAGGCGGTCAAAAATCCGATGGGATATATATCTTAAACGATTTCAAAGAAATGAAAAAAGAAGCTAAAGCAGTTTCATAAAAAGCAAAAAGGACTTCCGAAAAAACGGAAGTCCTTTAATTCATCTAAAAGAGCAATCCAAAAAAAGAACTACACCGCCTGCTTAACAAGCTTCTCCGCTCTCACACTCGAAACATAACTATGCAAAATCATGCCCAGAATCACAATGACGATACCGAGCCAGGATATCGGCGACGGGAACAGGATGGACAGAAACAGCAGTTCACCCGCTAAGGCAAAGAGAACTTCCATTGACTGCGTTGCTTCCACTGCTGCAAGTTTCGACATGCTTCCCCTTACCATATCGGTCGCCATGAAGAATAGAACCGTGGCGATTACGCCTGAGAAAATGGCCACCAGCAATGACTGGAAAGCCTGGCTGCCGCTTGGCATTCCGACGGTGAAAATGCCGAACGCTGAAAGCAGGAACCATAAAGGCAGACTTGCGATTGTCATCCCCAGTACCCGTTGGTAAGCGTCCAGCCGCCCTTCGCACACTTCCATCATTTTGCGGTTTCCGAGCGGATAGGCAAATGAAGCGATGAGAATCGGTACAATTCCAAACAATATGTTTTCCAATGACAATTGCTTGGCGTGTTCCATTTGCATCAACGCCACGCCAAGCAGAATGATCAATGACATAAGCAGCCCTTTGACCGGAATCTTCCCTCTCACTTTCCGGGTGCCTCCCGGCGTATGTATGGTTGTAAAAAATAATGGAGCGAGTAAAGCGCCTGAAACAATCGTGATCTGCCATGTTCCGGCAATCAGCCAGCCAGGTGAATAGGCAGCGGCAAAACAGAGAGGCGCGTAGAACAAGCCGAATCCGACAAAGCTCCATAACAGCCATTTACCTGGCTGTTTTCTCATTTCACTGAATACAGGCCGCAGGTTTTTCCTCATGAGCACGATAGCTATTAAAAATGGGACCATGAAAAAATACCTGAGCGAGGCACTCCAGATCCAGCTGCCTCCGGTGGCTTCCATCGATGCATTGAGTACAAATGTAAAGGCGAAAAAGAATGCTGAAAAGACTCCGATTATGATTGGCCGCAAGTGACTCCCTCCCGTTCTCATCTGTATATTTCCTCGGTGACATATCTACCTTACTTTATTCCATTACCGAATTACCGCTGATTTTGAAGTCGAGTCCATCACGAGTAAAGGTGTAGCTCTCGCTTTTGCCCTCGCCGCCGACCACCAAATCGAATGCATGATACCTGCGTTTGAATTCCAGGACTTCCAATTCTTCGACTCCAGCGGGACGCGAATTAATGCCATATAACGACATCATGTAGGCCGACTCTTTTACAGCAATTTTTTCTGCCCTGGCACGCAATTCGTTTTCATCAAGATTCAGTTCTCCCAGTTCGAACATCTGCTCCACTTTCTCCAGTCCTGCCTCTTTCAGATATTTCTCCGAATAAAAATGGGAAGCAAACATTTGGTAGGCGAAGAACAAAGACATTAGCAGGATTGCAGCCGATTGGAGAGGAAATTCATACCGGCTTTTTGAGATAATACCATCCAGTTTAATTGCTGCCCAGATTGCTCCAATTATTGCTCCTATGAAAACGAGGGAACCCGTAATCGAATTTAAAAATAGAAAGCCCACTAAATAACTGTATTTCATAAACAGATAAAATACCGTACCAGCACCCATAAGGATAAATATCGTCCTAATTGAACTTCCCACCACCGTTCTCCCCCTTATATATAAAACAAAACGTCCGATACAAACCGGACGCTTCTGCTTTAATGCTATCGTTTGGAACCGTCGTCATGCAGTATCCTCTTATCGCAGCTTTTTTATTCCCCCATATCCTTCGCTTCTTCTGTATCCCGCACGTTCTTCTGCACAGTCACCACAGCGAACAAACTCAGCACAAACGAAATGCCGTAAAAGCCTTTCTCGCTCAGATCAATGCTGCCGGCGTTGAACAAGCCGATTGCCATAAGCGCAATCGCCGAAATCAGCGCGAACCAACTGATGCCGTAGTATAGGTTCGTGACTTTCATTCCTTCGTCGCGGTCCCGGACAGCTTTTTGCAGCGATACCGCAGAGTAAAGCCCGAGAATCAGCAATACGATGTAATAGCCTTTTTCGTTCAATTCCATCCCAGCGTTGTACAAACCGATCAAATATGACGATACGCCGATCAGCAACGCTCCCCAAGCCGCGCCTTTGAACGCGCCTGTCGGTTCACCCAGCCTGCGTTTCTCCGCCGGTTTCTTCGTGAACACATCTTCTTCTCTTTCCCCCAACATACATCCAGCCCCTGTCTTTTGATAATGCAAATCTTGCACCCCTGATTCAATCTAATAAAATTCATTATTACGATTATTCTACCATATGGATATGCCTTTAGAACGACTGATGAAAGGAAAATTTTTCAAAGCTGATGGCGGCAAATTGTCAACGTTTATCTCCTTACCTACCGGGAATACTAATAAAAATAGGAATGAAGGAGAGATTCAAATGAGCAATCACCAATCTTCCGAACAGGAAAAGAATATCGAAAAAATGAAAGAAATTGTGGACGAAAAAAAACAAGAGAGTTCGCAAGAACAGGATTTCAATCAAGAGGAACAAAAAAATCAGTCGATAAAAGACAATGAACATGTTCCAGACGAAAACAATATATTAATTGACACAAAAAATAACCGGATGCCTTAAGCTATAACTAAACCAAATCTAAACCAGCCAGCAAATCGCTCATGATTTGCTGGCTGGTTTTATTGTGTTGAAGCAATCAAAAAAAACGCAACTGCCAAGTCGGCAGATGCGATTTCTATTAGTTATTCCAGTTTTCATTCTCTTCGATTTCACGGTGGGTTTGTGGATAACCGATTGATACCCATTCAGCGCGGAATGCGGAATCCAGTTCGGAAAGGCCTTTTTCAGCAGGATCGACGTCTGCGTTCGGACTCTCCCGCAAGTCTGCGTCATCACTGTTTCGCATATCATGGTCTTCATATACCCAATACGTATTCTGGCGTTTATTGTACGTTTTAACCAACATAAACATGCTGACAGCAGTTGCCCCGGCATACAGAACTAATTGCAATGTATCTTTTCTCATAAAATCTCCTCCTAAGCGGCAAGTGGTATTTCGGTATTTCTATTGGTTTTCCCGTTTGGCGAAGATTTAACCTTGTCAAAAGGATGACAAGTGTTGCAAACAACCCAGAATACGGACGAATGCTTGGTGCACCAGCTTTTTTACTGTGTTTTTTTCTTTGCCGAATAAGCTTTTTGATAATCTTGGCAAATCAGTAATCCGGTTTTATCAAATGGGAAGCACATGTGAAAAACCTGCTCCCTCTTCAGTTGCTGATCGATTAAAAAAGAGTGATGTATTATTTAAATCATAGAAGAATTAACAAAGAAGTTCCTGATCGTGATGATCAGGAACCTCTTTTTTGTGTACTATCACTTGTTTTGGTTAGGCTTTGATACAGCTTATATAGCTTTTTCAACCACTTCGTTCTTCACGCCTTGTGATTTTTTCAAAAGAATTTCAAGCTCTTCCAGTGATTTACCTTTTGTCTCAGGGATGAACTTCCAGACAAACAGCCCTGAAAGGATGCTCATAATCCCATAGATTCCGTATGTCATCGCCCCGCTCACTTCCATCATCGCCGGATAAGTCGAAGAGACAAAATAGTTTGCGGCCCATTGGAATGCAACAGCTATCGCCAGTGCCTGTCCCCTGATTTTATTCGGGAAAATCTCAGACAGCAATACCCACACAACTGGGCCCCATGACATCATGAATGAAGCTGTGTAGATGATGATGAAGACCAAAGTCGCTATTCCGATTTGCTCGAATAACGCGAGGCCGGCAACACCGAACATCCCGATCGCCATTCCGATTGAACCGATGATCAATAACGGCTTGCGGCCCACTTTATCCACTGTCACAATCGCGATGATCGTGAAGATAACATTAACCAGACCCATGACAATCGTTTGGAATAAGGAAGCATCACGTGCGGCGCCCATGCTTTCAAATATTCTCGGGGCATAGTACAGTGCCACGTTAATGCCGACAAATTGCTGGAATACCGAAAGCAGAATTCCAATGAAGATGATGCCTTTCCCGTAAACAAACAATTTTTCCTTTTTATTGTCAAAAGAATTTTTTATTTCATATAAAGTCGCTTTTGCCATCGTCGCATCATAGGTTTTAAGCAAAATGCCCATCGCTTTGTCTTCTTTATGCTGGGAGACGAGATACCTCGGCGTTTCCGGAACGAACAGCAACAACAGGAAAAACAGGAAAGCCGGTATCGTTTCAGAAGCGAACATGTATCTCCAACCTATTTCGTTGAGCCATTCCATGGTTTCGCCTCTTGCAATGCCCCAGTTAACGAAATAAACCACGAGCATTCCGAAGATGATGGCAAATTGGTTTAAAGAAACAAGTCTTCCTCTCAAGTTCGGAGGCGCAATTTCCCCTATGTACATCGGAGCCACCGCAGAAGCGAGACCGACCCCGATTCCGCCGATAATCCGGTAAAAGTTGAACGTGGCCAGTAAAGCGATGGACGGCTCTCCTGGTGTGAAGAATAAGAACTCAGGATAAGCAGATCCGAGTGCAGAAATCAGGAATAAAAATGCAGCCACAATCAATGTATATTTCCGTCCAATTTTTGAAGAAAAATAACCTGACAGCAACCCGCCGATGATGCAGCCAATCAGCGCGCTCGAAACGGTTAGCCCATGGACGAACGAACTGAGTCCGAGACTTTCAGCAAAATATGTCTGCAGCGAACTTTCTGCACCAGAGATAACAGCTGTATCATAACCAAATAAAAGACCTCCCAATGTTGCTACTAAAGTAATTCCCACGATGTATAAAATCTTAGAGTTTTTCATCTGGCTATCGAGAGCAGTATATTTTTGCTCTCTCCTCCTCTCAATTTGTAAACGCTATCATATATTCTATCAATATCCATTAACTTAGTGCAATGAATAAACAAAGATTCCGCATTTTTTCTGTAATACTCTTATGGCTTTTATTTATATTACCTATCTATAAGACTGGCTAAAACGAGAAAAACACCCGCAATGCGAAAGCAACGGGGGTGCTGATGTATGGAATATAAATTGAATTGTACAGTCATAATCGGTTGGAATAGTTGCATCTTCCCTGATATACGATTTAAATCTAGTGATACAAATTGTAAATTCTTGTAAAAATTTTAGACTTACTTTTTTCCTTGGAAGTGATTTTCAGACCTTGATCAAAGGTGCTATTCCCATTGAGAAGACTCAGGAAGTAACGATTTAGGAACTGCTATTCTCACGGTAACAAGCGGATTGACAATCTGACTGAATTTCAGATCACAAACTGCACTCAATAGTCGGTAGCTGTCCTCAAACGATAAATCCAGCCAGCTCGCCAACTGGTTTGTTGTCTGAAGCAAGGCCGTATGGATGGCGTTTTCATAAGATTCGGCGGAAGCGATAAAGTAAAGGAACTTATCATCTTCAACGATCGGATTCCCAATGGTGAAAGGAACCTTCGTAAACCGCACCTGGATGACACCGCTTGTTTCAATGCCGGTTCCGCTCAACTCCCCATCGCCCATGGCTGCGTGCAGGTCGCCAAAAGCAGCTAAAGCCCCTTCGACAAAAATAGGCAAGTATAACTTATTGCCGGCTTTAATGTCTTTCGTGTCAAGGTTGCCGCCGTGAGTTCCTGGAGCCGCCGTTGAAACTTCTCCTTCTGCCGGCGCAACACCGGCCACCCCGATCATCGGCTGCAGGGGAATCTTGATCTTTTCATTGAACTCAACATGGTCTTCGTATACAGGCAGAATTTTTGTCGAAGAGCCCGAGACGGAATTGCCTAATGGTCCAAGACCCGGTGCGGCCATCATAATTCCGTAATTGCCCGTTTTAATGTCCAGCACTTCCACGCACATGGTATCTCCCTTTTGCATGCCGTTGATGTAGATTGGACCAGTAGCCGGGTTCAACCGGCTCCTGTCAAAATCTCCACGGAGAGTATCCACGGTTTTCACTTGGCCGTCATAACAGTCATTTGTTTCGATTTCCACGACTTCACCCAATTCAGCAAAATAAACGGGCTCGTGCTGACTCGAAAAAGAAGTGATTGTTCGGTTGCTCGAAAAATGCTTCATCATTTACCATCCTTTTTAACTACGATTCATAGGAAGTGATACAATTCCCAAACAATTTATACTCCTTAATGTAACTTAAAAGTCACAGCATGAAAAATTATTCATACAGACATGGTAGTAGTTAGAATATGAATTGCAGTGAATCGTCAAAAACGTTTAGAATTGTTTCTTTTCGAGGAAAGCGATTTCGACTGACCAAAATTTTTTCACCGGAATTGTGAATTCGTCCGACTAGAGCCAATATATTCTCGATGATTCCCTTGCGCCTCTATCATGAGAATGACCGATGTGTGGCCATTCCCGGTATTGGGACCTTGAAGCAGCAATAAATTTGGGAAGCGAGAAACGGCTGTGCCAAGATAAGCTTTAGGGCTACCTAACAGGCCCATCCCGAATAAAGAATAGGGCGATTTTTCTATAGAGTCACGGTTTTTCGGAATCAAAAAAAGTGGCATCATTAGCCACCCCTTCTGGAAGTATTGACAGGCTCAATATAATCTTTTATCTTCACTAGTTTAATGTCGTCTTTATTAAACAGATTCAGTTCTCCGAAAACATCCTCAAACTGGACAATCTGTTCCGATAATGCCATGGCCGCCACATTTTCCCTCGATTCCGCTTCTATCGTCCTTTCCACCGAGAGACCTTTTTCCAGGGTATATTGGATGACGAATTTTTTCATGTTTTTACCTCCCTAAAGTTCAATTTCTCGATATTTGTATATAATCCTTTAAAATCCTTCAGAATCATTCCCAGGTTACCGCCTGCCAGGGAGCGGCACAATTATATGGTAACTATAGTTTATTTTATACCTTACTGGGAAAAGAAGTGGTGAATTTCAAAACCAGGAGGAGACTATCGATGGACATGGAAAGAAGTTCTTCAACTGAAGGTTTTCAGTCGGTTACTTCCGTAAACAGCCATAATGGCATCGAAATGGGGGGATGATTTGTACAGCTATACCATCCAGATTGTGTACGTCATTTTCTTAAGAAGCCGCACCTTTCATTATCCGGTGCGGCTTCTCATTGTACTTTTCTGGGAGGGCACAATTATTTTTCAAGCTCAATCAGGTTTCGCATTCGAATCCGTATTGGGCATAATTACTTTTTTAGGGATGCTGATATGAATTCCTTTGTTTTGGTTGACGACTTGCGTGATATGGATATCCGCAGCCGTGCTGATGAGCGAGTAGCCGTCTTCCTTGCTGATGCCATAATAGGTTTCGAGAAACTTCAGCGTTTCGTGGGAACCGATTCTGACAGCTTCGTCCAAATCTTCATGGAACGCATGGATCATCCAGGCTTCCTCCGTTTCCAGAACCGGAAGAGAAAGCGACAAATCTTTCCGCAATGTTACTTTGATGAGGCAGTTGAGCGATGTTTCGACAGCGGTGCCGCTCAATTCGCCATTGCCCTGTGCCAGATGGGAATCACCAAGCGACAGCAAAGCGCCATCCGCGTGGACAGGATAATACATCGTCGCGCCTTCACCAATCTGCCAATTGTCCACATTGCCTCCATGAATATCCGGAGGAGTGGTATCAACTTTGCCGTTCCACGGAGGTGCCACGCCAATCGTTCCGACATGGAGCCTCGCTGGGATCTGCAAATTCCTGAGAGCTTCGACCCGTTTCACTTCATCAGGCTGATACACTTTGCCGGCTACATAATAATCCGAAGGATACTGATAAGCAAACTGGGCCGTCAGCCAATTTTTTTCTGCATCGAGTTTATAAATGGTGACCCTCTCTTCATTGTTGAAGTCATCAGCTAAATAACCCCACGGTGCCGCCAGATTGGAGCCATACGGCAGACGCGGTTCAAGCGCCAGAATCTGAACTTCAAGCACATCCCCCGGCTCCGCGCCTTTCACTCCAATCGGCCCCGTCAAAAGATGCGGACCGGGTTTGCGTTCATCTTCCGTAATCGTATCGTAAATTTTCTTTATCCCTTCATCCATCATCAATTCGGGTGCGTCTCCGGCATGATGAGTCACCGTCTCCACGTAAACAAGATCTCCTGAGTCGATGGTCAGTGCCGCCTGCATACTATTATCGAAATAACCCCAGTGCACCGTTTCCGGTGTGGCTTTCAAAGTGTGGAAATCCGCATCTTCCAGCTCTGCAAGACGTGAGTGCGGGATTCTTTTCATCAAATAACCTCCTTGATATTTTTAGAGATAAAACCCTCAATTCCAGTCATTAGTATTCACATTTCCGTTTACAGAGCAGGTTAAACGGATTCACGCGAATTAACCACCAAGCGCAAAATCGCTTATGCGGCAACCAGGATATTTTTGTCTTCCTTACTTTTCTTTAGACGTTTCTGGCCAGTAAAAACCTCTGTAAGTTATATCTTGAAATAATAAAGTACAAAGCTGTTGCGAATTACTTCAGAAAATAGCAGTGTTTAAAATCACGCTTAACCAAAGAATACGCTTACATTATCTGCTCAATACAAAATTTTTATTTTCGCTGAAAATAAATAAAAAGAAAATTTAATTTTTTCGAAATATTATATTCCATTTTTCAAAATTGGTGGTATTATGTGTATACGATATATCGCATAACCGAAAGAGGAGGAATATTATGATTACATTTTTCGCTGCACTTGCTCTATTGATTTTGGGGTACGTCTTTTATTCGAAGTTCATCGAAAAGGTATTTGGAGTCGATGATCAAACGCCAACTCCCGCTTATGCGCAAGGAGACAATGTCGATTTTGTCCCGATGAGCTGGTGGAAAGGCAATTTGATCCAATTGCTGAACATCGCTGGACTTGGCCCGATCTACGGAGCTGTAGCAGGCGCATTGTATGGCCCTGTGGCATTTATCTGGATCGTTGTCGGCTGCATTTTTGCAGGAGCTGTCCACGATTACTTTTCCGGCATGATGTCAATGCGGCACGGCGGCGCCCAGTTCCCTTCCCTGGTCGGCCGTTATCTAGGCAAGCATGCAAAAGCTTTTATCAACGGAATTTCCTTAGTGTTGATGTTGTTGGTGGCTGCCGCATTCACGGCAGGGCCGGCGCAATTGATTGCCCAAATCACACCAGTCAGTTTCATGGTGGCTTTAGTCCTTATTTTCGGTTATTTCATTGTGGCAACAATTTTACCGATCAACCAGCTTATCGGACGTATCTATCCGTTATTGGGCGCCATTCTATTGTTCATGGCGATTGCGGTGGCAGTAGCGTTGGTATTCTCCGGCAAACCGATGCCCAACCTGACGTTCAGCAATCTGCATCCAGGTGATTTACCGATCTGGCCGTTGCTGATGGTCACTATTTCTTGCGGAGCGATTTCAGGTTTTCATTGTACGCAAAGCCCGATTATTGCCCGCACAATGAAAAAGGAAACGGATGGCCGCAAAATCTTCTATGGCGCAATGGTAATCGAAGGTGTCATCGCTTTGATCTGGGCGGCTGCCGGCATGACATTCTTCAGCGGCACGGATGGCCTCGGTGCAGCACTTGCAGCTGGCGGGCCTTCTGGCGTCGTCAACGAAATCTCAATTACGCTGCTTGGCACAATGGGCGGCATTCTGGCGATCTTCGGCGTTATCATCCTGCCAATCACGACTGGTGATACGGCACTTCGTTCATCACGGATGATTTTAGGCGAACTTGTATCGAAGTTTTACAAGACGGATGGGAAACTGAAAATCCTGTTGATCACCATCCCATTGGCTATCCCGACTTTCTTCATGGCCACAATCGATTATACATTCCTATGGCGCTACGTCGGCTGGACCAACCAGGTGGTCGCCACGTTCATGCTTTGGACAGCGACGATGTACCTGTTGAAAAACTATAAATTCCATTGGATCAGCGGCGTGCCGGCAGTCTTCATGACAGGCGTCGTTTCCATGTACATCTTCTATGCACCTGAAGGCTTGAACATGGAATACCATATTGCCGCAATCATCGGCTCAGTCATCACGCTGGCGGTAGTCCTGTGGTATGCAGCACAGATCATCAGACATCGCCCTTCGAAAGAAGTGGATTCTGAGTATGAAGCAGTTTAATAAAAACACACCCTGTAATCAGGGTGTGAAGTGATGACTTCGGCAATTTTGCCGGGGTCATCTTTTTGTGTTCTTTTCCGGTATAGTCGGGTTATTTCGGCACATACGCGTACACTTTCTCATCATCCGCAAGTTCCACCAGCATCTCCGAAGGAACCTCTTGAGATGCTGGCTTTTGCTGACTGATTCTCAGCGGAGCGACTTCTTTCAAGCTTTCCAGGTTTCTGTATTTCAGCGCCTTCACACCGAAATTCAATTTCACTCTGTAGTTTTCTTCGATTTTCTCGACTTTGTTTTCAATGACTCCGACAATGTGATTGTTTTCGGCAATCACATCGTTCAGCGTATCTGACTTCGCTGCCGTGTCCTCGTAATTCCGGACGGTCGTCAGGTAAGGCCCGTAACATTCCTCAATGAACTTGATGTTCAGCAGCACCAGCTCCTGTTTGCTGTTGAAGGCATCGATCAGCTTCTTGTAATCCTTGATGACGGCGGCCTCTCCCCATTTGCGGATCGTTTCATGCTCCTTCAAACGGTCGATGCTTTCGCCGATGCCTTTCAAATCTTTATTCAACACCTTCAAATCCTGCAGCGCGGCCGTATAGAAATCTTCAATCTTCTGATCCTCCACGCCGCCGAGCATGATCCCATTGGTCCGGAAGCGGCCAATGATTTCGCTGAAATAAATAAAACGCGATTCGGTCCTTCCGAAAAAGTCGTTGTCACGGTGCTGAATGATCGTATCCAATTTCTCGCCCATATTCTTCAACGAACTTTGGATTTCCATCAATTGCTGCTGGCCGACCACAGCCGTCAGCAAATTCGCACTCGCCTGCACCACGAGTGCCGGATTGATATGCTTCACGAGCACCGCCTGTTTATAGATGCCTGCCGCGCCTTCTTTCTTCACCGCCGGCAGATATCCCTTGCCGTCTGCTTTTTCAATCAGCGTCATGCTTTTATCTTTCAATCCCTTTACCACTTCCGGGCTGAACTCCACCTTATACGTTTTGCGGTCACGGATGACCATCGCACCCGCCGACAACGTTTTCAGGATATCGGATTTCAGAACGGCCGGGACTTCGATTTTCCGGTACCCGCTTTTCATGCTCTCTTCGTTTTCCACTTCCGACACATGCGGCATAAATTCAGCGTATGGATCCGGTTCGTTATCGACGGTTTCAGCTTCGTTAACCTGTTCATCAGCTTTGGGCACAGACTTTCTACTATTGAAATAAACCAGCAGGCCAACTCCCGCAATCAATAAAATCGCTGCTATCAAAAGTATAATTTCTAAAGTCATAATCTCATCTCTTTCTTGAAGTTGCTTTGAGTGCAGTAACACGTTAATTTACCATACCCTTTTATTCTAATTAAAAGCGAAAATATGTGAGCCCGACCGGAATTCCGGTCGGGCTCACATATTTGGTGACGTAAAATTTTATCGTCGATTTTTGTGGTTTTATCGTCGATTTTTCGAGGTTTATCGTCGATTTTTCACCGTTTATCGTCGATTCTCATTTTATCAGCGATTTTTGATGGTTTATCAGCGATTTTTCGACGTTTATCAGCGATTTTTTCCTGTTTATCAGCGATTATTAAGCGTTTATCAGCGATTCTCCTGAAACGACAGAATCCGCTTCATTATTAATTCATCAAACGCTTCTTATACAAGATAAAGAATTGCAGATTTTATTGCCATAACACTCTTAACTCGTACGCTGCTGGAAAAGGGCATTGCCGTTCTTGATGAATCTCCACACCGCCGCGATTAAAAAGATTACGATGCCGGCAACCAGTAACCATTGAATGGCTGTCGATAACTCGGGGTCGACTCGTCCGCTCATGTATGATCCATAAATCCCGAAGAACGCCCAGGCCAAAGGAAGCGGGAAGGCAGCGTTTTTGTACCGGGAGATATAAATAAGCACAAATGCGATGGCAACCGCCAAAATGATCAGCGTCCAGACCGAAAAGGAAACGCCGAAACCGTTCCAGTCCAGCTGCACTAACAACAGCGAGGTATTGACGACAGTCGCAATCGTCACCCACGCACAGTAGAGCGTGAAGCTGAGTCCTGCCAGCGTCGACGGGACTTCAAAGCGATGTGTATAGATTTTCCCGATGATGAGGAGCAACGAGAACAACATACCGATGATTAAAATCGTAGAAATTCCCAATCGTTCATAAGAGAATGCAACGATCCAGCCCATATTACAGAATGAAAGCACAATAAACCATGGCGAGATTAACAAGACCAGCTTGCTGACTCTCGCATCTTTCCGTTTGATAAACAGATAGACCAAAGTAATCAGAACCAAAGTGTAAATGACACCCCAAATAGAAAATGTAAAAGGTGCCGGAGATATCAACGTCAAATATTGGTCGGAGATGTCCCCCTGGCTCTGTCCATTAAAGAATCCGGAAGAGCCGAGGTAATTGACTCCTAACGTCAAAAAATAAAGCACCAGATTCACTATCGTGAAGATTTTCGCTTTCTTCAATCTGCTTTCATCCATAATGGATTCATCCTCTCGATGGATAGTTTAAATACCGTTAATATTCCTTCTTCGTTACCTCTTCCCGATTTGGCTGTCCATCAAAACAGTTTCCTGCAAAATATTGCCAAAGAAATAACCGCCGAACGGAATAACTCCGGCCAGCGGTTCAGGGATGCTACGATTCCCGGCTGCCTTCCTTGCCTAAACAACCCCCCAATGGCACAATTAGAAAATGAATCGTCTTGAAAGGAGTGGAATCGATGGCTCGGCGTTCACGTCCAGAACCTAAAAATCAATTGCTTTTCACCCAGCAGCATCTCGCAAACGAACGCACGTATCTTGCGTGGATCCGGACGGGCATTTCCATTGTCGGTGTCGGCTTCCTTGCAACAAGTCTCCATTTCACGATGGGTGTCATCCGCAATCAGTTTGTCGATATCTTCACGATCATCCTTGGCATTTTCTCTTGTATTTTCGGGCTGATGATCATCTTTTCCGCCACCCAGAACTACAAGAAGAAAAGGCAGCAGATTATCAATGAAACCTTCTATCCTTCCGACATCCACATCACCTTAATTTCTTCCATGCTCGCCATCATGATTATCATGGTGATCATCTACTTTTTCATGATCATGTAATGGCAGAGCCGAAATAAAACCGCCGAACGGATAACTCTCCGTCGGCGGTTTTGTCGTTCTATTTTAATTCTCCAAAGCAATCTGAATATGCGCCAGATGGTGTTCTTCGTGCCAGCACAGCTTAGCTAGTTTCGTCGCGACGCTGATTTCACCATTCGTTTCATGGGTGAAGACGAGGTCCAATACCTCTTCCGGCAGACGCTGCCCCAGTGAGACAATCCGTTCATTCAACCCTTCCAGCATACGGATTGAACTTTCCACCGGCAAATCGTTGTCCGGAAGCGCCGCCCATTTTTCCTGGTCAAAAGCGGGAACCGTCGGATTGTCATCCGTCAAAGCCAACTTCAGGCGCTGATACATATTGAGCTGAGAATCCGCAATATGATGCACTAGCTCGCGCACAGTCCAGCTGCCTTCCCTGTACTTTTTGGCCAATTCCTCGTCGCTCAATCCGTCGACCGCTTCCCGCAGCCGCACCGTATAACTGCCGATTTTTTCGAGCCATTCCTGGATATGTTCAGCTTTCACGTTGTCAGGAACCTGTAATGGTCCAATAGGAAACTTTACGTCCATTTTTCCAACCTCTTTCCCTTATCCGTATTTGGTGACTATCCTGTTCACGCTCAATATACCAATGGGGCCAGATTTTGTAAACTGGCAGTTGGTGCATCAAAAACTGGGTTACCAACTGCAAGACTAAAAATGAAATTAGTTAACCGGGTGCAATTCCAACATTATCCGGCAGTTTGTATCTTTTATTTTAAGCGCTCGATACTCAAATGCTTTATTGGATAAAGAGATTAATAATAGAGTTTATCTAAATCAATTCCACCTATCAGTTTTTCCAACACTTCCTCTTCACCTAGTCGTGCTTCCACATCAGCGATTTGAGGAACAATTCCAATGACTGGTATTCCTGTTACTTTCTCAATCATTGTGAGGTTATCTTTAATTCCTTCGGTTGGATTGTCCGGATAGCCGTTTATTATGATACCTATTATGTTAAGGCCTTTACTTTGAGCATAGTGAGCAGTTAATGCAGTAGCGTTTAATGTCCCCACACTGGCTTGGGTGACAATCACAATTGGTATGTCCAAATCTTTAATAAGCTCTGGTGTTCCATACTGCTCATCAATTAAAGGAACGGCCAGTCCCCCTGCTCCTTCTATCAGTACCAATTCATGCCCCTCTTGTAATGCATGATAATTACTTTTAATTACCTGTGGATCAATGGGGGCATCAGCTAATTGCGCAGCAAAATGAGGGGAAAAACGTGGTTCATAAAGAAAAGAATTAAGCTGCTCATTTTCTTTTGGATTATAAACTTTCCGATAAAGTTCTACATCAGGAGCCAGCCATTGTTCACCTTCCGTAATTGCTCCGCATTGTACTGGTTTATAGGGAACCGCATCTATATTCCGTTTTCGAAATGCGTATGTAAGACACGTGGTAATGACGGTTTTACCAACATTAGAGCTGGTACCAGTTATAAAAATCCCAGACAAACAAATCACTCCTTACTTAAATTAGCAATAGTGTAGCATATTTACTTTAATTAAGAACAACCTTTTGTATAAATGACTTCACTTTTTCTCAGTATAATTTTCATTGAGGAAGACCGCCGTTTCGTATTATTCAGCAACTAAAAACAGCAAGAAGCGGAATTCGCTTCCCTGGGAACGAAACAATTAGGTTCGACATAAAGCACTTTTGAATTATTCTTCAGCTCAGTCTTCAATAAACGCCGGGTTTTCTAAAAACAGTCTCCCGATGGCGATGCAGTCAGCTTGCTGTGATGCCACTATTTCTTCCACCAATTCTTTTATATGAATCAGCCCACCGCAATGACAGGCACGCCTGTCGCCTTTTTAATTTTATTGGCATAAGGGGCCTGATAACCGGGGGATATGCGCATCTGAAAAAAACCCCAATATCATCCAGGAACAATCGACCATCCTCTGCCACACTGGTGGAGTTGTTGCACAGGGGCCAAGTTCAGTCTATTTTTCAGTTCTATCTGACCAATCCGGACAGGTTCAAATAACACAGACATAAATTTACCTTCTTTCTTTATTTAGTCAGAGGGAAAGGGGATTGCCTTTAAAACAATATAGTTCTTTTCAGACCTTCATACTTCTTGCTAACTGACATTCCAACGAAGTCTCAGTCAGCGGAAGTAGAAATATGCTGCTTTGGTCAATAGATTTTCTGCTTCACGCAGATAAACACTTTTCCACTCGCTTGATCCAGATTTGGAAAGAGAATAAGTTACAATTATCAAATAATTAACTATTAGATTATGGTCTCTTCTACTGTGGTGAGGTAGATATTTTTTATGCGGCAGAATGAAAACGCTTCATTCTTCATTTAGAAACAGCAGCACTTATAAAAATTTTCGGAAGCGAGTGATATATATGGAAAAGAACCTTGAACGAATCAAAGCGGCTGAGCTGCAGGAACGTCTTGTATCTCCTGAAGAAGCGGCTTCATGGATACAAGACGGCATGACGCTTGGACTAAGCGGTTTTACAAGAGCCGGAGATGTGAAAGCGGTCCCATTTGCATTAGTGCAGCGTGCTGAAACAGAAAGTTTTAAAGTGAATGTCTTTACAGGAGCTTCTTTAGGTTCCGATATCGATAAATTATTTGCCGAAGCAGGAATTGTCAACAAACGCCTCCCTTTCCAGGCAGAACCAGCAATGCGCAAAAAGATCAACGAAGGTGAAATGCTGTTCGTTGACCACCATTTATCGCATACAGCGGAATGGATTCGATCAAGCGTTATCGAACCGGTCGACTTTGCGATCATAGAAGCACTTTCCATCACAGAAGATGGAATGATCATCCCGACAACTTCTGTCGGCAACTCGGCCATCTTTGCAATGCACGCACGCAATATTATAGTAGAAATCAATCTGGCGCAGCCGGAATTGTTCGAAGGGCTGCATGATATTTACGATACAGGCAAACAAGGAGAACGATCGCCGATTCCATTGACATCAGTGGATGACCGCATCGGCACAATCGGGATTCCGGTTGATATGGAAAAAATCAGAGGAATCGTCTTTACGGAGCAGAAAGATTCGCCGTCAAATATCGTTCCGCCGGATGAAGACACGAAAATCATGGCTGATCATTTACTGGAATTCTTCCGTTCGGAAATCCGCGTTGGCCGTTTGACTGAAAAACTGGCTCCGCTGCAATCGGGCATCGGTTCGGTTGCCAATGCGGTGCTTCATGGCATGATCGATTCTGAATTCAAAGATTTGGAAGTTTACTCAGAAGTGCTGCAGGACGCCGTCTTCGACTTGATCGATGCAGGAAAAGTCAATTTCGCTTCTTGCTGTTCAATCACGTTATCAGAACCGAAAATGGAGCAGGTTTTCGGCGAATTCGAAAATTACCGCAATAAAATCATCATGCGTCCACAGGAAATCTCCAACCATCCGGAAATCATCCGCCGTCTCGGTTTGATTTCAATCAATACAGCTTTGGAGTTCGACATTTACGGCAATGTCAACTCGACGCATGTGTCGGGCACGAAAATGATGAACGGCATCGGCGGTTCCGGTGATTTTACCCGCAACGCTCGTTTGGCTATTTTTGTTACGAAATCGATAGCCAAAAACGGCAACATCTCGAGCATTGTCCCGTTTGCTTCCCATGTCGATCACACCGAGCACGACGTCGATGTCGTGGTGACAGAACAGGGTTATGCGGACCTTCGCGGACTGGCGCCGCGTGAGCGTGTAGAAGTCATCATTGAAAACTGTGTGCATCCAACATACCGCGCTCAAATGCGGGAATATTATGATGAAGCATTGACCCGTGGTGGCCAAACGCCTCACGTTTTGGAAAAAGCTTTCTCATGGCACGCCAGTTTAGCGCAAAACGGCACAATGATGCAGAAAAAAGAACAGCCTATTTAATGGCAAATAAAAACCAGCTGGTCACTTATGCGGAGATAGCTGACATAATTTAATGAAACAAACTAAAACACCTCCGAAACGGTACATTTAACGCAAGTACTGAAATCGGAGGTGTTTTTTTATGGCAGGGATAATTTTCACAGAGCTTTTGATTCATTTCCTTCTATATAATAAGCCTGGCTCACGAATTTGAGAGCCAGGCTTAATTCTATATTTGAGGCAGTAGACAGTAGTTATTATGTTCACAACAGTATTTCAATAATTCTACACAGCAAATCCATTTTAATGGGGATTCAACTCGGAAGTCACAAGCTCTTGGGTTCCCTGGAATTACCTTTCATCAACCGGTACATACGTTTGCATGCCGGGACCATTGTACTCGGCGCGCGGGCGAATCAGGCGGTTGTTTGAATACTGTTCCAGAATGTGCGCCAGCCAGCCTGATGTGCGGGACACCGCAAAAATCGGCGTGAACAGGTCGTGATCGATGTTCAAAGAATGATAGACTGAAGCCGAATAGAAATCCACGTTCGGCGGAAGGTCTTTCTGCCCTGTCACGATTTCATCGATTTTAATCGACATTTCATACCATTTTTCTTCGCCGCGGATTGTTGTCAATTTCTGTGACATTTCACGCAGGTGTTTCGCACGCGGGTCGCCTTTACGGTAGACGCGGTGGCCGAAGCCCATGATTTTTTCTTTGTTCGCCAATTTCTCATTAATTACTGATTCAACATTATCGACAGAACCGATTTCCGTCAGCATCTTCATCACCTGCTCGTTTGCGCCGCCGTGCAACGGGCCTTTCAGCGCGCCGATTGCCGCGGTTACGCCAGAGTAGACATCGGAAAGTGTCGCCACTGCCACACGCGCCGTGAACGTCGACGCGTTCAACTCATGGTCAGCATGAAGGACAAGCGCTTTGTTGAACGCTTCCACTTCGAGGTCGGTCGGTGTTTCGCCGGACAGCATGTACAGGAAGTTCGCCGCGTAGCTCAAATCCCTTTTTGGAGCGACTGGCTCCTGGCCGTTGCGGATACGTCCGAACGCCGTTACCAAAGTCGAAATTTTCGCCTGGATGCGGACCGCTTTGCGGCGGTTCGCTTCCGGGTTCATTTCTTCCCCTTCCTCGTCGAACAGTCCAAGCATCGAAACGGCTGTGCGAAGCGCTGCCATCGGGTGAATGTTTTTAATATCATATGTTTTGAAGTGATCCAATACCGCTTGAGGCACGGACATATCGTCCGCCAGCTGCTGCTTCAGTTTTGACAACTCATCCGCCGTGGGCAGGTGCTGGTGCCATAATAAGTAAATCACTTCTTCAAAACTGGCGTTGTCCGCTAAGTCGTCGATATCATAGCCAACGTATGTAAGTGTGTCATCAATAATCGAACTGATGGCTGATTGTGTAGCGACGATTCCTTCTAACCCTTTTGTAGTTGCTGGTGTCATTAAAATCGCTCCTTCTTATTAGTTATTTTGAGAGAATAATCACTGGTCAATCAAAATTCATTTTGTTGTTCACTTCCAGAAACTCCAATTCTTCAGGAAGCGCTTTCATCTGCTTGAAAAAGAAAATTCAACACTACGCTGTTGAGCGAATGAAAGAATATTTATTTGTGTTAATTATTAGATAATTGTAACTTATCTTTTTTTCTTATAGAGTTAAAATGTGCGGATAAGAGAATAATTGAATGAAGCAGTAATATTAATTGCTGAAGCAGCATATTTTTGCGTATTTAAATAACGGTGTGTGCGAAAACAGGGATGTTGGTGAAACCCCCATAGATTTTGGCTATTCCCTGCCGTTTTTTTGGAATTAGTTATTTTCAATAGTATTGAACAATAACTTTATTGGAGAAAGAAAAAATTTCTTTGAATCGTGTGAAGCTTAGAGCGCCAAGGCTCAAAAATGAAAACCCTTCCAAATATTAAAGAAGATTGGAAAAAAAGATTTGTTTTATTATGAAATCCAATGTAATCTCTTAAGAGCAATTAAAAAACGAATAAGTCAAACTATTTCAAAAAAAGGGGCATGTATTTATGAAAACATCAAAAAATAGGTGGCTGATTGCTTTGTCAGCCATCGCAATTCATTTATCGATCGGGGCAGCATATGCCTACAGTGTATACACATACCCAATCAGCGATGCAATGGGCTGGTCCACAACAGAAGTTACATATGCCTTTACAATTATGATGGCGCTCGGCGGTTTATCGGCCGCTTTCTTCGGAAGTTTCGTAGAGAGGAATGGTCCGAGAAGATCCGCGATGTTAGCCGCCGTACTATTTGGCCTGGGTCAAGCCGGTGCAGGATTTTCCACCCAAATCGATTCATTGCCGCTATTTTTACTCACTTACGGCTTGCTGAGTGGACTCGGATTAGGAATCGGTTATATTTCACCGGTTTCGACTCTCGTCAAATGGTTTCCTGACCGCCGCGGGTTGGCGACAGGTATGGCAGTCATGGGATTCGGAGCTGGCGCACTGATTACAGCACCTGTTGCGGCCAGTCTGATTGAGTCAGTCGGAGTCACAACCACATTCTACATTCTCGGTTCCAGTTACTTCGTCCTGATGATGCTTGGCGCTTCTTATATTGCGCCACCGCCACAAGGCTGGATGCCGGATGGAATGCAAAAAGCAATCGATTCCGGAAAGAAAGTCATGAAGAAGGACCTGTCTCAATTAACGGCCAAACAAGCGGTCAAAACAAGAAGATTTTGGATGCTTTGGTCGATGATGCTCATCAACACAACAGCAGGAATCATGATGATTTCCGTGGCTTCCCCGATGGCACAGGAACTCGTCGGCTTGTCTGCGGCTGCGGCTGCCACATTGGTTGGCATCATGGGGATTTTCAATGGAGGAGGAAGGCTCGGATGGGCTGCCATCTCCGATTATATTGGCCGTCCAACAGTCTTTATGATGTTCTTTATTTTACAGATCATCGCCTTCTCGCTACTGCCAAGCATCACCAACGTACTCCTGTTTCAAGCTTTGATATTGGTTGTGGTCAGCTGTTACGGAGGCGGGTTCTCAAACTTGCCAGCCTTTATCGGCGACATTTTCGGAACCAAGCAGTTAGGAGCCATTCATGGCCTGTTGCTGACAACCTGGTCGCTTGGCGGAATTTTGGGACCAGCGATTGTGTCGCAAATCCATGAAAGAGCGGATAGCTATGTACCTGTCTTTTATGTGTTCATTGTCCTGACCAGTATCGGTTTGGTCATCTCTCTGCTCATTCGAATGGACATTAAACGGATTGAACGAAATGAAGAAAAAGCAACTGACACAAGAGGCCTGGAACTGGGAAGTGAAAACTGATCATCTCTAATAGAGCCACAGCCCCTAAAATTCAAGGCTAGACTAACATAAAAATGAGACAAATAAAAACACCCTTCGTTGAAAAACAGGTATGGGAATACCAATAAATCAACGTGGAGGTGTTTTTTTCTATGGTCATCAAGAGTCAATTGGCCAGTTGACGTAAAAATGAAGGTGATGAATATTGTGTCCATTCTAAGGGGGTCGACCACAGGGAGCGACGTAATTCCCAAACAATTTATATGGATGAATAAAAAGAAAAAAACACATCTGAAATGTTGATGCAACAAGTATAGCAATGTATGGCGTATAAATTGTAATGTATAGTCCAAATCGTTTAGAATGGTTTCTTTCCCTGGGAAGCGATTTCCAACTATAGTAAACAATTTATTGCAGAAGTAAGCGATCTCAAATACAGTTTAAACTACATTGTTCCGTAGAATGCTTATTGTTCCTTCGGCATTTTCTATTCTCATTTTAACATACACGTTGTGCATCAAAAACGAACAATAAGGAATCTCCTTGGCTTCCCATTATTAATGTAAAAAATCCGCCCTATAATTGAATAGGGCGGATTTCGTATACATAATTACTTTATAACTTGAATTCTCTTCAACACAGAAACTCTTTTTTTCAACACCAAATCAGTAAGCGCTCCACCCTGCATCTGCTGCCAGGACTACGCCGTTGATGTAGGAAGATTCGCCGCTTGCCAGGAACAGGGCGATGCTGGCGATTTCGTCCGGTGATGCGCTGCGGTTCATCAAACTCGTACCGCAGGTTGCCTGCTGCAAGCCGAACATATCGTAATTATCGATGGATTGCGTCAATCCTGTTTCAACCTGTGCCGGTGCGATTGCATTGCAGCGAACGCCTTGCGCGCCGTAAATGGAAAGAATAGGATGAATGGAAAATCCACTTTCCCCAGGGAGCGATATACTAACTGCGCAGGGGGGTCAAATTTACAGCTAATTTTTTCGCAGGGAAATAAAAGACTCAAACACAATAAGACCTGCCCATCCGTATTGAGGATGGGCAGGTCTTATTTCAATTTAGAAGTGACTTTTTTCGATGCAATACAATTAAGTTCAAATCGTCTCATCCAATTTCTGAATCTCTGAACATGAAATCAAATAGACATCGCCTAAAATGTCGACGTTATCTCCCTTTACCCGCAGAGCGCAATCCTTGTTCGACGCATAGATATTCATTTCTTCCGACAAAAGAGACAGTTCGCTTCGAACCATTTCAATATTATTTTCAAGATCAAAATGGGACAGGACGGAAAAATTACCTAGACCGATTCCTTTATAAACCGAGCTCTCCTCGACTTCATATCCAAAGTTTCTTGAGCACAGCCACTTCGCCGACATATTAATCGCCCCAGCGCTTGCCCCTATCACAATAGCTCCACTTTTTCAGATTGAATCCGCTAGCCCGTAGTCCATTAAAAAACCGTTTTGATCAACAGTATCTCCGCCCAATAGGAAAATGACGGAAGCATTTTGAATCAGCGTTTGGGCATCTTCCTCCCGGACGCGATAATTGATCAAATGGTATGCATCAAACTTAATGCCGGCATGATCCAGCCATGAGCGTTCAGCAGATCCATCAATTTCATCAGAGGCTGGAGTCGAGCTGATCATCACAAGTGATTTCCGTTCTATTATATCTTCCTGCAACGCCTTCTCCAACTTCTCTGGAAAGTATTCGTTGAACCATCCTAAATAATAATGAGTTTCCATGTGTACCCCCTGCAAATAACATCAATCCAATTCTTTATTCAACCTAAAATCTGTTTTTAATCTTCCCACTCAAGAAACCGCACGTTTTGCGGCTGTTTCTCAGCTTTTTCTTAGAAATGAAGTCACGCAAGCCTTCTTTTGTGGAAATCATCGTGCGCGCGGCGGTTCTATGAGCGGTTTTGACTGTTCTATGATCACTTATTGGATTCTATGATCATTCAGAAGATTCTATGATCACTCAGCGAGTTCTATGATCACTCAGCGCATTCTATGATCACTCAGCTACTTTTCACCTCAAATCTCCGCCACTCATATTTGATATCAGGCAAATTTTCTTCATTTTCATATCCTCGGCCAACTTCTGCAAATCCATGCTTTTCGTAAAACCGTTGTGCATTCTTATTTATTTCAAACGTATATAAGAATAAACTGCCGCCAGAATGCTCTTTGGCTAAATTCAATAATGCCTCTCCGATTCCTTTTCCTTGGTGGTCATCGGCTACATAAAGCTGATTTAGTTCAGCCGAGTTGAAAGCGACAATGCCAACAACACGGTCGTGCTCGAGCGCCACATAAATCTCATAATCCTGCGGTAAAATATGATTCAAAAAATGGATATGGCTTTCAAAAGAATGGATCTCTTTTTGCCCAATCGCCTTTTCTTTGCTCAAGCGCCACATCGCTGCCGCTTCACTGGAGAAAGATGGTTCAAAACGACAAATTCGGATATTAGCCATATCTCAACCTCTCTTCTTTTGGAATCTGTATGCTGTTACTTCTTTCTATTGGATCTTCCTATTAAAATCCCCTTTTGTCCCAATCAATTTATATAGATGAATAAAATAACCTTTACATCAAATCCATTTTTCCTCTTTCGGCTCCTGCTGCATCCGCGACTGGCTTTTCATGGCCAGGTAATCATACAGCTGACCGACCTCTTGCTGGGCGATCATGGAACCCACCAGGCGGTTTTCCTCGTCACCACTAGAAAAGTAGGCCAGGCTTTCCTTCACTTGATCATCCTGCATGATGCGGACGATATGCTGTTTCTTCTCTTCCTTTGTGAGCGAAGTCTTCGGGTGGAATAAATTCCAAAAACCAAGCATGATACGTGTTATGTAATACCGCTCAAATGCATCTTTCATTTCTCCGTGGTAACTGCCGTTGCGTTTTAAAAAAGCCCGCGTCATACTCTGCATCATCTGCGTGTTGTCGAAGAAACCTACACGATACTGGCTTGTAATCGAATCTGCATTAGAATGGGTGTAATCATACAGCTCATCCTCGATGAGCCGGATGCTGCTGCAGCGTTCGATGACTTCCAGATTGAACAGCAGGTCCTCTCCCCAATCCAGATTTGGATTGAACTGCAGACCAGCTTCTTTAATGAAGGAAGCGAGATAGCATTTATTCCATGCATAATGAATGAAGAAATTGGGATACAGCGCGGTAAAAAGAGTCAGAAACTCCTGTTTTGAAAACTCGCCGCTGAATGGAAGCGGATTGTGGATGGAGTGGAAAATCCGGCCGTTTTGCTTCAGCACTCTGCGGTAACCGCAGATCAAGAGTGGATGGCTGCCGATGGAGGCCATAAACCGTGCAATCATCTCCGGGTGGATGGCATCGTCTGAATCGATGAACTGGATGTACTCGCCTGTCACTGCCTGCAATCCGGTATTCCGGGCAACAGATGGACCGGCATTCGGTTGATGGATTACACGGATGCGACTGTCTTCTACAGCAAAGCGGTCACAAAGCTCCCCGCTCCCATCAGTTGATCCATCGTTTATAAGCAGCAATTCGATAGCGGGATACGTCTGCCTAAGCACACTGTTGATGCATTCCTCCAAAAACGCTTCTGCATTGTAAACAGGAACGATCACACTGACGGTTTTCTCCGACATAAGCCATCTCCTCCAATTATTCGATGTCTCTTCTAAAACCTTTTTTGTCCTACTTCTATTTCAACTTACTTTCTATATGCGTGACCACAACTCCTGCAATGAGTATCAACTTTTATGAAATGAGCGCCATAATCCATGACAGTTCTGTTTTGCATAAGCAGCAAACTTCCTCGCCTGAAACCAGTTGTTCATGGAAAAGAACAGTAGCTGAAGGATGGTTATATTATTCTATGGAATTTTACTAAACCAAAAAAATCCTCCGATGAAACAATCTGTTTCATCGGAGGATTCATTTTTATCAGCTACTGCTACAATATTCTTTTCTCCTTCGCTTCCTTCAGCCACATCGGAAACTCATTCAATAACTGATCGTATAATTCTGTGTCGGACACTTGGCTGATGTCGTCGACGTGAAAGAAATTCGCGTTGTCGACCACGCGGCCGCCCATCGTATCGAGCCTCCGCAGCACTTCGAAATTCGCGTCGCCAATCCCGACAAACTGCCAGAAGATCGGCTGGTCCGACGAGTCCATGATGAATTTCTTGATCCCCGATTTACATCCTCCATCACTTCATGCACGACGTCTTCCTTATACAACCTTCTCATCGAATCGGAAATATCCAGCAAAGAATAAATGAAAGAAGCGGCTTTATTAATGGAGCGATTTTCCGAAAAAGCTACACCCGCTATGTTGATGCAGCAGGTGTGGCAATGTATGGCTTATAAATTGTCATGTCTTGCAGGCAGGAACCCGATTATCCTTTAAGGCTCCCAGCAAGAAATGCTATTTCCCAATCCTTTTTTACGTGATGATCCCTCTTCTGATTAACTCCGAAACCGCATGGGCTCGGTTCGCCGCTCCGATTTTCCTGATGGCCAGTTTTACATATTGCTTTACTGTGAATTCACTGATGCCAAGTGAATCCGCAATTTCTTTCGTCGCGGCCCCTCTGGAGATTTCTTTCATCACTTCCAGTTCCCGGTTGCTTAAGGTGTCCTGCCTCGCTTGCTGGGAAAAGGATTGAAGAATTCTTCCTGCCTGCTCACCAAATTCAGTGAGACGATCCAATGAAGGCTGAAGGATTTCCTCACCTTTCGCAATGTTCATGCTGTAGATAAATCCCATGACGGATGTTCCGTTGAAAATTGGCATCACCAAAAATGAATTGACGCTTGAATCGATGATGTATTGGCTGCTCGTTTTTTCAAAAAGCTCATGGCTTCCATAATAGCGCGCTTTTCGTTCCATAAGAGCAGCTTCAATGGTCGGCAGCGTTCGGATATCGTATCTCAAATCATGTATGTATTTAATTTCTTCCTGCTTTAACGAAATGACCCCTTCCCCTAAAAATCCAATCGGCGAATAGCGGCAAAGGTAAGCTTCCTCTACAGGACACAGCTGGGTAAAAGTTCTAAGAATCTCAACAATGAGCTTTTCGTGGTTCGTGATTTTTTTGAGATGCTGGAGCTGATCTAAAAAGGTAATTGATTGGACCATCATTTCACATCCTTTTGGGGTAGGCGCCTTCAACTTAATAGGGAATATACTAAATCTATTGAATATTATAACATTAATAACTGTAAGCGTTAACAATTCTATTTTTTTATGAATGGTTTTACAAGTCTTCACTAAATAGATATCTAAAGAAAAGGATGGGGATAATCATATGAAAGCCTTAGTAATGGAAGATGTTCAAAAAGCGGCAGTACAAGAAGTAGCCGCACCGACAATTGAAAAAGACGGAATTCTTATCAAGACAATGGCTAACGGCGTTTGTCGAAGCGACTGGCATGTTTGGGTCGGCGACCACGGCATTGTGCAGCCGATTATCGGCCACGAATTCTGTGGCATCATCGAAGAAGTTGGCAGTGACGTTAAGAACTTCAAACGGGGAGATCGGGTTATTGTTCCGTTTTCCGGCAGCGACGGCACATGTCCGCATTGTATCGCAGGAAATACACATTTATGCGACTCGTTCCTTGTTCCCGGCACTGCCTATCAGGGAGGTTACGGTGAATATGTTGCCGTGCCGAAAGGAGATCGCAATGTGATGCTGTTGCCCGACTCTCTCAGCTTTTCGGATGCTGCTGCACTCGGATGCCGCTTCATGACTGCATACCATGGCATCATTGACCGCGTCAACGTCATGCCCGGCGAAAAAGTCGTTGTCTATGGCTGCGGCGGCATCGGATTGTCCGCCATCCATATCGCTTCCTCAATGGGTGCCTTTGTCATCGGAGTCGACATCAATCCTGCAAATCTGGAACTGGCCAAAAAACTTGGCGCTGACTATGTCGTCAACAGCAAAGACAATGATCCCGTCGAAGCCGTCAAAGAAATCACCAAAGGCGGAGCGGATGTATCTGTCGACGCACTCGGCATTACGGAAACATGTGTACCGGCCATCAACAGCCTGAAAAAAGGCGGACGCCATCTGCAGGTCGGCGTAACTTCCAAAAAAGAAGCCGGTTTTATTTCCATCCCGGTTGACGATATGGTGGTCAACGAAAAATCATTCATCACGACCCTGGGCATTCCTGCTTTCCGCTTCACTAAACTGCTGGAACAAGTCGCCCTTGGAAAATTGCATCCCGGAAAAATGGTGACCGGTGAGATCAAGCTGTCCGAAGTGGAAGGAATCTTCCACGACATGTCGAATTTCAAAACGACCGGCACGTATGTCGTAACTGACTTCACTTAAAATGAAGGAAGTTTCGAGTCCGCTTGCCAGCAGCATCTATAAAAGCACAGAAAAACGGGGCCGCATCCAGGCCCCGTTTTTCGTTTGCTTTGAATTTCCTCGCTGCTTCCTGCGCTTCCCTGATGTTACCTGTGATCCGAACGATCATCTCTTTCAACCTTATCTTTCATCGGAAGGTTTTCGCTGAATAAAAGAGTGAAAAACCTCAGCAGGGATCGACAGGAAGACTTTTTCCGTGATAGTGAAGTTGCTTGTTGAAAAAATGCATCGAACCTTATGCTAAATTCGGGTGTGCTGCGATTCTATGAGCGGTTTTTTCTGTTCTATGATCACTTATTGAGTTCTATGATCACTCAGCGGATTCTATGATCACTTATCGAGTTCTATGATCACTCATCGGATTCTATGATCACTTATCGAGTTCTATGATCACTCAGCGGATCCTATGATCACTTATCGGCATTCTATGATCACTCAGCTACTTTTCACCCTAATTCTCCCGCCACTCATATTTGATATCAGGCAAGTTCTCATCATTTTTATACAAAATAACCCCTCGCCGCGGATGCAGCAAGGGGCAACAACTTGAATTATGAATTATCCCTTCACACCGTCCCTCAACCACTTCGCCGTCAGCGTTTCCGCCTGAAGCATGCTTTCCGGTGTTCCTTCAAACAGGACTTCGCCGCCTTTTTTTCCTCCGCCTGGGCCCATTTCGATGACCCAGTCGCTCGCGGCGATAAAGTTCATATTGTGCTCGATGAGGATGACAGAATTCCCTTTGTCGACGAGTCCCTGGAATACGGCCAATAGATGTGCATTGTCTTTTGTGTGCAGACCCAGTGATGGTTCATCCAACAAATAGATCTGCCCTTCTTTTTTCAAGTGGCTCGCCAATTTCAGGCGCTGCACTTCGCCTCCGCTTAACGAACTGGTCGTCTGGCCGAGTGTCAGGTAGCCCAACCCTACATCTTTCAACGTATCCACTTTCTTGACGATCTTCGGCATTTTTAAATACTCATTGGTTTCGTCGATCGACAGTTCCAGAATTTCCACGATATTTTTTCCTAAGTGGCGATGGGACAGCGCTTCATCGGAATACCGCGTCCCTCTGCAGGCTTCACAAGTGACGGTCACGGGATCCGCAAATGCCACGTCCGGCGTGGTGACGCCTTTGCCTTCGCAGACAGGGCAGGCTCCAGTCGAATTAAAGCTGAACAAGCCCACCGGCTGTCCTGTTTCTTTTGCCAAAATCGACCGGATGTCATCCATGATTCCCATATAGGTGGCGAGTGTCGAACGGCTCGAAGTTCCGATGCTGCTTTGTCTCACCGAGATGGTTTCGGGATAGTTATCCTTAAATGCGCCAAACAATAAAGAACTCTTGCCTGAACCTGAAACGCCGCAGACAGAGACCAGCACATTTTTAGGAATTTCCACACTTACATTTTTCAAATTATTAGCAGAAGCGTTTTTGATTGAAAAACTGTTTTTTGACTGTCGCGGGGTTTTATTGATGGTGACTTTATGATTCAAATCGGTGATGGCGGACGCTTTCTGTAAGCCTTTCTGTGTCCCTTGGTAGACTACTTCGCCGCCGGTTACACCTGCGCCTGGACCCATTTCGATGATTTCATCCGCTGTTTTGATGACGGCCAAATTGTGTTCGATGACGACGACAGTATTATAATTGTCTCTCAGACTTTTCAGCATGTGCGTCAACTTCTCGATCTCTTCCGGATGCAGGCCTGCACTCGGCTCATCGAAAATATAGGTGATGTTGTTCAGACTGCTGCTCAAGTGACGCGCAATTTTCACACGCTGCGCTTCGCCGCCGGACAGAGTGCCCATATTTCGCGCCAGACTCAAATAACCCGGCCCTAAGTCAACCAACTGTTTGACACTCGGATACACCTGCTGCGCAATCGATTTTCCAACCGGATCTTTTATTTTCACCAATTCCTCCAACAAATCCGTCATTTCCAGCCGGTCATAATGCGCGATATTCAAGCCGTTAATTTTGCATTCCAGCACTTTCGGATTCAATCCAGAACCTTCGCAAGTCGGGCACGGTGTATTTGTGGTCATCGCCAGAACGTCATCCTGGGACGTTACTTTCAGTTTCGTGAGGTCCCGGTTAATGTACAGGCGAATAAACCTGGGAAGGATGCCGTCCCATTCAATGTCCCTGTTGCCTACTTTGTAATAATAAGTGCTAAATGCCCGCTCGCCTTCCGGCGGACCGTAGACCAGAAGATTATATTTTTCTTCCGTAAAATCTTTGATAGGGAGATCGGGGTCGAACAATCCGCCGTCCACCATCCATCTGCCTTGCCAGCCGGGCGGTGCCAGCGGCTTGAATCTCACTGCGGGGTCCCTGAGTGTTTTCGTGTGATCGATAAGTTTGTGGATGTCCGGCGCAACAATTTCTCCGAATCCGCTGCATTCCGGGCATTTGCCGAAAGAACTGTCACTCGAAAACTCGGTCGTTGAGCCGATCGGCGGACTGCCGATCCGTGAAAACAGCAGCCGGATCAACGGATCGATATCCATATACGTCCCGACAGTCGAGCGGGAATTGCCTCTTACCGGTTTCTGTTCCACGACGACCACCGGACTTAAATGCTGCATCAAGTCGGCATGGGGCCTTTCGTATCTCGGCATCTGGTGCCTTATGTAAAGTGGATAGTTCAACGTCATTTGTCTTCTGCTCTCTGTCGCTAAAGTATCAAATACGACCGAACTCTTCCCTGAACCTGAAAGGCCGGTGAAAACGTTTATCTTTTCTTTCGGTATATTTAAATCGATATTCTTCAGATTATTTTCCTGCAGCCCTCTCAGGATGATTTCATCTCTTTTTTCTGTCATGGTGAATTTCTCCTTTTCCAATCAAATCAGGGAACTAACCCACTAATATAAGGGTTCCCTGTTTTAGCCTGGCTTACACAAAGGATATAAAAGTGCGGGAGAAAAAATTCACAGGAATGCGTTTTCTGGCATTGGATAAGATTTTGTTATGCCGGATACTCCGTCGCAAACGGCCAAAACACGATCAAATAACCCAGCAGGACGAGCACAGTGAAAACTGCTGCCCATAAGGCATTTTCCTTCACTTGTTTCCTTCTGAGCAAACTAATGAAAAATAAAAGCAAATTCGGCGAAGCACCGAGTGCGGCCATAAACACTAAGATATTGACGATTTCACTCCTCGGCGCATCTTCATTGCCGCTCCCAAGTCCCATTACGGTTACTGCATATAAAATAATATGTAGCAGAATCATACTGATATTGATTAGAAAATAAGTCTTGAAAACTTTCAAAGGGTGCCTCCTTCTATACCTGCGCCATTGAGCTCCTGGGGCAGTTATTGAAAATGATGAAAGAAATTATTCTAAGTAATGTGCATCAGCTCTCTTGCAAAGATATTTGGAGTTTCATCCAATATTTTTTGCAGCTTCCATTTATCTCTTTTTTCTTCAATGGTGAATTTCTCCTTCTCCAATCAAATCAGGGGACTAACCCACTAATTTAAGAATTCCCTATTTTGAGCTGGCTCACACAAGCGATTATTGATAAAAAACCGCCATTTTGATGAACCGGCGTATTTCTTATACGGTTTTAGTGTGAAAGCTGAATTATTTCGTCTTATATAGGAAGAAGATTTGCTGAAAAATGGTTTATCCGCGGCTACGGGCTGTTTATCCGCGCCTAGGAGACATTTATCCGCGGCAAAGCGATGTTTCTCCGCGCCAAAACGCGATTTATCCGCGGCAGCTGCAAAATCCGCATTTCCTCACTCTTTCCATTAAATTGCTTCTTCATCAAGCATGCCGAAAAAAATCTGTTGCAATACATAAGAAAATCGGTGATATACTGAACTACAGTGAAAATACTACGTAAAGGAGAGGGTGGTCCACATGCGATCCTTTCATTTCAATGGCAGCCGAATTTTGAAAACAGGCATAGCCATATTTTTAACAGCCACAATCTGTCTTTGGTTCGGCTGGCCGCCCGTCTTCGCAGTCATCACGGCCATTGTCACGATTGAGCCGACTGTCCGCGATTCAATCACAAAAGGACTCGTGCGGTTCCCGGCATCTGCAATCGGTTCCGCATTCGCCGTATTGTTCATCACACTATTCGGGGATGCTCCAATCACCTATACGCTTGCGGCAGTTGCTACTATATTAGTCTGCTACAGACTCAAGCTGCACGCGGGACTGCTCGTTGCCACATTGACAGCCGTCGCGATGATCGAAGTCATCCATGACCATTTCCTGGTCTCATTCTTTATTCGGTTAGGTACAACGACGATTGGTCTGGTCGTGTCCACCGCTGTCAACATGCTCGTTTTCCCGCCGAACTACCGGGACGATATTCTGAAGAGCATCCAAAATATCAGTGAACGTGCGGGAACGATGCTGGAGCACACATTCCATACGATCCTCTTTGATAGTGACGCGGATCTTAAGGAAGACAAGGATCTTGTGAACCGGCTGACGACGGAAATTAGGAAGACGGAGAAATTAATCCATTACCACCGGGACGATTTCAGTCTATATCCCCGTGTCCGCGACCGGGAAACCGAGCTGCGCATGGCGGAACGGCAATTGCTCTTTCTACATAACCTGGAGTTCCATCTCGATGCCTTGCTCCGCATCCCATACCACAGCATCAAGTGGTCGCAAGCTGAACGCAATATCATCATGCAGGCAGTCGCAGAACTTGCGGACGATTTGCAGAATTCCAATGCATATGACCACGAAACCCATCAGCAGCAATTAAAAATCATCACCGATTTCTTCTGGGAAGACAGTAAAGGCATATCGACCAGCGATGCCCTGCATCCTACCCTGTTCGCACCAGAGTTCAAAATCCTTTACGAGCTCATCACGATTTACGATTTAGTCGATAAGTTCTTCGACCCGAACAGTGTCAAAGCTGCTCGGGAGGCGGAGAAGTAATGGAATAAAGAAACGGCTGTGCCGGAAACATTTCTGTTTCCAGTACAGCCGTTTTTAAAAAGGAGGATTTAATTTCCTACCTAAAAATACCCTAAGACAGATAAAATGATTTCACTTTACCAGCCTGCTATACTCCTCTATATGCAAACCTGCAGGTAAAGAAAGGAAGATATATAGATGAAACTAAGTGTATTGGACCAAGCGCCCGTTACGTCAGGCAACACGGCTGAAGCAGCTATCCAAAAAGCGGTGGAACTCGCGGTTCTCGCCGACAATTTAGGCTACAGCCGGATGTGGATGGCAGAGCATCATGGCTCTGGCGCATTTTCCAGCTCTGCGCCTGAAGTCACTGCCGCCTACTTAGCCGCCAAAACGGAGAATATCCGAATCGGCACCGGCGGCGTGATGATGATGCATTATTCGCCTTTGAAACTTGCGGAGGTCTTTAAAACATTGAGCGCACTTGCGCCGGGCCGCATCGATTTCGGCGTGGGACGCGCGCCGGGCGGCGATCATAGTTCCATCTACGCCTTGTCCCAGGGACGCCGGCCGATGACAGACGATATGTACGGGAAATTCGACACAGCGTTGAAGCTGATCAATGACGAAACGCCTGAAGACAATATGTACAATAAAACCCTCGCTGTCCCGACAAACATCCAATTGCCGGAAGCCTGGCTGCTCGGCTCAAGCGGCAACAGTGCATTGGAAGCAGGACGAATGGGTGTCGGCTATTCGTTTGCCCAATTTTTCCAGGGCAGCATGTCGAACGAAATCCTGAACGCGTACAGAGATAATTTCACGCCTTCCGCCTTCATGGAAAAACCCGAAATTTCGGTATCGTATCTAGTGACAACAGCTGAAACGGCCGAAGAAGCGGAATACGAAGCATTGCCGCAGGACATTGCCCGCCTGATGTTAATGAAAGGCCGCATCATGCCGCTCCTGACGCCTGAACAGGCGCAAAACTCTGCACTCACGGAAATGGACCGCATGCAAATCCAGGAAAGCCGCAAAATCCATTTGGTCGGTTCCGCCAAAGACGTCGCAGACCAATTGCAGCGGGAACAGCAGGAATACGGTTTTGAAGAAGCGATGATCTGCAGCATCCCGCATTCGCAGGAAAAACGGTTGGATGTTTATCGTTTATTGGCACAGCATTTACTCTAAATGAACATACTAAAGCCGTATCTGCTACCTCTTGAGGTTAGTGGATACGGCTTTTTTTTGCTGCGCTTCCCAAAGATCGATACAATTTTGCCATAGAAAAACTGCACCTCCATTGTTACTTGTAATTAGCGATGAAGGTACAGTCCAACGTTCCGTCTGTTGAGTTTGCATTCTCTCAAAGAATATTATTCAAGCACGCCTTCTTCTACAGAAACCGCCAATAAATCTTTCAAATGCCCATCAATCTGGCTGTGGTACGCTTCCCCTTCCCCTCCGAACAGACCGAAATGGCCGGCAATACTGTTAATCACTCTCAGTTCACTGTTCGAAATCAGCTTTTGTTCGGGTTCACAATCACTTGGCGGAAAAAACATATCGGTATCAATCGGCATTACATACATCTTGGCTTTAATGCTGCCGAGCGCTTTTTCCAAATTCCCTTCAGTCAATCGGCTGACATCACCGCGCTGCCATTTCCATGCCATTGTCAGCAATGCATTGGGATCCATCATTTGAAAAAACGGCTCAAGGAAACCTTGCACCAATTCCTCTGCAGTCTCCACACCAAACAAGACCCATTTTTCCTGTTTGAAAAATTCCGGAGTGAAGCCCATAACGGCCCATATATCGGCATGCCGCTTCAAACCGTCCGCCACTTCTGTATTGGATGTGTAATTTCCGCCATTCCACCCCGGATCGGATGTAATCGCATCCATCAATGTCTGTGTAAATAGGAAATCATGGATAGTATTTTTCGCAGTTCCAGCAATTGGTGCCGCTCGTTTCACCATATCCGGGAATCTGACCGCCCATTCATACGTTTGCTGGGCTCCCATCGAACCGCCCACCACCAATGCCAGTTCTTTAATCCCGAACTTTTCTGTAATGAGTTGATGCTGCGCCCTTACATCATCCCCGATACGAACCTTCGGAAAATCACTCATACGGATAGAATCAGCACTGTTATGTGGCGAACTCGATAGTCCATTTCCGATTTGGTTGATCACAATGATAAAATAATTGGCTGGATCCAGCGCCCTTCCTTCCCCTATGTAAGTCTCGTAGTCTTTGCTCGTCCCTGAAAACCAGGTGGGGATCAAAATAACGTTATTTTTCTCTTCGTTCAGTTCTCCGTGCGTCGCATAAGCCAATTTGCAGTCCGGTATCCGTCCCCCTTCTTCCAGCTCAAAATCCCCTAATTCATAAATCTCATAAGGTCCATGGTTTTCCTGTGAATAAAACTGATTTCCAATCATTACACATACCGCCTTTCCTCAGGAATTTTATTTTCTGGCAGGAAGCATGAAACTGTTTTACGCAGGAGTTATCTTTTCACTTCCTTATTTTAATTATACTTAAGTTCCAGTATAAGTAAATACAGAATTTTCTGATATTTAAATCGTAATTCGCTGCCCGAGGAAAGGAATAATTATCCTATATCCAACAGTTCTTAAATAACAATGAAATCACATAATGATATTATTAAGTCATAATACTATCATTATCTAAATCCGTTGAAAGGCGGCGATGCGGGTGTTTGAGGAAAAGAGGTCACGCTTCGTAATCGGCTTGATGACTGTCGTGGCCATCATGTCGATTTCCCTGCTGCTGCAAGCCACTGGAAACCTGCTTCTTCACAATGTGGTCATGCTGCTGGTTTTTTACACCGTCCTGCCTTTTTGGATTTGCAGCTACTATTTCCAAAAGAACGGGATAAAACTGCGCCAAATCTTATTTTTCACGGGTACCGCACGCTGGCTTCTGCCCGTAGCAGGGCTCACTGTCCTGCTCCTGGCATTTTCCATCAGCATCTACTGGCTGATGCTGCGGGGACTTGCATCCCTTTCTCCCATCTGGGTCGAATACGCGCTCACACGGCAGCCGCTCCCTGATGAATGGTGGTACGTCGCCGCGAGCGGCTTCATCATCGCGATTCTCGCGCCGATTGCGGAAGAGTTCGTATTTCGCGGGGTGATTATGCACCGGCTGACCGTATCACTCGGCTTATGGAAAGGTGTCGGATTGAGCAGCCTCTTTTTCAGCATCTTCCACATCAATATTTTAGGCTCTTTCCTGTTCGCCGTGGTGGCGTCACTGCTCTATTTAAAAACCGGCACGCTGCTGGTGCCCATTTTGCTTCATATCTTCAACAACTGCATTTCCGTTTTTCAATACACCTTCAACCCGTCTTTTCCGGAATGGCTGATGGTGACGAGCATAGACGATCTGTATTCGAAAACCGCTCCCAACCTTATTGTGTTGGTTGTCAGTCTGGTGTCGTTGCTTTTATTTATAAAATGGGTGTTTCGGGATTTGGAAATTAGATGAAATAAAACACAGCTGCAAGCAGGAATAAGCGATAAACTTAAAATCGCATCCTTGGAAGCACTTCTTCTAATGACAGCTTTTTATGGTTTTCACAGTAGTTTGAAGGGTATTGGCATAGAAGAGAGTAAAGTTGATTGAAAGTCTTACTGTAGGAAGGAATTGAACAACACATGACTTATCTTTTATTATTGGTAGGATTCGCTCTTTTAGTTAAAGGAGCTGATTATTTTGTGGAAGGCGCTTCGAAAATAGCGCAAAGCTTGAGAGTGTCGCCTTTATTGATCGGCTTAACGATTGTTGCTTTTGGTACAAGCGCACCGGAAGCGTCAGTCAGTTTTATCGCAGCGTTCGAAGGAAACAGTGATGTAGCGATCGGGAACGTCGTCGGCAGTAACATCTTCAACATCACTTTCATCTTAGGAGTTACAGCTCTCGTTTTCCCTTTGCTGGTTCAGAGCGAGACGATACGGAAAGAAATTCCCTTCGCGTTATTGGGTTCCGTGGCGTTGCTGCTGCTAATCAGCGATATCCAACTCCAGGCCATGGACAGCAATCTCATCACAAGAACTGAAGGCATTATGCTGCTGCTGTTCTTCGCGGTTTTTCTTTATTATATCTTCGAAGTCGCCAGGAAAGATCGACTGAACACAGAAGCAAATCCCGTGGACCCTGCGAATGTGTCCAAACTGAAAAATTCGCTCTTAACAATCGGCGGACTTGCCGGCATCGTGTTCGGCGGCACCCTCGTCGTGGAAAACAGTATCGAAATCGCTCTGTCACTCGGTATGAGCGAGACCTTAGTCGGTTTAACAATAGTTGCCGTAGGTACTTCCCTTCCTGAGCTCGTCACCTCGGTAACCGCAGCTTTGAAGAAGCAGGTGGACATTGCTTTAGGTAATATCATCGGCAGTAATATCTTCAACATTTTCTTCATATTAGGAACCTCAGCAACTATCAGCCCTTTAACTGTCGATTCGAAGATCTTTTCGGATGTATGGCTGATGATCGGTGTGACCGTGCTATTGATGATTCTTGCGAGAACCAAGTATAAGATTTCAAGGATCGAAGGTTCGGTATTGGCTGTTATTTATATCGTTTATGTGGTTTATATTATTTTGAGGAATTAAACAATAAAAAATGGAGCAGCGCCAGGGAAATTACTGGTGCTGCTCCTTTCTAATTTATCTTCCCCAACTCATCCAACAAGGCTGTCCGCTTCGGATACATGAACTTCAGCTCTTCAATCAATCCCGCTGCCGCTTCAGCGCCCAGCGCTCCTTTGAAACTTTTGATGATCTGACATGCGCTCCAGTATGCCTTGCGGTTGGAAGCCCGATCGACCTGCCGGTAAATATAGGCCGTATAGATTTCGTTCACTTCATGCGGATAATCGGCCAGCAGGTGCGGATACAGGTGCTCGATTGCTGAGACATTGGTGCGGCAATAATCCAGCAGCTCGTCCAACCTCTTTTCATCAATCAGAATTCCGAGATACAATGGCAGACTCCGCGGACTGTTTTTCATCTCGGCAAGAAGCGCCTCCAATATCTTCGGCCATTGCTCGGCATTCACTAAGTTCCTCAGCTTAATGTAATACTCTTCCTCACCTTGCAGTGCAAACTCAAAGCTGAGGTCGATTATTTCCGCCGTTCTGCCCATTCCTTCATAAGCTTCAAACCGCAGCTTTTTCCAGTCGTAAACGAGTCCCGGAAGGTTGGCATCCAACTCTTCCGACTCTTCACACAACCGGATCACTTTTACATATTCACCAGCATCCAGCGCCTGTTGGACCCGCGCTTTTCGGATTGCCGGATAGCTGTTGTGCTCCGCGTAAAACGCTTCGACCGCTTCCTGGTCCTCTTGTTGCTGCAGCACCGTCAATTGCATCACACGGAACTGCTCTTCTGTATATTCGTACGTCTTGTTTTGCATTTCCTTGCTGCCAATCACTTTTTCAATAAAACCATAAAACTTCTCTGAGAAATTACCGCTTTTATTCCATTGCAGTACTGATTCCATCAGATAATCCGCCGCATCCGTCATATCCCGCTCCAGTCCGAACAGGATATGCGGATACAGCAGCTCAAGCATCTGGTCGACGGTCGCTTCATCCAGTTTCCCTGGCCACTGCGCCAGCGCTTCGTCAATTTTCTCCAGGCTCTCGTTAATGGCTAAACTGATGTCCCCCGATGAACTGTCCGCAATTTCCAGTATTTTTGTACATTCTTGTATGGTAATCAAATTGAGGCGGACGATCCGTTCAGCATCGTGCTTCAAATCCAATCCATTCACAAATTCCTGGACTTCCCACACGTCTTCGAGTGCCAAGTCCGTCCGGTCCCAGTCGATAAATCCCTTTCGACTGGCGCGGCTCACCGATTTCTGGATGATCCGGCGTGCCTTATTTTCATCCATGCCATCAGGATTCACGAATTTCTCCATCAAATGAAGCTGGACAGCTGGCTGTTTCTCGACGAGCTCCTCCAGAATTTCCAGCAGCTCCGCTTTTTTCAGCGCCTTTAATTGCGTCCTCACATCCACTTCTGCCGTCGAATCGTTCTCTTCCTTATATTCACGGATCGCCAGGCACACCGCCACTTCATGTTTGCACAGCGAATCAGATTCGAACGGGCAGGTGCAATAAGAACCCACAATCGTCCCGTCCTTCGTCAAAATGACCGACACCTCGTAATCCCGCGTACCCGCTACGCGCGCATGCCAACGATTCGGCGCATCTTCCTTCAAATGCTCCACAAAATCCTGCTCAAAATAATCAAGCCCGCGGTTATAAAGCTTCGCCGGCACCTGTTTTTTCAGACTGCTTAAGTTCATGAGAATTCCCCCCTGGGTTGATTATAACGTGTTGTAGTTTGGGGATGAATAGGGAGTTCTTTTTTGGAGAGATGACGGTCTATGTGGAAGAAAATATCTTCTATTATCTTGAGGCAGCAGATATGAGGAGACATTTTGTAACTTTTATATGTTTTCGATGGGTTTGAGCTAGCTTTCTGTATATGCGTGAGATTTTTTGCTGGAAACCCGCCCAGATAAGCTTCTTTTTGAGGCAGCCACCCCCATTTTATGTGCCTCGAACCCGCTTACCCGTGGCAAATCGATGTTTATCCGCGGCTGCGGCATGTTTATCCGCGCCTACGCCGTTTTTATCCGCGGCAAAACGACATTTATCCGCGCCTAGCACCACTTTATCCGCGCCAGCCTTTAGAACTGCCCATTTTTTGATTTCGCCAACTCATCCACCACTCTTCACCAATCATCCCAGCCGCCATTTCTGCATTCAAAAAGTAAAAGCCACACCCAACTGCTGATCCAGCGGGCATGGCCATGTAAAATTAAAAACAGTTTTTTATTCCCAAAACCGTTCAGACTAGTTTTTACCTCTTCTCAACTTATTGCTTCAATCCACAAATACCCGGACTACCCTCATTTCTGCGCCTCAAAATAAGCCGCCGCAAAAACCTTTGCGGTCATGGCCATTGCCGGTTCATGGAAATCGAATTTCTCGTGATGGTGGGGAAACGGATTTTCAACATCCAAAGGCTTCGCACCCACAAAGAAAAAGGCGCCTGCCACCTTCTGCAGATAATAAGAAAAATCTTCCACCGGCATAACCGGATCGATGTCTTTATAGACTCCGTCGCCAAACGAACTATCGACGGCGCGGCGAATAAGATCCATCTGTTCCGGGTGATTCCAAAGGGAGTCATAGCCCTTACCAATCTCAACGTCGACTGTGCATCCGAGTCCCTGCCCAACTCCAGCAGCAAGATCTCTAATCCGCTGGCCCGCAAGCGACCGCAAGTTCTCATCAAACACCCGGATCGTCCCTTCCATAATCGCCTTTTCCGGAATGACATTGTCCGCATCTCCTGCGTGGAATTTACCGATCGACACGACGAGCTCTTTCAGCGGATCCGCATTCCGGCTGACAATCGACTGCAAAGCGACCATGATATGGCTCGCAGCCAGTATCGGATCGGTTCCTGTATGCGGCTCTGCGCCATGCGTGCCGGAGCCGTTCACCGTAATTTTCACGGTATCTTCAGCCGCCTGCAGATAACCGTCCCGCCCGTACACATGGCCAACTTCCATCTGCGATTGCAGATGCGCGCCATAAATCTCGGCCACGCCCTCCAAGCAACCATCTTCAATCATCGCCGTCGCACCACCCGGCGACAATTCCTCGCCGAATTGATGGATCAGCACGATGTTGCCCGGCAGTTCATCCTTCACCTCATTCATCGCTTTCGCAAAACCGAGCAGCGCAGCCGTATGGCCATCATGTCCACAGGCATGCATCACACCGGGTACAGTGGATTTATACGGCACATCCTTAGCGTCTTGGATCGGAAGCGCATCAAAGTCGGCCCGGAACGCAATCGTCCTCCCCGGCTTCCCTCCTTCAATCCGCCCAACGACTCCCCTGCCTCCAACGCCCCGCCGTACCGGAATATTCAGCCCTTCCAAATAGTTGGCAATAAACTCAGGCGTCTCTACTTCCTGATGCGACAGCTCCGGGTGCATATGGAGATGGCGTCTGATATCTGTAATTTCGCTTGATATCTTATCTATGTTATTGAATATTTGTTGTAAGGTCATTGGTTGGTCTCCTTTTAAAATATACGTATAATTTATAGTTAACCTTATCGTGTATTAATATGCAATTGAAAGATTATTTATTCCGTTGAATTTACAAATAGTTTTCCAGCAGTCTTCAGATTCTCCCTATGTCGCGGGCAATTATGTGTATTTAACTTCTCACATAAAAATACGAAAGCCGTATCCCTTAACCCTTGAGGTTAATAGATACGGCGATTTTTGATCTCAAATCCAGGATGGAAAGACTGACGTTTATATATCAAAAAAAAAGAACCTTGAAAGTCTCTAGGTTCTTTTCACAACTATATATTAAGCATGTAATTTATATTGTTCCGCCTTGCCGTACATACCGTTCTCGGCTGTTGCGTCATTCAATTCAGCGATAATGACCTTGGGACTGGAAGGACCAACTATTGTTGATATATAACTAACTTTAAATGTATAAGTAGCTTTCATACGGAAGTTTCGATATTCAGGCGATTCTTCTGTAGTCGTCCAATAAAAAACATTGCCATCTCTATCAACTAAAGCGACCACTCGATGTTCGTCGTTTTTAAAGCATGACAAAAACTCAAGATCGCGAGTATATTTCTTTCCTTTTTCAAATCCGTTCACTTCTTTGATTGCAAGCACCATCGAAATACACCTCATTCCATAGTGGTATGCTTTTAATATACCAGAACTTACGTTCGATTACCAGTAAAAAGCTAAAAAAAGTTAGAATTTTTAGTTATTATCTATCCGAAGGGTTAATTTAGAGTAGCTCACCTACTTTTTTTTGCACATTAAAGCTGGCTGGAACGGTCATTAGCCAAAACGATCGGCTGCTACTGCCCGGCAGCAGATATTGAGAGACATTCATATAAATTTCTCATGTTTTTGATGTGTTTGGATAGTTTTCTGTATAGGAGTGAGATTTATGCTGTAAATCCGTTTAGAAATGATTGTTTTCAAGGCTGCGACATCCTTTTTATGTGCCTCGAATTCGCTTATCCGCGGCAGATTGATGTTTATCCGCGGCTGCGGCCTGTTTATCCGCGCCTAAGCCCTTTTTATCCGCGGCAAAACGTCATTTATCCGCGGCTAGCGCCCGTTTATCCGCGCCAGCCTTCAGCGCCAAAATTAATCGAAAAAAAAAACGCTCCCGGGGAAGCGTTTTTTTGACACATCTTTTATTTTCGGTAAGAAATTTCTTACCAGCAGTCCATATTTCATTTCCAATAATTATTTATGAACCCCAATAATCTGCCGCATTAACTCAATCCAGTCTTCCCTTTTAAAATCATAATAATCCAACTCTGTTTTCCTTAGAACCAGATGAATGCTGTCGAACTTTTCATCCCTACGGAATCTCCACCAGCTTTTCACCGTTGACGTCTTTTCGCCAGGCGGATAATAAGTTAGCGTCGCCTCAGGATCTATGATTTTCACCAACTTCTCAAATTCGAAGAAATCATGCGGAAAATCGATGTAAAGGCCAAGTGAGAGTTTGTGCGGATTGATGGAGCCGATTTTATGCGCTGACTCCGCATCCTTCTTCTCGAGCGAGTCGCTCCAAGGAACCGGTTTGTGGCTCGCGATCAACAGCCGGTCGCCTTCAGTCTTTTCAATTTTACAATCCGGGAGATTTTCGAACACTTCGAGCATCTCGTTTAATTGTTCTTCTACTAATTTGTCCATTATGCCCCTCCTTTAAATCTATCGACTTTTTTATCGATACTTATGGGTTTTGTTCTAAGTATATAGGATTGGCAGCATTCTGCAGGATATTTCTTCATCTGCCGGACTTTCCAAACGAATACTGATTCATCTCACTATATTTATGCCACATGTTTTCTACACAACTTGCACCGTAACATTATTCTTAATCGAATACCTAGCGCAACTGTTCATTATTCGTGTAATCCGCCAGATTATCGATCCGGGTAGTTGCATCACACTCCATGCATTCCAGGAGATCATCCGCAAGCAACGCTTCGATCAGCTCGGGACTTCCGCCAATCAATGAAAAATTCAGGTCAATATCCGTATAAAGACACCATGTCTTATCCTCCGGCCACCAATAAGTGGGAGTTCCATACAGGTGGTCCCGTTTTGCCAGCTCTTCGACTTCTGTCAATTCACCGTGATAAAGTTCATCGATATAATTTGCCGACTTCAAAAGACCATACAGAAAATAGCAGTCCCCTTCTCCGACAAACCGCTTTAGCACCTTAACCAGCGCTTTCAAACTATCCGGCTCGATTTCCCCTTCTTCGCCTGAAATAATATAGCGGGGAAATCCACCCAGCTTATTCATCAGTGACGCCGGTGACAACTCTTTCGAAAATTTAAGATCATACTTTTCTGCAAGCTCCATAAATCTTAGCCGCTCAGCAAGCTGAATTTCACCTGATTGTTCCAGAGTACATTCGCTCCACAAAAGATTTTCATCTTTAATTTGCGGATCACGGAACAATGGATGGATGATTTTGCAATAATGGTTAAAGCGTTTTGGCAGGAAGTTTTCCACCCGGCTTCCCTGCCGATTATCAGTCAGGAAGTAAACAGTCTCATCCTGAATCCACTTGTACTCTTCCAAGCTGTCCAACTTCTCCATCTGCTCACTCCTTTTCAATCAGCTGCTGCAGATCCCCTCTTTTCTTTAATCGTAGCGGGGTTTGGTGGAGGTGGCAAGGAGAGATGATGCTGTTTCACAAAGAACTGAGTATTCCCCAGTTCATCCCTGTGTTCCGCACAATTAATTATTGTGTATTGCCGCAATCGTTTGGAATTTCTTTATACAAGAGATGATTTTAAATTTCAATCCTCACTTGCTTGAAACGGATCGATTAAGGATATAGTAGCTGTACAAGAACTTTTCCTAAACCCGATTTCAGCTGCCAGTTACATGATATCAGCAGGCGTGATACTCATTAGGAGGTCCCTATGATGAACCCACCAATCTTAATCGTCGGAGCTGGCCCCACCGGCCTGGCTCTTGCCTATAGCCTGGCGCGTCAAGGCGTGCCGTTTCGGATTATCGATAAAAACGCAGGAACCGGCACAGCGTCACGCGCGCTCGCTGTGCATGCGCGCATATTGGAGCTGTACGGGCAGCTTGGCCTGGCCGAACGCAACATCACGCGGGGGAATCCGATTTTGTCGCTTGATGTCAGTGATGACAATAAAGTGAAAGCCACAGTGAAATTCCATGATTTCGGCAAAGGGCAGAGCCCGTTTCCGTTTATCCTGAGTTTGCCGCAAGACGAGCACGAAGAAATTCTCGTAGACGAATTAAATAAAATAGGCGTCGAAGTCGAATGGAACACTTCGCTGCTTTCATTTGAAGACACGGTAGCAGGCGTAACCGCCGTTATGCAGCAGCAAGGACAGCAGGAAGAAACAGCGGCATTCACCTATTTATGCGGATGCGACGGAGCCGGCAGCATGGTCCGAAAAGGACTGGGACTCGAATTTCCCGGTGGCACGTACAAGCAATTATTCTTTGTCGCCGATATCGAAACCGAAAAACCGGCAGACGACATGCAGAAGATGGACATGTACATGGACGATGACGGCTTTATGCTGTATATGTCCGTCCGCAACGCCATAACCAAACGAATCCTCGGCATTGTGCCCGAGGAGTTCAACGAACGCACCAATCTCCACTACAGTGAAATCAGCGATTACATTGAAAATAAAATCCATGTGAACCCAGCAAAGGTCAATTGGTTTTCGACGTACCGCGTCCATAACCGCATAAGCGAGCAGTTTGCCAAAGGGCGCATTTTCATCTTAGGCGATGCCGGCCACCTGCACAGCCCTGCCGGCGGACAAGGCATGAACACCGGTATTGGAGACTCCATCAATCTAGCGTGGAAGCTCGCTGCGGTGATTCAAGGGAAAGGCGACCCCAAAATATTGGGCACGTACGAAAAAGAGCGCATCGTCTTCGCACGCCGGCTGATCGCGACAACTGATACAGCGTTCTCGACTATCGTCAGCCAAAAACTGCGCGGCACCTTGCTGCGCCAGTATTTCGTACCCTATGTCCTGCCGTCAGTATTCAAATTCTCCTTCTCACAAAAAAATGCGTTCAAGATCCTGTCTCAAATCCACATCAACTACCGCAACAGCCCCTTGAGCAAGGGCAAAGCCGGCAAAGTCTACGGCGGCATGCGCTTGCCGTGGATCGAAACCGCAAGCGGCAATAATTTCGAGCCGCTTCGCTCAGTCGATTGGCAAATCCATATATATGGCAAAGCGCAGCCCGAGCTGATCGACTTTGCCCGCTCCCAGTCGCTCCAGCTCCAAGAGTTTCCATGGGAAGCGCAGATGAAAGATGCAGGATTCAAGCAAGACGCGCTGTACCTGATTCGACCTGATGGGCATGTCGGGCTTGCGACTGAAAAGCAATGGCTGCGTGTGTTGAATGCATATTTAGAGACTTATGGGATTGTGGCTTTTAGGGCTAAGTAAGGTAACAATAGTAAAGAAGGCTGGAGGAATGACCCCATTGTGGATTCATTCCTCCAGCCTTCTTCTATATTAATTCCTATAACTAGACGCAGTACAACTGTCTCTAATGTAATTTCTCCTTAAATTCTCTGCGCAATAGATAAAGCACGTGAAACCAGATAAGAACTGGAATAACGATAAGTTGTAAACCTACTATGAATTCCACGTTATACAATAACAGTAAAAGCAATAGGCTGATAAATAAATACAATACTAATTTGAAACAATAAATCTTTTTAATAGTTTTTATGTTTGCTTTCCCAGTGAGATAATCCACTAAATAAGAGACTGGGATTCCAAGAAATAAATACACTCGCCAAGCAAAAATAAATAAAAGCATGAAACCTAAAATCATACTCTCAAATTTTGCGGGAGCCATATTTGTGCTACCCGTATACAGTTCTGGGTAAGCAAAAAAATCCAGAACACCATAAATAATGACTAGAATAAACACCGATATAATTGTGCTTTTGATTCTAACTGATAAAGATTTCATAAATTCATTGCTCCTAAAGTTACTTCTACTATATACGATTTTTTTTAATACCGCTTCCCAAGGATCGACACAATTCCCGAAAAACTTATTTGGATGACTAAAAAGTAAACACTACACCCAAAATATTGAAGTATCCGTGGCGGCTATGTATAAAGTATAAATTGTAGTGTATTGTCAAAAACGTTTAGAATTGTTTCTTTCCTGTGATGCGTTTTTTAAAAATTTAAACTAGCCAGCTACCTTCTTCTATACAAATTCTTCAGCCGCCGCATCAGCGGCAATTTCAACGGCTCAATCTTCACATCACGCGCACGGATCACTGTCTCGGTCATTGGGGTGTCGAACAATGTGTGAAGCTCAAAGCCATCTTCCGTTTTGTAAATTTCATCATACAGCCACCATCCACCTATGAAATCAGCCGGAATGTTCGAATAGGTGACCCCCTCAAAAGTGAAGCGGACATCGGTGAAATAATGGAAACCTCCACTGCAGTCGAGCGTCAGGACAAGCTGATCTTCAGACGGTCTTTCAACAGAAAGGACGACAGCATCGTGCAGGCCATTCTCCACCAACTCGGCTGCAGCCTGCGGGAGCTCCGCTTTGATCGATTCGAAATGCTGCATATAGCGGTCACTGAGTTCTTCCATCCGCCGCTCGTAATCCCGCTCCCAGCGATTGACGAGCAAGCGCAGCTCCGGTGTCGGATATTCTCTCACCAGCGTGCCGTCATGGATATACGGATGAAATGATTCCGGCAAGTAGCGCAGCAAACTTCCCCGCATATCGTCCAGATTGCGCAAGTTCAATTCCCGCAAATCCTTCCCTTCCTTGCGGTAGTATTCCAATTCCTCTTCCCAGTCCTCTTCTGACTCATGTAATGCAAGAAAACCGGAAACCTGCATTTCATCATACCAATCCTTTGTGAAGTACTTCATCTAGTGATCCTCCTTGGTGTTCCGCTTCTATGGGAGCGATACAATTTCTAAAAAACTTTCACGGATAAATAAAACAAACAAACCACAACCGACATGTTGATCCAGATGAAGTGATTATTTATATAGCACCCTATTTACATATTTTGATATATATAAGAAATAAGTCCTTCTCTAGGCTATAATTGTATATAACATTAAAACTGATTTGGAGGACTTATACATATGGTTAAAAACATTTTCACTAAACTTTTCTCTAACAAAACTGCTCCTGAACCGGCCATCACTCCCCCTGCTATGCAGCAGCATAAGATTTACCTTTTTGAATCAAATCAATATGAGCTTGAAAAAATTATTGAGTCCCCTGACCTAAAGGGCAAAGCTCCCGGATATGTCTACTTTGTACAGGAATACATGAATGGCTCTTTCAAAATCGGCAAGACCAAAAACCTTGAGAAAAGAATGAATATCTTTGGCGTAAAATTGCCTTTTGAAAATAAACTTATTTTCCTTATAAAAACCGGCAATCATCATCAGACAGAAGCCACTTTCCATAAACATTTCGCTGACAAAAGACTCGAAGGAGAATGGTTTGCTTTAAACAAAGATGATCTGTCCTGGATTAAAGCTGGTAAATACACTGAAGAAATTAACCAAACCATCTTCCCTCTTGAAGAGAAGAAAAAAACAGCAATCAAAACTGAAAACGAGAATAAAGAGGACAAATTGTTAACGCCAAAGCAAGTGGAATTTGCCAAGACATTACTCACAAAGCTGGAAAATGAATACGAACTTGCCACAGATCTAGCTGCTTTAACACAAAAAGACTTAAACCGTTTAAGTGGATACTTCAGATTCAAGAACAAAGGCGCTTTAACTAATCTGGTTACAGCGGGCGTTTTGAAAGTAAAATAATTTTTCATTAATAAGGAGACTATTGTATGTCCATCAATCCTGTAACCCTTATTCAAATCGAATGGGAGGGTTCTTATAAACTATCAGAACTCCCTCAGCTTATGAACGAAGAAATAGACTATGGAATTTATCAAGTATACGGAAGACATCCTGTTTACGGAAACGACTTCCTACTATATATCGGCAAAGCTGATTATCAAACCCTAGGTAAAAGAATATCTCAGGAAGATTGGCTTTATACAAATGATTCAAATAATCACAAGATTTATATTGGAAGGCTTCATGGATCCCAACCTTTAACTGAAGATTTATGGTCTACTTATATCGATTTAGCTGAACGGCTGCTGATATACACTCACAAGCCTGCATTCAATTCCAAAAGTATCGCATCTTTCCCTGATAAAGAATTGCAAGATATCCATGTATTAAACTGGGGACATTACCGGGCTTTGCTTCCTGAAGTATCAGGATTGAGGTGGACCAGCAAGTTAGATTGGGAAGGATATGAAGTCTTTAGATATGGGGATGTTGTATTGCCATCTGAAGATGAAGTGGTTTAGTTTGTCTTGCAGGATATATTGAATAATTTATAGATCCATTATGACAGGATTAGTATAGATTTTGGATACAAGCTAGCAATGTCTTCGATTAAAAAACGAAAAGAATGAGGTGTATCGAATGGCTAAAATACCAGTTAATCTTATAGTTGATGTTGCAAAAAAACACGGTCCCAAAGCAATTAATAATTTAAAAGATAACAAAGAACTTGTTGCAATAGTTGCTCCTTTAGTTGGCGCAGCAGCAGCAAAATTAAAGAAACTTTACGATGACAGGAAGATTGCTTTTGCTGAAAAAGAGCATCATAGAAAAAAGAGATATTCTGAATACAAAAATGAGATATTAGGCAATTTGCCAGACTTAAACAGGCTACAATTGGTTAATCATAAAGATGAAGTTGAATCTTTCATTTCACAAATTGAATATGAAGAAAAAGAGGAAGTTGCGCTAAAAAAACCACTTCATTCTAAACGAAGAGATGACTGGAAAAAAATATTGATTCAAATCGAAGATAAAATAAGATTAATGGATTATCAAGAGTATCTAAAATTTTTCAATAACCTAACTTACACCAGCAGTTATTTCGAAGGTTATGATCGGAAACTTAATGCTTACAAAAATTTAATTTCAGAAGAAAGTATAAAAGAAATTCATGAGTTTATTTTTGAGCAAACAGGAAAATCTACAGAAGCCATTCAAAGAGATTTTGTGTAAGTTTTCTCTTAATTTCATTTAAAACCTTATATTTTTTAAGCACGAAATACTATATATGAATGAAAGAAATGAAACAGTCCCACCCGCAGTAATAATCACGCGGGTGGGATTTGTATGTTGTATAAGTTTTTGTAGAGGTTCAAAATCCTTTATAAAGTAGTCCCTACCAGCAGTCGATTTTTCATTTCCAACTACCATTTATGAACTGCTGTTATCTTTCGCATCAATTCAATCTCCCACTTAAAATCATAGTGATTTAACTCAGTTTTCCTCAAACCTATTATATAGGAGTGGTTCTCTCATGTCTTAAGTGGTTCTATTTTTGTCCGTAGTGGTTCTAAAATTTGGCACAGGTGGTTCTATTAAGTAGCTGTATCCATCTGACGCTTAAATTCAGGAAATACAGGGCTGCCTGCTCAAGACCTAGCAGCGATTGGATCCACCCGTTTTAGTCACTCGACAATAAGTGAATCTTAACTTTTAAAAATAAGCTTCGGCAACCTTTCAATAAGGAAGCCAAAGCTTATTTTCAATTGGGCTTCTGGCTCCTAGAATAAGCCGCCGAGCCCTCCGCCGAGTTTAGATTTTGCCATATCCATCAATTCGTTCTTTTCATTTTCGTCAATCTTACCATCGTCATATGCTTGCTTGACTTGAGTGATGATTTCTTTCGCTTCTCCCTTGTCAGCATTGCTGATTTTTTCTTTTAATGCGTCAAAAGTTTGGCCCATTAGAAAAATCCCTCCTCAAATTATCTTTCGTAAAGAGTATACCCTCCGTAAAAATGAAGAAACGGTATTCATGAAAATAGAGTTTCAAAAACTGCACAAAAGTAAGCATCAAATAGTCTATTCCTATTTCCTATTTATTCATTTAAACAAGATGTTTTACGTTCTCAACTATTTACCTTAATAGGCTGAATCCTCTCCGGCACAAGTTCGCGATTTCTCAATATTTTTGTATAATGGAAGTTGTGTTTGACACAAGGACATGATTTTTAATAAGTATTATGAACAATGCATTCAATGTGTTTACCAATTCTGTTTAAGTGGTATCGAAGCTAATGCCGAAAGAATAAAAGAATATGTCAAAAAAGTATTTGTGTAATTACTGCAGTGAATCCTCATATAAGTTACGAGAGTGCAGTTAGAATTACTTGAGAAGCAATTCTAACTGGAAAGCCCATTAGTGAATTCTTTAAGGATTTATTAACAGAAGAGGAAATCGAATGCATCCTTGACCCTTATGAAATGACTAATCCAGGTATTTCTGGTTCGAGATTATTAGCGATTAATTACACGATTGCAATTAAGATTTAAATTTAAAGGAAAAGGTGATGTTCGAAATGCAGATGCTGCAAAAAACACAGAAAATAGTTCGCTACCAGGCTCCTAATGGCAAAAGGTATTATGGAATTGTCGAAGGTGATGCAGTCTTACAATCTTCCAGTGATTTTACTGAAATTATAAATAATGAAATGAAATTTGATGGTATAAGACTTAAACACAGTGACATAAAATTTTTAGAGCCTGTATCACCCTCAAAAATCATTAATTTCGGTTGGACATATGCTGAACATGCAAAGGAGACTGGAGGAACGGCTAACCTGAAGGAACCGTTTCTATTTTTAAAGCCACCATCTTCTTTAATTCCAAATGAGGGAGAAATCATACTTCCTTCCAGTAATTTAACTAAACAGGTGGAAATGGAAGGGGAAATTGCCCTTGTTGTTGGAAAACGCGGAAAAAATATAAAAGAAGAAGAAGCAATGGATTATATTTTTGGCTGTACCATTTTTAATGATATTACAGCAAGAGATCTTACAAAAACTGATCCTCAATTTACCCGCGGTAAAGGTTTTGATACTTTTGGTCCATTGGGTCCGTGGATTACAACAGGTATAGATCCAACAAATTTAAAAATAACCACAACTTTAAATGATAAAGTAGTTCAGGAAGGTAATACTAATGAGATGTCACTGTCACTGCCTTTTCTTATCAGTTGGATTTCACAGGTTATGACACTAGAACCGGGAGATATTTTAGCGACTGGTTCACCTGCAGGCAGTTGTCCAATGAAGTCGGGAGACATAGTTGTGGTGGAAGTAGAGGAAATTGGTAAACTACGTAACTATGTAAAATAACAGATATAGTTTTTTAAAAAAATTGTCAATTCAAGTTGAACGCGGCAAGAAACTCATGAATACCTCAAAGCGCGTATTGTAGTTCAGTACTTTGTAAAAGCGCTTCCCCTGGGACGCGATTCTTTAAGCGGGATTGAACTTCCAGCAGTCTCCGATTGTCCCTGTGTCCCGCGCAATTATTTATATTTAAGTTCTCAGATAAAAATATGAAAGCCGTATCCGTTAACCCTTGCGGTTAGCGGATACGGCTTATTCTTAATGTAATTCTAGCTAATAAACTGAATCCTTATTGACACAGAGGCAGTTTTTTATTCACCTGCTGCAGTAACCCTATAAATACTACCTCCATCAGTGCTTGCAATAAGCTCGCCAGCCTCAGTTACAAGAATATCACGGAAACGTTCGCCTTCATCAGCTAATAGACGCTCTTCTCCAACGATGGTGTCACCTTCAATAACGACACGTGCAATATAGCTCGACGCTAGACCACCGATGAACAAGTTGTTCTCCCATTCAGGGATTGCGTCGTTATCATAGAATGAACTACCACTTGGCGCACTTGTTGGATCCCAATAATATCTTGGTTCAACAAAGCCTTGCGCTTCGTGTTCTGAAATACCCTCATTGATTAATTCACCAGTGTATTCGATACCATAAGAAACAATCGGCCATCCATAGTTATTGCCTGGTTCAATAATATTAAGTTCATCCCCAGCTTGTGGACCGAATTCAATAATCCATAAGTCGCCTGTTTCAGGGTGGAAGTCTATACCTTGAATATTACGGTGACCGTAGCTGTAAATACCATCCAGTGCTTCTTCATCTTCGATAAATGGATTCGTATCTACTGGTTCTCCATCTTGTGTAATGTGAATGACTTTACCTAAGTAAGCATCCAAGTCTTGTGCACGTTCGCGAATTGGATCATCTGAACGCTCACCAGTTGTTAAGAAGAGGTTGCCTTCTTCATCAAAGATAATACGTCCACCATAGTGCAAGTCACCTTCATAAGCTGGTGTCGCTTGGAAGATCACTTCGAAATTTTCAAGTGAGGCTTCATCTTCTGATAAAGCACCTTTACCGAGAGCAGTTACAGTACCACCTTCAACATCTTGAGAAAACGTCAAAAATACCATTCTTGAATCGTCAAAATCAGGTGCAATGGCTACATCAAGTAAGCCACCCTGACCAGAGTTATTTACTTCTGGTGTACCTTCGATTGGCTCTGAAACAGCGTAATTCTCAATGTTTACAATAAGAAGTTCTGCTGTATCTCTTTGCGTAACAAGCAAGCGGTTTGTATCAAACTCTGCCATACCCCAAGTCACGCCAAGACCGTCAACAATAACTTCCTCACTAAGTTCTGTTTCAGTCTCTACTGCAGGCGCTCTTGTTTGTTCTGGAAATGCCGGTTCAAACTCAGTAACTTTTGGTTCAGTTTCTGCAGGTTCTCCATCTGCACTTTCACCAGCGCCCTCATCTGCAGGTTCTTCTGTTTCAGCGCCCTCGTCAGCAGGTTCTTCTGTTTCGGCACCCTCGTCAGCAGGTTCTTCTGTTGTAGTACCCGAATCATCCGCTGGTTCTTGGTCTGAAGTTTCATTATTGCCACTACATGCTGCCAAAGCCAAAATAAAGATTAGCATCAGAAGAAACAGTAATCTTGACCACGAAACTTTCGTCATCGTTTTCCTCCCCTTTCTATGATATTTACATGAATATATATTAAAGTTCATTCCCCCTGAAACCCAGTATCAAAACTTGGTTAAGACTTTCATATCATAAATAAAAATAAGAAACTCCTTCGAAAATAATATTATCACAATTTTATGATAAAAAACAATAATCTGACTTTATGGTATTTAACTAAATTCTTGTAATAATATCTTATTAAAAGAAAACAACCGGAGTTGCCGCCTTCTTTGATGTATTAAGCCTGTCTTTATCTCGCATCCCTGCCTCGCGTAATGCTTCGCCGATGTTACGTACACATAGATTCTCAATGTTGCCAGCAGCTATACCCACCATCTGTGTTGCAGTGCCTGAGACTGGGTCGCATAAGAGTTTATCAATTTTGTTATGATAGGTTCACTAACATCCTCACTTAAAGCAGTAGTACAGTGAAAATATTTAAAACTGATTCTTTACTTGCGTGAGTAAAAAAATCCTACAAAAAAACTGCGAATCCCTTCGCAGCTTTTTTTACGTATATTATTTCATTACAGAAACCCAACAATCACACTCATCAACTCATCCGACAGCGGTAAATCAGGATTGCTGTTTGCCGCCTCATTCTCACCTTCAGAGGATACCGTTTTTAGCACATGGTTCATATCCTCAATAATTTCGGGATGCGCCGCATGCAAACTTTCCGCATCGGATTGCGGTACCTGCGGATCATACGCCAGCCAGGAAATCATATAGGGCTGGACAGACGGACGGAAAACACTTTGCAATTCGGGGGTGATATAGCGGGATTGAACTTCCAACATTCTCTCGATTGTCCCTGTGTCCCGCGCAATTATGTATATTTAAGTTCTCAGATAAAAATACGAAAGTCGTAGCAGTTAACCCTTGCGGTTAGTGGATACGGCAATTTTTTCATGCAATTGTAATTAATAAAATGAAGTGGATTTGACACAGGGAAGTGATTTAGGAGGGGTTGACAGATGCTGATAGTAAAGAATTCTTCAATATAATTCAACTTACTAGGGAGCGACTCAATTCCCAAACAATTTATGCTGGTGAATAAATAGAAAAACAAGACCACGATGTTGATACAGCGTCTGTGTAAATGTATTGAATATAAATTATAATGTTATGTAAAGATCGTTTAGAGTTGTTTTCCCTTAAGATTGATATTTCAGACTTCACAGTAATGTTTGTTATAATAAAAGATATTGATGAAGGGATTTGATATTTATGGGTTTTTTGAGAGGTTTATTTGGTAGTTTTGAAAGTGAAGGCAATACCACCGATATTCAAAATGATTTCGCATTTGATTATATTTATTTTAAGAATGGTCTAGCATATGAGAACCTAAGTAGTGACGAAGGAGAACCGTTTGAATTTGAAGTAAATGTCACTATTGAATTCCTTTGGAATGGTGATAAAAATATGTATGAAGTTGAATATTATGTTTCTTCACCAACCGTAACTGATGTTGATGTACCAGATTATGAAAAGTTCAAAACAGACGTATATAGAGATTTATGCAACAAAGGGATTAACTTAGATTATATTCCCGATTCCCTTGAATGGAATATGTAATAACTCAATTATAATTTACTTCCTCTAATTTTAGTTCCGGGGGTGAAGCACAATTTTAAATAATTTATAATTAAAGCATGTATAAGAAAACCACACTACAAATGTTGAAGCATTTGGGCGTGGCAATGTAGAAATTATTATTTGTAGTGTATTGTCAAAATCATTTAGAATTGTTTACTTCCCTAGGGACTCGATATAAGAATCAGCTGAGCCGACAATAATCAGTAGCTTCGCTTTCACGCGAAGCTAACAATTCCCAAACAAATTATATTGATGATGAAAAAGAATAAACCACAACCGAAATGTTGATGTAGTCAGGCTGGCTAAGCAAAAATTATAGTGTATTGTCAAAATCGTTCAGAGTTTTTCCTTACTAAGAAAACGACTCCCATTTTTTTATCCTTTAGGTGGATATGGATCTTTCCCATATGAATCTGCAGCCCTGAATTTGCCGTCTTTTCCTTGAATACGATGTTCAGAGTTATTTTTTTGAGCCTGTTCTCTAGAATATTTTATTGCTTCACTTTGTGTATCGAATTCTTTAGAAAGTCTACTTGCCCCTTCCTTTCTTGAACCCCACTTTTCTCCATTCTTCACTGTGTAAACATTTTCTCCCATTTTACTGCCTCCTTTTTTGAAAAATTATAAACCAAGTTGTTTTACTGTCCACTCTGAACCAGCCTTACTTAACATTTCTTTCCATGAATTAAATAAAGTATTCTTTGATACATAAATGTCTAATTCATCTGCAGGTATTGAATTTAAATCTTCTTGTTTTTCTAATACAAAAGGGGAAGCGTCAAAGAAAGAACTAATATCTGTAAACCCCTTTGTATTACTTTCCATAAATTTTCGAGTAAACAATTCATTCAATGGCACAGAATTTTGTCCACTAATACTGTTAGCATTACTTTGCAAATCACTTAGCTTTTTATTGAGTTCTTCTAACCCTGTAATTTTCATAATATTCCCTCCTCTCCTAGTGCTATATTATCACACTTTAACAAAATACAATATATAGTATTGATTAAAAATATTTTATCTACATATAGTATAATTAATAATTTTCCAGTTATTCCCGAAAGAATTATTCAATACCGCAAGTCTGACTATACCTAAAAGTGTAAATTGTAGTATATTATCAAGATCATTTAAAATTCTTTCTTTACTCGGCGAACTAGTAAAAACCACACAAAAAAGCTACGAGTCTCTTCGCAACTCCACATTCATAACTTTAACTTATTTCATTCCAAAAACTGCAGAATCCCATCCACCAACCCATCCGTCAAAGGCAAAACAGGGTTACTATTGGCCGCCTCATTCTCGCCTTCTCCAGATACCTTTTTCAGCACATGGTTCATGTCCCCAATAATCAGCAGTTCTGATTCGGGATGCGCCGCATACAAACTTTCCGCATCGGATTCCGGCACCTGCGAATCATATGCCAGTCAGGAAATCATATAGGGCTGGATCGACGGACGGAAAACACTTTGCAATTCGGGACTTACCGTTGCGACTTGCTCGCCTTCTTTTAATTGCTTGATGATTTGTCGGACTTCATTCATGTGATCTTCCGGAAGCTATGCAGCCAGTTGCTCCATCAACACTTCATCAATGGGGCGTCCTGCTCCCGCTTTGGAGATAAACGAATCGACTGAAGCGCGCACTGCTGCCACCATGCCGATCAGCGAACCTTCGCTGTGCCCGATAATCCCGACTTCCGCAAATTGGGCATCCGATTTCAACTGCTCCACCTAGGTAACCTCATTGTCAATGTAGCGGGATTGAACTTCCAGCAGTCTCCAGATTGTCCCTGTGTCCCGCGCAATTATGTATATTTAAGTTCTCAGATAAAAATACGAAAGCCGTATCTGTTAACCCTTGCGGTTAGCGGATACGGCAATTTCTTCATGCAGTTATAGTTAATAAATTGAATTGGGTCTGACACAGGGTGGCGATTTTCTAAACCGTTTCCTCAGCTGTCCCCGGAGTTAATTAGCAAGGAAAGGTCTGGCCTTGTTGTGTAAAATCTCCGGAAATTTTCTCGTCTTCGAGTTTCCTTTCGAAGACAAGCCTTTGCCCCTGGAGATTCAAATCAAACACCAGGTCCAGATCATTGAATTCCACTGTCAAAAAAGGATAATCGCTCAGCCCCTGCGGCGGAATACTTAACGTGCCATCATCTTTTTCAAACTCCACCATGATCGGCAGCGGCTGATTGTGCACTTAAATTGTACCTTCCCATATCCCTGTAATTTCTTCAATCGAACTCGCCTCCTCGATTGAAGTGTCCTCACTGTCTCCTCTGCAGGTTGCTAATAAAACTAACATGTCTAGTATATTTCCTATTCCTATAGTTTTTATCAATGCAAATACTCCCGCTTTTTTCGAATGTTTCTATATCTTTTTTAATCGTAGTGAAGTTTGGAGGGAGTGGAAAGGAAAAAACTGAAGATTGCTATTTTGCAAAACTGGAGGCGCGAACAGAGATGAGAATGAAGGAAATGTACTGGACGAAATTTCGCGTTTGTATTTCCATCAGTTCCCAGATTATTCCTGTGTCAGATATCATTATGAACATTTACTTTCTTAGATAAAAATACGAAAGCCGTATCCGTTGACCCTTAAGGTCACTGAATACGGCTTTTTCTCTATACAATTGCAGTGATTAAATTGAATCCTGTCTGACATAGGAAAGCGATTTTTTGAAACAAGTTCGAGTTATTAGTAACATATCTAGAATTAGTTAATAATTTGATATAAAACGTTGATTACTTATAGGTATTTCAGGAAATTTAAAATGTGAATAGTCTAGCAGCCAAACATACTTCTCCCTAACAGAAGTATTGTTAAATTTAGCGCCTTCTACAATAAATCCTAGTAAATTTTCCATCGTTTCATTATTACCATTTTCTAAGTAATCAACAAAATAATGACCATCATATTCTTGTAACAAACCCAAGTCACTTAAGTTCATTTGATCCTCATATAATAATTCAATTAAATCCTTGGAAACTATGATTCGTGGAAATCTAGCCACTTTCGATTCTAGATGATATGCCTCAATTAAACCTAAGCTATACATGAATCCATCATTATAAAAATGTTTTCCATAAGTAATGCCCCCTCTTACTAGAATTCCTTCTTGCAATAAATTATATTGATATTCAGAAATTATATTCAAGAACAAAGGGAAATTTGATTTATCAAATTTGGTAGCTAAAACTATGGAGTCTGAAAACTGTACAAGTTGCAAATCTAAGGTGCTTTTATTCAATTCTAATGTTTTTTTATGGATTCTATATAATTTATCCATATATTTTTGAGTTCCTAATGGTGCTTCTAAATCCTTTTTCACCATATCGCTAAAACCTAACAAATCTATAAATGCCACAAAGTATGGTGATGAGTGTTCTGGATTCATTTTATATCAACTCCAACTTTCCTGCTAAAACTTCATATTTTTCTCTATAATCCGATATTCGGCGTTGAGCGTCTCTCCAGGTTCCACCATTCCAGGGGACTCTGCTAGTTATTATAAGTGCTGTATCTTGCTGACTTATTTGGAAAACTGCTTTACCACATTCTTGCATTAGTGGTGCCAAACTTCCGAAATCTGGGATTTGAGTAGCGTTTATGGTATCAATATCTAAACCACAAGTTAAATCTTTTTCTGTAGTTGAATGTTGACTTAATACGTCAAAAAAGTCTGTAACAATAACTTTAGGAATTCTATTCATCCAAAGTTGAAAACCTGGTTTCGGTCGACCATTTATTATTTTAAAATGTTGAATGGTTGTTCCCAAAAATTTTGGTTTTCCATGCTTTATTGGTAGTCCTAACTCTAAAAATTGTTCGTAAATTTCTTCATGTTCATTCATCCATCTATTAATTATGGAAGAAAGTGTTTTAATTGCTTGGACATTAAATCTATCAGGAGCTGTAGGAATAAAGAATCCATCACAAGCTAAAAAGCAACTTCTCGTTAGGGCACCAGAACTTGGTCCAACATCAATTAAGATATAGTCATAACCTTTTTCATTTCCAAATCGATATAAAAAGTCACCAATAGCCACATAAGTTCTCTTGTCATGCGTTTTGGAAGAAAACCTTTGTCCATGGGCTTCTGCCAAATCATCCTCAATACTATTTAATGATACATCTCCTTTTATTAAGTCTAGATTATTATTAATTTTATTTACAATTACTTCATCTAAATTAATTCTAGGAATTTCTCCTTCTATTCTTGGTTTTAATATATCTAATAAACTTGTTCCAGATAATTCTTTTTCAACGCCAGTATTCAATTGCTCATCGTCTAAAGCAGCTATTTCGGGTGATAGAAGTAATTCCGTTATATTACATTGCGGATCTGCATCTACTACTAAGATTTTAGCTCCACTTTCCGCAAGATAATGTGCTAAGTTAAAAATAGTAGTAGTTTTAGAGACACCGCCTTTATGATTATAGAAAGTTACAACTTTTGACATTTAATTTCCCCCTAAAATATCTATTCTTGGATAATAATATTACCATAATAACTTAAAACTTCGCTTCCCAGGGAACCGTACAATTTACAAATAATTTATATGGATGAATAAAAAATAAAACTAAAACCGAAATGTTGATGCATCCGAATTGGCTATGCATAAAGCATAAATTGATGTGTATTGTCGAAATCGTTTAGAATTGTTTCTTTCCCTGGGACGCGTTTTATTGGTATTCCATACCAATGCATAGCCCTATAACATCTTGCGCCCTATTCCTTGTCTACTTTCATAAAGCTTATTAGGAAAATATTACAGCCCAAACATTGAAATCCACGCAAAATATTTTATTCTAATGCTTGTCATATAAGAAACTATGCCTCACTGCTAAATTTCCAAAAGCCGCTCCCTCAACCCCTCATCACTAGCAAAAATATAAAGCCCCTTAATCCCCCTCTTCATCAACACATTAATAGAATTCAATATAATCTGTTCTTTCGCTCTTTCAACATTATCGATACCTTCTTTTCCTCTAAACGCTTCGGTGTCGCTATATCTTTCAGTGACAATCTTCAAGCAATCATTTTGGTCATCATAAGTAACGGATGGTCCCAATATCACGCCTACATAATTCAGATCGAAGCCCTGAATCGTATAGATGGATCCCGCTTCTTTAATTGTCTCCGGCTTTTCAGCCCAGGTATTTTTAGTGTCGGTTGAATTCCATGGGATTTCAAGACTGTCTGCTCTAATGTAGTATTGCTCGCCGTCTTTTTTATGTTCATAATCGAATGTCGAAACCACTCGTGAGAGTCCGTATTCTTTATTCTTTTCCACTATGGCATCATGCATTTCCTTGGCAGAATCGAATATTTGAAAATCATATAGTTCGTCTTTCGGAAGCTTGCCAATTCGCTTTTCTACAAAATTATCGATCCAGTCGATTACATCGTCACCAGCATTCATGCGGAACTGTTCTCTTAAAACGTAGGGCTCTTCTCTTTGATAGCCTGACACTATTTTCTTGAGCCGCTCCTTGTCCCAATAGCTTTTCAGCTTTAAGACCTGTTTTTCGTCATAGACTACGATGACGACTTTGCTGTGCTTAATGATTTCTTCCAGTTGATTGTCTTCATTGAATCCGTTGAAAGCATCCGCTCTGCTCAGCAATAAATGCGCTTCGTCGACCAACACAATGTCGGCTTTTTCTGCAGCTTTTTTTTGCTTATTAATGAAACTTGTGGGCTTATCAAAATTATTCTTTTTGAGAAACTTCACATTGGCAGCAATGTTTTTATACGTTTTCAGCATCTCTGAATGATTGACGAGCAGATAATTCTTCGTGTTATGGAGATTGGAATTTTTATCAGCCGCCAGCTCCTGGATGCTGTTGAATACAGAACTTAGGACTACACTCTTCCCTACACCGGCTTCGCCTGTGACCATGAAGACAAACGTTTCATCGTCATTGATATGCTCTTCGCATACTTCCAGAATTTTTGTTTTTAGCTCGAGCTGCGTCATCGTCAGCTCTTTAAAAGGAGAAAGTTTGAAGATGTCCCTGTTTTCAATTACGTGAGCAGGGTTATTAACCATCTTCCTTTTCACTAGTTCTTTCCATATATCATGGAATATCTCTTTATCGTAGAACTCCTTGTTATGGTAGTTGTGCGTGACGCTTTGCGCAGTCTGGCTCTTGTTCTGCAGCTTGTAGCGATCATCGCCCAGGAAATAATTGATGAGTTTGGTTTCGATATTGTATGTAGCCGACCGGTGAAATTCTTCATGGATGATGAGCGTCATTTTTTCTAATTTCTTTCGCTCGATATTATTCAAGTGGGACTTCATCCGATTTTTAAAGGCCACCGTTTCTCCTATGTATACCGTCGTGTTATTGTTCAAGAAATAAACCACTGGATAGTCAAAGTAAGTATCGTGCTTGATACTTTCCAACGTGGCTTTGTTAAAGTCCCAGGTTTTTAGTTCGGTCATTCCCATATGTATTCAGCCTCTCTGGATGCAGCAGATTAAATGATTGCTGTCAGATATGTAATTGGAGCGGTTACAAGTAAAATTAAAATTTATAGTCGTAAATAAAACGAAGATCCAATATCTTAATATTAGCATTATTTAACTATTAATTGTCTGCTTTTGGAAAATTTAATTCTCTGAATACCACTAGCTAAATTAAATAAAACCCTACTTTTAAAAAGTAGGGTTTTTGATTATGCTTCACAAGCATAGTTATCTTTATCACGATCCATCTTCGATTGGTAAGCTGAATGGGTTGATGGCACACCGCTTGGGTATACTTTTCTTAGTTCAGTACAGTTTGCAAAATTCTCTGATTTGGCCGGAGCAGCTGCACTGCTGGCACTTGAAGTCGTTTGATCTGATGAAGAACTGCTCGAACTGGATTCTGAACTTCCACTGGAAGCAGCCGCTGTAGTTTGGTTCGCAGTGTTCGATTTCGAACTTGCAACTTCTTTGCTAAGCTCGCTGTTTTTGGTTTCCAGCTCTTTCACTTCCTTTTCCAGTGCTGTAAGTTGCTTGTCCAATTCTTCTTTCTCTTTGTCAAAAGCTTCTTTTTGAGTGGCTAGCTCAGCGACAGCATTTTCATTTTCATCCTTCTTGCTTGCCAATTCTTCAAGTTCTTTCTCAGTTCCTGCTTTTTCTTCTTCGAGTTTAGCAAAATCTTCTTCCGACTTGCTGACAGCAGCTTCAAGCTTATTTATTTCAGCTTTCAATGACTCATTTTCTTCAATTAATTTTTGTCGCTCCGCTTCTGCTTCGCTTGCACCAGTCATCCCAACTCCGGTAAAAGATAAAATAAGGACAGTTAGCGCAATTAAAGCATTACGGCCAAATTTCTGACGTCGGTAATCTTTTTTGATGAATTTGTGGAGTCCCCACAAAATTCCGAAAACAATTAATGCAATTAAAGCTGCTACTGCTAAAAAAGAAAACAATGTACCCATAATACTTCCCCCTATATTGTTTTGATTTTGAAATATATTTTTATCAGTAGAATCAGAGATCCCAATACAAGCAATGGAATTCAAAAAAACCTCTTACTTGCAATGCTTTTCAGATGTTCCTTTTTCTACCACTTCTATATCTTCTGCGATATTTTACCACGTTTTCAAGAATAAAAAATAGATATTTTTTAATTAAAAGTAAATATTATCAATATTTATTATTGTACAGAGTATGCATAAGCATAAATGTACAGATTTCTTTAGCATATTGAAGTCATTATTAGTTTTTAGAATTTCAAAAAAATTTTAACGATATTTATTTATTGAAATTCAATAAATAAAATGATATATTCAACTCACCAACAAACGATCGGAGTGTTTCCCATGACACGCAAACAAGCTTCGACGCTCTTCCTGAAAGTGGTTCTGCTACTGATCGCTCTCGCAGTGCTGACCGTATGTCTATTCGCCTTGCCGGGAATGGCTGCCCGGGATGCGGCGCAGCATCCGGAGACGGCTTATCTGCAGTATCCGTTTTTGATATCGGCTTATGTGTTCTTCTTCCCTGTTTTTATCGCCATGCATCAGGCCTTCAAATTATTGACCTATATCGACCGGAACCAGGCGTTCTCGGATATGGCAGTGAAGTCGCTGAAGATCATCCGGTATTGCGCGTATGCGGTCATCGTGTTTATCGTGCTCGGCGAACTGGCGACGATTGCGCTGATTCGGGGTGAGGACATTACGCATATCATTATGCTGGGTGCCATCGGATCTTTTGCATGCATTGTCGTGGCTGTTTTTGCCGGACTGTTGCTGAAACTTTTGAAGGATGCAATCGGAATCAGGTCGGATAATGATTTGATTGTTTGAAGTATGGGCCCCGCAACCTAGTCGGAAATTATATTGCAACGAGAAAAAGCCCACATCGTGTGGGCTTTTTTGTGTCCTCGTTTATTCTATTCTTCTCCCTTTTCTTCGAGAGCTTCGGGGTACGTGATCGTATCGAATACTTCGCCGGTTTCAGCGTCTGCCATTTCGATGACGACTTCGAAACTATCCGCATCTGCAATATCATATACCTGATAGAAAGAGCCGCTCATGCCGAGTGTCAAAGAAATGCAGAACTTCCCGACAATCAATCGCGAAGTTCTGCATTTTGCATTTATAAGCTATTTATTTCTTTTTGTCCAAAGCCTTCACCAATTCTTCGGCCAAAGCTTCAGAAGAAAACGGATCGCGTCCCGTTACCAATTGATCGTTGCCCCATACCACTTTCTCATCGGCAGTGTAGTTTGCCACTTTGCTCATTTCGCCTTCCAGGCTGAATGGCAGAATGGCAGGAAGCCCTTCAGGTTCAACCGCTTCCGGGTAGCCTGTTACGTCCAGGCCGGACAGGATGCTTTCGCCGTTAGGGCGTTTTGTCCAGATTAACGGAGCCGGTCCGTGGCATACAGCCGACACGATTTTTCCGTTGTCGTATACGCTGTTGATGATGCTATGCAGGGTTTCATTTTCCGCCAGGTCATACATTGCCCCGTGGCCGCCAACGATGAATACAGCATCATAGTCTTCGGGCGTGATATCCGAAAGCCTTTGTGTGTTGTCTGCTAATCCCGCTTCGTACATATTTTTGTATTTGCCTTCAGGATCATATTCATTGCCGATACTCGCCTGGTCGATGGTCGGTTTGCCGCCGAGTGGTGAAGCCAGTTCCACTTCATGGCCCGCTTTTTTCAATATCTCCATCGGGGCAAATAGTTCTTCTCCCCACCAGCCGGTTTCGTAATTGTTTTCTGCGTCATTGTGTCCGCTTGATAACACTGCTAATACTTTAGCCATATATATATTGCCTCCTATAATTTAAAATTCAACCTGTCAGTTGTTGTTCCCGAATGTTTTCCCGTATAAACAAACTGTATATTTAGACTCCGGATAAAAAGAACTCTCAAGAAAAGAACGCACATCGCTGGTCCGATGTGCGTTCACTGTTATGCAGATTATTGATTCACTTCAATTGTATGTGAAGCATCCTCACCCATTGTATTAAACTCACTGTCGGTTGGCGCCAGAATCCTGAGTTCAATGGTTTCCAGTTCGTCCACTGTAGAGTCTTTCAAAGTATACACATTGTGGCCTTCATGTCTGACTTTGCCCATGTATTCTCCATTGATATATCCAGAGAGGAGCATATTAGGTTCCAATTGCTCCAGTGTATTGGTTATTGCAACTGTTTGATCCAGATAAAAACTCATGTCTTCATCAGAAGTATTCTCTCCGGCAAGTTCAATCGTAAATGCATGAACTTCCTCACCCACCGCCACCTCAAAGAGTTCTGCTGTCGCCTCATCTTTAGGTTCGATGATTTTCAATTGGATTGCCTTAATCTCGTACTGCATCGGACCGATTTCGCCCGTAATACCTAATTCTTTATCTGTATAAGTGTTGGTAACCTTCATGCTTTCATCTTCCTGCACATCTTCGTCGACTACCCCTGTGTCTTCTGCAACCTCTTCTGCTAATTCCTCTGTTTCTTCAGAATCTATTGTCTCCGTCATTTGTTCTTCCGCACCCGTGTTTGCCGGGTTTTCAGACTCCTCGTTTATCCCCGTAGTATCCGATCCGCACGCCGATAAAGCTAAAGCGGATGAAAAAAATAAAGCCATCGTTGATTTTTTCATGCTGATTTCCTCCTTAAATCTTTAATAGAATCATTACCAAACTACTGGCAGCTACTTCTGGTACTTCAAAATCAAAGGAGTCGAAACAAAGAAATAATCATAAGATACTTATGCTAAGTATACAATAAATTATCTGAATTTTACATTTATAATCCGGTTTTCCAGAAACACCGATTTCTTTTTAATCCATAAATGGAAAGTTTATTTGCTTTGGCCGTTTGCTTGGAACTGCGCGTGTTCCAGTTTTACTATTATTTAATTCCTGTGATGGACAATTTCTAAAATAAATAAAAAAAATTATTTCTGGGCGTGATGCAGCCATATATTTGAAATTTGCTTTTTAGATAAAGCTTTGGACAGAAACAATGAAAACGGGAATTTTTTGAAAATCTTTAGTCCCTGATTCAATCAGCCGTTTATCCTCTCTATCAAACTGCTCAAGCAGCTCAACTTTAATAAAAGTCTCGTACATTACCGGTTCTAATCTCCTCATTTTCATTTAAGAAAGCTTCTTCTTTATAGCAACATAATTACGTCGATTGGCCTATTCTCCATCATTTTCCTTATTAGAAACGAACTTGTTTTATCAACGTTTATAGGCATTATCTAAGTGGTAGGGCATTACTAAAGAGGGGATAAATTCACAAGGAGGCTAAACATGAGAAATTCAGCTGGAATTTTCACTTGCAGGCCATTCATTTTCTTGGGGATGGTTACCCTGCTCTTGTCACTTTTCCTGCCAATGACGGCTTTGGCCCATGAAAAAGACGAGATCCTTCTGGTCAATAAAGAAAACTCCCTTTCTGCAGACTATGTTCCGGATAACCTTGTTTATCCAAATGTTTCATTCTCTTCAGATAGAGAGTCAATGCAGCAGCATTCAGCCAACGCCCTTGAAGAAATGTTTGCCGCAGCGAGCAATGACGGCGTGCAATTGTATGCAGCATCCGGTTATCGCTCCTATGACTATCAAGCAGATCTTTATCAGTACTGGGTAAACAGATACGGAGAAGAACGTGCTAACCAAATCAGTGCAAAACCCGGCGAAAGTGAACACCAGACCGGATTGGTAATGGATGTAACAAGTGCTTCAGTTAATTATGAGCTGGTTCAATCTTTTGGTGATACGACGGAAGGCCAATGGGTAGAAAACAATGCGGCAAACTATGGCTTCATCGTCCGCTACCCTGAAGGAAAACAGCATATAACAGGCTATCAATATGAGCCGTGGCACCTGCGTTATGTCGGTGCCGACCACGCGGCAGAGATTGCGGCAAATAACCTGACGCTTGAAGAATATCTTTCCCAGGATTCTTCGGATGGTACAAGAACCTATACGATCCAAGCCGGAGATACATTCTGGAAAATTGCAAATGACCATGGAACAACAGTTGACCAACTTCTTGCGTTAAACCCCGATTTCGATCCGCTCACTTTGCAGATCGGGGATCAAATCCTTTTGCCTGGCGATGGTTCGACGAATCCCGACCAACCCAATGAAGGAACCAGTTATACAGTCAAAGCGGGAGACACTTTCTGGGGTATCGCCAGCAACTATAGTGATGTAACCGTGCAGGAGTTGATGGATGCCAACCCGGATATTTCTCCGAGATATCTCAGCATCGGAACAACACTGACGATTCCTACATCTTCTGATAATCAGAATGGAGAGCAATATGTAGTAGCGACCGGCAATGTCTGGATCCACAGCACTCCTGACTTCACTGTCGACTCAAGAAATGGGGTCCTGTATAACGGAGAACGAGTAGAGCTTCTTGGCGAAACTACCAATATGTATCAGATACCGGACGGTTATGTTTCGAAAAACTATGCAGAGATCGTCGAATAACAACTGTGTTTAATGTGTAATATCGGCCGATATGCAGACACTCAATAAGTGACTGCAGCCGGTAAACCCCTCTTTTTCGGAGATCCCTACCATGGAGATTTCATATTAATCGGTTAGTATGGCCGCTGACAGCAGATTTTCATTCTGCTGTCTTTTTTGTTGAAAAGGACAAAGTCATACAGCAGGAAGATTGGGCAAGAATGATGGATGCCTCAATTGATTCTTCAACAATTAAAATAATAATATACTTCCTTTACTTGGTTAATATGCTTACAATTTACATAAGGGAATGATTGGATCGATTGCTCCGATTCTATATCTAACTTCGAGCCCAATATGAAATTTAAGAAGACACAAGGCTTTGCGCCGGTTGAAAAACTTCAGCTGCAGTATCAGTGAAGCAATCAACTTAAGCCTTATATCTACAAATGAATTACTGTTTAATTTGCTTACAAGAAACAACTCTTGAGGAGGAAATCATTTGAGGTTCTTAATTTTATTGGCTTCAGGTCCGAATTGGAAGAAGGACACAGCCCTCCACAACCAGCCGTTTATGCCGGAACACGCAGTATATGTACAGCAAGCGTTCGATAAGGGCGATGTTATAATGGCCGGTCCATTCATGGATTTTTCAGGTGGCGCCATTGTATTCGATGCGGAAACTGAAGAAGATGCAATAGCTTTTGCTGAAAACGATCCTGCCATCAAAAATGGGATGTTTACTTTTTCTATCAAGGAATGGGGTTTTCGAATGAGCAAATTCGAGAATATCAACCCCAAGTATGGGCAAGAGTATATCGATATTAAGCATAAGCAGCAGAAAGAGTTGGGAATTCTTTGAGTTTGTAATAAAATCAGTCAAGCTTTAAAAGAAAGAGGCGGCTAAATGTGAAACGGTTATTTTGGGGTGTTACGACGGGAATCAGCGCAGCGCTTATTGTTATTGCATTGATGGATTTTTTGATGCAGAGATCAGGAGAATTTACTATCTATATTTTGATTGCAGGTCTTATTATGACTGCTATCAGTGCTTGGGGAATGATGAAATACACAGGTGTAGGGTTCTTTTCCAATAAAAAATGATACAGGTCATCAGGTGAACAGAATAGAATCTTTGCTAAGTTAAGTTTATTCCTAAAGGAGGCATTTGTCTGAACAAGAAATTTCTCCTCTTTATTTCTATGTTTGCCATAGCAATATTAGGATTTTCTATTTATTATATGAATGAATATCATATTGAAGATAATGACGCATCTATTCAATCCAATCTAGAGACCTGGTTGAACAGGCCACCTAGTGAAGAACTCAATCCAGAAGTATTACAGGTGAAACAGATAGAGGATACCACTTCCCATATCATTCTTTTTCAATTAGATAATGGAGATTACGGTTATGCTCGTTTATTAAAGGGGTTAAATGGAAAATTTAAGATTGATGTTGCCGGATACGGCTCTGGAATTTATAATTCGTCTTATCAAGTCATTGAGACCAATAAAGGAGAATATTTGGTTTTATACGGCGAAAATCCTGATTTGAAGATTGACCATATTTTAGCGACTGCTCTAAGTAATGAGTATGATGTTACATTCGATATTTCGAATGAACAAACGTTTTTGCAATCTGCAAAGATACCAAGTGACGTGGAAAGAGCTTTTCCTGTGGATTTATCATTTTATGATGATGCCGATAATTTGATTGAATAATTTTTTTCTCAATTGAAAAAGGATTGGTATGAACAACAAAATAATTTTCCACCGACAGCAGATCTCCACTCTGCTGTCCTTTTTTATTGCTCCCAAGTTCTCCGTTTGGATTTCCACCTGCCCTCTTTGCTACACTAGATTACGAAACTGATTGATATTAGAGGAGCTGTTCAATATGCAAAACGTTAAAGGTAAAAACGCATTAATTACAGGAGCCGGTAAAGGGATCGGCCGGGCTACGGCCATCGCTTTCGCAGCGGAAGGCATCAATGTGGGGCTGGTCGGACGCACGGCGGCCAATTTGGAGAAAGTGGCTGCGGAGCTTGAGCAATACGGAGTGAAAACGGTATTCGCTGTGGCGGACGTCGCGGATATGGAAGCGGTCAATGCAGCAGTTCAACATATAACAGAAGAACTTGGATCGATCGATATTCTGATCAACAACGCCGGCATCGGCAAATTCGGTAAGTTCCTTGAGCTGTCGCCTGGCGAATGGAAAGGCATCATCGATACAAACCTGATGGGCGTTTATTACGTGACGCGTGCTGTCCTGCCGCAAATGATCGAACGCGAGTCTGGCGAAATCATCAATATTTCATCGACAGCCGGACAAAAAGGCGCACCGGTAACAAGTGCATACAGCGCATCGAAATTCGGCTTGATGGGATTGACGGAATCATTGATGCTGGAAGTCAGAAAGCACAATATCCGTGTGACTGCCTTGACGCCAAGCACAGTTGCGACTGACCTTGCGATCGATTCGAATTTGACGGACGGCAATCCGGACAAAGTGATGCAGCCTGAAGATATGGCGCAAATGATGGTTGCCCAGTTGAAACTGCACCCGCGCGTGCTGTTGAAATCGGCTGGACTTTGGTCGACGAATCCGTAAAAGTATAGAACAATAAAAACACCTCCGGGCTGGTAAAGTTTAAACTTGTACCGATTCGGAGGTGTTTTTTTGCGCAAAAAATACAGAACCCTGCTCATGGATTGGTGCAGAGTTCTGTAGTATGTACGATCGATTTTATTACGCTGTAAAAGTAATTTCCACTTGTCCTAAATTGGAGTATTTCACCGTATAGGTGCCTTCTTCGGCAACGAGCGGCGAGATGAATGTACCTGATGAAATCACCATGCCTTTTGTTAAGGCTTTCCCGTTGGCCGCCAGCTTCCGGGACAGCCAGGCAACAGCTGAAGCGGGATTGTCCAACACGGCAGAAGCCGTTCCTTCGCTAATTTTTGCGCCGTTATGGAAAAGTTCCATCTGGATATTCGCCAATTCCTCGAAGGACGGCGGGTCCACAGGTTCTGAAACAACCACTCGTCCGACCGCTGTGTTATCACAAATCAAATCAGCCAAAGAGAAATTAGGGAACCAATCTTTATACCGCGAATCCGGAATTTCAATGCCGGCGGCAATCTTGCTTTTCCTTAAAACCTCTTCCTCGTCTGCTCCTGCAGAAAGATCTTCCGTTAAGATGAACATGATCTCGGTTTCAATCAGCGGCGAAAACAGGCTTGATAGCGAAACCGTCTCCCCGCTTTTCAGCAGATGCGACGTCAGCAACGTTCCATATGCCGGCTCATGCGTATTCGCAATCGCTTGCGTCGCTGCACTGGTCATACTGATCTTATACCCGGCAAGTTCGCCTTGCCCAGCCGCACTCAATGCGCTGACCACTGTATCCTGCACAGCATAAGCCGTCTTTTCATCCACCGTATATTGATGGCGAATAAATTCGGTGGCTTCCCCCGCTTCATGTGCTTCTGTGATCTTTTCGGAAACTTCCTTCACAAGATTTGTCATTTTCACATCTCCAATTCAGTAAGGTTTAAAAATGATCATTTCTGCTGGATGCATCATTTAACTATAAACTATCCCTCATTTCTGGGTGAGAGTCCAGTGTTTTTACAGCAATCTCTCATATCATGAAGCGGCTGCTGTTTGGTGCTGGCATTCTGGTGTATGTGTGCCATATAGAATGGGTTTGTTATCGTATAACGTGATTATTGTGTCGTATAGAATCGTTTTGTTGTCGTATAAAATAATTCACCTCACGTATAACGTCCTTTACCTAACAGTGCTACATTCTTATTCAGCTACCCTCCCTTTCACTTCCCCACTCTCTGGAATAAGGTTTCCCCCTCCAAATTCGGGTATAGAACAACATACTGAAAATACGTTTTTTATTCCCGAAGGAGGACAATACATGCATTATCAATTGAATTTGCACCTGGCGAGTGCGAAGAAGGATTATTATTGGCTGTTCAAGAGTGAGGAAGATACGATTACGGTTTTCAATGAAGTGGTGGAGACGTTCCGGAAGTATGAGCCGCGCGATGCGGATGCATTCATGAAGGAAAAACAGCGCGAGATTGATGAGACGGGCAAGAGCAATTCGGTGCAGATCGAAGTTGTGAAAGTTGATAAGAAAGCGATTATCCGCTCCGCTTCGTACAGTGAGATGTGGTACGAAGACCGACATTTTGATGATATTTACAGAACGTTGACGGATCGGCTGGGTACGCCGGAGGAAGAATCGTCGGAGCCAGTTTGATATGAAAGCATTCCCTATGTATGGGAATGCTTTTTCCGTATTTCTGAAACATTTGCCAAAGGCTTACGTATAGTAAGTATAAGGAGGGATGAATTATGATGGGCGACGGAATGATTACGGTATTTCCGATTATTGGACTTTTATTATCTTTATTGCCAATTGTGATTGCGATTTATGTAGTTATTATGTGGGTGAATTTGACGAAGGAGCGGAATGCTTATTTGAAGCAGATTGCTGAGGAGCTGCGCAGACGTTAGTTTTGAAGAAAGGAAATGGTTAGAATGGGATTGATTCGATTTTTGTTTTTCGAAAAAAACATCTTGTGTATACCGCTTTTGATCAAGACATGTATTTTAAAGCCGCCAGCAAATTAAGCCAGCATGGCTTCCAATACAATCTGGCACGGAAAATGACAGCCAACCTGTTTAGGCCGTCGGCCGAAGCCCATATTCCGCTGACGCGAAACAACGAAATTGCTAATGCCCAATACGATCTATATGTAAAAAAAAGACCAGCAACGCGCACAGCAAGCATTGCACTATTAGATTTAAGGATACTGCCATCCAAAAACAACATGTGCTCAATGAGAAGAGTTTGAAGAACCAAATCTGAAAGCAGAAAGAAGCCATCCTTCGCACCCGTCTGTAACTCGAGTGGATACGAAGGTCTGCATTTCGATGATTTTAATGAAAGTTTATCCTGTCGGCTGGATGTCATGGGAGAAGATTCGCTTGCATAAAAAAAGTCTTCGACAGAATTGCAATCTGTCGGAGACTTTTTTAAAATTTCATACTGGTTCTGTTTTTTCTTTCAACACTTTTTCTTCGTTTTCAATCGGAACTGTAAAGTGATCCGGTTTAATTGCAGCTTTAACTTTCATGGCAACAAAGTAAACAATACCTGCTGCAATGAGTGACTGAACTGCAGGAAGCCCAAAAGAATTTACATATTGTGTAAAATAACCCACCATGACACCCGCCACGAGTGCAATAGTCGCCATCCAGTTCCAACCTTTATTATCTGCCCATTGCTGTTTACGGATAAAGAAAAAGTCAGACATCATGATGCCAGCGATGGCCGGATAGACTAAGGCGGTCATGTACAGGAAATCCATGAAGTACTGCAGAATTCCGGCAAGTGCGATAACGATGGCGATTAATGTGCCGATTAATGTCAGAATGGCACGGCCCTTGTTTGAGTTCACGTTGAAAATGTTCGCCATAGCCAGTCCCATACTGTAGTTATTGACCAATTGGCTTGTCCAGGTAGCGAACCACAGAATCAGGAAGCCCCATACCGGAAAGCCGAGGTTCATCATGACGTTAACGATATCCGCATCGCCGACACCGACCGACATGATGGCCCCAACGTAGAACAAGGGAAATCCGACAGCAATGATACCCAGTGGTATCAGGATATTATCTTTTACTTTTGGTTTTGCGTAACGTGTATAATCTGATGCAATGACCCATTGGGAAACATTAATTCCGATAATCAGGCTGAGCGCTGCTAAAAAAGTCATTGAAGGTTCAGGTCGCCAAGCCATAATTGTGCTGAAGCCTGTATTCTGAAGAGCGTAGAAAATACCGCCAATAATCAATAGAAGACCAGCCGGAACAGCTACATAATCCGTCCACTTCATAGAGCCGTACCCAATGATAGAAGGAATTGCAAACAATAATCCGACGATGATTGTGACAATTGCCCAAGGGATAATTTCGTTTTGATAATCGATTCCCAACATGGCCGAAATAGCATTCCCTGCCACAGCGGTTTGCAATGCCCACCATCCGAGAGAGACGATGAAGATTGTGACGCCCACGATGAATCTTGCTTGGGCTGCACCAAAACTGGTGCGGGCAATTACAGAAGATGAGCGACCAGTTTTGGCGCCCATATAACCGGCAACCGCATTTCCTGCCCATTGGACAACGAAAAGGGATACCAGCAGGATCCAGAAAATTTGTGACATGCCAAATGCTCCAGCAAGTGTAGCTCCTACCATTAAAACTGGAATTGTAAATTCAAGTCCGCCAAAAATCATTGCAGGAGTCAGCCAGTGCTGACGTTTATCTGCTGGAATTGCCGCTAATGCTTCGTCTTTGCCTACTGCATTTTTAATACCTTGCTTCTCCATCCGTACTCCCCCTTTAATATTAAGTTTCCATTCACCAATCCAGATCAGCCAACCATGACAAACACCAATTCGCAATTTTCACTACCGTCATTGACCGCAATATGTTCTTCACCTTTTGGGATATATGTCGCTTGACCTGCAGAAACGCGGTATTGCTTGCCGTCAATTTCTGTGAGCAAGGTCCCTTTGACAATTACGGAATACTCGTTTTCTTCATGTTTGGAAACACCGGTTAACGGAACTGTTTCCCCTGGATAAATAGTGACATGGCCTACTTTGACAGTTGAATTTTGCTGTTTTTCTTTAAAAATCGTATACATCGAATAGGATTCATTGCCTTCTTGTGCCAAGTCTTCAATATTTAAAATATCCATGCTCAATTTCCTCTCCCGATTAATTCTTCTACTGAGAAATTATCTTCATTTACAACTACACCGAAGACATTTTTTGCTTTCTGGATACTGATGTAGCCATTTTTCACGTCTTTCGCCACTTGTTCTGCCGGCCTGTTAATCGGATTTCCATAACCGCCTCCGGTAGCTGTCATCAGCTTGACTACATCTCCCCTATTCAGAGGATAGCGTGGATAAATACCGAATGGCCCGTCAGTTTCACCGTTCACTTTTTCTATAATGAATTCATTAGGCGAACCTTCATCTCCGCCATTCAGACCCCATGGGAAGTATTTGTTGCGGCCGAATGTTGCAGATACCATTTGCTTATCGGTCATTGCCTGATACGCGCGTGTTACACCCGCACCACCTATAAATTCTCCGGCACCCGCACCGTCTGTCCGCAAGCTGTATTCGTCAATCATGACTCCGTAGCGCGTTTCTGCCACTTCGACCGGGACGTTATAGGTTTCGCCGTCTCCAATACAGAATTGACCTCTGGCTCCATCTTGTCCTTTTGCTGCTCCCCAACCGCCTGCCGAAGGTTCCACAATCAGAAACGGTTCATTAGTTACATGGTGTTCTCCGGATAAAGTCACCGCGCAGACAGACAGCAATTGTCCAGCTGATAGACGGTCCGGCAATGATGGCGCAAGTGCCTGCCAAACAAGATCTGCACCACCTTGCATACTTTCCCAGTAAATCGATACTGGTGCCGGGCGTTCCGCTGCTAAAATGGATTTAGGATCGGTTATAATTTCGAGCGGCCGGAACACGCCGTCATTGACATCCTGGGAAGGATTTGTCGCTGCTAAGAAAATGGTGCGAACCGCTGAGACCAATCCCGTATAAGTGCAGTTGACCGGACCTGGAACCTGTGGATGGCTGCCCCGGAAATCACAGATAAATTTATCGTCCGTAATGGTCACTTTAACTTTGATCGGGAAAGGTCCATTTCCAAAACCGTCATCATCAACAAAGTCTTCTGCAGTAAATTCGCCTTTCGGTAATTTCGCCAATTCTTTTCTGGCCATCTGCTCTCCATGGTCCAAATGATGATCGATGGATGCCTGGACTACCTCAGCACTGTTTTTTTCGCACAGTTCCTTTACCCGTTTCTCTCCCGTCCGCAGTGCTGCCACTTGCGCCCAAAGATCTCCGATAGACAAATCCGGAAAACGAATATTCGATTTAATAATATCGAGAACCGCCTGATTCAGTTTTCCTTCATCAAATAATTTTACACATGGAAATTGCAGCCCTTCTTGATAAATCTCGGTTGCGTCATTGCTGAACGATCCGGGATCTTTTCCTCCTACGTCTGTCCAGTGAGCTTTGTTAGCAGAAAACGCGATAATCTTCCCTTCATGGAAGATAGGCATCACGAGTCCGACATCTGATAAATGCGAACCGCCGCCCACATACGAATCATTAATGATAATAATATCGCCTTCCTTTAGCTCTTCTTCGCCAAATTTGTTCAAAGTTTCTTTAACCATGAATGTCAGCATTCCGATAAATCCAGTTACACCATTCCCTTGTGTCAATAATTGCCCTTTTGAATCTGTCAGCCCGCTTGCGTAATCCAAAACTTCGTAAATAATCGGACTCATAGATGTTCTTGCTAAGGCATGGAACATCTCTTCCCCTATTGCAATCAAAGAATCCTTAACAATTTCAATTGTAAACGGATCGACTTTCACTTCCTGATTTGTCAATGTCATCTTATTTCGCCCCCATTTCGATCAATAAGTTTCCATAAGCATCTACTGACAAGGTTTGTCCTGAATAGAAAACAGTTGTCGCAGTCGGCTCTTCCACGATTGCCGGACCTTGTATTTTCATACCGGGAGCAAGTAATGTACGGTGATAAACTTTTGTATCATTCCAACCTTCATCTTCATAGAAGACTTGCCGTGTTTCTTTCAATGCTGTTTCGGCATCCTTGCTCCCGGTTTCCAGTTTCTGCAGCTCCGGTTTCTGAACAGTGCCAAAAGCAGTTAAATGCAAGTTGACAATCTCTGTCTGAGCTTCTTCCAATTTGAATGTGAAATTTTGCTCATGCATTTCATGGAATAAGCGGATGACCTCCTGGACTGTCTGAGCTTTAATTTCCCCATTTACCAACGGTACTTTCACCGTATGCTCTTGACCGGAATAACGCATATCGACAAAGCGATTGAAAATAATTTCTTCTTCTTTTATATTCTCTTCTGCATATTGCTGTTTCGCCTGAGTTTCAAGCTTATCCCACTGGTTGTTCAGTTCCGCCAAATCCAAGTCTTCAAAACGGTTGATATAGGTTTGTATGTAGTCATGTCGTAAATCCGTCATCAGCATTCCCCATGCAGAAAAGACAGACGATGCGACCGGTACTACTACCTTTTTGACGCCCAGCTCCCGGGCTAATGCAGGCGCATGCATCGATCCACCGCCTCCGAAAGCTACAAGAGTGAAATCCCGTGGATCATAACCTTTTCTGACTGAAATCAGCTTTAAAGCGTTCAGCATATTCGCATTGGCAATCCGGATAATGCCGAGTGCCCCTTCTTCTTCTGTCATGCCATAGACTTTGGCCACCTTATCATGAATAGCCTTTTTCACTAATTTCATATCAACTGTGTAATCGAAGTTTTCCGGAGAAAGTCGGCCAGTCAGCAAATTTGCGTCGGTTGTAGTGGGTTCTGTGCCCCCTTGTCCATAAGCAACCGGTCCTGGGACTGCACCGGCTGATTGCGGGCCAACTTTTAATGAGCCGCCTTCATCAATCCAGGCGATGGAGCCGCCTCCATTACCGATTTCCACTATATCGACAACTGGAGATTTAATCGGATATCCCGCCCTCAGATCATCTTTCTCAATATAATAATCGGTGGATACCTTTACTTCCCCATTGCTGATGAGCGAGCATTTTGCTGTTGTTCCGCCAATATCAAAAGCGATGACATTTTTCTCCCCGATAATTTCGCCCAGATAAGCAGCTCCGTAAATTCCAGCTACAGGGCCCGATTCGACCATATTGATTGGCGTCTTTTTCGCTTGCTCGAATGTAGTGGTTCCTCCATTTGATTGCATGATGTAATTAAAACTGTCCGCATCGTTTTCCACCAGCTTGGAATTGAGTTTGTCGATATACTTTGAAGCTATCGGTTTTACATAAGAATTTAAAACCGCAGTGTTTGTTCTTTCATATTCACGCCATTCCTTCGTTACTTCATGAGATGCAGTAACAGCAACTTCGGGCCATAGCTCCCGTATCAGCTCAACAGTCAGTTCTTCATGTTCAGGATTTTTATAGGAATGCAAGTAAGAAACTGCCAATGCTTCCACCTGTTCCCTCTTGAAATAAGCAATGAGTTCTTTGATTTTCCCTATGTTGAGCGGAATGACAACTTCCCCTTTTTGGTTTAACCGTTCTTCAACTTCCTGCCGCAAATAACGTTCAACAAACGGAACCGGTTTTTCGTAACGTACGTTGAATAAATCAGGGCGGTTCCCCCTTGCAATTTCGAGTACATCACGAAAGCCTTTTGTGGTAATCAATCCGGTTTTCACACCTTTTCGTTCAGTGAGAGCATTGATGATTACCGTTGTTCCATGTATAAAAGTTTCAATCTCCTGCTGGTCAATCCCGCTTTTTTCAATTACATCAATAATTCCCTGTTCAAAATTCGGAGGGGTTGTATGGCTTTTTGCAACTCCCACTTTTCCATTTTCGTCTACATAAACCAAATCTGTAAAAGTTCCCCCAATATCAGTAGCTATTCTCATTAATGATCAGCCCTCTTTCTTTTGAATTAAAATATCACAGGCGTCAGTACACAAAGGATAATTGTTTCTTCATTCAGGGGATTTTCCCATGAATGCGGCACTTCAGATGGATAGTGAATCGAATCCCCCTCCCTGACAAAGTATTCTTTACCATCCACTTTGAATAATGCTGCTCCTTTTAAAACATAATAAAATTCTTCTCCCGGATGGTTGGACGTTTGGTTTTGTTCCTGCTTAGGCGCCAGAGTTACCAGCAAAGGCTCTAACCTTCGACCTCCGAACTCCCCATTTAACCGACTGTAAGTTGTCGAAGCCCCTTCCAGTTGAAAAGGCTTTCTATCACCAGCCTGCAACATATAATTATGGTTTGTCTCCGAGTCAAAGAAAAATGTAACGGGGACTTCAAAAGCATCTGCAATTTTTTTCAAAGAAGTAATCGCCAGAGAGGAAGATCCTCTTTCAATTTGAGACAAAAAGCTAACCGATAACTCTGTCTTCTCACTAAGATCTTTTAATGTTAGTCCACTCTCAATTCTTAGATTTTTTATCTTTTGGTAAATACCATCCATAGTTCCTTACCTTCCCTTTCCAAAATACAGTCTCACAGTAAAAAATATAGTATTACTAAACTTTTTCTCATAATATCATAATACTTTTCAAATTGATAGAATATTTTTAAAATTAGTTCCGATATAAAAACCAAAGTTTTTTACATAGGAAAAACTCTGAATACAACAGCAAGGCAATTATATTAAGTGAAATTCTGAATTCGACACCGGATAAATATAATTAATAAAGTCATCACATTTGAAATGGTACAGTAATAAATCTGGACAGCAATCATGTCCAAATCTTTTCAATATTTCAAGTGCGGAAGTATAATGTGGATGAATCGAACAATATTCCGTAAAGGAGTGGTCGGAATGATCAGTAAGCTTGGGCAAGTGATGGTGTATGTGGATGATCAGGACAAGGCAGTGAAATTCTGGACGGAGAAGGCTGGATTCACGGTTATCGCTGATAAGGGTTCGGAGGACATGGGGATTCGGTGGATTGAGATTGCGCCGTCGGAAGATTCGGCGACGACGATTGTGTTGCATGACAAGGAAGTCATTTCGAAAATGTCGCCGGAGTTGAATCTGGGCACGCCTTCTTTGATGTTCTATACGGACAATGTCGATAAGCTGTACGCTGACTTCAAGGAAAGAGGCGTGACGACCGGCGAACTCGTTAACATGCGGATGGGGAGAACTTTTAATTTTGCGGATGATGAAGAGAATTATTTTGCGGTGATGGAGTTGTTGGAGGAATAATCAAGAAAACGGCGATGCGAAGGATTTCCTTTGCATTGCCGTTTTGTTTTCATTCCTTATTCGATAGGCAGCTCAGTCGCCACTTCAAAAAGTTTTTCGTGTTTCGAATACCTGCCCTCTCCACCAACTCCGAGTCTGAGCAGTTCAGTATTATAACCGATTTCATATAGAGTTTTATCTTCATGCTTAAAAACCAGCTGATAATCAGGGCCGCCCCAGTCAACGGCACCTGTTCCATAAGTTTCTGCATGGTCCAATTCTTCCGTCAGGCTTTTTATGAATTTCTGATCTTCAATGGTGGCAATAAGTTCATCGGTATTTTCATAATCAAAAACTTCAATCCGCGTTGCGTCAGTAAACGCGGTGACGTTATTGTTCTGACAGCCGCTTAGAATGACAGACAATAAAAGAATGCCGGCAATGGATTTCAGTTTCAACATGGAATCCCCCTTTTAATGAAGCTGACGGAATTACCCATTAAAAGTTACAGTTATTTATTGTTGGTTAACTATCAGCCAGCCCACGTCCTACGAGATTTGCGGACACCGGCTCTTTCCCGAGCTCTCTTGCCCACACGGACAATTGCCCGATATGATGAATTTCATGCGCGATGATATGGCGCATCACTTCGCCCCATTGGTCGGTGACAACGGTACCGTCTTTTTCAGTGAAATGGAGCCGTTTGTGCTCCATGCTAGTGTCCCAATTGGCGACAAACTCTTCTACTTCCGTGCGAAATTGCGCGTCCAATTCGCGCACCTTGCTGAGACTCCGGTACTCGTCAAAACTTTCCTGGAAATCATCTTCGCCCTTCAACAGGCGGATCCAGCTCCATTCCACATCCGCAATGTGAAACAACGTTTGCAGAATGCTGCCGACTCCGCCGGTCCTTTTTTTCAGCAGCTCTTCTTCGCTAATCCCCTCGCACCATTGATACCACTCTTCCCTGACCATCCAATTGTAATGAAAGAACATTTTCATGAGTGACCTCCGATTGAAGATGATTTGTCGTTAGTATTCTATTCCTTGCGTGAGGTGGATAACCCTTTATTTTGGTTTACTCCCAACTCACAAAAAACTGCTCAGTCCACGTGGGACTGAGCAGTTTTGAATTGATGAGAAGTAGAGTTTTTGCTCCCCACTACCTAAAATCTTTTGCACTTTCGCTTTTCGCCTGCGAAAAGCATCCATTTGTCTTTTGAACTTGGGTTTTGGAAAGGATTACAAATAAAATAAACCCAATCAGCGTCTTCCGCGGATTAAACTATTCCCCAAAAATCAGTCAGATATAATGATACGAATAAAGCCAGAATAAAGACTGTTTCACCAATCGTCACTTTATACCTGTTTCTGTTTTCAGCATATTTACGCTCCATAATCGCCTTCGCTGTTTGTGAACTGATCAGAAATAATAATAAGATATTCCAAGGTTGGAAAAACCAGAACCAATCAGTTGGATTTCTTGTGCTATTTATTGCAAATCCTAATAACAGGACGACAACTGTAGAAATCCTGATAGTCCAATCAACCTTTTTATGCTTTTCATTTATATGGTTATAAGAAAAGAATTTCTGCCGCTCGACATTCAATAATTTTCTCATGATGGCATTAAATACAATCACTGAAAGAATGACAGTCGCCATCATCAGCATCCATTTCCACCAAAAATCCGGGTCTCCCCCTTGCTCATACATAAACAAATTGCCCCTTTTTCTCTTATTTATATATTCAAGCTTAACATAAGAATTCTGAATATAATGGGAAATCAGGGGTAATTTTATTAACCCTCACTTACGTCCACCAATTCTTATTCACATGTTCTCTCCCCAGTATAATCTTGAAAATGAACTGCAGGCGATGCCGAAAATAAAATACGCCCAACTTTACTCGTTTTATGCCCAACTTTGGTCCGAATACGCCCAACTTCCCCACTTTTATGCCCAACTCGCCAAAAACCGCAAAAAAAGAAGCAGCCGCAGCCGCTTCTTTCACTACATATTTATTCCTTATGCGCCTTCAACACGCCCGCCACTTTTCCGGCCACATAATCACTGCCGTTCGACTCGTCCTCGATGCCCTCGATCATCATCGCGATGATGGCGTCCGGGTTTTCGGAATCGTAGCCGACGAAATAGCCGTGTTCCTTGCCTGCGTCACCTGTGCGCATCTTGAGTTCGGCGGTGCCTGTCTTGCCGGCAATAGCGACTTCGCCAATATTGGCGGATTTCGCGTAGCCGTCAGTGATGGCGCTTCGCATCGCTGTCTGCAACAGTTCCGCATGGTCGTCACTCACCAGATTCTCTTTCCAGACGGTCGGCTCATCTTCCTCCAGGAAGATCGAGGCTTCGTACATCGTGCCGCCGTTCAACAGTGGCTCATACATTGCTGCAAGATGCAGGATGTTGACGAGCATCTGCCCTTGGCCGTAAGCGGTGTCGGCTGTCTGGCCGTCTGAACCGAGTGAACCGTTATTGGTGATCTGCGACGGCTGCAAGTTCAGCACGAACGGAATATCTTCCGTGAAGCCGAAGTCTTTGAAGCCTTCGATCATATCTTCCCGGCCGATATCCAGCCCTTTTTGTGCGAAGTAAATATTATCCGAATAAACCAATGCTTTGTGCAAGTCGACCGGATTTTCGACGTCATCGTGAAGGCGCGTAATATGGAAGCCGCCCCATGAGCCGTTCAGCTGCCAGCGTTTCCCTTCGATGTTGACGCCTTCTTCCGGATCGATGGCTCCAGTTTCAAGCCCGATTGCCGCGGTCACCGGTTTGATTGCCGAGCCCGGTGAATAGGATGCAGCAAAACGGTTGTACAGCGGTTTGTTTTTGGCATCGTTCAGCTCCTGATAGCGCGAACCGGTGATGCCTTTCACAAATTCGTTCGGATTATAGGATGGTGAGCTGACGAGCGCCAGCGTTTCACCGGTTTCCGGGTCGACCGCTGCACTTGCTCCAGGTTCGCCCGCCATTGATTCGAATATGGATTTCTGCAGTTCGGCGTCGATCGTCAGTTTGATGACTTCGCCTTCGCCTGCCTCATTTTCGTAAAGTGTGATGGGTTCAGCACCTGCTGCCGCTTTATGGGCGATGACCTGCATGCCGGGCTTGCCGCGCAATCGGTCTTCCAGTGCCCGCTCCAGCCCCTGGCGTCCGATCATATCATTCGGGCCGTAACCCTGGTCTTCCAATTTCTCCAATTGCTCTCCCGTGATCGGTCCGATATAGCCGGACAGATGCGCCAGCGCCTCGCCGTATGGATATTCGCGGAAGGCCGAAGGTTCCTGTTTCGTGCCCGGTACTGCGAAGACGCGGTCAAGCGTCAATTGGTCGCTCGACGGCACTTGTTTGATCGGCACGAAATAATGCGGCTGCACCCAGCTTTTATTCATGGCCGCTTCGATTTCCGATACATCGATTTCGAGTGCCCGGGCCAGTTTTTCCTTCTGCTCCGGCGTATCGAAATTCTGCGGCACGACGCCGACCATCATGGCATCGCTGTTGACGGCAATCGGCTTGTCATTGCGGTCGACGAGTTCACCGCGCTTCGGTTCGGTCAGGCGCACCTCGACTTCATCGCCCATTTCAAGACGCGGCAAAATGTAAGTCGGGTTCCATTCGACGAACCAATCCTCCATCTCCTGATGGGTTTCGTACAACAAGGTCAGCGTCTGGTCGAATTCGATCGGCCCTGACATTGTTTCCATTTCGACATGGATATCGAAATCCGCCGGCATGTCCGTCGTATAGTCCACCGCTTCTTCCGGCGGCGTATACGTCACATTGACATCACTGACGCCGAGCTGTTCATAAATCTCTTCCTGCCACGCCACAAAACTCTGGGAACCGTAGACATCTTTTGAGCCCTGGTTCAGGAAAGAACCGTACATCTTCGAAAATCCCTGGTTGTTCCACAGCTCGATGTATTGCTGTGCCCGCGCTTCCGCTTGCGACGTCTCTTCCGCTTTCGCTTCATCCGGCGTCGCTTCTTCTTCCGGTTCTTCCTGACAGCCTGCAAGGAGAATGATCAAAACAATAAATGCAAAAATCCCGAGAAGTTTTTTGTCCATCCGATTCCCTCCATTCAATTCTGCTCCAGCGACATTAACCCTATTCTATATAAATATAAGTTCTCTGTAAATTCTGATATTCCTTTATTTTTTCACCCGAAACCTGTCTTTAATACTTTCGTCCTGTTAAGTTAAGAGCTTTATCACGCAAATAAAATCGGAGGTGCCGAACCGTGAAATACCTTATCCATTTTACGTGGCAGCAAGCGCTTGCCTGCATCTTCCCGCTCATCATTTTTGCAGCTTTGGCCATCTCAAAGTTTGTCGAGATCCCCTACTTGCCGCGCTATGATTTCCTGTTGATCGTCTGCATTCTCGGACAGATTTTCATGCTGGCGTCAGGCCTCGAAACGAAAGACGAACTCAAGACCATCTGCGTCTTCCACTTAATCGGCCTGGCACTCGAAATCTTCAAAGTGCATATGGGTTCCTGGGCATATCCTGAAGACGCCTACAGCAAAGTGTTCGGTGTGCCGCTCTACAGCGGCTTTATGTACGCAAGCGTCGCAAGCTACATCATCCAGTCGTGGCGCCGCCTCGACCTGCAGATGATCCACTGGCCAAAAGCCATCTACGCCGGCGGCATCAGCGCGCTGATCTACCTGAACTTTTTCACGCATCATTTCTCGTATGATGTGCGATGGGTGCTGAAAGCGCTGCTCGTCATCGTGTTCTTCAAGACATTCGTGTCGTTCCGCCTGCTCGACCGCGTATTCAAAATGCCGTTATTGCTGGCATTCGTGCTGATCGGCTTCTTCATCTGGATTGCCGAAAACATCACCACCTTTTTCGGCGCATGGCAATACCCCGACCAGCAAGCCGCCTGGACCATCGTCCACATCGGCAAAATCAGTTCCTGGGCTTTATTGGTGATCATCAGCATCATCATTGTGGCGCAGCTGAAGCGGGTGAAGAGCGGGCTTGCGGAGAAGGAGCTTGTGGAAGGAGAAAAGACGGCTGTTACCGAATATTAAGGAATAAGGTCATTCGGAGCTTTTGACTAGAACAATAAGCTTTTATGTTGCGGCAAAATGAGGAGGCGGAAAATGAAGAATAAAGTTGCTGTCGCAATTGGTTCACCCTTGCTTGCTGTTGTTATGGGTATCTTTATAAACTTTCCGAACTTCTTAATAGGCAATCAAGCTACCGTGCTGAACTTAATTGTTACGGCAGCATATATTTTAATTTGGATCTTTGCGATCTCAATTGCCTGGCAGCTCAAGAACCGTCTACTAATGATTAGCTTTGCAGCATTTTGGCTCACAACATTATTTTTCGGGGTTTTAACAATTTTCGTGAGTATGGTAGAGTTCGATACTTCCTGGGCGCTGATTTTTGTAGGACTCTTGCTTCCCCAGTGGTATGGAATTGAATTATTCACCGACGATTTCCTAATCAGTGCTGTAATTATATCGGCTATATCATTAATGATATTTATCGGCACTGTATCTTCCTTTTTTAGAAAGGTGAATCCATGAGAAAAGCAGCCGCGGCTGCTTTTCTTTATTCCATTAAAACTGCAAAAACTGCTCATAACCTTCCGCGAAAAAGTTGAACCTGTTTTCGATGTTGGTTTCCGGAAGCACAAAGCTCAAAGAGTAATCCCCATCATATTTATAGCTAACTTTGAAAAACCAATGCTCCTCCGTCTTTTCTTCATTTTTATAGACAGTCACCCGGTGCTTTGAAAGCACCTGGAAATCATCCACATAGTCATTTTGAAATGTCTCTTTGGCGGTAAGCTCCTCAATTGCTGGTTCATCAGCGTCAGTTAACGCCGTTCCTTTTTCGATAACAGCATATTGGTTGCTGTAATCCCCGCCTTTATCGAGATACTGTTCCACTACATAAATATTTTCACTGTCGTAATAGCCGTAATTTCTGGGGGTCAGCAGAAACGCCCCTTCGACTTCCCCGAAATCCACCAGACCCCTTTCATGCACCATTTCCTCGACATCGCTCTGATCAGGTGTCGGTTCATAGCTCACTATGAACAACATGGCAAGATAGCCGATGACAAATACTGCAGCGAGTCCAGCCAGGACCATCAAAAAGCGTTTTTTCATAGCTGCTGCTCCCCCCTTATAATATTAGTTTTAACACGCCTTTTTTAAAGCCCCGTTTCTTTCAGCTAATATTACCAAAAAAACCCATGACTTTATACAGAAATATGGTTTAATTAATGTAGAGCTGGAGGGATGAAAATAATGAGTAAAAAAATGAAAGTCCTTATATGTATGGCCGGTTTTTTTATTGCAGCAATTGTACTTTCCTTTAGTTTTTTCCATTCGGCTGAAACTCCATTATCGAATGAAACTGAGACCATAGTGAAAGAAACCAACGCTGATGGAGTCACGAAAGAAATCGAACCAAAACTTGAGTTAACTGAAACCGAGCAATTGGCAAAAGATTATGCTGAAGAAAAATATGGATTTGAAGTAGATGTTATCGAAGACGATGTGGCCAAGATTTATAGTTCGGCCGATGTCATTTTATCGCCTAAAAACGATGAAGATATAAGATTTGGAGTGCTAATTAACCATTCTGATCATTCGATAATTGAAGATGACTATCAGTTTGCTTTGGAAGCAGACAAAGAATTACAAAAACTAACACCTTTTCTACCTGCTATCGAAGACTTAGGCTTTACTGGAAGTGACAATACCGGCATTCGTCTCAACTACATTGAGGAATCCACTTTCTTGAGTTTGCGCAGTGATAAAGAAGTTAATTTTAAAAATTTTATAGAGGAAGAACTGGACCGCTATTATGAACTCTATCAGCTGATTAAGAAAAGCCAGGCTAACCTGACAAGCTTCAGTGTTTCGGGCAGTGATGAAGAAAACGGCATTAGCCTTTATCTGGAACCCCCTTCAATGGTCAAAACCAAAGAAGAATTTTTGACTACCCTTAAAATTAATCATCTGGAACTTGTAAATCATGAAATTGAAAGCCAGTATGCGACGGAAGTGAAAAACCTTAATAATGAGCGTTTCAATTTCGGAAACCATTACGATCACACATACGACAATCCTTTTGATTCTTGGTTACACTGTACTGAAATTAACGAGGTTGCAGAATGCACTTCTGCTGTACTAGCCGTTACCTATCAAGAAGATAAGCTCAACTCGAGTAATCCTCATTTAAATGAAGATTTAACATCGATTTTCAAGTTCATCGAAACTCATCTGGAACCTGAAATTAAAATCGAGTTTGTCTATATTGATGGAAAAGCTCCATCAATAGAAAATTTAGAGATTGGATATGAAGATCGGATGGCGTATGAAAACATCGATGAACTGATTGCATTTTTATTGAATGAATAATAAAGGCGGTGACACTTCTCTTCACTTTCTTTATTATGGCTGTTTCCTTTTCCCCAAACTTATCGTACAGTTAGTACATATCAATTGTCAGAATTTTTAATTGATTTGCTATAAAAATACGAAGTAGCGGAGCGGTGCTTATGGAAAAGGAACGGATGAAGAAGCATATCTTGCTGTATGGTGGAATCGTCATGGTTATACTGTCCGCTTTGGCAATTTACGATTTAGTGGCTTCGGGGGTTGGACCGGTCATCCAACTTCCGCCTGCAAGTTTGATCTGGATTGCGTTTCCCTTATTCATGGTAATCGGCATCGTTTTTATTGTATTGGGTATTTACAGGTTTCTGTTTGAAGAAAAAATTTAATTCATTGAAACAAAAGAAAAGGAGCTGGAATATGGAGAACTTTGCAGGGTATATTTTTGTGGCGCTGACAATATTCGGTTTCGGTTATGCGCTGGTGTGGCAGATACGGGATACGCTGGAAATCAAGCGGACGACCAGAGGGGAAACGCGTTTTGATAAAAGAAAGCTTGCCGGCCATTATTTGATGGTCATCTCCTTCGCCGGGTTCTTCGTATCGTATTTGCTCAATGTGGCTCTCGGCACTTTGTCGCATATTCGGCCGGACACTGTGCAGCATGCTCTCGTCAACAGCAATAACACGGCGTTTGCCTGCTTCCTGTTTTTGGCGGCGTTTCTTGTTTCCAAGTTTATGGTTGTGCCGAAGGAAGAGGAAGGTCAGCGTTTGTTGAAACTGAAAGTTTAAATTTGTTTTATATAAGGAGCTGCGGATGAATCTGCGGCTCCTTTTTGTTTTGTGGGTGAGGATTAGATGCCGTATAAGGCGTTTTTGGTGTCGTATAAATTGCTTTTGTTATCGTATAGCGCAGTTTTGGTGTCGTATAGACTCCACATCCTCACGTATCCCAATTTACATCCGCTCACTCTGCTGGAGAACCGATTTGTCGCAGTCCGCGCGGCGGACTGCTGGGGCGGGGCTGCTGCCCCGCCCGTTTTTCGGCCAATAAGGGGTTTTGCTCTTTGGGTGGAGATTAGATGCCGTATAAGGCATTTTTAGTGTCGTATAAATTGCTTTTGTTGTCGTATAGCGTCGTTTTGCTGTCGTATAAGCTGTATAAGCTAACATCACAAAACACAAAAAAGAGAGAAGCCAATTGGCCCCTCCCTCTCATCTTTATTTTGTGAACAATGCATTGGAAACGAGGCGGAACAGGTAATCGGTGTGGTCGCGGAATGTTGGCTCGAGACCGATCAGCGTTACGTCCTTATCGTTTTCCTGGATTAATACCGGCTGGCCCGTTGCGGCTTCGTTGCCTTTCCAGTGGCCGGCGATGAAGAAGTCGCCTTCATCGTAAGATGCTTGCACTTCATCTTCTTCTACTCCGCTGTACCAAACCGGACGGTAAACAAAACCGATATCATCCTGGCTGTAGCCGGCTGTCAGGCCGCTGCCGTCGTAGTCGATGGAGACGATGCCGTTGCTGTTATAACCGCCTACGTTGACTGTCGCGTCGGTCAAGCCGAGTGCTTTGGTCGCGCGGGATGCACCAGCGCCTGCCGCGATGTATTTGCCGCCATCAGTGAGAAAGCTTTCGACGTTCGCTTTGAATGCATCATATTGTGCAGGATTCTCGAATCCGAATTCCTGGTTGGCTGCACTCAAACGAGTTGCAATCAGATTTTCAGTGCCGTTGTAAATGAAGGCATCAAATCCGGCAAGACCGGCTTCTGCTACTTCAACCGGAGACAATTCCGTGACATCAAATCCTAGACGTTCGAGTGCCAGGTTCATACCTGCATGAGATTGCACTTTCCCCATCCCGCCGTCTTCAAGCAATGCCACTTTTATGGAAGAGATTGCTTCAGCATCAGCTGGAACTTTTGCCGACTCAATCTGCAAACCAGATTCTTTCACGGCTGCCGCTATTTTATTGGCCGCGGCTTCTGTATAGAAATCACCATCCGCACTGCGCTTAACTTCAACACCGGAAGCGAGCAGGTTGTTGACGAGTTCTACCGCTTGCACGGAAGAATTCGGGATGACGAACGGTCCTTTGCCGGTAACGGCACCCTGATTCTTCACTTCTTTGACTTTCGCTGCTGCAACATCAACAGTCGTTGTCACCGGATTTGCCTCGAAGCCCCAAAGTTCAGGCAGGCTCCATGCGGAAATATCGTACATGGAAGGCGTGTCGTTCGTGATATCCTCGCCGTCCCATAGGAATGTGTTGGCAAGACCGGCTTTCGCCTGGTCCATGCGGACGATATAAGAACCTTTTTCGTAAGTTACGCCTTCAACTGTGAACGCTTTGGATGCGCGCTCCACGTCGATGTCGTTTTTGATCAAATGATTAACTGCTTTTTCAGTGACAGTCGGATCTTGTTCATCGACCGGCAGGACGTAAGCTTTCGGGAAGAAACCTTCTGCGTGCGTCGGGTGATCGAAATTGATGCCGCGTTCGAACACTTCCATCTGGTCAGAAATCATTTCCTGTTTATTGTCTGTCGCATATTTCAACGCACCCATGACTGCATCATACATCCATTTCACGCCGTCTTCATCGTTGGTCGGCGCTTCAAGTGTGTGGCCATATGCACCGTGGTACATCGCATACATCGGCGTGAAGATCGGCGGATAATCATCCCAGCCAGCTGCGTCATCACGCTGCGGCACGTAAGTACCCGTCATGTCCTGATAAAGCGCGCCTTCATATTCGGCTTTATTGTCCATGATTTCAGCTTCCATCGCTTCGGCTTGGCCGTAAGCCCATTTATTGTACAGGTCATATTCATAGTTCGGATTATGCGGCGGCGTACAAGGCTCGATCAAGCCCTGCTTGTTCGGCGCATAATTTTTCACGTAGCCGTGGGTATCCAGGAATACCATCGGATTCCATTCGGTAATCAAATCAACAGTCTGCTGTGTTTCCGGCTGCGACTGCGTGACAAAATCGCGGTTCAAATCGATGCCTTCGCCGTTAAAGCGCGTCGCGTCGACACGGCCATCCGGGTTTGCCACGACATTGAAAATGAGGACGTTATTCGCCAAAATATCTTTTGTCGTGTCATCGTTTTGAGTCGCAAACCGTTCGATCAGCTGAATGGTCGCGTCACTGCCGACAAATTCAGTACCGTGAATCGAGCCGTTGATCATGATCGGCACTTTAAAATCCGGATTCTCCGCTACCCAATCCTGTGCTTTTTGAGGATTTTTGAACATCTGCTTGCGCAAAGCCTGGATTTTGCCGAACTTCCCTTGGGACTCAGGATCCGCAATTGTCACAACGTATAACGGGTGTCCGTCAGACGATGTCCCTGTTACTTCGACTTTCACGCGGTTTGACGATTTCGCGATTTCCTCAAGCTTCGGCCCGATTGCCGAGAACTTCATGAAATCATAATTCTCGCTGTTGAATTTACTACCATCCTGCTCTTCAAGCGCATTTACGTATGTAACTTTCGGTGATTCCGCCACAACCGATGACCACGGCGCAGAAGCCAATAGGCTCGCCGCCAATAAAACACTGACTGATTTCTTCATAATCCACTCTCCTCTATTCGAATAAAAACTGTATAAATATCAACTATTTTTAATAATATACATATTTTATACATTAATATATCGTCCAAATGTATTATTATTGTATTGTTTGAATAGGTTAAATTAAACAATTGCTCTTATATTTCCATGCATTTGTTTATACAACTGTATCCATTATCATATCTTGGATATTGAGATGCGGGGTGTGAGAGGGTTTGATGACGTATGGATGATATTTGTTGTCGTATAGATTACTTTTGTTGTCGTATAGCGGAGTTTTAGTATCGTATAAACTTCACATCCTCACGCTCCTCACTCACCACAAGTTTTATTCCTCCCGCTTGAAGGGTATTCCACTTAGACATGTATCTTCATTTAGGAGTGAATCCCTCTATGCCCTATGCCAAAATTGATGACTCGCTGACGCTTTATTACCAAATAAAAGGTGAAGGATTGCCGATTGTCTTCATCCATCCGTTCGTGATGGCGCATAATGTGTTTATGCATCAGGAACCGCTGGCCGATGAATACCAGACCATTTTTTTCGATATGGCCGGCCACGGCAACAGCACAACAGGCGATGTGCCGGTGACGATCGAGTTGCTGGCGGAACATCTCAAAAAGCTGCTCGACCGGATCGGCATAGACAAAGTGGTCTTGTGCGGCTATTCGCACGGCGGACTGGTCGCCCAGGAATTCGCTTTCAACTATCCGGAACGGACGATTGCCATCATCATGTCCGGCGGCTATTCTGAACTGAATAATTTTTCGCCAAAATTCTTTATCAAGACGGTGATGTATTTGTCGAAACTCCGAATGGTGCCTGTTGCTGCAAAACTGCAGGCGAAGCTCAATAAATACTATCCGGAAGATGAAGGGAAAATCTACGGACTTGCGCGGAAGTCGGATCCGCAGCGCTCGTATGAGTTCTGCCGGACCGGATTAGATTATGTGTCGACGCATTCATTGCACCGGCTGAAGATGCCGATTCTGCTTGTTTATGGAACGCTTGAAAAACCGATGCATCATTACCGGATTCCGTTCCAGAAAGCGGCGCCTCAGACACAAGTTGTATTTATTGAAGGTGGTGACCATCAGGTGCCGCCTCGCTCATTCAGAAAATTCAACGCTGCGGTCAATGGCTTTTTACAGCCGATAGCAGCAAAATACAATGCTGATGATTCGGAGAGATTGCGATGAAAATGATTTTATTGCTGATTGGCCCGACAATTATGATGTATATCGGTCTGTATGTAATAGAAAATGTTGCAGCAACGTTTTTACTGTTCTACGGCTGGCTGCTCGGAGCGCCACTGATCGGCAGGGCGTTTCCAAAAGAGCGCATGCAATTATCGAAGCAAGGCTTCCTGCTGGGAATTGTCAGCGGCGTAGTTTTCTTCGTCTTCATATTCGGCGGGATGATTTGGCTGCATGAATACTTGCTGGATGTGGAATCGTTGCGGGAGCTGCTCGTCTATTGGGGCTTTATCGGACCAGGTGAAATCTGGCTTGTGCTTGTGTTGCTACTATTAAATCCAGTGCTGGAAGAAGTCTATTGGCGCGGCTATATGTTCGAGAAAATCCGCATAAAAGGCAGCGCGGCGATTACTATTACTGTCACTGCCGCCTTTTATACGCTGTACCACGTGCTGACGGTTATGCAGCTTTTCGAAGTTGCCTATACGCTTGTTGCCGTCCTCCCTGTACTGATTGCCGGATTGTTTTGGGGCTATATACGCGAACGCACTGGTTCAATCACCGCCACCATCATCGGCCACGGGCTCGGTGACCTGGGGATAGTATGTGTCTACTGGTTTATTGTCAGATAAAAAAGAAAAAAGCTGCGGATTCCTATCCGCAGCATACTTGTGGTTCTATTGGATTTCGGCAAACCGGTTTCGGCCTGGGACGCTCCTTCATCTTTTCATGGCAGCATTCGACCAACAGCAATGTTAATCTTTTCTCGCCCATGAATTCATGCGGTTTTTGCCATACTTGTTTGAATACCTGTGTAACGAGCTGTTCGCAAATGCGATGATCGGTTTCAGTTTCAGAGGCAATCTTCCACAGCAATAAATGATAACGGTCATAGAGCTCTTCAAACGCCTTTTTATCCCGCTGCAATAATGCTTTGATCAACCGCTCATCTGCTCGCATCTCGTCACCCCTCTATCTCAAACTACCCGCCTAATCTAAGGCTAAACTCCCAGTTGAAATAAAAGATGTGATTTTTGCAATTATAATTCAAAAAAGATGTATTTCTTGTATTTTGTATAATTTATAGGTTCTATCGGCTTATTATAAGGAATTTATTAACAAATATAATCAAAAAAGAAAAACTGGTTTTATTCCAATTCCTCAATTTGAATATCTTTGCAGATAATCGTCACTTCTGTTATCGGCGTATCAAACAGCACGTGCAATTCAACACGATCGCCGCTCAGGTAAATCTCATTATATAACCACCATGCGCCGGTGATATCTTCTGGAATCAGGGCGTCGCTCACCTCGGTGAATTTCACTTCGACATCCTTGAAATAATGGAAACCTCCACTGCAATCGATGAGAAGAACGAGCTCATCATAGGATGGGCGGTCAACGCTTTTCACGACACAGTCATGCAGGCTTTTCTCCGTCAGCTGAATCGCACCAGGCGGTAAAAATTCCTTGATGGATTCGTAATGGCGGCTGTAATCATCGAGCAGCGCGTCAAAACGGGCTTCGTAATCAGCTTCCCATCTGTCCGCCATATTGCGAAGCTCAGGCGTCGGGTATTTGGAATTAATCGTGCCGTCATAGATATATGGATGAAAGGATTCAGGCAAAAACTTTAGAAGATCTTCTTTTCTGTCTTCCAGATCGCGGCGATGCACTTCCGCTGGGTCGATGCCTTGCTCGCGGTAGCCTGCCTGATCTTCTTCCCATTGTTCTTCGGTTTCAGGGAAGGTCAGAAAACCGGACACTTTCATCTCGTCATACCAATCTTTTGTAAAGTATTTCATCGTCTTCCCCCTAAACTCTTCTTTTAGAAGATTATACTTGGTCTTGTTTGAGAAATAAATTTATATCTCGAAAAGCGAAGGCGAAGAGATGGCCAGAGGTTTATGGGCCCATCTCTTTGCGACGAAGCAGCGCAGCGATGCAACGCCCTTTCATGTCTCGAAGCTAGCGGAGCGATGCAGAGACAGGAGCAGCCTTTTCCTATAGCAGCTGGGCCGGCTTATGACCCGAAGAGTTGGGTCGCTGGAGTCTGGACACCGGAATCCACGTGTTAATCCGTTGTTAGTATATTCCCCAAATCTAACAGATTTCCTCTATCACATGTAAATTCTCTTCTATATAAATCAAAAAACTGCTCCGCAATAAAGCGGAACAGTGCTTAGAACTGTTCTTGTTCTTGCTTTTGTTCCTGAAGGATTTGCCACAACGCACGGTCCAGGCGGTCATATTTAAAATGGAAGCCAGCTTTTTCAAGCCGCTCCGGCAACACCCAACGGCTTTTCAGGATGAGTTCCGTTTCGGTGCCAATGAAAACTGCGCCCATTTCGAGCATCCATTCGGGTGCCGGCAAACCTCTGCGGCGTCCCATAACTTTCCGCATCTGCTCCATCAATTCTTTATTGGTTACCGGGTTTGGAGATGAGGCATTAAAGATGCCGTTCAAATCTTTCCGCTGCTTCAAAAATTCGATGATATGGTAAACGTCTTCGATATGGATCCAGCTGAACATCTGCTTGCCTTCACCCTGTTTGCCTCCGAGACCGTAGCGGACCATATTAATGTAAGGGTTCATCACGCCTCCATCCGCTCCAAGTACAATGGCGAGCCGCAATGCGATTTGCCGTGTTTCCGGCAAGTTGAAGCGGAAAAAAATATCTTCCCAAGCCTTGCCGACATCAACCGAGAACCCAGTCCCGAGTTCACCGGTCGATTCCGTCATGGGCCGGTCTTCCGCATGGCGGTAGATTGTTGCCGTGCTGGAATTGATCCAGAGCTGCGGCGGGTTCTGGCATTTCTCGATTGCCTTGCCGAGCGCCTCCGTTGTCCGCGTCCGTGACTCATAGATTTCCCGCTTGTTCTTTTCGTTATATCGGCAATTCACCGATTTACCCGCCAGATTTATAACCATCCCCGCATTCTCCAGGGCCACGATCATCGCCGCCTCGTCGTCCCACGAAATCTGTCCCGGCTGCCTCGAAATGATATGTACAATATAGCCCTGATTTGTATATGTGCGCTCTAAATATTGTCCGATAAAACCGGTTCCACCTGCCAGTACAATCTTTTTAAGCATACAAAAACCCCTTCTGCATTTTTCCTATACCTTTTAGACGTATGAACTACTGGAAAAGATTCACTTTTTTATGAATTTGTCAGATTTCACTAAATTTTTATGAATCCTGCTGTCACAATTGCCATATTATGTTAGCCTTAATTCATAGCAATAAAACCTGATTACCCGTCGACAGGAGTGAATATCATCAAAAAGAAATTGAGCATATGGCAAAAAGTTTTTCTTTTATTCGCAGGTGTTCTGCTAATTTCCAGCACTATCTTTTTAGCACAGTCCTACTTCAGCTACCAGCAAGTAAAATCTGCATCGGATCAATGCTACGACCAGGGCGGATTTCCGAAAGTCGTGAAGTCCGGCTTTGAATTGAAAGTGTTCGAATGCAATTTCCATGACAAAACGGACGAATAAACAATCATCAATCCAGCTATGACAGCGAGACTTTTAACCAGCAGCGCCCTTCGAATCAGCAAAAGATTTGAAGGGCGTTTGTTCCAGAATGAAACGTTTTTGCCTAGTTTCAGTCTACTGATTCAATAAACCGATTCACGTATCGAGAGGAGTGAAGAATCTTGTTGAAAAAATTAGTCAGTTCTTATTGTTTATTTTTATCGCTTAGTGCATTTTTACTCGGCAGTTATATGTTTCTTGGAAAAGGCGCTTTTGCTGACTTCCCCCCTGAATGGATCGGCATCATGCCCTTCAGCAGCTGGAACAGCCTGGCACTCTTCGGGATGATCGTATTCGGCATCAGCAATGCTGTTGCCGGGATTTACGGCTTTAACAAGAAGAACAGTAAAGTTTTTGTACTGGCTATTTTTCTTGGAGCTCTCTGCTTCCTATGTGCTGCTTTGCCAATAATTCTGCTCGACGAATGGTATTTGCCTCTAGTGTTCTTGTTCCTGGCAAGCACTGTCCAGATACTTTTAGGGTTTATTGGTTTGATAACCAGCAAGGAGGAAAAAAGATGCGGCGAAAATCTTTCTTATTAATGTTCCTGCTGATTGGGATGCTTGCTGTTTCGGCGTGTGGTAAAGGATCAGGAAGTGCCGGTGACGCTTCTTCTGATGAGTCAGGAGAATATCCATACGGCCATTACGAAGACGATAAAATGATCGGCACTGCCTGGGCCATAGATAAAGAAAAAAATATTCTTGAATTGGATATTTCTGAATGGAGAAAGCGCGACTGGAAAGGCCCTGATATAACGAGTGAAGGATATGCTTATTTTGCCGGTTTTTCAGATGACACATCCATCACATATGAGGGCGGTGCGACAGCTTCGATCGACGACATAAAAAAAGGCCAAAAAATATTAGTCAATCCACCGGCGAAGGGCGATGGTTTTGAAGGACATGCCGATGAAATTATGCTATTGGACATGACTTACGAAGAAAAATATGGACGATTATTATCGCATATATACGGTTTTAATATAGTGGTTATGTATGAATACGGAAATTCGCCGCCACCGGAAATGCAGGAACCCTTGTATGAAGAAGCCAGCACAATTTTGTCAGGAACAGATCATGATATCGTAGGGGCATATATCGAGTATGATCCCAATTATGTCGTCGATTTCAAAGAAGAATTGGACATTGAACAATTTCCGGTAATTTTTTTCTATGACCAGGAAGAGCTCCTATTCAAATCATATGATACGAATGAATTTTATGAGTTTTTGAAAAAAATGAAAGCAGAATCCCCGAACTCTTAAATGAAATTTTAAACAGCTAAGCTATTTCTAAAAATCGCCGTCCATTCGAGAGGGGTAAAAAGATGAAATTTAAATCATTGCACTTAGGAGGACTGTTATTTATTGCATTAACCCTATCCGCATGCGGCAGCGGTTCTGCCACAGTCGAAGAAACAATTTATGAGGATGAACCAGTCGACCAGTCTGCTGCCGTTCAATACGAAGACGATAAGATGATCGGCACATCGGGGCCGCCTGATAAGGAAAATAAGATTCTCGAGGTCGGTATTTCAGAATGGGAAAAGCGGCATGATGGACCTACCACCACAGGGCAAGGAATTTCCTATCATGCCAGTTATGACGATAAAACTGCAGTAAGAAATGAAGATGGCACGGAAGCTTCCCTTGACGATATCAAATTCGGCCAAAAAGTGCAGATCAATCCGCCAAGAGGAGACAGTTTTGAAGGCTATGCGGAAGAGATTATTATATTGGATATGACTTACGAAGAAAAATATGAACAGCTGCTGGCGCATAACGACGGAATAAGGATTGTAATTATGTATGAATACGGGGAAAGATTGCCTGAAGAGATGAAGGATGCCGAGCCTCTATTCGAGGAGGCCAATAATATACTCGAAAATACCGGGAAACAGGTTGGTGCTTCCTGGCACGAATACGATAAAGATTTCGTGGCGGATTTCAAAGAAGAACTGGAGATTGAACAGTTCCCGGCAGTTCTCGTTTTTGACAGGAAGGGCATGCTGTTCAAGTCGAATGATGTGGAGGAAATGTTCGATTTTTTGAGAGGAATGAAAGAGTGAAAAAAGAGATGCTATGTTGAGTGTTTTACTCACTACAGCATCTCTTTTTTAGTTAATCATCTATCCTTTTTCAACGGAACATCCATATACTTCACATACCCCTGCTGCCCATCTGACTTCCGGTAAATCCGAATCGACTCAATCGTAAACGCCGGGTAAGGCGCGAGTTCTTTACTTGCTGCTGCCGCCATTTCCTTCAATTCTTCGCGTGATAATCCATAAGCCGTCTTGGCTAATGTCAGATGCGCCACGAAAAGGTCCAGTTCAAAGTACTGCTCAATCTGTTCAGGCGTTGCGCCAGCTGCCTTTACCAGAGTTTCATGTAACTCTTGTAGTTCTGGCGAATCCATGCTCAAGTACAGAATATCTTCACCGAAAAAGCGCGGTTCTCCAAGTTGAACCGGGAATCCCGGAAATCCAGCAGCTGCCTCTTTTATATTTTCCAGCCAGCTTTCATCAGCGCTGAGACCGCCTTGCGCTTTCAGCGTAATATGCGGTTCGACCAAATCATCAATCCGGTTCGCCGGCCACTGGTTCCGGAATTCCTTCAGTTTCTCCAGTTCGCTTTCAGGTGGAACAACGCCAATAAAATACTGCATCTCGACTTACCCCTTTTATTATATTTTTGTAATCGTACCATATTGAGCTACAGCGATACTGAATTTATTCCATAAAAAAGCCAGCGCATCAGGAGCAATATTCCGCTCTTGATGTGCCGGCTTTTATTTTAAAAGAAAACGATGACGATCAGGATTGCCGCGAGTATCAGGCGGTAAATGGCGAACGGCATCAATTTGACTTTCGAAATCAGTTTCAGGAAGAAACGGATTGAAATCAAAGCGAAGACGAATGCGCTGACGAAACCGACGATATAAAACGATAGGTAGTCCATCGACAGTGTGTCCCAGTTTTTGAGGACCGACACGAGGCTGGCACCGAACATGATCGGCACTGCCATGATGAAAGTGAAATCTGCGGCGGTGCGGTGATTAAGACCGAACAGCACGCCTCCGGAAATCGTCGCACCGGAGCGCGAGAAGCCTGGCCATAATGACAGACATTGCACCATTCCAACTTTCAATGCCTGTATGTAGGTAATATCATCAAGGCTGTTGACGGTCGGTGTCTTCGGCCCGAATTTGTCGGCGGCAATCATCAGGATCGAGCCGGCGATCAACGCATAAATGACGGTTTCGACGCCGAACAAATGGTCATCGATCAAGTCCTTGAAAGCAAAGCCAAGAATAACTGCCGGCAGCATGCCGACAATGACGTGCAATAAGTTAAAGCGTAAATTTGCGGGCTTGCCGTCGATTTTATAAAGGCCGATCAAGCTGAACAGCCGCTTCCAGAACACAACGACCACGGCCAGAATCGATCCTAATTGAATAACGATTTTAAATGTATTTGCCGGGTATTTCCCGAGGAATTCCTGTGATTTCAGCCACATATCATCGACAATGATCAAGTGTCCCGTTGACGATACCGGCGCAAATTCTGTCATGCCTTCCACAAAGCCCAAAATGAGGGCCTTCAGTAAATCCAACCATTCCATGTTTCATCCTGCTTTCTATTTTTATCTCTTCCTATAAAACGCATCTTTTCAAGGGAGGTTGCATGCTCCGCTTCTATTTCCATTATATATTTTACAAGAGGAATTTCTTGAAACTTCAACCTGTTTCAATCGTATAAATACTATAGCATGATATTAATGAATACATCAGAAAAATTTCGTAAGGGGAGAAGGATATGGCGGAGCGAGTTGATATGAGTTTCAGGAATAAAGAAGTGAAGATGTGGTTTATAATTATGGTTCCTATTTTCATAATCGGTTCTATCGCCATGTTAACAAACGAACCCGCATCCAGATATCTACCTTTCTTAATCCTCATGGCAGGTTTCGCTACCTACTACATCTGGCGTTACCGATACCGCAGAAGGAAGAAAAAGACTGGCAATAAACAGTAAAACAATCCTTTATTAACAACTATTTCCCGGGAAATACTGTGGAATTTATTGGGTGCATGCTTTAGCATGGAGGGAAAGAAATACATTGATCCGAATGGAGGACTTCAGATGCCACACTGCGAGAATTGCAAAAACGAATGGTCATGGGGGACGACTTTGCGTAAATCATTTACCCTGGGCGAAGGAATGGAATGCCCGGAATGCGGCAAAACGCAATACATGACTAAGAAATCACGGCAAAGAATGGGGATTGCAAACTTTTTTCCCCCAGTGATACTGTTAGGTTCTGCCTGGTTGTTCGACCTGAACATCGTTTCGGTGCTGGCGGTTGCGCTCTTTCTTTTCGCCATCTTCATGCTGACGTATCCTCAAATGACCGAATTGACGAACGAAAACGAGCCGATGTGGTAATAAATTCGGGAGGTGCACAGGATTATGGAAAAGATAGAGGAATGCCTGGGCTGCAAGCTGGCCAATAACGAATTGGAGACCCAAGTCGTTTACGAAAACGAGTGGATCACGTGTATCCTTGACCACGATCCTTTCAATGAAGGCCATGTGCTGATTTTGCCGAAACAGCATTACCGTTTCATCGATGAATTCGATACAGAAACGGCGCTGTCGGTGATGAAAGCGGCGCAATTGCTGTCGCGCGCCATCAAGATTGCGTTCGCTCCGGACGGCATTTCCATCTGCCAGAACGGCGGCACGTTTGACGACTTGACGCATTTCCACATGCACATCGTGCCGCGCCAGGAAGATCAGGACTTCTCCAGCTTTTATACGGATGATGTCTGGGACAATGAAGCAATAAAGGAAAGATTGCCGGAGACGCGTGAGCGAGTGGCGAAACTTGTTGAAGAAATGATTGCAGTTTAAAACGCCGTTCCTAGTGGAATGGCGTTTTTGCTTTCACTTTTTAAATTCCAGTCCGTTTGCGGCGAGTTCTTTCTTTAACTCCTGGATCGCTTTCGGACCGACGCCGTGCAACTCCTGGATTTCTTTTTCAGTGGCTTCTTTCAATTGTTCAACCTTTGTGTACCCTGCTCCGATTAACGCTCTAGCTGCCGGTTTGCCTACTCCTTTTGGAAAGTCGTTCTCGCCCATCGATTGATCTGCCTTTTTATTTTTAGATTTTAATTCGCCGTATTTATGCTGGTGCTCCCTTTTGCGTCTGTTGTAATCCTCGTCTTCCCTGATTTCATCCCAGCGCTTCTTGAAAATCGCCGCCGACTCGGCTTTCACCGGGTCGATCTGCCGCTCTTTGATGGTGCGGTCTTCATTGTATTTGCGGCCGCCTTTATAATTCGTGTAACGCCGTGCCCGAGTATAGCCCATCTGGATGAATTTCCGCGCCATATCCATGCCGACAAAATCATCCTGCCTGCGGTATTCCTCGAACATCTCTGAAATCTTCTCGCACGATTCCTGCGCAATTTCCGGCGTCTTGAATCGCCAATGTGGCAAAATCTCACTCTTATACGGCTCCACCAGCAGCACGCCCTGCTCCCCTTTGCCCACCCGATAAAGCTCCGGATTCTTCCGCAAATCCAATTTCTCATAATCCAAATCATAGTCGAACGCCATCCCTATCACTCCTTATGGAACTTATACCCTGTTTTTTGATGGAAAATGCACCTTCGGAGGAGTGTGGTTTATTTCAAATGTGAGGTGGAATTTTCCATACGTTAATAAAATCCTTTTATACGACACTATTTTTTAGCTATACGACAACAAAAGTCTTCTATACGTTACCACTTGCTATCCAAACGTTAGATAGAGTACTAAAACTATAAGATAGAAATCGAAAAACGTAAGATAGAGTGCGCAAACCGTAAGATAGACATGAAAAATCGTAAGATGAAATTTCTATACGACACTATAATCTTTTTATACGATAACATCACTCATCCATACGACACTGAAACTAGGTTATACGACACTAAAGTTTCTCTATATGTAATCGAACCTTCAGCCAAAGAGCAACCCTCTTATTGGCCGAAAGACGGGCGGGGCCAAAGCCCCGCCCCAGCAGTCCGCGTGGCGGACTGCGACCATTCAGCTTTTTTGCTGAGTGAGCAGTAGTGAAGATGGGGGGTGAAGTGAAAAAGCTTATACGATAACAAAAAACCGTTATACGACAACATCCATCATCTATACGACACTAAAATCTTTCTATTCGGCATCTCACAACCGCTATCTGTTAAATGAACACAATCCCCCTTTTGAATAACAGCAATTCCGGATTTATTGGAGTGACCGCAAAAGAAACTGCTATAATGGCGGTAGCAAGTTTCAGACAAAGGGGCGATGCAGGGTGAAAAGCGAGAAGGAGAAAATGTTGGATGGGGAGATGTATGATCCTACGGATAATACGCTTCAGAATGAGCGGTTGAATGCGCGGCGGCTGAGCCGGTTGTTCAATAAGTCTTCCGAGATGGACGGCACGGACCGGAAGTTGCTGTTGAAGGAATTGATTGGATCGACGGGCGACAAGTTTTATGTGGAGCCCAATATCCGCTGTGATTACGGCTATAATATCCACATCGGCGAAAATTTCTATGCTAATTTTGACACCTGCCTGCTGGACGTCTGCGAAATTCGGTTCGGCGACAATTGCCAGCTGGGACCTGGTGTACACATTTATACAGCTACCCACCCGCTCCATCCCGATGAGCGCAACGCCGGCAAGGAATTTGGCAAGCCTGTATTCATCGGCAATAATGTATGGATCGGCGGACGCGCCGTTATCAATCCCGGTGTGACTGTTGGCGATAATGCCATCATTGCTTCAGGCGCGGTTGTCGTGAAAGATGTTCCCGCCAATACAGTTGTCGGTGGCAATCCTGCCCGTGTTATCAAGGAAATCGAAGTATAAGAAAATGCCGCGGCTGACTTGCAGTCGCGGCATTTTTTGACAGAACCTTTTTAATGGATGCATTTCGCAAGCGAAATGCGTCTTTTTTTGTTTTTGGTTTTAGGGTCTGCTCTAATCAGGGCTTTTCGCTGGCGAAAAGTGTCCTTTCTTATGCTTTTGACCTTTGGGAGATGGAGAATAGGATAAGAAATATATGGTTTTCGACGGATATCTCCGTTCAAAAAATTATATCAACGCTCAGGAGATTATATCTACGTTCAGGAATTTATATCTACGTTCAGGCGATTATATCAACGTTCAGCCTTTTTCCGCCTTCACTTTCGCTAACGTATATAACTCCAACACATCCTGCTTACTCAATCCCGACGAAATAGACAACAACTTCTCCAGATAATCCGCCTTCGTCAACTCCGCCACCACCAGCTCTTCCGCCGGAACCTTATCCACCGCCCCGACGCCGTTCATGATGTCATCCCATTCCGCGTCGCTGTAATGCACAACTTCTTCCTTCGGCGTAATGAGCAGCACATCCAGCGGCACATCCAGCACACTGCTCAGCGCCACAATCCATTTTGCCGACGGCACCGAGTCGCCATTTTCCCAACTCTTGATGCGGCTGGCCGATGTCCCCAGCTTTTTCCCGAGCGACAGCATCGATAAACCGTCATGCTCCCTTAGAAATCGCAGAATCTGCCCAAAATTCTTTGCATTGAATTCCATGTCTTCACACCTCTGATTTTATTTATAAATAAAATATATCATTTTTTATTTTATAAATAAAACTATTTACGGTCGATAGCCATAGCCGAAGTTAAACATGAAATGGGAAAACAGAAAGAGTATCGTCGCTGGAATAAGCGTCAGCACAATCAGCACCTTAGCCCAGGCTGTATCCACCCGCCGGATCCACCTGATATAGATATAGACAAGAATCACGAACAGCGGCACATGCAGGAAATCGCTCATTTGGTAGACCCATTCGGAATTTTCATCCCAATACGCTTCCGGCACCGGTTGTATGCCTTCGTATTTCTGATTGATTTCATTTCTGACGGTGATGAAAATATAAGCAAAAGCGATGTAATAGATTGTGATTATCCCCTTCACCCACCATTTGAAATAACGGCTGGTGAGCACAATCAATAAAATCAATGCAATCGTAATTAAGAACCCTTGGTATTGCTGCACGTGAAGTCCTCCTTACAGTAGTTTACGGTTTTATTTGAATAAACGATTCTGTAAACTATCCCCAATTGGCACATCATTAACGTTATAATGAGTATAACAATAGACGAAAAGGGGGCGGCAAGGATGCAAAGCAAAATGGATCCGCAAGTGGACGAATTCATCGACGGGCTGGGCGAACCGGTGCAGGCAATCGTCAAACGCTTGAGAGGCGTGGTGTTCGAAGCTTATCCGGAAATCGATGAACAGATCAAATGGTCAAAACCGAGCTATTCGAAAGAAGGGCTGGTGTGCTATATGCAGACCGCGAAGAGCCATGTCAATTTCGGATTCTACCGCGGCACGGAGCTGGAAGACCGCAATAATATGCTTGAAGGCGAAGGCAAGAAAATGCGCCACGTCCGGATCCGTAAAGTGGACGAAATTGATGAAGAAAAATTGAAGTTTTTGATATGGGATGCGGTTGATCTTAATCGGAAGTAAGGTGGAGTTAGCTTGAAAATCGGTACATTACTTTATATGGTGCTGGTCATGCTTTTACTGACTGTCTTTTTCTTCGGCATCGAACCAAGGCTCGGTGAAAACCGCTGGGCTGCCTACGCCGTTTATATGGTCTTATTTTTCGGACTGCTTGTCGTTTCCCAAAAACTTGAGGAACGCTTCGAATTTCTGCGCAGAAAAATGGACGGCAAGCTTGGCGTCCTGCTGATTTTCGGTCTTTTAGCAGCACCTTTCTTTTTAAGCATGGTTATCTAAATAATAAAGGTCGTATTTTTCTGTAACTGTTTGGAGGTGCAACCATGAACCAACTAAAAGGATTATACATAAGCCTCATCCTCATGATGTTCGTCAACTTAATGAATTTCAGTTTCTTTGACGACGACTATTCAGGAATCGCGATGATGCTGTCCGTAATTATTTTCTTCATTGCCACTTTGTTCTTTATCAACGCTAGCCATCGAATGAAAGATGCCGGGCAATAAATCCAGGGAAATCGAGGTACCACTAATGCGTGATAATAAAATATTCCCACTGTTGTTTATAGCATTGATGACCACTATCATCGTCGCCAATTCCGATATGCACTTTAATGGCAAGTTGATCATTTTCGTAATTTCCGCCTTGTGCATGCTGCTTGCTGGCTACTTGGCGGCAAAGCCATATATTCAGCGTAGAAAAGAGAAGGCCTGACACTCTGTATTTTAAAACTAAGGGGGAAACAAATGCCGAACTGTCAAAACTGTAATTATAAATGGAGTTGGTCTGATACAGTTAAAATTGGATTTAAAAATAACAAAACCTGTCCGAATTGCGGTGAGCGGCAATATGTAGCTCCGAAATCACAATTAGGCATCTCGTTATTTACATTCATTCCCTTGTTCATATTTGTGTTGTTAAACTCCTTTTACGATTTAAATATTGCAGTATTCATTTCTTTTGTCGCTTTGTTTGTTATCGGTATGCTTACCTGTATCCCTTTTACAATCAAACTGTCAAATGAACAAAAACCACTTTGGTAAAATTTAAATATGCAACTAACACCCTAATTGCGAGAAACGCTTTTTTATTCAAAGCTTTCACACCAGGGTGTTTTTCCTTGTTCTTTCCCCTATCTTACATCTCGCTCAAGTCAATTCATATTCAATAATTATTTATTGATATTCGATAAAATATATGGTATCTTCAGTATAAGAATTTGTGAACGAGGTGCTGAATATGAAACGGGAAACCATCTTCTTGAAAGTCGTCATCGTGCTTATGGCGCTGCCGGTACTGGCAATCTGCATATTTGTCGTGCCCCCGCTCAGCTCTTTTATCGCTGAACTCTTGCCGGAATGGGCTTTCCTGCAATGGATCTTCATGATTGCGCTTTATGTAACAGCAATCGCCTATTTTATTGCGTTGTACCAGTCGCTGAAACTGTTGAGTTACATCGACAAGAACATCGCGTTCTCGGTACTGTCGGTCAAAGCGCTGAAAAACATCAAATATTGCGCGCTGACCATTACGGGGATTTACATTCTGTGCCTGCCGCTCATCCTTTACATGGCGCAGGTCGATGATGCGCCGGGGCTTGGCGGACTGGGCATGGTCATTACATTCGGTGCATTTGTCATCGCCGTTTTTGCGGCAGTGCTCCAAAAGCTTTTTGAAAATGCGATTGAAATAAAATCTGAAAACGATTTAACGGTCTGAGGTGACGATAATGGCGATTATTATCAATATTGATGTTATGTTGGCAAAACGGAAAATGAGCGTGACCGAACTGACGGAACGAGTCGGCATCACCATGGCGAATCTGTCCATTCTGAAAAACGGCAAAGCGAAAGCGATCCGCTTTTCAACTCTCGAGGCCATCTGCAAAGCCCTCGATTGCCAGCCCGGCGACATTTTGGAATACCGCAATGATGAAGAAACGGAAGCTAAATAAATTCAAAAAGAAAGAGCCTGGAAAGTTATCCAGGCTCTTTTTGCTATCTTATTTCTCCGCAACCGCTTCAAACGTAATGCTCTGCTGCGGACTATCCGGATATTTGCCGTATTGGTAATCGGCGGAAATCACAATTTCGCGGAAACCGTGGTTCTCGAGAATAGTGCGGAATTCCTCGACGCCGTACCAGCGCATCGCAAAGCGCTCGAGCTCGGTATCCAGCAGTTTCCCGCCTTTCCACCTCTCGTAGCGGTTATGCGCCACACTGAATTGATTGATGTGGTCAATTTCTGTCGTCGTTGTTTCGAGCGTGATCACTTCGCCGTCTTCGAGCTCCCACGAACGCAGCGTCGAATTTCCCACTTCATTGTCCGTCGGCAAATACAGATCCATAATCAGTTTGCCGCCAGGCTTTAAATGCTGATGGAAGTTCTTTAACGCTGTGAACGAAGCTTCCCGCTCATGAAGCAGCAGGAATGTTCCGGCCGGAACAACGATTGCGTCATATTCCGTACCAAGCGAAAAAGTCAGCATATCCGCTTCAAACAGATTCGGTGTTAACCTTCGTTCTTCGCAATTCTTTCTGCACATCTCCAGCATTTCCGGTGAACTGTCGAATCCGTCCACGTCTAAATTATTCTCAAGCAAAGGTACGAGCATACGTCCTGTTCCGGTTGCCGGTTCAAGGATGCGCCCAGTGATGCCGGCGAGCCGGTCCAGATAGAACTCCACATCGCCGAACGATGTCCCTATCGGCTTATCGACTCCATAGACTTCCGTTGATAGCTTGCTGTAATATCCCAACATCGGATGCCCTCCTTCGCTTCATGTGATGGTATTGCCATAAAAAATTTGTTCCCAAAGTATTCCCCTTTTTCTGAAAATAAAAACCTTTGGGCTTTCTCTACTGTTTTCCACGAAAAAAATGTAGTGTGCAAATAAAAAAATCCCAATCTAGTTGAGATTTTTCTTCTCTTTATTTTTATCTTTATCTTTGTTTTTATTTTTATGCTTATCCCAATCGTATGGAACTTCCACCCATTCCTTAAACGCAAAGACTACCAGAGCTACACCGGCGAGTAACAGGATGTCTTCCAAAATCATTTTCTCGCCATTTCTTACATTCTTAATCGTAAACCCGATAAAAAATATAAACGCGCCTATCAAAATCTTCTTTAACACATCGCGCCTCCTCAACCTTTTCCAGATTATCTCATATCTTCCGGTTTAATTCGCCATGAAGTTTCAGAATCCCTTTTAACAACCGAAAAAAATAACCCCCGAGTCCATTTGGCTCGAAGGTCATTTTCGATAATGCATATTAGAAAATCCACAAAGCTGCAAGGGCAGCCAATAGATTCGGCAATGCGAATAAAAAGGCGTTTCTCATTCTCGCGTTGCGTCTTGCGCTTTCCTTGCGGCGTTCAGAGCTGGTCATGCGCTCCATGCCGCCGGATCCTTTAAGTACACCTGAAAACAGCAGTCCCCAAAGGACGCCGACGATTCCCAGTATGCCTGCGATCAGGAATGCCAGGTTCCAGTCTTCCAGGAAGTAGCCGAGCAACATGCTGATGGCAGCCGTGACAATTCCGATTCCTAAAAATTTCATTGTGTCTTCCTCCATGCTCTAAGGTAATAGCCTACCCTTAAATTTTAAAGGCATAGGCTCTATTTTAAAACTATTAAATCCATTTTTCAAATCGGCCTCTTATTTCTTCCACTCCGACGCCAGTATTGCGTAAACGATGTGATCGACAAAATGGTCATACAGCCATTCCACCTGACGCAGCGTTCCCTCTTCCGTGTACCCGAGACGCTCCGGAATTCCGCGGCTCTTGCGGTTGTCAGTCGCCACCCGGATTTCCGTACGGTTCATGCCTAAATGCCCAAACGAAATTTCCGTCAGCGCTTCCGCCACCCGTGTCATAATCCCGTGCCCTTGATAATCCTGCCCCAGCCAATAACCGATTTTCGCCGTCTTATTCGTCCATGCCAGCTCATTGAACCCGGCTATTCCAACGACTTCACCTTTATAAATAATTCCCGTATTCAACGTCGCATTTTCCGCGAAGTTCTTTCGGCTCATGCGAATATAGTCACGCGAATTCTCTATCGTCTTCGTATAATCCAGCCACGGCAGCCATTCCTTCAAATAAGCGCGCGAACCGTCCGTCAGCTCAAACAACCGCTCCGCATCTTTCTCTTCCAATAATTTCAACGACAACTCTTCATCGATCTTGTATGTAAACATCTGCTATCCCCTCCACTGCTATATTCAGAGTAGCACAACCGGGCAGCTGTGAGAATATGGAATATGGGAGAAGGTGGATGTATTTTATAAGAAAGTGGTGTGGAGTGTGATTTGCAAACCGTTAGATAAATGTGTGAAATCGTTAGATGGAAAGTAGAAATTGTAAGATAGAAACACAAAACCGTAAGATAAAAAACAGAAACTATAAGACAGCAGATCAAGAACTGTTTTGATCGGGCGGCGCGCCGCCCCAGGCAGCTGGCGTGCGCCAGCTGCTTCAAACCAATCCCTTTTAACACCTTATTTGGCGTCATTTCAGATGGATATGAGCTGAAATCGGCTATCTGTTACCATAAACGATTTATACGTCAACAAAGTGACTCTATACAACAACAAAATCAATCTATACGACACCTCCTACAAGCTATACGTCAACCTAACTTAACTTCCTATAATATTGAAGGTACCGAGGAATCGAACTCGAAACAATACACTTCCAAAACTGTTTCTTCTTCCAACTCTTCTCCTCTCAACCCCCACCCCAAGCAAAGGCGCGGCTATGGAGTGGCCGAAGCAACAAGACTGGCGCCACTCCAGCCAGGCTTGTTGCGGAAGGCCTCTCCGGAGCGCCAAAGCGTTTCGCACTCTTTCTCTCTTTAATTCCTTTTTGCTGTACATCAAGCAAAATCAGCTATCCGTCACCATTATCAAGTTATACGACATCAAAATAGATTTATACGATAACTCAGACACCCAAGCGGCTACTAAACCACTCCTCCACACATTTAAAAAACCCACCCGCACACCGCGGATGGGCCACTCTCTCAAAATTTTATTAGTCTATCGCAATGCCATACTTCGCAAAACCATTCACAGTCGGCGCAATATATGTGATGCCGCTGTCTGCCGGGATTTTATCCTGTGCATTGTCGGATGTCTCAAAGACGATCGACTGCTCGCCAGCAATTGGAGCGAATGTCCAGTTATCATCCGCAGAAGGATCGATTGTCTCAAGCTCTTCCAAATAATCAATGACTACTTGGCGGTTCTCATAAGCATAGTCGATCACTTCTGTGGCGTTGACAACACCTGGGAAACTGCCGCTTGCGCGGTAATTATTCGTCGCAACCAGGAATTCCTGGTTCGGGTCAATCGGCTCGCCTGCATAAGAAAGATTCTTGATGCGGTTAGCGCCTTCATTGATTACATTACCAGCCGTATCGTATTTCGCCGGCTCCGTTACATCGATCTCATACGTGACACCGTCGATCACATCGAAGTTATACGTACGGAAATCGTTGTTTACCAGTTGCTGCTCGCCGGTTGCATTTGGATCGATTTGATTGAATTGGCCAGCTGACATTTCAAGCCATTCCTGTACGTCTGCACCTGTCATTTTCAATGCGAATGTCGTATTGTCGTAAACATAAAGGTCAGCGACGTTTTTAATGGCGATCTGGCCGGCTTCAATATTGGTGTAGTAATCGCCGCCGTTACGGCCGCCTGCTTTGAACGGTGCCGCAGCTGAAAGAATCGGCAAGTCTTCGTTCGCCGTGCCTGCCACCTGCTGCTCCACATACCAGGTCTGAGCGTTATTGACCAATTGAATGGATGGATCATCATTTACCAAAGCAAAATAACTATTGATTGGCGCTGTCGTTTCAGCAACCGGTGTGTTGACGTATTCAATCGTGCCTTCGTGCGCTTCCTTTACCGCTTCCACTACTTCTTCAGCAACTTCTCCAGTCGCTGAATCGATTTCGCGCAGTTCCGCTTTCTCGGAAGTTACCACCCAGCGCTTGCCATTGCCGCGCGGGCTCAATGTCAAATCAATGACACCCAGATGGCTGCCGAAATTCCCTGCCATAACAACCGGTGTCCCGTTGATCGTGCCTTGCTCTTGGTCAACATTCGGCAAATCGCCGTATGCGCCTGGGAATACATCATGGTCGTGGCCTGTGATGATGGCATCAACGCCTTCGACTTGTGAAATCTGATACGTTACATCTTCTTCACCGATTTCATGTGTTGCATCGCCAATTCCTGAATGCGAAAGAACGACAATGACATCCGCCCCTTCCGCTTTCATTTTCGGAATGAATTTCTCAACGGACTGCACTGCGTCTTCGGCAATGACTTTGCCTTCAAGATGCGTGCGGTCCCATTGCATGATTTTCGGAGCAACTACACCGATGACGCCCACTTGCAGCGTACGTGTTCTGCCCATTTGGTCGACAACTTCTTTGTCGATCACTGTGTAAGGCTGGTATTTATTCTCTCCTGTTGCCGCATCCAGAACGTTTGCGTTCAGGACTGGGAATGGAGCATCGTCCAAAGCTTCATCCAAATAATCCAAGCCGAAGTTGAACTCGTGGTTGCCCAGAGTCGACGCATCGAAATTAAGGGATTCAAGCGCGGCGTATGCCGGGTGCAATTCCCCTTCTTCAAGCGGGTCGACCGACACTTTATAAGCGCCGAACGGTGTTCCCTGGATCAAATCTCCGTTATCCAATAAAAGATTATTCGGGTTTTCCGCACGGGCTTCTTCTATTAAGACGCCTGTTTTCGCGAGACCCAGCTCGTTGGACTCTTTATCCTGATAATAATCGTAATTCATAAAGTTCGTATGCAAATCTGTCGTGCCCATTATCCGAAGCGATACATCAATCGGCTTCAGTTTATTGCCCTTGTCGGGTTTTGCCGCATCCGCGACTCCCCCAGTAAACAAACCGCTTAAAGCCAATACCAGTGCTGCCAGCACCATCGCCAATTTCTTGTACATTGACATTCTTCCAGCCCCTTTTGCTTAGTTTGTGAATCAATTTAATTATACTAAACAGAAGGCCTTTGATAATCATTATTTGATAATTTAATAAATTTTACCTATTTGTAACAATGCGTGGAATTGCTTTTTCGGGAATAAAAACTGGATCCTTTTGAGAATAGATGTGTGGTTAGGAAAATAGTCAGTTTGAGAGTTCGTTCAGCGAACCGGAACAGGCGCTTTTTATAGAAATTTGCTGGGGCTCCTAACCAGAAACTCTTGAGGTTTTTTACTCTTCGAGAAAAGAATTTTTGCTAAACGTTAGATAAGATCCGCAAACCGTAAGATAGAATCACGAAATCGTAAGATAGAAATGAAAAATCGTAAGATAAAAAACAAAAACCATAAGACAACAGACCAAGAACTGTTTTGATCGGGCGGCGCGCCGCCCCAGGCAGCTGGCGTGCGCCAGCTGCTTCAAACCAATCCCTTCAGCTTCCTTTTTGGCGTTTTTTTGAATGAATATGAGCTGGAATCGGCTATCCGTCACTATAAACGATTTATACGACAACAAAACGAATCTATACGTCAACAAAATCCATTTATACGACATGCCCTTCAGGCTATACGTTAACCTCCTTCAAATCCCTTTAAATAGAAGGTCCCGAAGCAATGAACTCAAAACAATAAACTTAAAGAACTGCCTCTTCTTTCACCTCTCTCCTCTCAACCCCCACCCAGAGCAATGGCGCGGCTATGGAGTGAGCGAAGCAACAAGCCTGGCATCACTCCAGCCAGGCTTGTTGCGAAAGCACTCTCCGGAGCGCCAAAGCGGTTCGCACTACTTCTTGCTTCAACGTCTTTTTTGTTCTATATGAAGCAAAATCGGCTATCCGTCACCATAAACGATTTATACGACAACAAAACGAATCTATACGTCAACAAAATCCAGTTATACGACACCTAAACGGCTGTATACGTCAACAACAATCCAATCTCACTCCAAGAAACCCATAAAAAACCTCCACAGACCATCGTCTGTAGAGGACACCCATCACATATCTAAATTCATCTTTCGTCTTCCCGTCGAATCATGAGCAAAACTCATCTTCCCTCTGCAAAAAGTATATTGGACATTAAAATCTTCCGTCACCAGCACAATATCAGCATCTTTGCCGCGTTCTATACTGCCTTTGCGGTCAAAGACACCAAGACGGCGTGCTGCATTTCCCGATGACAACGCAATCGCATCCGTCCACGTAATATCGGCAATATCCTTCAATTGCCGCAGCCCTTCATTCATCTTCAGCATACTGCCGGCAAGTGTGCCATCCGCGAGTATTGCTTCATTGCCTGATACTGTCACTTTCTGGTCGCCCAGTGTATAGGAACCGTCCGGCAAACCTTTTGCACGCATGGAATCTGTGATAAGCAGTAAACGCTCAGGACCAATTACCTGAACCACCAGCTTCAGCATATCCGGCGATAAATGGATACCGTCCGCGATGATTTCACAGAACAGTTCCTTGTTCAGCATTCCTGCGCCAACTACGCCAATTTCCCGGTGATGCAATCCGCGCATCGCATTGCCGTAATGCGTCAGATGAGATAGACCTGCTGCTTGCGCCTCGCTGAGCGTTTTGTAATCTGCCGTTGTGTGGCCGGCTGACACGATGACCCCGCGTTCATTTAATTCGTGTGTAATCTTAAAATTCTTGTCCTGCTCCGGTGCCATCGTAATGATTTTCAAATCTGCCAGCGTGTCGCCGAACCATTCATACATTTGATCCATTGAAGGCTCGCAAATATAAGCGGAAGGCTGGGCCCCTGCCTGATCCGGATGGATGAAAGGACCTTCCAGATGGAAGCCGAGCATTTCCGCTGCGCCTTCACCGCTTCCTTTCATGTAAGTCCTCCCGTAATGGATTGAGCTTGAAATGCGCTCCGGCGATTGCGTCAAGGTCGTCGCCAAAAAAGACGTCGTCCCTTCTGCGGGAAGTGCGGCCGCAACCTTACCTGCTGCCGTGCTGTCGTCATCCATAAAATCCGCTCCAGCAGCGCCGTGGATATGTATATCAATAAAACCTGGCAGCGCAACAGAACCGCCACCGTCGAAACATTCGCCGCTCCAATCATCAATCGGCTCTGTCGAAGCTGAGATGATTCTTCCATTTTCAATAAGAATTGTGCCGTCTGCCAATTCGCCTTCAGGCTGGACGAGCCGGATATTTTTTATCAGCATGCGAGACATCACGTACACCTTCTTTTTAAAATATTGCGTTCAGCTTTTCTTTAACTGGAGATTTATGCGTTCCGTGATATTTTCATCTATGCTGTTGAATCCCATTGCCTTTAGTCCACCGATAACAGCACCGCTGACAGGTGCTGCATGTGCCTGTCGCAATACAATATTCGGAAGCGTTTTTTTACTCAACTCTCTTAAACAATCAAGAAGCTGCTGAGAATTGGCAAACACGCCTCCAGAGAGGACAACAAGGGTCGGATGATCTGCAGCGAATAATTTCTTGTGGCATGATTCGATGCATTCCATTATTTCTGCACATGCCTTGCGGATAATCTTTGCAGCGACTCCATCACCGTTTTCCGCTGCAGCGATTATCAATGGGGCCAACTGCGCTATCACCGAACGCGGATGCTCGGGTCCATGGATTTTGCCAAGCAGATCTGTCACATCACTTACATTGAAATAATTTATGATTTCCTCCGTCAATACAGTCTCCGGTCCTCGCCCATCATAATTTTTGAAGACAGCGCGCAAAGCTTCATTGCCTAAATGATACGCACTCCCCGCCTCATCGAATAAATATCCCCATCCGCCGGAACGGACAGTTTTATTTTCATGATTTAATCCAAATGAAATCGAGCCAGTGCCGGCAATTTGTACAATTCCCGGTTTGCCGAGCGTCTCGGAATAAAGGACGTTATACGCATCATTCCGCACAATGACTTCTATTTGTGGCGGCAGGAACTTCGTCAACACCTGTTCAAATTTTGCATCGCATCGCCAGCTGTCTCCTGCCCCAGACATACCCGCGAAGCAGACTGCCAGTTGTGAGAAAATAACGGAATCCTGTTTTTCAAGATCTGCTGTTAAACCTTTCAGCACCTCTTCAAATTCATCTGGTGTCAATGTATTCGGATTACTGGGACCTGCATGTGATTCTATGTAAACCTTACCGTTTTCATCAGCCACGATTCCCGTAGTCTTCGTGCCTCCTCCATCTATGCCCAACACATACATAAACGTGCCTCACTTCCTGCTGCTTCTTAATGAAAAACTAAATGAATTTTTTCTTCCTGTTATCTGATACTTTCTGTATTTATCATACATCCTTTTATTGCTTAACTCATGTTTCCCCTATATCTGATTTCGAGAAACTTACACTCTTTTAATGTTTTTTTGGATTCATTCATCATTTCCCATAGAAATCAAGGTCTTTCCCTAATATTCTGACTATATTTAAGGTAGACTAAGATTATAGAAACAGTATAGATTATTTTATTGAAGAAACAAGGAGAGTGAAGTGGAATAAGGAATTTATCCGGCTGAGGCATTATCACAGTAATACTCTTCAATGGCACACCGAGAACTTACTTTCCAAATTATAAAAGGAGTGATTGGAATGGATATGTATACGACAGTCCTCGTTATAGTAGTGGCGCTTGCAGCAATTGCCGTTGCCTTTATTGCCGCTAAAAAAACGCGGAAAGCTAAAGGCCTGGATTCCGGAGTACCAACGACAGAGGAAGCGCGTCTGGAAGACAGCTTTGCCCGCGGAGAAATCACCGAATCGGAATATCGGAGACAAGTAAAGGAATTAAGAGAAAAGCAGAATAAAAATGTATAAGGGAGGCTGATGGTTTTGGAACTTGTTTTACTATCAACATTCCCGATCCCACTTCGCCTGTTGGCCGGTCTTGCTGTATTGATCACCGGCGTACTGATCGCCTTTTGGTTCTTCATGGCGAAAAATAACCCGCGATCCCATAAAGTGGATGAGCTGCCTTCGAATAACGAAGAGCGCAAATTGCAGGATCAGTACGACAAAGGTGAAATTACGGAAGAAGATTACATGAATAAGCGCAGTGAAGCAGATAATGATTCACATTCCCGTTCGAAGAACAATCAGTGAAACTTCAAGATGTTTCATCCAGCAGCAGATGTTTAACACTTCTCCGAAAAGGAAAAACTAGGAGGGTGAGGCAAACTAATCTGAAACTGGAGGTTTTAACATGGCACATGAACAATATGCAGACTTATTGAAGGTTTTGCACGAGTGCATGACCGAATGTAACCATTGTTTCGACGCCTGCCTAAAGGAAGACGATGTTAAGATGATGGCTGAATGTATCCGCCTGGACCGTGAATGCGCGGATATTTGTGGCTATCTTGAACAGGCAATTTCCCGCAACTCCCCATTTGTCGGGCAATTGGCACAGGTTTGCGCACAAATTTGCGAAGCCTGCGGCAATGAATGTAAAAAACACGACCATGAACACTGCCAGCGTTGTGCAGAAGCTTGCTTCAAATGCGCAGAAGCTTGTAAAAACATCGCGTAATAAGATGAAAAATCCTCTTTCCCAGAATCTCGGAAAGAGGATTTTTTTTGCTTACTTTATTTAAATTACTGAATCTGGCCTTTTTCCAAAATCGTTGTCCATGAAGTTCCCTCATCAGACGATACATACGCGTCTCCCTGGACTGTGTATATAGCAATTTCCTGTTCATCTGCAGGATTGACGGATATGAATACTATGCCGTCCTCCCCCAGTTCAGGAATTTCAAAAGCTTCTCCTGCGTCGCTATCCAAAACATAAGACTTTAAAGCCGCTTCGGAACCATGGCTTGCATAAAGCAATTCACTTTCCGTAAAATGCACGGCGGTTCCAAATTCGCCATCTTCGGTCAATCGTTCAAATGTCGTTCCGCCGTCTTTCGACAGGAAAACACCGGTTGAACTAGCCGCAGCAAGCAATTGGGAATCTTCAGGATGAATCGCCAGTGCCATCAGGTCACCATCAAGTCCTTGCGGTTCCAGTCGCTGCCACCCTTCCCCCGCGTTTTCACTCAAGTAAAAACCAGTCTCCATTATCGAATTCGCCTGTGGATTCATCACGAACAGATCATGGCTTCGGTATCCAACCGCCATCCAGTGGAAATCCGTCTCACCTTCCAAGACAAGTGATTCCAGTGATTGTCCACCGTCTGTACTCCTTTGAATGCCGATCGGATTCGGCAAATCCGAATCCACCCCTGGGTGCCCGGATGTGTAGAACCCTTCATCAACTGCATTAAAGCCCATATAATCGTTGTACATTCCGTCCGTCTCAAACCAGTCGCCGTCCCGGTAAATTTTCAATCCGGTATGCGAGGCAAAATACAATGCACCTTCACTCTCGATATAACCCATGCCATGCACATGTGTCAGGGTTTCATCAAACGGCACCAGAAAATCTTCTTCCGCGCTGTTTTCCGCAACTGTTTCCTGTTCTGCCGCTTCTTCTTCCGGCGCCTCCGTATTTTGCGTTTCTTCATTATCTGAACCACCACTGCACCCTGCGGCAATAAAACCGGCTGCCAGTACAGTCATAAAAAGTTTTCTATTCAAAATGACCTCGTCCTTTCTATATTTATACGTGTTGTCTGTTTCCCATTATAACGAAGAATGCTCTCTTGTTAACCTTTCCCGCTTGTCGAAAGTGTGGCAATCTGTACAAAGTAATTGTGTCGAGTGTATTATAAGGAAAACATCCAAGAAAAGAGGGATAGTGATGGCGTACCATAAATTATTTGCTTCCGCCGCTTCGCTGGCTTTGGCGTTTGGACTGGCAGCCTGCGGCAATACCGATGTAACTGTCGACCCTGAGACACAGGATAAGCCGGTGGAAACCAGTGAAAGCCCCGAACAGCACGGTGATCATGAAGGAATGGATCATTCCGGTTCCGGCGAAATTCCGGCTGGTTTGATGGAAGCTGAATCCCCGACCTACGAGCCTGGCAGTAACGTCATAGTCAACGCTGACCATATGGATGGCATGGAAGGTGCCGAAGCGACGATTTCCGGTGCTTATGATACCACCGTTTATGCAGTGACATACACACCGACTGATGGCGGTGACGTGATCGAGAACCACAAATGGGTGATTCATGAAGAATTGAAAGATCCAGGCAGTGCTCCCCTCGAGCCTGGTGACACTGTGACCCTCAACACTGACCATATGTCAGGGATGCAGGATGCGGAAGCTGAAATCGTTTCAGCAGAAGACACCATAGTCTATATGGTGGATTATGAAAGCGCAGATGGTGAAAAAATAACCAATCATAAATGGGTGACTGAAGAGGAATTGTCAGCTCCATAATACCTTTCCCCCTGCTGAACACTTGATCGACGGCGGACAGACTGCTAAATAATTTCCCGGGAAATAATGAAAGGGGCTGTCCAATAAGTCATCAATCGACTTATTGGACAGCCCCTTGTCTCTAATAAAGCGTCGGGAAATACTATTGCTCCTGCATCGCTGCGCTAGCTTCGTCGCAAAAGGAGTTGCCCAAAATTACTTTTGGGACAACTCCTTTTTCTATGAATTTACTCAGCCTGATGAAACCGCTGCTTTATGCTCTCTTTTATCCTTAAGGTAATTGAGGGCAAAGATGCCAAGCACGACCACAAGGCCAATCACGTCTGTAAAAGTCTCTGGAACAATCAGCAATAATGCACCGGCACCAAGCAGAATCGAAGTGACGATATTCAAACGTGTTTTGAAGTAGCCCTCCACTGCCGCACTCAAACCGATGATGCCGATAACGGCGGTGATGGTGATCAGGATAACTTCAATAGCAGGCGGGAATGCAAATTCCCTGGCGTTGACGGCGATTCCCTCTGTCTCAATCAGCAGCATCGCCGGATTATAGACAAAGAGATACGGAATGATGAATCCGGCAATCGACAGTTTCAATGCGTTGAAACCGGTCCGCATCGGATCTCCTCCCGACACACCCGCTCCCGCAAACGCCGCAAGCGCAACCGGTGGGGTGATATTGGCAAAGATACCGAAGTAGAATACGAATAGATGCGCGACCAATACCGGAATGCCGAATTCAGCAAGTGCCGGTGCAGTCATTGTCGCCGTAATGATATAAGCTGGGATTGATGGCAAGCCCATGCCAAGTACGATTGACGCAAGCATTGTCAGGAATAATGTCCAGAACAGTGAACCTGCCCCGAATGCCGTGATCGCTGAAGTCATGACCGTACCAAAGCTTGTCAGGCTGACAACACCGATAATGATACCGACGACCGCACAGGCAATCATAACGGATAAGGACTGGCGGGCACCATTTTCAAGTGCTTCCAAAATATCTTTGAAGCCCATGCGTGTCGATTTGCGGATTGCCGCAACAAGTACAGTCAAAACAATTGTATAGAATGCGGATTGTGCAATAGGCAATCCTGTATAAAGCATGAAAACTAAGCCGACAATCGGCAATAGTAGATGTCCTTTTTCTTTCAGGACTTCCTTCGTCGCTGGAAGGTCCGCTTTTGGAATTCCTTTTAAATCACGTTTACCGGCACGGAAATGCACCTGCATGATAACGCCGAGGAAATAAAGTACGGCCGGGATCAATGCGGCAAGCGCAATCGTACCGTAAGCGATGCCCGTTGTTTCAGCCATGATGAACGCGGAAGCCCCCATGATCGGCGGCAAAATCTGTCCACCTACAGAGGCACTGGCTTCCACTGCGCCGGCAAAGTTTTTATTGTAGCCGATTTTTTTCATCAATGGAATCGTGAATGCACCGGTTCCGACCACGTTTGCGATGGCCGAACCGTTGATGCTTCCCATGAATCCGCTGGAAATGACCGCTACTTTGGCAGGTCCGCCCTGCTTGCTTCCGGCAAGGGCCATCGCTAAATCGTTGAATAATTGGCCCATTCCTGATTTCGCCAGGAAAGCGCCGAACAAGATGAATAGGAAGATGAATTGCAGGGAAGCAGAAATTGCCGTCGAATAAAGGCCTTCTGTTTTCAAATACAATTGTCCAAAAATATCACCCAGGTCAAACGGACGGGTCATAAGCATATCCGGCATCCATAAATAATGGCTGAAGAACGGATAGGCCAGGAAAATCAATGCCAGAATCGGCAGGATCCATCCTGTAATACGTCTTGCTCCTTCAAGCACGAGCAGAACAGTGAGCACGGCCATGACGATATCCATGTTATTCGGAATGCCGCCGCGTGTTGTGACGATATCGTTGTATTCATAAATGATATAGCCTGCCGTCGACAAACTGAGGACGAATAGGATCCAGTCGTAAATCGGAATTTTCGTGCGGTCCTGTTTTTTGAACGTCGGATAGACCAGGAAAATCAGGGCCATACCGACAGCCACGTGAATCGATCTCGCCTGGAGGGCAGGAAGCGGATTAAATGTTACATATAAATGGAATAGTGAGTAGGCAATGGCAATTGCTGCAACCAAAAGCACAAGCTTGCGATTTTTGAATTTCCGGACTTTCGCGTCCACGTCATACTTTTCGAGAATTTCCTGATTCAGGTCTTTATCCTCGTCATGTGCAGAGACGCTTTCTATATTCAGGTCCCGGTTGTCTTTATTCATAATAACTTCTTCCCTCCAATATACTGCCAAAGATGGATCCGCTGTACGGATATGGTGACGAACTCATAATCCTCCGTCAACTCATACAGCGGAATTGTTTTGTCTTCAGTTAAAATTGTCGTTTGTGCATTTTCAGAGACAGTCAGGTTCATTTCCGGGAGATGCTGATTGATCCGCATATGCACGTATCCATCTTCCGCGGAAATGATTTCTCCGTCCGACGGCACGCCTGCACCGAATGTCTTAAAGACCGTTTCGGTCAAAAGCAGCTCTCCGCCGTCTCTCTCATACATCTCAAGCCACTCTTCCTTTTCAACGGAATGAATCCATTTCAATGTAAATTCATCTTCCGCCAAAAAATATTCTTCATTGCCAAAATCAAAATAGACCACCGGCAACTTGAACAGCAGGAAAAAGAGGAGCACCAACAAGCATGCCCCTCCCAATAAAACCTTATTGTTCACTGTAATAACGTTCGGCTCCTGGGTGAAGCGGCGCTACAAGACCTTCCTGTGCGGCTTCAAGTGAAATGTCTGAAGCTGCCTGGTGGGAATTCTCCAAAGTATCGAGATTTTCAAAGAAAGTTTTTGTCAGCTTGTAGACGTCATCGTCACTCATATCCGATTTGACAATCAATGCGTTCATAATCGCTGCTGTCGGAATCGCTTCTTCGTTACCGTATGTGTCAGCCGGTATTTCAAGAGCTACAAAATAAGATTTGTCTTCTGCAATGCTTTCAACGTCTGCCGGATCGATTGATACCATTCGGATATCAAGTGATTGCGACAATTCCAGAAGGGATGCGTTCGGCAATCCGCTTGTCAGGAATGCTGCATCGATTTGACCAGCGCGCAGACCGTCTGCCGCTTCCGCATATCCAAGATAATCAACTTCGATATCATCATATGTGATGCCGTGCCCTTCCAGAAGTGTGCGGGCATTTACTTCAACACCAGAGTTCTGGTCGCCTACAGCAATACGCTTGCCGCGAAGATCTTCAAATGTTTCAATGCCTGAATCCGCTGTCGTTACAATTTGAACGTAGTTCGGGTATAGTGCAGCGATTTGGCTGATTTTATCCGTCGGCTCCTCAAAGCCTTCAGTTCCTTCAACCGCCTGGCTGACAACGTCACTCATCGTGAACGCCATTTCAATTTTGTCTTCTTTGATCAAGTTGACGTTTTCAACTGATGCACCGGTTGTCTGGGTGCGGGAGTTGACGCCGTATACATCGCTGTAAGTATCTGCAAGGGTTGTCCCGATAATATTATAAGGACCTGATGCACCGCCTGTCGCGATTGTTACGATATTCGATTCAAGGCTTTCGGAGTCCCCGCCTTCGCTTGAACCGCTATCAGATGATTCTTCTCCTCCGCCGCAAGCTGCCAATACCAATGCAGCAGCTGCCGACATCATGAAAACGCTTAATTTCTTCTGTTTCATGTTGTTGCCCCCTCTTTTAGTTTTTCTAATTATAGCGTATACATCTGCAAAACAAAAGAATTTTAACGGTATTTTCTTGTTATTCAGTTTTTATTGAATAATTTTACATCCTAACTTTAGTGCTTTTTTAAAGTTTTGCTTATATTAACATAAGGATTCGACAAAATAATCGCCTATTTTTAGCGGTTTTATTGATATTCCAAGATAATAAATTCTTATTCAACTTTCTTTTGTTGAGCAGGTGCGGCAGTTCCTGGACTATACTTCGACTACAAATCAAAAAGCATACAGCAAGACTCTTCGCCTCCCGCATGCTCCCTTTAATCTATTCTTTATCGAGAACACCAAAGCTGAAGCTGGTTTCGGAATGGTAACGCTGTCCCGCCTGCAGCACCGATGAACTGAAATTCTGATGTCGCAGTGAATCGGGCAGCTTTTGCGTTTCCAGGCAGAGGCCGAGATGATTTCGCGCCGGAGTTCCGCGCAAACTGTAGGGACCGCCGAGTCCGTTGCCGGTATAGAGCACAACAGCCGGTTCAGTAGTCGCCACCGAAAGCGTCCGCCCGCTTTCTTCATCTGTCAGCAAGATCGCACTTCCTTCCGCTTGCTCGAGCACAAATGGATGGTCATAGCCATGCCCCGCAAGTCGAGTCTGCGGATCTTCCGACTCGGCGGCACGCCGTATTTTATTGCCGTCTCTCAAATCGAACACTGTGCCCACAACCGGCAAAATCCTGCCAGTCGGCAACAGCTCATCGTCAAGCTCAAGGTAGGCTTCGCCCGGCAGCTGCAAATGATGATCCAGCACGTCGCGTTTCAGATCACCGCTCAAATTGAAATACGCATGGTTGGTCGGATTCAGAAGAGTTGGCTGGTCCGAAGTTCCGTTATAGGAAATGATGAGTTCGTTGCGGTCGTGTTTAACAAAATAACGCACGGTCATCTCCAGATTCCCCGGATAGCCTTCTTCACCATCCGGGCTCTTGTATGTAAAATCCACTCCTGCGCCGTCCGTTTCTTCAAAAGGCGCAGCATTCCAAACGACCGAATGGAAGCCGCCAGCGCCGCCGTGCAGGTGATGGCCGTTTGCGTTCCGCCCAAGCCGATAGCTGGTTCCCGCCAGTTCAGCTGCGCCGTCTTTGATGCGGCCGGCAAAACGGCCCGCCACTGCTCCCAGATAATGTACGTCGCGCTCGTATTCTTCGAGTGAATCGAATCCCAGTACGACGTTTTCCATTTTTCCTGATTGATCAGGTGCCAGAATTTCTGTAATGATGCAGCCGTAATTGATGCAGGAAACCTGGAAGCCCTGTTCATTTTTTATTGTGTAGAGTGTGACCGGTTGTCCGTCTGATTTCCCGAACGCTTGTTGTTCCGCTGTCATCTGCCATCACTGCCTTCCGTGGTTAGTTGAATGGACTGCCCCGTAGCAATCGATTCGTAGCAAGCATCCAGCACACGCATATTGCGGATCGTCGAATCGCCGCTGATCCACGGTTCCCGGTCCTCTAGAATCGCGGATGAAAAATTCTCCACTTCGAGCCTGTAACTGTCGCCGTCCACTTCTTCTGTCCGCTGCTCATCCGCCGCTTTGACGATTATCGTTCCCACACCGCCGACAATATCCGGTCGGAACGCGTATGGCACTCTAATGGAACCTTTCGTGCCGATCACTTCGTATTCGTTGCGCGGGACCATATCGAAACTGCAGTCGAATAAAGCGCGTATGCCGCTCTCGAATCGCAGCCAGCCGTGAGTCGTCATATCGACGCCGCCCGCCTTATCCATTTCAGCGAATGCCTGCACTTCCAAAGGTTCAGCACCCGTCAAATGGCGGAATGCCTGAACCGAATAGCAGCCGAGGTCAAAGAGGCTGCCGCCGCCCATCTTTTTATTCATGCGGATGTTCGTGTCCCGGTCGGCCATATAAAAGGAATGGCTCGATTTGATCAGACGGATTTCGCCGATTTCACCTGAAGCCATGATTTCCTTTACGCGTCCGTGCTGTGGATGCAGCTGGTACATGAACGCTTCCGCAAATTTCACATTTTGCCCTTGGCAGAACGCCACCATTTCTTCCGCCTCTTCTGCGGTCAGCGCCGCCGGTTTTTCACACAGCACATGTTTGCCAGCTGCCGCCGCTTTCAACGTCCACTCTTTATGCAGATGATTCGGCAGCGGAATATACACTGCATCGATATCGCTGTCTGCCAATAACGCTTCGTAGCTTTCATAAGCTTTTGAAATTCCATGCTCTTCTGCAATTGCATGGACCTTATCGCCCCGGCTCGCAATAGCTGTAAGCTCCGCATTTTCCGCGCGGCCAATCGCCGGAATCACTTGCGTCAACCCGATTTTCGCCGTACTTAAAACGCCCCACTGGATCCTCTTCATCTCCATCACCCTTTCTTCGAATAAAAAATGCCGCCAAAGGATGTTGATCCTTCAGCGGCTTCCCTATATCATGTCAGCGAACCGCTCACAGGTAAATCATTTGATGCGGAGTTCTGAATCCTTGTCGAAGAAATGCACTTTATTCATATCGAACGCCATATCGATTGTCTGTCCGGCTTCTACGCTGAAACGGGAATCGACACGGGCCACGAAGTCCTGATTGTCCACGACCGAATAAAGAATGATTTCCGAGCCCATCAATTCAGCAACTTCAATCGCCGCACGAATTTTTGTATCCGGTGAATAATCCAGGAATACGGGTTCATCGTGGATATCTTCCGGACGGATGCCGAGAACAAGTTCTTTCCCGTCATAACCCTGTTCGCGAAGCATCTTCAATTTCCCTTCCGGAATCAGCACTTTGATATCGCCCATCACAAATTGACTGCCTTCGAGACGTCCGCGCAGGAAATTCATCGCCGGAGAACCGATAAAGCCGCCAACGAACATATTATCCGGTTCGTCGTATACTTCTTTCGGAGAGCCGACCTGCTGGATAAATCCGTCTTTCATGACGACCAGGCGTGTTGCCATTGTCATCGCTTCCGTTTGGTCATGCGTCACGTAAACTGTTGTCGTCTGCAGTCGGCGGTGCAATTTTTGGATTTCTGTGCGCATCTGCACACGCAATTTCGCGTCCAAGTTGGACAATGGCTCATCCATCAGGAATACTTCTGCGTCGCGCACAATTGCGCGGCCCAGTGCAACCCGCTGGCGCTGACCACCGGATAAGGCTTTCGGTTTGCGGTAAAGATACTCTTCTAAGCCAAGAATCTTCGCTGCGTTATCGACGCGGTCTTTGATATCATTTTTCTTCATTTTGTTCAATTTCAAACTGAACGCCATATTGTCATAGACGTTCATATGCGGGTAAAGCGCGTAGTTCTGAAACACCATCGCGATGTCGCGGTCTTTCGGCGATACGTCATTGACACGCTTTTCGCCGATGAACAGATCGCCTTCCGTGATGTCTTCCAGCCCGGCGATCATCCGAAGCGTCGTCGATTTACCGCAGCCAGACGGTCCGACCAATACGAGAAATTCCTTGTCCCTGATTTCCAGGTTAAAGTCCTGAACGGAAACAACGCCTTTGTCATAGACTTTCTTGATATTGACTAAATTCAACCCTGCCATTTTCATCCCTCCGAATATGTATTGCCTTAACGTCTATTAGTGAATACTTAGTATGGTCCTCTAATATTAGCCGCCACTTCTTCTTTATAGAACTGTTCGATTTTCTTCATTTCTTCAGCGCTGTAAGCTGACGCGTTCAATGCCTGCAGATTGTCTTCGACTTGCGCCACTGTCTTAAAGCCCGGTATTACGGACGAAACCGCTTCGTGCTCCAGGATCCACTTGAGGGATGCCTGAGTCATATTGCCTCTGCCTTCTGCAATCCACGATAATTTATCGGCCAATTCCACGCCTTTATTGAATTCCAGTCCCGCAAACGTTTCGCCTACGTTGAACGCCTGGCCGTCGCGGTTGAAGTTGCGGTGGTCGTCTTCTTCGAATTCGGCGTTTTTCTTGAATTTCCCAGTCAATAAACCACTTGCCAACGGCACGCGCGCCAAGATGCCGACATTCCTTTCAGCTGCTGCCGGGAAAAGTTCCGTTGCCGGTTTCTGGCGGAATAAATTAAAAATCACCTGCAAGCTGCTGACGTTCGGGTTTTCCATGCACAAGAGCCCTTCTTCCACCGTTTCGACGCTGACGCCGTAATAGCGGATTTTGCCTTGTTCCTTCAAACGGTCAAGCACTTCAAACACCTGGCCATCACGCAGAATTTCAATCGGCGGACAATGGATCTGGAACAGATCGATCTGTTCACGGCCCAGCCGTTTCAAGCTGTTTTCCGCGTATTGGCTGACGCTTTCCAGTGAATAGGTCTTTGGATCATGAATATCGCCAGCGCGAGCAAATTTCGTCGCGATATGGATTTCGTCATGCTTGCCTTTTGTCGCTTTCGCCAAAAGTTCTTCCGCATGCCCGTCTCCGTATACGTCTGCTGTATCGAAAAAGTTTACGCCCGCATCCATCGCACGGTCCAGTCCGCGAAGAGATTCCTCATCCTTCGTGCTGCCCCACGAACCGCCGATTGCCCAGGTTCCAAAACTCAATTCGCTTACTTTCAGATCTGTACTGCCGATTTGCCGATAATTCATCATTCCACGCTCCCTTGTTTGATGGTCCATCAATTTTGCAAAGAAGAGCCTCAACCGAATAGTTGAGACTCTTATTCAATGATTCACTTTCGGAAAGCCACTAATTTTTCATTAAGTTCTTTTGTTTGGCCATACACTTCAGTATATACCGCAAACAGTTTTTCGTATTGCTCCACGTTGGCAGGGTCTGGCGTAAACTGTTTTCCTTCTTCCAGGAAAACATCCGCGCACGCCTGCAGCGAATGGAACCAGCCGCAGCCGAACGCCGCAAGCATGGCCGCTCCCATTCCAGGCCCCTGTTCACTTTTCAGCCGGACGATTGTAGCGTTGAAGATATCCGCCTGCATCTGCAGCCAGTCTTCGTTTTGCGCACCGCCGCCGATTGAAACGATCGTGTCGATGTGCTTGCCGCTGTCACGGAAAATCGCAATCGACTCGTTCAGTGAAAACGTGATTCCTTCCAGTACAGCGCGTACGAAATCTTTGCGCTGATGCGAACTGTCCATGCCGATAAAGCTGGCGCGGATTGACGCATCCGCATGCGGTGTGCGTTCCCCGACTAAATAAGGCGTGAACAATAACCCGTTTGAACCAGCGGGAACCGTTCCGACTTCAGCCAATAATTCATCAAACGATTCGCCTGCAGCGAAAACGTCCTTGAACCAGGTCAGGCTGTATCCTGCTGCCAGTGTAACGCCCATCGTATAAAAGGCATTCGGCGCCGCATGATTGAAATAATGCACCTTGCCGCCGAACTCTTTATCATCACTTGCTTCATAAGACAGCACTACACCGGAAGTTCCGATGCTGCACAATGTTTTTCCATCTTCCAGAATCCCTGAACCGATAGCGCCGCATGCATTATCGGCACCGCCTGCAAAAACGCGGGTCGTCTGTGCCAGACCGGATTGTTCAGCGAATTCCGCCGTCAACGTTCCGACTTCCGCATGCGAATCAAGCAGCGGCGGACAAATATTCGGGTCGAGGTCCAATAGTTCACATATTTCTGTGCTCCATTGCTGTTTCGAAATATCCAATAGCAGCGTTCCCGCCGCATCGGAATATTCCATATGGAGTTCACCGGTCATCCGGTAGCGCAAATAATCTTTCGGCAATACGAATGACTGTGCTTTATTGAATATTTCCGGTTCGTATTCTTTCACCCACAGGATTTTCGGCAGAGTAAAGCCTTCCAAAGCCGGGTTCTTCGTTATTTCAAGCAGGCGTTCCTGCCCGACAGTCTCAACTATTTTTTTGCATTCAGCGGTTGTGCGGGTATCATTCCACAGAATCGCCGGGCGCAAGACTTCATTGCTGCCATCCAGCAGCACAAGTCCGTGCATCTGTCCTGAAAAACTGATGCCTTCGATGTCTTCCGGTGCGCCGCTGAAATTCTGCAGCAGCTCCTGAAGACCGGCAATCGTTCCAGTCACCCAGTCTTCTGGATTCTGTTCACTGTATCCCGTTTTTTCGTGAAATAAAGGATACGCCTTTGAAACGGTCTGCACCACTTCACCCTGCTGGCTGACCAATAAAATCTTTACTGCACTTGTCCCTAAATCCACACCGATTACATATTTCATAGCTCCAGCGCTCCTAGCATCAAAAAATCCTTATTTGGCGAAAGCCTGCAATAAATATTGGTTGATAGTCGATTTGATTTGCTCCAGGCGGCCTGAAGTCTGTTTGATATCCGTTAAGCCGAAAGCGTGTTCCTCAAGCTTGTGGAAATCAGTTTTGCCGTTGACAATATCAAGGCCAATGCCTTCTGTATATGTCTGATAACGGTTGCTGACAATGTTTTCAAGCACTTTATCATCGATCAATTGCTGTGCTACAGTCAGGCCGACCGCAAATGCGTCCATTCCTGCAATATGCGCATGGAACAAATCTTCCTGTTCAAATGAACCGCGTCTTACTTTGGCGTCGAAGTTCAAGCCGCCGCGGCCAAGTCCGCCGTTTTGGAGGATTTCATACATCGCAAGTGTTGTAGACCAAAGATCTGTCGGGAATTCGTCTGTATCCCATCCCAGAAGCGGATCGCCTTGGTTGGCATCGACCGAACCAAGCATATTGTTGATACGCGCATAATGAAGCTCATGTTCGAATGTGTGACCCGCAAGCGTTGCGTGGTTTGCTTCGATATTGAACTTGAAACGGTCAGCCAAGCCGTAACTTTGCAGGAATGCATGAGCAGTCGCTACATCGTAATCGTATTGGTGAGTTGTCGGTTCTTTCGGTTTTGGTTCGATCAGGAATTGGCCGTCAAAGCCGATTTCCTTCGCGTAATCAACTGCCATATGATAGAAGCGGCCAAGGTTGTCCATCTCCAGTTTCATATTCGTGTTCAATAGCGTTTCGTAACCTTCACGGCCGCCCCAGAAAACATAGTTTTCTGCGCCAAGCTCTTTACCGATTTCAAGTCCTTTTTTCACTTTTGCCGCTGAATAAGCGAATACATCCGCGTTGCTTGATGATGCTGCCCCGTGCACAAAGCGTGGGTGTGTGAAGTTGTTAGCCGTATTCCAAAGCAATTTCGCTTTGCTGTCTTTCATGTATTCTTTAATCATGCCGACGATTTCATCGAGGTTTTTATTGGATTCACGCAAGTTGCTGCCTTCCGGTGCGATATCGATATCGTGGAAGCAGAAGAATGGTACATCAATCTTGTTGTAGAACTCGAAAGAAGCTTCAACGCGCGCTTTCGCAAGATCCATGCCGTCGTATTTGTCCCAATTGCGGATCATGCTGCCCGCGCCGAACGGATCAGACCCGTCCATTGTGAATGTATGCCAGTAAGAAACTGCGTAGCGCAGAGTTTCTTCCATCGACTTGCCGCCGACCTGTTGTTCCGGGTTGTAGAATTTGAACGCGTATGGATTTTTTGAAGAAGCACCTTCAAATTTAATTTTTTCGATATTCGGGAAATAAGCCATTGTATGTACCTCCAACTGTATTGTTATTTTATTGTTGATTGAGTGCTGATTTGTTTATGTAATGAAAAGGCTTTCATCACGATTATAGCAATTTCAAATTAGTTTGTCCATTAGTTAAACAAAGTTTAGAATGATAGTGTAAGATAATGAAAAAAGGTATAGTTTGCTAGTGATCTAAATTTCTTAATAAGTCGATATTCCGCAAAACAGCTGCGCTTTCCTGGGGGCTTGCACTGAGCTAACTCGGACTCAGTAACCTTCGCCCGAGTGGATCTCAGCACTTCGCTCGAAACAGCGTTGGTAAACCAACTCTGTTTCTAATCCCCTGGGAGTCTACGCTGTTTTGCTCCATATCTTAGAGAAGTCAATTAGCGCTGGCGCGTCTCCGGACTGGCCGGAGCAATAAGACGAGTGCTCTTCTCGGCTTATTGCGGGAGGCAAGGTTCGCCATACGAAGATGGCGCATCCTTTGCGACGAGCAGGGCGCAGGAGCATAATCTTCGCACTGTCCTAAGCGCCGAAGCGGTTATAAAAAGTTACTAACTGATAAGGATGGTCAATATATGAATTCAACCAGCGGTTTTATCTATAATGTTCTTGAATGGGTCACTCGTTTTGCCTACGTCAATTTGCTTTGGATCCTGTTTACTTTGCTTGGCGGCGTCCTGCTTGGGTTCTATCCCGCCACAATCGCGATGTTCGCTGTTTGCCGGGACTGGCTGCGCGGTGATACCGGCAAGCCCGTGTTTCCGGCTTTCTGGCAATATTACCGGCGCGATTTTGTGAAAAGCAATTTACTCGGGTTATTCGTGACAGCAATTGCCGCCTTTATCGCCCTTGATATTTTCTATATCCAGACCAGCTCAGCAGATCTGTCCTGGACGTATATTCCCTTGTTCGCCTTTATGCTGCTGTTTCTGATGTATTTGTTTTATCTGTTCCCGACATTCGTCCATTTCGACATAAAAGTCGGACAGGTCATCAAAAACGCATTTTTCATCATGCTCATCAATCCGATCAACACGTTGCTCATTTTCATCTGCCTCGGATCGCTGGCTGTCATCATGCAGACTGTACCGGCGCTGGCCGTCATTTTCGGCGGCAGTTCATTTTCATACATCATCATGTGGCTCGCCCTCCGCTCCTTCAACCGGGTCAATAAAACCGGTGCCGAAATGGAAGGCTGACCGCTCATGATAAACAAAAAGCTTCTCCTGCGAGATTTTTCTCAAAGGGGAAGCTTTTCTATTGTCAGCGCCCCGCCACCGATTTTCAGATGGCGGAACTCTTTTCATTAACCCTTAACCGCACTCGACGAGATCCCTTCAACGACTTTATTGCTGAAGAAGATGAACGCGATGATAATTGGCAGTACACTGATGATCAATGTCGCGCCGATTGCGCCCCAGTCCGTCATGTATTGGCCGATAAAGTTCTGGATACCGACAGTCAGTGTCTTGTATTTTTCAGAACTGATAAAGGTATTGACGAAAACAAACTCGTTCCAGTTGTAGATCATATTGATGACCACAGTGGTCGCCATGACCGGTGTCGTCATCGGCAGGATGATACGGAAAAACATCCGGTGGATCGAACAGCCGTCGATAATGGCCGCTTCTTCGACTTCCTTCGGCAAAGTGTAATAGAAGCCAAGCAGTATCATCATGGTGATCGGCAGATTATACGCTGTATAAGTCAGCACGATTGACCACGGATTATCGATCATCCCCACGCCCATAAACATGCTGTACAGCGGAATCAATGCAGAGTGGATCGGAATCATCAGGCCGATCATGAAGAGGCCCAATACCAAACCGCTCAGTTTCCATCTCATGCGGGTGATGGCAAATGTCGCCATGCTGGCGAACAGCACCGTCAAGATGATGGCCACTACAGTGATCCAGACACTATTGAAGAAATAAACGCCGATTCCGCCGTCCCAGACCTTCGCATAATTTTCCCAACGGAATTCACTCGGAAGAGCGAACGGAGAACCGGCGAAAATTTCGCGGTTGTCCTTCAGCGAGAAGATGAACAGCCAGATCAACGGCAGGATTTGGAACATCGCCACCACGATCAGTGCCAGGTAAAGAAAAAAATAACCAATGCGATTCATGCCCAAGTCCCCTTCCTAATACTCGATTCTTTCTTTTGTGGCAGTCACTTTGCGGACAATGACCGTTACGACCATCGTAATGATCAGCAACAGGAATCCGATCGCACTGCCGTACCCAAAGTTATAACTATTGAAGGCCAGTTTGTACATATAAGATGCCATAACTTCTGAGGCACCGTTTGGTCCGCCGGCAGTCATAACATAAATCAGGTCGAAGTATTTCAATGAACCGACAATTGCCAGTACGATGGTAACACTCACGACTTCCTTGATCAGCGGCAATTTGATGCGTGTAGCAATCTGGAATGGAGTCGCTCCATCGATGCGCGCCGCTTCAATCAGGGATTCAGGAATATTTTTCAATGCTGCGTAATAGATCAATATGTAGAATCCCGCATATTGCCATAGGATCGGAATGAATATCGCAAACAATACGATAGTTGGATCAGCCAGCCAGTTGGGTGGATTCTCGATTCCGATTGACCGCAGGAATGTATTCAAAATACCGCTTGATGGGTTATAGACTTTTATCCAAAGCTGAGCGATGGCAACTGAAGACAGCAGCATCGGAATCAAATAGATTTTTCTCAGCAAATCTGCGCCTTTTATTTTAGAAGCCAAAATAATGGAAACAGCCAGGTAGATGGCCAGGCTCAAAGTTGAAAACACTGCCAGCAGGAATGAATGCAAGGCGCTGTCCCAAAACTTACTGTCCTGGATCCCGGTAATATAGTTTTCCAAACCGATAAATGTTTTTGCGCCGATTCCGTCCCAATCCATCAGGCCGTAGTAGCCGGAAAGAATCAGCGGAATAAACACCAGTACACTGACCAATAACAGGGCCGGTGCAATATATAAAGCGATATGAAGCTTATTGGACATAACTTTGTTCATAGCATTCAACCCCATATTCTGAAAAATAGAAAGGGACAATCCGCCAATCAGGATATGTCCCTTTCATTTCATCTGATTTAATCCTGCTTCAAGTAATATTTATTCTTTTGACAACGCGTCTTCGTGCGCTTTCGCGAACTCTTCAGGCGTCATTTCATTGCCGAACAGCGCCTGGATTGAATCCAAGTGAACTTGCGCCGTGTCCGGGCTCATTTGAACGTCAGCGAACAATGTGATGTTGCTTGCGCCGTTCAACTCGTTCAAAATATCAATGTACATTTGCGGAAGATCAAGTGATGCAGCGTCCACTTTAGTAGCCGGGATTACGCCCGCTTTTTCAACCGCTTGCTCACCCCACGCTTTTACAAAATAAGCAGCGAAATCTTTCGCTTCTTCTTTTACTTCAGATTCTTCTGCTACAAACAACCCAACTCCAGGGCCGCCGACAAAGCTTTGCGTGTCGCCTTCGCCTTCAACTGTCGGGAAGTTCATGTAATCAACAGAATCTCTGAATTCCTGTGGCACTGATTCGTTTGTTGTATAGTTCGGAAGATCCCAAGTAGCGATCAAGTACATCGGAGCCTGTTCGCTCATGAACATTGACTTAGCTTCTTCATCAGCCAAACCGTTGAAACCATTTACAAACGCGTCTCTGTCAACAAGTTCCTGTACTTTTGCAGCAGCTTCAACTAAAGCCGGATCTTCAAAAGATCCTGAACGGTCAATGGCTTTGTTCAATGTATCAGCTCCACCAAGACGGTCTGCCAGGTACATGTACCAAAGAGATCCTGTCCAAGCGTCTCTGTTTCCTAAAGCAATCGGCTGAATGCCTTCTTCATTGAATGCATCTACAACTTCAAGCAATTCTTCGTAAGTTGCCGGCGGTTCTAAGCCCTGCTCCTCGAACATTGCATTATTATAGTAGAGTGATACGATATTCAATTCCAATGGCAAGCCGTAAGTTGCGCCATCAAGTGCATAAGCTTCCGCAGTTCCTGGAACAAATGCGTCACTCAATTCTTCTTCGATCAAATCATCAAGCGGTGCGAACATATTGCCGCCGACATAAGGCTCAAGGAATCCTGCTGCCCATGTCATCCCCACATCCGGAAGATCTCCTGATGTCGATAGTACACGTAATTTATCTTTATACTGCTCATTACTCAAAACTTCCAAGTCGATTGTAACGCCTTCATTTTCTGCTTCGAAATCAGCGATGATTTCGTTTACAACGTCATAGTGTTTCTTTGAACTGCCTTCTGGCCATAAATGCATAAACTTAACTTCAGTTTCCCCCGATGCTGAAGAAGCATCCTCAGATCCGGAACCTGAACAAGCTGTTAATAACAATGATGCGGCTAAAGCGGATGTTAAAACTGTAAGCGTTTTCTTTCCACCCATTTTTTTCTCCCCCTAGTGAGTTTGTAGTTACAACAATTTTCTGATTGTTGTATGCGTTTTCATTGTATCAAATGATTCCTAGTTAGTCTAGTAGATGAACAAAGTTTTTATTTGAGGTATAATGAAGCCATAAACCTGTAATAATTTCTGAGAAACCCTTTAGCCACGCCGATTGGCGAAGGCTTTCTGTATTCAGGCGAAAATATTATTCTTGAGTTGAAAAATAATTTTTTGGTATTTCCTGCTTCCCTGCCAAAGAAATTTCTGTGTCGGACGGGAAAAATGTTATTTAAATTATTGTTTATTCAACTTAAATAACAGGTTTAATTTGTTAGAATAGAAATAAAAACAGAGAAAGAGCTGAAGCTGATGAAAACCGTGGTAACCAGGACTTTTAATCATCATGTAGTTAAAGAAGGAAATAAATCGTTGGTCCTCAATAAGATCATCGATTGCTCCCCGATTTCTAGGGCGTCTGTCGCCAGCGAAGTCGGCCTGAATAAAGGGACAGTTTCCTCTTTGGTCAATGATCTGCTGGAGGATCATCTGATTTACGAATCCGGTCCCGGCGTTTCAAGTGGCGGCAGGCGCCCGGTCATGCTCTTGTTCAATGAAACGGCCGGCCATTCGATCGGCATCGATATCGGTGTCAATTACCTGCTTGGCATCCTGACCGACCTGAGCGGCAATATCGTCCTGAAAAAAGAAGTCACTTTCAAAGATCTTTCATATGAAGAGATCGAAACGAAAATGTTTGCAGTCATCGATTATCTGCAGGCTTCTGCTCCACCGAGTCCGCACGGCATCATCGGCATCGGGGTTGGCGTACCGGGAATCGTCGATAACGACGGCAATATCCTGCTGGCTCCGAACTTGAACTGGAAAAACTTGAATCTCCAAGCGATTCTGGAAGAACAGTACGGCTTGCCTGTCATCATCGAAAACGAAGCGAACGCCGGCGCCTATGGCGAGAAGAAATTCGGAGCCGGAACCGAATGCGATAATATAGTTTACGTGAGCGCCGGCATCGGTATCGGCGTCGGATTGATCCTGAACGGCGAACTTTATAAAGGGTCAAATGGTTTTTCGGGTGAACTTGGCCATATGACCATCCAGATCGACGGCGAAACCTGCCGCTGCGGCAATAAAGGCTGCTGGGAACTGTATGCGTCCGAACAGGCTTTGATCACGCGGGCTGAACCGATGGGCTTGCCGCTTGCCGATCACGAAGAATTCGATTTGACCAACCTGCAGGCATTGGCTGCAGGCGGCAATAGAGACGTCATCGCCTTATTTGAACAAACAGGTGATTATTTAGGCGTCGGCATCAATAATATCATCAATACGTTCAATCCACAGCAGGTTATTATCGGCAACCGGCTGGCATCCGCAAAAGAATTATTGGAACAGCCCTTGAATAACCGGGTCGCCAACCAGGCGCTCTGGTTCCAGAAAAATAATTTGGAGATCAAATTCTCAGAACTGTCCACGTTCTCGACAGCACTTGGCGTGGCCGCTTTTTCAATCGAAAATTTCCTGCAGGTCAGCATCCGCCAGAAGAACGTCCTCACTGTCTAAGCTGGCCCGCTGCCGGACTTTTTCCGGCCGGAAAATTGTAAGCACTTACACGCAAAAATATACTGCAAAGGATGGATTATTTTGACGAAAATTCTTAACCCGATTTTGCCCGGATTCAATCCCGACCCAAGCATCTGCCGCGTAGGGGAAGATTATTACATAGCCGTTTCCACTTTTGAATGGTTCCCCGGCGTCGGCATCTATCATTCCAAAGATCTGAAAAACTGGCGGCTTGCATCACGCCCGCTTAACCGTGTCAGCCAATTGAATATGATGGGCAATCCGAACTCAGGCGGTGTCTGGGCTCCCGCTCTATCCTACAGCGACGGGCAATTTTGGCTGATCTACACTGATGTCAAAGTGACAGAAGGACGCTGGAAAGATTGCCATAATTACCTGGTGACCTGCGATACCATCGACGGCGACTGGTCTGAACCTTCTTACTTGAACAGTTCAGGTTTCGACCCTTCCCTGTTCCATGACGAGTCCGGCAAGAAATATTTCGTCAATATGTATTGGGACCACCGCAAAGGACATCATAATTTCTACGGCATCGTGCTGCAGGAATTCGATCCTGAGCAGCGCAAACTTGTAGGCGAATCAAAAATCATCTTCAAAGGCACCGACATCAAATTGACGGAAGCGCCTCATCTTTATAAAATCGGCGAGTATTATTATTTATTGACCGCAGAAGGCGGTACGAAATACGATCACCAGGCGACGATCGCCCGGTCGAAAACGATTGACGGCCCGTATGAAGTACATCCGGAAAACCCGTTGATCACGTCGTTCCCTTATCCGCGGAATCCGTTGCAAAAAGCGGGGCATGCTTCCATCGTCCAGACGCATACCGACGAATGGTTCCTTGTCCACCTGACTGGCCGCCCGCTGCCGCAGGAAGATCAGGCGTTGCTCGATCCGCGCGGTTTCTGTCCGCTCGGACGTGAAACAGCGATCCAGCGGCTTGAGTGGAAAAACGATTGGCCATATGTCGTCGGCGGCAACCAGCCTTCACTTGAAATCGAAGGACCGGCAATCGAAGAACATGTATGGGATGAAGATTTCCCGGAAAAAGACGATTTCGATTCCGAACAATTGAACGCACATTTCCAAACTTTGCGCATCCCGCTCGGCGAAGAAATCGTATCGCTGAAGGATAATCCGGGTCACCTGCGCATCCATGGACGGGAATCGCTGACATCGAAATTCACACAAGCCTTTGTCGCACGCCGCTGGCAGCATTTCAACTTCACAGCTGAAACGAAAGTCGCGTTCAACCCGACGACGTTCCAGCAAGGCGCAGGGCTCGTCAATTACTACAACACCGAAAACTGGACGGCCCTCCAGATTTCATGGAATGAAGAAAAGGGACGCATCCTCGAATTGACGGTTTGCGATAATACCGATTACGACCAGCCGCTTCAAGGCGAAGAAATCGTAGTGCCTGACCACGTCGATTACGTGCATATACGAGTCGATGTCAAAACCGGCATTTATCAGTATTCCTACTCCTTTGACGGTGAAAACTGGACCTTGATCCCGGTCAAATTCCAGTCGCATAAATTATCGGATGATTACATCCAGGGCGGCGGTTTCTTCACCGGCGCATTCGTTGGCATGCAATGCCAGGATACATCCGGAGCAGGATTAGCTGCTGATTTCGATTATTTTATCTATAAAGAAAATAAATAACAGACACAAGAAAGCCTCGTGAAAGCAAATCTGCTTTCACGAGGCTTTCAATTTATCCTTCCAATCCAAATACCTCAGCCAATAGGCGGATTTCTTTCATCCGGCTGTCTTCACCGGATACATTCGGGATGACCAGAACTTCGTCTGTCTGATATGCATCCGCAATTTCTTCGATTTGCTGCTTCACCTGTTTGGGTGTGCCGATCAGCATGCGTTTCCGGTTGCGTTCGACTTTCTCCAGTTCACTTGCACTGAAGCCGCGCTGTTTGGCAGTTTCGACAGACGGATAATATGGCGGCGGTGTATCCGACTCGACGAACAGCAGCCATAGGTCAAAGGCTTTCGCCAAGTCCTCCGCTTCTTCTTCCGTCTCCCCGACAACCGCAAAAACACAGACCATCGCTTTCGGAGCATCCAGCAATTTGGATGGCTGGAATTGTTTTTTATACGACTCGATTAACTGAGCACTCGACTTCAATGGTTTCGCGAAATGGGCATAGGCATATGCTGCCCCCGCTTCTGCCGCTACTTTCACACTGCCTTCCCCCGTACCGAGCACCCACATTTCAGGTGCCGTTCCGCTAACTGGAGTGACGCGCAGTTTTTGGAAGCGATGTTCCGATTCGGTATCGTCCGTAAAATATTTTTGGATATCAGCGATTTGCTGTTCATAGGAAACCGGAATCCCTTTCGACTCGTTCAATGCTTTATTGACCAAACGGTAACTGCGCGAACGCCCGATGCCAAGGTCGATGCGGCCGGGATGCAGCGCCTCCATCAGCCGGAAGTTTTCCGCCACTTTATAGGAACTGTAATGCGGCAGCATGACGCCGCCGGATCCGATGCGTATATTTTGTGTCGCGCCGGCCAGATGCATCATCAGCATTTCCGGTGAACTGCCCGCCACCGAAAACACCTGGTGATGCTCAGCCACCCAAAAGCGCTTATAGCCGATCTTTTCGGCCAATTGTGCGAGCCGGGTCGTCTGCTGCAGCGCTTCTCCTGCCGTTGATCCTTCATCAATCGGCGAATAATCCAGAATGCTTAATGAAATCATGAGTTTCCCGCCTTTTTTTCAAGTTGCTACTAGTTTAGCACGCTGGATGCGACGGGCAGGAATGGTTTGTTTGCGCAGATTCGGTTTTATTTGCGCAGCGGCATTTTTTGTCGAGTCCGTATACACAGAGACAAAATCCATAAAGAAAAGCCCCAGCAGATGCTAAGGTTCACTCTTTTCCGTAAACTTCTTCTTCCGTATGGAATTCATCGGCAATGATGACTTCTTTAAGATTATCAGCAGTGACAGCAATCGGTTCCAACAGCACGGAAGGCACTTCGCTTTTTCCGTTGTTGATGCTGACGGTCGGCTTAAACTCGTTGTTATTTGCCAGGTGAATGGCCAAAGCCGCCACTCGTTCGGACAAATTTTGAATAGGCTTATAGACGGTCATCATTTGAGTTCCATCAACGATACGCCGAACTGCCGCAAGTTCTGCATCCTGTCCGGCGACTGGAATCGTTCCGGCAAGCCCTTGGTTGTCCAATGCTTCAACCACTCCGCCAGCAGTCGCGTCATTGGCTGCGATGACTGCATCGATTTGATTGTCATTGATGTTCAGAGCTTCTGACATATGAGCATAAGCCGCTTCCGGCGCCCAATCTGCTGTCCACTGGTCATAGATGATTCGGATATCACCGCGGTCGATTGCCGGCTGCAGCACATTGAAAACTCCTTTTTTCAGCAGATGGGCGTTATTGTCGGTCGGGGCGCCGCCGATATAGACATAATTGCCCTTAGGAACACGCTTCAGCATTTCTTCTGCCTGAAGCTCGCCCACTCTTTCATTGTCAAAAGAGACGTATAAATCGATATCGGCATTTTTCACAAGCCGATCATATGCGATGACTTTTATGCCTGCACCATGGGCTTTGTGGACAATCGCAGCCGTCGCTTCAGCATTGTGGGGCACAATAACGAGAAGGTCGATGCCTTGCTGGATCATTTCTTCCGCCTGAGCAATCTGCAGCGCATCATCTCCGTTCGCTGCCCTGATTTCCACTTCCAGACCGTGCGACTCGATGGCCTCCTGGAACAGCTTGCGGTCTTTCAGCCAGCGTTCTTCTTTCAGCGTATCCATGGCAAAGCCGATTTTCAGCGGTTCATTACTTTCCGGTAAATTATCCTCTTTAAATACAGCCTTTTCCGGAACCTCAACGGTGTCGCGGCAGGCAACAAGCAAAATACCAAGAATCAGCAGCAACAGTATCCTGGTCAGCGGCTTCATGATCCAACTTCCTCCGTTTTTCCTGCATTCAATAATGTCATACGGTATTCTGTCGGAGATAAATCATTCATTTTCCTGAACACTTTGCTGAAATAGTTTGGTTCGTGATAACCGACTTCGAGCGAAATTGCTTTCAGACTTTTTTCAGGATTGGCCAAGAGCTTTTTAGCTTTTTCAATCCGGCATTCTGTCAGAAAATCGATGTAATTGATGCCGACTTTCTCCTTGAACATTTTGCTGATGTAAATCGGACTTAGATCCACTTGCCGTGCAAGCGCATCAAGTGAGATGTCTTCATGCGAATGATCGGTGATAAATTGTTTGATTCTATGGATCTTGTCGACTTCAAGCCGGCTGTAATGGCTCATATAAACTTTTTTCAAGCCTTGAATCAATTCCAATGTTTCCGAGATCAATTGCCGATGGTCCTTTGCAGGAACCGAGTAGAACGGCGCTTCCGCTTCTATCCCGATTTCCTCCATGATACGCGTCGTTAACCATAGAAATTCAAGCGAACGCTGCTGCGTCCGCAACACTTTTTCGCCGGTATGCTCCAGCTGTCGGATAAGATCAACCACAAGTGCTTCGACTGCTTCCCATTCACCGAGCCGCACAAAATCCGCCAGGCGTTTTTCCTGCTGTTTGATAAACGCCGGTACATCTTCTTTGATAGGCTCCAATTCTCCCGAATAAAAACGGTAGCGTGAAGGAACTTTGATATCCAGCATGGCGACCAAGGATTTCTGGTAAGAAGTGCGGATGTCATCCAGCGAATGGCAGACTGTGCCGATGCCTATAAACCAGCCTTCCTGTCTTCCTGTTACCGCCAGAATTTCTTTGGCGAGCGTAATTGCCTGTGAACGGAAAGAGTGAACCGGATTCCGAAAAACGATGAGCGGCAAATGATTGCCGTAGCAAGCACCCATCCAGACACTGTTGCCATTGCTGATTCGCTCTTTGATATTCACATAAACTTGTTCCGCGCTTTCCGGGACAAGGAGCGTCATGACAAATTTTTCTTCTGCCGGTTGGGTATCCAGCATTTCAACAAGCAAATCAATGTGCATTTCATGGACATGATCGAATAACAATTGGGTGACGATATCCGTTTCAACAATCGCCAGTGCTTTTTGAAGCGCGCCTTGTTCCTGCCGGCGCTCCGCTGTTTCCTTTACTTTCTGTCTCAACTGGGCGAAAAGTTTATCAGTAGTGGCGACAATTTCACTCGCTTTGCTCGGCTTCAGCAAATAGTCTTTGACCCCGAGTTTTAGAGCTTGCCTCGCATAATCGAAGGTGTCAAAAGCTGTCATCATAACAAACTCAATATCATTGTTGGTCCGTTTTATTTCCTCGATTGCTTCCAAACCGCTCATTGTAGGCATCATGATATCCATAAAGATGATATCCGGCTTCCACTTGGCCGCTATTTCAACAGCCATCTTCCCGGTTTTCGCCTGTTTAATCTCAATTTCCTGAAATGCATGCTGAAGAATGGCCTGCATACCATCACGTTCAACCGGTTCATCATCAACGAGCAGGAGTTTAAACATAATTTTCAACCTCCATTACTTTTGGCAATTTCAAGATGATTTTCGTTCCTCTCCCTGGTGTACTTTCGATAATGACCACATCTTCACGGCCGTAAAACAATTGCAGCCGCTTGACGACATTTGCGAAGCCGATGCCTGTCGAATGCCCTTCCTGCGGACTGATGCTGCCTTCCAGCAATGCTTTTTTCTTGGCATCATCCATTCCCTTGCCGTTGTCTTCAATTTCAATAAAGACATTTCCTTCAACGTCTTTAATTCGGAACCATATCCTTCCGTCTTCCTCTTTCGGTTCAATGCCGTGAATTACCGCATTTTCGATAAGCGGCTGAAGCGTCAGACTGGGCATCTGGTACAATAATGCCGATTCATCAAGTTCAATATGAAAGTTCAGCCTATCGCTGAAGCGGGCTTTCTGGATTTCCATATATTGCTTCAAAACATATGCCTCTTCCTGCACTGTCACCGTATGATCCATCCGCTTTAAATTATAGCGGAGCAATCCTGCTACACTGACCAGCAAATCACTCGTCTCTTCCGCTCCATCCAAATAGGCTTTCTTCGACAAAGTATTTAATGTATTGAACAAAAAATGGGGATTTATCTGGCTTTGCAGATGGCGCATCTGGCTTTGCTGCAACAGCAATTTACTTTCCTGCAATTCGCTTTCCACTTGGGCCTTCTGCTGGATTTCGAGAATAAGTTTATTGATATTGATCCTCATATGGTCGAAGGTTTTTGCCAAAAATGAAATTTCATCATTTGAATCCACTCGGATCGGCTGATCGAACCGTCCGTTCGCCAACTCATTCGCTGCTTTCGTCAATTGGTGGACAGGCTTTGTGATACTGAGTGAAAACAAATATGTAAACAACAGCAGCAGAATGCTGGTAAGCGATAACAGCAATACCCCCATTGTGTCGAGGTCTTCCGATTGCCGGATAATGTCACGGTAAAACCGTTCGTAAGTTTTAAGTTCAGAATTGAAAATGGATAAGGTCATTTCGGAAATATAGATCGAGATGCGATTGGCCTCTGTAAATTCCGTTAATGCGGTTTCGTTCTCTGCCTGTTCACTAAAAGCAACAGACCGGTCCACTGTTTCATTAAAGCTTTCAATCATATTGCTGTAATTGGTCAAGGTAAATTCATTTTCCGCATTACGCAATTCGAGCATGGAAGCCTGTGCATCCAGCAGCCTTTCCTGGCTTCTTTCCAATCTATTGGCGGTCCGTTCTGTCGGCTCCGTCAAATAATCATTTAAATTCGTTACGGTTTGCTGGCTTGCATCAGATACTTCATGCATCTGCAGATAGCGCTGCAGGATATCATTGTATTGGTCCTGCATTTTCTGATTATAGAAAGTAAGCATCAGCCAAATGGCGAACATCATAACGATTACGACACCGGCAAGCATCCAAATCTTTTTTTGGATCGTATTCACGGCAAAACGTCCTTCCCTTCCACAATCCGGACATCCGTAATATAGCCTTCCGAATCGAGGGGAACCACTTCGTTGCGCAGCCATTGCATCATTAAAGTGACACTCATTTCGCCCATCTGTTCCGGCGATTGTTCAATGATTCCATCCAGTTTCCCTTCAGTTAAAAGTTCAGAAGCATCCGATCCGTCATCGAATGAATAAATATAATAGGGCTCGAGCTCGGTGCGCCTGCTGATTTCCTGCATGACGGTTCCAGCCTGGCGAACATTGAGCACAAAGAAAGCATCGACATTGGGATGTTCATTGAGCGCCTTTTGAGTTGCAGCAGCAGCCTCTTCGTCTGAAGAGCCGCTTTCCACATAAAACGAAATGATGTCTGGATAATTTTCGAGACTGTCTTCCATTCCCTTTAAGCGCAGACGCTGGCTGTATTCCAGATCTGTGCCGCCAAGCAGCACAACTTCTCCTTGTTCACCCATATCACTGACCAGTTTTTCCATCAGCATCTTTCCTGCACTATGATGATCTGAGCCAACATACGTTTTCCGCAAGCTCTTCTCGACAGGCACATCATTTGCGACGGTAATAATCGGTATGCCATATGAAGCGGCCTTGATGCGGGTCAATTGCTGAAACTCTTTTGTATCAAGCCCCTGGACAATAATCCCGTCCACTTTTGAATGAAGGGCAATTTCAACTTGTTTTAGGAAATCTTCCTGGTTTTTGCTGTAGCTGCCCCATAGTTCGAGACTGATACCTTCCTTTTCTGCCTGCTTGGAAGCACCTGCGTCCACCAACTTCCAAAATGGTGTGTCGAGTTCCTGGGAGATGACAACGACGCGGAAACGCTCGTTGTCAGATTTAACAGTTTCGGGAAATTCCCATTCGGAATGCAGCACTTTATTCACTGAAAGGACGGTAAAAAAACCAAGGACAGCACATAGTGAGCAAAGGACAAAGATGACTTTTCTTCTCACATTTCAATCCCCTTTTGTGTTTAAACTCATTTCATCTTACCACTTGATGGAAAATTCTCAATACTCGTTATGAGATGGAGAAAGCACCTTCAAATTCGAAGGTGCTCTTTTGTAATTGAATAAGATAGTATAACTTTTTTAGTTTAAAAAGTTTTCGAGAAGAGCGTTTCCGTGTCCAGACTCCAGCGGCCAAGTCTTGACCGACGCTTGCGAGGTCAAGGCTTTGCGACGAAGCTAGCGCAGCGATGCAGGAGCACAGATCTGAACAGGCACTTCCGCTTTTCTTATTAAGCGCGCTGCCTGCGTGTCATTACATCAAAAATAACTGCTGCAGCCAACACGCCGCCGCGAATCATGTATTGATACGAAATACCGACACCCAGCAAGTTCATACCGCTGGATAAAGAAGCCATTACGATTGCTCCGATGATGGCACCGGTCACTTTACCCACACCACCGGCAGAAGAAACTCCTCCGACATAGGCTGCAGCGATTGCATCAAGTTCGAATAATGTTCCTGCAGTTGTCGTCGCAGATTGCAGACGTGCAGTGAAGAGGATACCGGACAATGCCGCAAGCATTCCCATTGAACCAAAGACAATCATGGTGATTTTCGTTACATTAATACCACTCAGATGGGCAGCTTCCGGGTTGCTCCCGACAGCGTAGATATTGCGTCCGAGAACAGTTTTTGTCGAAAGGAAATGATAGACAACAACGACCAGCAGCATGATGACGACTGTCCAGGAGAAGCCGTTATACCCTGCCAGAACCCAAGTGATATAGCCGATGATGAATGACACAAATACTAATTTAATGATAAAAATTTTGGCAGACATAACATCAAAACCGTATTTCGCTTTATTGCGGCGATTCGATACTTCACTGTAGACATAAAGGATGATACCGATTAATCCGACCAGCAGCGAAAGCAGGTGCAGTCCGTTCACTTCCATCAAAGATGGAATAAAGCCGTTCCCCAGCGCGTTGAAAAGATCATCATTGACGATGATTGTACCGGTGGATTCCGTTACATTCAATAATGCTCCACGGAAAATCAGCATACCGGCAAGCGTAGCAACAAAAGAAGGGATACCGATTTTTGCAACCAGAAAGCCATTGAACAATCCGATAAAAATACCGAAAATCAAAACAATCGGAATGACGAGCCAGACGGACATGCCGATTTGTGTAAGGAAGATTGCCGCAACGGCTCCGAGAAACCCGGCAACGAAACCGACAGACAAATCAATGTGGCGGATGACGATGACAAGTGTCATCCCTACTGCAAGAACGGCGATATAACCAGCTGAATCCAGCAGGTTGCTGATGTTTCGGGAAGACATGAATAAGCCGTCCGTCATTATGGCGAACGTCAACATGATGACGAACAATGCGATATACATCCCGTAATCGCGAATGTTTGACTTGATCAGGAATTTTGCTTCATTAAAAAAACTCATTGATATTTACCTCCTATTGCGTTGCCAGTTCCATAATGGCTTCTTGAGTCGTTTCTGCTTTTGATAGTTCGCCGGTAATCTTGCCTTCCGCCATAACATAGATGCGGTCGCTCATACCGATAATTTCATTCAATTCGGAAGAGATCATGATAATGCTCATGCCTTCTTTGATCAATTCGTTCATAATTGTATAAATTTCAAACTTCGCGCCGACATCAATTCCGCGTGTCGGTTCGTCGAGGATCAGAATCTTCGGCCCTGTAAACAGCCATTTGCCCAGTGACACTTTCTGTTGATTGCCGCCGCTTAAATTGCCGACGATTTGTTCAAGCGAGCTTGCTTTGATGTGCAGCGAATCCTTGTATTGAGATCCAACCATCACTTCTTCGTTCAAGTTAAGGACGCCGCGGGATGAGATGCCTTTCAAATGGGCTGCAGTTACGTTGCTTTTGATATCTTTGATCAAAAACAGGCCGTTGCCTTTTCGGTCCTCTGTCACATAGGCAATTCCCGCTTTGATCGCGTCGCTCGTATGCTTGAATGAAGCCGGCTGGCCCTGGACTTTCATGTCACCCTGCAATTTATAATTTCTGGAGTTCCCGAAAATGCTGAGCGCTAATTCAGTGCGGCCGGATCCCATCAGACCAGCGACTCCAATAATTTCGCCTTGTTTCACATGTAAATTGGCGTTCTTAACCACATCCCGGCCAAGTTGGGAATCGTAAGCAGACCAATTATTCAATTCCAGAACCGTTTTTCCAAATTGATGATCTAAACGTTTCGGATAAATATCTTCGATTTCGCGTCCCACCATATTTTTAATAATGACGCTTTCGGATATTTCCCCTTTATGGGCGTCCAATGTACAGACTGTTTGCCCGTCTCTCAGAATCGTCGCTTTGTCGGCAATTGAAATGACTTCCTTCAGTTTGTGGGAAATCATGATGCACGTAATACCTTGCGATCTTAACTCCTTCAAAAGCTCCAACAGGTTTTCACTGTCATTTTCATTCAGCGCAGCTGTCGGTTCATCCAAAATGAGGAGTTTTACATTTTTGCTCAACGTTTTAGCGATTTCGACCAACTGCTGCTTTCCTACACCCAAATCTTTGATCAATGTCTCTGGATCAACATTCAGTTTTACTTTTTTCAGCATTTGGGTTGCCTGGATGATTGTTTCGTTCCAATCCACAAAAGGCCCTTTTCTGATTTCATTGCCGGCAAAAATATTTTCGTATACTGTTAGGTCCGGAAACAGCGCCAACTCCTGATAAATGATGGCAATCCCCGCTTTTACACTGTCATTGATTTCGTTGAATTTCTGGACTTCGCCTTCAAAGACGATGTCCCCTTCATATGTACCGTATGGATAGACTCCACTTAACACTTTCATGAGCGTCGATTTGCCTGCTCCGTTTTCTCCAATCAAACAATGGATTTCTCCACGTTCCACTTTGAAATTCACGTCATCCAGAGCTTTGATGCCTGTAAATTCCTTTGTAATGCCATTCATCTCTAAAATATAGTCGCTCATTTCTTAGCCTCCCTTACGAAAACGTCAAGGAATGGAGAAATAGTGATAGAAATTTCTATCACTATTTCCTGGATCCTATTGTTTTTATTCGATTCCTGTAAATTCGCTTGCTTCATAATAGCCGGAGTCGATCAATTCCGCTTTCACATTTTCTTCGTCTACAACAATGACGTCTGTTTGCTTCGCTTTTACTTCGCCAGCTCCATTATCATAAGAACCTGTTGTTTCAGGATCGTTGCCGTCAAGTACGTCAACAGCCATGCCCATTGCATCTTCAACCAATGTACGGACATCTTTGAACACAGTCATCGATTGTTTCTCATCAATAATGTATTGGATTGAAGCTTTTTCAGCATCCTGGCCCGTGATGGTGTAATTTGTCACCGCGGAGTCTGATGCGAATACATCTGCAATTGAACGGGCTGTGCCATCGTTCGGCGCAAGAATTGCAACCTCGCCTTTCAAATCTTCACCCACTGAAGTCAAATGCGTCTGAGCTTTGTTCTTCGATTCATTTGGATCCCAGTTTGTCGTAACCTGGCCGATAATTTTGCTCAATTGGTCGCGGTCCAATTCTTTAGTATCTGACAAAGCTTCCGCTTCACTCGAATTGGCGATTTTGAAAGTACCGTCAGCAATTTTCGGCTGAAGCACTTCCCATGCTCCCTGGAAGAACAGGAATGCGTTGTTGTCAGATGAAGCTCCTGCATATAAATACAGCGGTACATCTGTTCCTTCTGCGTTATCCACTAAATACTGAGCTTGTGCCGCTCCTACTGCCAAAGAGTCGAATGTTACATAATAATCAACAGCGTCTGTGTCTGTGATCAAACGGTCATATGCGATAACTGTTACGTCATCCGCTTTCGCCGCTTCAACTGCCGCAGCAGCTGCTGCACCGTCATGTGGAGTAATAATCAAAACTTTAATCCCTTTATTCAATAAAGCTTCCACGTTCTCTTTTTCTTTTGCCGAAGAACCCTGGCTGAATAAAATTTCAGTTGAATAATCCGAATCGGCTAATGCATCTTTAAAGCGCTGCTCATCCTGGACCCAGCGTGGTTCATCTTTAGTAGGCAAAACGATTCCGACATCCACCCCTGAACCCGAACCGGAACCCGCTTCTCCTTCGTTACCGCATGCTGCAGCTACCAATGCGAACATTGCCAGAACCATCAGCAACATAAATCCTTTTAAATTCTTTTTCATATCTTTCCCCTCTCCCTTTGTAAATATAAGTAAGTACTTTTTAAGTATAAATTCTGAAAACTTTTATGATAGCGCTTTCACTAGTATTCTTTTAACATCATCTGTATTTTTTTAATTTTTAAGGGATACCACATAAAAGCACCTGAATGGTTAGAGAATACTCTAACCATTCAGGTGCAAAGTTTTCACCTTTCAACTAGTGTGGAAGGTGATATTTTTTTCACTTCTACCGTTTAATCCGAAGTTCCGATTCCTTATCAAAGAAATGCGCCCGGTTCATGTCAAAAGCCATATCGATTGTCTGGCCAGCCTGGACATTGAAACGGGAATCGACGCGGGCGATGAAATCCTGATTATCCACCACCGAGTAAAGGACGATTTCCGAGCCCATCAATTCTGCTACTTCGATGTGCGCCCGGATTTTCGTTTCCGGGGAGTGGTCCAGGAACACTGGTTCATCGTGGATATCTTCCGGCCGGATGCCGAGCAGCACCGGCTTGCCGTCATAGCCTTTTTGGCGAAGTAGGATCGCTTTGCCTTCCGGCACTTTGACGCGGATGTCTCCCAATACAAAATGATTGCCTTCAAGGCGGCCGTCCAGAAAGTTCATCGCCGGTGAGCCGATAAAACCGCCGACGAAAACATTATCCGGTTCATCATAAACCTGTTTCGGTGAGCCGACCTGCTGGATAAATCCGTCTTTCATGACGACGAGACGCGTCGCCATCGTCATCGCTTCCGTCTGGTCATGCGTCACATAAATCGTTGTCGTCTGAAGCCGGCTGTGCAATTTCTGGATTTCCGTCCGCATCTGGACACGCAGTTTGGCGTCCAGATTGGATAAAGGTTCATCCATCAGGAATACTTTTGCATCACGGACAATTGCGCGGCCCAGTGCAACCCGCTGCCGCTGCCCGCCGGAAAGCGCCTTCGGTTTGCGGTACAGGAAATCTTCCAGCCCCAAAATCTTCGCCGCCCTGTCCACACGCGCTTTGATTTCATCTTTCTTCATTTTGCTGAGTTTCAGGCTGAACGCCATATTATCATAGACGTTCATATGCGGATAAAGCGCATAGTTCTGAAACACCATTGCGATATCCCGGTCTTTGGGCGATACGTCGTTGACCCGTTTGTCACCGATGAACAAATCGCCTTCCGTAATATCTTCCAGACCTGCAATCATCCGCAGCGTCGTCGATTTCCCGCAGCCGGACGGCCCGACCAATACGAGAAACTCCTTGTCCCGAACTTCCAGATTGAAATCCTGTACCGACACGACTCCTTTATCGTAAACTTTTTTGAGATTCACCAACGTTAGGCCAGCCATTTTATTCCCTCCCGCATTATGGATTTGAACTTACCGGATTACAGTTTCTTTTCCGCTTTCCAGAAAAAGCGGTGCTCCGTTATGAGTAATGTTCAGGTCTTCACCCTCGAGAACCGAGTAAGCGACATCGTCCCGGGTTATTCGGAATTTCAGTACCCTTCCTTGATACCGCAACCGGAACTCGAGTGAATTCCATTCTGCCGGAAGAATCGGGGCCAGTGACAGGCCATCTTCTTTCAGCCGCAATCCTGCAAAACCATAGACAATGCCGAGCCACGTGCCGCCCATATTGGCCATATGCAAGCCATCTTTCGTATTCTTATGGGTGTTGTCGAGATCGAGGCGCGCGGTTTCATTGAAATAACTATAGGCTTTTTCCGAATAGCCTAGTTTCGACGCCATAATGCTGTAGACACAGGTTGATAATGAAGAATCGTGTGTCGTGATCGCTTCATAATAATCATAGGAATTCTTAATGGTTTCAAAATCCTGTTCATCTTCCAGCAAAAAATGGGCGAGTACGGTGTCTGCCTGTTTCAGCACTTGATAACGATACAAGGTCAGCGGATGATAATTCAGCAATAATGGAAATTTCTCAGGCGGCGTGTTTTTCAGATCCCATCTCGCCTTCTGTAAAAAGCTGTCATCCTGCGCGTTGATCTGCAAAGATTCATCATATGGAAGGTACATACTGTCAGCGGCAATTTGCCAATTGCCCACTTCCGTTTCGGTCAGTTCCAGCCGACTGGCCAGCTGTTTCAAGTGATCACTGTCTGTTTCATCCAATAAATAATAGATCTTGGCGGCCCAGCTTAAATTATGCTTGGCCATGACATTCGTATAATAATTATTATTGATGATGCACGTATATTCATCAGGACCCGTCACATCGTCTATCCGGAATTTGCCGTTTTGCAAATGACCCGTATCTTCCCATAAGCGTGCAGTTTCAAAAAGCACTTCCGCCATATAGCGTTTCATAAAATCCTCATCTTTTGTTGCCAGATAATATTGGATATAGCTATAGGCAATGTCCGCGCTTATATGGTATTGCGCTGTACCAGCCGGAAAGAATGCCGAACTTTCTGTTCCCATGATGGTGCGCCACGGGAATAATGCACCTTTCTCATGTCCCATTTCCCTGGCCCGCTCTCTTGCATGCTCCAGAATCGAATAGCGATGCAGCAGCAGGTTCTTTGCGATTCCCGGATTGGTCATAAGGAACACAGGAAAAATATAGATTTCGGTGTCCCAGAAATAATGCCCTTCATAGCCTTCCCCGGATAATCCTTTTGCCGCGATATTGCTCGCCGGGTCTTTGCCGACGGATTGGAGGAGCTGGTAGAGATTAAAGCGGATACCCTCCTGGACGCGCTGGTCGCCTTCGATTACAATATCGGAAATTTCCCAAAAAGCGTCCAAATAGGCCTTCTGCTCTTCCAGCAGATCATCGAAATTCTGACCCTGAACCTGGCGAAGAAGGATCATCCCTTCATCAATAACATTTTCCCCGTGCCTCAAGGTTTCTGTATAGATGGCGTATTTTGTGAAATGAACCGCTTCATGACCCGTACAAAGATAGGTTTCTTCTATGGAATAATCCGTCAGCCGGCTGTCATAATCGTGATTCTCAGCTGCAACAGCAGAAGAAGATACGCACGCCACCTCGAGTTCCGTGACGTATGTAGTATCTTTTACAATACCGATCCTATCTTCCTGCCGTACTTCTGTGACATGAAGCCGTTTTGCATGTCCCGAAGCTACCCGTGGGTCTTCTTTGTCCACAAAGTTTGTCACATCACCATTGACAGTGGAAACGATTTTCACCTGCTCGACAGGCGTTATGGATTCCACCTTAATATCCAGCGCGATCAATTCCTTCGTTGTAAAAGAAACGAGCCGCCTGAAATGTATTTTCACTTCTTTCCCTTTGGGTGATATCCAGTGCACAATGCGTTCTGCATACCCTTTATCCATATGCAGGTTGCGTTCAAAGGACAGCAACTCGCCTTCAAACAAAGAGAATCGTTCTCCGTCCAGGTAAATTCGGACCGACTGGGCATCGATGATGTTCAGCACTTTTTGCTGTTTTTCCGGGAAACCGTACAATTTCTCGCCGTAAGTAATTTCTGTTTCATCGTGAAAAGCGTTTATATAGGTGCCCCGAATGGATTTATCTCCTTCTTCATATCCTTCTTCGAAATTCCCTCTAACACCCAGGTAACCGTTGCCTAAAGATAAGAGACTTTCATTGATCAATAAATTTTCGTTATCCAGTTCGTACTTGGTTAATCTCCAAGCCATTTCTCATCCTCCTTTCCAGACCTTCCATGCCTTGGGCCCTTATTTCTGCTTCTTATCGAATTCCTGTAGTATCTGCTGGAATTCCAATTGCTGCGTATTTTCAACCAAATAATCGGCATGCGCTAGATGCGCCTCGTCACCCACTCCGACCGAAAACATGCCGGCCCGATTGACCGCTTCCACACCTGCGGCCGCGTCTTCAATGCCGACACAATCGGCATGAGCGATTCCGAGAGCGTCTGCCGCAGCAGTGAACGTTTCGGGATCCGGTTTGCCGTTCGTTATTTCCGCGGCGTTTACGACATAATCGAAATAACCGGTGAGCTCGAGTTTATCTAGAATGCGGGAAGCGTTCTTACTGGCCGAACCGAGAGCGATTTTAATGCCTGATTGTTTATTGGCCTCCAGTAAATCCTTAATCCCGGGGAGGATATGACTCGGATCGATCGATTCGATCAACTCGAGGTAATAGCCATTTTTCCGGGTCGCCAGCCCGATTTTTTCTTCCTCCGAAAATTCGGTTGGCGAAGTTGACTGCTCCAGGATCCGATCGAGTGAATCCATGCGGTTGATGCCTTTCAATTGTTCATTGAAATGGCGGTCAATCGTTATGCCCAGTTCATCGGCCAGCTTTTTCCAACCTAAATAATGAAACTCTGCCGTGTCCGTAATGACGCCGTCGAGGTCGTATATAAAAAGTTTAGGAGATTGTCGCATAAGCTAAATTCCTTTCCATATCGGCAATCAATTTGCCAGGGTCTTTACGCTGTCCCGCTCCATCAGCTGATGTTCAATCCAGATATGCTGCTTCACAGCGTTATTTTCCTTTATAGCCTGCAGCAGCTGTGCTGCATTTTTTCCAATTTCAATAAAGTCCTGCCGAATCGTTGTAAGGGCGGGCTCGGTATAACTGCAGAAGACCAAATCATCAAAGCCGGTGACCGAAATATCCTCAGGGATTTTCAATCCAGCTTCCTTTACTGCTTTCATGACCCCAATGGCCATCAAATCACTGAAACACAGAAAAGCTGTCGGCTGCTGTTCCTGCAAATATTTTTTTGCCAATAAATAAGCCTGTTCTTCTGAAAAATCGGCTTCCAGAACCGTGAGGCCCTCCAATTCCAATCCGCAGGACTGCAAAGCTTCTTCCACGCCTTTTATCCGCTCTTTATTGACATAGGTTTCGGGAGTTCCCGCGATCACGACGATATCGCGGTGATTTCGTTGCAGAAGATATCCAGCGATTTCCCTGGCGGCCTTGGCATTATCGATTGACACGCTGCCAATCATTCCGTTATCGCTTTCGTTCATGATATCGAGCACCACACAAGGCAGGCTGGTGTCGATCAGCTCTTTATAATACTGATCGTCTGTGCGGATTCCCTGCAAAATGGCTCCCCCGATATTCCGTTCACGGCAATATTGCACATAACTTTGCTGCGTCTGCCGTTTTGAGTCGATCAGGTTGATGGACAGATCGAAACGGCTGTCGGCAACCGCCCGGTAAACTCCTTTAAAGATATCGAAAGCATTACTGTCTTTTACGTTGTCATTGAGCACACCGGAAGAAATCAAACCAATGGTCATCCGCTTTTTCGAACTCAGGTTTTTCGCATTGATATTCGGTGAATAGTCTAATTCCTTCGCAACAGCAAAAATCCGCTGGCGTGTTTCTTCTTTAACATCTTTATAATTATTGAATGATTTCGACACCACACTGACGGAAACATTCGCTTTTTTCGCAACTTCTTTTATCGTTGCCACCTTAAATCCCACTTCCTCCACTGATCATCAGCCGGCATCATCCGACACCGTCTTTCCACTAATTTTTTGCGCTTCCCTGTAAAATGCGGTAAAAGACAGGAAGGCAATCATCGAGCAAGTCACAAGCGGAAACAGCCATAATAATTGAGTCACGCTCAGCCATAAAAGCACTCCGCTGCTGGCTGCGATGAAAACACCCGTTAATGGCCTGCCCGCAGAAAGGAAAAACGCATTTTTCGCCTTCGCCGCAGCAGTCATCCGGTAATGGGAACTGATCGACAGAAAATTGACCGTATAGATGAACATGGCGATTCCAATCACCATAAACAGAATTGCTGCGCTGTTCTGTTCTGTATAAAAATAGAAGTAACCGTAATACCAAACGAGCCATACCAGCGCAAAAACCGCACCTGTTTTTGCATTCATTTTATAATCCGTTCTCAGATGGAAAAAATACGTTTTTATTATAGAAGAGAAATCTTCTTCTACAACCCACTCCCTTATCACAGAGAAGACGGCGGCTGTTGCAGGGAAAAACAGGAGCGTTGCAAAAAGCCAGCCCGCAGCTCCGAAAAATACGAATCCTGCGATGCTGCTCATTTCAACTGTCACAAAAAGGATGAAAAACGGCAGGCTAATCAGGAACCATAGCAAATTGATGCCGGAAAACCGCATGATCCACTCGCTCATTGTATAAAAAACCCCGGTGATCCCTTTTAGTTCAAGCATGATACCCCTCCAGTGGAAAGGAGCTTATTTGACAGCCCCTTCCCCAATTCCTTTTATGATGTATTTCTGGGCAATTATATAGAAGATGACAACCGGTATGATTGTTAATGTCAGTCCGGCCATCGCTAAGTTCCACTCAATGGTGAATTCACCGAAAAAGTAAAATACGGACAGCGGAATCGTCCGCAGGTCTTTGTCGATCAAAGTCAATGACGGCAAAAGGAAATCATTCCAGATCAGAATGACATTCAAAATCATCACTGTCGCAGTAATGGGAGTCAATATCGGAAAAACAACCCGCCAGAACACACCGAATTTCGTTGCGCCATCGATAGTGGCCGCTTCTTCAAGCGATATCGGAATGGATTTGATAAATCCGTGATACAGGAAAACCGAAAGAGCTGCGTGAAATCCGATATTCATGAATATCAACCCACTGAGCGTATTATACAAAGGAATGCCTGTCGTTCTCGTAATTCCTGTGACCATCTGCATCAATGGCATCATAATTGTCTGGAATGGAATCAGCATCGTAGCGATCAGCGTCATGAAGATGACTGTACTGACCCAATTGCCCGATCTTGCCAGCATCCATGCGGTCATGGATGAAAGGATTACGATAAACACCACCGATACGACAGTCACGTATATCGAGTTCAGGAAGGCATTGAGGAAATCCATCCGTTGCATGGCAGCACTGTAGTATTGAAGACTGAATTCCTCAGGGAAAGCCAGTGTATTGTCATACAGCTCCAGCCGGTTTTTGAAGGAGTTGATAAAGATAATATAGATGGGAGAAAGAAATACCAGCGCCATCAGAATGAGCAGAATCTCTTTCGACCAATTTCCTATGGCCTTCATCACATTTCAACCTCCTTCTTCTTGGTGATATAAACCTGAGTCAACGTAATGGCCGCGATAATGACAAAGAATACAATCGCTTTGGCCTGGCCATAGCCATAATTTCCATAGCCGAAAATTTCGTTGTAAATATTCATCGCAAACAGCTCTGTCGCATTTGCCGGTCCACCGCCCGTAAGCGACAAGTTAACATCATAGATTTTAAAACCATAGGACAAGGTAAGGAATAAACTGATTGTAAACGCCGGCATAAGAAGCGGCACTGTAATCCGTAAGAACCGCTGCCAGCCGCTGGCGCCATCTATTCTTGCCGCTTCAATCACTTCTCCCGGTATTCCTTGTATTCCTGCAATATAGACAATCATGACATAACCCGCCATCTGCCAGGTAAAGACAAAAACAAGCGCAAATAACGCAAAGTCTTCATTGTTCAGCCAGTTAAAGAATATCGATTCCAGCCCTGTCACATCCCCGATCAAGGTAAAAACATCAAGAAAAACAAATTGCCAAATATACCCAAGTATCAGCCCGCCGATTAAATACGGCATGAACAGCATGGTTCTTGCCAGATTTGCCAGCTTCAGCTTGGACGTTACCAAAAGCGCAAACGCAAGTCCGACCGCGTTGACCGTAATTACGGATAATACCGTAAATAAGACAGTCAGCCAAGTTGAACGGAGAAACCGTTCGTCTTCCATAAGCCTGACAAAATTATCAAGCCCGTTGAATACCATGGGGTTCGCCCCGATGCCGTCCCATTGGAAAAAAGCGTAATAGATTCCGATAACAAATGGAACAAGTACGATAAGAGTAAAAATGAGTAATAACGGCACTGTAAAGATTAAATACCAACCGATTTTCTTCCTGTTCGCCACGCTCATCCCCACTTTCATAACATTGCTGATTGGAAGCTCTTTCAGAAAAAGCAGAACACGCCATTACAGGCGTGTCCCTATTATTTCACCGTTCTTATTGAGCGGCGTTCTCCCATGCAGCCTGCAGATTTTCAACCAGTTCTTCACCGGTCATATCTTCATTGACGAAGAAGCTCTCAGCCACTGGAGTAAAGTCATTTGGAACCACGTTGGCAGGATAGTAGTTATGCGACCATGGAATTGTTTCCCCACTGTTTGATGCTTCCAATACAGCTTGTGACAGTGGATCCAGATCTCCGGCTTCAATATTGGTCATTGCTGGAATAAAACCGAATTCCTCTACAATGAACCGCTGACCGGTTTCGCTATTGTGGAGCCAATCCAGGAACTCGATAGCTGCATCAATTTCTGCCTGATCTTTCTCTGCGTTGACTGCCCAGTTGCTTCCTACGCCGACTGCCAATTTGTCATTGCCTTCAAGCGGGAAGGGTGCCATTCCGTATTCAAAATCCACTTCGAATTCATCTAACATACCCGCTGCCCAGTTACCCTGGTGAATCATGGCAGTCTGGCCAGCCGCAAAATCACCGACTTGCGTATCATAAGTAGTGTTTAACGGCGTTGGCGTATTGTCTCTGATTGCTTCCATAAATTCACCGAATCTCTGGAATTCCTCTGTTTCAGTCAAAGTCACTTCGCCGTTCGACAATTGCTCCATGAATTCCACTGGATCTTCCTGGAGTGAGAATGGGTAGTTACTGATATGCCCGATCAGGAAGTAAGCTTCAGAAGAAAGGCCGAAACCGTTGATGCCTTCTGCATTAAAATCTTCCAAAGTACTTACAAATGAATCATAATCCTGGATATCCGCCGGATCGACCATCTCTGTATTGTAGACAATACCGAATCCTTCCACGCTGTATGGAACCCCGACCAATTTGTCATCCAGCATCAATTCCATATCCGGCGCGATATTGCTGACAAAATCCTCGCCGCTCAAATCATATAAATACGACTCCAAACGTTCTGCAACCTCTGCGTTTTGAACACTCATAATAGATGGACCCGTTCCATTGTTCAAGCGGATCTGCAATTGCTGTGCATAATCATCACCGGTCGTCCCGATAACTTCCACTGGAACTCCCGTTTCTTCCGTATAAGCCTCTGCAGCAGCTTCCAGTTGCTCAGAAATTTCCACTTTAGTTTGGAAAATACTGATGCCTTGCGATTGTTCTCCTGAACCGCCTTCTGATCCACCTTCGTCTCCGCCTCCGCCGCCACATGCAGCCAAGAGTGAGATTGTTGCGGCAAATGTCATGCCTGTAACAAACTTCTTATTAAATGCCATTGTTGGTGCCCCCTTTAATGATTTGAAATTATATAGTAAACAAAATGATGAACTCATTTTGTGACTACCTGTTCCAAAAACTAAGAGAATCAATTAATCAGTAAGCGTTATTTCGATTGAATGCTCGAATTCATGAACATTGCCGGCTGTTTCGACTTGAACCGCTTTTTCGCTGCCTGCCGAAATTTTCAGCATATTTTTTGTTATATCCAGCCGCAAAGGTTCCCCTTTCCAGTAAATCGAAAATTGCATACGCCCCCACTCTTTCGGCAGCCGCGGATTTATCATGAGCCTGCCGTCTGTCTGGCGGACACCCGCAAACCCGAACACGGCAGCTTTCCAAATCCCGCCGATTGCTGCTGCATGAATGCCGTCGTCAGAGGAGTGCATATTCTGTCCCATATCTATTTCGCAGGTTTTTCGAAACAGGGAGTAGGCAAGCTCCCGTGCTCCGATTTCACTTGCCGCAATCGCATGCGTCGACAGGCTTAGGGAAGAATCATGGAGCGTACGCGCTTCATAATAGAAGAAATTCGCCCGTTTGGCCTCTTTTGAAAAACGTGGATCATCTTTCAAAAATGTCTGTTCCATCAGGAAAAACAACAGGATTATATCCGCTTGCTTCGTCACTTGGATGCCGTTGATCTGTTCCGGGTTATAATCGCGGTAGATTGTCCTGGCTTTCGTTTGCTTCTTATACTTATCAAGATCGATTTCCCGCAATTCCAGATACGTGTCGTCCTGCGGCAGCACCAAATCCTCATTGCGCGGTTCCGGCAAATAGAGCCGCTCAGCTTTCGATTGCCAATCGGCATGATCCCCTTGCCGGACAAGTGACTTCCAAAGTTCCGGATTTTCCTTCTCCAGTTTCTCCGCATAGCGCATCGCCAGCATCAAATTAAAATAAGCCATGTAATTCGTGAATGCGTTGTTGCTGACATGTTCTTTATATTCATCCGGGCCGATGACATCAGTAATTTCATAGCGCTCTCTTTCCTCATTCCATTCAAACCGGCTTGCCCAGAATCTCGCTGTTTCAAAAACCATCACGTAACCGTATTGTTCCAGAAATTCTTCATCACCGGTGACGTTTACATATTGATAAATCGCAAAAGCGATATCAGCTGAAAGATGATGTTCGATTAACCCTGCCCAGATTTTTGTCCGCTCCCCGGTGACAATATCGATATCGCCCCATTCCGGAGTCACTTCGCCGTCCGTCGGCCACGCCATTTCCCATGGAAACATTGCACCGATGTAACCTTGTTCAGCTGCTTTTTGCCGGGCACCAGGCAATCCATGATAGCGATACTGCAGCAATGACCGTGCTGTGTCGGGATTCGAATAAATAAAAAAAGGCAGGATAAAGATTTCAGTGTCCCAAAATGAATGCCCTTTATACGCTTCACCGCTCAATGCCTTGGCGCCGACTCCCATCCGGTCATCATGCGCCGGAGTCATCGCGGTCAAATGATACAGCGAAAAATGGATTGCCAACTGGTCGTCGGGATTCTCGCTCTCCACTTCGAAACCATAGGCATCCCATACGTTTTCCTGCCAGGCAAGGCGATGGGATTCCCTTAATCGTTCGTATCCTTTTTTATCGAAATCCTTTAGTTCTCTCAAAGATTGTTCCTGCATTTCGGCCAGGCTGTAATGCTCGTGATCACTTTCTTTATCCCGGCTCGTATGGACAGTCGTCAGCTTTTCCAGTTCAAAATTGTCTCCTTGCTCTATTCGGAACTTATAGGACATCCACACTTTTCGGCGTTCCATGTATTTATTCGCTTCAGCAGTGATTTCTTCATCGTTGAGTTTTAATGTATGTACCGTATTGTGAACGAAATCAATACCGGATTGAGTAGTGGTCTGAACGAGCTGGATAAATCGGTCTTCCCAAATTCTCCGGTCTCCTTCCAGAAAATGCTGTACTCCGGAATTTGTCATCTGGGCGTTGATGCCGCTTTCAATCGATACATCGACTGCACCCGACAGGCATTTAAGTTCCATTTTCATGCCAATTAAATGAGAATGGGCAAAGGACACAAAACGGCTGAAACGAAATTGAAGCTTCTTCCCTTCAGGAGATGTCCAGCTGAAAGAGCGAATAAGTTCCGCGTCTTTTATATTCAGCTGTTTACTGTAATTCTCAGTTTCCCCAAATTCGAGGCTGAAACGTTCTCCATCAATCAGAATGTCGAGGCGGGTGGCATCTGCTGCGTTCGGCAATTCCACCACTTCGTTTTTATCCGCCTGATTGAATGTCCCATTGATGAAAAGATTTCTTCTTTCACTTAAATAAGGTTCTTCATTCGCTGAGCGCAGCCCCATATAGCCGTTTCCCAATAACATCACCGTTTCGGTCTTCCCAAGATGAAGGGATGAGAAGTTATTCTCGCCCAATATCCAATTCTCGTAATTTCCTTTACCGATTGAATAATCCATCATTGCAGCCACCCCCTTCGGTGATGTTGTCCGAATTTCCGAAAACGTTTTAGTTTTGCACGAAAAAAGAGAGATGGGTTGTTGAGGTTTTTTCTGGACCGTTTTAATTGTCTGTAAACCTTACCATCTCTTGTGTCAATTGAATCGACTATGTATTTAGTATTTTCTGTATATTAAGCGTTTTCATTTAGTATAAATCCTTCTTTTTTAATAGTCAATGGATACTTCTTTTTACCTGCTGGCTAAAATTGAAAAAGAGCTGTCAGTTTCAGCCGGCAACTCTTCCTGTTATCTGTATAAGTTGAACTAATAATTTAATAATTTTCATAATCGATATTCCACAAAACAGCTTCGCTTGCCGGGGGCTCGCGCTGAGCTAACTAAAACCCGTGCTCCTGCATCGCTTCGCTAGCTTCGTCGCAAAGAGTTGCCCTTGCAGGCGTCGGTCAACTCTTCGCTGTTTTGTTCCATATCTTTTGAGAGTTCTCTCAGCAATGGCTAGAATTAGGAACAGGTGAATGAAACAAGTGGTCTTCCCGACTTATTGAAACATTTTTGCGACTAGCTTTGCGCAGAAGCGATATATTCTATTTTTTTTAGTTCAACTTATTTATCACGATCCTGCGTCCATTCTTCCGCTTCCGTCCCGGGAACCGGGCCTTTCAGTAAAGGATCTTCTGTTTCCGTCATCCACTTGGCGACTCGTTCCCTTAATTTCAGCAGCATATCCTGATAATCCGGATTTCTGGCCAGATTTTCCTGTTCCAGCGGATCCTTTTTCAAATCATACAATTCTTCTTTCGAATTCGGAACGGAATATTCCTCCCGCACCTCCTCGCCTGAAAGACTCGTATACAGATCATATGGAAGATAGACTTTCGGTCCGTCCTCAAAATTCCGGATATATTTATAGTCTTTCGTCCGGATGCCGCGCATCGGATGATAACGGTCATGCCAGGTCAATTCGCAGAAAAAATGGTCCCGCTCCGTGTAATCCTGCCGCTCCAATAAAGGCAAAAAACTGTAGCCGTCAATATCTTCCGGCACTTCTCCCCCCGCGATTTCAAGCAAAGTCGGCATCAAATCGATATTGCACAGCAATTCATCCTGCCTCCTGCCTTCTTTCATCGTGCCTTTTGGAAATCGGATGAGCAAAGCCGTTTCCAGCCCAGCATCCAATAATGTACCTTTTGCACGGGGAAACGCGATGCCATGGTCCGTCGTATAAATCAAAACCGTGTTGTCCGCAAGTCCCGTGTCATCCAGCAATTTTTTAATCCGTCCCACAGACCGGTCGAGTTCTTTTACCGAGCCTTGGAAAAGAGCGATGTCTTCCCTGACTTTTTCTGTGTCCGGCAGATACGGCGGCACTTCAACGCTATCAATCGGATCCGGCTCAAAATCATCAAACGGGCGATGCGTTTCTTCAAATCCGACCGACGCATAAAACGGTTTTTCATTTGCTGAATTGGAACGCTCTTTCAGGAAATCTTCCAGCTGATCCGTGACTTTTTCCGCTGCGTTGCCCGGCACTTTCACGACATGATCGTAGCCCAGTTTTTCTCCTTCGTAGACGCCATCGATCGATTCATGGAAAAAGCCGAACAGCGACGTATCGTATCCCGCCTTTTTCATTTCGGAAGGAATTGTTTTAACGTCGCTTTTCATCGTATGTCCCAGGTGGGTAAGCCCCATCAAACCGTGGTTATGGCCGTATTTTCCTGTCAGAATGCTGCCGCGGCTGGGGCTGCACTGAGGCTGTGAGCAGAAATAATTATCGAATTGAATTCCTTCTTCTGCAATTTTATCCAGCTCCGGTGTTTCGACTTTTCGTCCGTATGTCCCTAAATGCCGCCCCGTATCATGTGAAATGACCATCAGAATATTTAATTTCTCCATTAAATTGATCCCTCCATTTCGATATCAGCTGCGCATCTGAACCCGATATTGCCAGCCGAACTGTCCATTGTATTCGACGTGCGCGCCGCCACCCGGTACCTGTTGCAATAGGATTCATGGCATAAATACGATCCGCCGCGCATGGCCCGGTGGATATTTGCTTGATGCCATTCTTCTTCAGTCTGCTGTGCAAATGGATTCGAACACCATTCCCATACGTTGCCTGCCATATTATAAAGTCCGAATCCATTCCGCGGAAATGAAACAGCGGGCGCGGTTCCGATATAACCATCTTCTATTGTATTCGTATTCGGAAACGCTCCTTGCCAGATGTTGCAATAATGTTCCCCGTTCGGCGTCAATTCATCACCCCACGGATATTTCTGCTGCACGAGGCCGCCGCGCGCCGCAAACTCCCATTCACTCTCAGTCGGCAACCGCTTGCCTGCCCATCTGGCAAACGCCTCCGCATCGTTCCACGAAACATGGATCACCGGATGATCCATCCTGTCTTCTATGAATGAACCCGGCCCTTCCGGCTGATGCCAATACGCCTGCTCCACAGCAAACCACCACGGAGTCGCCGCCACTTGCTGCACTTCAACTTGAATATCCCGCGCAATAAATCGAAAGAACACAAACGACCAGCCGAATCTTTCAGCTTCCGTTATGTAACCCGTTTCTTTGACGAATTGCGCAAACTCTACATTGGTCACCGTATGGCTGTCCATCATAAAAGGCTTCACATACTGTTCCCTTACCGGCCCTTCGCAATCAGCTTGAAATCCTTCTTCATCATCAGTGCCCATTAGGAAAGTCCCGCCTTCGATACGCACCATTTTTTCGGGAAAGCGTAACTCCTTCTCTTGCTGGACGGGTGAAAATTCGTCTTTTTCGATTGCTTTTCCTGTTGCCGCCAAGTCTTGCCGGCTGGCTGAGCAGCAATTTGTCTGTTCCCTCTCCATTCGATTCCCTCCTTCCGGGTTTCGGGATTAGTTAGTATAGATTGTATACCCCCTGGCCGGAGAGTTAAAGTTTTTATGGAAAACGGGTCGCTGTTGAATAAAAACATCTACATCCCATAGAAATTATTGCCTTTTATTCCAAATAAATTTGGTGATCAGCCCAAAACAAAAACCGCACCAAAAAGATGCGGTTGAATCGTCTTATTTTCTATACTTGATAGCCAAGCCTTTCAAGAAGTTGCGCGCATAGCGATCGCCGCAGAGAGAGTAATTCTTGTGTCCCTGCTTGCGCAGCAATCCACTCATTTCGCTTTTTGAAACCGTTACACCGGCGAGTTGCATGATTTCCAGCATATCTTCGCTCGTCAATTGCAGCGCGATCTTCACTTTTTTCAGCAACAGATTCTTCGATGGCTCGTTCGTAAGCGGCGGTGTGCCCGTCTGCCCTTCCTGGCGTCCGCGTTTATGGATGATGAAGCCGTTCAGGAACGACTCAAGCATCGCATTGTCCACAGGAATATGGTCTTCGTTCGCACTTTCAGTAAAGATGCTGTCGTCTGCATCTTCGTCGCGTTCCGGCGACTTTGTCAGCACCTTCTGTACATCTTCCTTTGTCAGTTGAATGCCACCCAGTTTAAAAATCTCCACCATGTCATTATTTTTAATGTCCAGCGCATAACGCAGCCGGATCAGAATATCGTTATTATCCATCGTGAAACCTCCTGTAGCCTAAGCAAATTTGTCTTCTTTCATGATAGCACAGGTCATTGCTGCACCGCTTTTAAAAAGAAAAGCACCCTTTCAGAAACGCCTGCCGCAAAGCGAAGACATTTTGAAAAGGTGCTTCTAATCAGGTTTTATTGATTTACAGTGCCTGCCTCAGGCGCATGTACGCCATGGCGATAGAAATCCGCGTGGATCGGTTCCAATGGCTTGCGTCCCAGTATGAGATCAGCCGCTTTTTCAGCCAGCATCAACACAGGGGCATGGATATTGCCGTTCGTTACATACGGCATTGCAGAAGCATCAGCTACCCGCAAATTTTCCACTCCGTGCACTTTCATCGTTAATGGATCTACAACAGCCATCGGGTCCGAAGCCGGTCCCATTTTCGCTGTGCAGGATGGATGAAGTGCAGTTTCAGCATCATTCGCCACCCATTCCAAAATCTCTTCATCCGTACTTACGGAAGGTCCCGGGGAAATTTCACCGGAGTTATAACGTGACATTGCGGGCTGCTGCATGATTTTCCGGGAAACTCTTATCGCTTCAACCCATTCGCGCCGATCCTGTTCAGTCGACAGGTAATTATAAACCATGCTCGGGTACACTTTAGGATCCTTCGAGCGAATCTTCAACGATCCCCTTGCATCAGAATACATTGGACCAACATGCACTTGGAAACCGTGTTTGGTATCCGCTTTCTGACCATCATAGCGAACAGCTACCGGAAGGAAATGAAACATCAAGTTTGGATATTTGACGTCGTCATTCGAACGGACGAATCCGCCGCCTTCAAAATGATTGGTTGCTGCCGGGCCCGTGCGAGCGAACATCCATTGCAATCCGATCCATGGCATGCGCGCTACATTTAAGCTTGGCTGCTGCGAAACAGGAAGCGGACAAGAATGCTGGATATAAACTTCAAGGTGGTCCTGGAGATTTTCTCCGACACCTGGAAGATCCACTACCGGTTCAATGCCGAGTGAGCGAAGGTGTTCCGCATTCCCCACACCCGACAATTGAAGGATCTGCGGTGTGTTGATCGCCCCGCCTGAGAGCACAATTTCCCCCGCTTTAACTTGGTGAGTTTTTCCGTTTTGCTTATACGTTAAGCCTGTGGCGCGAGTACCTTCGAAATTGATGGTAGTAACAAAAGCACGCGTTTTCACTGTCAGGTTCGGACGGCTCATCGCCGGATGCAGGTATGCCCGTGAAGCTGACAAACGTCTGCCTTTATAAACATGCTTATCAAATGGCCCGAATCCTTCCTGGCGAAAGCCATTTACATCAGGGGTGCGTGAATAGCCAGCCTCTACACCTGAATTAAAGAAAGCTTGGAACAATGGATTTGTAGCAGGTCCCCGCTCCAGTTTGATCGGTCCATCGTGGCCGCGGAGATCATCATCCGGTGAAGCTAAAGCTGTTTCCAACCGTTTGAAGTACGGAAGGCAATGTGCAAAGTCCCATGTATCCATGCCTTCGTCAGCTCCCCAGCGCTCATAATCCAGTGGATTGCCGCGCTGGTAAATCATGCCGTTGATCGAACTCGAACCGCCGAGAATCTTGCCGCGTGCATGTTTGATGCGGCGCCCGTTCATATGGGGTTCAGGATCAGATTCATATTTCCAGTCATACATGCTTTTTCCTGCAGGAAACGGCAATGCTGCCGGCATTTGGATCAACAGGTCCCATGCATGGTCACTCCGTCCCGCTTCCAGCACTAGAACATTTTTTTTGCCATCTTCACTTAAACGGTCGCCGAGTACAGAACCCGCACTCCCGCCGCCAACTACTATATAATCATATGTTTCACTCATCTTGTGTTCCTCCTTGAATATAGAAACCGGAAACAGCAATTCAGTTTGCAGCTAAAACTTTGCTGAAACGCACATCCCCGATCAAATTCTTTTTATTTTTTTACTCAACCTGTTTCCGCGACCAAAAACGGCCGTTTCGGAAACAGTATTTTTTCATCAAGATAGTCTTACCAATAAAGATTAGAACCAGTTAATCGCTTCAGGTTTAAGGTTCTGGAAGATATGCTTTGTTTCTGTATACTCTTCCATGCCCATTCTGCCCAGTTCACGCCCGATGCCGGATTGTTTATATCCACCCCAAGGTGCGTGCGGGAAATAAAGATTGAAATCATTGATCCAGACTGTTCCCATGCGCATTTTCGCTGCACAGCGTTCAGCTTTTGCAATATCAGAGGTCCAAACGCCACCGGCTAGCCCATATATTGAATCATTGGCAAGCTTTACTGCTTCTTTTTCTGTCTTGAATTTTTCAACCGTGATAATCGGGCCGAAAGCTTCATCTTGAACAATGTTCATATCAGTAGTGCAGCCAGTAAATATAGTCGGTAAATAGAAGAAGCCTTTTTGTAATTCAGGATCTTCCGGACGTTTGCCGCCGACTGCCACAGCGGCACCTTCTTTAATGCCCATTTCCACGTAGTCTTCCACTTTTTTAAGGTGTCCAGCAGAAATAAGTGGTCCCATTTGGGTTTCCTCATCAAATCCGCTGCCCAGTTTAAATTTCTTCACTCGCTCAACAAGGGCATTCACAAACTCATCATGGATGCTGTCTTCCACAATCAACCGTGTTCCGGCAGAGCAGATTTGGCCAGCGTGGAAAAACACGCCGTTTAACGCTTGATCGACTGCCACTTCGAAATCAGCATCCGCAAAAATCACGTTAGGATTTTTCCCGCCAAGTTCAAGAGCCAGATTCTTAACATTCGCGCTGGCCGCTTGCATAATTTTCTTGCCGGTAGCAAGACCGCCTGTAAATGAAATCAGATCCACGTCCGTATTGCTTGATAGCTCTGCGCCAATCGTATCTCCTGGTCCAAGCACGAGATTCGCAACTCCCGACGGCACTCCTGCCTCTTCCATCAATTCAAATACTTTAATAGTCGTAAGCGGTGTAACTTCACTTGGTTTCATCACAAGCGTATTTCCAGTCGCCAGTGCTGGAGCCAATTTCCATGATGCTTGAAGCAGCGGATAATTCCAGGGTGTAATCTGTCCGCAAACACCTACCGGTTCGTGTACCACTTTGCTGATCGAGTTTGGAACAGGTGAAGCAATCAGCTCCCCACCATCTTTATCCGCAAGTTCTGCAAAATAACGGAATACGCCAGCGATATCATCCATGTCGCCTTTACTTTCTTCAACTGTTTTGCCAGTATCCAAGGATTCCAGATGAGCAAGTTCCTCTTTATCCCGTTCAATCAATTCGGCGATCTTTCTTACGATAGCCCCACGTTCGGTTGCCGGAGCAAAAGCCCAGTCCCCATTATCAAATGCTTCTCTTGCTGCCGCGATTGCCGCTTGGGCATCTCTTTCATCGCCATCCGGAACAACAGCAATGATTTCCTGGTCATATGGATTAATAATTTCCCGTGTCTTTCCTGAAACCGCTTCTACCCATTGTCCGTTTATGTATTGTTGTAGTTTTATATCCAAATTTTTCAACTCCATTTTCATTTAAATTAAGTTTGTTAAGAATTTATTTAACATAAGAAAACCTTAACACGTCTTTTCAAGGCTGTCAAAGTTACTTTCTATAGAAGATGGATACAATCCAAGAAATAAATAAGATTTAGCTCATGCTATACGGTAAAAGGGTTTTCAGACCTAAACAGCTGCTAAAACATAGATTTGGCATTTGACATTTAATCTGTACGCGTTAACATAAAGTTTGTTAAGAATATTTAATGAATCTTTAACAAGGTTTACTTTATTTATAAAGGAGCAAGATTATGAGTGAATCCAGCGAACGATCAAGATCCAAAATAGAAGAAGCCAAAGACAAAGTGATTGGCGCAATTGCAGAAACGATGGATCTGTATGGAGTAACGCCTGCTGCAGCAAATTTATATGCCACCATGTATTTTAAAGATCAAATGACTCTTGATGAAATGCGCACGGAACTTGAAATGAGTAAACCCAGCATGAGTACGAGCGTGCGCAAATTGCAGGACATTAAAATGGTGAAAAAAACATTTACCCGGGGATCCAGAAAACATACCTATGTAGCCGAGAAAAATTTCTTCCGTTCTTTTATGGAATTTTATTGTCTGATGTGGGAACGGGAAGTAAAAATGAACATGGAAGCAATCGAGGAGTCACAGGACGATTTTATTGAAATCATCAAAGACTCTGCCAGCACCCCAGACGTTGTGGCGGAAGCCAAGCAATTCTATGATCAACTGGAAGAATCCAAAGCATATTACCTCTGGTTAAATGACTTGGTCGAGAGCATTCGAAACGGCAGGATATTCGAGTTTTTACCGAAAGAACAAGCCAAATAAATCTGTGAGCATAATCAGGTAGTCGGAAGTAAAATGGTGCAGACTGCCTGTCTGAATCGAAACAACCGACTCTTTTATTGGAAAGAGGAGGTTTTGCTCGGAGTATTTGTTAAATTAAATTTTAATACTTTTAATATATTTAATATTGAAATGTATTTTAATAAATATACACACTTATAAAGGGGAGTTTTACATGATGAACAAAAAGAAAAACGGAATTGGTTTTATTGCAATGATTCTTATCATTGCTATGCTTGCAGCCTGCGGAAGCACGGATGGTGCCTCTGACAGCGAAAAAGAAGAGTCAGCAGCAGAGAAAAATGACAACGAATTAGTCTTCGGACAAATCAACTGGGCTGAAAATATTGCCGTAACAAATATGTGGAAAGTAATCCTTGAAGATAAAGGTTTTGATGTAAAACTAAACATTTTGAACATGGGGACAACCATGAAGGCTTTGGAGACTGGCGACATCGATGCCAGCCTGGAAATATGGCTGCCGGTACAGGATGCTAACTACTTGGAGAAATATCAGGACACTGTCAATTTCTCGGAAGCTACATGGTTCGATAATGCAAAAGTAGGGCTGGTTGTACCAACTTACGTGGAAGAAGTTAATAGTGTAGAAGATTTAAATGAACATAAAGAATTGTTCGATGGCAAAATTGTAGGTTTTGATCCAGGCGCAGGGACAATGGAAGTTACCGAACAATTGATCGAGGATTATGGCCTTGAGTTCGAATTGCAGCAAAGTTCCGAAGCTGCCATGCTGGCTGAAATCCAGGAAGCTGTCAAAGACAATGAACCAATTGTTGCACCACTTTGGAGTCCGCATTGGGTATTTTCCCAGTTTGACTTGAAGTTCCTCGAAGATCCGCAAAACACATTCGGTGGTGTAGAAAAAATCCACCATGCTACACGCCAAGGATTCGAAGATGACAATCCGGAAGTCAGTGAATGGCTGAAAAACTGGAAAATGGACGATAAACAAATCGGCGAGCTTATCGACTATGTCGAAAGTGCCGAAGATCCTTACACAGGTGCTGAGAAGTGGGTCAGCGAGAACGAAGACCTGATTGGCGAATGGGTAAAATAAAATAGCAAAGCTCCGAATGATGGCCAGTTATAGACTGGACGCATTCGGAGCTTTTTTCTATGATATAAATTTATGGCTTCAGGGATATCACATGCCGTTCATTTTTTCTTTGAATCGATTATGAGGAAATTGGGCTCTTTCATCAAGCGTTCAAACCGTTCCGGGTCGCGCTCCCTGAAAGCTTCTGTTGGCAGGGGTTCAACCACTTGAACAAGCTCGAAATGCGCCAGCGTTCTGTTCAATATGTCGTTCAACGGCCTCCTGTAAAACGGAACTCTAAACATCTTGCCGTCCTTTTTCCACTCATCAATGATTAGTTCAGTCGAAAAATATTCAGGGTTATCCAGCAATCGTATGTCGGTTAACGGATGGTGGACGGAAAACAGAAATCGGCCGCCTGGCTTCAGGACACGGTGGAATTCCGTGAAGGTCCCTTCCCAATCCTTCAAGTAATGCAAAGTAAGCGAACTCAGGATGAAGTCGAACGACTCATCTTCAAAAGGCAACGCCTCCTCCAAATCCAGACAAAGCACCTGCGCATGGTCTTCCACTCGCCTCTTTGCAGCTTCGGCCATTTCCGGGCTCATATCAATAGCCACGACCTCCGCTCCACGTTTCACCAATTGAAGAGTGTACCAGCCAGCCGCGCATCCGGCGTCCAGAACTTTTTTGCCGGATAAATTTTCCGGCACCCGCTCCATCATCGCTGGCCGCTCGTATTCTGCATTATATAGATTATCGCTGTCCACCGAATGTTCATAGGCATTCGCCATCTGATCGAATGTATCCCGCACTTTTTCTTTCATTGTACGCCTCCTGTTATTGTTGAACTTTCTCCCATTATAACGGAATAAAGTTCTCTTCTAGCAAATACAGAACGCCAATTTCCCTGTCAGGAAATCAGCGTTCCTTCAACTCACTTCTTGTTGCGGTATAAATAGACGGTGATCGGCGCAAATATCGCTGTCATGATGACCGAGACAATAAGCACCCATATCACTTGCTGTGCAGTTAAGGTACCATGCATAGCTCCCCGTACAGCCGTTGCCAGAATTGAAATCGGATTGACGTCGACAAAACTTTCCAGCCATGACGGCAAAGTCCGCGGATCGACGAATACGTTGCTGACGAATGTCAGCGGGAACAGCACCATAAAGCTGATCATCATCAATGCTTTTTCCGAGCGCACAATCAAACCGCAAACCGTCCAGATCCACGACAGGCTGAAAGAGAACACCAAAATCAAAACAATCGCTCCCAGTACTCCCATCAACCCGCCTTCCGGTCGAAAACCGAGCGCAAATCCCAGAGTGATCATAATCACAGAAGCCATCGAGTAACGGACGACGTCGACCAGCAGTGAGCCGATCAAGGCAGAAGGCAGCCAGATCGGCAATGTGCGGAAGCGGTCAAATATCCCTTTGCGGATATCGTTGTTCAAATCAATCCCCGTATACATTGTAATTTGAGCAACCGTCATCACCAAAATCCCAGGCAGCAGAAATTGGAGGTATTCTTCCGTCGAGCCTGCAATGGCACCGCCAAATAAATAAGTGAACATCAGTAAAAAGATTACCGGGAAAACTGTAACGTCAAACATCTGCTCAGGGACATGTTTAATGCGCAATAAAGCCCTTGTCGCGAAAGTTAAAGTGGAAGCAACAGCACTTGGCGGTTTTGGCCGTTCGCTTGAAGCGATCGATTCGTTAAGCCGCAGTTCAGTTGCCTCTTTTTCTCTTTGCTCAATATAGCCTGTCATGATCCACCCTCCTCGGGTTGTGGTTCTTGTGAGGCTGCATGCCCGGTCAATGTCAGGAATACTTCATCAAGGCTTGGCCGTCCAAATGAAAAATCACTTACGGCGATTTGGTTTTTTGCCAACTCACTTAATGCTTCCGCGACTAGAAATGAATCGTTGATCTGAGCCGTCAGCGATGTGGAATCCGGCATTAGATGGACTGCCACAGATAATTTGTCCTCAAGAATCTCTGCTGCCCGTGATCGTTCTTCAGCTTTTACCAGCTGAAGGCTCAAAGTGCCTGTGCCGACCGACGCCTTTAATTCACTGCTTGTGCCTTCTGCGATAATTTTGCCTTGATTGATGACTGCAATACGATCTGCCAGCTGGTCTGCCTCTTCCAGATACTGCGTAGTCAGCAGAACCGTTGTGCCACTGCCGACGAGTGCACGGATAATATCCCATACCTGGTTTCGGCTCCTTGGGTCCAGCCCAGCCGTCGGTTCATCCAAAAACAAGAGTTCCGGGGTTACGACAATGCTCGCCGCAATGTCAATGCGCCGCCGCATACCGCCGGAATAATTCTTCACTTGCCGTTTCGCCGCATCCTGCAGTCCGAAAGCTTTCAATAATTCTGCTGCCCGTACTTTGGCAGCAGCACGTCCATACCCCATCAGCCTGCCCATCATCACAAGGTTTTCCATTCCCGTTAAATCTTCATCGATAGAGGCGTACTGCCCAGTCAAACTGATTCGGCTCCGGATTTCGTCTCCTTCTTTACTTAAATCGTGGCCGAAGATTTCTGCCGATCCACCGTCCGGCTTCAGGAGAGTCGCCAGCACTCGGATTGTAGTCGTTTTCCCGGCCCCATTCGGTCCTAAAAATCCATATACCGTGCCTTTTCTTACAGTCAGGTCCACTCCATCCACTGCCCGGTGTTTCCCAAAAATCTTCACAAGGCCTTTCGCTTCGATTGCCCAGTCAGTTGCGTCCGCTTGATAACTTGCATTTACCACTCTGCTCACCCTTTCCTGTGAAACTCAGGCACAGTCCGTTGAATTAGAGATATGCAAATACTATATTCTATCGCCTTGTTTTATATGTATATTTCAAAGAACATTTGTTCTCATTTCATTCTACATCCACTCGCCTCTAATGTAAATGATTATTATCTAATTATTCAATCTTTTTAACTTCCTTTAAATAAAAAAATGCCGATTTCCTTTTACAGAAATCAGCGTTTCTTCTATATATATTAGGCGCCGCGCGGTTCTTTCGGCGGCTGGCACACGTCACATTTGCGTTGGTTGTTCTTGTTGAACTTCGTAAAAGTCTTTTCGAAATTATTGCCGCATTCACACTTGAACAGCAGCTTTTGCGAAAATCCGTGGTATTCCTTCGACAGCAATGTGCTGGTTGAATTTTTCTCAGTAAACTCTCTTATTTTATCGATCGTCCATCTTTTGTTCATTCTATTACACCTCTATAATTTATTGGTAAGTTCAACTTCCAGGCATCCACTCATTGCGGTATTCCTAAGTCACTCATTATAGCACGGACCTGCCATATATGCTTGTGCTCCCGTTTTCAGCAAATAAAAAACCGAAGAGTATCACGCTGTTCATTGCATCGCCATAGTGATACTGTTGTTCCATAGGCATTTAAATAACCTTGGATTCTATAGACTTTTTTTAGTCACTTTCCATTTCAGGGAGGAGAATCCTATTGAAAATAAACCACATAAGCGATTTGCTGAGCACGATTTCCCAATATAATAATGTCCGCATCACACAAACATTTACATCGGAAACTAAGGATTTAATCATTGTCCGCTGCATTCCCAATACGACAATCCTGGAATTGACTTTCCTAGAAACTTCGACAGTTGTTTGCTACAAAACAGTCGAAGAAGCGGCTGGTGTCATAGACTTTCACCTGAATAACAGCAAAGTGATATAGCTCCCGTTTTTTAGGGGTTTTTATATTTACTTAATTCCCATAACATGGCATAATGTTTTAAAAATCCATCAGTAAAGGCGGCCATCAAGTGATATCTCCAAATTGGTTTCTTACAGATCGAACCCGTTTCAGTGTTATTGACTATAATGATAAGAAATACATGATTTGCTTTTCAAATACTGTACGCCGGGAAATTATATTTGTTGAAGAAGTACAGACCGGCAAAAGAGCTTTACCATTGCCGAACGAAAAAAATATACTCAATGAAACATTGATTGAAAATCTGATCGGCCGAATTTAATTCATTAAAATAGCGCACTCTCTGACTTCCAGAGAATGCGCTATTTTTTACTTAACTTTTCACTTTCGACATTGCTTCAAAATTATTGAGCAGTTCACGTACTTCATCCGTCGTTTCTGTGTACATCAATTCGTTCCGCAATTCACCGACGCCGCGGACCCCTTTAACATAAATCTTAAAGAAGCGGCGCAGCGGTTTGAATGCAATCGGCTCGATATCCGTAGAATATTTATCATGAAGATCCAAATGCAGGCGCAGCAGATCAAACAACTCTTCGCTGCTGTGCTCTCTCGGTTCTTTTTCAAAAGCGAACGGATTGTGGAAAATTCCGCGTCCGATCATAACGCCGTCAATGCCGTACTTCTCAGCAAGCTCCATACCCGTTTTATAATCCGGGATATCGCCATTGATCGTCAGCAAAGTATCCGGCGCAATTTCATCGCGCAATTGCTTGATTTCCGGAATCAATTCCCAATGCGCAGGCACAGCGCTCATCTCTTTTTTCGTACGCAGGTGGATCGACAAATTGGCGATATCCTGTTCCAGCACATGCGTCAGCCAGCCTCTCCACTCGTCCACGCTGGTATAACCCAGACGCGTCTTGACGCTGACCGGCAATCCGCCAGCTTTCGCTGCCTGGATAATCTCGGCTGCGTTATCCGGGTAATTGATCAAGCCACTGCCTTTTCCTTTTGCGGCAACGTTCGGCACAGGGCAGCCCATATTGATGTCGACACCTTTGAAGCCCTGTTTTGCCATGCCGATGCTCATTTCACGGAAATGCTCGGGTTTATTGCCCCAGATATGGGCTACCATCGGCTGCTCATCTTCCGTAAACGTCAACCGGCCGCGCACGCTGAAGATCCCTTCAGGATGGCAATAGCTTTCCGTATTCGTAAACTCAGTGAAAAACACATCCGGCCGTGCCGCTTCAGCCACTACATGGCGGAATACAACATTCGTCACATCTTCCATCGGTGCCAATACAAAAAACGGCCGCGGCAGATCCTGCCAAAAATTCTCTTTCATAATTTTATTCCAATCCTTTCGTCCCTGACTCTTTTTAAATCTATAGTTGAAATCAATAAAAATTAAAATAAGTTACATCTCATTCATTCTTAACCTTATACAGTTTACACGACACGGGCGTTTCTGGAAAGTGAGGTGTTTGAAAGTGGATGCCATTGCACAAAACTTATTTATGAGAATTAAAAAGACAATCCAGTAAGCCGAAAATCTGGCTTACTGGATTGTCTCTAATTTCGCGGAATTTTTATTTGCTGAAAATCATTTAGCCAGCCAGCTTAAACCAGTAGTTCCTTCGCCCGCATGTACGCCAACGCACACACTGAGCTGCACAACTTCGACTTTTAAATCCGGAAATTCCTGGAGAAGCTCGTTCTTCCATGTTTCCGCGTCCACAGCGTTATTGCAGTGAATAGCCGCCACTTCGGTTACTGTGCCTGCAGCCATATCCGCGCGAAGCGCTTCAGTCACATTGTTTTTAGCCCGTTTATTGGAACGGACTTTTTCTTTCATGACAGTGATGCCATCCACAAAAGTAATGACCAGTTTAATATTCAGTATATTACTCAGGAAATTCTGTGTTCCGGAAACACGTCCGCTTTTATGCAATTGGTTCAGGCTTGAAGGAATGAAAGATAAATGGGCTTTAGCTGTCATCCCTTTCAGAGCTTCAACAACTTCTTCAACTTCTTTGCCGTTTTCCAAAAGCTCATTTCCGGCTTCGATCATCTTGACCATCGGGAATGAACCGATTTTCGAATCGACGGGATAAACTTTGAAATCTGTCATTTTCGCGGCTGATTGTGCACTTTCGAATGTACCGGAAAGTCCGCTGGACAGGTGCAGCGCAATCGCCGAATCGTATCCTTCTGCCTCTAATTTTTCATACAAAGCAAGCATCTCGCCGATTGCCGGCTGTGACGTTTTCGGTGATGCTTTAGCTTCACGCAATTTATCGTAAAATTCTTTCTGTGTAAGATCTATTGATTCTCTATATGTTCCATCGGAAAATACAACACTGAGGGGCAGGACATAAACATCATGTTTTTGGATGAATGCGTCATCCAGCTGTGCAGCTGTATCCGTAATCCAAGCTATTTTTTTCATTAGATAAATCTCCTTTTCAGTCAGAGTCCCTTCAGGAACCATCTGTCGACTATCGCTAATTTACAGTATCCAACAACGGGAGGATAGTGACAGCTGTCATATTAGGAGGAAATTTCAGAATGCCTGACATAAGTTGAACATATTTCATTTAACTAATGAATTAAGATGAAAAAAGCTTAAAACTTCTAAGCTGATTCCCGCCCACATGACCCCTCTTACAACATTTGCTTTCTGGTTAATGTAAACAGTACGATAGCTGTGTATCATAATAAATTTCAGTGGAGGAATTCTTATGGAGTACACGGTCATTACAGGAGCCAGCTCAGGCATTGGCTACGAAACTGCGTTAGCTTTTGCATCACGGAATAAAAATCTCATTCTGGTTGCAAGACGCGAAGCGCAGCTGGATGAATTAAAAAAAGAAATCCACAACATGAACGCTAATTTGGACATCGTCATTAAACCCACAGATCTTTCTGAAAGTGAAGATGTTCATGACTTGTACGACAGCTTAAAAGAGTATGAAATTGAAACCTGGATCAATAATGCCGGCTTCGGAAACAGCGCGCCTGTCGCTGAGCAGGAGGTAAAGAAAATCGAAAAGATGCTTCGTGTAAATGTGGAAGCATTAACAACCCTCTCCACACTTTATGCACGCAATTATTCCAGCAAAGAAGGAACACAATTGATCAACGTATCGTCTGACTTAGGATACAGGATCGTGCCGAATGCCGTATCGTATGCTGCGACCAAGTTCTATGTAAGCGCATTTACAGAAGGACTGGCCCAGGAACTGCGCGATCAAGACTCACCAATGAAAGTGAAAATACTCGCGCCGGCCATGACAGAAACTGAGTTTGTGAAAACCGCACGTGAGCTGGAAGATTTCAGCTACAGTGACCATGTCCAAAAATATCACACCGCAAAAGAAATGGCCCAATTCATGCTGGACCTTTATGACAGCGACAAGGTTATTGGGAAAGTGAACAGTGACAGCTATGACTTCGAATTGATGGATCCTATTTTTCCTTATGTTTCGAAGCGGACAGCTAAGTGATTTTAAATTATTCCTTCCCATAAAGAAAACTCCTCCCACTATGTGAGAGGAGTTTTCTTTATGGTTGAACGGAATTACATCATGCCGCACATTGACTAGACTGTTTTTCGGCTCTTTTCTTTCTATTGAAGTTTTTTCAATTCCTGGTTTCTAATTGCAAAATCAGCAAGCAGCGGAATAGTCATATCCTCCATAGGCGGATTATGCAGACCCGCTCTTACATCACGATAATATCTTTGCAAAGGAGACTTTTCTGAAAGGCTCTGAGCACCTACCACCCTCATTGCTAAATCAACGACAGTAACTGCTGAATTTGTGACAGCTACCTTAACCGCCCCCAATTCAGGGGCCATCTTTGATCTTTCCTCTTCTGTTGACTCATCCCACTTCTTCGCTACAGAATGCAGAAAATGTCTTGCTCTTGTTAATTCCAGTTCAATCTGGCCTATCTTTTGTTTTACATTCGGCAATTCTATAATTGGGCCGTTAATGCTATTTGGAGAGTATTCTTTGGCAAAACTGATGGCATAATCCTGCGCTGCCTGAGCAATTCCCAGGTAGCATGCCGGAATATGAAGCAACCATCCAGTTGGTTGTTTTTGTCCAGATCCAAAAATTTCGACCAAAGAGTCTTCCTCAACCTGAACGTCATTCAATACTAAGTCATGACTCCCGGTCCCCCTCATTGCCACACTATCCCAAGTTTCATCTATTTTTATTCCCGCTTTTGATCTTGGAATGAGAAAAAATCCAATTTCGCCTGTCTCTTCAATCGTAGCTGTTACGTTAAAATAGTCCAATACCGGAGCCATTGTAGTAAAAGTTTTTCTTCCATTAATAACCCAATACTGTCCATCCTTTTTAGCCTTTGTGCCAGGTTTTCCGCCTCTTGTCGGACTCCCTGTTTGCTTTTCGGTCGCAGCGGTATTGAGTAAAGCCCCATTTTCTTTTACATCATCAAATAGATTTTTGAGTACAGATTCTTTCCATCTATTCGTTTCTCCCAGATCTTGAATGATTCCCATATGCCAGCCGATCGATAAACCAGTTGACCCATCTGCCTTACTAATAACTTCTTGATAACGTACTAATTCGTATAATGAAATTCCCTGCCCACCGTACTTAGCAGGGACCGTCAATGAAGGATAATTGATATTTTTCAAGTCTTCGAAATTCTCGAATGGAAACTTTCCTTCAAGATCATTTTGAGCTGCTCTTTCTGAGAATGAGGCAACTGTATTTGTTAATATATGCAGACGCTCTTCAAAAGTCTTAGCTGCTGTGAGATCCATGTACACTTCACCTTTCTCTTCTAATACAGATACTTGTTTCATTTATTAATTCCAAGCCTCTGTCATGATAAACCCGTCATATTGTTCATTTGACTCAATATATTCTCTGAATTCATCTGACTCATATGCTTCCTTTAAATCTGTCGCCCATTCTTTACTCTCATTTTCTTCTTCAATAGTTACAATGATACGATGCTGTTCCGGTGTATTTTCAATCTTTAAGGCATCCGTAATTTTTCTATCCGGAGCGCTTGCAATATAATTACCATTAACTATTCCAAAGTCAATGTCCTGAAGTGATACCAGAATTTGAGCAGCGTCTAATACTTTAATGTCAATGTCGTAATCCGCTGGTTCAACACCGTCAAGGGTGAAATCGGTAACACCCGCATCATCCGAGACAGTAACCCAACCTAACTCCTCAAGAATACGCACTGCTCTTTCCTGATTTACCGGATCATTCGGTACCCCAACCGTCGATCCATCTTTCACTTCATCTAGTGAATCGTGATGTTCAGAGTATAACCCCTGAGGAGCACTCGGTACAAAAACAATACCTGTCATATTCATGTCCCTTTCATCATTGATTCCTTCCATGTAAGCTGTACTCTGAAAAATAGTCGCATCAAGTGAGCCCTCTTGCATAGCGGGATTTAACTGCATATTTTGAGAAAAGGTTGTTGTATCAACTGTGTATCCTTTTTCCTCTAAGATAGGCAAGATACCTTCTTTGAATTGTTGTTCGTATGTACCAACACCGAAACCAACTCTTATTTCTTTCTTATCTTCTCCTGAAGCTTGATCCCCATCACCACAACCCGCTAATAATAATGAAATTGAAACTCCTAATACGCTAACTAAACGCTTTTTCATCTGTCATCTCTCCTTGTTTTATACATTCTCTCTATCTCGGACAAATAAAATAATTCGAAGGATAGTAGAATTTTAAAAGATTATTATTTGTTCTTGTTTTTGTTCATTTGTAAATCAGAATTTATCTGATTATCCAATAAATATAAAAAGAGGCCCTCTCCATAAATAAGAAGAGGGACTCTTGGATCAGCTCTTCTCATCTTTCAAGTGCATAAATATAGCACTTGCTGGATTTGGCACAGTTTCGAATTGGAATGGTTTCCAATTCGGTCCGCTGCCGAGGCTTCAAAGGGCCAGTCCCTCCACCTCTCTAGATAAGATATAATTAATATTCGACATCTAATGCCGAGTAATTCAATATGATTAATACAATATCATTCCGTTAATTATATTACAATACATATTAGTGAATTAATTCAATATTGTATTTTTATAATCTAAAAAAGAACTCCTTCTCACTCAGTGAGAAGGAGTTCTTCTAAAAGGGGCTGATGACTTACATCATGCCGCCCATGCCGCCCATATCAGGCATGCCGCCGCCGTTGTTTTCTTCCGGAATGTCCGCCACTACTGCTTCAGTAGTCAGGAACATAGCCGCAACGGATGCTGCGTTTTGAAGTGCAGAACGGGATACTTTAGTTGGATCGACGATGCCTTCTTCAAGCATGTTAACCCATGTGCCGTTCGCTGCGTTAAAGCCGATGCCGACTTCTTCGGATTTCAGGCGATGAACGATGATCGATCCTTCAAGACCTGCGTTTGTCGCGATTTGGCGAACCGGCTCTTCAAGTGCACGAAGAACGATTTTAACGCCTGTCGCTTCGTCGCCTTCTATTGTTTCAAGAATTTCCGCGACGTTGTTGTAAACATTGATATATGCAGTACCGCCGCCCGCCACGATGCCTTCTTCAACTGCTGCGCGTGTTGCGTTCAACGCATCTTCAATGCGCAGTTTGCGTTCTTTCAATTCTGTTTCTGTAGCCGCTCCGACTTTGATGACTGCTACGCCGCCTGAAAGTTTAGCAAGGCGTTCCTGCAATTTCTCTTTGTCGAACTCAGAAGTTGTTTCTTCCAATTGGCTGCGGATTTGAGTTACGCGTGCCACGATGTTCTGTGGATCTCCGTTACCCTCAACGATTGTTGTGTTTTCTTTTGTTACGACAACTTTCGCTGCGCGTCCAAGCTGTGCAATGTTCGTTGTTTTCAACTCAAGTCCAAGGTCTTCAGTGATCACTTCAGCGCCAGTCAATGCTGCGATATCTTCAAGCATCGCTTTGCGGCGGTCACCGAATCCTGGTGCTTTAACCGCTACCGCGTTAAATGTACCGCGTAATTTATTGACCACTAAAGTAGCCAATGCTTCGCCTTCAACATCTTCAGCGATGATCAATAAAGGCTTGCTTTGCTGAACAACTTGCTCAAGTACTGGAAGGATTTCCTGGATATTGCCGATTTTCTTGTCAGTGACAAGGATAAACGGGTTTTCAAGGACCGCTTCCATTTTGTCTGAATCCGTTACCATGTATGGTGACTGGTAACCGCGGTCGAATTGCATACCTTCCACTACGTCAAGCTCTGTAGTGAAGCCGCGTGATTCTTCCAAAGTGATGACGCCGTCGTTGCCGACACGCTCCATCGCTTCAGCGATCAGTTTACCCACTTCAGCGTCGCCGGAAGAAATTGCTGCAACCTGTGCAATCGACTCTTTTCCTTCGATTTGCTGAGAAACGGATTTCAAGCCTTCAACCGCTTTTTCAACTGCCAATTCGATACCGCGGCGGATGCCCACAGGGTTCGCGCCAGCTGTAACGTTTTTCAAGCCTTCACGGATCATTGCCTGCGCAAGAACTGTCGCAGTTGTTGTTCCGTCACCAGCGATGTCATTTGTTTTAGAAGCAACTTCAGCCACGAGTTTCGCACCCATGTTTTCAAAAGCGTTCTCAAGTTCGATTTCTTTTGCAATCGTTACACCGTCATTTGTAATAAGTGGTGAACCGAATTTTTTCTCAAGCACCACGTTGCGCCCTTTTGGCCCAAGCGTAACTTTTACCGCGTCCGCCAATTTATCTACACCCTGCAACATGAGGGTACGTGCATCTTCACTGAACTTAATCTCTTTTGCCATGTTTAGCTTCCTCCTATGTCAAACTGAATTTTATCGTTTATCCCGTATTAACGGTCAGTAAGACTCCCACTTTTCCAAGCGGGAGATCAACTGACCGTAAAAACCCGATTGGATCAACTAACATTCAATGTGATGAAGTAACTCCCACTGAATGAAGTTTCTCTTTATCCGATTACTGCTAAAATGTCGTTTTCGCGCAAGATCAAATACTCTTTGCCTTCGTATTTCAATTCAGATCCTGCATATTTTGAGAAGATTACGCGGTCGCCTTCTTTAACATCCAGCTCCGTGCGTGCGCCGTTTTCGCGGATCAAGCCATTTCCTACCGCGATGACATTGCCTTCCTGCGGTTTTTCCTGAGCCGATCCCGGCAATACAATCCCGCTTGAAGTAGTTTCTTCCGCTTCGATGAGTTCAATGATAACTCGGTCTCCTAATGGTCTTAACAATTGAAACACCCTCCTCTGAATAAGTAAATGCAATTATTAGCACTCTCACTCTTCGAGTGCTAACCCATTTCCAAGTTTAATAAAAACAAAGAATATTTGCAAGCGGTAAGGTATGCACTTTTTGAAAGAAAATTTGTCTAGACTTCAGCGGCCCAGCTCTTCGGGTCATAAGCCACTTTGGCTGTGCGGCTGAAAACACGCCGCTTCGCCAAATCGTGAAAAACCCTACTGCTCCTGCATCGCTGCGCTAGCTTCGTCGCAAAGATATGGGCCAAATTACATTTGGCCCATATCTTGCTTGCGCTTTTCTTTATTTCTTTGCGCTATTTTTTTCTAACCACTACAATAGAAAGTAGGACTGCAAACGAAAGGAATTATGTATACATGGCCAACGAGAAAAATTCGCTTAAAGATAAACTCTTCAAAGATTCCGGAACCAAAACAAAAGGGAAGAAAACTAAAAAGACTTCTCTATATGTGTTACTGATTTTCATCGCCATCCAATTATCTCCCGTACTGTTCATCAACTCCACTTATGATTATTTTATCGGCCAGGGCATGGAACCTGACATGGCCCAGGCGGCAACATCCGGCTGGCTGATCTTCCTTGCCATGGGCATCGGTTTTGCCATCGCCCTCATCGTCGTTTTTCGGGACAAGAAATTCTTCGACATCTGGAAAGGCAAGAAACTTAATATCGGCTGGGCAATCCTGTGGGGTTTCTTCGGCTTCCTGCTGCTGCTCATCGGACAATCGCTGGCCGCGTTAATCGAACTTGCCATGGGCATCGACCCGGGCTCTGAGAATACATCCAATTTGGTCAGCATCGCCGAAGTCGTGCCGGCTGCCATTTTCGCCGTCGTCCTCTTTGGACCGGTAATGGAAGAGCTCGTTTTCCGCCGCGTCGTTTTCGGTTCAATGATCCAAACAACAAATTTCTGGATCGCTACAGCTGTCAGCGCCCTCGTTTTTGCAGCCGTCCATTTGGAATTCACTCATCTTCTGCTGTATTTCACAACCGGTCTGATTCTTGCGTTCCTGTACAAGAAAACGAAAAGCCTGCTGACGCCAATCATCGCCCATATCCTGCTGAACGGTTACGTTATGCTCATCCAGCTGAATATGGACAAAATCAACCGCTTCATCGAACGCATGGAACAATTGGAGCAGATTCAATTCATCACCCAAATTTTCTTCAGATAAACAAAGCCCGGCTGCACTTAGCAGCCGGGCTTTTGGTTTGTTTGAAAAATGCACTCTATTAAAAACAAAAACCCCACAGAGTTTATTCCTCTGAAAGGCTTTGTTGTTCTTCGATTGCCTGCTGCTGTTCGGCTTTCAAGAATTTACGATAACCGATTTTCGCGATGATAATACTGAATTCATATAATAGAATCAACGGCAGCGTCACAATCAGATGTGAAATGATATCCGGCGGCGTGATGAAAGCTGCGATAACCACCAGCGCAAAATACGCGTACTTGCGGTATTGCGTCATCAGCATCGGTGTAATGATTCCGAGCCTGGTCAGAAACAGCATCAGCACCGGCAACTGGAAAATGAAGCCGAATGGCAAGGTGATCTGGAACAGGAACTGGAAGTATTCATTGATCCCGATTGTTTCCTGTATGGAGAGATTGTCGGAAATATTCAGCATAAAGCCGATTACGTAAGGGAACAGCACCAAATAGGAAAAGGCGATCCCTCCGACAAAAAGCAGCAGTGAAAACGGGATATAACTCAATGTCGCCCGCCGTTCTTTATCATGCAGGCCGGGGCTGATGAATGCCCAGAAATGATACATGATCACTGGTGAAGTGATGAACAGCGCAAGAATCATCATGACTTGCATATAGATCTTCAGCGGGTCTGTAATCTTAAAGGCATTCAATGTCAGATTTTTCGCTTCCTCTGTATACTGCAGATAGTTGATCAGCGGCTGAGCGAGGAAAAAGCTGACAATGACGGCCAATAGAAAGAAAACGACTATAATCGTCAGCCGTTTTCTCAATTCACCTATATGTTCAACTAATGTCATATCTTTTTCATTCATCGGATTAACATCCTATCGTAGTTCTTTTTGCTCTTCTTTCTTCTTTGTTGAAACGTCATCGTCGTCATCATCAACAAGCCCCTTAGTGGCATTCTTGAATTCGCGAAGTGAAGAACCGAACGCTTTACCCAATTCCGGCAATTTCTTCGGCCCGAAAATCAACAATGCTACAACTGCAATAACGATCAAACTTAGTGGACCTGGCATAATTGACACCTCCTGTAGTATGCGTCTTATTTTACAGCATCTGTACCGCTTTGGCTATTTCCTTGGACTCTTCAAATGTGAAGATTTTAAGTCATGTATGCTTGATCATATAAATCAGCGTCTGCAGCTCTACCGACAAATCGATGGTCTGCACATGGATGTTTTCAGGGACCGCAATGCGGACAGGTGTGAAGTTCAGAATCCCTTTGATCGCCGTTGCTGCCAGACGGTCTGTGACTTCCTGGGCAGAGCGTGACGGCACAGTCAAGATGACCACTTCAACACCATATTCCTTAATTTTTTCTTCAATCATATCCGGATGGTACGTATCGATGCCGCTGATCTTTTCGCCTTCATGCGGACTATTCGAATCAAAAGCAAGAATGATCTTCGTATTATGGTTGCGGTGGAAATTATACTTCAAAAAGGCGCTGCCAAGGCTGCCGACGCCGATCAACGCTACGTTCGTCGCTTCGTCCTGGTCCAGTGTCTTGCGGAAGAATTCGAGCAGTTCCTGAACGTCATAGCCATAACCTTTCTTGCCAAGTGCTCCTAGATGGGAAAAATCCCTTCTGATGGTGGCCGAATCTATTTTCATTGCTTCGCTCAGTTCCTGGGAAGAAATTCTCTTCTGACCGGCATTGGCGAAATTCTGAAGAAAACGATAATAAAGCGGAAGCCGTTTTGTAGTAGCTTGTGGAATTTTGGATGTTGGTTCCTGTAACATGCAATGTTACCTCCTGGGTCTTGTCAAATCGCCTTTATCTTACATGAGGCGGCCCGATATGTAAAGGTCCGGCCGATTGCGAAGCCCGCTTCTATCGGCTACACTTAGAGAGAATAGAGGTGACCCAAAATGATCGTATTGCAAGTAAACCAAATCCATAAATCGTTCGGGGCGGAGGAAATCCTCTCCGGCGTTAAATTAGAAGTCCAGCACCGGGACCGGGTCGCTCTAGTCGGCCGGAACGGCGCAGGAAAATCAACGCTGCTGAAAATTATTTCCGGGGAAATATCGTATGACAGCGGCGACATCATCATGCCAAAAGATTTGACTGTCGGCTATCTCGAGCAACAGTCCAAGCTTGAATCCGACATGACAATCTGGGACGAAATGATGACCATCTTCAGTGGCTTCCGCGAACAGGAACAGCAATTGCGCCGGCTCGAGGAACAGATGGCTGATCCTGCTGTCTACAACAATCAGGAAATCAACGAAAAAGTGATGCAGGAATACGATGCTCTTCAGCACGCTTTTAAGGACGCCGGCGGCTATCAGTACGAAGCTGATACCCGCGCCATCCTGCACGGCATGAAATTCTATTCCGATGATTACGGCAAAAAAGTGGTTTCATTGTCAGGCGGCCAGAAAACCCGCCTGATGCTCGCCAAACATCTGCTGACCAAGCCGCAGCTATTGATTCTCGATGAACCGACCAACCACCTGGACATCGAAACATTGAGCTGGCTTGAGAATTACTTGAAGAATTATCCCGGCGCCATCCTGGTCGTATCGCATGACCGCTACTTCCTGGACCAGGTTGTTAACATTGTCTATGAAGTGTCACGCCACCAGGTCCGGAAATTCACCGGCAACTACAGCCGTTATCTCGACGAAAAAGCGAAACAGTACGAGCTGGACCAGAAACAGTTTGAAAAACAGCAAAGCGAAAAAGCGAAGCTCGAAGATTATGTCGCCCGCAATCTGGTCCGTGCGTCAACGACTAAAATGGCTCAAAGCCGGCGCCGTGTGCTCGAAAAAACTGATTGGATGGAAGCGCCCGACGGCAATGAAAAATCAGCTCGTTTCGGCTTCACTATCGCCAAACAAAGTGGCAATGATGTGCTCAATGTCCGTGATTTAAAAATCGGATACAGCGGAAAACCGGTCTCCGAAAACATCAATGTAAAGCTGTACCGCCAGGAAAGCCTCGCTCTTGTCGGACCGAATGGTGTCGGCAAATCGACGTTACTGAAAACAATCATTAAGGAAATTCCGCCGCTTAATGGCGACATCCATTACGGCACCGGCATCCAATTCGGCTATTACGACCAGGAACAGGCAAACCTGAAAGGTAATAAACTCGTATTAAACGAACTATGGGACGATTATCCGATGGTCAACGAAAAAGATATTCGGGGCATTCTCGGCCGTTTCCTGTTCTCAGGCGACGACGTATTAAAACCCGTTTCATCTCTTTCTGGCGGCGAAAAAGCACGGGTGGCACTCGCGAAACTGATGATGCAAAAAGCGAATGTTTTATTGCTCGATGAACCGACCAACCACTTGGACCTCGACAGCAAGGAAGTCCTTGAAAACGCGTTGCTCGACTATCCCGGCACCATCCTTTTCGTATCCCACGACCGTTATTTCATGAATCGCATTTCCACAAAAGTGGTCGAGTTGATGAAGGAAGGTACGACCGAGTACCTTGGCGATTACGATTATTATGTAGAGAAGAAGCTGGAAACAGAAGAATTGAAAGCATTGGAAGAAGCTGAAAATCCTTCTGTCATCAATAAACCGGAAACTGCCGCCTCTACTTCACAAATCGATAAGGAAGCAAAAAAACTGGAACGCCAATTGACGCGCCAGCTTGAAGAAGTTGAGCAGGATATGGAAAAACTGGATTTACAGATTGCCGAAACAGAAGAGCAATTCACCGACCCTGAAATTTTCCAGGATCATGAACGCCTGCTTCCTCTGCAGCAGCAGTTGGAAGAACTGAAAGGGCAACACGAAGAAACAATGGCGTTATGGCTTGAATTGCAGGAAAAACTTGAACAATTAGCAAATTGACCGTATACTTTTGTATGCGGTTTTTCTTTGTCCATATCTTGGTCAATACCCTTTTGTAAAATATTTATTTCCACAAAGTTGTGCACATCGCTTCTCCTTGTGCATCAACTATCAACAGTGTTATGCACATTATCCACAATCAATAAAAAAGTTACCCACATAGTATCCTGCTATATGGTACACAAGATATAGGAAATCACCAAGTTATTCTCGACTTACAAACAGCTTACTAACAAATTGTGCATAAGTACAAATGTTCTCTATTGACAGAATTTAAGTGGTTTGTTTATAAAAAGTGGATAAGTCCATGGAATTTTCGCATTTTTTCATTAAATTTCCGATTTCCAGCTTACTTATGCACAAAAAGAAAAAGCTCTTTATCTGAATTGTGGATAAAGAGCTTTTTAGTATTTATTTATTAACAATTTAAATCCATGAAGCCATTTCCATTCCTGGACGGCCGTTCATGGCCATATTTCCGCGGATGCCTTTTTCAAACATCACTGTCCCTGCGGCCGCAATCATCGCTGCATTGTCGGTGCATAAACGCAACGGCGGAATAAAGAAAGGAATGCCTTTCTCTGTAAACTCTTTTTCAAGAGAAGCACGCAAGCCTTTATTGGCTGCCACCCCTCCTGCTGCAATCACTTGCCGTACCTTGTATTGATCAGCTGCCTTCAGGGTTTTGGCAGTAACCACTTCAACTACGCTGTTCTGGAATCCGGCAGCAACATCTTCAGGTTTCACCTGTTCCCCGCGCTGCGCCGCATTGTGCATATAATTCAATACCGATGATTTCAAGCCGCTGAAACTGAAGTCATAAGAGCCTTCTTCCAACCAAACACGCGGAAAATCGACCGGGTTTGTGCTTTCATGTGCCAGACGGTCAATATGAGGGCCTCCTGGATACGGAAGGTTCAACGTACGCGCTACTTTGTCATACGCTTCCCCTGCTGCATCGTCACGGGTTTCCCCAATGACTTCAAAATGGCCATGTTCCTTCATATATACCAGTTCTGTATGTCCACCCGAAATCACTAGAGCAAGTAAAGGAAACTCCATTTCCTGCGCAAGCCGGTTGGCATAGATATGGCCTGCTATATGATGCACTCCGATAATCGGCAATTGATGGGCAAACGCAAAAGCTTTCGCTGCATTTACGCCAATCAATAAAGCACCGACTAATCCTGGCCCTTCGGTTACAGCCACTGCACTCAACCCAGTTGGAGTCATTTCTGCCTGCTGCAGTGCTTCTTCAATCACCAATGTAATCTGTTCGACATGATGTCTTGAAGCGATTTCCGGTACAACTCCACCAAAGCGCTTATGGCTTTCAATTTGTGAAGCGACAACGTTAGAGATGATTTCCGTACCGTTTTTTACTACAGACGCCGCGGTTTCATCACAACTTGTCTCTATTCCCAATACATAGATGTCTTCATTCATCAAAATTCACCCACATCACTATGGCATCCTCAAAATTATCTGAGTAATAGCTTTTCCGGATGCCTCCATTTTTAAATCCAAGTTTTTCGTAAAGGTTTCTTGCAATAGTATTGCTCACTCTGGCTTCAAGAGTCATCGCCTTTGCCCCATTTTCCTTTGCCGTCTCCATTGCAGCAATCATGAGTTTCTCACCCAATTTTTTGCCGCGCTGTTCCGGCCGTATGGCGATATTGGTCACATGGCATTCATCCATGACAATCCATAAGCCGCAAAAACCGACGATTCCATCCGATGTTTCAGCCAAAACATAATAAGCATGCCTGTTTTCCATCATTTCATAATGGAAGGCTTCTTTTGTCCATGGTAAAGAAAAGGATGAATGCTCAATCTCAAATACAGCATCCACATCGTCGACTGTCATTTTGCGGAAGGTCACTTCGTCATTCATGATTCTCCGCCGCCTTGTGCCTTGAGATAATTCGCTTCGGCTTCTGTAATCCGGCGATATTCAGGCACCGCATGATGCACATTCTGCTCGGTGGATTGTTTCGCCAGCATGATCAAATTCGAAGCCCGTGGCAAGCGGTTCTGTGGTGCTGCAAAAACAGCCTGGTCTCCAAGGGCCTCACGGATTGTTTCCTTATGGATTTCAATATCCATCCCCACAAATAAAACCGGACGCCCTGTTTCTTTCAATTGCAGAAGAAATTCCCTTACATCACTGTGCTGATCAGGAATTACCGACTCCAGGCTTTCGCCGGCGTAAGCACCCATAAAGGCAGTGCCTCTTCTTGCATCCATTAACGGGCATATAATTCCGTCAAAAAATTGGCCATTTGCTGCCAATACTTTTAGGCTCGACACCATATGCAAGGGTATTTTTAACGACCACGCCAATGTTTTGGCAATCGTAAGACCGATACGCACGCCAGTATAAGATCCAGGACCTTCAGCAACAGCAATATGAGTCAATTCCGATGGATTCACCTTGGCTTTTGCCATTAGGTCCTCTACAGCAGGCATGGCAGTCAAGGAATGGTTTATTTTAAGATTTGATGTTTCTTCTATTAGAATGGTATCGTCTTTTGCCAATGCAATAGCTAATGGCGAATTCGATGTGTCGATTCCTAGGTAAATCATGGCATAATCTCCTTGCAAAGAGTTTCAAAACGCTGTCCAATCGGATGCAGCTGAATTGCACGGCTTTCTTCTGATAGACGGTCTATGGTAATTTCCAATCGTTCATCGGGCAAATAATCTTCTATAAATTGCGCCCACTCGACAACGGAAACTGCCTCACTGGCAAATAACTCATCAAAACCGATATCTTCATCACTGTTTTCAAGTCTGTAGACATCAAAATGATTGAGATCCAGGTTCCCGGAATACTGTTTCAAAATCGTAAACGTCGGGCTGTTGACCATCCGTTTAATCCCGAGGCCTTTCGCCAAGCCTTTAGTAAACGTTGTTTTCCCGGCTCCTAGGCCACCTTCCAGCGTCAGCAAATCACCGGCCTTCAATAAACCCGCCAGCTTTGCAGCAAACGCTTCCGTTTCTTCCGGAGAATTTACTTCTATAGTATAAGTCATTCTTTGTCACCTCTATTGAGTCTTAACATAGTTTAGCGAAGAAATGCTTGTAAATCAAAATATATTACCCGTCTCACTCAGTTGTTCGGAAGTTCTGTATCTTAACATCCGTTAAAACTTGTTGCTTTTGGACAAAAAAAATAAACACAGCGGCTTGGCTGTGTTTATCATAAGACGGTCCCGACCGGGATCGAACCGGCGATCTCCTGCGTGACAGGCAGGCATGTTAACCGCTACACCACGGGACCATAAAAAAAATCAGACCAGCGACGTCCTACTCTCACAGGGGGAGACCCCCAACTACCATCGGCGCAAAAGAGCTTAACTGCCGTGTTCGGGATGGGAACGGGTGTGGCCTCTTTGCCATCGTCACTGGACTGTATTTGAGTGCTTGCGCCCTCAAAACTGGATACAACGGACATTGAAACGGTTGAATGCAAAGCGAATCATGAAAGTAATTGGTTAAGTCCTCGATCGATTAGTATTCGTCAGCTGCACGTGTCGCCACGCT